>NZ_JAIZDA010000004.1 GCF_020404405.1 Novosphingobium sp. FKTRR1 | reverse complement strand
CCTCGCCAAAGACTGGGAACGCTCCATCGAGAGCTCGACCGCGTGGGCGAATATCGCTTCTATCCGGATGCTAACCCGCAGAATTGCGCGACTTTCAGCCGCATGACAGACTTTTGAATCGGGCTCTTAGGCTTTGCCGCCTAGCAATGTGGCGTCCGCTCCGGGGATAAAAGTTTGGTGCGGGCCGGGAATATCGAGGACACATACAGGAGACCATGATGAAGCTTTTCCGTGACCTGCTCGCCAACGAAGACGGCGCGACCGCAATCGAATACGGCCTGATCGCCGCCCTGATCGCCGTCGCCGCCATCACCGCGATGGCTTCGCTCGGCAACTCGCTCTCGAACACCTTCTCGCTGGTGTCGAACGACATGAACAACGCGCAGGACGGCAAGTTCTAAGAACTTCCGCGCGCTTTGCGAAAACGGAAAACGGGTGGGGTTTCCCCGCCCGTTTTTTCGTGCGCGCAGCAAGTCTTCCAGTGCGCGACGATCCCTGGATGATGCACGCAACCGTCATCCGGGCGATGCATTCATCGCACAGGTTCATGGGAAGCGCGGCTGAGAAGCGGAATCACCCGCCGATGCGCAGGAACCGTTCCGCACGCAGGCTGCGCAGCGCTTCAGGCTTGCGCCCGGCCAGCCCGTCCAGTTCCTCGCCGATCGCCTTGGCCAGTGCCGCAGCGGCTGCTGCCGGATCGCGATGGGCCCCGCCGACGGGTTCAGGCACGATCCGGTCGATCACGCCCAGCGCAAGCAGATCCCGCGCGGTCACTTTCATGGCCTCGGCGGCGTCGGGTGCCTTCTCCGCAGTGCGCCACAGGATCGAGGCGCAACCTTCGGGCGAAATAACCGCATAGACCGCGTGTTCGAGCATCAAAACGCGCTCGGCGCTGGCCAGCGCAACCGCTCCGCCCGAGCCGCCCTCACCGACGATCGTGGCAACCATCGGCACACCGAGTGCAAGACAGGCCTCGGTCGAGCGGGCGATGGCTTCGGCCTGGCCACGTTCCTCAGCCTCAACCCCCGGAAACGCACCCGAGGTGTCGACCAGCGTTACGACCGGAAGGCCGAACCGGCTGGCCAGTTCCATCAGGCGCACCGCCTTGCGGTAGCCCTCCGGCTTGCCCATGCCGAAGTTGTGGCGGATGCGGCTTTGCGTGTCGTTGCCCTTTTCATGGCCGATCAGCATCACGCGGCGGTTGCCGAGTCGGGCAAAACCACCGACGATGGCCTGATCCTCGCCGTAAAGGCGGTCACCGCCCAACGGCATGAAATCGGCAAAGGCTTGCGCCACATAGTCTTGAAAGTGCGGGCGCGCCGGGTGACGGGCGACTTGCGTCTTCTGCCAAGGCGTCAACGCCTTGTAAGTGGCCGCAAGCAGTTCCGCCGACTTGGCCTCAAGCCGCCGAATCTCCGTTGAAAGATCCAGGTCACCGCTTGTGGCAGTGTCGCGCAATTCGGCAATGCGCGCTTCGAGCGCGGCGACCGGCTTTTCGAATTCGAGATACGAAATCATGACACTGCGCGCTACGCAGGCGGCGAGCTGCGGTCAACCACCGATACGCACTTGTCCCTGCGTGACCCCCAGCGGATGGCGTTGATTGACCAGCGTGACCAGCCGCGACGCATCGACATGGGTATAGATCTGGGTGGTGGCGATGTCGGCGTGGCCAAGCAGGGTCTGCAGAACGCGCAAGTCCGCCCCGCCTTCGAGCAAGTGGGTGGCAAAGGCATGGCGCAACACGTGCGGGCTGACCTTCTCGGGATCGAGCCCGGCGCGCGCGGCCAGATCGCGCAACAACTGGAACAGCCGCACCCGCGTAAGGTGCCCGCCACGTGGACTGGGGAACACATAGCGCCCACCGGCCACGCGCAAGTCCAGCCAGTGCGTCAGCGCTTTGCCCGCTCGCGTTCCCACCGGCACCAGCCGCTGCTGCCCGCCCTTGCCGGTTATCGTCACGAACGGCGCATCGCGCGGCACCGCCGCCAGCGGCAATGACACAAGCTCGGTCGCGCGCAGTCCCGAACCATAGAGCAGTTCGAGCAATGCCAGCAACCGCACGGCGACAGGATCGCCATGCGCGGCATCGGCCTCGGCCAGTTCGAACAGCGCGGTGATTTCGGCATGGCTGAGCAGGCGCGGCAATGGCCGGCGGGCCCGCGGACGCGGCAGCGCGCCGGATGGATCATCCTCGCGCAGGCCCTCGTCCTGCAGGAATGCGTAGAACTGCCGCAACGCAGACGCCTTGCGCGCCAGACTGGCCGGGGCCAGATCACCCCATGCTTGCCCGAGTTTCTGCAAAGCCGCCCGGTCGGCCCCGGCGAGATCACCGATGACCGCTGTGGCCCCTTTCAGATCGCGACCATAGGCGGCCAAGGTATTGGCCGATGCACCGCGTTCGGCGGACAGCATGGCCAGAAAAGCACGGACAGGATCATCCGATCCGGTGCTCATCAGACCCGCGACACCGCCTCTGCCGCGATCATCCGTGCTTCCCCGTCAAGCCCGACCCGGCGCAAGGCCGAAACGATGTGATACAAGTGCAGCCCGGTCATGTGGTCCCACCGATCGCCCTGCATACCGAACGCTGCGAGCAAAGCGACCAGCGCCGGATTGTCCGATTCCGCCGCGGCATCGATTGCGCGGGTCCAGCGGGTTTCGCGGGCCAGATCGAGTTTCAGCTTGGCAGCGACCTCGCGCGCGGTGTTGGCGTCGATCCGGCCAAGTCCGGCCAGCCCCGCGACAAGGAAGCGCGCGCGCAATTGATTGCTGCTGTCATCACCCGAAACGAACGAATCGAGGTTGGCGGTGGAGATTGCCGAGAGCTTGCCCGGAGAGGCGAGCATGATCAGCCCCCAAGCCTCGCTGCCGACCGACAGGTATGGTGCCCAGCGCGCAGCGTTACGATCCAGCCCTGCGGTCAGCATCGAGGCGATCAGCCCTTCGGCATCGCCCGACAGCCCCTGTTCGGGGACCATCCGGGCAGCGGCGTAGGCGGTGAGCACAAGGCGCGAAAAGGCCCGGTCGGGATCGCTCGCATCGCCCCACAGATCCTTGATCGCGCTCAGCCGATCGCCCGCCTCGGGGGCAGTATAAGCCGTGCGCAGTTTGCCGGCGAGCGGCCCCCATACGGCGTCGGGCTCTTCCAGCGCGGCAATCTGTGCGTAAAGATCGATCATTGCCGCGCTCGACAGCACGCCCCGTCCGGCAGCGATATCGGCGGCGCGCGCGCGCGCGGCGAGGCTCAACATCGGCGCGCGCGTCGCCAGCAAGGCATAGCCCGCACCCGATGAGGCGCGCAGCGATTCGGGCGGCTCGATCCCGGTGGCAAAGGCAAGGCCGGTGCGCCACGCGGTCAGCGCATCGACGCCCTTCCATTCGATCGTCACTGCCCGGCGCGAATGCGCGGCCGCTCCGGCAAATTTCTGCGCCAACAGGATGTCGATGCGATCGCCGGTGCCCTTGCGCATCGCCTGATCGAGCCGCGCCATCGCCGGGGCCCCTTCGCCCCCGGTGAAAGCAAGGCAGATCGCGCGCGACAGATCCCAGTCCCAGCCGGGATGCGCAGCAGCCGTCAGCGCGGTTACCGGGCAGATCCCCACCGGATCGGCAGTGGCCAGCATCGCTGCCAAGGCAGCGTCTTCAAGATTGCGGGTATAGAACCCGTTGTCGACGGCCTGAACCAGTTGCCGCGCAGCATCGGCCTCCCCCATGCGCAACAGCACTTGCGCGCGCGCTGCCGCCCAATCGGCGCCGTTCATGCCGACCGGCGTATCCAGCCTGCTCGCCAATGTGCGGCGCAACAGGATGTGCCCCCAGCGCGACACCAGCCGTCCTTGCAAATGGTCAAGGATCGGACCGACATAGGCGCCATTAAGGTAGTGCGTCGATGTAGCGGGCAGACCGCCATCGGCCTCCGCCAGAAAGCCGACCTGGGCCAAACTGCGCTGCGCCTGCGGCGGAATGTCGACCTTCGGCGTGGCCGAGCGGATCAACTGGTCGATCAACGCCGGATCGATATCGTCGAGATTGTCCACCGGCGCTGCTGCTATCTGCGCAGGTGCATCGCGACCGGTCGTGCCGGCACTGACTCCGGCGTCCTCGGGCACTTGGGCGACAAGTGGAGCGGGCCCGCGTGCAACTGGCTGAGCCGGGCGGGCAACAGGTGTTGCCGTACCGCCCGGTTTGGCCGCAGCAACAGGTCCGGTCGGCTTGGCGGCAGATTGAGCACCCGGCCGGGCGGCGGGCTTGGCGGTTGCAGAGGGTGTCTTGGCCGTCGCTGGCGCGCGCGGCGCACGTTGCGGCGCTGCGGGCTTGTCGTCAAAACCGGGTGGCAGAAGCGATTCCTGTGCAGCCACCGCTCCCGACAGCCCGGCAACGACCAGTCCGGCGCACATCAGCAGTTTCACGCGCCGCGACGTCATTGGCCGTTTCCAGCCGGTGATGCGCCTTGCGCTACCGGTTGCTCGATCCATGTCGTTGGCCGGGGGCCACCCATCATCCATGCCACCACCAGTAACACGGTCGCAGACGCCAGCAAAAGCGCGACAGCAACCAGCCAGAAACCCTTTTTCACCAGACGTTCACCCGGCTCGCTCCATCCGCATCGTGGTCAGGCCCCTTGCATCGCATCGCTCGGAAGCTTGCTTGGGGATGCACAGGTGCTTGCGCTTGGCCCTAGCGCAAGTATAGCCCGCCCGGCAATGGAGCATGACACTCTCACACCTGCGGAAATCGACCGCATCGCGCGCGCCATCGATCGCCCGGTCGTGCTGGTCGGCATGATGGGCGTGGGCAAGACCACCGTCGGCCGCAAGCTGGAAACACTCACCGGCCTGCCTTTCGTCGATGCCGACGAGGAGATCGAGCGCGCAGCCCACATGACCATCCCGGAAATCTTCGCCACTTACGGCGAAGCCTATTTCCGCGATGGCGAGCGGCGGGTCATCAGCCGGTTGCTTGGCACCGGCAGCCGGGAGGACGCCAAGATCCTTGCGACCGGCGGCGGCGCCTTCGTCGATCCCGACACCCGCGCGCGGACGCTGGAAAAAGCAATCGCGGTGTGGATCGACGGCAGCGTCGAAACCCTGCTCGAACGGGTATCGCGCAAGGACAACCGGCCGCTGCTGCGGCAGGGCAATCCGCGCGAAATTCTGACCCGGCTGCGCGACGAACGGGCGCCATTCTATGCCGAGGCGCCGATCCACATCATGAGCGGCCATCAGCCGCACGGCGTCACCGCGCACCGCATCTTGAGGGCAATCGACCAATGGCTGTGATCCCGGTCGCCATCGCTGGCGCTCCTTACGATGTGCGGATCGAGACAGGCGTACTGCGCAATGCAGGCCATCACTGCAGACCGTTCATCCGCAAGAACCACGTAGCCGTCGTCACCGACAGCAACGTTGCCGCGGCGTGGCGCGATACGGTCACGGATTCGTTCGCGGCAGAGGGCATCACATCGCACTGGCTGGTGCTGCCGGCGGGTGAGGCGACCAAATCGTGGGCGTATCTGGCGCAAGTGGTCGATTTCCTGCTGGCGCAGGAAGTTGAACGCCGCGACAACGTGGTCGCGCTGGGCGGCGGCGTGATCGGCGACCTGACCGGCTTTGCCGCCTCTATGGTCAAGCGCGGCTGCGGCTTCATCCAGTTACCGACCACACTGTTGGCGCAGGTCGATTCGAGCGTCGGCGGCAAGACCGCGATCAACACACCGCTCGGCAAGAATCTGGTCGGCGCGTTCCATCAGCCCTCGCTGGTACTGGCCGATCCGCTGGCGCTCGATACGCTGCCCTTGCGCGACACGCGCGCAGGCTATGCCGAAGTCATCAAGTACGGGCTGATCGATGATGCACCGTTCTTTGCATGGTGCGAAGAAAACGGCGCGAAAGTGCTGGCCGGTGACGCCACGGCACGCGAAATCGCCATTGCGCGCTCGGTTGCGGCAAAAGCGCGGATCGTGGCGGCGGACGAGAAGGAGACGGCGGGCGTGCGCGCGCTGCTCAACCTCGGCCACACCTTCGGCCACGCGCTTGAGGCAGAAACCGGCTACTCCGACCGCTTGCTGCATGGCGAAGGCGTGGCGCTTGGTATGGTGCTGGCCGCGCGGTTCTCGGTACGTCAGGGGTTGATGCACGGGCAGGATGCCGAGCGCATCGCCGCGCACATCGGATCGGTCGGCCTGCCCGCATCGCTGGCTGCGCTGGGCCTGGATTGCGACGGGCGCAAGCTCGCCGACCACATGCTCCACGACAAGAAGATGGACGCGGGCACCCTGCCTTTCCTGCTGCTGCGCGGCATCGGGCAGACGTTCCTGGCCAAGGACGTGAACCTTACCGACATCGCCGCGTTCCTTGACGAGGAGCTGGCGCGCAGTTGAGCTAACCGCTCAGTCGGGCACGAGATCGCCGGGCACCAGATCAATGGCTTCGAAGTCGGTCAGTGCCGACTGGCGCAGCAAGGTGCGATGGCATTCACAAGCCTGCCGTTCATAGCAAAGTAGCGCGGTGCGGCGCGTCCCGGCCAGTTCGCGCAACCGGCCTGCGGCGATGATCGCTTCGGGCAAGTCCAGTTGGACGGCATAGATCCGTTCGAGCGCAACATGATCGTGGCGGCGCGCGGCGGCGCGACCATCGGCCGGTGTGCCAAGCGCGCGGAAATGGACGTAGTCGATCCCCGCCTGACGCAAATTGGCTGCCAGCGCCGTCTTGGAAAAGCCGGGGCGACGCGACAGCGGCAGCGCGCGAACGTCGGCAACCACCTCCACCTGCGCCGCCAACAAGACGGCAAGGAAAGCGTCCATCGTCGTTTGTTCGTAGCCGACGGTCCAGACCGTGGGGACGTGGTTGCCGGCCATCAGAACAGCCTTGATCCGTTGGGCACCGGCTGGTCGGGCGCAAACAGCACGACGCGCCCTTCCTCGTCGGCGAAGCCCAGCGTCAGCACTTCGGACATGACCTTGCCGATCTGGCGCGGAGGGAAATTGACCACGGCGGCGACCTGACGGCCGATCAGCGCTTCGGGCGTGTAGTTCGCGGCCACTTGCGCGCTGGTCTTGCGCACGCCGATGCCCGGGCCGAAGTCGATGCGCAGCAACAGGCTGGGCTTGCGCGCCTGTGGGTATGGCTCGGCGGCAATCACCGTGCCGATGCGGATATCGACCTTCAGGAAATCGTCGAAAGCGATGGGCTCGCCCGCAGGAGCGGCGGGATCATGGTCAAGGTGCATGGCCCCTGAATCCACGATCCCGCCCGCATCGGCAAGCGTCTTACTTGCCGGTGAACTGCGTCTTGCGCTTTTCAAGGAAGGCAAGGATGCCTTCGGCGGCATCGGCGCTGTCACCGGCCTTCCACTGGCCTTCGGCTTCGGTCAGCAGGGCGGTCGGCAGATCGCTGTCGAGCGCCTTGGCCAGATTCTGGCGCATCGTGCCAAGCGCCACCGTCGGCCCGTTGGCAAGCCGCTCGGCCAGTGCCAGCGCCTCATCCTGCAAGACCTCGTCGTCGACCGCCTTGTAGATCAGGCCCCAGTCCTCGGCCTTTTCGGCACTGATCCGCTCGCCCAGCATCATCATCTGGGACGCGCGCGCCTTGCCGATCAGGCGCGGCAGGATCCAGCTTGCCCCGCCATCGGGAACCAGCCCGATGTTGACGAAAGCCTGCAGGAAATAGGCGCTCTTGCCCGCAATGGTGAAGTCACCGGCCAGTGCGATCGAGCAGCCTACGCCTGCCGCCGCGCCGTTGACCGCCATGACCACCGGCACCGGCAGGCGCGCGAACTTGAGGATCATCGGGTTGTACGATTCGGTCAGCGCCTTGTAGCTGCCCGCCCCGCCCGCAAGTGCGCGCTTGCCGGTTCCGGCGAGATCCGCGCCCGAGCAGAACGCCCGGCCCTCACCCGTCACCAGCACCGCACGCGCATCGCCGATCAGCGACAGCGCATCCGAAATCTCGACCGCCATGTTCGGCGGGCAGGCATTGAGCCGTTCGGGCCGGTTGAGCACGATGCGCGCAACATTGCCGACACGTTCAAGCCGGATCGTTTCGAAATCCATGGGCACTCTCCCTCGCCTCTTAATCGATCGATTAAGTCAAGAGCTAGGCGAGCGCGCCGATCTTGGCAAGTGGCCTGTTGGCGTGCCCGATCAGTTGGCGTGCGCGTGGGCGAAAGCCGCCGCTGCGCCGAACAGGCCTGGCTGCGGATGGGTGATCAGCTTGACCGGAATGCCCGCCATCATCTGCTCGAACCGCCCCTTGGCGCGAAACCGGTCGGCAAAGCCCGAGCGCACCAGCGTATCGCGGATGCGATATCCAAGCCCACCGGCCATGACCAGCGCGCTTGAGCCATGCGCCAGCACCAGATCACCCGCCACACTGCCCAACGACAGGCAGAAGCGATCCACCGCCGCCGCCGCCAGACTGTCCTCTCCGGAAGCGCCAAGCGTCCACAGCGCCTTGTCGTCCTGAGGGGTGAAGGGTTTGCCCTCGATTACGGCAAGCGTCTCGTAGATGTCGACGATGCCGGGCCCGGCAACCACGCGCTCGACCGAAACCCGGCGATGACGCTTGCGCAGCCGCGCCAGAATGGCGTCCTCGATGGCATCGAGCGGGGCATAGTCGATGTGCCCGCCCTCGGTCGGCTGGACATGATAGCTGCCGCCATTGCGCCACAGCATCGCCACGCCAAGGCCGGTTCCGGGACCGACGACACTGATCGTGCCGACTTCGGGCAAGGGTTCTTCGGGGCCAGTCAGATGCAGCAGGTGCTCGTCCTTGGCCTGCGCCACCGCGTGCGCAACGGCGGCAAAGTCGTTGACCACGACATAGTCATCGGCGCCCAGCTTCTCGGGGATCAGTGCAGGACGGATGATCCACGGGTTGTTGGTGAACCGGATGATGTCGCCGCCCACCGGCCCCGCCACCGCAATCGCCGCCGCACGTGGGAGATTGCCGCCCGAAAGCCGCTCGAACTCCTGCCAAGCGAGCTGGAAACTGGGGTGTTCGGCGGTCTTGAGCGTCACCGCCTCGCCCAGCGACACCACCGCGCCCGCGTCCACTTCGGCCAGCGCAAAACGGGCGTGCGTGCCCCCGATGTCGACCGCGACAACCTGCATCCCGTATCCCCCAATCCGAAAAGCTGTCAGAGACCCGCCGCCGCCAACATCGCCGACCCGCCACGTTCCGCCGGATCGGCATGGTGGCGCATCAGCGCGAACAGTTCGCGCCCTACGCCGAGGCCCTCGCCCGGAGCAACCGCTTCTTCGCGCGCAGCCCATTCATCAGCCGGAACCAGCGCTTCCAGATGACCGTCGACCGCGCAGACTCGCACCAAGTCGCCATCGCGCAGCTTGGCCAGCGGGCCGCCAAGCCGCGCCTCGGGCGAAACGTGGATCGCGGCGGGAACCTTGCCCGAAGCGCCGGACATCCGCCCGTCGGTGACCAGCGCCACCTTGAAGCCACGATCCTGTAGCACGCCCAGCGGCGGGGTCAGCTTGTGCAACTCGGGCATGCCGTTGGCGGCCGGCCCCTGAAAGCGCACCACCACGACCACATCGCGCTCAAGCTCACCGGCCTTGAACGCGGTCAACACGTCGTTCTGGTCGGAAAACACGCGGCACGGCGCCTCGATCGTCCAGCGCGAACTATCGACCGCGCTGACCTTGATCGTGCCCCGGCCAAGGTTGCCCTTGAGCAGACGGAAGCCTCCTTCGCGCTGGAACGGCGCGGAAACCGGGCGCAGCATCTTGTCATCGCCGCTCGCTTCGGGCGCCGGATCATAGCGCAAGGTATCGCCATCCATTACCGGATTGCGCGCGCCTTCTTCCAGCGACGCGCCATAGACGGTGCGGATATCGGCATGGGCAAGCCCGCCGCCGATCAGTTCGCGGATCACATAGGGCATGCCGCCCGCCGCGTGGAAATAGTTCACGTCGCCCGCGCCATTGGGATAGACGTTGGCGATCAGCGGAACGACCGCTGACAGCTCGTCCATGTCGTCCCAGTCGATCTGCACGCCCGCCGCGCGCGCAATGGCAGGCAAGTGGATGACATGGTTGGTCGAGCCGCCGGTGGCCAGCAGGCCGACGATGGCGTTGATGATCGCCTTTTCATCGACGCAATGGCCCAACGGACGGTAATCGTCGCCGTCCCAACCGATCTGTGCGATGCGGTGGACGGCGGCGCGGGTGAGTTCCTGCCGCAGCTTGGTGCCCGGCAGCACGAACGACGAGCCCGGCAGGTGCAGGCCCATCATCTCCATCATCATCTGGTTGGAGTTGGCCGTGCCGTAGAAGGTACAAGTGCCCGCCGAATGGTAGCTGGCGCTTTCACTTTCGAGCAGTTCGTCGCGCCCGACTTTGCCTTCGGCATAAAGCTGGCGGATGCGCACCTTTTCCTTGTTGGCAAGGCCGGTCGGCATCGGGCCCGAGGGCACCAGGATCGTCGGCAGGTGCCCGAAACGAAGGCTGCCGATCAGCAGGCCCGGCACGATCTTGTCGCAGATGCCCAGCAGCAGCGCGCCTTCGAACATCGCGTGGCTAAGGCCGACCACCGTGCTCATGGCGATGGTGTCGCGGCTGAACAGCGACAGCTCCATCGAATCCTGACCTTGCGTCACCCCGTCGCACATCGCCGGAACGCCGCCCGCGACTTGCGCGGTGGCGCCCACTTCGCGCGCGAACACCTTGATCAGGTCGGGGTAGCGGCCATAGGGCTGATGCGCCGAAAGCATGTCGTTGTAGGCGGTGACGATTCCGATGTTCATCGCCTTGCCGCTGCGGATGGCAAGCTTGTCCTCGCCCGATGCGGCAAAGCCGTGGGCAAGATTGCCGCACGACAGTTGCGGGCGGTTGAGGCCCTGATCCTTCGACCGCGCGATCAGATCGAGATAGGCGGCGCGAGTGGTTTGCGAGCGCCTGACGATGCGCTCGGTCACTTTGGCGACAACGGGGTGGATGGCCATCATGCGCTCCAGTAGATCGTGACAGGCGGGCCGAAGCCGCGCAGGAAATCGGCGACGGGGTAATCGGTGCAACCGTCCAGCACGCGCTCGATCAGCGCGCGCTTGCTGGCGCCGGTGACCACGAGGATGATCTCGCGCGAGGCCTTTAGCGCCTTTTCATTCAGGCTCAGGCGGTCGAACGGGGCTTCAGGCGGCAGCGGAATCGGGGTGGTGGCGATCACCGTCGGGCCGGGGCGGACCAGCGCCTGCATAGTTGGGAACAGTGAGGCGACATGCCCGTCTTCGCCCATGCCGAGCCATACCAGATCGAACGGCGCGACGGGCGCGCCCTCTGCCAGCCGCTCGAACGTGGCACCGCTGTCGCCCAAGGCGCCATGGATCTTGCCGAAGTTGCTGGCCGGGTGATCGTCGGGAACGCGGCGATCGTCGGTCAGGGCAATCGTCACCTGCGACCAGTAGAGCGGTCGATCCTTGAGCAAGGCCAGCACCTTGAGCGGAGTGGACCCGCCGGTGAACGCGATACGCTTGTGACCGGGCCGCGCCAGTTCGGCGGCGATGCGATCGGCCACGGCGGCGGCACCGCCGGGTTCGGCCCAGCGCGCCACGACGGGGGCAAGGCCGATGGTCGGATCAGTCATTCCAGCTACGCCCGTCGCGTTCGGTCAGCGCGATCGCCGCGTTCGGGCCCCAGCCTCCGGCGGCGTAAGGCTTCACCTCGTCGTCACCGCCAGCCCAGACCTTGCGGATGGCATCGACCCATTTCCACTGCGCCTCGACCTCGTCGCGCCGGACGAACAGCGTCTGTTCGCCTTCGATCAGATCGAGCAGCAAGCGCTCATAGGCGATACGCCGGCGCGTCTTGGCAAAGGCGGTGGTCAGCGACAGATCGAGGTTGACCTCGCGCAGCGTGATGCCGCCGCGATCGAGGCCGGGCTCCTTGGCCATGACCTGCATCCGCACGTATTCCTCGGGCTGCAGGCGGATCACCAGCCGGTTGGCGCGCAGCTTGCCGCCGCGCTCGGCAAAGATGTTGTGCGGCACGTTCTTGAACTGGATCACGATCTCGCTGCGCCGCTCGCCCAGCCGCTTGCCGTGACGCAGATAGAAGGGCACGCCCTGCCAGCGCCAGTTGTCGACGTGCGCCTTGATCGCAACGAACGTTTCGGTGTCCGAAGTGGTGCCCAGATCCTCGTGATAGCCTTTGACCGCTTGCCCGCCGACCGCGCCCGCGCGATACTGGCCGCGCACCATCTCCTCGGCCTTCACCGGACGCAGCGCGCGCAGCAGCTTGACCTTTTCATCGCGGATCGAGGTGGCATCGTAATCGCGCGGCGGTTCCATCGCGGTCAGCGCCAGCAGTTGCAGCATGTGATTCTGCACCATGTCTCGCAGCGCGCCGGTATCGTCATAGAAGCCCTTGCGCCCTTCAAGGCCCACAGTCTCGCTGACGGTGATCTGCACGTGATCGACGTTGGCCGCGTTCCACAGCGGTTCGAGCATCATGTTGCCAAAGCGCAGCGCCATCAGGTTCTGCACCGGCTCCTTGCCGAGATAGTGGTCGATGCGGAAGATTTGCCGCTCGTTGAACCCTGCGGCCACCGCGTCGTTGATGCGCGCGCTGGATTCCAGATCATTGCCCAACGGCTTTTCCAACCCGATCCGCACGTTGTCGTGCGCCAGTCCGGCATGGCGCAGGCCCTGAATGGTCGGCTCGAACAGCGCGGGCGCGGTCGACAGGAAGATCGAAAGGCCGCAGCTGATGTCGCCCAGCTTTTCGGCCAGCGCGGCAAACCCGTCGAGGTTCGAGGCATCGAGCGTCTGGTACGACAGCCGGTCGAGGAACGAGGCGATCTTGCCGGGATCGCGGCGGTCTTCGGGGAGGAAGTCGGTCAGCGCCTGCGCGGCAAAGGCGCGGAACTCGGCGTCGTCATGCTCGGAACGCGCGGTGCCGACGATACGCAGGCCCGGCTCGATCAGGCCATCTTCGTGCAGCCCGAACAGCGAGGGCAACAACATGCGCTTCGAAAGATCACCGGTGGCCCCGAACAGGAGCAGGGCTGAACAGCTTTTGGCGACCATCGATGCGAGTCTCCCCTTGGGGCCGGGATGCAGACCCCGATCTTCGGGGCCTGCCCTAGGCCGGAAATCCCGACGATTCACCATGCATAAGTATGCGAGTCATAGCTATGCATCGGCAGGCCGGGCGATAAGGTCATTTTGCACCGCACCATCAGCCAGCGCAATGGTCCTCATCTCGGGCGGAGCTGCAGATATAAGGCTTTCTTTATCTCCCCTCATTTCCCCGCGGGATGAAGCCGGATCGCCGCGCCGCCACCCGCCGCCAGCCACAGCGCGATGCTGTCGCCCTTCTTCACGGTGCGGGTCTCATAGGCGATCTTGTGGCGCGCTTCGGTCAGGTAGGTGGCCCCTTCCCCGTCCCTCCAGATGGTCGCGGTGTAGCTTTTCCCGGCATCGAGGAAATCGAGCGGCAGGGTCAGGTCGCGCGGTGTTGCATCGTTGACCCCGCCCAGATACCAGTCGGCGCTGTTGCGGTCCTTGCGCGCGAAGATCGCGTATTCACCGACTTCACCGGCGACCAAGTGGCTTTCCGCCCAGTCGGCCGGAACTTGCCGGATGAACTCCAGTTCCTTCGGATGGGCGGCCAGCGTTTCGGCAAAGTCGGCCGCCATCTGGATCGGCGAATAGATTGCCAGATAGAGCCCCAGTTGCTTGGCCAGCGTCGAGGCGAGCGGGGCGTGGTTGGCCCCTTCCAGACTGAGCACGCCCGGCGTGAAGTCCATCGGCCCCGACAGCATCCGGGTATAGACCAGCGTCGGTTCGTGCTCCGGCCCGTTGGCGAACTGGCCCCAGGCGTTGTATTCCATGCCACGCGCGCCTTCGCGGTCGATCCAGTTGGGATAAGTGCGGCGCAGGCCCGTGTCCTTGACCGGTTCGTGCGCATCGATGGCGATGTGATACTTGGCCGCCGTTTCCACGACCTTCAGGTGGTGTTGCACCTGCCGCTGGCCGTCGTGGTATTCCATTTGCGTGGTGCCCGGTGCTGCGCCCGGTGCGATGATCCCGCCCGCATCGGCGACGTACCCGGTCTTGACCGAATGGACGCCAAGGTTGGCATAAAGCTTCATGGCATCGTCAAGCTGCGCTTCGTAATTGGCGATGTTGCCGCCGGTTTCATGGTGACCGATCAACTGCACGCCCTTGCTGGCAGCATAGGCAGTCACCGCCTTCAGATCGAAGTCAGGGGTTGCCTGCGTATAGCTGAAGTCCTGCCCATGGCCGAACCAGTTGCCGTTCCAGCCCTTGTCCCAGCCTTCGACCAGCACCCCGCCAAAACCGTTCTTGGCGGCGAAGTCGATGTATTGCTTGGTGCGTTCGGTGGTCGCGCCGTGGCGTGGCCCTTCGGCCCAGGTCCAGTCGCCCCGGATCATGCCCCACCAGATTCCGATGTACTTCATCGGCTTGAACCAGCTTACATCGCCCAGCTTGTTCGGTTCGTTGAGGTTCAGTTCAAGGTCGTTTTCGACCAGCCCAGCCGCGTTATCGGCGATGCGGATCGACCGCCATGGCGTATGGAACGGCAAATCGCGCACCACCTTGGGCCCATTGGGCGAAGGCGAAAGGGTCGAGCGGAACTTGGTCCCCGTGATACGCTTGAACCACATCGCCGAATAATCGACCAGCGCGGCCTCAT
Source organism: Novosphingobium sp. FKTRR1 (assembly GCF_020404405.1). GTDB lineage: Bacteria > Pseudomonadota > Alphaproteobacteria > Sphingomonadales > Sphingomonadaceae > Novosphingobium. Next base: position 316,493 of record NZ_JAIZDA010000004.1, on the reverse strand, counting down.
GAAACGCCAGGTGCGTGCCGTCGGCCAGCTTCATCGTGATCGGAGTATGCGCGGTCGAAACGCCCGAGATGGCGGTCTTTTGATAGACCTGTTCATAGCGGTTCCATTCGCCGCCCGGCATCCACCATGCGGTGCCATCCTGCGCGAGCGCGAACTCGGTCAGTTCATCGGCGATGCGCATGGTCTTCATGCCCGCCTGCTCTGGCATTTCATAGCGCAGCGCGAAACCGGTGTCGAACAGGCGGAACCGCACGTTCATCAGGCGGCCGCCCCACTCCGGGCTCTGCTGGAACCGGACCAGCAGATCGTTGTGGCGGTCGTTGACAAAGCGCCGCTCGCCCCACGGCTGCTCCCACGTTTCGGCGCCGCTGGAGGTTTCGCTGCCAAGGATGTGGTTGCCGCGCACCATCGTCGGCCCATCGGCAAGGATGAAGCCAAGGCTCGACGCCGCGATCAGCGGCTTGCCACGCCGGGTCAGCGCGTAAGTTGGCCGGCCATCGTTATCGATGCTGACGGCCACCACCAGCGAGCCGTCGGGCGATGCGGCGGTAACGGCGCGGTCGGGTGACAAGGCTGCCTGCGGCGGCTGCGCCAGCTCCGATTTCAGCGGCTCGGCAGCGAAAGCAGCGTCCGGAATCAGGACGCACGAAAAGGTCAGCGCCAGTGGCGCAGCAAGTCCGGCAGTGATGCGCATGTCAGTTCCCTTGTTCTACAAGCATCGCGGCAAAGGGCGGCAGCAGCCCGAATTGCGCGCCATTGACGGTAGTAAGCACGCGGCCCCCGACCGGCATTTCGGCAGGCCAGCCCACCGGCTGGTCCGAAAGGTTGAAGATGCCCATCACCGACTGCCCAGCGGCAGCAGCGGTCCGCCGCACGACCAGCCGCGCGTCATCGGCCAGCAGCACCTCGAAATCACCCAGCAGCAGCGCCGGATTTTCGCGGCGCAACACCAGCAGCTGGCGCGTCAGGTGGAGCAACGAGGCATCGTCCTGTTCCTGCCGGTCAACCGCACGGGCAGCGTTTTCCTCACCCACCGGCAACCACGGCGCGGCATCGCTGAACCCGCCGTTGGGCGATTGGGTGGCCCAGGGCATAGGCGTACGCACGCCATCGCGTGACAGGGTCAGCGGCCAGTTGGCAATCGCTTCGGGATCCTGCAACTGCTCGAACGGGATATCGACCTGCGTCAGCCCCAGTTCCTCGCCCTGATAGATGATGATGTTGCCGCGCAAGCTGGCAAACAACACCGCCTTCAGCCGCCCGAACGCATCGATCTGCTCGGGCGCGCACCAACGAGACAGCGCGCGCGGCGCATCGTGGTTCTCGAACGCCCAGCTTGGCCAGCCGATGCCCGGCGCGTCGGGCCATTTGGCCAGCACGTCGCGGACCAGTGCGGGGGTGATGGCGGGCGCATAAAGAAAGTCGAAGCCGTAGGCGCTGTTGAGATGCGTTTCGCCTTGTGTGAACGCCTTCATCTCGGTCTCGGCCAAGTCGCCGCCGACTTCGGCAACGGTGAACACCGCACCATAGCTGTCGCACAGCGCGCGGATGCGTTCGATGAAGCCGACGATTCCGGGGTGCGACTGGTTGTAGATCTTCAATTGGTAGTCGAACGGGCGGGTGCGACGGCGTCCATCATAAGGCGCGGGCGGATTGTCGCGCATCGCCGGATCGTGCATCAGGAAGTTCAGCGCATCGATGCGGAAGCCATCGACGCCGCGGTCCAGCCAGAAACGCATCACGTCAAGCAGGGCCTGCTGCACATCGGGGTTGTGCGCGTTCATCTGCGGCTGGCTGGCAAGGAAGTTGTGCAGGTAATACTGGCAGCGGCGCGCATCCCACCGCCAGGCCGGACCACCGAACACCGATTGCCAGTTCGACGGCGGCGAGCCATCGGGCTTGGGATCGGCCCAGACATACCAGTCCGCCTTGGGATTGTCGCGCGACTGGCGGCTTTCCTTGAACCAGTCGTGCTGCTCGCTGGTATGGGCATAGACCTGATCGATGGTGACTTTCAGGCCCAGTTCGTGCGCTCGCGCCACCAGCGCGTCAAAATCATCGAGCGTTCCGAAGATCGGATCGACCGCGCAATAGTCCGAGACGTCATAACCGAAATCGTCCATCGGCGACTGGAAGAACGGCGAAATCCAGATCGCGTCGACGCCCAGCCGCGCCACGTAATCGAGCCGCTGGGTGATCCCGGCCAGATCGCCCACGCCATCGCCATTGGTATCCTGAAAGCTGCGCGGATAAATCTGGTAGATCGCCGCACCGCGCCACCAGGGCGCGGGTTCTGCCGCGTTTGCGACTGCCGGCAGCGGTAAGGAATTGCTCGAATGCTTGGTCATTGGCCTGCCGAATGGTCTGGGGAGGGATCGGCCCGGCAGACTGCACTGCCGAGCGGGGGGAGTTCAAGCACCACCGAACCCGGCGCGGCAACGCTGGTCGGGCACATGCCGAACAGCGCCTGCAACCGCGTTGCGCCGGTTCCGATCATGCTGGAGGTGCGGATCGGCTGGTCGCTGGTGTTGAAAGCGATCAGGTATTCCGCGCCCGTCACCGGATCGAAGCGCGAAACGCTGAACAGGCCGGGCTTGTCGGCATAGCTGCGCACCACCTGTCGCCCGGTAACCAGCGCCGGATGCGCCTTGCGCAGCGCACCCAGCGCGGCGATCAGGCGATAGAGCGGGTGGCCCGGATCGAAGCTGGCGGTCGCGGTGGTGTGGTCGGTGCCCAACAGGCGGTTGTCGTTGTAGGATGCGACCTTGCAGGCGAACATGTCCTCGCGCGCATCGTTGTCGTTGCCGTCCCCGACAAAGCCCTGTTCATCGCCGTAATAGATCACCGGAGAGCCGCGCAAGGTCATCAGCATGACATGCCCCAGCATCACCCGTGCCAGCAACGCCTTGTCATCGATGCCGGGCCGGTCGGCACGAACAAGGGTGGCAAAACGCCCCATGTCGTGGTTGCCAAGGAAAGTCGGCAAAGCGAGCGCGGCCTGCTCGCCGCCTTCGTACAGCACGTCGCCTTCGAACAGCGCGGCCAGCGTGTCGGTGCCACGGCCCTTGCCCAGCACGTCGCGCACCGCGCTCTGGAACGCGAAGTCGAGCACCGCCGGATAGCCATCGCGGCGGGTGAACTGGGCAATATAGCCGTTGTCGGCAGTCTCGCGCGCCACTTCGCCAAAGATGGTGAAGTTGGGAATGCCGCGATCGTGCGCCGCCTTGAGCATCGCCGGAACGAATGCCTGCCAGAACCCGGAATCGACATGCCGCGCGGTATCGATGCGATAGCCGTCGATCCCGAATTCGGCGATCCATTGCGCATAAATCGCGATCATCCCGGCGCGTACGCGCGGATTCTCGGTGAACAGATCGTCCAGCCCGGCAAAGTCGCCGAACCGGGCACTTTCACCGGTGTAAGTCGAGTTGCCGCGATTGTGGTACAACGCCACATCGTTCAGCCAGTCGGGTACCTTGGCGTGTTCCTCGCCCTTGGGCACGAACGGGGTATAGGCGTAGGCCGGGTCGGTCAGCCGTTCGAAGTTGAATGCGCTGCTGTCTTCGTCCCCGGCAAAGCCTGAATTGATCGCCGGGCCAGCCAGCCCGCCCCGTCGCGAATAGGGATAGTCCGCGCGGCTGCGATAGGCATAGCCCAGCGCCGCCCCTTCGCGGTACTGGATCACGTCGGCGGTGTGGTTGGCGACGATGTCCATGTAAACTTTTAGCCCACGGGCATGCGCGGCATCGACCAGTGCCTTGAAATCGGCATTGCTGCCGAAGTGCGGATCGACTTGCGTGAAGTCGGTAATCCAGTAGCCGTGGAAGCCTGCGCTTTCCTGACCCGCAGCGCCCTGCACCGGCTTGTTCTTGAAGATCGGCCCGACCCACAGCGCGGTCGCACCAAGTCCCTTGATGTAATCCAACCGGCCGATCAAACCCTTGATGTCACCGCCGTGATAGAAGCCCTTGGCCCCCGGATCGAAGCCCGTCACCAGCCGTCCGCCGACAAGGCCACCCTGATCGTTGCCCTGATCCCCGTTGTCGAAACGGTCGGGCAGCACGAAATAGACGGTCTCGCCGGCGGCCGGCCGCGCCCGCACCGCTTCCTGCGCCTGCACGCTACAGAGCGGGGCGGCGAGGGAACCGCCCAGCAGCAGCGCGGCGAGGATCAGCCGAGGCATCATGCAGCAGCGCCTATGCGCTGGGGCTGCGCCGCGCAGTGCCGCGCGATGTAGTCGGCATGCGCGGGGTAACGCCCCATTTCGCGGGTGTAGAGCGCGTTGATGGTATCGAGATAAGCCTTGAGGTCGGCTTCGGGGATCGCCTCGGCCATGGCGTGGCTGGTGCGCGGCACGATGCCTTGCCCCGCCATCACCTGAAACCACGCCACTTCGCTGAACAGCTCGGTGCCTTCACGGAAAATGTGCCCGCTCTGGCGGAACAGCTCGATCCGCTCAGCCAGGCTGCCGGGCAGTTCCATGTCGCGCAGATGGCGCCAGAACGGCTCGTCGCGTTCGTTGAGCGTGTAGTGCAGCACGATGAAGTCGCGGATGCGCTCCATCTCGAAGGCCGTCTGGCGGTTGTACTCGGCGCGCTCTGCAGGGGCGATCGACCTGCCCGGCAGGAACGCCAGGATGCGCGAGATCGCCGACTGGATCAGGTGGATCGAGGTCGACTCCAGCGGCTCAAGGAACCCGCTGGAAAGCCCGACGGCGATGACGTTGTGCTTCCACGCCTGCGCCCGGCGGCCGGTGGTGAAGCGGATCGGGCGCGGATCGGCCAGCGCCGGGGCATCAAGGTGCGCCAGCAGGCTGTCGGCCGCCGCCTCGTCACTGATGAAGCTGCTGCAATAAACCCGCCCGTTGCCGGTGCGATGCTGCAAGGGAATGCGCCATTGCCAGCCCGCATCGTGCGCGGTGGAGCGGGTATAAGGAGTGAAATCGGCCACCCGCTCGCTTGGCACGGCGAGCGCGCGATCGCACGGCAGCCAGTGGCTCCAGTCCTCATAGCCCGAACCCAGCGCCTCGCCGATCACCAGCGCGCGCAGGCCCGAACAGTCGATGAACAAGTTGCCTGCGACCACTTCGCCCGAGCGCAGTTGCACGGCGGTAACGTCGCCGGTCTCGCCGTGGCGCAGCACCGCCTCGATCAGGCCTTCGGTGCGGATCACGCCACGCGCCTCGGCAAACCGGCGCAGGAACGCGGCGTAAAGCCCGGCGTCGAAGTGATAGGCATGGGGCATCTGAGGCACCGTCTGCGCGGTCAGCGCCGGGCCGCGATGCATCTTGCCGGCATACGCGGCCAGTTCGTTGAGACAGTAGTCACCGGTCCCGCCCGCAAACCCGGCGCGCTTGCCGCGCGACCAGTAATGCTGGAACGCGCAGAGCCCAACCGGGCGACCGACATCGCCAAACGCATGCATGTAACGGGTGCCCGGCCGCAGCCAGTCGACGAACTCGATGCCCAGCTTGAAGCTGGCCTGCGTCGCCCGGATGAACGCGTCCTCGTCGATGCCCAATGCCTGATTGAACATGCGGATCTGCGGGATCGTCGCTTCACCGACACCGATCGTACCGATGTCCTCGCTCTCGATCAGCCTGACCGAAAAGCCGCGGTCAAGAAAATGGCCAAGCGCAGCCGCCGTCATCCAACCGGCCGTGCCGCCGCCGACGATGACGATGGAAACCGTGTTCGCCTGCGTCATGACCACTCCCCCTATCCATGCCGACTAACCACGCCAGTCGGCAGATGACCGGGCGGGAACTTTGCCCCTGCCCGGTCAACCGCGACCCGAACCTCAGAACTTGTAGCTGAGGCCGATGTAGTAGTCGCGCCCATAGCGCTGATAGTCGATCACCTGACGCGGATCGTTGTTCTGGTAGGTGATGAACGGGCGGTCGGTCAGGTTCTTGGCCTGGAACAGGATCGACAGACCGGCCAGCGCCGAACCGGGCTGGAATTCATACCCGATCTGCGCGTCCAGAATGCCCTCGGCCTTGGCCTGACGGAACGTCGGGTTGGCCGAAAGGCCCGCGACTTCGGCCAGGAACATCGACCGGTAGCGGTAGTTGGCGCGCACCTGGAACCCGTTCTTCTCGTAATAGAGCGAGGCATTGCCCACCCAGTCCGAAAGGCCCGGCAGGGTGATCGACGAGCCGGGGTTGGAACCCAGTTCGATCGAACTATCGGTGTACGAAGCGCTGCCAAAGAAGCCGAACCCGTCAAGCGAGGGCGTGAACAGGTTGAACGGCAGCGAGGCGGTGACTTCGGCGCCCTTCACCGTGCCGCGCCCGTTGTTGGCCGGGGCGTGGACAAGGCCCAGCGTCGTGCCAAGCTGCGCCACCACGTTGGCCGGAAGCCCAGCTGTGGCCGCCTTGAAATCGTAGATGAAGCTGTTGTTGGCATCGACGTAGTCGGTCAGGCGCTTGTAGTACGCGGCCGCCGAGACGTAGCCGCCCTTGGCGAAGTAGTGCTCGACCGAGGCATCGACGTTGAACGACATGTACGGGCGCAGGCGCGGGTTGCCGCCGTTCGAGCTGAACACGCTCTTGGCCGGATCGGTCGACCCCAGATGGGTGAAGTCGATGCCGAACTCCTGGTTGACCCGCTCCTGATCCATGCGCGCGCGCACCATCGTCAGCGAGCTGGCAACCTTGACGTAGGTTCCGTTCGACACTTCCAGCGCCACGCTGGCGCTGGGCAGCACGCGCCAGAACTTGTCGCCGCCATTGGCGGGGTAGACACTGACCGTACCGTTCGAGAAGTTCGAGATCGAACCGTCCGAGCTCTGGTTGGTGTAGACCGCCTGCACGCCGATCGAGCCGGTCAGCTTCTTGCCCGCAACGTCGCCATCCAGCTTGAGCATGGCATAGCCGGTCAGCACGTTTTCGGTCACGCTGTTGTCGCGCACCAGCGACACCGGGCGGTTGTCGTACACGCTTTGCAGCGAATTGTTGTACAGGTACACCGGGTCGAGCGCGATCATGCTGGGCACGCCAAGGTAGCCCAGCGGAACGCTGCCGATGATCGCTGCCTGCGGGATCGGTGCAAACAGCGTGGTGCCGCTGGCGACCGTGCAGTTGGTGCCGGTGCCCTTGGGGCACAGGAAGTACGAAAGGAAGTTGCTGGTCTTCTTGCGGTGGCTGAAGTTGGCGCCGACTTCCCAGCCCTTGATCGGCCCCGCATTGGCGAATTCACCGTCGAGGCTGGCGCGCAATGCCGCCAGATCGTCCTTGAAGCTGGGCTGGTTGAGGAAGCCTGCCTGCACCACGGCGGTGGTGCCGTTATAGCCCCAGCCGCGCGGATCGGTCAGGCCGAACAGCGCCTTGTCGGCATAGTTCAGCGTCGGCACGATGCTGAAGGTGCCATTGGGGTTGGACGAGATGTGCAGCGTGTCCGATGCCCCGGCGGTGTTGTAGCCGGTGCCGGTGTACGTTTCGAGCAGGAAGTCGGTGCGCTTGGCATGGCTGTAGCTGGCATCGACCGTCAGGTGGGTGGTGTCGCTCAGGTTGACGACGTTGTTCCAGCCCACCGAGAAGTTGTCGGCCTTGCGCTTGTTGTAGTCGTTGCGCTGCACCGCGTGGACGCCGGTGATGGTGGCGTCGGTGACCAGCCCGTCGCTGACCTTGTAGCCGGGCGAAACGGCCGCACCCGAACCCCAATCGGGCGCGATCGGGAACTCGATGCCGCGCAGCCGCTGGGTTTCCTCGAACTTCGAATAGAGCACGTCGAGTGTCGAATGGAAGTTGTCGTTCGGCTGCCATTCCAGCGTCGCCACCGCGCCATAGCGCTTCAGCTTGTTCGACTGGACGTAAGGCTTGGCCCCGCCCAGCAGCAGGGCATTGCCGGTGGCCGACGAATTGGGGAAGCCCCAGGCATTGTAGCGCTCGTCTTGCGAAGGCGCGTCGGTGGCTGAAACGCCCAGCGCGATGCCGAAGGTGTCATCGGCGAACTTGTCGACATAAGCGGCCGACGCGCGATAGCCATAGCGGCCCGAATCCGGGTTGAGCGACTTCATGCCGTTCATCTGGCCGCGCAGCTGCACGGCGACAATGCGGTCACGCTGGGCCAGCGGACGCAGCATGCGCAAATCGACCGTGCCCGAGATGCCGGCGGCAACCAGCGACGGGTCGGCGGCCTTGTGCACCACCACGTTCTTGAAGAATTCGCTGGGATACTGGTCGTATTCGACGCCACGGTTGTCGCCGACGGTAACCTGTTCGCGGCCGTTGAGCAGCGTGGTCGAGAAATCCGGGCCAAGGCCGCGGATCGACAGGCGCTGGTCGCGCCCTTCGAGGCGCTGTGCGGTCACGCCGGGCAAACGCGCCAGCGAGTCCGCGATCGACACGTCGGGCAGCTTGCCGATGTCTTCGGCCGAAACCACTTCGACGATGGCCGGCGCAGCGCGCTTGATCGAGGCCGAAGCGTTGAGCGAGGCGCGGATGCCCGAAACGACGATGGTGCCGCTATCCGTGTCGGTACCGGCGGTGTCGGCAGCGGGCGCTGTCGCGGCTGCGGATGCATCTGCGGCAAAGGCCGGTGTGGCAGCAAGGGCCACCGTGAGTGCGGCCAGCGAGCAGCCGACGCTGCGCGCAATGGAACTGTGGTGTGTCATGGACTTGTTCACTCCCCCCGAACCGGCCGTTGGCCGGCCTGAAACGCTTCCGGCTTGAAACCGGACCCTGCATGACGACTCCGGACCGCTTGGGCGGTTGCCGGACCAATCGCTGGCCAATACGTACGGCGCGCAGGGCGGCGAGCGAAGATGGCATACGTATACCGCCGGGGCCCAAGTCTCAGGCGTAACCATATGCCACGGTAAACAGCCCATGTTTCGGGCAATCACTCGACAAACTGGCCGATGCCCGCAAAGCCGCTTTGCATAATTTCGATATTATGCCTAAATTGTTTGCAATGACCCGGGAACGACATCGGGCAGCACCGGGATTGGGGACAGCATGGGTCGGAAACCTTCGAACAAGCCGACGAGCTTCGACATCGCCTATCTGGCCGGGGTATCGCAGCCTACTGTGAGCAGGGCACTGCGCGGCAGCACGACCGTCAGCCTCGCGACCCGCCAGAAGATCGAGGCGATTGCCCGGCAACTCAACTATACCGTCGACAAGAACGCGTCCTCGCTGCGCTCGCAACGCTCGAACACGCTGGCGCTGCTGTTCTTCGAAGACCCGACGCCCGATGAATCGAACATCAATCCGTTCTTCCTCTCGATGCTCGGCTCGATCACCCGCCACTGCGCGGCGCGCGGGCTGGACTTGTTGATTTCGTTCCAGAAACTGGAAGATGACTGGCACACCCGCTATCAGGAAAGCCACCGCGCCGACGGGCTGATCCTGCTCGGTTATGGCGATTACGCGCTTTATGAAAACCGCCTGCGCCAACTGGTGCGCTCGGGCACCCATTTCGTGCGCTGGGGCTCGGTCGATTCCGGCACGATCGGGGCAACGGTGGGTTCGGACAACTTCGGCGCTGGCCGCCTGGCGGGCGAGCACCTGTTGGCGCGCGGGCGCCGCACCATCGCCTTTCTGGGACAGGCGGATTCGCACTATCCCGAATTCCAGCAGCGCCACGCGGGGCTGTTGCGCGCCATCGCCACGGCGCGCCTGCAATCCGATCCGGCGCTGGTGGTCGATGCCATTTCGTCAGAGGATTCAGGCTATCAGGCGGCACGCCGTTTGCTTGAGCGCGATCTGCCATTCGATGCCGTGTTCGCCGCCAGCGACCTGATCGCAATCGGCGCCATCCGCGCGCTTGCCGAAGCCGGCCTTCGCGTGCCGGACGATATCGCCGTGGTCGGTTTCGACGACATTCCCGCCGCTTCGTTCACCAGCCCGCCATTGACCACGGTTGTGCAGGACATGCGGTTGGCGGGCGAAGCGCTGGTAGAAACCGTGCTGGCCCAGATCGAAAGCCGCCCGCCGCCGGTCTCGGTCCTGCCCACGCGACTGGTGGTGCGCGCCAGCAGCGGTGGCTGAACACACCAGAAACCAGCTCGAAACATGCTCGAAGCATGCTCGAAGCATGCTCAAATCATGCCCCAAACACGCATGGCATTCGTATGCATCTCGCCTGAATGCGGCAAAGACGGCATCGCGGCAGCAAGAGCAAGGACCGAGGGTCATGGCCCCGGAGAGGAAAGCCGATGAGCACCAGCGCACCGCGCACCAAGCCGCACCAGAGTTTTGCCGGGCTGTGGAACACCAGTTTCGGCTTTTTCGGCATCCAGATCGCGTTCGGGTTGCAGAACGCCAACGTCAGCCGCATTTTCCAGTCGCTGGGCAGCAATGTCGATGATCTGGCCTTCCTGTGGATCGCCGGGCCGGTCACCGGACTGCTGGTGCAACCGCTGATCGGCCATTGGTCGGACCGGACATGGACCCGCTTTGGCCGCCGCCGCCCGTGGTTCGTCGCTGGCGCTCTGCTTGCCGGACTGGCGCTGGTCGGCCTGCCAAACTGCGGCGTATTGCTGCTAGCGGCCGCTTTCCTGTGGCTGCTCGATGCCTCGCTCAACGTGTCGATGGAGCCGTTCCGCGCCTTTGTCGGTGACATGACATCGGCCGACCAGCGCGCGCAGGGCTTTGCCGTGCAGACCGGATTCATCGGTGCCGGGGCGGTTATCGGCAGCCTTGCGCCCACGGTTCTGGGCGCACTCGGGGTCGCCAGCACCGCACCCGAAGGCGTGATCCCGCCCTCGGTGCGCTATGGTTTCTATCTTGGCGCGGCGGCCATCGTGCTAGCCGTGGGCTGGACCGCGCTGCGGGTGCGCGAATATTCGCCGCAGGAGATGGCCGCGTTCAGCCCGGCACCTGAAGGCGGCGCCGAGCACGAGCCTCTGGCCTATCCGGCGAACGGCCGGTGGTGGCTGGTTGCGGGCGTCGCGCTGGTTGCCGCCGTCTGGGCGCTCCACCTCGACAAGCAATTGCTCGTGCTCGGTGGTGGGCTCGCCATGTTCGGAGCGGCGCAAGTCTTGCTGCGTTTGCGGCGCAGTGCGGGCACGCTCGCCCAGATCAACAGCGACCTTGCGCGGATGCCGCAGACCATGCGGCAACTGGCGCTCGTCCAGTTCTTCACCTGGATCGCGCTGTTCATCCTGTGGATCTACACGACGCCGGTGGTAACACAGGGCACGTTTCACGCCACCGACACGAGCGGGGCGGCCTACAACGCCGGAGCCGACTGGGTTGGCGTGATGTTCGCGTTCTATAACGGCGTGGCGGCGCTGGCCGCTTTTGCGCTGCCGCTGCTGGCCAAGCGGCTGGGCAACGCGCGGACCCATGCCCTGTGCCTGCTGGCGGGCGCGGCAGCGTTTGGCCTGCTGCTGGTGATCCACGACAGGCTGTTGCTGCTGGTGCCGATGGCGCTGTTCGGTCTTGCCTGGGCGTCGATCCTCACCATGCCGTACGTGATGCTCACCCGCACGCTCCCGCCCGCGAAGTTCGGCATCTACATCGGCGTATTCAACGTGTTCATCGTCGTGCCGCAACTGATCGTGGCGACGGTCATGGGCGGCGTGATCCGCGCTTTTTTCCCGACCGAACCGGCGTGGACGATGCTGGTGGCCGCGCTTGTGATGATCACCGCTGCTGTTGCCACCTTGCGCGTGCGCGAGGGCGGTTGACCGCACAGGCCAACCGGCAAGACCGACCCGCAATGTCCCTCGCAAATCGTTAACCGATTTGGCCTAATCTGTGACGATGGTTCCCGCAGCGGGCCGCAACCGGCTGATCGAAGGCTTTCTGCCCCGGTCCTGCAAGGTGGTCGATGCGCGGTAAGAACCTGTCGCAACGAAGGCCACTGAAGTGTCACATTTAGGAATTTCTGAAGGTTTTTCCGTCATTCGACACAAGCCAATCGGTGCCGTCCCGGCCCGGATGGCGACAGGAAGCGGCAGCGTTGTGCCAAAGTTGCAAAGAGCAGAGTGGCAAAGCCACCTGACGGACGAAAAGGGGCTGTCGGCATGAGCGCATTTGGCCGCAAGAGCGGAATGGGCGGAGGCGCCGCTCCGCTGCGTCCGTCGTTCGGCGTCGCCCGGCCGATGAAGTCGGGCGAAGGGTCGGGCTCGGCGACGCCGGCCGTGCCGGTTCCCGGTGGCGGCGACCAGTTTCCCTCGTTGCAGGCGTTCGATCCCCTCGATCAGGCGCAATCGGCGGCAGGAGCCAAGTCGGACGCCATGACCCGGCTGGCCGACCGTGCCAACCAGGTCGTCGACAATCTCTATACCGCCGACGGATTTGAAGCCTCGGTCCACAAGATCAAAGAGCAGGTGCTGCCGCGCCTGCTCGAACGGGTCGACCCCGAAGCCGCCGCCACGCTGACCAAGGACGAACTTTCCGAAGAGTTCCGCCCGATCATTCTGGAAGTGCTGGCCGAACTGAAGGTCACGCTCAACCGGCGCGAACAATTCGCGCTGGAAAAAGTGCTCATCGACGAGCTGCTGGGCTTCGGCCCGCTTGAAGAGCTGCTCAACGACCCCGACATTTCGGATATCATGGTCAACGGTCCCGACCAGACCTACATCGAAAAGAAGGGCAGACTGGTCCTTGCGCCGATCCGGTTCCGCGATGAAGCGCATTTGTTCCAGATCGCCCAGCGCATCGTCAATCAGGTCGGCCGCCGCGTCGACCAGACCACGCCGCTGGCCGACGCCCGTCTGAAGGACGGCAGCCGCGTCAACGTCATCGTTCCCCCGCTGTCGTTGCGCGGCACCGCCATCTCGATCCGCAAGTTCTCGGAAAAGCCGATCACGCTCGACATGCTGCGCGATTTCGGCTCGATGAGCGACAAGATGTGCACCGCGCTGAAGATCGCGGGCGCCTGCCGCATGAACGTGGTCATCTCGGGCGGTACCGGTTCGGGCAAGACGACGATGCTCAACGCATTGTCGAAGATGATCGATCCGGGTGAGCGCGTGCTGACGATCGAGGACGCCGCCGAACTGCGGCTGCAACAGCCGCACTGGCTGCCGCTCGAAACGCGCCCGCCCAACCTTGAAGGACAAGGTGCCATCACGATCGGCGATCTGGTCAAGAACGCGCTGCGTATGCGCCCCGACCGGATCATTCTGGGCGAAATCCGTGGCGCTGAGTGCTTCGATCTGCTCGCCGCGATGAACACCGGCCACGATGGCTCGATGTGTACGCTGCACGCCAACTCTCCGCGCGAATGCCTTGGCCGCATGGAAAACATGATCCTGATGGGTGACATCAAGATCCCCAAGGAAGCGATCAGCCGCCAGATTGCCGAATCTGTCGATATCATCGTTCAGGTCAAGCGCCTGCGCGACGGGTCACGCCGCACCACCAACATCACCGAGGTGATCGGGATGGAAGGCGACGTGATCGTCACGCAGGAACTGTTCAAGTTCGAGTACCTCGACGAAAGCGCCGACGGCAAGATCATCGGCGAATTCCGCCCCACCGGCTTGCGCCCCTATACGCTTGAAAAGGCGCGGCAGTTCGGGTTCGATCAGGCCTATCTCGAAGCCTGCCTCTGATTGTCGCACGTTCATTGCCCATTGGTGAGCGCAGACTAGGGGTGGTTACCCAAGGCACGAGTAAGCGCTTGATTGTCAGCCTTCGCGCCGCCAATGGCAAAGCGACATGAGCGGCGTTCATCCATGAGGGCAACCCAGCAACCGATGCTGGCGCTGGGCCTGCGTCTGTGCTCGGCCATGCTGCTTTCGTTCATGCTGCTGCTGGTCAAGCTGACCGGCGAACGGGGGATCGCGCTGAGCGAAACGATGTTCTGGCGGCAGTGCATTCCGGCCATTGCCATCGTCGGCTGGCTGGCGGCGCGCGGCGGGTTGCAGCAACTCCGCACCGAACGGCCGTGGGTTCACGCCCGCCGGGCCGCCATCGGCACATCGGGCATGTTCCTGACGCTGGGGGTAGTGCAGATCCTGCCACTGGCGGAATCGACCGTGCTGGGCTTCACCGCACCGTTGTTCGCGGTCATTCTGTCGGCACTGCTGCTGCGCGAAATGCCGGGAAAATGGCGCATTACGGCGGTCCTGCTCGGGCTTGCCGGGGTGGCGATCATCGCCGGCCCTGATCGTGCGCATCTGCCGTTGAAGGGGCTTGTCGTCGGCATCGGCGCGGCGTTCATGGTGGCGCTGGTGTCGATCCAGTTGCGCGACCTTGGCCGTACCGAACAACCGCTGACTGTCGTGTTCTACTTTTCGGCGTTCAGCGTGATCGCGCTGGCTCCGCTGGCCTTGTGGACCGCCACCCCGCACGATGCCACCGGCTGGCTGCTGATCCTGGGCATCGGCCTCAGCGGGCTTGCCGCGCAAGTGCTGATGACCGCCGCGTTGCGCTTCGGCACCGTCGCCAGCGTGATGGTCATGGACTATTCGCAACTGTTCTGGGCCACCTTATGGGGCTGGCTGGCGTTCGGTCACGTGCCGCCGACCTCGACATGGATCGGCGCGCCGGTCGTGGTCACCGCCGGTCTGGTCGTCGCCTGGCGCGAACACATCGCCGCACAGGCAAGGGCGCGCGGGCCCAGAAAGCCATTGCCTTAAGACTCTGCCTTAAGTCGCTGCCTTAAGTCTCGCGTCAGCGCCGCAGGATTGCCCGGAATTCGTAGCTGTGGTGGATGAAAAGTCCGGGTTGTTTTGCGCGCGTCAAATCGAGGATGACCCGCGCCAGATCGGAAGCGCGGATAGACCGGAAGCGCGTCCACTTGCCCTTCAGCAACGGGTCGATCAGGGGCGAGAGCCACTGTCCGACTTGCTCGGCGGGGCGCAGGCGCCCTGCCCTGCGCCCGCGCAGCATGCCGGGCCGAAGAATGTCGAGCCGGGCAAAGCCGATCCGGGCCAGTTCCACCTCGGTCTGACCTTTGACGGATAAGTAGAAATTGCGCGAGTCCGGGTCAGCGCCGACCGACGAAACGGCGATGGCATGACGAACACCGCCCGCGTGGGCCGCGCGTGCGCAAGTCAGCACAAGGTCATGATCGACTGCGCGGAAGGCGTCGCGATCGCCCCCGACCGTCGCAATCGTCGTGCCCAACGCGATCACCAGCACATCGGGCGCAACCCGCGCGATCATCTCGGGCCAGCCTTGCGGATCGGCCAGCACCAGTTCCATCCGCGCGCCTTGTGGCAAGGCGATTTCGCGCCGCGCCAGCGCGACCAGTCGCATCTTGGCGGCCCGGATCTGCGGATCACTGACCGAAGCGTCAATCACCGCGCGTCCGACCAGACCGGTCGCGCCCACCAGCAACACGCGCAAGACCGAAGCACCAGACATTGCGGAATCAGACATTGCGCAAACCCTCCGGCACCACCCCGAACAGACGGGCATAGCAGTCCATCGCATAGCGATCGGTCATCCCGGCAATGAAATCGGCGATATGACGGCTGCGTTGGGGTTCGGCCTCGGGCAGTTCGGCCAGCCAGCGCGGCGGCAAGGCTGCCGGATCGGCGCGATAGGCATCGAACAGCGCCGCGATCACTTTTGTCGCCTGCTCCGCCGCCGCCATTTGTTCGGGATGATAGTACAGCCGCTGGTACATGAAGCGCTTGAGCGCGCGCTCCTCGGCCCGCAATTCATCGGAAAAGCCGCATAGCACCCGTCCGACGGCGCGCACGTCCTCGACCGTGCGCACGCCGCTCTCCGCCACGCGGCGGCGGGTCTCGGCGATCACGTCGTTGACCATCCGCCCGATCTGCCCGCGCACCAGCTCGCCGTGCAACCGTTCGGCGGCCACTCCCGGAAAGCGCTCGACGATCGGCCGCCATTGCGCCTCAAGCGAAGGAAGTTCCAGCAAGTCCTCAAGCGACAGGAAGCCTGCGCGCAGGCCATCGTCGATGTCGTGATTGTCGTAGGCAATGTCATCGGAAATCGCCGCCACTTGCGCCTCAAGCGAAGCGTGGCTTGCCAGATCGAGCGGAAAGCCCGCGTCAAGTTCGGCCAGCGCCCAGGGTGCGTTCGCCACCGGCCCGTTGTGCTTGGCCAGCCCTTCGAGCATCTCCCAGCTCAGATTCAACCCCAGATGCTCGCAATAGGGGCTTTCCTTGCGCATCAGCACGCGCAGGGTGTTGGCGTTGTGATCGAACCCGCCGTGCCCGTCCATCGCCTGTTCAAGCGCATCCTCACCGGCATGGCCAAAGGGCGGGTGGCCGATATCGTGCGCCAGGCACAGCGCTTCGGTCAGGTCTTCGTCCAGACCCAGCGCACGGGCAATGACCCGGCCGATCTGCGCCACCTCCAGACTGTGCGTCAGCCTTACGCGATAGTGATCGCCATCGGGCGCAATGAACACCTGCGTCTTGTGGCGCAGCCGCCGAAACGCGATCGAATGGATGATCCGGTCGCGATCGCGCTGGAAGTCGCTACGCGGACCGCGTGCGGTCTGGTGTTCAAGCGCGAACTCGCGCCCCCGCGAGCGTGCGGGATCGCTCGCATAGGAAGCGCGTTCCATGTCAGGCGCCCGGCACCCCGTCGCCCAATATCCAGTCCACCGCCGCGTCGGCATGGATCGCAGTGCCGTCATAGACCGGCAGCACCGTGGCATCGACGTCGATCACCATGTCCAGTTCGGTGCAGCCCAGCACCACCGCCTGCGCGCCGGCTTGTCCGAACGTGGTCATCATGGTGCGGAAAGTGCGCTCCGCCGCGCGCGTCGGCCTTCCCTGCATCAATTCTTCGTAGATGATGCGATCGGTTTCCTCGACATATTCCATCGCCGGGGGCAACAGCGTGACGCCGTGGGCCACCAAGCGCTTGCGATAGAAGCCTTCGACCACGACGTTGCGCGATCCGATCAGCGCGACCGTCTTGATCCCGTCGGCCTCAAGCCGCCTCCCCACCACATCGGCAATGTGGATAACCGGAATGGCCACCGCGTCGGCAACGCGATCATAGACCTTGTGCATGGAATTGGCACCGATCAGCAGGGCAGTGGCACCCGCCGTTTCCAGTCGCCGCGCGGAATCGACCAGTACCCCGGCCGCATGATCCCATTCCTCAGCGCTCGACAGACGCGAGAGCGGTGCGAAGTCCAGACTCTCGATCAGCAAGGGCGCGCTGGTGAGCGGGGTCGTGCGCGCCTGAACCTTGCGGTTGATGGTCTCGTAATAGGTGCGGGTCGAAACCCAGCTCATCCCGCCGATAAGGCCGATCTTGCGCAAGTGCCGATTCTCCATCCGGGGGCGTCTGTGGCCCCTCCTTCACGGTGAATCCTTAGGCAAGCTGCGGGCCTACGTCCAGCGCAGGCCCGCCACTCTGATGCATCAACCAATCAGTACGGCCCGATCAATGCGCCAGGGCCTTGATGATGTCCTCGACCATCTTCTTGGCGTCGGCGAGCAGCATCATCGTCTGGTCCATGTAGAACACGTCGTTGTCGACCCCGGCATAGCCGACCCCGCCCATCGAGCGCTTGACGAAGAAAATCGTCTTGGCCTTTTCGACGTCGAACACCGGCATGCCATAGATCGAGCTGGACTTGTCGGTCTTGGCCGCCGGGTTGACCACGTCGTTGGCGCCGATGATGAAGGCCACGTCGGCTTGCGCGAACTCGCCGTTGATGTCCTCCAGCTCGAACACTTCGTCATAGGGCACGTTGGCTTCGGCCAGCAGCACGTTCATGTGACCGGGCATCCGGCCCGCGACGGGATGGATCGCGTACTTGACGTTGACGCCCGCCTTCTTGAGCTGGTCGCCCATCTCGCGCAGCACGTGCTGCGCCTGAGACACCGCCATGCCGTAGCCGGGGATGATGATGACGGTTTCGGCTTCCTTCATGATGTAGGCCGCGTCCTCGGCAGACCCGCGCTTCCACGGGCGCTGCTCCTTGGCCGGACCGCCGCTGGCCGGGCCAGCATCGGCTCCAAAGCCACCCGCGATCACCGACAGGAACCCGCGATTCATCGCCTTGCACATGATGTAGGACAAGATCGCGCCTGATGAGCCCACGAGCGCGCCTGTGATGATCATCGCGGTGTTGTGCAACGTGAAGCCCATCGCCGCCGCTGCCCAGCCCGAATACGAGTTGAGCATCGAGACGACCACCGGCATGTCCGCGCCGCCGATCGGGATGATCAGCAGGAAGCCGATGATGAAACTCAGCACCGTGATCGTGGCGATCACCCACTGGCTTTCATCCTGCGTGAAATAGCCGACCAGTCCGATGATCGCGACCAATGTGCCCAGATTGAGCACGTGGCGGCCGGGCAGCAGGATCGGCGAGCCACTCATCTTGCCCGCCAGCTTGAGGAAGGCGATGACCGAGCCCGAGAACGTGATCGCCCCGATGGCGATGCCAAGACCCATCTCGATCCGACTCTGCGGCTCGATCAAGCCATCGGCGCCGGTGATGCCGAACGCCACCGGGTTCAGATAGGCGGCAAGGCCGACCAGCACGGCTGCAAGGCCCACCAGCGAGTGGAATGCCGCCACCAGTTGCGGCATGTCGGTCATCTTGATCTTGCGCGCGGTGATGAAGCCCACACCGCCGCCGATCGCGATGGCGCCTGCGATTTCAGGCAAGCTGGCAATGCCGTGCGTGACCAGCGTGGTGACCATCGCGATGGTCATGCCGATCATGCCGTAACGGTTGCCTGCGCGTGACGTTGCGGGGCTGGAAAGCCCGCGCAGCGCCAGGATGAACAGCACACCGGCGATCAGATAGGCCAGACCGACCCACGCAGGAGGCGACAAGGAAGGAGAGATGACCTGTTCCATCACTTCTTCTCCTTCTTCTTGTACATCGCCAGCATGCGCTCGGTCACGGCAAAGCCGCCGAAGATGTTGACCGAAGCCAGCACCACCGCGCCAAGGCCCAGCCACTTGGACACCGCCGAACCCTCAGCCGCCGCAGCGACCAGCGCCCCGACCACGATGACCGAGGAAATCGCATTGGTCACCGCCATCAGCGGGGTGTGCAAGGCCGGGGTCACCGACCAGACAACGTAATACCCCACGAAGCAGGCCATCACGAACACGCTCAGGATTGAAATGAAGTCCATATCAGCAAGTGACTCCAACAGAGTCTCACCCCAAGGGGGAGATTGTACGCGTTCAACCCAGCAATCTGGGGTTCACTACCTGCCCGCCCTGAGTAAGGCGGATGGCGTTGCCGATTTCCTCATCGAGCACCGGCTTGCCCTGCTCCTTGTCCCAGAACGCGGAGAGGAAGTTGTAGAGGTTGCGGCTGAACAGTGCCGAGGCGTCTGCGGCCAGATGCGTCGGAGTGTTGGAAAAGCCGATGATCTTGACGCCGTGCTTGACCACGACCTGATCGGGCACCGAGCCTTCGACGTTGCCGCCCTGCGCCACGGCAAGGTCGAAGATGACCGAGCCGGGCTTCATGCTGGCGATCTGCGCATCGGTGACCAGCCGGGGCGCGGCGCGGCCGGGGATCAGCGCGGTCGTGATGACGATATCCTGCTTGGCGATGTGGCTGGATACCAGTTCGGCCTGGGCCTGCTGGTATTCGGCGCTCATTTCGGTGGCATAGCCGCCGGCGCCTTCGCCCTCGATACCGGCGACGCTTTCCACGAAGATCGGCTTGGCGCCGAGCGACTGGATCTGCTCCTTTGTGGCAGAGCGCACGTCGGTGGCCGAAACTTGCGCGCCCAGCCGTCGCGCGGTGGCGATGGCCTGAAGCCCCGCCACACCGACGCCCATCACGAACACGCGCGCGGCGCTGATCGTGCCGGCGGCGGTCATCATCATCGGGAAGGCGCGACCATAGGCGCCCGCCGCCTCGATCACCGCCTTGTAACCGGCCAGGTTGGACTGGCTCGACAGGATGTCCATGCTTTGCGCGCGGGTGATGCGCGGCATGAACTCCATGGCCAGCGCCTCAAACCCGGCGGCGGCATAAGCATCGACCCGGTCGCGCCGGGTGAAGGGGTCAAGGCTGGCAACGATCCAGGCACCGGGGTTGGCACCGGCCAGCAAGTCGCCTTCCGGCCCCTGCACGCCCAGCACGATGTCGGCACCATTCACCACGCCTTCGCTGCGGATTTCGGCGCCGGTGGCCTGATAGTCCGCATCGGCGATGGAGGCGGCAAGTCCGGCCCCGCTTTCGATCACGACCTTCGCGCCAAGCGCGGTGAACTTCTTCACCGTTTCGGGCGTTGCCGCGACCCTGCTCTCCCCGTCGGCCCTTTCACGAAGGACGCTGATCGTTGTTGCCACCCGCGATTGCCCTTTTATTGTATGATATAAATGACGAAAGCGACGATCGCGATGATCACCGGAACCGAAACCTTGATCAGGCCGATGAAGCCTTCGTAGGTTTCGCGTGCGGCCTTGATGTTGTTGACAGAACCCATTTTGTCCATTCCCCTGGCTTGGTGACGTTCAGGCGCATGACACCCAAATTCCTCCAAGCTCTAGCTGCCACCTGTTCATCGCTCAAGTGCCAAGGTCCAGTGATCGGCTTAATTGGCTTTTTACCTGGATAGGCTACGAAGTGACCTGATCAAAAGACCGGCCCTGATCAAAATACCGGGTGATCGGAACCTTTCGGGGACATGATGGCAGAGCCTGAAGACCGCGTATTGATGCTGATCGACGATGAACCGGCGCAAAGCCGGTTGATCACCGCGCTTGCCGCACGCGAAGGCTGGCGCACGCTGGTGGTCAGGGATTCGGAGACCGCCATCGCCACGCTTGGCACGCGTCAGGGCATGCAGTTGGGCGCGATCATCCTTGATCAGTGGGTGCCGGGCGATGAAGCCTGCAGCCTGATCGCCGAGTTGAAAGCCCGCCGCCCCGCGCTGCCGATCCTCATGCTGACCGCCAGTTCCTCGCCTCTGCTCGCGGTGGAAGCGATGCGCGCCGGGGCTACGGATTACCTGATCAAGCCGGTTGCGCCCGATCGCCTGTTGCAAGCCTTGCGCGCAGCAACCACCCGCGAAACGCCGAATGACGAATTGCAGCCGCTGACCGAAAAGCTCGGTGCCACGCTCGATTTCGATTCGATGATCGGCGCCGCACCCGCCTTTCGCGCCGCACTGGCCGTTGCCGCAAAGGCCGCGCGGACGCAGGCAACCGTGCTGATCGAAGGCGAGACCGGTACCGGGAAAGAGATGCTGGTGCGCGCGATGCATGCGGCCAGTCCGCGCGCAAAGTCCCCGTTGCGCATCGTCAATGCGGGCGGAATCCCCGCAAACCAGATCGAATCGGTGCTGTTCGGGCACGAAAAGGGTGCATTTCCGGGTGCTTTCGAACGTCATGTCGGCGCCTTGCAGCAAGCCGACATGGGCACGCTGGTGATCGACGAGATCGACCGCTTGGCCCAGCCGGTGCAGGAGCGGCTCGCGCAGTTCCTGTCGCGCGGCGACGTGCAGCCGATCGGCGCGCGCCATTCGTTCCGGCTCGATGTGCGGGTGATCGTGTGCAGCAACGCCAACTTGCGCGACCTGACCGCTGCAGGCCTGTTCGACCAGACCTTGCTCGATATCCTGACGGTCGGGGCGCAAGTGCTGGTCCCCGCGCTGCGCAACCGCGCCGCCGATATTCCGGCGCTCACCCGCTATTTCCTCGCTCGCATCGGTGAGCAGCCGGGCCTGCGACCGCTGGGTATCAGCGATGGCGCGCTGTCGCTTCTCGCCGCTTACGACTGGCCGGGCAATGTCCGCCAGTTGCAGGCCACGCTGTTCCGCGCCGCCGTGTTCTGCGACGGTGAAGTGCTGACCGCGCAGGATTTCCCCAATCTTTCGACGATGGTCGGCGAAGCTCCGCGCATCGCCCCGATGATCAGCGAAGGTGCGGGCGTGACGTTGTACACCGCCGACGGCAACTTGCGCCCGCTTGAAGACATCGAGGCCGACGTCATCCGCCTTGCCATCGGCCATTATCGCGGCCGCATGACCGAAGTCGCCCGCAGGCTCGGGATCGGCCGTTCGACGCTGTACCGCAAGCTGAGCGAACTGGGCATCGAAAGCGCCGCCTGATAGCGCCCAAGCGCTGTCATCAGGCAGTTGCCGCTGCACCGCCCCGACCCGAATGGGCCGAAGCGGTGCCATTGTTCAGCGTGTCTGGCAGCGTGTCCGGTTTACTCGGGGATCTGCCAGCGGATCACGTTGCTGTAGCGCCCGGCCACCGCATCGCCGGTTTCGTTGCTGGCCGGAGCGAACTGTGCGCGCTGGGCGATTTTGTTGCAGGTTGCCGCATCAAGATCGGCCGAACCGCTCGAGCGTGTGATCGCGCAGTCGCGCACCCGCCCATCGGGTCCGATGGTCAGGGTGAACCCGGTGACCCCCTGTTCCCCACGCCGCAGCGCGTTCGTAGGATAATCGGACGCGGAAACCCAGCGCCCCGGCGCGTTGAGCGGACGGGCCGCGCGCGGTACGAAGGCAGCCTTTGGTTGCGTTATCGGCTCTGGCCGGTCGACAACCGGACCGGGACCGAACGGCAGGGCGCTGGTGTCGATCGCGATGTCGATGGTCGGCACCGACCCGCTAAGATTTTCCAACGGCTTGCTGACGAAAGCGCGATCATCGCGCTGGCGCGTCTGGCGCGTATCAACGGGTTTCATTGTCGGCAATGACGAAGGAGGATCGAGCGGCAGTGCGTAGTCCTGCGCCTGTAGCGTGCGATCCACTTGAGTCTTGATGATGCCCCCGGCGAAACCGGTCAGGATCGCGACCGCCAGCGCACCGTGGAGCGCGGTGACCGCGCCCAGCGATGCGAGCCGTTTGCGTGGGTTGATGGGAGACAGGTAAGCCATGCGTCCTCTCCTCGCTTTTTGTCGGCCGGCACGGATGCAGCGGAGCGCGGGAGAACGACCAAACGAACAATCCCGGGCAAGCAACGCGGGTCGAACGACTTGTTATTCGAATAGATTAAACCTCCGCCCGACCCACGCCAAGCAGAAACTCAACCATTATGATGGAGAATTCGGTAGCAAGTCGCAACCGATCACCGAATTGCAGCCCCGCCTACCACCTCAAGGCCTCTGCAATGCCGCGTGATCGTCGCGCCAGCGGGCGATGCCGCGCCTTGCGTCCTGCACAAAGCGCGAGCGACGCACCCCTTCGAGGAACAGGTTGCCGACCAGCCAGCCGATGGGGCCGACCGGGCGCTTGAACTGCACCAGCAGGACGATGCGCGTCTCGTCACTGTCGTTGCGCACTTCGTGGTTGTAGACGTCGTCAAACACGAGGCACTTGCCTTCGCGCCATTCGAGCCAACGATCGACCACACGCATGCGGCATTTCTCGCTCTCACGCGGAACTTGCAGGCCGAGGTGGCAGGTCAGGAACGACTTGGACACGCCGGTATGCGACGGCAATTGCGTATCGGGCACCAGCACCGAGAAGAACGCCGAGTTGAGCCCTGGCACCTGCGCCACCAGCGCGGCGGTGCGCGGACAGCGCCGGCAGTTTTCCTCATCCCGGTAGCGATAGCCGACCAGAAAGAACGAGCGCCAGCGTCCGGCCGGGGCGATCCGGCGATGGTCCGGCGAAATCGTGGCCAACGGCGGCACGCTTTCCAGATCCTGCAGCACCGCGGCAGCTTCGGCGCGGATGACCTCCCAGTTGTCCTCAAGCAGCTTGACCCACGGGAAGGTCGCGGGCGGATCATCGTAGACCGGAATGTCGGGAATGCGCGAACTGCGCGCGATCCAGCGGTTCGTCTTGGGCTGGATCCATTTGCCGAACCGCAGCACCAGCGACTTTTTGGGCAAGAGCTTGCTGCTCGGCGGCAACTTGGCGTCAAGCGAATCCGGGATGGTGGCGGGTGCGGTTTCGGTCATCGCCCCGCGCTATACTGTGGCGGGGGCGCAATCGAACAGAGCTAATCCGCAGCCAATGCCACGATTATGGCGCAAGTTCAGACCGATAGGTCCAATTGCGAAAAGTCGGTCAGCGCCGCATCACGCAAACCGCGCCATACGTGCAGCGCCTGCACGGTTTCAGGAACATCGTGGACTCGGATCACGTGCGCCCCGGCCTGCGCTGCCTGTATCGCCAGCATAATCGATCCACCCAACCGCTTGTGCGCGGGCGCCTCGTTCGACAGCGCACCGATCATGCGCTTGCGGCTGGCGCCGAACAACAAGGGCTGGCCCAGCGCATGGAATAGTGCCAGCGCGTTCACCAGCGCTAGGTTCTCGGCCAAAGTCTTGCCGAAGCCGATGCCCGGATCGAGCAGGATTTTTTCGCGTGCGATGCCCGCCGCCAATGCCGCGTCGCGCCGATCGCGCAAGCCATCGAACACATCGAGCACGACGTCGGCATAGTCGCCGTCGGCGTGCAGATCCTCGGCATTGCCGGGAGCGTGCATCAGCACCACCGGAGCACCACTGCGCGCCACGATTTCGGCTGTGCGCGCATCGTGGCGCAAAGCCGACACATCGTTGACGATATGCGCGCCCGCTGCCAGCGCCGCCTCGATCACGGTCGAGCGGCGGCTGTCGATGGAGATGGCTGCGCCGCTGGCGGCAAGCCGCTCGATCACCGGAACCACGCGCCGCGCCTCATCCCCCTCCCACACCGCCGCCGCGTTGGGACGGGTGGATTCACCGCCCACGTCGATCAATGCGGCGCCGGCTTCCAGCATCGCGTGGGCATGATCGAGCGCAGCCTCGGGCTTGTCGAGAAACTGTCCGCCATCCGAAAAGCTGTCGGGCGTGACGTTGAGGATGCCCATGACCAGCGGCTGATCGAAGCGCAACGTGCGCGCGCCCAAAACCAACGGCGCATGCGCCCTGCGCAAGGCCTGCCATTGCCGCGTGCCTTCTTCGGCCAACGCATCGGGCAGCCCGCTCAAGGCTGCGGCGATGCCCGAAGCGCCCACCACCCTGCGCGAGACGATCTTTCCGGTCTTGCGCACGATCACGGCGAAGCGCGTGGCAACGCTCAGCCCGCCGACCAGCCTTACCGCTTCGCCATCATCGGACTGCGGGCTTTCACCCAGCGCGATCGGACGGATGTAGATGCGCGCCGTCATCGACGTGTCTCGTCAGTCCTCGACCGCAAGAAGGTAGAGTTGGCGCAAGCTGTCGAGCGGCTTGACCTCGCCCTCATGCTCAAGGTGCCAGAATGTCCAGCCATTGCACGATGGCGCACCTTGCAAGGCGGCACCCAGTCCGTGGATCGAGCCGATCTGTCCCTCGCTCGCCAGCAGCGAACCATCGGCGCGAACGCTGGCCGACAGGCGGCGTTTGCGGTCGAACAGCACTGTGCCCGGAGCGATCCAGCCTGCTTCGACCAGCGCGCCGAACGCGACCTTGGGCGCGGTCTTGCGGCTTTGCATCGTCACCAGCGCGGATTCATCGAGCGGCAGCGCAGCGGCGATGCGCTCCTCGGCCACGGCGATGTAATCATCCTCGCGCTCGCAGCCGATCCAGTCGCGCCCAAGGCGCTTGGCGACGGCGCCGGTGGTGCCGGTGCCGAAGAACGGGTCGAGCACGACATCGCCCTTGTTGGTGGTGGCGAGCAGCACGCGATAGAGCAGCGCTTCGGGCTTTTGCGTCGGGTGCGCCTTGGTCCCGCCTTTGCGGATGCGTTCCTGTCCTGAACAGATCGGCAGCACCCAGTCCGAGCGCATCTGCAATTCGTCGTTAAGCGTTTTCATCGCGCGGTAGTTGAAGGTGTACTTCGCCTTCTCGCTCTTGGCCGCCCAGATCAGCGTTTCGTGCGCGTTGGTAAAGCGGGTGCCCTTGAAGTTGGGCATCGGATTGGCCTTGCGCCAGACGATGTCGTTCAGGATCCAGAAGCCCAGATCCTGCAGGATCGCGCCGACGCGGAAGATGTTGTGATAGCTGCCGATCACCCAGATCGAGCCATCGGGCTTGAGCAGGCGGCGCGCTTCGGCCAGCCATTCGCGGGTGAACTTGTCATAGGTGGCGAAACTGTCGAACTTGTCCCAGTCGTCGGTCACCGCATCGACCGCGCTGCCATCGGGGCGCGACAGATCGCCACCCAGTTGCAGGTTGTAGGGCGGATCGGCAAAGATCATGTCGATCGAGGCGGCAGGGAGTGCGCGCATCTGTTCGATGCAATCGCCCTTCAGGATGCGGTTGACCGGCAGCGCCGGGCGCACCACCGCAGGAGCAGGCGATGCCTTCAGCGCGCGCGCCTTGACCCGCGTCCCAACCCTGTCCTGAACCAGCGTAACCATTGCCACAAATCCCTTGTCGATTGAGCCCAAGGGTGAATCATCCGGGGACTCGCGTCAAGCCGCGACTCGCCCAATTCCGCCGAGTCGCTGTGATTCCAGAGGCGGAACGGAACGAGTCCGAAAGCACATCTTGAGTCCGTTTGGCCGATGGGACTCAAGATGTGGTGTAACGCTGCGCACGGAAAATATTTGCCCGACGCAGATCAGGGCAGCCTCAAACGAGCAGCATCTGCGCAACCGGGGCAAAGCTGCGGCGGTGCAGCGGCGTCGGCCCATGTTCACGCAGGGCAGCCATGTGCTTGGCAGTGCCGTACCCGGCATTGCGCTCCCAGCCAAACTGCGGATGGAGCAACGCCGCCTCACGCATCAGGCGGTCGCGATGTTCCTTCGCCACGATCGATGCGGCGGAGATTGCGGGTTCGCTGGCGTCGCCACCAACGATGGCGCGCGCAGGCCAAACCCAGCCGGGGCTGCGCCCGGCCGGCGTCTGCTTGCCGTCGACGAGCACGAGCGCCACAGGCTCATCGCAAAGCGTTACCAGCGCGGCAACTGCACGGGTCATCGCCAGCATCGTCGCACCGAAGATGTTGAGCCGGTCGATCTCGGCAACATCGGCAAGGCCAAGGGCCCAGCGGCAATCGGCATGGATCGCCGTTTCCAGCCGGGCACGGGCGCGGGCGGTCAACTTCTTGGAATCGTTCAGGCCCGCAGGCATCGTGGTGCCCAGCACCACGGCGCCCGCTACCACCGGCCCCGCCAGCGGCCCGCGTCCGGCTTCGTCGACGCCGATCACCAGCCCGTTCGGGGCAAGGCTTGGGAGCGCACTGGCAATTGCCCGCGGATCATGCTTTGACGGCGCCATGGATCGGTCCTTTCGCCTAGCGCCTTCGCCCGTCGTTGCCGCCGTTGCAAGGCCTTGCGCTTGCACGCCGGTGTCCTGCTGATGGCGTTCGACCCCACACGCGTCGATTGCTGGGTGTTTGATCTGGACAACACGCTCTATCCGCCATCGACCCGGCTGTTCGACCAGATCGACGTGCTGATGGGCCGCTACATCTCGGATTTGCTTGGCTGCGATCTGGTTGAGGCCAAGCGCATCCAGAAGATGTACTTCCATGACCACGGCACCACACTGGCCGGATTGATGCACTACCATACGGTCGATCCGTATGATTTCCTCACGTTCGTCCACGATGTCGACATGACCGCGTTGGCCGCAGCCCCACGCCTTGCCGAGCGGCTGCTGGCGCTGCCCGGCCGGCGGCTGGTGTTCACCAACGGCGACGGACCTTATGCCCAGCGCGTGCTGGAAGCACTCGACATCGCGCACTGCTTCGACGGCACGTATGATATCCACGCGATGACCTATCGCCCCAAGCCTGAACCATCGGCCTATACCGGCTTCGTCGAGGCGTTCGGCGTCGATCCGGAGCGTTCGGTGTTCGTCGAGGATAGCGCGCGCAACCTCGGCCCGGCCAAGGCCTTGGGCATGCAGACGATCTGGCTCGATCTTGGCACCGAATGGGGTGACCGGGCCAAGGACGATGCCGCGATCGATGAAGTGATCGCCGACATCGTGCCCTGGCTCGACCGCGCCCTTGCCACGCTTGCCCCCGAGGGCCGGGTGGGCTAGGCGCCAGCGCGCTTTTACCGCCCGCTGTTCAAGCCCGCCGTTTCCGGGAGAGATACCATGACCACCGCCCCCTTCACGACTCTGGCCACCGCCATCGAAGCTGCGTGGGAAAACCGCGCCGACGTGACCCCTGCCAGCGCCGATGTGCGCGAAGTGGTCGATGCCGCGCTCGAATTGTTGGACAGCGGCAAGGCGCGCGCCGCCGAAAAGATCGACGGGCATTGGGTGGTCAACCAATGGCTGAAGAAGGCTGTGCTGCTCTCGTTCCGCCTGAACGACAACGCTGTGGTCGAAGGCGGTGCGGGCGGTGCCCCGGCCTTTGACAAAGTGCCATCGAAGTTTGCCGGCTGGGGGGAAAACCGCTTTCGCGACGCCGGATTCCGCGTCGTGCCGGGCGCGGTCGCCCGCCGCGGTGCGCACATTGCCAAGGGCGTGGTGCTGATGCCCAGCTTCGTCAACATCGGCGCCTTCGTCGATGAAGGGACGATGGTCGATACCTGGGCCACGGTCGGTTCATGCGCACAGATCGGCAAGAACGTGCACATTTCGGGCGGCGTCGGCATCGGCGGCGTGCTCGAACCGCTGCAGGCCGGACCGGTGATCATCGAGGACGGCGCCTTCATCGGCGCACGTTCGGAAGTGGCAGAAGGCGTGATCGTGGGCGAAGGCGCGGTGCTGTCGATGGGCGTGTTCCTTGGCGCCAGTACCAAGATCATCGACCGCGCCACCGGCGAAGTGCACATCGGCCGCGTGCCGCCTTACGCGGTGGTCGTGCCCGGTTCGCTGCCGGGCAAGCCGCTGCCCGATGGCACACCGGGTCCGTCGCTCTACTGCGCGGTCATCGTCAAGACGGTGGACGCACAGACCCGCAGCAAGACCGGGATCAACGAACTGCTGCGCGACTGAGTACAAGGGGGGCACGCCACTGATGGGGCCTGCCCCGGCAGGAGGATGGCAGGAATGAGTGGCTCGCGCGTGGTCGGCTGGAAACTGTCCGAGCCGTGCAGGGCCCGCCTGCTGGACTTGTTCCCGCCGCGCCACGCCCGGCTGGTGGCCGATCATGTGACCTTGCACCCCTTTGCGGGGGTCGACGCTGTGCCACCGCCGGCGCTGCTGTCCGCCCGGATCATCGGCCATGCCGATGACGGCACCGGGGTAGAAGCGCTGGTCGTGGCGATCGATGGCAGCACCGAGCGGCCCGGTGGCGGCACGTGGCACGTCACCTGGTCGCTGGCCGAAGGACGCCGCGCGCGCGACAGCAACGATCTTCTGGCACGCGGCGATTGGCGGTTGTGCGACGGCGGCGCGATCGAACTGCTCCCCGCTGTCTGGTAATGCGCGACACGAGACCGGGAACATCGCCATCCGCCCGGAGTAAGTACTTCAGGAAAGACTCTCTTGAAGGACAGCGACGATGGAACGCGAGGGCGAGGAAACCCATGTCACCCCGACCGAATCCAGCGGCGGAGGCGGCCCGCGCATTATGCGCTCGGTACTGCTGATCAGCCTTACGCTGACAATCGTGCTGCTTTCGGCCATCTGGATGTTCGGTGCCAGCCGCAGCGCCCAACCCAACAGCACCACGATCAGCGGCCAGGCAACGCCGACTTCCTGAGCGTAATCGCTTGTTGGCGGATGCGGTTGACAGGCGGTGTCGCGCCTTGAATGGTGCGGCGATGGCAACCGCATCCGACTTGATCCAGCACTTGCAGCTCGAACCTCATCCCGAAGGAGGCTGGTATCGCCAGACATGGCGCGCAGAAGCAGCCGATGGCGCAAGGCCTGCCGCCACGCTGATCCATTTCCTGCTGGAACCCGGTCAGCGCTCGCACTGGCACACGGTCGATGCCGACGAGATCTGGCTGTGGCACAGCGGCGATCCGGTAGCCTTGTCGCTTGCGCCCGATGATGCCGGGCCAGTCAGCGTCATTGAGCTTGGCGCCGATGTGCTTGGCGGACAATCGGCGCAGGCAGTCGTGCCGGTCGGCCAGTGGCAGGCAGCGGCCCCCCTGCCCGGCCCGCACGGCTATGCGCTGGTTTCCTGCGTGGTGGCCCCAGGCTTCGACTTTGCCGGTTTTCGGCTTGCCCCGTCAGGATGGGAGCCGGGCGCATGATCCGTTCCGTGCTGCGCGTCGTCCTTGCGCTGTTCTATGCATTGGCTGGCGTGGTCCACATCGTCGCCCCGCATCCGTTCCTGCTGATCACGCCGGGCTGGGTGCCCTTTCCCGAACTGACCATCCTGTTGACGGGGATAGCCGAACTGGCGGGCGCGGTCGGGCTGTTGCAACCGTGGTCGGTGCCGTTGCGGCGGGCGGCCGGATGGGGCCTTGCGCTTTACGCCGTCTGCGTATTCCCGGCCAACATCAACCACTTCATCATCGACATGCAGCGGCCCGACCATGGCTTTGGGCTGGGCTATCACATTCCGCGCATGTTCGCCCAGCCGGTGCTGGTGTGGCTGGCGCTGTGGGTGGCAGATGCTATTCCCGCTTCATGGTCCAGAAGCGCGGTCCGCCGCCGCTGACCTGCCATTCACTGATCACGGCAAAGCCCAGCGACCGATAGAGGCCGACGTTGCTTTCGGTCGCGGTTTCCAGCACCGCGGGGACATTCAGCTCGGCCGCACGCACCAATCCGGCTCGGATCGCCAACCCGCCCAGCCCCTGCCCCTGTTTGTCGGGGCGCACCCCGGCCATCCGTAGATAGAACTGCGCCTCACCCGCAGGCAAATGCCGAAAGATCGTCCGGTCCAACCGTTCGGCGTGCAGCACGCGAAGGCCGAACATGCGCACGAACCCGACGATGGCCAATGGCGTCAATGGCGCATGGCGGTGGACCGTGCCCGGCGGTCGCCACAGCGTAACCGCCTCGGCACCCGGCGTGCCCAGCACCAACCCGTTGGCCAGATGATCGTCCACCGACCACGCCATCAACCTCGGCAGACGGCGCGTCCGCACCACTGGATCGGGGATCATCCACGACATCGCCGGATCGTCCTGAAAGGCGAGCGCAAGCGTGGCGATCGCCGCTTTGCGCTGGTCGGGACCAAGGGTGACTATGTTGCGATCCATCGGCGTCATCCTTGCGCACAGGGTGATGTCTTGCGGGCAATCTTGCGACAATCACCAGACTTGGCAAGCGCCCTGATCCCCGCAGATCAGGATGTTCACGAGATCCCCAACCGCAACGGGCGTCAGGCAAACACACCGTTACGGCACGAATCAGGTGTCGATAGCACTGCATTTGGTTCATGCCTCAGCCGGACCAATCCGGTTCTTGCAGGCAAGTCGCTCCCTTTCGTGCAGTTCGTCGCGATTGCCGGATTTCGAAATCCTTAAAAATCATTACAGTTGCGTTTCATGCAAGTTGCGTCGCAGCAAATACATTTGCGACTTCGCAGGCGCAGCATCACATGCGGCCCATCGGAATTGCATAGATTGAACATCACGGGTGCTCTGAGGGCAATCCCTCTACCCCAGCGGAGTTACTGCCATGATCAAGACCATTCTCGCCGCCACCGCTCTGACCGTTGCCGCAGCTGCTCCGGCGATCGCCGCTGAAGACGGCTCGTTCAACCACAAGGGCGTTGCGTACAACTACACCACCGAAGACAAGGCCGGCGAAAAGATCGTTCGCGGCACGGCCTATGCCGGCAAGGTGCCCTTCGAACTGCACATCAAGAAGAAGTCGGTCACCGGCACCTTCAACAACAAGCCGGTCGAATTCCGCCTGGCTGACGTCCAGAAGCTGGGCATCGCAACCAACTGATCGGGACACGCCGCTTCCTCCCCCCGGAGGCGGCACCCATCATGTTGCAGCAAAAAGGCTCCGTGCGCTCACCAGCGCCGGGGCCTTTTTCTATGGCCCACCCCCCTTTTCCGGTCTGCTCCGTCTTTGGCACCAGCCCTACCCCATGGTGACAAAGATCTCGGCCTCGATCACCCATTGCCCGCCTGTTTCGCGCCATTTGGCGGCGTAAGTCCCGCTTGCCAGCACCGTGCCGTCGCCCGAGCGCGCTCCTTGCCAGCGCCCGATCTCCATCGCGATGGGTTCGACCGGCGAGCCCGTGACGCTTTCGGGCGTGCGCGTGTAGACCACGCGCTCGGCCGCCGCGAATTCGCGTTTCCATGCCAGCAATTGCGCCTTGCGCCCGGCAATCGCGGCGCTGTCGCTGCCGGTCACCAGCACCACGTTCGGCGCGAGCAGCGGACCGATCGCGGCAAGGTCGGCTTCGGCCAGTGCGCGGTTGAACGCCGCTCGGCGCAGACGAATGGCAAGATCGGGTGTCGACATGGCCTGCGTCTAGGCAAGCGCCCGCGCTTGGGCAAGGCGGGTCACATCGCCCCTCCCCAAACCCGCGCCAACCTGCCATGGGCTGCGCAACAAGGAGATTTCCCATGGCTGGCGATGATGAAGACTATGTCTACGACGAAGTGAGCGGCGAATGGCTGCCTGCCTCCGAACTGGCGGCCAAGCAAGCTGCCGATGCCGGACAGGATGACGATACCGTGCAAGTGCGCGACGCGGTCGGCAATCTGCTGGCCGACGGGGACTCGGTCACACTGATCAAGGATCTCGACGTCAAGGGCGCAGGGCAGACGCTCAAGCGCGGAACGGTGATCCCCTCGATCCGCCTGACCGGCGACGCGCAGGAAATCGACTGCCGCTACCCGGGTATCAAGGGCCTGGTGCTGCGCGCCGAGTTCGTGAAAAAGCGCTGAAACTGATGGAGCGGGGGCGCGACCTGCTGACCCGATCGCGCCCCCGCCCTCACTCTGCTGCGGGCATGTAAAGATCACCGCCCGCGCGGTACTTCTCGCTCATTTCCGCCATACCGCGCTCGGCGTCCTCTGCCGCGACGAAGGTTTCAACGCCCGCGTTCTGCTTGGCGGCAAATTCGCGCACTTCCTGCGTGATCTTCATCGAACAGAACTTGGGGCCACACATCGAGCAGAAGTGCGCGGTCTTGGCGCCCTCTGCCGGAAGCGTCTGGTCGTGGTACTGTTCGGCGGTATCGGGATCGAGCGACAGGTTGAACTGGTCGCGCCAGCGGAAGTCGAAGCGGGCCCGGCTCAGCGCATCGTCGCGCAGACGCGCGGCGGGATGACCCTTGGCAAGGTCAGCGGCGTGGGCGGCCAGCTTGTAGGTGACCACGCCGACCTTCACGTCATCGCGATCGGGCAGGCCAAGGTGCTCCTTGGGCGTGACATAGCACAGCATGGCGGTGCCGAACCAACCGATCATCGCCGCACCGATACCACTGGTAATGTGGTCGTAACCGGGTGCGATGTCGGTAACCAGCGGCCCCAAGGTGTAGAACGGCGCTTCGCCGCACGCGGCAAGCTGCTTGTCCATGTTCTCCTTGACCTTGTGCATCGGCACGTGTCCGGGGCCCTCGATCATCACCTGCACGTCGTGTTCCCACGCGCGCTTGGTCAGTTCGCCCAGCGTGTAAAGCTCGGCGAACTGCGCTTCGTCGTTGGCATCGGCGGTCGATCCGGGGCGCAAGCCGTCGCCCAGCGAATAGGCGATGTCATAGGCCTTCATGATCTCGGTGATCTCGTCGAAGCGTTCGTACAGGAACGATTCCTTGTGGTGCGCCAGACACCACTTGGCCATGATCGAGCCGCCCCGGCTGACGATGCCGGTCACGCGCTTGGCGGTCAGCGGAATGTAGGGCAGGCGCACACCGGCGTGGATGGTGAAGTAGTCGACGCCCTGTTCGGCCTGTTCGATCAGCGTGTCGCGGAACACTTCCCAGGTCAGGTCTTCGGCAATGCCGCCGACCTTTTCCAGCGCCTGATAGATCGGTACGGTGCCGATCGGCACCGGGCTGTTGCGCAAGATCCATTCGCGCGTGTCGTGGATGTTGCGCCCGGTCGACAGGTCCATCACCGTGTCGGCGCCCCAGCGGATCGACCAGACCATCTTGTCGACTTCGTTGGCGACGTTCGAGGCCACCGCCGAGTTGCCGATGTTGGCGTTGATCTTGACGAGGAAGTTGCGCCCGATCGCCATCGGCTCGCTTTCGGGGTGGTTGATGTTGTTGGGGATGATCGCCCGGCCGCGCGCCACTTCATCGCGCACGAATTCGGCGGTGACGTAATCGGGGATCGAAGCGCCCCAATCCTGCCCGTCGCGGACCAGCGCTTCCTTCAACTGGCGGCGACCAAGGTTTTCGCGGATGGCGACGTATTCCATTTCGGGCGTAATGATGCCCTGCCGCGCATAGTGCATCTGCGACACGTTGTGCCCGGGTTTTGCACGCAGCGGGGTCTGCACCACCTTGGGAAACGGCGGCACCCCGCCCGACCGGTCCGGCCCAAGCTGGCCATTGTCCTCAGGCCGGGTAGCGCGCCCTGCATATTCCTCGACATCGCCGCGGTCGCGAATCCAGTCGCGGCGCAGTTGCGGCAGACCGGCGGCGATATCGATCGCCATCTTGCTGTCGGTGTACGGACCCGAAGTGTCATAGACCCGCAGCGGCGGCTCGCCCGATGACGGCTCAAGGCTGATTTCGCGCATCGCCACGGTCAGCCCCGGAAAGCGCGGGCTTTCGACGTGGATCTTGCGGCTGCCCCGGATCGGTCCGGTAGTGACGCCGATTTCCAGCGGAGAATTGATGTCGGCCATGCGCACGCTCCTTCAACGGGGCGAACGGGAGTGTGCAGCAGGCAATGCGGCCAGCCCTCCCTCCGCCCGTGCTAACGGGTTCAGGTTCAACGGGTCGGGCTGCGTGACCAGCCCCTCTCAGCCAGCACTGGCTCCCCGGGGTATGGAATCGCTTTACGGCCATTCACGGCAGGCGTCCACCTGCAACACGAGACAGTCTCGCATAAGGCAGCGCTAGTGATCGCAAACCCTCTGGACTTTAATCGAATGATTAAACATACTCTGCGGCAAGCCTGTCGCCAAAGACGGGCGCTTGGAGTGGGAACATGGCAACGGCAACGCTTGCGCACGACCGTGCGATCAGCCCCTATGACGTCAGCGAGAACGCGCTCTATACGCAGAACACCTGGCGTGATCCCTTTGCCTGGTTGCGCGCCAACATGCCGCTCAGTTGGCGGCAGGACAGCCCGTTCGGCGGCTACTGGTCGGCGGTGACGCACGATCTGATCCAGCAGATCGAACTGCAACCCGACGTGTTCTCGTCATCATGGGAACGCGGCAATATCACCATTGCCGACACCGTAGGCGGCACCGACTTCCCCAATTTCATTGCGCAGGATCCGCCGATCCACACCGCGCAGCGCAAGGTCATCGCGCCTGCCTTTGGGCCTAGCCAGATGGTCAAGCTGGACCGGCTGGTGCGCGACCGCGCGCGTGGATTGATCGAAACGCTGCCTCTCGGCGAAAGCTTCGACTGGGTCGATCGAGTCTCGATCCCGCTCACCATCGGCATGTTGTGCATCCTGTTCGACATGCCGTTCGAGGAATGGGCGGATATCAAGCGCTGGTCGGATTGGGCCAGCGGCGTGTCGGCAGACAATCTCAACGATGCCTATCGCGCCGAATTTCAGGTCCAGATGGGGCAGATGCTCCAGCGCTTTGATCGCGAACTTGAAGCGCGTCGGCAATTGCCGCCCAGTGATGACCTGCTCAGCCGCATGGTCCATTCCGAGGCGCTCGGCAGCCTGTCGCCGCTTGAACGGATCGCCAACATCGCGCTGCTGATCGTGGGCGGGAATGACACCACACGCAATTCGATCAGCGGCCTGATCGAGGCGCTCGACCGCTATCCGTCCGAGTTGGACCGGCTGCGTGACGATCCGAAGCTGGCCGCCAATGCCGCACAAGAGATCATCCGCTGGCAATCGCCGGTCACGCACATGCGCCGCACGGCCACGCGCGATCACGAAATCGGCGGGCAATTGATCCGCGAGGGTGAGAAGATCGTGCTGTGGTACATCTCGGGCAACCGCGACGAAGCCGTGTTTCCCGACGCCGAACGCTTTGACGTCACGCGCGAAAACGCCCGCCGACACGTCGGTTTTGGCCATGGCATCCACCGCTGCGTCGGGGCGCGCCTTGCCGAAGTGCAGATCGCCACGGTGATCGAGGAATTGGCAACGCGCCGGCTGCGTGTCATTCCCGAAGCCGCACCCACCCGCCTTGCCAGCCCGTTCCTGCATGGCTTCACCGCCATGCCGGTCCATCTCGTGCAAGACTGACGGGGAGATAAAGCACATGGCACTTCCCAAAGTCTGCATCATCGGCGCCGGTTGCTCGGGCTTTACCGTGGCCAAGCGGCTGAAGGATCACGGCATTGCCTATGACCAGTTCGAAGCCTCCGACAACATCGGCGGCAACTGGTATTACAACAACCCCAACGGCATGTCGGCCTGCTATCAGAGCCTGCATATCGACACATCGAAATGGCGGCTCGCGTTCGAGGATTTTCCCGTCCCAGCCGAATGGCCCGATTATCCGCACCACGCCAATCTGCTGCAATATTTCCACGACTATGTGGATCACTTCGGCGTGCGCGATGCGATCACCTTCAACACGCGGGTCGAAAAAGCGCGGCGGCAACCCGGCGGTGGCTGGGAGATCGCACTATCGAGCGGAGAGGTCCGCCGCTACGACGCGCTGGTGGTCGCCAACGGCCACCATTGGGCCGCGCGCATCCCCGAGTATCCCGGCCACTTCGATGGCGCTCAGATCCACAGCCACGCCTATCGCAGCCCGTTCGAGCCGGTCGCCTGCGTCGGCAAGCGCGTGCTGGTGGTGGGCATGGGCAACAGCGCGATGGACATCGCTTCGGAGCTTTCGCAGCGACCGATAGCCGCCAAGCTGTTCGTCTCGGCCCGGCGTGGCGTCTGGATCTTCCCGAAGTACTATCAGGGCCAGCCGCTCGACAAGAACCCCGCCCCGGCCTGGATGCCCAAGCGGTTGCGGCAATGGCTGGGCGGCCGCATGGTCAAGAAGCTGGTCGGACGGATGAGCGATTACGGCCTGCCCGAGCCGGAGATCGCCCCGTTCGAAAGCCACGGCACCGTCTCGGGCGAGTTCCTGCTGCGCGCCGGATCGGGCGACTTGACGATGAAGCCGGGAATCGAGCGGCTCGATGGCGACAGCGTCGTGTTTGCCGACGGCAGCCGCGAGCAGGTCGATGTCATCGTCTGGGCGACGGGGTACGACATTCGTTTCCCGTTCTTCGACGATCCCGCGTTTTGCGCTGATGCCGACAATCGGCCGCCGCCTTTGTTCAAGCGGATCATCAAACCCGGCGTGCCCGACTTGTTCTATGCCGGATTGGGTCAACCACTGCCGACTCTGGTCAATTTTGCCGAACAGCAATCCAAGCTGATCGCGGCCTATCTGGCGGGCAAGTATGCGCTGCCCGCACCCGATGCGATGGAGCACACGATCGTCGCTGACGAGAAATTCCACACCGGCCAGTACTACGCGGCAAGGCGCCACACCATCCAGTTGGACTTCGACGCCTATGTCCGCGATCTGAAGCGCGAGATCGCGCGGGGGGAGAAGCGGGCCAGCGATCGCGGCAACCCGCTGCCGGTGCCGGGACGTGCAGTCGAGGCGGCATGACGGTAGAGCATACCATACTCCGGATAGCCGACCCTACCCCGGATAGCCGACAAGCCGGACGATTCCCAGCCAGAGCGGCGCATCGATCACCAGCGGCACCAGCATCAGTGGCCCGACGGAAGCCGCAATGGTCCATAAGTAAGGCTTGAACCAGACCCCGCTGGCAAGGCGGTCCCTGATGGCAATGGCCAGAATCACCAGTCCCACCAGCAACCCCACGCCCGCAATGTTCAGCGGACTGAATTGGCCGGTGATCGCAGTGACCAGTCGTACCATTCCGGTCGGCAGGATCACCGCGACAACGCAAGCAAGATAGCGCCGATGATCGGCGATGCGCCCGGCCTTTGCTGCACGGATCGCCAGAACGAACATCGCGACGATCACGGGAAGGCCGACCAGGTTGACGAATCCGACCGCTTGCCGCGCGGTCAGCCCGTCACCCACGCCGCGCGGCTCTGACAGCATCCGCCATACCGCGACGAGGATCGACACGGCCAGCGCCGCGAACCACAGTCGGGCGATGGCGCCAAGTCGGCGGTGCCAACCGAACCGGCCCGTCGCAATCAGCCAGGGCTGCGTCACCATGATCAGCAGCCAACCCGTCGCCCATAGGCCATGCACCGTGCGGAACGGCTCGTTCTGCGTCGGATCGGCGTAAAAGCTTGGCCAGAACCCCGCGACGATGATCACTGCGGCCAGCGAGAATGCCAGCGCATATTGCAGTTCGATGCGCATACCACGGGCCTCCGGAGACCAATCTGCAGCTCCGGGCTCGAAAGCTACGCCATCGCCGGGTGGCATTCAATCCGCATGCCGAACTCAAAGATCATCGGATGCCCCCCGGCGCGCCGACCGGGGGGGTAGTGAGGCTTCGGCGAACTATTCGGCCGCTTCCAGAGCCTTTGCCGATGCGGGAACACCATCGTAGACGAACTCGGGCGCGTCCAGATCGATGGCCGGGATCGCGTCGCGTTCCAGCCAGTAGTTCTGGTTGTGCCGCCATTCGTCCTTGGCGCCGCGTTGGGGCAGCTTGGCCAGATCGCGCATGAGATACCCCGGATTGAAGCTTTCCGGTTCAATCCACGGCAGGATTTCCATGCCTTCATCTTCGGGCCGCAGCGCCACTTCAACGCGATGCGAGCCGTGCTCGTCCATATGGCGCAGCAGGCGGCAAACGAAGTCGCCGAGCAAGTCGACGCGCAGCGTCCATGAGGCGCGGAAATAGCCGAATACCCAGACCAGATTGGGCACCCCGGTGAACATCATCCCCCGGTACGTAACGGTATCGCCCCAGTTGACCGGCTTGCCATCGACGCTGAACGGAATGTCGCCCAGCACCGACAGATGGAACCCGGTGCACGCCACGATGATGTCCGCCTCGATCAACTGGCCTGAACTGGTCAGCACGCCGGTCTCGGTGAAGCGGTCGATCGTGTCGGTCACGACCGTGGCCTTGCCCTCGGCCGCAGCGCGGAACAGGTCGCCATCGGGACAGAACGCAAGCCGCTGCTGCCATGGGCGATACTTGGGCTTGAAATGCGGTTCGAACGCGAAATCCTCGCCCGCATAGACTTTGGCAAGTTCACGCAGCTCGGCCGCCACCACATCGGGCTCATCGACGCAGCGCTGGTCCATCACCGCCTGATCGTGCATGATCTGCGCGCGCACAACCCGGTGCACCGTCGGTTCGTCGATGCCGATCTGGCGCAAGCGATCGGCCAGCTCATTCTGGTTGGGGTGGCAATAGAAATACGTCGGCGAGCGCTGCAACATGGTGACGTGCGCCGCCTTTTCGGCAAAGGCCGGGATCACCGTGGCCGCCGTGGCCCCCGAACCGATCACGAGTATCCGCTTGCCGGCATAGTCGGTTTGCGGATCCCACAGCTGGGCGTGGACAAACTGGCCCTTGTAGTCGCCAACCCCCTGCCAGTCGGCGGGTATGTAGGGCTTATGGTGGTCATAATAGCCCTGGCACATCCAAAGGAAGTTGGCGGTGAAAGTCTTTTCAGCGCCGTCATTGGTCCGTGCCGTAACGGTCCACAGATTGGTGGCGCTGTCCCAGGCACAAGCCGTGATCCAGTGACCATAGCGGATATGCGCGTCGATCCCGTTCTCGGCGATCACCTCGCCCATGTAGTCGAGGATGGCCTGCGCGCTGGCGATCGGCGCGCCGACCCAAGGCTTGAATCGATAGCCGAAAGTGTAGAGATCCGAATCGGAGCGTACACCGGGATACTTATGGGTTTCCCAGGTTCCGCCGAAAGTGTCCTTGCCTTCCAGAATAACGTAACGCTTTTCGGGATACTGGTCCTGAAGATGATAGGCCGAACCGATCCCTGAAATGCCTGCACCGACGATCAGCACGTCGACATGCTCGGCGTTTTCGCCTTGGGCCATCTCTCTCTCCTCGTTCGCTCTTGCCGCGATCCGGCCTGATGCCGCTACGTTGCAGCCTGGCCGGCGGCCTTTTTGACCTGCGGCCATGGTGTCGCAACGTTTGTTATCATCCTTGATACATATCAAAATGCAATGCGGAATCGTGCGGTGACGATGAAAATCCGCCCGCTGGATACCGCTCGGGCCCGCTTCGGCAATGGCCAGCAACGCATCCGGCCCGAAAGGGTTTGTTGCGCCCGGCAGGACGAGCGCCTAACCGGATTTCGATGACCGAGCAGCACTGCGACATAGCGATCCTTGGCGGCGGCCTGTCGGGCGGTCTGATCGCATTGGCGTTGGCCGCCAGACGGCCGGACCTGAAGGTGTCCATCCTCGAAGCGGCACCGGCGCTTGGCGGCAACCATGTGTGGTCGGTGTTCGACACCGATCTCCAGCCAGGTGCAGAGGCCTTGCTTGCACCGCTCGTCACTGCCCGGTGGGAAGGGTACGACGTGCGCTTCCCGGCCCATTCCCGGCAGCTAGACACGCCCTATGCAACGATGACGTCGGCCCGGCTCGATGCAACGCTGCGCGCAACGCTTCCTGCTGACGCGATCCACTGCAATGCCACGGTCGTGTCCGCCACCCCGCGTGAGGTTCGGCTGGCTGATGGTTCACGATTTGCCGCAGATGCCGTGATCGATACCCGAGGTTTGAAGGATTTCTCTGCATTCAAAGGTGGTTGGCAGAAGTTTGTAGGACTTCACCTGAAGTTGTATCGCCCCCACTTGTTGACCCGACCAATCGTGATGGACGCTACTGTCGACCAGCACGATGGCTATCGTTTCGTCTACAGCCTGCCCTTCAATGCCACCGAAGTCTTTGTCGAAGACACCTATTATGCCGACGGCCCGGCGCTTGATGTGACGTCGTTGCGCCAGCGCGTGCTGGCCTACGCCGAAAGTCAGGGATGGGCCGTGGCGCAAGTGGTGGCGGAAGAACAGGGCGTCCTGCCTGTCGTTGCCGGTGGCGATTTCGATACATTGTGGCCGCAGTCCGGGCGCGATATGCCTCGCGCCGGCACCCGCGCCGGACTGTTCCACCCGCTTACCAGCTATTCGGTCCCCGACGCTGTCCGCTTTGCCCTCGCGCTGGCCGATCGTATCGATCTGACTTCGAACGGACTTGCGGATTTTTCTCAACGATGGTCGTCAAAGCATTGGAAAGAAGGATCATTCTTTCGAATGCTGACCGCCATGCTGTTCGCAGCAGCCGATCCTGACAAGCGCTACCGAGTGCTTGAACGGTTCTATCGGCTCGATTCCCGATTGATCGAGCGCTTCTACGCCGGTCAACCAACGCTATTGGACAAAGTGCGGGTGCTTGCGGGCAAACCGCCGGTTCCGCTGGGGCGCGCCATCGGCGTGATCAGCGGGCTCGGCAACCGCCCTGCACCCTTGCAACATCCGCGACGACAGGAGCATTGATGAAACGTGCATGTGTGATCGGCGCCGGTTTCGGCGGCCTCGCGCTGGCCATCCGGCTACAGTCGGCCGGTATCGCCACCACCGTGATCGAGGCCCGCGACAAGCCGGGTGGCCGCGCCTATCACTGGCAGCGCGATGGCTTCACGTTCGATGCCGGGCCAACGGTGATTACCGACCCGCCATGCCTTGAAGAACTCTGGGCACTCAGCGGGCATCACATTTCGGAGGATGTCGACCTGATGCCGGTGATGCCGTTCTACCGGCTCAATTGGCCCGACGGTACCAACTTCGACTATTCCAACGACGAAGCGGTCCTGCGTTCCGAAATTGCCAAGCTCAACCCGCGTGACGTTGCGGGCTACGACGCGTTTCTCGACTACTCAGCCGGCGTCTTCCGCGAAGGCTACGTCAAGCTTGGGTCGGTGCCCTTCCTCGATTTTGCCAGCATGATCCGTGCCGCGCCCGCGCTGGCGCGCTATCAGGCTTGGCGCTCGGTTTACTCGGTCGTCTCGAGCTATGTCGAGAACGAGAAACTGCGCGAGGCGTTCAGTTTCCACAGCCTGCTGGTCGGCGGCAACCCGATGACCACCAGTGCGATCTACGCGCTGATCCACAAGCTGGAAAAAGACGGCGGCGTATGGTGGGCGCGCGGCGGCACCAACCAACTGATCGCTGGAATGCTGCGCCATTTCCAGCGGATCGGCGGCGAAGCGCGCATCGGCGATCCGGTCACCAAGATCCACTCGCTGGGCGATCGCGTGACGGCGGTCGAAACGCAAAGCGGCTGGCAGGCCTCGTTCGACGCGGTTGCCTCAAACGGTGACATCGTCCACTCCTATCGTGATCTGATGCCCGATAATCCGCAAGCGCAGCGCCGGGCCAAATCGCTCAAGAAAAAGAAGTTTTCGCCGAGCCTGTTCGTCGTGCACTTTGGTATCGAGGGCACCTGGCCGGGAATTCCGCATCACATGATCCTGTTCGGCCCGCGCTACAAGGGGCTGCTCGACGACATCTACAAGCATGGCGTGCTGCCCGAGGACTTCTCGATCTACCTGCACCACCCCAGCGTCACCGACCCCTCGGTCGCGCCCGAAGGCAAGAGCACGTTCTACGCGCTGGTGCCGGTCGCCAATATGGGCAAGCTGCCGGTCGATTGGAACGAGGTGGGCCCGCTGCTCGAAAAGCGCATTCTGGACGAGGTCGGGCGGCGCCTGATCCCCGACATCCACAGTCGCATCGTGACCAAGTTCCACTACGCTCCCAGCGACTTTCAGACCGACCTTTCCTCGCATCTGGGCAGCGCGTTCAGCCTTGAACCGCTGTTGACGCAATCGGCGTTCTTCCGCGCGCACAACCGCGATGATGCCATCCGCAACTTCTATCTGGTTGGCGCAGGCACTCATCCCGGCGCAGGTATTCCCGGTGTTGTCGGCAGCGCCAAGGCGACAGCCAAGCTGATGATCGAGGATCTTGCTTGACCGTCCGAACGTTCCGTCGGCTTGCCGTTTACTGCGGGTCGGCCAGCCCCGCCGATCCGCGTTACGTTGCGCTCGCCAGAGATGTGGGCGGCGTGCTCGCCCAGCGGGGGATCGGCGTGGTCTATGGTGGCGGCAAGCGCGGACTGATGGGCGCGCTGGCTGATGGCGCGCTGGGTGCGGGTGGAGAGGTCATCGGGGTGATCCCCGAAGCGCTCGCCAATGCCGAAATCGCCAATCCGGCCTGCACCGAACTGCGTGTGGTAACGGGAATGCATGCGCGCAAGCAGGCGTTTGCCGATCTATCGGACGGGTTCCTTACCCTCCCCGGCGGGGTCGGCACGATGGACGAGTTGTGGGAGGCGGCAAGCTGGTCGCAACTTGGCTATCACGCCAAGCCGGTCGGCCTGCTGAACGCATTCGGCTTCTTCGACCATCTGCTCG
Source organism: Novosphingobium sp. FKTRR1 (assembly GCF_020404405.1). Taxonomy (GTDB): domain Bacteria; phylum Pseudomonadota; class Alphaproteobacteria; order Sphingomonadales; family Sphingomonadaceae; genus Novosphingobium. The sequence goes on along the minus strand of NZ_JAIZDA010000004.1, from coordinate 273,419 downwards.
CGTTCAATCGCACGATGATCGACACCGGCTTCGTGCGTGAGGCACATGCGGGCATCCTGATCGCCGATTCTTCCATTGAAGCGCTGCTGGATCGGATGGCGGCGCACCAACCGCATACACCGGTCTTTGCCATGAGCGCGAACCAGTTGTAACGTTGCGGCCATGGACACGCGCCAGAGCCTGGTTGATGCCGCCGAGCAGACCATCCGCAAGGGATCGAAGAGCTTTGCCGCGGCCAGCCGCCTGTTCGACCGGACCACGCGCGAACGGGTGTGGTTGCTTTACGCCTGGTGCCGGGCCTGTGACGATCTGATCGACGGGCAGGAGCTTGGCGGAGAACTGACCCGGCCCGAGGATGTCGACGACCGTCTCGTAACGGTGCGCCGATTGACCTCGCAAGCCTTTGCCGGCGTACCGACAGGCGACGTGGCGTTCGACGCGCTGGGGCTTGTCGCCCGCGAGACCGGCCTGACCCTGGCGATGGCCGAGGACGTGATCGCCGGCTTCGCGCTCGACGTGGCCGACTGGCAACCGCGTAGCGAGGCCGACCTGATGCGTTATTGCTGGCACGTTGCCGGAGCGGTCGGTGTGATGATGGCGGTGGTCATGGGTGTTTCCCCCGGCGATGACGAGACGCTGGAGCGCGCGGGCGACCTTGGCCTTGCCTTTCAGCTTGCCAACATTGCCCGCGACGTGGCCGAGGACGACCGCGCCGCGCGGTGTTACGTACCGGCTGAGTGGTTGGCGGAAAACGGAATTCCTCCCGGCGAGCAGATGAAACCACCCTATCGCGCAGGGTTGGTGTCGGCTGTCACGCGACTGTGCCAACTGGCCCATGCGCACGAGTGTTCGGCTCGGCTGGGCGCAGCCCGTTTGCGCTTTCGCCAGCGTTGGGCAATCCTTTCGGCGGCGGGAATCTATGGCGAGATCGCGCGCGCGGTGCAAAAGCGGGGTGCGCAAGCTTGGGACAACCGCACCGTGGTGAGCGATCGGCGCAAGCTGATGTGGATCGTGCGCGCGGCATTGCGCGCCCTGCGGCCGGTGCCGCGATCGAGCCAGCGTGCTGCTCAGACACGGCGATTTACCCGCCGCGAGCTGGCAGGGCAGGCGTAACGTCACGCAAAAGCGGCGCATCGCAGTGTAACTTCCGCGCGACTTGTTCCGAACTAAGCTTAGTGCTGGCGATCGGGTCAGCACGGTGGCACTGTGACGCAGCGCGGGGAGATGTGGCATGGCCGAACGAGCATTGGTCTATCGGACGAAGCTGCCGGTCCGGCTTTGGCACTGGCTGAACGCCCTTTGCATCTTCATCATGCTGATGAGCGGGATGATGATCTTCAACGCGCATCCCCGGCTTTACTGGGGCAAATTCGGCGCCAATCCAGACCCTGCGTGGCTTGAGATCGGGCATCATGGCGTTAACGGCTACCTCAACCTGCTCGGGACTGAGATTCCGACGACCGGGGTGCTTGGCCATGCGATGGGGACCGCAGAGGCGTTCCCGCCGCTGGTCACGATCCCATCAAGCTACAGCCTGACGATAGCGCGTGAATGGCACTTTTTCTTTGCCTGGCTGCTGGTTCTGGGCGGGATCGCATTTCTGATTTATGCCATTTTTTCAAGACACTTGCAGGATGATCTTCTGTTGACGTCCGAAGAGGCGAAGCCGCGCAATCTGTGGCACGATATCAAGCAGCACGCCCGGCTGCGCTTCCCCACGGGGGCCGCGGCACGGCGTTATAATCCCGTGCAGAAACTGGCCTACCTCTCGGTCCTGTTCGTGCTCCTGCCGCTGATCGTGTTGACAGGATTGACGATGTCACCCGCGCTCAACGCCGCGTGGCCATGGCTGCTGGAAGTATTTGGCGGTCGGCAATCGGCGCGCTCGATCCACTTTCTGTGCGCGACCGGTTTCGCGCTGTTCATCGTGGTGCACCTGCTGATGGTCCTGCTGGCCGGGCCGGTGAACGAGTTGCGCAGCATCATTACCGGCTGGTATCGCCTACCTGCGGAGCGCCGCCCATGACCTCACCACTGATCACCCGCCGCAACGCCCTGATCGGAACGGGTGGCCTGCTGCTGGCAGGGTGCGACCGGATCACCGCATCGCCCACCGTCAAGCGCGTGCTGACCTTGGGCGAGAAGGCAACGATGAGCGCGCAGCGTCTCGTAACGGACCGCCATGCACTTGCGCCCGAGTTCACCCGCGCCGACCTGTCGCCAGTGTTTCGCGTCAATGGCACCCGCAGTCCCAACGATGGTGGCTACGCCGCGCACGTCGCCAACGGCTTTGCCGATTGGCGGCTGGAAGTCGGTGGCATGGTCGCCAAGCCTTCGCGTTTTTCCCTTGCGAATCTGCGTGCTGCGCCTGCGCGAACGCAGATCACGCGGCACGATTGCGTCGAAGGCTGGAGCGCTATCGGAGAATGGAGCGGGGTGCCTTTGGGGCTTCTGCTGCGGCAGGTCGGGCTGTCGGGTAACGCCCGCTACATCGTGTTCCACTGCGCCGACACGCTGGAAGGCAAACCCTATTACGAGAGCATCGACATGGTCGACGCCTTCCACCCGCAGACGATTCTGGCGCACAGCCTCAACCGCCAGCCGCTCAGCATCGGGCACGGCGCACCCTTGCGACTGCGGGTAGAACGGCAACTGGGCTACAAGCAGGCCAAGTACGTGATGCGGATCGAGGCTGTCGCTGCGCTGGACGGCATTGCCGGCGGCAAGGGCGGCTTCTGGGAGGATAACCGCGGCTACCAATGGTACGCCGGGATCTGAACCCGTTCCCCCTTCCCCCGGCACCCCCAACGCCTGTCGTAACGTAACGCTATACTTTGACCACCCCGCGCTCGATCAGGCTGCGCGCGCAATCGACGATCGAGTCTTCGGGCGGGCGGGTTTTCCAGCCCAGCACGACAAAGGCATGATCGGCGCTGGCATCGCGAATATTGCCCAGTTCGCCGGTGATCTGTCGGATCATCGGGTTGAACAGCGCGGAAAACCGCACCAGCCAATCGGGCAGGCCGCGCGTCGGAACCTTGCGCGACTGTTGCGGCAACCGCTCCTTGAGGATGCGCGCGACGTCGATCAGCTTGAGGAAAGGCCCGGCCGCGATGAAGCGCTCACCCGCGATGCCCGGCGCAGTCAGCGCGCGCACGTGCAGGTCCGCAACGTCACGCACATCGACGATGCCGAAGCCGATATCCGGACAGCCCGGTAGCGCGCCAGACAGAAGCTGCTTGACCACCTCGATCGACGCGGAGAAGTCATCGTTCCAGACTGGCCCAAGCACCGCCGACGGGTTGACCGAAACGAACTCCATCGCTCCGCCTTCGACCGCGATCCAGTCGCGCGCGGCGCGCTCGGCGATCGTCTTGGACTTGACGTAGGCATAGACATCGGGACCGTTGACATCGGTCCAGTCTTTTTCGGTAAACCGGTGCACACCCTTGCCATGGCCATAGGCGATCGCGGCCACTGACGAGGTCTGGACGAACCGTACGACACCTGCATCGCGCGCGAAACGTAACGCGCGCAGCACGCCTTCACGCGCGGGCACGATCAGGTCATCCTCGTGCTTGGGGGCGTTGGTCGAAAACGGCGAAGCGACGTGCGCGACGTGGCTGCATCCGGCCACCGCAGCCTCCCATCCGGCGTCGGAGGTGAGGTCGGCGGCAAACACCTTCAGCGTCTCTGCCGTCCCGCCAAGCAACTGACGCAAAACGGGTTCCTTGGCCAGGCTACGCACGGTGGCGTGCACGGTCCAGCCTTCTGCCAGCAACTGGCGGATCGTGAACCCGGCGATGTAGCCACTGCCGCCGGTAACCAGAACGGTCTTGGTCATGAGCGTCTCCTCAGGTTGCGCCAGGTCAGAACGAAAGCATGATGCGTCGGACCAGCCAGGGTGCAAGATTGTTCAGAATTGCCAAAATCCGGACGATGCCGACGTTGGCCTCGGTCGCGTTACGTTGCATTGCCGCCACGATCTGGCGTGCGCATTCCTCTGGCGACAGCTTGCTACCGGTGCGGGCCGCGGTCATCGCGGTATCGACCACGGGGGGCAGCGCCTCAAGCACATGGATGTGCGTGTCCTTCAGCTGCGAGCGCAGCGCCTGGGTATAGCTGCGCAAGGCCGCCTTGGTCGCGCAATAGACGGGCGCACCGGTGCTGGGTGCAATCGCGAGCCCCGAGGTGACGTTGACGATCATCGCCTCGGGCCGGTCACGTAACGCAGGGATCATCCCCGCGATCAGGCGGATCGGCGCATGGAGATTGAGGTAGAGCGTGCGCTCGTCCTCATCGGCCACGGGCGCGCCCTCGCGAAAGTCATGGGTGCCCCCCATCCCGGCATTGTTGACCAGCACATCGAATTGGCGACCGGAGATCGCGGCCAACAGCCCTGCGACACCGTCGGGCCCGGCAAGATCGGCAGGCAGGACTTCGAAGCCTTCGGCCTGCGCGGCGGCAATACGCGCCGCCGTCCGCCCGGTCATCGTCACCTTCGCCCCAGCGTCACGTAACGCACGTGCAAGCCTCAAACCGATCCCGTCGGTGCCGCCGGTGACGAGCACCACCTTGCCTGCAAGCTGCATCGCCGTTCACTCCCCCTGAAATTATCAAGGGCCAGCTTACGCGAAAGGTTGCGAGTTGCAACCTTATTTGAGTAGCACCAGCTCCTCAGCCATTGAGGGGTGCAACGCGACGGTATCGTCAAAGGCGGCCTTGGTCAGCCCGGCCTTTACCGCAATCGCAGCAGCCTGCAGAATCTCGGGCGCTTCGGGTCCGATCATGTGGATGCCCAGCACCCGGTCGGACGCCGCATCGACCACCATCTTGTACAATCCGCGCTCGGGTCGATGCCCGAAGATGTTCTTCATTGGTCGGAAGTCCGAAGTATAGACCTTGACCGAGCCGTAACGGTTGCGCGCCTCGCCTTCGGTCAGCCCGACAGCGGCCAGCGGTGGCTGCGAGAACACCGCGCTGGGGATGCAGTCATACGAGATCCTGGTGTCTTTCCCACCGAACACGCGGTCGGCGAAGGCCTGCCCTTCACGGATGGCGATCGGGGTCAGTTGCACGCGATCGGTAACGTCGCCCACGGCATAGATGCTCGGCACGTTGGTGCGACCGGTCGCATCGACCAGCACTTCACCCTTTTCGCCAAGTTCCACCCCGACATCTTCAAGCCCGAGCCCATCGGTCTTGGGACGGCGGCCGGTCGCGACCAGCAGCACATCGGCTTCGAGCGCCTGCGTCTGGCCGCCCAGATGGATCGCCAGCGAGCCATCCTCGCGCTTTTCCACCCGCTCGAACGGGCAGTTGAACTTGTATTCGATGCTGCGCGCCATGGTGATCTGGAGCAAGCGGTCGCGCAGCGCCGCGTCGTACCCGCGCAGCAACGTCTCGCTACGGTTGACCACTGTTACGTGACAGCCCAGCGCATTGAAAATTCCGGCGAATTCGAGCGCGATGTAGCCCGCACCGGCGATGACCACCCGCTTGGGCAGGGTTTCGAGATGGAACACCTCGTTCGAGGTGATCGCATGCTCCGCCCCCGGAAACGAAGGCCTCACCGGCCAGGCTCCAGTGGCGATCAGGATATACTTGGCGGTGATCTCGCGCCCCGATGCCAGGCGCACGGTGTTGGGACCAACGACGGTGGCGCGTTCAAGGAAGCGCTCGACCTTGTTGCTTTCCAACGTCGAGGTGTAGGCCGCGTTGAGGCGATCGACGTCCCTGAGCACGGCATCGCGCAGCTTTGCCCAGTCGAACGTCATCTTCTCGACCGTCCAGCCATAGTTGGCCGCGTCCTGCAGTTCCTCGGCAAAGTGCGAGCCGTAGACGAGCAGCTTTTTGGGCACGCAGCCGCGGATCACGCAAGTCCCGCCAACGCGGAACTCCTCGGCCACGGCCACACGCGCGCCATGCGCCGCCGCGATCCGGCTGGCGCGAACGCCCCCCGATCCCGCTCCGATGACAAACAGATCGTAGTCCCAAGCCGCTTCGCTCATGCCTCGCTCCTTCAGAGCGCCTCATATGGGAGCGAGCGGGACTTGCGCCAGTGCTATTGCGCAAAAGCAGCGGACCGTAACCGGAAAATCCCGGTTACGGCCCATTGGTATTCAGGCGTTTGCCGCGCCGATCCCGGCAGCCGCCAGCAGGGCCTCGGTCGAAGGGTCGAAACCCTCGCCGCCGCCCGCGTCAATCTGCTTGGCGATCGCCTTGCCCAGTTCGACGCCGAACTGGTCGAACGGGTTGATCTCCAGCAGCATCGCAGAAACGAACGTGCGCTGCTCGTGGAACGCGATCAGCGCGCCCAGCGTGGCAGGGTTGAGGTCGTCAGCCAGAATCGTCGCCGAAGGACGGTCGCCCGGATAGGCGCGCGCGCCGCCAAGCGCGTCGCCCGCATCGGCCGCCTTGCCCGCCATCAGCGCCGCGCCTTGGGCAAAGCAGTTCGACAACAGGATCTGGTGGTGCAGCGGATCAAGGTCGTGACCGGGGATCTTTACCGCCAGAAAGTCGACCGGGATCAGATGGGTGCCCTGATGCAACAACTGGAACACAGCGTGCTGCGCATCGGTGCCCACGCCGCCCCACGTGATCGGCGCACTGGGCCGTCCGAGCGGGGTACCGTCGGCCTTTACCCGCTTGCCGTTCGATTCCATCTCGAGCTGCTGGAGGTAGTCGGGCAGCAATGCCAGACGTTCGTCATAGGCGAACACCGCGCGGGTCTGGGTGCCGCAGGCTTGCGTATAGTACAAATCGGCAAAGGCCGCGCGCACGACCACGTTTTCGGCCAGCGGCGTGTCGATGAAATGCTGGTCGATGGCCGCCGCGCCATCGAGGAATGCCTGAAACGCGTCCCAGCCCAGCGCCAACGCGACAGGAAAGCCGATCGATGACCACAGCGAATAGCGTCCGCCGACGGTCTCTGAGAACGGCAGCACGCGTGTTTCATCCACGCCCCATTCCACTGCCTTGTCGGGGGCGGCGGTCAACGCGACGACGCGACCGAAGGGATCGTCGACCCCGCCTTCGCGCAACCAGTCGAGCGCCGAGGCCGCATTGGTCATCGTCTCGGTCGTGGTGAAAGTCTTGGAGGCCAGTGCAATCAGGGTTGTCGCCGGATCGCAGGCCTTCATAGCGGCTTCAAGCGCGCAACCGTCGATGTTGGAGACGACATGGACGTTCACCAGCGTGTCGTCGCGACCGAGCGCGTCGATGGCCAGCGCCGGGCCCAAGGCCGATCCGCCGATGCCGATATGGATCAGGCTCTTGACCTCGCCCAGCAGGCCTTCGTGGATCGCCTCGACCAGACCCTTCATGCGGGCGTGCAGCGCTTCGGCCTCGACCACGGCGTTGGTTGCGCCGATGCCGCGCTCGGCGCTGTGTTCGGCGGCGCGGCCTTCGGTGTTGTTGATCTTTTCGCCGGCGAACAGCGCCGCCCGGCGTCCGGCAAAATCGGTTGCCGCGGCGATCTTCTCCAATATGCCCTCGATCGCGGGCGAAAGATGGGTCTTGGACCAGTCGAACCGAATCGGCCCGCCGGGCAGGTCAAGATCGCGGGCATAGCGCGCCAACCGGCCCGGATCGCCAAAAAGCTCTGAAAGCGTTGGAGTTTCAAGGCCTTCAAGTTCCTGCCAAAGGCTTTCGAGCTGTTCGGTCATCGCGTCTTGTCCTTTCGCAACTGCAGCGAGGCGCTACATGCCCGCTCCTTTCTTATCCGCCAAGCGTTGCCATTGTTCGACCAACGTCCGTGCAAAGCTATGCGCGCGGCCATATCATGCGGCACTTCCTGCTTGACGAGAGGCTTTGCCCTTCACATGACCGCGACCATGAGCGATCCTATCGAAAACGCGCCCGCTGCCGCCCCGTCGCTCGCGACTCCTGTCGGCAAGCCAGCCAAACCGCAGAAGAAGGAGGACAGCTTTCCTGTCTTTCTCATCAAGCTGGTGCTGGTCGTTGCGATCTTCCGCAGCTTCATTTTTTCGCCGTTCAACATTCCGTCGGAATCGATGCTCCCCCGGCTGGAAAACGGCGACTACCTGCTCGCGGCGAAGTGGCCCTATGGCTATTCGAAATACTCGCTGCCGTTCAGCCTGCCGCTGGTCCCCGGTCGCTGGTTCGCAGCCCAGCCCAAGCGCGGCGACGTCGCCATCTTCAAGGCTCCGCCAGGCAACGATGTCGATTACATCAAGCGCGTGATCGGTCTGCCGGGCGATACCATCCAGATGATCGGCGGCGTGCTGCACATCAACGGCAAGCCGGTGAAGAAGGAGCGCATTGCCGACTTCGTCATCGCGGTTTCGGCCAATACCAATTGCCTGACGCCCGATTTCGAGGTCGAGGAGAAGGATGGCACGGCCACCTGCCATTACCCCCAGTTCCGCGAGACGCTGCCCGAAGGCAAGCAGTACAACGTGCTCGACCTTGGCTATCGTCCGCAGGATGATACCGCGCCGGTGGTCATTCCCGAAGGCCGCCTGTTCCTGATGGGCGACAACCGCGACAACTCGATGGACAGCCGCTTCCCCGCGATCGAAGGTCAGGGTATCGGTCTCGTCCCGCAGGAAAACCTTGTCGGCCGCGCCACCATCGTGATGTGGTCGACCGATGGCAGCGCCAACTGGTTCCTGCCCTGGACGTGGTTCACCGCAGCGCGCTGGAACCGCATCGGGGGGACGTTCTGACCAAGCCCGCCGGTCCTGACACGCTGGCCGCGCCGACAGCGGCCTATCTTGAACACCTGACGGGCTTTGCCCCGGCCAATCCCGCCTTGTGGTGCGAAGCACTCACCCATGGCTCGATGGGCGAGCCGCGCGATTACCAGCGGCTCGAATTCCTTGGCGACCGCGTGCTGGGTCTGGCCATCGGCGAATGGCTGCACGAGCGCGCCGAGGGGCCCGAGGGCAAGCTCTCGCAGCGGCTCAACGCGCTCGTCTCGCGTGAGACGTGTGCCGATCTGGCGCGCAAGCTGGGCATCCCGCTGCACATCCGGCTGGGCAAGCAGGCCCGCGACGATGGCGGCGCCAACAGCGACAACATTCTGGGTGACGTGATGGAAGCGCTGATCGGCGCGCTGTTCGTCGAGCGCGGATATGAAGCGGCGCGCGCCATGGTGCGCCGTGTCTGGGCGGCGCCGCTCGCCGGGGGCACCGGGCAGCGTAAGCATCCCAAGGCCGCGCTGCAGGAATGGGCGGCTGGCAACCGTCGCAAACCCCCGATATACACTCTGGTCAGCCGTGAAGGGCCCGACCACGCCGCCGTGTTCGTCGTCAAGGTCGCCGTCAATGGCGTGGGCGAAGCCGAAGCGCGCGGCTCCAGCAAGCAGGAGGCCGAAACGAGTGCCGCCCGCGATTTCATGAAAGCATACGGATGACCGAAGCCACCAACCAAGCTCCCGACCGCTGCGGCCTTGTTGCTGTGCTGGGGGCGCCCAATGCGGGCAAATCCACGCTGGTCAACGCACTGGTCGGCCAGAAGGTCGCGATCGTCTCGGCCAAGGCGCAAACGACCCGCGCGCGGTTGATGGGCATCGCGCTCGAAGGGCGCACGCAGATCATTCTGGCAGATACCCCCGGCCTGTTCGAGCCCAAGCGACGGCTCGACCGGGCGATGGTCAGTGCGGCATGGGATGGCGCACACGAAGCCGACGCGATCCTGCTGGTGGTCGATGCGCGCAAGAAGAAGCGCGAATACCTCGAAGGCATCCTCGAAGGATTGAAAGACCGGCCCGAGCGCAAGATCCTTGTGCTCAACAAGGTTGATTCGACGGCCAAGGAGCCATTGCTGGTCATGGCCGAAGAACTGTCCCCTGCGGGCAATTTCGACGAAGTGTTCTTCGTTTCCGCGCTGACCGGCGACGGCGTGGCCGAACTCAAGACCCGGCTGGCCTCGCTGATGCCCGAAGGCGTGTGGCACTATCCCGAAGATCAGGTGTCGGACGCCTCGGAGCGGCTTTTGGCGACCGAGATCACCCGCGAGCAACTCTATCGCCAACTCCACGACGAACTGCCCTATGACAGTGCGGTGCGACCTGAAAGCTATCAGCATCGCGCCGATGGCTCGATCGAGATCCACCAGCAGATCGTCATCGCGCGCGACAGCCAGCGCGGCATCGTGCTGGGCAAGGGCGGATCGAAGCTCAAAGCCATCGGCGAGGCTTCGCGCAAGGAACTTGCCACCCTGTTAGGCGTCAAGGTCCACTTGTTCCTGCACGTGAAGGTTGAGGAAAACTGGGCCGAAAGCCGCGAGATCTATGAAGAGATCGGGCTCGACTGGGTCAAATGACCGACATGTTGCATGAGGCAGGACTGATGCTGGAGCCCTGGTCGTTGCCCTTGACCGGCGCGCTGCTGTTGCTGGCGATGGTCGTGGCTTATCTGCTCGGCCGCAACTGGGCGGCGCATCATGCCGGAAACCCGCTCGACAATCCGGTGCTTTCGGGGATGTTCGGCCTGCTCGCGCTGCTCATGGCCTTTGCGCTCAGCCTTGCCATCGGCCGTTTCGAGGAACGGCGGCGGCTGGTGGTTGCCGAGGCCAATGCGATAAGCACCATGGACACAAACCTTGCGCTGCTTTCAAGCGAGGAGACACGCTCGCTCAAGCCGGGCCTTGCCGAATATGCGGCTATCCGTGTCGCGGTGGGGAACACGGCGGACGATGCAGCTTGGCAGATCCGCTGGAACGAAGGCAACGCGCAGCGTGCGCGATTTGGCAAAGACCTGTTCGCGATCCTGCGCAGCGGTCCGCCTGACACACGCACACCGCTGCTGGCGCAGTCCTACAGCGCGATGGGCGATGCCGCCACGATGCGCCATGCCGCACGGCAGGCGCACCTGCCCGGCGAAGTTCTGGTCCTGCTTGGCCTCTATTGCCTTGCCGCAGCGGGGGTATTGGGCAGCGCCCATGCGCACAAGCACGGCTCGGGACTTGTCGGTGCAAGCCTGTTGCTCGCGCTTCTGGCGTCAGCCTTCGTGGTGATTCTCGATCTGGATCAGCCCCGCCGAGGCACCATCATCGTTCCGCAAGACGAACTGGCAGCGGTGGCCGCGCAATTGCATTCACAACGATAACTTCATAACGAAAACTCTGCGGCCTTGCAGCGGCTTAGGCAGCGTGGGGCAAATAACCCAGGGCGCCCCGCCGTTTTAGAACCAGGCCCACCCCCCCCCCCCTGTAGGGCGGGGGCCAAACTGCCGCGGGGCCCCGGGTTATTTGCCCCACGCTGCCTCACACCCACTCCCCAACGAAGAAGGTAACCCGCGCGAAGGGAACGAACGTGCGCTGCGTTTGTTTCGCGAAGAACACTTCGTTGGAGTGCATGAATGACCGAAACCGCCGGTGTCCTAGTCGTGCCGAAAGGCGCCGGAAAGCTTCACCTGCCGCCCCGCATTCGAACCGCCTCGCAGACGGGCACTTGGCCTGCCGCTGCAACCCTGTTCGCATTCTATGCGGCGGCGACACTGGCTTTCCGATTCATGCTTATCGGCAACCCACTCGTTCACGTCGATGAGCAATTCTACTTATTGGTTGCTGACCGTTGGGCGCATGGGGCGCTGCCCTTCGTCGACATATGGGATCGCAAACCGGTCGGGCTGTTCGTGCTCTACCGGCTTTTCCTGCTGGTGCCGATCGATCCGGTGCTGTCGTACCAATTGTTCGGCATCGCCAGTACCGCTGCAACTGCGCTGGTGATCGAACGGCTGGCGCGCAAGATCGCGCCTCCCACCGCCGCATGGCAGGCCGGTCTGGTCTATGTTTTTGCGATGCCCGGCTTCAGTTGCGCGTTTGGTCAGGCTCCGGTGTTCTACAACCTGCTCATGGCCATGGCCGTGCTCGTGCTGGTCGACATCTGGAAGCGGCCTGAAACCACCGGCTTGCTCGCGCGGGGCTGCGTGGTCATGGCGCTGGCCGGCCTCGCGATGCAGATCAAGTATTGCGTGCTGTTCGAAGGGATCGCGTTTGGCCTGATCCTCATGGCCCGTGCGTGGGTCGATGGGCGCTCGGTGGCGCTAATCTGCCGGATGGCGATCGTTTGGGTTGCAGTGGCGCTGCTGCCTACGCTGCTTGCGCTTTGCGCCTTCATGGCGATCGGGCACGGCGCGGACTTCATTCAGGCGAATTTCGTCTCGATCTTCCAACGGCTTCCCGATGGTCCTGAAGCGACGCTGCGGCTTTTCAATCAGACACTGGCGCTGACCCCGTTCTGGCTTGCCATCTTTCTGGCGCCCCGGCTGATGAGCCTGCCTGTCCCGCAGAGCCTGGCCGCGCGCAATGTGTTACGCATGTGGGGTCTGGCGGCGGTTGTGGGCTATCTGGTGTTCGGAACGTGGTACGATCACTACGTCGCGCCGATGCTGCCGCCGCTATGCGTACTTGCCGCCCCCGCCCTTGCCCGGACAATTCCGGGAGAGCGGTGGATCGGACGTCTCCTGCTCGGAGCTGCGGCACTGGGCGGGCTTATCGTGATGGGCATCCAGTTGAAGAACCACGGCAACGCGACCGAGGCGGAAGCCTTGACGGGTTTGATCCGTCAGCAGGTCCACAGCCGCAGCTTCTACATGTACGATGGAGATCCGGCGCTCTACCGCATGGTCGGCGCGCCGATTCCCACGCGCTACGCCTTTCCCACGCACCTCAACACATGGACCGAGGCGCCCGCGATCGGAACTGATCCGGTCCGTGAGATCGCGCGGATCATGACCGGCCAACCCGACGTGGTGATGATCGGCGAATGGAGCGATCCCTACCAACCCAACCACCAGTCACGAGCGGTCGTGCAGGCGTTTCTGGCGCGCGATTACGAACGCTATGCCGGTTTCGTGCTCGGCACCCACCGTTTCGGGCTCTATCGCCTGCGCTCGCTCTAACCGAGCAAGCGCAGGCGACCGCTCCTCAGTTAGCCTTGGCCTTGGCGGCAGCGGGCTTTTTGGCGGCAGGTTTCTTGGCAGGCGCCTTCTTGGCCGCGACTTTCTTTGCCGGAGTGCCTTCGCCGGCTTCCGCTGCTTTGGCTTTGGGCGCGGCTTTCTTGGCGGGCGCCTTCTTCGCGGGCGACTTCTTCTTGCCCTTGGCCGGAGCCTTGGCGGCGCGTTCGTCGATAAGCGCAATTGCCTCGGCCGCGGTCAGCGTCTCTGCCTGTTTGTCCTTGGGCAAGGTCGCATTGGTCGTACCGTCGGTGACGTAAGCGCCATAGCGCCCCGCGAGGAGCTTGATTTCGCCGCCCGTGGTCGGATGGGCGCCGAACAGCTTGAGCGGCTCTGCCGCCGTCCGACTGCCGCGCGCACCCGCGCCGCTCGCCGCTTCGGCCAGCTTCACAACTGCCGCATTCATGCCCGTCTCGAACACTTCGGCGGTGGAACGCAGCCGCGCATACTTACCATCATGGGCGAGATATGGCCCGTAACGCCCTATGGATGCTGTAATATTTTTTCCTGATTCCGGATGCACGCCCACTTCGCGTGGCAACCCGAGCAGCTTGAGCGCCCACTCCAGATCCAGCTCGCCGATGTCCTTGGGGATCGATGCACGCTTGGCTTCCTTGCCATCGCCCAACTGGACATAAGGCCCGAAACGACCGGTCCGACGGAATACGTCGAGCCCGGTGACAGGGTCCGTGCCCAGCCCTTCATCCTCGCCAGCGCCGCCTTCGCCTGCACCACCCGGTTGGGCAAACTTGCGCGTGAACTTGCACTCGGGATAGTTCGAGCAAGCGACGAATGCGCCATAGCGCCCGCCACGCAGCGACAACCGCCCGACGCCGCACTTGGGACAAACGCGGGGATCGGCTCCATCGGCCTGCGGCGGGAACAAGTAATCCTGCAGGAACACGTCGAGTTCGGCGGTCACCTCGCTCGGCTTTTTGTCCATCACCTCGTCGGACTTGGGCTTGAAGTCGCGCCAGAACGCCCGCAGCACGTCTTTCCACATCGCGCGCCCGCCCGACACGTCGTCGAGCTCGTCCTCCATGCCTGCGGTGAACTGGTACGCAACGTAACGCTCGAAGAATCGTTCGAGGAAAGCGGTCAGCAACCGTCCTGATTCTTCGGCAAAGAACCGGTTCTTCTCGGTTCGCACATAGGCGCGATCCTTGAGTACCTGCAGCGTGGCCGCATACGTCGAAGGCCTGCCGATGCCGAGTTCTTCGAGCCGCTTGACCAGCGATGCTTCGGAATAACGCGGCGGTGGCTGGGTGAAGTGCTGTGTAGCATCGACCCCCCGTTTGCCCGGAGTATCGCCCTTTTCCATCGCGGGCAGCAGGCCGGATTCATCGTCCTCGGCACTGGCTACCTGATCGCGCCCTTCTTCGTAGACGGCCAGGAACCCGGGAAACTTGATCACTTGCCCGGTAGCGCGCAGCTCGTGCTTGCCAGTGCCTTCGCGTAACGTGACGGTGGTCCGCTCGATGTTGGCAGAGGCCATCTGGCTGGCCAGCGCCCGCTTCCAAACCAGATCGTAAAGCCGTCCTTCGTCGCCCGTGCCGTAACGATCGCGGCCGAAGTCGGTCGGCCGGATGGCTTCATGCGCTTCTTGCGCATTTTTGGCCTTCGTTTCGTAATGGCGTGGTTTTTCAGGCAGATAGTGGCCGTTGTAGCGGTCGGAGATCGCAGCCCGCGCCGCCGAGATCGCGCTAGGGTCCATCTGCACGCCGTCGGTACGCATGTAAGTGATGGCACCGGCCTCATACAGCGTCTGCGCCACACGCATCGTGTGGCTGGCCGAAAAGCCCAGCTTGCGCGCCGCTTCCTGTTGCAGCGTCGAGGTCGTGAACGGGGGCTGGGGGTGGCGGCGGGTCGGCTTGGTTTCGACCTCCTCTACCCGGAAAGTCGCGGCCTCGACCACGGCTTTGGCCTTCATCGCCGCGCCTTCATCGCCGAGCGACAGCTTCTCAAGCTTTTCGCCGTCAAAGCGGACAAGACGCGCGGCAAATTCGGTGCCGCGCTGTTCAAGCCGCGCGATGACCGACCAGTATTCCTGCGAGCGGAAAGCTTCGATCTCGCGCTCGCGCTCGACGATCAGTCGCAGCGCCACCGATTGTACCCGGCCCGCCGACTTCGCGCCGGGCAACTTGCGCCACAGCACCGGCGACAGCGTGAAGCCGAACAGATAGTCGAGCGCACGACGAGCAAGGTAGGCGTCGATCAGATCCTGATCGAGTTCGCGCGGATGGCGCATCGCCTCGGTTACCGTTGCCTTGGTGATCGCGTTGAAGGTGACGCGCTGCACGTCCTTGGGAAGTGCCTTGCGTTTGCCAAGGTACTCCTTGACGTGCCACGAAATCGCCTCGCCCTCGCGATCAGGGTCGGTCGCCAGAATCAATCGGTCGGCGTGCTTGGCCTCATCGACGATGGCCTTCACCCGGCTCTGCTTGTCGCCATAGAGTTCCCAATCCATGGCAAAGTCCTCGTCCGGGCGGACGGAACCATCCTTGGGCGGCAGATCGCGGATGTGACCAAACGAGGCGAGCACCTTGAAACCAGGACCGAGGTACTTCTCGATGGTCTTGGCCTTGGCCGGAGATTCGACAATGACGAGTTGCATGGCCTGAAACGAGCACCTTCTACGCGTATGTGTACGCGCGAGGGTGGCGGGAAACGCGCCAGTCCGTCAACACGTCGAGTGAACGCCCCTTAGATTCAACCGAACACATCGTCGAGTGCGGCCGTCGCATTGCCGATCAACCCATACAACGAACAGGCCAACAAGCTGATCACCACAGAGATGAACCCGCCGAATGCATTGCCGCCGACCGAGGCGATCGTGGTTTCGGCAACAGCCTGTTTGGTCAGCTCCGCGATCAGGCCCAGCAGCAGCAGGCCGCCGACAAAAGCCAGGCCGATCAACACATAGCTGATCACGATCGTCCACGCTGCATCAGCGGTGCGCCGCCACGATTCGCGCAGCGATTCGATCGCGCCCAGACCTTCGCCGATGACCAGCGCATCCGACAATGACCAGCGCGCGGCAACGTATAGCCCCGGCACGATCAGCAGCAGCATGGCGCCACCTGCACCCAGCGTCGACAGAAATGCCGCGCCAAAGGCCGAGCCATAATGCCGCCCACCGACAGGCGTACCGAAATCGCGATTGAGAACATATTCGACCAAGTGGTACTGAACGAAGAACGAAGCGAAGCTGAGCGCCAGTTGACCGCCCTTTTCGCCCAGAGTCAGATCGATCAGCACGCCAAGGACTGCGATCAGCCCGCCTGCCAGTGCACAGACAGCACCATGGCGGCGGAGCGTTGCAAACCAGCTTGTCAGGACACTGCCAACCGTTACCACTTCATTGCTCATTGCATGTCTGCCCCCGGCGTCCAAACGCACGCCCGACGGCAATCTGAACCGGACCACATGGCTTGGCAATGCGCTTTGCCAAAACAGGTCAGCCCGCCAGCGACACCCGCCCCCCAGCGTGACGCAACAGCCGACCCGCCAGTTCGAGTTCGAGCAAGGCCATCTGCACCGCGCCGGCAGCTGCGCCGCTCTGGCGGATGAGTTCATCCACCCCGATCGGAGGAACGCCCAGCAGGCCGACCAGATCGACCGATTCGACCTCGTCCGTGCCGAAGGACGTTTCATGCCGGACATCATCCATGCCATCCGGTTGAAATTCACGCACGCGCGAACGCGGCGCGCCATCGAATCCGCGCAGCAGTTCCAGAATGTCGGCAGGGCTCTGCACCAGAACCGCGCCATCGCGGATCAACTGGTTGCAGCCATGCGAGCGCGCATCGAGCGGCGATCCGGGCACGGCCATCACCTCGCGCCCCGCCTCACCGGCCAACCGCGCGGTGATCAGTGAGCCCGACTTCGGCGCAGCTTCAATCACCACGGTTCCGGCCGCCAGCCCGGCGATGATACGGTTGCGGGTAGGGAAATGGCGCGCCAGTGGCTCTGTCCCCGGAGGCATTTCGGCGATCAGCAGCCCCATCGTGGCCACCTGTTCCTGCAGTGCCGCGTTTTCGGGCGGGTACGTGATGTCGATACCGCTGGCGATCACGCCGATCGTGCCACCACCCTGCGCCATACCGGCAAGTGCACCTGAATGCGCCGCAGAATCGATGCCGCGAGCAAGGCCCGAAACCACGGCAAGCCCTTCTGCCGCGAGCGCCGCAGCGAATTCCCGCGCGATCCGCACTGCTGCTGCCGAAGCATTGCGCGCGCCAACCAGCGCCACGGTCGGCTGCGCCGCCAATGCGACATCGCCGCGCACGGTCAGGATCGGTGGTGGACTGTCTAGCGCGCCAAGCGCATCGGGATAGTCGGGCGCATCGTGGAACAGATACCGCGCGCCACAGGCTCGCACAGCGGCAATTTCGGCGCTGATCCGCGCAACTTCGGCCAACTTGTACCGGCCACCGCCGCGCGCCGCGAGATCAGGCAGCGCCTCAAGCGCGTCGGCGGCAGTGCCAAACCGTCTTACCAACTGCGCATAGCTGACCGGCCCGACATTGGGAGAACGCAGCAGGCGGATGCGCGCGAACGCTTCGTCGCGCGTCAGCATTGGCGCGTCGGTCACGTTCACCCTTTCGCGCCGATCCTTGGCTCCGTCCCGGCGCGCAGGCGGCCGATGTTGGCGCGGTGCAGCCACAGCACCAGCACGGCAAGTCCGGCCAGAACGGGCGCGTAGTTGGCATAGCCGGTCACGACTGCGGCCAGCGGAGCCGCCACCGCGGCGCTCATTCCGCCAAGCGACGATACCCGGGTGCCGAACAGCACCGCCAGCCAGACGAGCGCATAGGTCAATCCGATTGGCCAGGCGAGTGCGAGCGAGACCCCCATCAGCGTCGCCACGCCCTTGCCCCCGCGAAAGCGCAGCCAGACCGGGTAGCAATGGCCCAGTACCGCACCGGCAGCGGCCAATGCCTCAAACCCCGGAAGGTAGGCCCGCACGATCAGGACCGCCGCTGCGCCCTTGGCCATGTCGAGCAGCAAGGTGGCTGCAGCCAATCCCCTGCGCCCGGTTCGCAGCACGTTGGTGGCACCGATGTTGCCCGATCCGATCGCACGCAGATCGCCTGCGCCGGTAAGGCGGGTCAGGATCAGGCCAAAGGGCACCGAACCCAGCAGGTAGGCAGCGACAAGCGCGATCAGAGCATCCATGCACCGTGCATAAACTGCCTTGGCGACAAAAGGGAGGGGCCCCCTTCCCTTTTCGCCTCCACTGTCGATAGAACCTGCGCCATGACCGTCGATCCTGCCGCACCGATCCTGTTGTTCGATTCCGGCGTGGGCGGGTTGTCCGTGCTGGGCAAGCTGCGCGCGTTGCTGCCCGACGCGCCGGTGCTCTATGCCGCTGACAATGCCGGTTTGCCCTACGGCAGCAAGAGCGAAGCCCAGATCGCCGCGCGGGTTTCCGGCCTGTTGGGCCGCATGACCGAACGCTTTCGGCCAAGATTGGTGTGCATCGCCTGCAACACCGCCTCGACAATCGCGTTGGCGTCGGTGCGCGAGGTGCTGGAAGTACCGATCGTCGGCACCGTGCCTGCGATCAAGCCCGCATCGGCGATGACCCGCAGCGGTGTCATCGGATTGCTCGGCACGCAGGCGACGATCCGTCAGGGCTATGTCGACAGACTGGAAGCCGAATTCGCGGCCGACAAGCGCCTGCTGCGCCACGCCGCACCCGAACTTGTCGCCGCTGCCGAAGCGCGCCTGCGCGGCGATGACGTCGATCCTGCGGTGTTCCAGCGCGTCGCGGCAAAGCTTCACGCGATGCCCGATGGCGCGCGGATCGATACGCTTGTGCTGGCATGTACCCATTTCCCGCTGGTCCAAGCCGACCTTGCCGAAGCGTTCGGACCCGATGTGTCGTTTATCGACGGCTCGGACGGGATTGCGCGCCGCATCGCGCACTTGGTCGATGGGCAGGAATTCACGCGCACGGCGCCCGACACGGCGCTGTTCACCCGGTACGACGACGAAGCCCGCCAGCTTGCTCCGGCGCTCGCACGATACGGACTCGATCGCCACGTCGGGTTCTAGGCTGCGTGGACAGATTGTGGGGGGGGGGGGGTGGACGAATTGTCCAACCTTCGGACGAGGTTGCAAATGCCACTGGCAAACCGGCCAAGCCCGGCGTAAAGCCCGCCTCTGCGCCGGGCGGCAACCTTTTGGGGGAGGACGTCGCTGGGAGACAGAACAGTCTCCAGTTGGAAAAAGGAGCGGCGGGTGAATTACGACCAGGTTTTCGATTCCGCGATCGATCGTCTGCATTCCGAAGGACGCTATCGCGTTTTCATCGATATCCTGCGCAACAAGGGCGCCTATCCCAACGCGCGCTGCTTTGCCGGTCACAACGGGCCCAAGCCGATCACGGTATGGTGTTCGAACGACTATCTGGCGATGGGCCAGCACCCCAAGGTGATCGCCGCGATGGAAGAGGCGCTGCACGATGTCGGCGCAGGTTCCGGCGGCACCCGCAACATCGGCGGCAACACGCACTACCACGTCGATCTTGAGCACGAACTGGCCGATCTGCATGGCAAGCAAGGCGCTTTGCTGTTCACCTCGGGCTATGTCTCGAACGATGCCACGCTTTCAACGCTGGCCAAGATCCTCCCAGGCTGCGTGATCTTTTCCGACGAATTGAACCACGCCAGCATGATCGCGGGCATCCGCAACTCGGGCGCCGACAAGAAGGTGTTCCGTCACAACGATCTTGAACACCTTGAGCAGTTGCTGGCTGAAACCGACATCGCACTGCCCAAGCTGATCGCGTTCGAATCGGTCTATTCGATGGAGGGCGACGTCGCGCCGATCCATGCGATCTGCGACCTTGCCGAAAAGTACAATGCGCTGACCTACATCGACGAAGTCCACGCCGTCGGCATGTACGGTCCGCGTGGTGGCGGTATCACTGATCGTGATGAAGCCGCCCACCGCATCGACATCATCGAAGGCACGCTGGGCAAGGCATTCGGCGTGATGGGCGGCTATATCGCTGCAGACAACCGGATCATCGACGTCATCCGGTCGTATGCGCCGGGCTTTATCTTCACCACCAGCCTGTCGCCGGTGCTGGTTGCCGGCGTGCTCGCCTCGGTGCGTCACCTGAAGGCATCGAGCGTGGAGCGCGAGGCGCAGCAGGCCGCCGCCACCCGGCTGAAGGAGCTGTTCCGCGAAGCAGGCCTTCCAGTGATGGATTCGACCACACACATCGTGCCGCTGATGGTCGGCGATCCGGTGCGCGCGAAGAAAGTCAGCGACATCCTGCTGGCCGAATACGGCGTCTACGTGCAGCCGATCAACTTCCCCACCGTGCCGCGCGGAACCGAGCGCCTGCGCTTCACCCCCGGCCCTGCGCACACCGAGCAGATGATGCAATCGCTGACGCGCGCGCTGTCGGAAATCTGGGAACGACTGGAACTTGAGACGCGCCGCGCGGCCTGATCCGACCTGCAGGAGCCGCAGCATCCGTATGAACCGCGGTACAGGCCGCTAACCCGTTGGTGCAGTTGCCATAGGTTGACAAAATCTTAGACTCTATGTTGCAATTGTTACCGGACTGGTGGAAAACTGGATCTTGTAACTGTGTCCGGTCGCAAATGACCGTACCCCGGCAACGGGGGCAACAGGGGGGTTTCGCATGACTGAATTCCGGCCTCAGGGCCGACGCGCGTTGCGTCTTGCCATGTCCGCCAGCGTTTTGGCGCTGACGTTTCCGATGACCGCATGGGCGCAAGATGTCGCCCCTTCTCCGGCCGCACCTGACGCGGCGAAGGCTCCCGCCCGCGATGACGTCATCGTCGTTACCGGCACGCGCATTCGCCGTCCCGACTATGCCACTGCAAGCCCGACGGTCAGCTTCGGCACGACCCAGCTCGTTCAGGCTGGCACCACCAATGTCACCGACTTCCTCACCTCGATGCCCGCACTGATCGGCTCGTCGACCTCGCGCGACAATTCGGGTGATCGCGCCGGCATCGGTGCCACAGGGCTCAACCTGCTGAACTTGCGCAACCTTGGCACTGACCGCACGCTTGTGCTGGTCGATGGCCGCCGCCATGTCTCGGGCCTCGACGGTTCGCAATCGGTCGACATCAACACCATCCCCGAAGACCTGATCGAGCGGGTCGACATCCTGACGGGCGGCGCTTCGGCCATTTACGGTGCCGACGCGGTCAGCGGCGTCGTCAACTTCATCATGAAGAAGAAGTTCAGCGGCATCACGATGCGCGGCCAATCCGGCATTTCTAAGTACGGCGATGCCGGCAACCAGCTCATCGCTGTCACTGCCGGGCACAACTTCGATCGTGGCAACATCACGCTGTCGTACGAGTACAATCAGGAAGATCGGCTCGAATCGCACCAGCGCCCGGAATACAGCGGCACAGCGTCGGTCGGGTTCTTCCGCAACCCCGACTATGACAAGACCAAGCCGGGTTCCTATTCGCGCATTCCGCAGTCCGACGTACGGTATGAGTGGACTTCGCGCGTCGGTGCGGTCGATGTCACGGGCGACGGCGTTCCCGACTTCACCGGGACGGGCAAGGTCTACAACCTTGGCACTGAAATCCCCGGCGGCTATTCGAAAGGCAGCGATGACACGCTGGTATCGGACTACGCCAACGATCTGCGCCCATCGATCAAGCGCCATATCGTCAACATGTTCAGCACGTTCAACCTGTCGGATAGCATCGAGGTTTACAGCGAACTGAAGTACGCCAACATCAAGGCGTACTCGCTCGCCCAGCCGACGTTCGACTATTACATGTTCGTGCCGGGTGACAATCCGTTCATCCCGACCGCGATCCAGAATGCCATCTCCCCCGATATGGGCGGTGTTCTGGTGACCCGCGACAACTTCGATCTGGGGCAGCGCGGCGAAAGCATCAAGCGCGAGACAGTGCGCGGCGTGCTTGGCGCGCGGGGGGATCTCAGCTCCAACCTGCACTATGATGTAAGCTGGGTGTTCGGCCAGACCGACGTCACCAACAACTTCATCAACGACCGCTATACCGACCGTTGGAACGCCGCGATCGACGCGGTGACCGATCCTGCAACCGGGCGGCCGACCTGCCGCGTCAACCTTGATCCCACCGCAGCAGCGCACACCACCTTCAAGCCGGGCGAGTGCGTACCGTTCAACCTGTTCGGCGAAGGCGTCAGCTCGCAGGCCGCCCTGAACTTCATCCGTGCCAACACGACCGAGCATTCACGCATCCGCCAGAATGTCGTGAACGCCTCGCTGAGCGGCGACACGGCCAAGTTCCTGCGTTTGCCGGGTGGTCCGATCGGATTTGCCGTCGGTGGCGAATACCGCAAGGAAAGTTCGCGGTTCCAACCCGATGCGCTGGAGGTCCAGGGACTCACCTTCTCGAACAAGCTGCTCCCGTCCAATGGCAGCTTCGATGTGAAGGAAGCCTTCGGCGAACTCGATCTGCCGCTGCTCAGAGACGTACCGTTCTTCAAGGTGCTCGATCTGAGCGCAGCATTGCGTTACGCCGACTACTCGACCACCGGCCATGCCACCACCTGGAAGGTCGATGCCAATTGGGCACCGATCAACGACATCCGTTTCCGTGGCACGGTGTCACGCGCGGTGCGGGCGCCCAATATCTCCGAACTTTTCGGCGCCGCTTCACAGACTTACGCCTTCTTCGATGACCCTTGCCTTCCCAGCAACCTTGGCCTCGGCAAGTCCACACGCACGGCCAACTGCCAGGCGATCCTGTCAAAGGCCGGTCTGACGCCTGACCAGATCGCCAATTTCGAGGATACCCGCACGACCAACATCGCGGGCGTGGCAGGCGGCAACAGCAAGCTGACGCCAGAAGTCGCCAATACCTGGACCGCAGGCATCGTGCTGCAGCCCAGCTTCATCCGTGGCCTGCAGATCTCGGTCGACTGGTACGACATCAAGCTGAAGCAGGCGATCAACACCGTCACGGCGCAGCAACTGTCGGAACTTTGCGTCGACTCGCCCACGATCGACAACCAGTTCTGCGCCAACATCACCCGCGCCACGGGCACCGGCCTGATCACCAGCTTCGCGCTGCAACCGCAGAACGTTGCCAGCTTCAAGACCGCCGGTCTCGACGTGAACCTCACCTACCGGTTCGAACTGTCCAAGATCGGCCAATTCGAGCTGCGTGTGGTGGGTAACTACCTCGACAAGTTGAGCAAGGTCGGCGTTCCCGGTGCCGATCCGACCGACGAACTGGGTCAGTACGACTATTTCTCACCGAAATATCAGGCTTATACCACCCTCAGCTATGCCAGCGGTCCGGTGACACTGAACTATAACTGGTCATGGTTCGACAAGACACGCCGTTATACGCTCGATAAGTACAAGAACACTAGCTACGTCGCCCCCGAATATGCCTTCGTGAAGGCCCGTTCGGTCCACAACGTCTATGGTGCGTTGCGGGTCAACGAGAAGTTCGAGTTCTATGGCGGTGTGACCAACTTGTTCAACCAGAAGCCGGATCTTGGCTTCAGCACTTACCCGACCGAGGCCATCGGCACGTCGTTCTACGCCGGTTTCCGCGCGAAGTTCTGATCGCCACCCTTACGACCCGCGTCGCGCACGGCGACGCGGGTCTTGCCCTGCTCTCCGTTTCGTTTAATCGATCGATGAAACGAAACGGAGGATGCAGCGATGACCGAGGAAACCACCCCTTCGCCGGATGCTATGGCTGGCTATGACGCCATCGTGCGCGGTCGCCGCAGCATCAGGGGTTTCCTCGACAAGCCGGTGCCGCGCGCGGTGCTTGAAGACGTGTTGGCGCTCGCACTGCGCGCACCCTCGTCGCACAACACGCAGCCGTGGAATTTCACCGTCGTAACCGGCGAGGCGCTCGACCGCATCCGTGCCGGCAACGTCGAACGCAATCTGGCCGGGGTTCCTGACTCGCGCGAATTCCGCAAGGACGCCGTACAGGGCCCGCAACATCGTGCCCGCCAGATCGAAGTTGCCAAACAACTGTTCGGCGTGATGGGCATCGCCCGCGAGGACAAGGATGGGCGGCTCGACTGGGTACTGCGGGGTTTCCGCCAATTCGATGCGCCGGTCTCGATCATCGTGACTTACGACCGCGAATTGCACGGCAGCGACATCGCGCCATTCGACTGCGGCGCGGTGACCAATGCCATCGTCAATGCCGCATGGTCGCGCGGTTTGGGCTGCGTGATCAACAGCCAGGGTATCATGCAAAGCCCGGTGGTACGCGAACATGCCGGGATTGCCGAGGATCAGGTGATCATGATCTGCATCGCGCTGGGCTGGCCCGATGAGACATTTCCTGCCAACACTGTGATCTCCAACCGCAAGAGCGTGGCCGAGGCCACCCGCTTTGTCGGCTTTGACAAGCAGGGCTGAGCCTTCAAGCCGGTCGGGTCAGATCCGGGTGCTCTTTTCCTGCACCTCGGCGATCAGCCCGACCACCATAGGCTTGAGCTGTTCGGCGTAAGCAAGCACTTCATCGCGCAGTGCATCGCGCCAGGCGACGAAGCGGTCGACCCGTGCGTCGTCCCAGCCCGCCTGCAGCGCTGCCACGCACTGATCGAGCGCCGCTTCATAGCGCTGGCGCTGCTCATCCAACCGTTCGTGGATCACCGCATCAACCCGCGCGATCGAAGCGCGCGGATGATAGGGCAGGCGCATGGCTGCCGCCGTCGGCGCATCGAGCGGAAGGTAGGTGGTGTTCCACGCATCATAGGGCATCAAACCAAGTGCTTCGACGAGCCAGCGCCCTACCGCTGTATTGAACACCCCTTCGCCGAACACGTAGAACGGGCGGATGGCATTGTGTCCGTGCCGCCTGAGCAGTTCGTCCTCAAGCCCGGTGCGGAGGGCCTCTTGCGAGATGTAGGAAGCAAATACCTTGCGGTCATGATCACCGGGTTCGGGCAGAGGTTCGGCAGTGTCGCCCACATGCGGACCAAGCCGCTGCAAGACGTCTGCATGGGCAACCCATTGTGCAAGCCCTACCGGGCCGGCAAGACCGCCGGGAACCGCTGGTGGTTCGGGGAGCACGCGATAGCTGTCTGACGCCTCGGCCAGATGCGGCATCTCGGCAGCCGCATCCGTAACCGGCTCGTCCGGTTTAAAGACCTCGCGCTTGCCAAATCGTGCCCGTTGCCGGGAAGCGAACATCGTTCCCTCCATCGCAGCTTTTGCCTGTTTATAGGCCACCTGCGCGGAAGTAAGTAAAATAACGATGAACGGCTTCAATAATTAAACAAGTTACGGGCCAGCACACCTAAGCACTGGCCCGTAATTGTGATCCAGGTCACACTATCAATGATAGTGTGACAATCAGCGCAACGAAACCACATTGTCACTGACGCGCGAGTCGCGGCGGTCGCCACGATACTGGCTTGCCATTGGCTCATCGCTGACGACGAACACTTCATTGGCATCAAAGCCATTGAAGGCCGTCTTCATCGCCGCGCCATACGCGCCCAGCATGCCGATCTCGATATAGTCGCCAACACGGATATCGGCGGGCAGTTCGAACGGACCTTCCATGTGATCCATATCGTCACAGGTTGGGCCATAGAAGCTGTAGGGCACCAGCTCCTCGCTCATCGCCGCGCCCTCAGCGCGCAGCACGCGCACCGGGAAACGCCAGCCGACATGCGCCGCATCGAACAACGCGCCATAGGCGCCGTCGTTGATGTACAACTCGTTTTCGCGGCGCTTTTCCACGCGTACGATCATCGAATTGTATTCCGCGCAAAGCGCCCGACCCGGTTCGCACCACAGTTCGGCCGAATAGCTGACCGGCAGCGATTCATATGTGCGATCGATGAGCGCGAAATAGTCTTCGAGCGGCGGTGGGTTCATGCCCGGGTAGATCGACGGGAAGCCGCCACCGACATCGATGATGTCGACAGTAACGGCCGCATCGACGATGGCCGCGCGCGCCTTTTCCAGCGCTTGGACATAGGCATGCGGGCTCATCGCCTGGCTGCCGACGTGGAAGCAGATGCCCAGGCAATCGGCGACCTGACGAGCGGCCTGAAGCAGTTCGCGCGCGTGCGAAAGCTCGCAGCCGAACTTCGCCGCAAGGCTGAGCTCGGAATACTCGGACGATACCCGCAACCGCACGCACAGCGTCAAATCGGTCGGCAGCTCGCCACCGTTGGCCTGTGTGGTTGCACGGACGATCTTGTCCAGTTCCTCAAGCGAATCGAGGCTGAACACGCGCACGCCATGCACGCCATAGGCTTCGGCAATCGCGCTGGGCGACTTGACCGGGTGCATGAAGCACAAGGTCGCATCGGGCAACGTGGCGCGAACCATGCGGACTTCGCCGATAGAGGCGACGTCGTAATGGGTCACACCCGAATCCCACAGGATGCGGATCAGATCGGGTGAAGGATTGGCCTTTACTGCATAGAGCGACTTGCCCGGAAACTTCTCGACGAAGAAGCGGGCGGCGCGCGCAGCAGCATGCGGACGATTGAGAATGGCAGGTTCGTCAGGCGCGCAGGTGCGCGCTACGGCCAAAGCATCGAGGTGAATGTGCAACTCAAGGGACCCCCAACGGAACAGTTGAACAAAGCTGCCTTGCGGTTTGGAAGTCCCCATGGGGCAGCGAAAGGGGTAAATAGGCCCCTCTCGCCGAACTTCAAGTGTAAATGCGTGCACTCAGAAATTTGTCATGAAAATGACTTATTAGCCCTGCGACATACTATTTATCAGTCACTTAGCGCAGACGCCAGCGCAGTCCAGGCAGGCAAAGAGTGCGGATCGTTGGCGCCATTGGCGGCAATGGGGTGCGACGCGAATCGTGCGATGACCAATTCATGCGCCGGATCGACCCACAAGGTCTGCCCATGGATGCCGCGCGCGCTGAAACAGGCGTTCGCACCCGCCGGGGTATGCCACCACTGGTTGCCATAACTCCACCCCGTCAAAGCCGGGTAGCGGTCTGCCGGAAACAGCACGGGATCGCCGCCCTGCCGAATGGCTGCGACGGCCGCCGGATCGATTACGCCAAGTCCGCCAAGCCGCAGCGCCTCGCCAAACCGAGCAAGGTCTTCGAGCTTCAGGTTCAGCCCGCCACCAGCGAAGGGTGAGCCTGCCGGGTCGACCAGCAGGTCGGCGTCACCGGTCATGCCCAAGGGCTGCCACAACCGCTCGCTCAACACTTCGGCGAACGGGCGGCCTTCGACGCGGGCGACGATCCACGCCAGCACATCGGTGTTCGGCGTCCGATAGGTGAACCCCTGCCCGTGCGGCCCGGCCCCGGCGATTGTCGGCAAGTAGGAATAGAGATCCGCCGCGCCAGCATACCCAGCCGGGCGCGGCATCAGGTTGAGCGCCGTGCTGTAAGCGCCGATGCCCGACTTGGGATCGGCGTACTCCTCGGAAAAGTCGAGATTGGTGGTCATCGCCAGTACTTGCGCCACGCTGGCCGAACCGAAGCCACTCGCCGCCAATTCGGGCACATAGGCAGCAACCGGCGCAGCAGGGTCAAGCCGCCCTTCGGCCACCAGCATCGCGGCCAGCGTACCGACAAAGCTTTTGGTGACCGAAAAGGCGATGTGGCGGGTCTGCGGCCCGGTGACGCCGAACCAGCGTTCGAACACGACCTTGCCCCGATGCAGCACCAGAATGCCGTCGGTGAATGCGGCCAGCAGGCCTTCATCCACTGAGATCGCGGCCGTCTCCCCGATCGGCACGAACGTCACCTGCCCCAGATCGTCGCGCAGGGCCCGCTCGAACGGCCTGCCATCCCCTGAAGCCGCGATCCGCACCGAGGGCACCAGTTCGCGCATATGCGAAAAGGCCCAACGCGTGGTGGGGAAGCGCAAATGATCGCCGCGCGACCACAGCACCTGCTTGTCAGCCGGCGGCGGCGCCCCTTGCATCCAGCCAAGCGCGACCGGATCGCTGGTCACGCCATCAAGCACCTTGTCAGCCATTGACTCTCTCCCGGCGTTGATCGCCGCCAGAAGCATGCATGCCCTACGAAAGGCGGTCGCGGAAGTCCTCGTAGCTGAAGCGGCGGACGCATTCGAGCGCGTCGGTCTCGCTGTCCCACAACCAGATCGATGGCAGCGGCACGCCGTTGAAGGTCGTGGTCTTGACCATCGAATAATGAGCCTGATCAAGGAACGCAAAGCGCGCGCCCGCTTCAGTCGGGACCGGCAGGCGATAATCGCCGATCACGTCCCCGGCCAGACACGAAGGTCCGCCAAGCCGCACCGGTGGCGTGCCATCGCTGCCGCCATCCTCGTATTCGTCGATCGGCAGTTCCCCCAACATCGCCGGACGATAGGGCGCCTCGATCACGTCGGGCATATGGCAGGTGGCCGAAATGTCGGTGATCGCCAGCGGCATGCCGTTCCAGTGCGTGTCGAGAACCGTCCCGACCAGTATCCCCGCATCAAGCGCCACCGCCTCGCCGGGTTCGAGATAGATCTCGCAACCCGTCTGCGCCTTGACCTGCTGCAGGAACGCGACAAGCTCGTCACGCTGGTAATCGGCGCGGGTCACGTGATGGCCTCCGCCAAAGTTCAGCCACGACAAGCCGGGCAGGAACGCTTCAATGCGCGGCAGCAACGCGTCCCAGGTGCGCTGAAGTGGCGCGAAATCCTGCTCGCACAGAGTGTGGAAGTGCAGTCCGTTGATGCCCTCCAGATGCTCTGCCCGCAACTGGTTGACCGGAAAGCCAAGCCGCGAATGGGGCGCGCACGGGTCGTAGCGCGGCACATCGCCTTCGGCGTGCAAGGGATTGATCCGCAATGCGACGTCGAACGCGTGGCCCTCGGCCCGCGCGGCGGCGATCAGCGGGCGGAACCGTTCATGCTGGCCCGGCGAATTGAAGATCACATGGTCCGACAGGCGCAGGATCTCGGGCAGGTCCGCCGCCTTGTACGCTGCACAATACGTCGCGATCTCGCCGCCCCTTGCGCCAGAAGCGTAGTGCTCGGCAGCCAGTTGCGCTTCCCACAGGCCCGATGTGCATACCCCGTCGAGGTATTCCCCGACGATCGGCGCAACCTTCCACATGCTGAACGCCTTGAGCGCTGCCAGCACCTTGATTCCCGCGCGATCGCGAATGTCGGCCAGCACCGCCAGATTGGCGCGCAGACGCGCCGCATCGACGACGAAGGCAGGGCTGTCGACACGCGACAGGTCGAATCGGGCAAAGGCCCCGGGATCGCCGGCTCTGGTTTCCATGCGGCGCGGTCTACTTGACAACCAACCGGGGTTGAAGTCTATTTTCCAAGACAAATTGTCGGACGGCGGGGACGACGAAATGGATGACCAGCTTGCCTTCGAGCAAAAGAAATGGGCCGACGAACTCGAACTCAGGAAGCTTGAAGCAGAGTTGAAGGCAAAAGAGGCAAGCCCCTCTTTATTCAAGAATCCTATCGCGGTCACTGTTCTTTCGGCCATCGTCGCGGGCATCATCAGCGTGATCACCAACTACGTTGATTCGACCAACAAGATCGCGCTTGAAGAGCGGAAGTCCGACCTGAACCTGCTGACCAACCTGATTCAGGTGAAAGACCAAAACCTGATCCGCAAGAATCTCGAGTTCGTCGTCAAGGCCAAGATCATCCGCAACGACAAGCTGCGCGACGATCTCGACAAATACCTCAAGTCGGTTTCGACCAGCGATCTTCCCGCCATCACCAGCCAGTTGATCACCAGGGAGAACGTTGCTGCATTCGATATCTGCAAGAATGTTGGCGACAAAAAGTATTCGGTCCAGTTCGTTCCCCTCACCGATCAGGACATTGCCGGACTGGCTTCCGAGTTCTCGCTCGACAAGCCGACCATCCAAGCCTTCATCAAGGTCGAGAACGCAAGCGGGCGCCTGCCCGACGGAAGGCCCAAGATCCTGTATGAGCGGCATATCTTCAACAGGTTGACCACCGGGAAATTCTTGGCGGCCAATCCGGCATTGGCCAACCCCGTTGCCGGTGGCTATCTCGGCGGTGCCGCAGAATACAGCAGGGTCCAACAAGCGGCGAACCTCGACTGCGACGCGGCTCTATCGGCGACATCGTGGGGGACCGCACAGATCCTTGGGCGCGAGTTCAAAAGGGCGGGATTCGACAACGTCCAGTCATTCGCAAAGGCAATGTTGACGTCCGAACCCGACACCCTGCGCGCGAACCTGACCTTCGTCCAGAACGCGGGCGCAATCGACGCCTTGCGCAACCATGATTGGGCGCAGTTTGCGCGGCAATACAACGGCCCGATATATGCGCGGTTCGGTTACGACAAGAAGCTCGATGAGGCCTTCAAATCGTACTCGAACCAGTGAGCTTGCGCGCAGCCAACACAAGCTCAAGTTCAAGCTGACGGGGCCAAGCCAGAATGCCCGGCCCCATCGGCCGGGTCAGAACTCCAGCGGGCCTTCCAGTTCCTTGACCTGCCAGGGCAGGCCGTGCTGGTTGAGCATGTCCATGTAGGGGTCGGGATCGAACTGTTCGATGTTGAATACGCCCGCACCGCTCCACACGCCCTGCACCAGCAATGCCGCGCCGATCATCGCCGGAACGCCGGTGGTGTAGCTGACGGCCTGATTGCCGGTTTCGGCAAAGGCATCCTCGTGGTCGCAGATGTTGTAGATGTAGAAGGTCTTGTCGACGCCGTCCTTTTGGCCGGTCGCGATATCGCCGATGTTGGTCTTGCCCTTGGTCGTGGCGCCAAGCGAGGCAGGCTCGGGCAGCACGGCCTTGAGGAACTGGAGCGGGATGATCTCCTTGCCCTCGTAGATGACCGGATCGATCCGGGTCATGCCCACTGCCTGCAGCACGGTCAGATGCGTGATATAGGCATCGCCGAAGGTCATCCAGAAGCGGGCGCGCTCCATTTCCGGAACGAACCGGGCGAGGCTTTCCAGCTCCTCATGGTACATCAGGTACATGTTCTTCGGGCCGACGGCCTCGAAATCGAAAGTCTGCTTCGTGCTGAGCGGCGGGGTTTCGACCCACGCGCCCGCTTCCCAGTGGCGGGCAGGCGCGGTCACTTCGCGGATGTTGATTTCCGGGTTGAAGTTGGTGGCAAATGCCTGCCCATGGTCGCCGCCGTTGCAGTCGAGGATGTCGAGCGTGCGGATCGTGTCGAGCTTGTGCTTCTTGAGCCACATCGCGAACACGCTCGTCACGCCGGGGTCGAAGCCCGAGCCGAGCAGCGCGGTCAACCCGGCGGCCTTGAACTTGTCCTGATAGGCCCACTGCCATTTGTATTCGAACTTCGCCTCGTCGCGCGGTTCGTAGTTGGCGGTGTCCATGTAGTTGACGCCAGCGGCAAGGCAGGCGTCCATGATCGCCAGATCCTGATAAGGCAGCGCCAGATTGACCACCAGCGCGGGCTTGATCCGGTTGAGCAGATCGGTGGTGGCAGCCACGTCATCGGCGTCGATCTGATAGGTCGCGATATCCACGCCCGTACGCTGCTTGACCGACACGGCGATGGCGTCACACTTTGCGACGGTGCGGCTGGCAAGGTGGATGTCGCTGAAGATGTCGGGGTTCATCGCCATCTTGTGAACGGCGACCGAGCCGACGCCACCGGCGCCGATGACAAGGACTTTGGCCATGGGAAACTCCGCTTGTTTCGGAAAAAGTTCTGCAGGCCCGTTTTTCGCGCGACTGCCATTGGTCGGGGGCTTTAGGATATCGTGATGACAAACCCAAGTCCCCAAGTTCACCCCGCATCGCCTTCCCCCGAGCGCGCCCCCACCGCCGCAGGCGTGGAGCGCGCGCAAGCCAAGATCGCCGCGCTGTTGCCCGAAACGCCGCTGCTGCCGCTCGATCTGCCCAGCGGCGCTACGGTGTGGTGCAAGGCCGAAAGCCTGCAACCGGTCGGCGCGTTCAAGATTCGCGGCGCGTGGCACCGCCTGTCCGACATGGTTGAGGCAGAGCGCACGCGCGGCGTGGTCGCGGTGTCGAGCGGCAACCATGCGCAAGGCGTGGCGTGGGCGGCGCGCCGACTTGGGATATCGGCCACCATCGTGATGCCGCGCGATGCCCCTGCGGTGAAACTTCAGTCAACCGCTGCGCTGGGTGCGCAGATCGTCCTTTATGACCGCATGCGTGAATCGCGCGACGCAATTGCCGCCGAGCTTTGCGCCCGAACCGGTGCGATCCTCGTCCATGCCTATGGCGACCCATGGGTGATCGAGGGGCAGGGTAGCGCCGGGATGGAACTCTTGGCGCAAATGGAGCGGCAGTCGGGCGGCCCACCGACCCGCGTGGTCTGTCCGTGCGGGGGCGGCGGACTGACCGCCGGGCTGGCGCTGGCATTGCCCGACGCGCAGATCGTGCCGGTCGAGCCTGAGCATTGGGATGATGTGACACGCAGTCTGGCGCTCGGTCGCATCGTCGGGGTCGAACCTGCGCCGCCATCCACGGCGTGCGACGCCTTGCAGACCCCAGCGACATTCCCGATCAACTTTGCGGTCATGCAGGCACGCGGGCTTCAGGGCATCACCGTGACCGAGGCTGAAGTGCGCGCGGCACAGCGACTGGCCTTTGCCCGGCTGCGACTGGTGGTCGAGCCGGGCGGCGCGGCGGGTCTTGCCGCACTGCTGGCGGGCAAGGTTTCCGCTGACGGGCGCACGGCGGTTATCCTGTCGGGCGGCAATGTCGACCCGGCCTCCTTCGCTGCCGTTCTGGCGGACTAGCGGCCTAAAGCCATCAACCTGCGTGCTGGATTGAGTTGCAATTGACAATCTTTCAATCTCGCCACAAATTCGCCCCCAACGGACGCTCAACGCGCCGAACGGGGGAGAACAAGAATGCCTGTAAGCGCGAGCCCAATCCTGCAACCGGTGGTCGCGCTGGCGATCTGGACGTTCGTGATGTGGGTGTGGATGTACGCTACCCGGATTCCGGCGCTCAACAAACTGCCGCAAACCAACCAACCGGGCGCAGACGTGGGCTGGACCGGCGCCAAGCTGGAAGGCCTGATCCCGCCGCACATCCAGTGGAAGGCGCACAATTACAACCACCTGCACGAAGCGCCGACGGTGTTTTATGCCATCGCGCTGGTGCTGGCCATTACCGGCAATGGCGGCGGCCTGAACGCACAGATTGCTTGGGCCTATGTCGCCTTGCGCGTCGCCCACTCGATCTGGCAGTCCACCGTCAACAAGGTGATGCCGCGCTTCGGCCTGTTCGCACTGTCAAGCCTGGCGCTGCTGGCGCTGGTCGTGCACGCGGCGATGGCGGTATTCTGAAACCGTCAATCGCGGACGAACAGGCTGGCCAGTTCCACATGAGTCGACCAGCGGAACTGGCCAACCGGGCGCAGCCCGGCAAGGCGATAGCCGCCCGCCACCAACGTCACGGCATCGCGCGCCCAACTCGCAGGGTTGCAACTGATGTAGACCACGCGCGGAACCTTTGATTCTGCGATCAGGGTCACTTGCTCGCGCGCTCCGGCACGCGGCGGATCGAGCAGCACCCCGGCAAAGCGGTCCAGTTCTTCTGGGCGCAGCGGGTTGCGGAACAAGTCGCGGTGCAGCGCGACAACCGGACGGCCATGCATCCGCGCCGCACTTTGGCAGGCAAGATGCGCGTCGCGCGCGGCCTCGACCGCCAGCACCTTTGGCGCGGGCGCGCCGGGTTTTCCTGCAAGCGCGAAGGCAAACGTGCCCAAACCCGCAAACAGGTCGACAACGGTCGCTGCACCGGCCAGCCATTCGACCGCCGCACCGACCAGTGCAGCCTCGCCATCGCGGGTGGCCTGCAGGAACGCGACCGGTGGCAGCGTGACCGGGGTTCGGCCAAGCGTTACCGTCGCCGGGTCAGGTTCCCACGTGGTTTCCGCGCCATAGCCGTTGTCGAGCGTCAGCCGGGCCAGATTGTGTTCTGCGGCAAAGGCCAGCAGCGCCTCGGTCTGGGCAAGGTTTTCGGCAGCAAGGCCAGAAAGGCCCACGGCCACGCCTTGATCGGCCAACGTGAGTTCGATATCGACCGCCAACTTGCGATCGGCCCACGTTTCCAGCAGGCGGCGCAGCGGAGCAACCAGCGCGAAAAGCTCTGGCACAAGCACGGCGCATTCGCGCAAGTCGATGATCTTGTGCGATCCAGCCTCACGAAAGCCCACCACCACGCGGCGGCCGATGGCCTGCGCATGGAGCGTTGCGCGGCGGCGGCTGAACGGTGGAGAGAGGTGCGCCGCGCCCACTTCGCCGGGATCGAGCCCCTGTCCGCGTGCGGCACCTGCCACG
This sequence comes from Novosphingobium sp. FKTRR1, assembly GCF_020404405.1. Taxonomy (GTDB): domain Bacteria; phylum Pseudomonadota; class Alphaproteobacteria; order Sphingomonadales; family Sphingomonadaceae; genus Novosphingobium. The sequence goes on along the minus strand of NZ_JAIZDA010000004.1, from coordinate 239,263 downwards.
CGGTCACGCACATAGTCGGTCAGCGCCCGTTCCGACAAGTGCTGCAACTGGCAACCGCCGCAAGTGGGAAAATGGCGGCAGACCGGCGCGACATGATCCGGCCCGTGCGTGAGAGATCCATCCGCCTCCAGCACGTCACCGGGTGCTGCCAGCGCGATATAGCGCCCGTCAGCCGTAGCGCCTTCGCCCTTGGCGGCCACGCGCACGATCAGGCCCGGTTCGCTTTCATTCGACACAAAAATACCCTTCAAACAGCAATCGCAGTGGCCATAGCGTCGCGGATGGCGTGCGCCAGACCGCTTGCGGTGAAGGCCGCGCCAGCCAACGCCGCCGCACGACCATGCAGCCACAGCCCTTCGCCAGCCGCCTGCACCGGATCGGGGTGAACCGCAAGGCGGCTTGCGATAGTGCCTGCCAGCACGTCGCCCGTGCCCGCTACCGACAACCATGACGAAGCGCGTGGACCAACCACCAACCTGCCATCGGGCGCCGCGATTACGGTATCAGGGCCCTTGAGCACAACTACCGCCCTGCTCAGAGCCGCCAGCGCCAACGCCCGTTCACGGCGCAAACCTGTGCCTGCCGACCCGAATGCGTGCTCAAGTGCGGCCATTTCGCCTTCGTGCGGGGTCAAGACTGCGATCGGGGGCAATGCCAGGTCGGGCCCAAGCAGCATCAGCGCATCGGCATCGATCACGGTCGGCCTGCCCTGTGCCAGAAGATCGGCAAGCAGCGCGCGCGCAGCGTCACCGCGGCCGAGCCCCGGCCCGACCAACAGCGCTGCCATGCGCGGATCGTCCACGCCGCCCAATGTCACAACCAGTTCGGGCGGCACCGGATTGCCAGCGCGCCAACCCGGATCCTGCGCCAAAAGACGGACGTAACCCGCGCCTGCGCGCTGTGCCGCCTCGGCCGCCATGATCGCGGCACCCGGCATGTCACCCACGACAATGCCCAGCAGTCCGCGCCGATACTTGTGCGCATCGGGCGCAGGCGCGACCATACGCGGTCGCTCCAGTATGCGGGCAGCGCCCGGCATTGCGCCAAGGCCGATATCGACCAGCCGCAAGGCGCCCAAGCTGGCGCAAGCTGGCATGGCAAAGTGGGCATGCTTCCAAGCGCCCAGCGACACGGTCAGATCGTTGTGTGGCAGACCGGGGTTGAGCGCTACGCCACTATCGGATTCGACGCCGCTTGGCAGGTCTATGGCGATAACATGGCGGTGCTTGGCAGCCTGCTGCTGCAACAGCGCCAGCGTTTCGGGCGCAAGCGGCCGCGTCAATCCCGATCCGAACAGGCAATCGACCAGAACGTCACCGCCTTCCGTTGCGCCTTCTGGTCCTACGACATGCCCAGTAAACAGATTGCGCGCATTCCATGCCGCCTGCGTGACCGGTTCCATCGCGGCCAGCACCTTTACCGGGTTGCCATTTGCGGCCAGATGTTGTGCGATGACATAGCCGTCCCCGCCATTGTTGCCGGGGCCACACAGCACCGTGACCACGCGCCCTGCGGCGATCCGGCGGACATATTCCCCCGCGCCATGCCCGGCGATCTGCATCAGCGCGTCCTCGCCTGTCCCGGCAGCGATAAGCGCGGCCTCGGCGGCGCGTGTCTGCGCAACCGTAAGTACCTGTGCGAGGTCGGCGTCAGGGTGTCTTGGCATCGTCGGGCCTTACCGTGGCAGGAAAGCGATAACGGTCCTGCCCGACCGCGACTTCCAGTATGCCGCCTGAAATCCATCGGACCTTGGCCGGTTCCGCGCCATCGGCCACGATCACGCCGCGCCCATCGTCAACCCGCTGGAACCGGCGGAAACCGCCATCGGGATGATGGACGACCAGCACCCTTCCGGCGACTTCGACCCGACATTCGCCAAGAAACGGGTGCGATTCACCCAGCGCGCAGTCGATCGTGCGCATGGCCGGGTCGCGGCTGCCCGCAGGCCCGCCGCAGCCCGTCAACCCCAGCACCAGACCCAAGGCAAAAGGACGCTTCATGCCGCGCATGATCGCCCCTCAAGCCCCTGTCGGTCAAGCGATGGTATCACTGCTCCTTGCGGCTTGCCCTGCGCAGGCCGGACAGATCGCGCACCGCGCCACGCGCCGCGCTGGTGGCCATCGCGGCATAGGCCTGCAAGGCAAGGCTGACCTTGCGCGGGCGGGGCTTGACCGGAGTCCATGCATCGTCGCCACGGGCCTCTTGCGCGGTGCGACGGCGGGCAAGCTCATCGTCGCCGACCAACAGCGTTATCGAGCGGCCGGGAATGTCGATGGCAACCTCGTCGCCGGTTTCGACCAGCCCGATCGTTCCGCCCTCCGCCGCTTCGGGCGAGACGTGGCCGATCGACAAGCCCGACGTGCCACCCGAAAAGCGTCCGTCGGTGACCAGCGCGCACGCCGCGCCCAGCCCCTTCGACTTGATGTAGCTGGTGGGATAGAGCATTTCCTGCATGCCCGGCCCGCCGCGCGGACCTTCATAGCGGATGACCACGACGTCGCCCGCCTTGACCTGCCCGGTCAGAATGCCGGTAACGGCGGCATCCTGGCTTTCGAACACGACCGCTGGGCCGCGGAATTTCAGGATCGATTCATCGACACCGGCCGTTTTCACGATGCAACCATCCGCCGCGACGTTGCCGGTCAGCACCGCCAGCCCGCCGTCCTTGCTGAAGGCGTGTTCGGCGCTGCGGATGACGCCCGTTTCGCGGTCGAGGTCGAGCGATTCCCAGCGCCGGTTCTGGCTGAACGCCACTTGGGTCGGCACGCCGCCGGGCGCAGCCTTGAAGAACTCTTGCACCGACGGCGCGTCGGTGCGAGAAATGTCCCACTTGTTCAGCGCATCGCCCAGCGTGCGGCTGTGCACGGTCGGCAGATCGGTGTGGAGCAGACCGGCGCGATCGAGCTGGCCAAGGATGGCAAAGATGCCGCCCGCGCGGTGAACGTCCTCCATGTGCACATCGGACTTGGCCGGAGCGACCTTCGACAGGCACGGCACGCGGCGCGAAAGTCGGTCGATGTCGGTCATCGTGAAATCGACCCCCGCTTCGTGCGCCGCGGCCAGCAGGTGCAGCACGGTGTTGGTCGAACCACCCATCGCGATATCGAGGCTCATCGCGTTTTCGAACGCGCCAAACCCGGCAATCGTGCGCGGCAGCGCGGTTTCATCGTCCTGCTCGTAATAGCGCTTGCACAGATCGACCACGAGGCGCCCGGCCTCAAGGAACAGGCGCTGGCGGTCTGCATGGGTGGCCAGCGTCGAGCCGTTGCCGGGCAGCGACAGGCCCAGCGCCTCGGTCAGGCAGTTCATCGAGTTGGCGGTGAACATGCCGCTGCACGATCCGCAGGTGGGACATGCCGAGCGCTCGATGGTCTGCACTTCCTCATCGGTATACTTGTCGTCGGCTGCGGCAACCATGGCATCGACCAGATCGAGCGCGGTTTCCTTGCCACGCAGCACGACCTTGCCCGCTTCCATCGGTCCGCCGGAGACGAACACCACCGGAATGTTGATACGCAGCGCCGCCATCAGCATGCCCGGTGTGATCTTGTCGCAGTTGGAGATGCAGACCATAGCGTCGGCGCAATGGGCGTTGACCATGTATTCCACGCTGTCGGCGATCAGATCGCGGCTGGGCAGCGAATAGAGCATGCCATCGTGGCCCATGGCGATGCCATCATCGACCGCGATGGTGTTGAATTCCTTGGCGACGCCGCCCGCAGCCTCGATCTCGCGCGCAACCATCTGGCCAAGATCCTTGAGGTGCACGTGGCCCGGCACGAACTGGGTGAAGCTGTTGACCACGGCGATGATCGGCTTGCCGAAGTCCGAGTCCTTCATGCCGGTGGCCCGCCACAGTCCGCGCGCGCCCGCCATGTTGCGGCCATGGGTGGTGGTGCGTGAGCGATAGGGGGGCATGCGATTTCTCCGAATGACCGGACTCGACCAGTGGACTGTGCCTGAGTCAGGTTGTCATTTGCGACCGATTGCGCCCTCTAGCCGCTCTGAGCGACGGAATCGAAGGTATTATTTGCGACCAACCGAAAGGCGCGTTGGTTACCCCGCCAGCGCAATGGCAACCTGGTTGGCGATGCGGCCCAGACGCTCGGCCCATTCGGTTTGCCCTGCGGGGGTCGAGATCAGATCCTGACGGACTTCTACACCGAGATAAGGGCGCCCTTCGGCCTCGCCGTGACGGTCCATCGACTCGTTCAGATCCTTGCCCGAATAGGGTTCCTGATCGCCCACGCACAGACCTTCTGCCTGCAACAGCGGGATCGCCAGCCGGGCGGCGCGATCGTCCGCATTGTACAGAACGCCCACATGCCAGGGGCGCTTTTCCTCAGGATTGCTCGCCAGTTGGGGGGTAAAGCTGTGCAAGGACAGCAACAGCGCCTGCGGCACCCGGTCGAGCAAGGCAGCCAGCGTTTCGTGGTAGGGAGCGTGGAAACGCGCCAATCGGGCCGTTCGTCCCGCAAGGTCGAGCGCGTTGCCAGGAATGGCATGGCCGTCGCTGGTCACCGGAAAGACGCTTGGTTCATCGGCCGCGCGATTGAGGTCACAAACCAGTCGGCTGACGTTGCCAAGGTAGGCAGCGATGCCGGGGCGCTGCGCGAGCAATTCCGCCACGGCGCCCACGCCGATATCAATGGCGATGTGCTCGTTCAGCAGGTGTGACGCAATGCCAAGCTCGATGTCATCGGGCACGCGGTTCGACGCATGGTCCGAAACCACAAGGATACCGCCGAACTTGGGCTCCCCGATCAGGCGGAAAGCTTCATGTTCCATCACCGCAGGCTCCCGCAAAGTGTCCACCACGCGGGCGGCAAGGTCGAATGCGCAAGATCGCGCTGCTCGGCGTTATCATAGAGCGCAAAGCAGGTTGCGCCCGATCCGCTCATCCGGACGAGCCAGGCGCCGCTGCGGGCCAGAACGCCCAGCACATCGCCAATCTGCGGCACCAACGCCAGCGCCGGGGCTTCAAGATCGTTGCGTCCGGCCAGCGCGATGGTGCGCAAGTCGCCTTCCGGCATCGGACCGCGATCGACGCCATCCCAGCCCTTGAACACCGGTCCGGTGCTCAGTGGAATGCGCGGATTGACCAGCAGCACAGCGGTTCCGGCAAGATCGTTGGCGACGGGTTCCAGCTCGGTACCGGTGCCGCGCCCGATGCAGGCAACGCTTTCGACACAAGCGGGCACGTCAGCCCCCAGCTTGGCCGCGCGGGCATGCCAGTCATCGGGCAGGCCATGGGCCCTGCGAGCCAGACGGAACACCGCGCCTGCATCGGCCGAACCCCCGCCAAGCCCAGCCGCCACGGGCAAACGCTTGTCGAGCGTCACGTCCCAGCCGTCCCCGTGCGGCAAGGCCGACAGCGCCTTGGCCACGATGTTGTCGAAAGGGTTATCGAGGCCGTCGGCAAATTCGCCCATCACATGCAGCCGGTCCTGCAGCGCCGGGCGCGCCACCAGTTCATCGCCTGCATCGACGAAGGCGAAAAGCGTTTCAAGCTCGTGGTAGCCATCATCGCGCCGCCGCCGCACATGCAGGGCAAGGTTGATCTTGGCATAGGCGGTTTCGCGCAGGCTCATCGCACTCCCGATAACGCAGCGAAGCGCCGAGGCAACCCCCGGCGCTTCGCCTTTTGACCGTCGTGACCCGTCCGGTCACATGTTCGGGTAGTTCGGGCCGCCGCCGCCTTCTGGCGTTACCCAGTCGATGTTCTGCGTTGCATCCTTGATGTCGCAAGTCTTGCAGTGGACGCAGTTCTGCGCATTGATCTGCAAGCGCGGTGCGCCTTCCTCAACCCCGACGAACTCGTAAACCCCGGCAGGGCAGAAGCGCGCTTCAGGCCCCGCATAGAGCCGCAGGTTGACGTTCACCGGCACCGACGGGTCTTTCAACACCAGATGGCACGGCTGATCTTCTTCGTGGTTGGTGTACGAAAACGCCACATTGGTCAGCCGGTCGAAGGTGATCACGCCATCGGGCTTGGGATAGGAGATCGGCTTGTACAGGTCGGCGCGCTGGGTCGCTTCGGCATCGGTGTGATGCTTCATGCCCTTGAACGGATTGACCTTGAGCGTGCGCGCCCACATGTCGGCGCCCGCCAGCACGGTGCCGAGCGAGCCGCCGAACTTGGCGACCAGCGGCTGGGCGTTCTGCACCAGCTTCAGTTCCTTGGCGATCCAGCTTTCGCGCACGGCGGCATCGTAATCGTCCAGCGCGTCATGCTCGCGACCCGACGCAATGGCGGCCGCGATCGATTCGGCGGCGAGCATGCCGCTTTTGATCGCGGTGTGGCTGCCCTTGATCCGGGGTACGTTGACGAAGCCGGCCGAGCAACCGATCAGCGCGCCGCCGGGGAAAGCCAGCTTGGGTACCGACTGCCAGCCGCCTTCGTTGATGGCGCGCGCACCGTAAGACACGCGGCGCCCGCCTTCGAGAATGGCGCGGATTTCCGGGTGCTGCTTCCAGCGCTGGAACTCCTCGTACGGATAGACATAAGGGTTGGCGTAATCGAGCGCGGTGACGAAGCCCAAAGCCACCTGGTTGTTGGCCTGATGGTAGAGGAACCCGCCGCCCCACGAATTGCTTTCCGACAGCGGCCAGCCCTGCGTGTGCAGCACGCGTCCGGGCACGTGCTTGTCGGGATCGATGTCCCACAACTCCTTGATGCCGATGCCATAGACTTGCGGCTGGCAATCGCGCTCAAGATCGTACTGCGCTTTCAACCGCTTGGTCAGGTGACCGCGCGCGCCTTCGGCAAAAAGGGTGTATTTGGCCAGCAATTCCATGCCGGGCTGATAATCGCCCTTCTTTTCGCCGTCCTTGCCCACGCCCATGTCGCCGGTGGCGACGCCGCGGACCGCGCCGCTCTCATCGTACAGAACTTCGGCGGCCGGGAAGCCTGGGAAGATCTCGACGCCCAGTTCGGTCGCCTGCTCGGCCAACCAGCGGCACAAGTTGCCAAGACTGCCGGTGTAGTTGCCATGGTTCGACATGAACGGAGGCATCGGCCAGTGCGGGATCGCTACCTTGCCGGTTCGGGTCAGCACCCAATGCCAGTTGTCGGTGACCGGCGTTTCGGCCATCGGACAGCCTTGCTCACGCCATTCTGGCAACAACTCGTCCAGCGCGCGCGGATCGACCACCGCGCCCGACAGGATATGCGCCCCGATTTCGGACCCTTTTTCAAGGATGCAGACCGAAATGTCAGGGTTGACCTGTTTCAGACGGATTGCCGCTCCCAGCCCCGCCGGCCCCCCGCCGACGATGACGACGTCATACGGCATCGACTCCCGCTCGCTCATTCCCCGCTCCGACTTGCTAAACGTTCGATTGAATTACCGCTTGGCCTTGAAAGCTGCGGCGCACAAGGTCAATAGCATAGAGTGATGCGGCAGATGGACTGGTGAAAACGGGCGGGAACCACCCGGGGGCGCAAACTCTCGCGATCGCGCCTGATATCGCGGCCGCGATCGATTGGTGGCGCCTCGCCGGTGTCGAAGGCGACCTTGTCGATGATCCGCAGGACTGGCTTGCGTCCAGCAAACTACAGGCAAATCCCGACAAACCCACACCAAAGCGCACGCCAAAGCCGCCTGTAACGCCCGACCAGCCTGCGATTCCGGTGCTTGGTGGTCCGCGCGAAAGCTGGCCGGAAACGCTTGCAGACTTTGCGGCGTGGTGGCTGAGCCAGCCCGATCTTGCACCATCAGGCATGCCCCGTATACCCCCCACCGGGCCCGCGCGCGCGCCGCTCATGGTGCTGGTCGCCATGCCCGAAGCCGATGACGCCGAAGGTCTGCTAACCGGACGGGCGGGCGCTTTGCTCGATTCGCTGCTGCGCGCCTGCGGCCTTGAGCGCGATGGCGTCTATCTGGCCTCGGCCCTGCCTGCACGAATCGCGGTGCCGGACTGGATCGCGTTGAAGGAACAAGGACTGGGCGCGGTACTGGAACGCCATGTCGCGTTGGCAGCACCGCAGCGGGTACTTGTTTTCGGGCAAGCATGGGTTTCGGCGCTGCTTGGCAACGATTCGCCGCAAAGCGCTGCGCATTTACGCTCACTTAACCATGAACAGGGCACGGTCGCGGCGCTGGCCACGTACGAACTGGGCTATTACCTGTCGAAACCGGCAGCAAAAGCGGGTTTGTGGCTGCGCTGGCTGGACTGGACCGTGTTGCAACCGGAAGTGGGGACCGAACCATCGTGATGCCATCGCGCCTTTTGCGCACACTGCTTACCGCTGCGGGCCTGCTGGCTGCCGCTGCGAGCGTGGCGCCGACGGCGCAGGCCAACAGTGCGGCGGCCGACTACTTCCGCTCGCGCGCCGACCGCACCGCCGTCCCCACCCTGCTGACCGAGGATGATCGCGGCTTCTATCGGCAACTTTTCGGAGCGATCGAAAAGCAGGACTGGACCAATGTCCAGCTGATGCTCACCCAGCGCACCGATGGCCCGCTTCACGCGGTGGCCCGTGCGCAATTCTACCTTGCCGCCGGATCGCCCAAAGCTGACCTGCAACGCCTGACTGAACTGCTGACGCTTGCGCCCGACTTGCCCTGGTCGGATCAGGTCGGACGGCTGGCGCTGAAGCGTGGCGCCACGACGTTGCCGATCGCGTTGCCCACCACGCAACCGATGTTCACGCTGCCGACGATCTCGCGCCGGACCAAGCCACGCCCGGTGGCCGACGGCACGATGCCCGACAGCGTGGCCAGCGCGATCATGGACCGGATCAAGAACGACGATCCCCTTGGCGCCCGCGTTCTGCTTGATGGCATCGACGCCATGCTTTCGGATGAAGCACGCACCGAATGGCGTCAGCGCGTCGGTTGGGCGTTCTATATCGGCAACGACGATGCGAACGCACGCCTTGTCGCGCAATCGGCGGCTGAGACTGGCACCGGGGCATGGCTCGGCGAAGCGCGCTGGACCGCTGGCCTTGCCGCGTGGCGGTTGAACGACTGGGAAGCCGCCGCCGCCAGTTTTGAAAGCGCAGCGGCCAGCGCGCCGAACGTCGAACTGGCCTCTGCTGCCAATTACTGGGCCGGTCGAGCATGGATGCGCGCACGCCACCCCGAGAATGTGGCACAAGCGCTGCGCAAGGCTGCCACCGCGCGCGACACGCTTTATGGCATGTTGGCTGCCGAATCGCTGGGTCTGCGTGACAGCGTCCCCGCTGCCGCACCCGATTTCTCCGCCGATGACTGGCAACATCTGCGGGCTTGCGCCAATGTCCGGCTGGCCGTGCAACTCGCCGAGATCGGGGAGGATGGTCTGGCCGATGAAGTGCTGCGCTATCAGGCCCGCATCGGCGATCCCGCGCTCTACGCGCCGCTTTCCCGCCTGGCGCGCGATCTTGGCTTGCCCGCCACCCAATTGTGGATGGCCTACAATGCCCCCGCCGGGGCCCGCCCGGATGAGGCGGCGCGCTTCCCAGCGCCCAAATGGGCACCCGCCAACGGCTGGAAGGTCGATCCGGCCCTGCTGTTCGCCCATTCTCTGCAGGAATCCAACTTTCGGACCCAAGTCACCAGCCCCGCCGGTGCCAAAGGCTTGATGCAGGTGCTGCCCGGCACCGCGCGCGACATGAGCAAGATCGAACCGCTGATGCAGGGGCGCGATCGCGAACTGGACGTGCCGCAAGTCAATCTTGCCTTCGGGCAGACCTATCTCGCCTTGTTGCGCGACAAGCCCGCTACTCAAGGGCTGCTGCCCAAGGTAATCGCCGCCTATAACGCAGGGCCAATGCCGGTCGATCGCTGGAATACGGCGATCCGCGACAATGGCGACCCGCTGCTGTGGATGGAATCGATCCCTTATTGGGAAACGCGCGGCTATGTCGCCACGGTTTTGCGCAACTACTGGATGTACGAACGCCAAGCGGGCGGCCCGTCCGAAAGCCGCCTCGGGCTGACTCAAGGCCTGTGGCCGAAGTTTCCCGGATTGGGCAGCACCGAATCGGTCAGGATCGCCTCGCGTGGCAATTGACCTGACCCGCACGTTCAAGCCGATCAATATCGCGTTGTTGACCGTTTCGGATACCCGCGGCCCCGATCAGGACACATCGGGTGACATCCTTGCCGGGCGCATTCGCGACGCCGGCCACACCCTTGCCGCACGCACCATCGAAAAGGATGATGCAACCGCCATCGCCGCGCTGCTGAACCGCTGGATCGATGATGCCGGCATCGATGCGGTCGTCATCACCGGGGGCACCGGTCTTACCGGACGCGACGTCACGCCCGAAGCGCTCGACCGGGTCAAGACCCGCGACATCCCCGGCTTTGGCGAACTGTTCCGCTGGTTGAGTTATCGGACGATCGGCACCAGCACGATCCAGTCGCGCGCCTGCGCAGTCGTGGCGCGTGGCACGTACATTTTTGCGCTGCCCGGCTCCAATGGTGCGGTCAAGGATGGTTGGGACGGCATCCTTGCCGAGCAGCTAGACAGCCGCAACCGTCCCTGCAACTTTGTCGAACTGATGCCGCGCCTGCTGGAAAAGTAGCTCCGATCACGAGCAATATGTGCGCCAGATCACAAAATCGGACTTCAATTTCCGGCGCTGTGCGGGCATTGGGGTGTCATGACGATCCACGACAAGCATATCACCTCCTGCCCCTCCGCTCGCTCGGATGCAGACGCGGCAAGTTTCAAAGCCGCACCCGACCAGCCTGAAGTGGCTGAACCTGAAGTGGCTGAAATTGCAGATGAAATTGCACACCTACTTGGACGGTTGGACGCAATGGGACTGACCACCCCCGGCAATCACATCAGTCATGGATTGGAATTGCTGCGTCTGCATATCGCAGCCTGACACTTCTCGGAGGGGATAACGCTCGGGACTTGAACGGTCGGGACTTGCGTCAAAGTTCACTTTATGTTCTTATCTTGCCATGTCCTCCAGGGTTCATGGCAGGGGTGCCCAATCGGCGGCGGCTCCCACGCGGTTCGGCCTCGCCTCGCGCGTGGACGATGGGGACTGGCGTGATGCGCGTGAGGAGATCGACGGACCGGGCCCAAAACTGCGCACCACCGTTACCGACGAATTTCCCAAGTCGATACTGACCTTCAACTCCTCGCCCGACGTGCCGTTCGACCGCTCGGTCAACGCCTATCGTGGGTGCGAGCACGGCTGCATCTATTGCTATGCGCGCCCCACCCACGCCTACCACGATCTGTCCCCGGGCCTCGATTTCGAGACAAAACTATTCGCAAAACCGCAAGCGGCTGCGCTCTTGCGCAAGACTTTTGCCAAACGCGGTTACGTTCCCAAACCGCTGGCGATGGGCACCAATACCGATCCTTACCAGCCGATCGAAACGCGTTACCGCATCACTCGCCAAGTGCTGGAACTGTGCCTTGAAGTTGGCCATCCGCTGACCATCACCACCAAATCGGCGCGCGTGCTGGACGATCTCGATTTGCTGCGTGAACTTGCGGGGCGCCGACTGGTGGCAGTCGGCGTTTCGGTTACCAGCCTTGATCCGCGCCTTTCCGGCCTGCTGGAACCACGCGCAAGCAGTCCGGCCAAACGGCTGGCCGCCTTGAAAGCGCTGGCAGACGCCGGAGTGCCGACCCATCTCGGTGTCTCGCCGGTCATCCCGGCGATAACCGACCAGTTCATCGAGGCGATTGTCGCGCAAGGTGGAGAACTGGGGGTCCGGTCGGCAAGCTGGATCATGCTGCGCCTGCCGCATGAAGTGGCGCCGCTGTTCCGCGAATGGCTGGACACGCACTTTCCCGACCGCGCCGACAAAGTGATGCACGCCGTCCAATCGATGCGGCAAGGGAAGGATTACGACAGCGCGTTTTTCACCCGGATGAAGCCGGTCGGGGTATGGGCCGACCTGATCCGCACCCGTTTTCGTATTGCCGTGAAGAAAGCGGGCATTCCGCAGGCACGGGCCGAACTGGATTGTGCGCAGTTCCGCGCCCCCCGGCTCGATGGGCAACTCAGTCTGCTTTAGGATCCGGGTGCAAATCGTACCAGTCTGCTATCCTCAACAGCGGCCTGACGATGGACGACGACCGGGGCATAGTCGGGATCCTTGACCATACCCATGAACGCTGCGGCATCGGGATAGGCCATCACGAAGCTTTCATCCCAAGGCCAGTCGGCCGGGCCGGTAACGACGGTTTCGAACAGGCCTTTCCACACGATGTGCCCGCCTGCGCGCTCAAGCACAGGCTGGATGGTACGCATGTATTCGACATAAGCGTCGTGCCCGGTCAGCCCCTTGCCTGCAAGCGGGTGCCCCTCGGGATAGGCCGCCTCAGCGCGGAACCGCACGAGGTTGAGCATGTGGATCGGCGTGTCACGCGGCAGCGCCTTGAACCTGTCGAAATTCTCGCGGGTCGGATCGATATGGCCGGTCATTACGCTTTCTCCCCCAATTTGCCCGCACCCGGATCAGGCAGCCGGATCAGGCAGCCCCAATCAAGCCGCCCAAGCATAGTCGCGGAACCGGTAGCGCAAGTCCTTCTTGCTGATCTTGCCGGTGCCAGTGTGCGGAATCTCGTCGACGAAGGCCACCGCATCGGGCACGCACCATTTGGCCACGTGCTGCGCCAGATAGCTGCGCAATTCGCCTTCGCTGACCTCTGATCCGGGTTTCCTGACGACAACCAGCAGCGGGCGCTCGTCCCACTTGGGATGGAAAATGCCGATCGCGGCGGCCTCGGCCACGGCAGGATGGCCGACTGCGGCGTTTTCCAGTTCGACCGAGCTGATCCACTCCCCGCCCGACTTGATCACGTCCTTGGTGCGATCGGTCAATTGCAGCGTACCGTCGGGGTGGATCACCGCGACATCGCCGGTATCGAACCATTGATCGGCCCCGGTCGCATCGCGTTCGGCCTTGAAGTAGCGTTTGACCACCCAAGGCCCGCGCACTTGCAGCGCGCCCGCCGTGACCCCGTCGCGTGGCAATACCGTGTCAGCATCGCCCAGATCGACGCAGCGCAGTTCAACCCCGAACGGCACGCGGCCCTGCATCGCCTTGGCCGTGACCTGTTCCTCGAACGAGAGATCATCCCAGTTCCACGTCTCGCACCCGGTGGTGCCGATGGGCGAGGTTTCGGTCATGCCCCAGGCGTGGGCCACGCGGATACCCTTGGCCATGAACCGTTCGACCATCGCGCGCGGCATCGCCGACCCGCCGCACACCACCTGCTGCAGCGTTTCGGGGATCTCCTTGCCGGTTGCATCCAGATGCTGGAGCAAGCTGAGCCAGACGGTCGGCACGCCCGCCGAACAGGTGACTTTCTCGCGCTCGAACAAGTCGCACAGCACGGCGGCATCGTTGACCGCCGAGTATACGAATTTCGCCCCCGCAGCAGCCCCTGCCCAAGGCAGTCCCCAACTGGCGGCATGGAACATCGGCACGATCGGCATCATCACCGCACGGCAATCCATGCCGAACACGCCGGGCGACAGGCAGGTCAAGGCGTGCAGCATCGTCGAGCGGTGTTCATAAAGCACGCCCTTGGGATTGCCGGTGGTGCCGCTGGTATAGCACAGCATGCACGGATCGCGCTCGTCGCCCTCAGCCCACGCACCCTCGGCACTGTACCCGCCGATCCAGTCCTCGAAGTGCGGGGCCGGCTCGTCGCTATCGAAACAGATGTAGTGCTCGATCGTCGGCCAGCGCGGCTTCATTCGCTCGACGATCGGGGCCCAAACTTTGTCGAACAGCAACACCCGGTCTTCGGCATGGTTGACGATGTAGTCCAACTGGTCGTCGAACAGGCGCGGGTTGACGGTGTGCAGCACCGCGCCTGCACCCACCGCGCCGTACCAGGTGATCAGGTGGCGATGGTGGTTCATCGCCAGCGTCGCCACCCGTTCGCCTTGTCCGATCCCGAGCGCACGCAAGGCATTGGCCATGCGCATCGCATCGCGGCGAATGCCGGCCCAGTTGGTGCGGCTTTCGCTGCCATCGGCCCAACGGCTGACGATCTCGCGCCCGCCATGTTCGCGCGCCGCATGATCGATCAGGTGCGTTACCCGCAGCGTCCAGTCCTGCATCGCACCGAGCAGCATCAGCATCCCTCCTGAATGATCTTATCGTTGTTTTGCCGACGTTCTTGTTTGTCAGCCGTTTTATTCGACGAGCCGCAGATGTCTGTCCGCTTTCGCCGTCAGCGCTACATTGGCAAGGCCCTCGATCGGAATCAACCGTTCGATTAGTTCACTGTCGAGTTGAAAGTCTGACCCCAACCGCACCAACGGTTCGCGCGGGCCGCCCGTGCGCAACCGCGCGAACACCTCGCCCTTGGCGTCGCGCGCGCGCGGAAGCAGCAGCGCCAGTTCGGTCGCTGCTTCGGGCCGGGTGATGTCGAGCTTCAACTGCATCCGGCTGGCGCTTGTCACGGTGTCCAGCGGTCGTCCGCCGCGCACCGTCACGCGCGGCGGCTCGTCCGGATTGGGCCGATCAAGTTCCACAGTCAGCAGCACGCACGTACCCTCGCGCGCCCATTGGACGAAGGCATCGACCATCGACTCCTCGAAACACGAGGCAGAAAACAGCCCGCTCGCATCGGAGAAATCGGCCAACACGAAGTCCTTGCCGCGCTTGGTCTTGCGCTTCTGCACGTTCTCCACCAGCGCTGCCATGACCGCGCCTGACCGCGCTCCGCCATCGCCCCCGGCCATCAGGCTGGCATAAGTGCGCGCACCATTGGCCGAGGCGACCGCACGGTACTCCTCGACCGGGTGCGCCGCGAAATAGAAGCCGAAGTTTTCGCGCTCGGCCGCCATCTGCTCGGCGCGGGTCCATGGCTTGGTCTCGACCAGCCTTGTCGCAGGCACCGCATGATCATCCCCACCGAACAGGCCGCCCTGCCCTGATGTACGTGCGCGTACCGCCTCGTCCGCAACGGCCATCAGCAATTCAGCGTTGGCGATCAGTTGCGCGCGGTTGGGCTCCAGCGCATCGAGCGCGCCGCCTGCCGCCAATGCTTCAAGCTGGCGGCGGTTCATCGATCCGGCCGGGATGCGGCGGAAAAGGTCGTCCAGACCCGTGAACGGGCCATTGGCCTCACGTTCGGCAACGATCGCTTCCATCGCCTTTTCACCGACATTGCGCAGCCCTGCCAGCGCATAGCGCACCGCATAAGAATCCTGCGTGCGCTCGACCGTGAATTCGGCTTCCGACTTGTTGATATCGGGCCCGGCCAGAGCCACCCCGTTGCGGCGCATGTCATCGACAAAGATGTTGAGCTTTTCCGACTGGTGCATGTCGAAGCACATCGAGGCGGCGTAGAATTCGTGCGGGTAATGCGTCTTGAGCCATGCGGTCTGATAGGCGAGCAGCGCATAGGCGGCGGCGTGGCTCTTGTTGAAGCCGTAGCCTGCGAACTTGTCGATCAAGTCGAACAGTTCGTTGGCCTTGCCCGCCTCGATCCCTGACACGGTTTTGCAGCCATCGACAAAACGCTGGCGCTGTGCGTCCATTTCGGCCTGGACCTTCTTGCCCATGGCGCGGCGCAGCAAGTCGGCGTCGCCCAGCGAATAGCCCGCCAGGATCTGCGCGGCCTGCATCACCTGTTCCTGATAGACGAAGATGCCGTAAGTTTCGGACAGGATGCCCGACAGCTTTTCGTGCGGGTACTCGATGCTTTCCAGGCCGTTCTTGCGGCGGCCGAACAGCGGAATGTTGTCCATCGGGCCGGGGCGATAAAGCGAGACGAGAGCGATAATGTCACCGAAGTTGGTCGGCTTCACTGCCGCCAGCGTGCGCCGCATCCCTTCGGATTCCAGCTGGAACACGCCGACCGTGTCGCCCGATTGCAGCAGCTTGTAGACATCGGCATCGTCCCATGGCAGCGCCGACAGGTCGATCTCGATCGAACGGCGACCCAGCAGATCGACCGCCTTGCGCAGCACCGACAGCGTTTTCAGGCCAAGGAAGTCGAACTTGACGAGGCCTGCATCCTCGACATGCTTCATGTCGAACTGCGTCACCGGCATGTCGGACCGCGGATCGCGGTAGAGCGGCACCAGATGCGCCAGCGGACGATCACCGATCACCACGCCCGCCGCGTGCGTGGAACTGTTGCGCGGCAGACCCTCCAGTTGCATCGCCAGATCGATCAGCCGACGCACTTCGGGATCGCGATCATACTCGCGGCGCAGTTCGGCCACGCCGTTAAGAGCGCGCGGCAGCGGCCACGGATCGGTCGGATGGTTGGGCACCATCTTGCACAGCCGGTCTACCTGACCATAGCTCATCTGCAGGATGCGCCCGGTATCGCGCAGCACCGCGCGCGCCTTCAGCTTGCCGAAGGTGATGATCTGCGCGACGTGGTCATCGCCATACTTGCGCTGAACATAGCGGATGACTTCGCCACGCCGCGTTTCGCAGAAGTCGATATCGAAGTCGGGCATCGACACGCGTTCGGGGTTCAGGAAGCGTTCGAACAGCAGCCCCAGCCTGATCGGATCAAGGTCGGTGATGGTCAGCGCCCAAGCCACCAGCGAGCCTGCGCCCGATCCGCGCCCCGGCCCCACCGGAATGCCCTGATCCTTGGCCCACTTGATGAAGTCGGCCACGATCAGGAAGTATCCGCCGAACCCCATCCGGTTGATGATGGCGATCTCGAATTCCAGGCGCTCACGATAGCCGAGCACTTCGTCCCAGATACCTGCGGCAGCGAGTGCTGGAAACTGCCCCGCATCGGCTTCCAGATCGGGGCCCAGCGTAAGCAGATTGGCCAGCTCGCCGTGCGTCGCCTCGGGGTAATAGGGACGCAGCCGCGCCACCAGACCGGTGCGACTGTCGGCGGCACAGGCCTTGGCCTCGCCCTCCTGATCGCCAGCAAGGCTGGGCAAGATCGGCTTGCGCTTGGGCGGCATGACCGCGCAACGCTGCGCGACCACCAGCGTATTGGCCAGCGCTTCGGGCAGATCGGCAAACGCCTCTTCCATCACCGCCGCAGGCTTGATCCACCATTCCACCGACGAGCGCGGGCGGTCGGTGCTGTCCACATGCGTCGAACTGGCGATGCACAACATCGCGTCGTGCGCGGCATAGAAGCTGCGCTCGGCAAAGCTGGCCGGATTGGTCGCGACCAATGGCAGGTCGCGTGCATAGGCGAGCTCGATAAGCGCCTCCTCGGCACGCTGCTCGGCCTCCTCGCCCCGACGCGCGATCTCGATATAGAGCCGGTCGGGGAACAGTTCGGACAACCATGTAGCATACGCTTCCGCAGCCACCTGTTGCTCACCCGCCAGCAGGCGCACCAGCGCACCCTCGCCTGCAGCCGTCAGGCACAACAGCCCCTCGGTGTGGCCGAACAGATCGGAGAGCAGCACATGCGGCGCGAATTCGAGCGGACGATCAAGATGCGCGCGGCTGACGAGATGGCACAAGTTGTCGTAGCCCGCAGAATCCTGAGCATAGAGCGCCAGCCAGTCGATCGTCGGCGCATGATTGCCGAAACCGGGCTTGCCAGCCCCATCGCGCTCGGGACGGGCGACCGCCAGCATCGTGCCGATGACCGGCTGCACGCCCTTGTCCTTGCACGCCTTGGCAAAAGCGACCGAGCCGTACAGGCCGTTGCGGTCGGTGATGGCGATCGCCGGGAAACCCCGGTCCGCCGCTGTCTTGGCGATGTCCTTTGGGTCCACCGCGCCATCGAGCATGGTGTAGGACGAGAAGACACGCAGCGGAACGAACGGGGCGTAAGGCATTGGCTCAGACTAGGGGTTCGGCCGGGATTCGGCGAGGTCCACGCGGGGCTTTATCCACTTGGCAATGGTCGGAACACAGCCCCGCGGCCTGCGTTCGTATCAGGAGACGTTAAAGCAGAACGCGTTGAACTGCGCTCAAAGCAGCGCTTCGATATCCTTGGCAAGTCCAGCAGGCTTGTCCGTCGGCGCATACCGGCGCACGACCTTGCCCGAGCGGTCGATCAGGAACTTGGTGAAGTTCCACTTGATCCCCTTCGATCCCAGCACGCCCGGCGCTTCCGACTTGAGCCAGGTGTAAAGCGGATCGGCACCCGCGCCGTTGACTTCGATCTTGGCCATCAGCGGAAAGCTGACGCCGAAGTTCACCTTGCAGAAGCTCTCGATCTCGTCGGCATTGCCCGGTTCCTGCCCGCCGAACTGGTTGCACGGGAAAGCCAGCACTTCGAAGCCCTTGTCGCCGTATTCCTTCCACAGCGCCTCAAGCCCGTCATACTGCGGGGTGAACCCGCATTTGCTGGCGGTGTTGACAACCAACAGCACTTTGCCGAGCTTGTCGGCAAGGCTGATTTCCTCGCCATTGGGTTTCTTGGCGGTAAAGTCGGCAATGGTCTGCGGTCCGGACATGGCGATTCCCCCGAATTGTTATCGTTCGGATAAAATGTGCCTCGGGTTGCCAATCGAAGCAAGCGCCAACCTGCTCGTTGTTACTCCAACCGGCCTTCGTGCAGCCGCAACACACGGTCCATGCGGAAGGCGAGGCGCTCGTTGTGGGTGGCGACAAGCGCCGCGCTGCCTTCGCCGCGCACCAGGCGGATGAATTCATCGAACACCCGCTCGGCGGTCGCTTCGTCAAGGTTACCCGTCGGCTCGTCCGCCAGCACAAGCGACGGACGATTGGCCAGCGCGCGCGCCACTGCGACCCGCTGTTGCTCGCCGCCCGAAAGCTGGCTGGGGCGATGGTCAAGCCGGTGATCAAGGCCTAGCGCGGCCAGCAGTTCACGCGCACGGACATGCGCATCGGCCACCGACCTGCCAGCCACCAGTTGCGGCAGCACGACGTTTTCGGTGGCGTTGAAATCGGGCAGCAGGTGGTGGAACTGATAGACGAAGCCAAGGTGTTCGCGCCGCAAGGTGGTGCGCGCATCGCCCGACATCGCCGTAGCATCCTGCCCGACGATGCTGATCGAACCCTGAAAGCCACCTTCGAGCAGGCCAACCGCCTGCAACATCGTCGATTTGCCCGAGCCGGAGGGGCCCAGAAGTGCCACGATCTCGCCCGGATTGATGTCGAGGTTGATGCCGCGCAGCACCTCGATCGTCTCGCCGCCTTGCGAAAAGCTGCGGCGCAAATCGCGCAGACGCACGACGGGTTCGGCGTTTGTCGCATCACTCATAGCGCAGTACCTGTACCGGATCGGTGCTCGCTGCCTTGAGCGCGGGATAGAGTGTGGCAAGGAAGCTGAGCAGCAGCGCCATCAGGCAGATGACGGTGATCTCGACCGGATCGCTCCGGCTGGGCAGCTCCGTCAGAAAGCGGATCGAAGGATCCCACAGGTTCTGCCCGGTCAGGATTTCGACCAGATGCACGATCGGCTGGCGGAAATAGAGGAACACCAGCCCCAGCAGCAGTCCGATCAGCGTGCCCAACGCGCCGATGACGAAGCCTATAGTCACGAAGATCTTGAGCAGGCTGGTCCGGGTTGCCCCCATTGTGCGCAGGATCGCGATGTCGCGCGTCTTGGCGCGCACCAGCATGATCAGCGACGACAGGATGTTGAACACCGCCACCAGCACGATGATCGAGAGCACCACGAACATCGCCACGCGTTCGACCGCGAGCGCTTCGAACAGGCTGGCGTTGATGGTTTTCCAGTCCGTCACCACCGCCTTGCCTGCCAGTGCCGCCTTGATCGGGGCCAGTGTGGCGCCAACGGTGTCTGGGTCGGTGGTCGTCACCTCGATCATACCGATCGAATCGCCGGTAAGCAGCAGCGTCTGCGCATCGGGAATAGGCATGACAACGAAGGAATTGTCGTAGTCATAGACGCCGATCTCGAAGATCGCGCCGACCCGGTAGCCGATCTCGCGCGGGACGGTGCCGAACGGTGTCGACCGACCCGCCGGATTGACGATGGTCAGCGTGTCGCCCACCTGCACACCAAGGTTCTCGGCGAGCCGCGATCCGATCGCCACGTTGTTAGAACCCGGCTTGATCGAGGCGACATCGCCGCCGACTCGCTTGGGGGCGAGCCGGCCAATGTCGCTGGCAGTGTTGCCGCGCACGATGACCGCTTCGACCCGCCCGTTGAACGTTGCCAAAAGCGGTTGTTCAAGCAAGGGCGAGGCGCGTGTGACACCCGGCGTTGTCTGCACCCGGTGCAGAATGTCCTGCCAGTTGTCCAACCGCCCACCATAGGCCTGAATGATGGCATGACCGTTCAGGCCCACGATCTTGTCGAGCAGTTCGGCGCGAAAACCGTTCATCACGCTCATCACGATGACCAGTGCGGCCACCCCCAGCATCACCGCGACGAGACTGATCCCGGCCACCATGGCGATGAAGGCTTCCCCTCTGCCAGGCAGCATATAACGCCGGGCAATGGTCCATTCGAACGGTGAAAGCAGCAAACCTCAGCGCCTCTGGTCAAGTTTCGCGAGGGGATTAGGCGCTGCAACATGAACTGGCAATGGCCACGCCGGTCGTTGCGGCTGCGGCATCTCCCAGCTTGGAAAGTTCAGGCAGCAACCACCAGCCGTGAGCGCCCGGCATTCTTGGCGCGGTAAAGCGCCCGGTCGGCCGCCAGAAATGCTGCATCCGGGTCATCGCCAAGCGTCGCTATGCCGGTGCTGATGGTGACGCGGATCTCGCCTCCCGGTACCGGAATACCGGTTTCTGCGATGCGCTGCCCCAGCCGCTCGCAGATCTTTTCGGCCAGATCGATGGACGTATCGCGCAGCAGAAGGGCGAATTCCTCGCCACCGATCCGGGCAATGCAGTCGCTTGCGCGGACCGCTTGCAACGCGGTCCGCGCGAATACGCACAGGGCATCGTCGCCGACGGTATGGCCGTATCGGTCGTTGACCTGCTTGAAGTGGTCGATGTCGAGAATGGCGATACAGTCGGCATCGCCCCGGCTGATCGATGCGCGCATCTGGTCAAAGAAGGCCCGGCGATTGGCAAGCCCGGTCAACGGATCGGTGAAGGCCGCGCGGGTCAGATGGCGGATCGTGTCGTCCGCTTCGACCACGAGGCGGCGATAGTGCTGCTCGCGATTGGCGAGTCGGCCGATTTCGTGACGGCGGCGCTCCTGTTCGGCGACGACCGGCAGGGTGCACAACAGGATGAACGCCGAATAGAGCTGTTGTGCCTGCAACTGGTCGCCAAGATCGGCGCGGAAAAGCTGGATCGGCCCATGGCCAAGCCATGTCTGCAAGCCGCCTGCAATGGCGATCGCCAGCGGCAGGGCCAGCGCCACCATGCTATCGGTCCACATCCCGGCCAACATGGCGAAGACCAATGGCAGCAACATGAATCCGGGAACACGCTGCCCGAATACCGCAAAAGTCAAAGCCATCATGGCCGAGAAAAACAGGGCATAAAGCAGCAGGCGCGAACGCGTCGGACGAAGCGCTGGATTCGCAACAGCACCTGCAACGGCCAGGGCGGTCGGCAGCAGCAGGATCAGCCCCACCGAATGACCTACCAGATAGTGCAGGAAGTTGCTCTCGAACGGCACCCCGACGATGGCGTGGACAAGTATCGCACCGACAAAAGCGCTGCACACCGGGACTGCAAGCCCGATCCCAAGATAGCATCCGGACATCAATTCAAGAGGGTGGCTGGGCCAGTGCGCATCGATCAGGCGGCGCGCGACGAGCGCGGCAGCAATCGCTTCGGCCACGTTGACGCAAGACAATGGCAATGCAACCGGCCAGCCAAGACCGAACAGACCCGCTGCGATCGCATTGGCAATGACGCCAGCCACGGCGTTGGACGGCCATTCGGAGCGGGGCAAGACCAGCAACCTCGCCGCTAAAAGTGCGCCGGGGAGCCAGATTTGCGCAACACCATTGTCGAACCGGAAAAATTGCAGCGACGCCACTGTTGCCAAAAAATACAACAGCGCGGTCACTATCGGACTCATCAGACGTCGAACGCTACCCATGCCTGAACAAGTGAAGGAAACTAGTAAAAATACCTATAACGCAAGCGGATCGGGCACCAATCGGGCGACCGGCAGCGTGCCCTTGCGCCCGCCGTCACGCAGCGCAAGGCCTCGTATCGTACCGCACGCAACCACCTTGGGCTTGCGTTCCGTTACAAACATCCTACATGGCGGACCCGAGAACCGGTGGATCGGTCGCCCTGTTTGTTAGCGCAACCTTGCGACCCCAACCTTGCAACCCCAACCTTGCAACCCATGCATGCGGACCTTGCGCGAAAAGCCATGAACCTTACCGACCCCTTTCGTGACGCGGACGGCGACAAGCTCCGTGAGGAATGCGGCATTTTCGGCGTGCTCGGCGCGCGTGATGCCGCCGCGCTGACAGCGCTCGGCCTGCACGCACTGCAACACCGTGGCCAGGAAGCGGTGGGCATCACCAGCTTTGACGGTCAGGAATTCTATTCGCGCAAGGGCATCGGCCATGTTGCGCAGAATTTTTCGAGCGGCTCGGCCATCGCCGAATTGCCAGGCATGATGGCAGCAGGGCACGTGCGGTATTCGACCACTGGCGGATCGGGCCTGCGCAATGTCCAGCCGCTGTTCGCCGATCTCGCCTCGGGCGGTTTCGCGATCGCCCACAATGGCAACATCTCGAACGCCACCACGCTCAAGCGCGATCTGGTCAACAAGGGCGCGATTTTCCAGTCGACCTCGGATACCGAGGTCATCATCCACCTCGTTGCAACCAGCCGCTACCCCACCCTGCCCGACCGCTTCGTCGATGCGCTGCGGCTGGTCGAAGGCGCCTACTCGCTCATCTGCATGACCCCGCTGGGCATGATCGCCTGCCGCGATCCGCTGGGCATCCGCCCGCTGGTTATGGGCAAGCTTGGCGATGCCGTGGTCTTTGCCAGCGAAACCGTCGCGCTTGATGTGGTTGGCGCCGAATTCGTGCGCGAGGTCGAGCCGGGCGAGATGATCCAGGTCGATCTGGATGGACAGATCAGCAGCCACCGTCCGTTCGGCAGCCCGGCGGCGCGCCCGTGCATTTTCGAGCACGTCTATTTCAGCCGCCCGGATTCGATCCTCAACGGTCACTCGGTCTATGAAGTGCGCAAGGCAATCGGCGCGCAACTCGCGATCGAAGCGGGGGTCGATGCCGATCTGGTGATCCCGGTGCCCGACAGCGGCACCCCGGCCGCGCTCGGCTATGCGCGCGAATCTGGCATTCCGTTCGAACTGGGCATCATCCGTTCGCACTATGTCGGCCGCACTTTCATCCAGCCCTCCGACGGCGCCCGCAACGCCGACGTGAAGCGCAAGCACAACGCAAACCGCGCACTGGTCGAAGGCAAGCGCATCGTGCTGATCGACGATTCGATCGTGCGCGGCACCACCAGCCTCAAGATCGTGCAGATGATGCGCGATGCCGGTGCCCGCGAAGTCCACTTCCGCGTCGCCAGTCCGCCGACCGAACATTCGTGCTTCTATGGCGTCGATACGCCCGAACGCTCGAAGCTGCTTGCCGCGCGCATGGATATCGAGGCGATGGCCCGCTTCATTCAGGCTGACAGCCTTGCCTTCGTGTCGATCGACGGGCTTTACCGTGCGGTTGGCGAAGCGCGCCGCAACGACGGCTGTCCGCAATATTGCGACGCCTGCTTCACTGGCGATTACCCGACAGCGCTGACCGACCTTGCCGAGCGCAACGCCCACGGTCAGCTTGATCTCGCCGTCAACAAGGTAGCCTGATGAGCACGCTGGCGGGGCAAGTCGCGCTCGTCACCGGGGCGAGCAAGGGCATCGGTGCGGCCACTGCGCGCGCACTGGCGGCGGCAGGGGCACACGTCATCCTCGTCGCCCGTTCCGCGCGCGAGCTTGAAGCGGTCGAGGAGAGCATCTTTGCAGCAGGCGGTTCGGCAACGATCGCGCCTGTTGATCTGGCCGAGCCCGAAGGCATTGCCCGACTGGCCGTGGCGATCGGTTCGCGCTGGGATGCGCTCGACATTCTGGTGATCAATGCGGCGGTGCTACCGGTGCTGACCCCGGTCTGGCAGATCGATCAGCATGACCTTACCCGTGCATTGACGCTCAACGTCGTGGCGACACAGGCGCTGATCGCCGGGTTCGACCGCTTGCTGAAGAAAAGCCCCGATGCGCGGGTGATCGGCGTCACCAGCAGCGTCGGCGCGTCCCCGCGCGCTTATTGGGGCGCTTATGGCGCGACCAAAGCCGCGTTCGACAACCTGCTCGATGCCTATGCGCAGGAAGTTCGCAGCATCTCCAACGTACGCGTGGCCATCGTCGATCCCGGCGCAACCCGTACCGCGATGCGGGCCAAAGCCTATCCCGGTGAAGACCCTGCCAGCCTTAAGGGCCCGGAAGTCGTTGCCGATCGGATAACCGCACTGGTGAGCGAGCGTTTCGACAGCCCGCACCGCGAACGGGTCGATCCGGTCAACTAACCAGAAATTAACGATTATTGCTGATCTTATACCAAGATCCTGCGGAAAGCCCGGTGGCATTGTTTACCGGAATCCCGATTCGGGGACTTGGAAGATGAGCACGACTTGGCACGATTCCCGGTTCGGTCCGGGCAGTTACGAACATTCCGCCCAGGAAGACCGTTGCGTGCCGCGCCAGCGCGTCAACATCCCGGCAACGCTGCGCATTTCGGGTGGCACATCCTTCCATACCGTCGTCCACGACCTTGGCGCAGGTGGCTTTGCCGCCTTCAGCGCCGAGCCGCTGCCCGAAGGGGTTGCCTGCTGGCTCACCCTGCCGGGGCTTGATGCGGTTCAGGCCCACGTCGCTTGGTGGCGTGAAGGTCGCCTCGGCGCCGCGTTTTCAGGCCTGCTTGATCCTGCAGTGATCGACGAAATGCTCAACAGCTATAGCGAAGCACGCAGTCCCAAGGCGGTGCGCTGACCAGTCCGGCAAGACTGACGGCGATCAGCCGTCCTTCATCGCCGCATGGACCGCCAGCGCCCTCGCCCGCGCGACCGTATGCTCGATCATCCGCGCGGGGTATCCAGCAGGCCGGATGATCGGATCGTGAACCGTATCGCCCGGCAGATTCGCCAATTCGGGCACCCAGCGCCGGATATAGTTCCCCGCATCGAACTTCGGTGATTGGGTCAGTGGCGCCATGATCCGCACGAACATGTTGGAATCAACGCCGGTACCGGCGCTCCACTGCCAGTTGACCGCATTCGAGCCATAGTCGGCATCGACCAGCGTGTCCCAGAACCACTCCTCCCCGCGACGCCAGTCTATCAGCAGATGCTTGACCAGAAAGCTGGCGGCAATCATGCGGACACGGTTGTGCATCCATCCGGTTGCCCACTACTCGCGCATACCGGCATCCACGATCGGATAGCCGGTGCGCCCCTGCTGCCAAGCCACCAGATCGTCGGGTGCATCGCGCCAGCCAAGTTGATCATACGCGGGTCGCGCATTGCGGTGGCCATAGTCGGGCAATTGCAGGATCACATTCTGGGCATAGTCACGCCAGCCCAGTTCGCCGAGGAAAGTATCGACCGAGCCGCCCGCTGCGGCGGTGGCATGCCAGATGGTGGCGGGCGAAATCTCGCCGAAGTGGAGGTGCGGCGACAGCCGTGAAGTCCCCTCCGACGTCGGCAGGTTGCGCGTTTCGGCATAACGCGCAGCCTTGCCGACAAAGGCATCGAGCCGAGCACGCGCACCGCCTTCCCCCGGCGTCCATTCAGCGCGCATGCCCCCGGCCCAATCCGGCTTGGTCGGCAGCAAGTCCCAATCATCGAGCCGATCGCTTTCCGGCCAGAACGTCGGCGCGCCCAGCGATTGAGGCACCGGCAGGGGCGGCGGCGGCGGCATGCGTTCGACCAGCGCGCGCCAGAACGGGGTGAAGATGCGGTAAGGCTGGCCTGCTCCGGTCAGCACCGAGCCGGGCGGCGCAAGGAAGTTACCGTCGTGCAGCACCAGATCGAGCGCCTTGCCCACCGCGCGCTCGGCATTGCGCCACCACGGTTCGTAATGGCGCAAGGCATGGACCGTTCGCGCCCCGGTCTCACGGCGCAGCGCGGCAAGCACTTCGTGGGACTTGCCGCGGCGCAGGATCAGGCGCGAACCCAGCTTACGCAAGTCGGCATCAAGGCTGACCAAACTGTGGTGCAACCACCAGCGCGAGGCAGCCCCCATGCGGCGATGGCGCGGGGTATGATCATCGAGCACATAGACCGGCAGCACCGGTCCGATCCGGGCGGCTGCAGTCAGTGCGGCGTGGTCGGCCAACCGCAAATCGCGGCGCAACCAGACAATTACAGGAGCAGTCATACCGCCCCTTGTGCCGGGAAGGCCGGTTCGCACGACCTGCCCCTTTGGGCAAGCGTGCGAACCATCGGCACAAAAGGCGCGATCAGGCGGTCACGGTCCAGGTCTGACCTTTGGCGAGCAGACCAGCGAGGTCGTTGCTGCGACCGGCACGCGCCTTTGCGTCCTGATCGAGCACCGCGCTTTCGTAAGTCGGGCGCGGATCGTCATAGATCACGCCCAGCGCCATCGGGAACGGGCCGAACGGCATTTCCACCAGCATGTGCGCCACAGCGCGGTTGGTCACGTCGTGGACGATCACGCCCGCCGCCTGCCAATCGCCATCGACCACGTCGACGACCTTGAGGTTGAGCGCAGCCACATCGAGCGCGATGCCCTGCGTGCCCTTGTTGAACAGCATCGGAGCGCCGTTCTGGAGCCACAACTGGCCGGTGTTGGCGTTGGCCTTCTCGGTGAAGTCGGCAAACACGTCCTTGTTGTAGACGATGCAGTTCTGGAAGATCTCGACGAATGCCGCGCCCTGATGCGCATGCGCAGCCTTGAGAACGTTCGGCAATTCCTTGCTCACGTCATAGGCGCGCGCGATGAAACGACCACCGGCACCCAACGCGAAGGCACACGGGCTGGCAGGCCGATCGACCGAGCCCAGCGGGCTGGTGGGGCTGTTGGTGCCAAGGCGGCTGGTAGGCGAATACTGGCCCTTGGTCAGGCCATAGATCTCGTTGTTGAACAGCAGGATCTGCAGGTTCACGTTGCGCCGGATCACGTGCATCGTGTGATTGCCGCCGATCGACATGCCGTCACCGTCGCCGGTCACCAGCCACACGTCCAAATCGGGATTGGCCAGCTTGATGCCGGTAGCAAAGGCCGGCGCGCGGCCGTGGATGGTGTGGAAGCCGTAGCTTTCGACATAGTACGGAAAGCGGCTGGAGCAGCCGATACCGCTGACGAACACGGTGTTGGCCGGGTCAGCGCCCAGATCGGGCAAGGTGCGCTGCACCGCCTTCAAAATGGCGTAGTCGCCGCAACCGGGGCACCAGCGTACTTCCTGGTCGGTCTCCCAGTCCTTGATCGTGGTCTTGATCGGGGTCAGGTCGTTCATGGTTCTATCCCCTCAAGCCAGCGCAGCTTCGATCGCGGCTTCGATTTCCGCGATGGTGAAGGGCTGGCCGCTGGTCTTGTTGAGCGGCTTTGCGTCGACGAGGTACTGGTCGCGCAGCACCGTCTTGAGCTGACCGGTGTTCATCTCGGGAACGATGATCTTGTCGTACCCGCGCAGCAGGTCACCAAGATTTTCGGGCAGCGGCCAGATGTGGCGGATATGGATGTGCGACACATCCAGCCCGTTCTTGCGTGCGCGGCGAACAGCCTGATGGATCGGCCCGAAGGTGCTGCCCCAACCGACCAGC
This sequence comes from Novosphingobium sp. FKTRR1, assembly GCF_020404405.1. Classification (GTDB taxonomy): domain Bacteria; phylum Pseudomonadota; class Alphaproteobacteria; order Sphingomonadales; family Sphingomonadaceae; genus Novosphingobium. The sequence continues at coordinate 211,673 of NZ_JAIZDA010000004.1, read as the reverse complement.
GCCAGCTTGCCGGTGTTTTCGCCGAGCGTCACCTCTTGTGCCGGGATCGAACGGGCAATGCCATCGACCTTGGCCTTGCGCGCGTCGGTCATCGACTGGTGGCTGGCGGGGCTGTAGTCGATGTTGCCGGTGCCGGGGTTCTTCTCGATGCCGCCGATACGGTGCATCAGGCCCGGCGTGCCCGGCTTGATCCAGGGCCGCGCACCCTTTTCGTCGCGGGCAAACGGCAGCAATTCGCCGTTGGGCCCGTTACGCTCCTCAAGGAACGTGACCGGGAACGGGGTGTAGCTGGCCGGATCGGGCACCTTCCACGGCTCGGCCGCGTTGGCGATATAGCCATCGGTCAGCAGGATCACCGGGGTCATGTACTGTACCGCGATGCGGCACGCCTCGATCGCGCAGTCGAACGCATCCGACGGGCTGCGCGCGGCGATCACCGGGATTGGCGCGTCGCCATTGCGGCCATAGACCGCCTGATACAAATCGCTCTGCTCGGTCTTGGTCGGAAGGCCGGTGGAAGGCCCACCGCGCTGCGAATTAACGATGACCAGCGGCAGTTCGGTCATCACCGCAAGGCCCATCGCCTCACCCTTCAGGGCGATACCCGGACCCGACGACGAGGTGACACCCAGATGACCGGCATAGCTGGCGCCGATGGCCGACGCGATCGCCGCGATCTCATCCTCTGCCTGGAAGGTGGTCACGCCAAACTCCTTGAGCTTGGCCAGATTGTGCAGGATCGAGCTGGCTGGCGTGATCGGATAGCCGCCGAAGAACATCGGCAGGCTCGCCAGTTGGGCACCAGCGACCAGCCCGTAGCTGATGCTTTCGGCGCCCGTCACCGTGCGATAAAGACCCGGAGCGCTTTCGACCGGCGCGATGTGATACTGCTTGAGCGGCCCGGACAGTTCGGCGGTTTCGCCATAGGCGTGCCCGGCGTTGAGCGCGGCAATATTGGCCTCGGCCAGCAGCGGCGCCTTCTTGAACTTGCCGTTGAGCCAGTCGATCAGCGGCTGGCGGTCACGGTCAAACATCCACAGCGCCAGACCCAGCGTCCACATGTTCTTGCAGCGCAGGGCTTCCTTGTTGCCAAGGCCGAACGGCTTGACCGCTTCGAGCGTCAGAGCGCTGATGTCGAAAGCCAGCAACTGCCACTTCTCAAGGCTGCCATCCTCAAGCGGGTTGACCTCGTACTTGGCCTTTTCGAGGTTGCGCTTGTTGAACTCGCCGGTGTCGGCAATGATCAACCCGCCGGTCTTGAGCGCGGTGACGTTGGTCTTGAGCGCGGCCGGGTTCATCGCCACCAGCACGTCGGGCTGGTCACCCGCCGTCTCGATCTCGGTCGAGCCGAAGTTGATCTGGAACGCCGAAACCCCGAACAGCGTGCCTTGCGGCGCGCGGATTTCCGCCGGAAAATCGGGGAAAGTCGACAGGTCGTTGCCCGCAAGCGCGGTCGAGAGCGTGAACTGCCCCCCCGTCAACTGCATGCCATCACCGGAATCGCCAGCAAAGCGCACCACCACCGCTTCGGGCGTTGGCGAGTCCTTGCCGCCGGTCAGTGCGTCGGGTCCGTCTACAAGTGCAGTGGCCATCGTCATCCTCAATCAACGCCATGCGCCGCCATGGTTGCAGCGCGACTAGGACCGCGCGCAAGGCAGAGCAAAGAAGAAAATCTCTTTCCCGGGAAAAACTCCTGCAGGCGATTTCCTCCGAAGGAAACCCCTGATCGTGATCATGCCCATGAGTCCTTGACACCGCTCAAGTTTCAAATCCAGACTTAAAAACGTCCGGTACGGCGCACCCAGCGCCGACCTGCGCCGGGTGCGACACGCAAACGCAACCAGAACAAGGCAAACAGAGGATACCAAAATGGCCGAAACCGACACCGCAGCCGCCCCTTCGTCGACCGGGACGTCGCACTTTGTCCGCCCGGACGTGCGCGGATTCCTTGATTTCCTCAACGCCACGGCCGGTCCGACGATGAGCCAGATCGGGGCCGTCGCGGCGCGCGAGGCCTATCTGGCGATGGGGGCGGTCGGTGAAGCCGAACCCCGCGCGCTGGCGGTGATCCGCGACCTGAGCTTTGCCGGCCCGGCTGGAAACATTGCCGTTCGCCTCTACGATCCGCGCGAAAGCCGCGAGGCAGGCCCCGCCGTGGTGTTCTTCCATGGCGGTGGCTTCGTCATTGGCGATCTTGATTCGCACCATTCGCTGTGCACCGAAATCGCCGCCGAACTCGATTTGCCGGTGATCGCGGTCGACTATCGCCTTGCCCCCGAGCACCCCTTCCCGGCGGCGCCGATCGATTGCATTGCCGCCGCACGCTGGGTTGCGACAAGCCCGGCCGAACTCGGGCGCACGGTGACCGGACTGATCCCGATGGGCGATTCGGCAGGCGGCAACCTGACGATCGTGGTCACCCAGGCGCTAACCGACGAACCGGCCGCGGTGCCCGTCGTGCTGCAAGTGCCGATCTATCCCTTGAGCGACGACCGCGGCGATCATGCCTCGTTCCAGTCGTTCGCCGATGGTTTTCTGCTTACCGCAGAGACGATGAACTGGTTCGCCGAAGCTTATGCCGCTGTTCCGGGTGACAAGTTGGCATATCCGATCTACAACGATCACGCGGCGACCCCGCCGACCGTCCTTGTGACGGCCAGCCTTGACCCGATCCGGGACAGCGGCCGCCTCTATGGAGAGGCACTGATCCGCGCCGGAGCCGAACTCGTGTTTCTTGAGCGCAAGGGCACGATCCACGGCTTCAGCCAGTTGCGCAAGGCCCTGCCGAGCGCGAACGACGACATGCAGGCGATCTTCGCTGCCGTGAAATTGCTATTGGAACGAACGCGATGACGAATGACCAGCCCGGCGAATTGCCCGAAAACGGGGCCCTCGATCTTGCCGGGCTGCCTTATCGTCCCTGCGTCGGCGTGATGCTCGTGAATGCGGCTGGCCGCGTTTTCGTGGGCAAGCGTATCGACAACAAGGAAGGCGATGCCTGGCAAATGCCGCAGGGCGGTATCGACGAAGGCGAAGACCTTCATGCCGCCGCCCTGCGCGAGCTGTACGAAGAAACCGGCGTTCCGGCCGAACTGGTCAGCTTGATCGCGCAGACGCCCGAGGAACTGCTCTATGACTTGCCGCCCGAACTGCTCGGCAAGCTGTGGAAAGGCCGTTATCGCGGCCAGCGCCAGTTCTGGTTGCTGCTGCGCTTTGCCGGGGCCGATACCGACATCAACCTGAACGCGCACGATCCTGCCGAATTCCTCGACTGGAAGTGGGTCGATCCCGAGCAGTTGCCTGACCTGATCGTCCCGTTCAAGCGCCGGGTCTACCGTCAGGTGCTCGACGAATTCCGCCCGCTGATCTGAAGATCGGCGGGCAATCGTTCCGGCTCAGTTGCTTTCGACCACCGGCTGCGGCTTGATCGTGTCGGCTGAGACGACGCGTGGCGCAGGCCCCCGTGCGATCGTTGCCGCAAGCTGGTCTGTTTCGGGGCAAGCCCTGCCGCACAGGCCCTGAAGCCGGGCAAGATTTCCGCGCGCCTTGTCGATCGCGCCTTTCTCGACCATCGCCGCGCCCTCGCCCGAGATCGCGCCGATATTGTTGGGATCGCGCTCAAGCGCCTCGCGGTAATAGTGGATCGCCTTGCCCTGCAGACCGGCCCGGCGCGCGGCGTCTCCCAGCGCAAGGTAGGTGCCGATGTAGCCCGGATCGACCGCAAGTGCCGCCTCGAAGCTATCGGTCGCGCGATTGACGTCACCCTGCGCCAACGCGGCGCGGCCATCATAGATCAGCGCCTGCGCGCGCGGGTCCACCGGATCGCCCACCCTGGCCGACCCCATGCTGCCGGTCACGGCCAGAACAAGCGACAACGCGGCGGCAACGGGCGTATAACGCATCAGCAACTCCTTGAGCCGGGGTCGGGACGGGGGATGGTGACCGGCGGCCATGGTGTCGCGGTTTACCATGCACGGGTTAATTTTGAGAAGTAAAACCCATCCGTCGCATCATGAAAGGGCGTGAGCCGCAAGCCCGGCCCAATCGCGCGCCCGGCCCCGACCGAGATCGGCTCGGCCCGCCACCCGGCTTGGTCTGCAAGGAACTGTTCGACCACCACCGGGCCTTCATCGACCAGCAGCGAGCAGACGATATAGAGCAAGCGCCCGCCAGGCCGAACCAGCCCCGCGCCAAGCCGCAACACGTGCGCCTGCGCCGTGGCATAGCGCGCAACTTCGGCCGGGGTCAGCCGCCAGCGTGCTTCGGGATTTCGCCGCCAGGTGCCCGTCCCCGAACAGGGCGCGTCGACCAGCACGGCGTCGGCCACACCCACCCAGTCGGCCAACATTTCGGCCTCGCGCCCGGGATTGAGCAGGCGCGTTTCGGCCAGAGCCCCGGCGCGCGCCGCGCGGTCGGGCAAGCGTTGCAGCCGCGCCCGGTCGATGTCGCAGGCCAGCAGTCGCCCCGAATTGGCCATCGCGGCTGCAAGCGCCAGCGTCTTGCCCCCCGCCCCGGCGCACAGATCGACCACCGTTTCGCCGGGCTGCACCTCAAGCGCAGCGCAAGCAAGCTGGCTGCCGGTATCCTGAACCTCGAACAGCCCTTCCTCGAACGCGCTCCAGCTTTCGGCCTGCGTGCCGGTAGGCAGGCGCAATGCATCGGGCGCGGCAGTCGGTTCGGACGGCACCGGGAGCAATACAGCCAGCGCTTCACGCGACGTCTTCAGCCGATTTGCGCGGATATCGAGCGGTGCACGGCCAAGCAACGCGGCCTGCTCATCAGCGCCAAGCCCCGTTGCCGCAAGCCCCTGCTCCAGCCAGCGCGGAGCCACGCCCGCAGTCGCGACCGGCTCGCCCGGCGTTAACGCTACCGGCCCATAGTTCGAACCATCGAACAGCGCGAGCAGCGCCGCGTCCTCATGCGCAAGCGCAAGCATCGCCGCCCGGCCACTCGACGGTATTTCGCCGCAATGGCGGATCGCTTGCCATGCCAGATCGCGGATGGCGCGCCGGTCTTTCGAGCCGACGAAGCGGCGCTGGCGGAACCAGTCAGCCGCGATGCGGTCGGCAGAGGCACCTTGCCCGCGCGCCGCCGCAATCACCGCATCAAGGATATCGATCGCCGCCTGAACACGTGCTGCGGGCGTCACGACGCCGCTCCTTCGGTCCGGATCGGCTCAGCGGGTCGGATAGTTCGGCGCCTCACGCGTGATGGTCACGTCGTGCACGTGGCTTTCCTTCAGGCCCGCATTGGTGATCCGAACGAAGCGTGCATTTTTGCGCAGCTCCTCGATCGTGCGGCTGCCGGTATAGCCCATGGCCGCCTTGATGCCGCCGACCAACTGGTGAACCACATCCTTGGCCGGGCCCTTATACGGCACTTGCCCCTCGATGCCCTCGGGAACCAGCTTCATCTGGTCCTTGATGTCCTGCTGGAAATAGCGGTCGGCGCTGCCGCGCGCCATCGCGCCGACCGAACCCATACCGCGATAGGCCTTGTACGCGCGACCCTGATACAGGAACGTCTCGCCCGGCGCTTCCTCGGTGCCAGCCAGCAGCGATCCGATCATGATCGAGCTTGCCCCGGCTGCCAGCGCCTTGGCCGCATCGCCCGAAGTGCGCAGGCCACCATCGGCGATCACCGGCACGTTGTTCTTCTCGGCCTCGGCCGCGCATTCCAGCACCGCCGTCAATTGCGGCACACCGACGCCTGCCACGATGCGCGTGGTGCAGATCGAGCCCGGCCCGATGCCGACCTTGATCCCGTCGGCACCCGCGTCGATCAACGCACGGGTGGCTTCGGCGGTGGCAACATTGCCCGCGATGACCTGCACCGTGTTCGACAGCTTCTTCACCGCCTCCACCGCGCGGGCGACATCACGGTTGTGACCGTGCGCCGTGTCGATGATGATCACGTCGCATTCGGCATCGACCAGCGCGGCCGTGCGATCCAGACCCTTGGCCCCGACGGTGGTGGCCGCCGCCACGCGCAGCCGCCCGGCCGCATCCTTGGTGGCATTGGGATAAGTGACCGCCTTTTCGATGTCCTTGACCGTGATCAGGCCAACACAGTGATAGGCATCGTCAACCACCAACAGCTTCTCGATGCGGCGGGCATGAAGCACGCGGCGTGCATCGATGTGGTTGGTGCCAAGCTTCACCGTCGCCAGGTTCTCGTGCGTCATCAGCTCGCGCACCGGCTGCAGCGGATTGTCAGCGAAGCGCACGTCGCGGTTGGTGAGGATGCCGACAAGCCGCCCGTTGGCCTCGACCACAGGAATGCCGCTGATGCGGTGGCTGCGCATCAGCGCCTGCGCCTCGCCCAACGTGGCATCGGGCGCGATCGTGATCGGGTTGACGACCATTCCGCTCTCAAAACGCTTGACCGCGCGCACCGCGGCGCACTGTTCCTCGACCGACAGATTGCGATGAAGCACGCCGATGCCGCCCACTTGCGCCATGACAATCGCCATGTCGGCTTCTGTCACGGTGTCCATCGCCGATGACAACACCGGAATGTTGAGCGAGATCGTGCTGGTCAGCCGGGTGCGCGTGTCAGCCTCGCTCGGCACCAGATCCGATGCGCCGGGCCGAAGCAGCACGTCGTCGAAGGTAAGACCGAGGGGGATTTCCATGCTGACTGCCACTTCCTGTCCGGGGAGAATCGTGGCGGCCCATGTAATCAAGCGGGGCCGTTTGCGCTAGGGGGTACCTGAGGCCGTCTGTTTACCCTCGTCGATCGGCAGCGGTGGACCGATATAGCGCTTGAGATCGGCCAGATAGCGCACCAGCTCGACCTGCACCTGCACATCCTCGGCCATGCCGCCATATTCGACCTTGTCGGCCACATCGGCGGTTCGGTGATACCGATCATCCATGAAGCGTTCGAGACGTTCAGGGTCGGAATAGGCGCTGCTGACCATGACGGCGGGAACATCGTGCTGGATGAAGACCCAGCCATCCTGCCGACGGACATAGGCATTGGCCGCGTCACCCGGCACGATCTTGCGCTTCATCGCCTTGAGCACCCGCGCGATATGCTCGTCCAGATTGGTCATGCCCTTGCCGATCACACTGACCGGAAGGCCGGCCGGCACGATGCCGGTGCTGTCGACATTGAGCACGGCGACGATCCGATCGAGCGGAACCGGCGGATTTTCAGCAAAGGCCTGCGCGCCAAGCAACCCCAGTTCCTCGCCGGTGCTGGCCAGAAAATAGACGTCGCGGTCAAGCTGCCGCCCCAGCGCCAGCGTACGCGCCACCTCGGTGATCACGGCCAGTCCGCTGGCGTTGTCGACCGCACCGTTGCAGATCAGATGCTCTGCAGGCGGTGAGGCGCATTTGCCGAAATGATCCCAGTGCGCAACCAGCAGGACCGCGCCGGTCTCGGGCTTGCGTCCCTCGATCCGGCCGATCAGGTTGTGCGTGTTGATCCGGGTTTCGCGGCTGGTCGCCTCAAGCGTGCCGGAAATGCCGAGCAACCGCGGAGAGAAATCGCGCGCCTCACCCGCACGGCGCAGATCGGCCAGTGACCCCGCACCGCCCGATGCCAGCAAAGCCTCGGCCGCGTGGACGGTCAGGAACGCCTCGATGTCCCCGCCTAGCCGTTGGTTGGCGAGCGCATAACCTGCGCGGCTGCGCCGGGCGATCACGCCATCCAGCCCGATATCGCCGTCCAGCACGGTGATCACCGCCGAAGCCCCGGCATCAAGCAGGCGCCCGGCCCGGTCGCCCGCGGCCTTGTCGATCCTTATATCGGACTGGCTGTCGAGCACGACCGCGATGCGGCCTGCCAATTCTGTGCGCGCAATCGCGATGTTCGTACTTTTGCCCACGTACACCAGCGGGGCGTTTTCGATCAGGCTGCGCAAGCCCGAGGTGACCACGAACGTTTCTGCATCGGCTAGCGCGAGCCGCTTGCGCGCATGAAAGAACTGCGCACGCGATCCCAGGGGCACCCGCTCGACCAGCACGACCGGGGCGAACCAGGCGTTACCCGGATCGTTGGTGCCCGACTGCAGCCCGATGTCGAACCACTGGCGGGCAAGGTAGCGCAAGGTACGGGTTTCGCCGTCTGTGCCCGGTTCGCGACCGAGGTATTCGTCGCTGGCAAGCGTCTCGACATGCTGGCGCAATGCACTCTCGAGCGTGCCCTCGCGACGCTGGACCGATGTGGGGGAGCGCAACGCCGCGTCGGCTGATACGGGGACGGTGCTGGCACCCAGGGCAAGCCAAAACGCAAGGCAGATGCCGATTGCCCGGCGAACGCCAAGCGCGAGGGCCAAAGCCCCTCCACCCGGTCGCTGGCCGCCACGACTCATCGAATACTCCACACGCTCTATCGCACCGTCTCGTGGTGACAAATGGACCCCATTCGCGCAAGTTTCCTTGTTGATTTGTTGCCAAGACAGCGTGAAACCGTGGTCCAAATCACGCAAAATCCCGTCCAATCGTGCACTTTGGCGCCGCCAACCCGATCGCCAATGCTTGTCGCGGCGGCACCAACGCCTAAGTGAGTGGTTCGCCAGTCCAGGAGTGAGCGACCATGCGGCTCGACGATTATGACGATTCGATACAAGTTGAAGATCAGCGCGGCGGCGGCGGTGGCGGCTTTTCGTTCGGCGGTGGCGGCGGTGGCGGGCTGCCTTTCATGCTGCTGGGGCTCATCGGCAGCCGCTTTGGTATCGGCGGCGTGGTGGTGGTCGTCATCGCCACGCTGTTGTTCGGCGGGCTTCAGCGCGGGCCTGTCGGCTCGACCAACCCGGCGCTGGAGCGCTCGGCCACGATGCCCGGCAGCGCCAGAACCGGCGGCGGCACAAGCACTCTGGCGCAAAGCTGCAATGTCAACGCGTTCAGCCACGAAAGCTGCAATGCGCTGTCCTCGCTCAACAAGACATGGAAGCCACTGCTCGCTGCGAGCGATGTAGCGTTCCGCGCGCCGCATCTGGTGTTCTACAGCCAGCAGGGCACATCCGGCTGCGGAGCGGCGCAAAGCGCGATGGGGCCGTTCTATTGCCCAAGCGACGCAGGTATCTACATCGACACCGACTTCTACACAGAAATGGACAAGCAGATGGATGCGGGCGGCGATTTCGCCCGCGCCTATGTGATGGCGCACGAATATGGCCACCACATCCAGAGCCTGACCGGCATCTCGGAGCAAGTGCATGCCGCGCAACAGCGCAACCCATCGGCCGCCAACCCGCTGTCGGTCCGGCTTGAATTGCAGGCGGATTGCTATGCCGGGGTCTGGGCCGCGCGCAACCGTGACCGTATCGAACCGGGCGATGTCGAGGAAGGAATGAAGGCCGCGCACCAGATCGGCGATGACACACTGATGAAGCAGGCGGGACGCAATCCGGTCGAAGCCGCTTTTACCCACGGCAGCTCCGCCCAACGCATGACCTGGCTACGCAAGGGGCTGGAAACCGGCGACCCGGCGCAGTGCAACACCTTTGCTACCGCTCAACTCTGAGCGGTGCTGGCGAAATGCAGGCTTATGAGTTGAAGTATTGCATCCCTGATGGAACTTGCACACCATTGCGCAATTGATGGAGCAACAGGAGAATCCGCATGCGTTCGCTTTTGCTCGTCCCCGCGCTTTGCGCTTTGACCCTTTCGGCCGACGGTGTCGCCCAGACCGTCATTGCGCCCAAGAACGTGACCGCTGGCGAAGTCGTTACTCAGCCACTGGCCGTCATCAACGTGAAGAAGCACGACATTCCGCAAGTTCTGGTGTCGGCGCAGGCCAATCCCTACAGCGGCTCCGGTCTGCGCTCTTGCCCCACGATTGCCGCAAAAGTACGCGAACTTGATGCCGCGCTGGGCGACGACTTCGATGTCGCCAGCGAAAAGTCTCTGGCCGAAAAGCGTGGTAATACCGTAGGTTCGCTCGCAAAGTCGGTGACCGGCTCGCTCATTCCGTTCGGTGGGATCATCCGCGAGGTGAGCGGAGCCAACGCCAGCGAGCGACAGTGGCAAGTGGCGCTGTATGCCGGATCGGTCCGTCGCGCCTTCCTGAAGGGCATCGGCCAGCAACGCGGCTGCGCCTATCCGGCGCGCACCGCCACCGCGCGCGATGTCGCGGCAGTCGAACGGACCCGCGCCGCTACCAGGCACAACAAGTCTGCCAGCAAAGACTGACCCACCCAACCGTTGCGGCGCCAGCGCCAAAAGAAACGGGCCGGAGCAGCGCTGCTCCGGCCCGTCTTTTTGATGACAACCCGCTTTCGCAGATCAGTACACGCGGGCCTTGGGCTTGATGTACTGCACGTCGTCGGTGAGCGTGTATTCGTGGACCGGGCGGTAGTCGAGCTTGACCGCGCCGCCCTTACCGCCCCAGCCATCGAACCAGCCGACGGTGTGCTTCATCCAGTTGGCATCGTCGCGGCTCGGATAATCCTCGTGCGCGTGGGCGCCACGGCTTTCCTTGCGGTTGAATGCCGAATGCATCGTGACGGCAGCCTGGCTGATCAGGTTGTCGAGTTCGAGCGTCTCGATCAGATCCGAGTTCCAGATCAGCGAGCGGTCGGACACGTTGATGTCCTGCATCTTCTCGTAAGTTGCCGACAGCTTGACCTTGCCTTCGGCCATCAGTTCGTCGGTGCGGAACACCGCTGCGTGACCCGACATCGTGCGCTGCATTTCGGTGCGGACGACGGCCGTGGGCGAGCCGCCCTTGGCATGGCGGAAGTGATCGAGGCGGCCGAGCGCAAGGTCGGCGCTGTCCTTGGGCAGCGAGGCATGCGCGGTGCCCGGCTTGATCAGTTCCTTCAGACGCAGGCCGGTTGCGCGGCCGAACACGACAAGGTCGATCAGCGAATTCGAGCCGAGGCGGTTGGCGCCATGGACCGAAACACAGGCCGCTTCACCGACCGCGAACAGGCCGGGGATGATCGTTTCCGGATTGCCGTCCGCACCGATCGTCACGACTTCGCCGTGATAGTTGGTGGGAATGCCGCCCATGTTGTAGTGCACGGTCGGCACCACCGGCAGCGGCTGACGCGTCAGATCGACACCGGCAAAAATCTTGCCGCTTTCGGTGATGCCCGGCAGACGCTCGCCCAACACCTTGGCGTCGATGTGGTCGAGGTGCAGATAGATGTGGTCCTTATGCGGACCGACACCGCGACCTTCGCGGATTTCCAGCGCCATCGAGCGCGACACGACATCGCGGCTCGCCAGATCCTTGGCCGACGGGGCATAGCGTTCCATGAACCGCTCGCCCTCGGAGTTGGTGAGATACCCGCCCTCGCCGCGCGCACCTTCGGTGATCAGCACGCCCGCGCCATAGATGCCGGTCGGGTGGAACTGGACGAATTCCATGTCCTGCAGCGGCAGTCCGGCGCGCAGCACCATCCCGCCGCCGTCGCCGGTGCAGGTGTGTGCCGACGTGGCGGTGAAGTAGCTGCGACCATAGCCACCGGTCGCCAGCACGACGGCGTGGCTGCGGAAGCGGTGGATCGAGCCATCGTCCATGCACAGCGCGATCACGCCACGGCACACCGGAATGCCATCGGAGCCGTTCTCCATGATCAGGTCGATGGCGAAGTATTCGATGAAGAAGTCGGCATCGTACTTCAGCGATTGCTGATACAGTGCATGCAGCATCGCGTGACCGGTGCGGTCGGCAGCGGCGCAAGTCCGCTGCACCGGCGGACCTTCGCCCATGTTCTGCATGTGACCGCCGAACGGCCGCTGATAGATCGTGCCATCGGCGTTGCGGCTGAACGGCACGCCTGCATGTTCGAGCTCATAGACCGCGGCCGGAGCTTCGCGGACCATGTATTCGATCGCGTCCTGATCGCCCAGCCAGTCCGACCCCTTGACGGTGTCGTACATGTGCCAGGTCCAGTGATCGGGCGTGTTGTTCTGCAGTGACGCCGCGATGCCGCCTTGCGCGGCCACGGTGTGGCTGCGTGTCGGGAACACCTTGGTGATGCAGGCGGTGCGCAGGCCGGCCTGGGCCGAGCCCATCGTCGCGCGCAGGCCCGAGCCGCCCGCACCCACGACAACCGTGTCGTACGTGTGGTCGATGATCTTGTAAGCAGGTGAAGCAGTCATGGCTCAGGCGCCCCCGAGAGCGATGCGGATAACCGAGACGATGCCAAAGGCAGCGGCGGCGAACGGCACGATGTTGATGAACAGCCAGACCGCGACCTTGCCACCTTCGTCGTGGATATAGTCTTCAAGCATGACCTGAATGCCAAGCCGGGCGTGATAGATGGTGTTGATCAGGATCAGCACCAGCGCGGTCGATGCCACGGGCTTGGCCGCCCACGAATGGACGGTCGCGAAGGTGTGGTCGGGCAGCAGCGCCAGACTGACCAGCAGCCAAGGAATGAGCACCAGATTGCCCACCGCCGTCAGGCGCGAAAGCAGCCAGTGATGCGTGCCCTGATGGCTTGAGCCCAGCCCGCGCACGCGGCCAATTGAGGTACCGTTACCCATGAAACCCTCGATCCAGAAGGAGGCCGAACCGCTGCTTAGCGCAGCAGCACGAAGGCCCAGAAGAATGCCGTGGCGGCGACGGAAAACAGCAGCGTGAAGCTTGACCAGCGGGCGTTGGTGTCCAGTTCGTAACCAGCGCCGATGTCGAGCACGAGGTGCCGCACGCCGGTGGCCAGATGCTGGAAGAATGCCCATGTCAGGCCGACCAGAACGATCTTGCCCAGCAGCGCGGTCAACACTTGCAGGCCACCGCCAGTGCCAAGCCAGACCCAGTCGAGGAACGACTGATAGCTGGCAGGGCCACCTGCCAGCGCACCGATCCACCACAACAGCAAACCGATGCCCGCAAACGCCAGCCCGTTGCCGGTAACACGGTGCAGGATGGACACCAGCATCGCCGGGCCCCAGCGCCAGATCTGCAGGTGTGGCGAAAGTGGGCGATTGCCGGGCGCCTGCGCCATGAGAAAATCCCTTGGTTAATGTTGGTGTTCGCAACCGCAACGGGTCGGATCGCGATTCGTATTAGTCGAAATGCGGCCTTGTGCAACCACCGCCAGAGGGCAAATCGCACAGACGAATGCATAGGTATGTGCGACGAACCGCTCCGACGTCTCTTGTCGGGCCGTCCTTGGCTGTTAGAGCGGCATCATGAGCATACCTACCGTCCTTGTCACCGGCGCAACGCGCGGCATCGGCGCCGCGATCGCGGCAGCCCTGTCCACTCGCGGTGCCCGCGTCATCCGTCACGGCAGCAAGAGCGTCGACGGAGCGCTTGGCGCGGACCTTGCCGATCCGGGCGCGCCGCAGCAGTTGTGGCACGATGCGCTGGAACTTGCCGGTGGCCCGATCGACATCCTGATCAACAACGCCGGGCGGTTCGAGGCCAACCCGATCGAAGGTTCCGACATCGGCTGGCTCGATAACTGGGAAGACACGCTGCGCATCAATCTGACCGCCGCCGCCCAGCTTTCGCGCTTTGCGATCCGCCACTGGCAGCGTCAGGCCATCCCCGGCCGGATCATCCACGTCGCAAGCCGCGCGGCCTATCGCGGGGATTCACCCGCCCACTGGCATTACGCCGCCGCCAAGGCCGGCATGATCGGCCTGCACAAGACGATCGCCCGCGCTTACGCAGCCGAGCATATCCTCAGCTTTGCGATCACGCCGGGCTTTACCGATACCGCCATGGCCGATGATTATCTCGCCTCGCGCGGGGGGCCCGCGTTGTTGGCCGACATTCCGCTCGGCCGGGTCGCCACCCCGCTCGAGATTGCCGCCATCGCGGTGTTCTGCGCGCTTGATGCGCCGCCCAGCATGACCGGCGCGGTGATCGACGCCAACGGGGCAAGCTATGTTCGGTAAGGCGGCGCTTGCCGTTGCCGGGGTCATGTTCGCGCAGACTTTCGCGCAAGCCCCGCTCGCCGCGGCACCTGCGTCCCCACCTCCGGCCGACACCGCTGGCGCGAAGGCGCTGATGGCAGCTTGCGCGGGCAAGGAGGACTTTTCCGATCCGGCACCGCCGGTGCGCATCTTCGGCAACGTCTGGTATGTCGGCACCTGCACCGTCAGCGCGATCCTGCTAACATCGCGCCAAGGGCATGTGCTGATCGACGCCACGACGCAGCAGGCCGCGCCTGCCATTCTTGCCAATATCCGCGCCGCCGGGTTCCGGCCCAAGGACGTGCGCTGGATCGTCACCAGCCATGAACACTTCGACCATGTCGGCGGTCTGGCCGCGTTGAAGGCGGCAACCGGCGCCAGGGTCGCTTCCTTGCGCGCGGCCGTACCCGCATTGGAGAGCGGCAAGGTGAGTTCCGCCGACCCGCAGGCGCAGGAGATCGGCGGCTTTGCTCCGGTCAAAGTCGCGCGGGTATTGCGTTCGGGCGATGCTGTCATGGCAGGCCCTTTGCGGCTGACGGCTCTGGCCACCCCGGGCCATACCGAAGGATCGACCAGCTGGCGCTGGACCAGTTGCGAACAGGCCGATTGCCGCCATTTCACTTATGTCGACAGCCTCTCGGCGCTGCCATTGGGAACTTATCGGTTCGCCGATCATCCCGACAGAGTGGCCTTGTTCCGCAGCACGATCAGAACGGTGCGCAAGCTGGACTGCGGTATCCTGGTGACCCCGCACCCTTCCGCCAGTGACCTGTTCGAGCGGATGGCCGGACAAGAACCCTTGCAAGACAAAGGCGCTTGCCGCGCGCTGGCCGATGCGGCCGAACAGCGGCTGGAAAAGGCCCTGAAGCCATGAGTTGGAAAATCACCGTCCTAGCCCCGCGTGACGTCGTGCAGGCGGCCCTGATCGCGCATGAGGACGTGTTCGACTGGGATGGCGATATCGTCATCGCAGGCAGCGAGATCGCCGAGGACCGGCCCGATGACTGGCAGTTGGAGGCATGGTTCGACCGCAAGCCGACCGCTGCCGACCGGGCCGCAATCGCCGCATTGTTCGTCGATGGCATGCCCAAACCGGTGGTCGAGAAGTTGCCCGAAACCGATTGGGTCACACTCAGTCAGGCTGGGGTGGAACCGATCCGCGAGGGGCCGTTCCATGTCCATACGCCTGATTACGCGCCGCTCGAGGAACCCGGTGTCCGCGATTTCGTGATCCCCGCCAGTTTGGCCTTCGGCACCGGCCAGCATGCGACGACCGCCGGTTGTCTGGCCATGCTTGCCCACATGAAGGCGCAGGGCGTGATCGTGCGCAGTCTGGCCGATATCGGCACAGGAACCGGGCTGCTGGCCTTTGCCGGACTGTACCTGTGGCCGCACGCTCGGGCGCTGGCGAGCGATATCGATGCAGTCTGCGGCCCAGTCATGGCGCTGAACGCCGATACCAACCACGTCCCGCTAGGCGATGGACCGGGCAAGCTGGCGATGGTCATCGCAGCGGGCACCGACCACCCGCTGATCCGGGCCAGCGCGCCGTTCGATCTGCTGATCGCCAACATCCTTGCAGGGCCGCTGGTCGAACTGGCGCCGGACTTTGCCGACAGTGTTGTGCCCGGCGGCAGTGTGTTGCTGTCCGGACTGCTGACCACGCAGGAGCCCGCCGTGCGCGCCGCCTATGCGCGCGCCGGTCTGAGGCTGGCGGCACGGTTGACCCGTGGCGACTGGTCGGTGCTGTGGCTGCGCCGCCGCAGCCACGGCCGCATCCGGGCAAGCGCTGTGGGCAAGCTGCCCGAATGGTCGCGCCGCTGGTAACACTTGCCGAAAGCCCTCGCCCGCCCTACCCCTTAATCAAACGATTAAGGCTTGGGAGCGGCGGCGATGGCATATCCGGATGACTATCGGACGATCACGATCGAACGGCGCGGAGCAGCCGACTGGTTGACGCTCAATCGGCCCGATTCGCTCAATGCCATCACCGCCACCATGGTCGGCGAACTGGCGGACTATTTCGGACGGCTGGTTCATGATCGGACCACGCGGGTCGTGGTGATGCGCGGGGCCGGGCGGGCATTCTGCGCCGGCCTCGACATCCGCGACCGCAGCGAGAGCGGCCATGATAGCGTCCCGTTTGCCGGTGGTTATGGCTTTCAGGGCTATCTCGCCGACGTTTATGTTCGGATGCGTCGCTGCCCGCAGCCGATCGTGTCGCTGATCCAAGGGGCGGCTTGCGGCGGTGGCTTCAGCTTCGTGCTCGCCTCCGACATCCGCATCGCTGGCGAAAGCGCGAGGATGAACGCCGCCTACATCAAGCTGGGGCTGACCGCGTGCGACATGGGCTGCAGCTACTTCCTGCCGCGCCTCGTCGGCACATCGGTGGCGAGCGAACTGATGCTGACCGGCCGCTTCATCCATGCCCAGCGCGCGCTGGCGACGGGCCTTGTCTCAGAAGTTGTGCCTGACGCCGATCTCGAAGCTGCGGGCGAGCGGCTGGTCGAGGAACTGCTGGCCGCCTCGCCGATGGGGCTGCGCATGACCAAGGAGGGCATCAATCTTGCCATCGACGCGCCAAGCCTTGAAGCGGCGATGGCGATCGAGAACCGCAACCAGTTGATGACCGCCGCCAGCCCGGACTTTCAGGAAGGGATGCAGGCGTTTCTCGAAAAGCGGCGTCCCAATTACGCGGGCGGCTGAGCGGCGCCCAGCACGTCGCACAGCAACGTCAGCGCGGCGTGCGCAAACGCCTCCATGTTACCGAGCCGATCCTCGCTGCCGGTCTGCACGGTGATTGACGCGCGCTGCGCTTGAGGCCCGACAATGGCGATTGCGCTGGTACCCGAAGCGACACCCAGCGGGTGCTTGCCCGGCCCGGCAGCGCCGGTTTCGGCAATGCCCCAATCGGCGTCATAGCGCGCGCGGATCAGTTCGGCCTGCGCCAGTGCATAGGCTTCGGTGGCCGAGGTAAGGCCGCGCAACGAGCCCGGCTCATGCCCCAGCACGATCCGCCGCCCTTTGAGCGAATAGATCACTCCGCCGCCCTTGTAGTATGCCGAGGCTCCGGCGCGCGCGAGCAGGCCTGCTGAAATCAGCCCGCCGGTTGCGCCATCGACTACCGCAATGCTTTCCCCGCGCGCAGCAAGCAGGTCGCCCGCCGCAATCCCCGGCGCGGTCAGTTCAGCAAGGTCCATCAGCGTGATCCAGCCATGGCCAGACCGAACGCCACGAAGGCTCCGCCGGTCAGGCGGTTGAACAGCTTGCGCGGCGCGGGACGCTCAAGGAACTGCGCGATCGAACGACCGCCGACCGCATAGACGAAGTACCACGAGATCTCGATCACCGCGAACGTCGCCACCATCACCGCGAACTGCGCTCCCTTGGGAGCGGAGGCGTCGATGAACTGGGGCAGGAACGCCGCGGCAAACAGCAAAGCCTTGGGATTGCTGATGCCGACCGCAAAAGCCTTGGCGAACACGCGCCACGGCGACAGCGCCGCGCTGACCTCGCCGCTGCCGATGTCGATCGGTGCATCCTTGGCCGTCCATGCGTTGTAGCCCAGCCAGATCAGGTAGGCTGCGCCCGCCAGCCGCAGCACGGTGAACGCCCCCGGAATGGCCAGCAGCAGCGCGGTCAACCCCAGCGCCGATGCGCTCAGCAGGCTCAACACCGCGACAAAGCACCCGGCCATTGCCGCGAACGAGCGGACCAGCCCCAGTTCGATGCTGCGCGCCATCACGTGGAGCATGTTCGGCCCCGGCGTTGCCGAAACGAAGAATACAGTGACGGCATAGAGCCACCAGGTGTGAAGTGCCATCGTATCAGCCCCTTTCCTCAAGCCCTGCCATTATCCTGCGGTGCGGACGATTTCGGCCCATGCCGCTTCGTCGATCACTTCGATACCGAGTGTTGCCGCCTGCTTGAGCTTCGATCCCGCGCCCGGCCCCGCCACGACCAGATCGGTCTTGGCCGAAACCGAGCCTGCCGCGCGCGCGCCCAAGGCCTCGGCTTGTGCCTTGGCCTCGTCACGGCTCATCGTTTCCAGCTTGCCGGTGAACACCACGATCTTGCCCGCGACCACACTGGCCCTCGTTTCGACCACGTAGGGCGGCGGCGACACTTGCGCCAGCAGGTCGTCCCACACCGCCACGTTGTGCGGTTCGTGGAAGAAGTCGCCCAACGCTTCGACCACTGCCGGGCCGACGCCATCGATACCGCTGATCTCGGCCAGCGCTTCAGCCTCGCCGCGATGCGCGCCCTCTGCCGCGATGCGCAACGCAGGCAGCGTGGCAAAGCGCTTCATCAGATCGCGCGCGGTCACGGCGCCGACATGGCGGACACCCAGCCCGAACAGCAACCGCGCAGCGTCGGGCGCGCGTTTCGCCTCGATCGCTGTCAACAGGTTGTCCACAGACTTGTCCTTCCAGCCCTCACGCGTCAGCAGTTCGGCACGGTGCATTTTCAGGCGGAAGATATCGGCCGGACTTTCCAGCCAGCCGAGCCCAAAGAACTCGATGATCGTCTTTTCGCCCAGCCCCTCGATGTCGAGCGCGCCACGGCTGACGAAGTGCTTGAGCCGCTCCACGCGTTGCGCCGGACAGACCAGACCGCCGGTGCAACGCACATCTACCTCACCCTCCTCGGCCACCGCCTCGCTGCCGCATTCGGGGCAGTGATCAGGGAAGGCATAGGCCTCGCGTTGGTCATCGCGCGTCAGGTTGTCGACCACTTGCGGGATCACGTCTCCTGCGCGTTGCAGCACCACACGGTCGCCCACGCGAACACCCAGCCGCCCGATCTCGTCGCGGTTGTGCAGGGTCACGTTGGTGACCGTCACCCCGCCGACCAGCACCGGTCGTAGCCGCCCGACCGGGGTCAGCTTGCCAGTGCGGCCCACCTGAATGTCGATGGCTTCAAGCACGGTCTCGGCGCGCTCGGCCGGAAACTTGTGCGCCATGCCCCAGCGCGGCGCCTTGGCGACGAAGCCAAGCCGCTCCTGCCAGTCGAGCCGGTCGACCTTGTAGACCACGCCGTCGATGTCATATGGCAAGTCCGGCCGCGCCGTGCCGATCGCGCGATAATGCGCGATCATCGCCTCGGCAGAGGCGCAACGCGTCAGCAAGGGCGAAACCGGTACGCCCCACGCCTTGATTTGCTGCATCATCGCGTATTGGCTTTCGGCCGGGACCGCGCTGGCCGCCCCCCAGCCATGGGCCAGAAAGCGCAAGGGGCGGCTGGCGGTCACGCTCGCGTCCTTTTGCCGCAATGATCCCGCAGCGGCATTGCGCGGGTTGGCGAACAGCTTGTCGCCCTTTTCGGCTTGGGCGGCGTTGAGCGCGGCAAAGTCGGCCTTGGCCATGTAGACTTCGCCGCGGATCTCGAAAACCTCGGGCACGTCTCCGGTCAGTTGCTGCGGAATGTCGGCAATATAGGCGACGTTCGGCGTCACGTCCTCACCCACCTGCCCATCACCGCGTGTGGCCGCGCGCACCAGCCGCCCATGCTCATAACGCAGCGAACACGACAGCCCGTCGATCTTATCCTCGGCGGTCATCACCACCTCAGCCTCGGGCGGCAGGGCCAGAAAACGGCGGACGCGGGCGACGAATTCCTCAACCTCCTCATCCGAAAAGGCGTTGTCGAGGCTCATCATCCGCACTTCATGCGTAACTTTGGCCAAGGGTGAGGCGGCCACTTCATGACCGACCTTGCCGGATGGGCTGTCAGGCCGGATCAGGTGCGGAAACGCGGCCTCAAGCTCGGCATTGCGGCGAACCAGCGCGTCGTACTCGGCGTCGGCGATCTCGGGCGCGTCATCGACGTGATAGAGCTTGTTCGCACGGTTGATCGCGCGCGCCAGCCGCATCAGTTCGTTTGCGGCTTCGGCTTCGCCCAGACCTTCCACGCTCACGCTCACGCCTTTCCCAGAATTGTCGCCACCATCGCCGCGCGCGGCCGAAAGCCGAGCTGTTCGTATAGCTTTATCGCCGCGACGTTGCCCGCATAGCTGTGTAGAAAGGATATGTCACCGCGCGCGCGATGCCCAGCCATCACGCGGCGGATCAGCCGCGCCGCCATGCCCTGCCCGCGATGTTCGGGCCAGGTGCACACACCGCTCACTTCTGCCAGCCCCGGCGCGGGACGCATCCGCTCTCCCGCCATCGCCGCCAGCCTGCCGTCGATGCGGATACCGTAGAACTGGCCATACCGCCACGTTGACGGACCCCACGGGCCAGGTTGCGTGGCCAGAGCCAGCGCAGTCATCTCGGGCACGTCGCCTTCACCAAGAGCAACGATCGCGGGGTCGACCGGCGCGGGCGGCAACGGACCATCGGCGATCATCTGCAACAGGGGAGCGCTGCGGATAAGTCGGGTGCCGGGTGGAGGCGCGACCTGCGTGGTTTCGACCAGCCAGACTTCGTCGTCGTCATGGGTGAGAAATGCCGCCAGATCGGCTTCATGCCCCACGGCGGCTGCCGCGAAGGGGCCATAGGCCGGGTCTGTCCGCACCGCCTCCCCCTGTCGCAATCCCAGACCGGACTGTGCCAGACAGGACTGGCGACCATGAAGCGCATGCCAAACCGGCCGATCGAGCGGGTTCGCCACGCTCAAGCCTGTTCCAGCAGTCGATCCGCCTGTGCGCGCGCTTCGGGCGTGATTTCAGCGCCCGAAAGCATCCGGGCGATCTCCTCCTGCCGCCCGCAAGCATCGAGACGGTGGACCGAAGTGCGCGTGACCGTGCCCCCATCCTCATCGGCACTCGCCTTGGCGATCAGGTAATGCGTGTTGCCCCGTGCAGCGACCTGAGGGCTGTGCGTGACCGCCAGCAATTGCCCGCCATCGTCCCGGCCCTGCCCGGCCAGCCGGGCAAGCCGTTCGCCAATGGCGCTGGCCACCGCGCCACCCACGCCCCGGTCGATCTCATCAAAGATCACGGTTGCCGCGCCACCTTGTTCGGCCAACGCGACCTTGAGAGCGAGAATGAAACGCGACAGTTCGCCCCCGCTGGCGATCTTGCCCAGCGGCGCGAACTCGGCGCCGGGATTGGTGGCGATGAGGAATTCGACCGCATCGACGCCGCCTGAACCCCACCGATCTTCGGGCAGACGGACGACGGCTGTGCGAAAGCGCGCGGAATCGAGTTTCAGCGGTACCAGTTCGGCGGCCACGGCCTTGTCCAGTCGCACCGCCGCCTCGGCCCGCGTCACCGAAAGCGCCTCAGCCTTGGCGCGATAATCGAGCCCGGCATCCTGCGCAGCGCGGTCAAGTTCGACGATATGTGCCTCGCCCCCCTCAATCGCGTCAAGCTGCGCGCGCATGGCCAGCATCCGCGCAGGCAGATCGTCGACCGCACAGGCATGCTTGCGCGCAGCAGCGCGCAGCTCGAACAGCCGCGTCTCGATCCGATCGAGCAACGCGGGATCATGCGCAAGCGCCTCGGCGGCGGCGCCGATCCGATCTTCGGCCTCCCCAGCCTCGATCACCGCACGATCGAGCGATTCAAGCGCCTGCGCCAGTAGCGGGTGTTCCCCGGCGATACGGTCAAGCCGTCGTGCCGCGCTGCGCAGGCTGGCGAGCGCCGAATCCGATCCGCTCCACAAGTGTTGCAGTTCGGCCAGATCGCCCGAGAGCCGCTCACCCTTCTGCATGGCGGCACGTTGCCCGGCAAGTTCGTCCTCTTCACCCACTTGCGGGCTCAGTTCGGTCAGTTGCGCAAGATGCGCCAGCAGCAAGTCCTGTTCATCCTTGGCCGACTGGACCTCGGTCCGGGCTGCTGCCAGCGCCGCTTCGGCTGCGCGCCAGCGGTGCCATGCCTCGGCCACATCCGCGCTGGCTGCCCCGGCATAGCGATCGAGCAAGGCGCGATGCCCGCGCGCGTTGACCAGCCCACGGTCATCGTGCTGGCCATGCAGTTCGACGAGACTGCGCGCCAGTTCGCGCAACAACGCCACGCCGACCGGCTGATCGTTGACGAACGCCTTGCTGCCACCGTCAGCGCGCAAGCGGCGCTTGATGATCAGTGCTTCACCCGGCTCGACATCGATTTCCGCTTCGGCCAGCGTGTTACGCAACGCAACGGGCAGTTCGGCAAACTCGAAAGTGGCCGTCACGCTTGCCTGATCGGTGCCGGCGCGGACCAGCCCCGCATCGGCGCGATCCCCAAGCACCAGTCCGAGCGAATCCAGCAGAATCGACTTGCCCGCCCCGGTTTCGCCGGTCAGCACGCCAAGGCCCTGCCCGAAAGCGAGGTCGAGCGCTTCGATCAGGACGATGTTGCGAATGGATAGGCCAGTCAGCATCGCCTGACACATAGCGCGCGCGCAAAACGAAGTCACCCTTTGTTCCGTGCTTTCCCGGCTGGATCGTCGCCAAATTGGTTTTGCGGATCACGCCGGAACAGGTCTGCGCCACATGACGCAATCATGACAGGGTGACATATGTCCGACTTGCAAATGTGACAAAGCATCAAGACATCAACCACCGTGCTGAGGGGCACATTGATGTCGCATCGTGCCATTGCCAAGGGGGCTCTGCCCTCCATCACCGAACTGGCCACTTCGATCCCCGCCTGGCTGGACTTGCCCGAACCGCGCGGGTTCCGTCCGAAGCGTAAGGTCCGCACGGTGTGGATCTCCGATATCCATCTTGGCACCCGCGGCTGCAACGCCACGATGCTGCTCGATTTCCTGTCCTCGATCGAGTGTGAGACGCTCTATCTGGTCGGCGATATCGTCGATGGCTGGCGGCTGTCGCGCGGCTGGTACTGGCCCGACGAGCACAACGAGGTCGTTCGCCGCATCCTCAAGATGGCGCATCGTGGCACCCGCGTCGTCCTGATCGCGGGCAATCATGATGAAATGCTGCGCCCTTATGCGGGGATGAGCTTTGGCGGCGTCGAACTGGCACTCGACACGATCCACGTCACCGCCGATGGCCGCCGTCTGCTGGTGACGCATGGCGACGGCTTCGACGGCATCGTGCTTTATGCGCGCTGGCTCGCCTTCCTTGGCGACAAGGCCTACGAGGTGCTGCTCAAGCTCAATCGCTGGTTCAACATCGTCCGGCGCCATTTCAAGCTGCCCTACTGGTCGCTGTCGGCTTACCTGAAGAAGCGGGTGAAGAACGCGGTTCAGTTCATCTGCGACTTCGAAGAAGCGGTCGCCCACGCGGCGCGCGACATGGGCGTGGACGGCGTGGTGTGCGGACACATCCACTATGCCGAGATTCGCAAGATCGGCGACATCACCTATTATAACGACGGTGATTGGGTCGAAAGCTGCACTGCGCTGGTCGAAGATCATGTCGGCGAGATGAGCATAATCGACTGGGCAGCCGAGAGCGCGCGTCAGCAGACCGTTGACGGCGTGGTCGTTGCAGAAACCATTGCTCCGGCCGACGAGCCGGCAACCGACCAACAGCCCAGCCGCGAAAGGCAGGATGCATGAGGATTGCCATCTGCACCGACGCCTGGCACCCGCAAGTAAATGGCGTCGTGCGCACGCTGGCGACCACGGTCGATCGACTTCGCGCGCGCGGCATCACGGTCGAACTGATCACTCCGGCCCAATTCCTGACCGTTGGCTTGCCCGGCTACAGCGAAATCCGGCTGGCCATGGCGCCCCGTTTCGGCACGCGCCGCCGGTTGCGCGCTTTCCGCCCGGATATCGTCCATATTTCCACAGAAGGCCCGATCGGCTGGAGCGCGCGCGCATGGTGCCGCGCCAACGACGTGCCATTCACCAGCGCATTCCACACCCGGTTTCCCGATTATGCGGCGGTGCGGACGGGCCTTTCCCCTGCACGATTCTGGCCGATCATGCGACGCTTCCATGCCGCCAGCGAGACGGTGCTTGTCGCGACGCCGACATTGCAGGCCGAACTGGCCGGGCACGGCATCACGCATACCAGCATCTGGTCGCGCGGGATCGACGCCGCGCTGTTCCGCCCCAATCATGAACCCCTGCCCGAACTGGCCGATCTGCCAAGGCCGATACAGCTCAACGTCGGCAGGGTTGCGGTCGAGAAGAACTTGCGCGCCTTCCTCGATGCCGAGACACCGGGAAGCAAGGTCGTGGTTGGCGGTGGTCCCGATCTCGCCAGCTTGCGCGCGGCCTATCCGCAAGTCACGTTCCTTGGGCCGCTGGCAGGCGAGAAACTCGCGCGGGCCTATTGCTCGGCCGACGTGTTCGTGTTCCCGAGCAAGACCGACACCTTTGGTCTGGTGATGATCGAAGCGATGGCTTGCGGCTTGCCTGTCGCCGCCTACCCGGTAGCCGGTCCGCTCGATATCGTCGGCGCCGCCGGCTATGGTCCAAATGGCGATCTGCCGATGCGGGTCGGCGTGCTGCACGAGGATCTTTCCATCGCCATCGCAGGAGCCTTGCGCTGCGACCGCCTCGGCGCTGCGGTGCATGGCGCCAGCTACACCTGGGACAACGCAACCGACCAATTCCTTGGCGCGGTCATGGCTGCAGCGCAACGCGAACGGCGCAAAGCCGCCTGAATTTCCTGCCGTCAGAATCATCACCAACAAGAAAGGCCGCGTCCCATGTCGGACGCGGCCTTTTTTCTGGTCGGATGACAATGGGGCAGGCGTTCACCCCGCGACGGTGATTCCCGGCGCCTTGTCGTTGATCAGCTTGTACGCGCGCTGATACCATTCGTTGCCCGGATAGTTGTTGCCGAGCACCGCCGCCGATTTCTGCGCCTCTTCGGGCAGGCCGAGCGCCAGATAGGTTTCGACCAACCGGTAAAGCGCCTCAGGCGTATGGCTGGTGGCCTGATACTTGTCGATCACCACGCGGAAGCGCAGCGCCCCGGCGAGCCACTTGCCGCTGCGTTCATAGAAGCGACCGATCTCCATCTCCTTGCCGGCAAGGTGATCGTTGACGAGATCGAGCTTCAGCCGCGCATCGGTCGCGTATTGCGTGTTGGGATAGCGGCGGATCACCTCGGTCAGCGATTGCAGCGCCTGCTGGGTGATTTTCTGGTCGCGGGTTACGTCGCTGATCTGCTCATAATAGCACAAGCCGATCAGATAGTAGGCGTAAGGCGCATCCTTGTTGCCCGGGTGAATCGACAGGAAGCGCTGCGCCGCCTGCACCGACTTCACGTAATCGCGCGCGACGTAATAGCTGAACGCGCTCATCAACTGGGCGCGGCGAGCCCACGGCGAATAGGGATGCTGGCGCTCGACCTCGTCGAACAGGGCTGCGGCCTGCTTGGCATCGCCCCGGTCAAGCCGATCCTTGGCGGCTGCATAAAGCGTGTCGACGTCGCGCGCGACATAGGCGACGTCCTTCTTGGCCTTCGGACCACCGCCACAACCGGCGGTCAGGCCGATGGCGACGATTGCTGCGGCAAGGACGGGAAGGCGCAAGGGGCTGCGGCCGAGGGCTTGAAGCGTCATGGGCCCGCTATAACCAGCACCCCGCTGAACGCCAAGTGAAGTTCGCGTAAACCTTAGGAACAAACGCGGAGTTCGGATAACGGGTCAGGGAACCCCGACGAAGGGCGGTTCCAGCGTGATCGCGTCGGCCAGCGAGACCCGGTCGAGCATAGCGGCCATTTCATCGCGCAGTTGCAGCATCAGCCCGCGCAGGCGGCATTCGGCCTCGGGCAGACAGTTCGCGCAGGTTTCGTGCGCATTGCGACTGGCGCAGGGCACCAGCGCAAGACTGCCGCGCGTCAGGCGGATGATGTCACCGTAACGGATGTCAACGGGCGGGAGAGCAAGCTCGTAGCCCCCGTCACGGCCGCGTTGCGAGATCACGATCCCCTCTCGCGCCATCTCGGACAAGATGACGGTCAGAAACTTGCGCGGAATGTTCTGCGCGGTGGCAATCGTGTCCAACCGCACTGGCCCCTGACCGTAAGTATCGGCAAGGTGTTGCAGAGCGCGGATGGAGTAACGCGTTTTCTGCGATAGCATGGTCTAACCAAAGCTGCCCCCACGCCGAATGTCAACGGCGCGGGGGATGATTTACGTGCAATTCATTCAGGCAAAGGTGGCGGCCTCGGTCACCACCGGGCGCCGGGCATAGAACCCGAACGCCGCGATCACCGCATAGCAAATCGCTGGAAGTACCAGAGAAAGCGTCAGGCTGCCGGTCACGTCGGCGAGGCTTCCGGTCAGCAACGGGATGACCGCGCCACCAAAGATGGCGATGTTGATGATCCCCGAACCGTCTGCGGTACGCGCACCCAGACCCGCGCTGGCCAATGTGAAGATCGTCGGGAACATGATCGAGTTCATCAGGCCGATCAGCAGCAAACTGCCTGCGGCGACCGATCCGACCGAAAAACCCGAAATTGCCAGTAGCACCAAAGCTCCGACTGCGGTTCCGGCCAGAGCCTTGCCGGGGCTGACGCGCATCATCACGGCAGAACCGACAAAGCGCCCGACCAGCGCCCCCGCCCAGTAATAGGGGATGAATCCGCCCGCCGCCTCAGCCGAGAGGCCCAGTACGCGCGGCTGCTGCATGTAGTTGACGATGAGCGAGCCGATCGACACTTCGGCCCCCACATAAAGAAAAATGCATATCGCACCGAACGCGAAGCGCGGATCGCGGAGCAGTTCGAAACTGCTCAGGATCGAGCTGTCGTGGTGCTTTTCGCCCTTCAACCGGTTGCGGTTGGCCCAGACCACGGCCGCCACAATCGCGAGCGCAATCGCCAAGCCGATGTACGTGCGCGCGACGATCTGGGTTTCGGCAACGCGGTAGGCATCGAGCGCCGCGCCCGAGAGTTGCGCCGCCGTGACCCCGGCCAGCGAGCCCAGAATCAGGATAGCGCCGACCTTGGGAAAGATCACCGTCCCCAGCGAGTTGAAGGCCTGTGCAAAGGTCAACCGGCTGGGCGCGGTGCGCGCGGGCCCGAGCAACGAAATCAGCGGGTTGGTAACGACCTGCACGACAACCACGCCGCTTGCCAGCACGAACAGCGCGAACAGGAACAGCGGATAGGCGGCGCCTTGCGATGCGGGAATGAACAGCAGGCAGCCGACCATCATCGTCAGCAGCCCCACCACTGCGCCGCGCATGTAGCCGACCTTCTTCACCAGTGCCGCGCCGGGGATGCCGACCAGCAGATAGGCGGTAAAGAAGCAGAACTGCACCAGCATCGCCTGCGTGTAGTTGAGCGTGAACAGTTCCTTCAGCTTCGGAATGATCACGTCGTTAAGCGACGTGATCCCACCGAAAATGAAGAACAGGACCATGACGAAGGCGCGCAGTTCGGGCGCATCAAGCGTTTCGCCGTCTCCGACTGTTTTATCGGCAGTGCCGGGGGCAAGGGCCATCAGTCAATATCTCCCGTTTCGGATACGCAGCCTTGCAACGGCCCGTTCACTCCGCCTTGTTGGCGAGGCTTTCGGCAAAGTCCACGCGCATACGTATGGGATCGTTCACATGGGTGGCGCCTGATGCATCAAGGAGTTGTACGGTGGTGTCATCGGCGGTCACCACTGGCCAGGCGGGCACCCCTGCGGCGCCGTCGGGGCGACCGGTCTTGGCAAAATTGATCCAGTATTGGTGGGTCAACCGCGCGACACTGGCCTCCTCTGGCCGTGGCGCACCTCCTTTGCGGGCCGCAACGGTATCAAAGACATAAGGGATCTCGCTGGCATGCGGCGCGCCGCCCATGGCTGCCGCCAGTTCGGGACGGGCATAACCGAATCGATAGAGCCATACCGGCTGGCGCGAGCCAAGCGTGCGGGCGATGGCGCGCGCCGATTCGATGAACATGCGGTCGGCTGCGGACTGTGTGGCCAGCACCGAAACCGGCGTCTTGCCATCAGGATCATAAAGCTTGCGCGCCTCGGCCTCACGCGGACCATAGGCGGCAAAGATGCGGTTACGGTCACTCTCCATGCTGAAACCGTCCGCGGAATTGGCGCCGACGATGACCGGCACCCTGGCGTAAAGGCCCGCAGCAGCGCCGTCGATCGCCTGCCCCAGGATCGTCCGGCCATCGACCATCGGCCCCGAATAACCCGGCTGCCCCATCGTCATCATGCTGAGGTTGCCGGTCACTTGCGCAGCCGGGAGCGCGCGCAAGGCAGCCGCATCCAGACCCTGCGCAAATGCGGCCCCGGCCTTTGCCGCGTTGGCAATCGTCGGCATCGGCAGCGTGCGATCACGCCCGCCGCCGCTCTCGATGATCACCCGGTGGAACAGCCCGCGCGCAAGCGGGGATTGCAACAGCATGTGCATCGACATTCCGCCCGCGCTTTCGCCGAACGCAGTGACATTGCCCGGATCGCCGCCAAACGCGGCAATATTGGCCTGCACCCATTTGAGTGCGGCGATCTGGTCAAGAAACCCGAAATTGCCGCCGAAACCCTCGGACGCCAACGCCGGATGCGCAAAGAACCCGAACCGGCCAAGCCGGTAGTTGAGGCTGACGAACACCACGCCATCGCGCGCAAAGTTTTCGCCCGAATAGATTGCCGGAGACGTGCCGCCGTTGACGAAGCCGCCGCCGTGGACCCACACCATTACCGGAAGCCGGGAGGACGAAGCCGCCGCTGCTGGTTTCCACACGTTGAGGAACAGGCAATCCTCGGCCGGTGTCGTGACGATCGGCGCCGCGTCCGGCGGAAACGGGGCTTGCGCGCAGTCCGCACCATAGTGCGTCGCGTCGCGCTCGCCGCGCCAAGGCGTAACGGGTTGCGGTGCCCGCCAGCGGTTCTCGCCAACCGGAGCGGCGGCATAGGGTATGCCCTTGAAGCTGCTTGCCGCACCGCTGGTCTCGCCCCTGATCGTGCCCGAGGCGATCGTCACGCTTTGCGCCCCGGCCCCCACCGGAACAGCAAGCGCCATGGCCGAGGCCAGCAGTGCAGCAAGCTTCATCAAGTCAATCCTTCCAGGTCTTGCCAGCGATCTTGACCGTGACGACCGGGCCAAGGTCATCGGCATTGCGACCCAGCGCGAAGCCGTAGTCCCCAGCCGGAACGGTCCAGCCGCCGTCCTTCCAATCGGCCAGCAGGCGCGGGTCGATGGTCACGCTGACCTGCTGCGAAGCGCCGGGCGCCAGCGACACGCGCTGGAAGCCGACCAGACGCCGCCTGGCCTCACCCTTGCGGCTGACCAGATAGACCTGACCGACATCGTCGCCCGCCAGCTTGCCTGTGTTGGTCAGCGTAAAGTGTGCGGTCGCCGAAACGCCCTTGGCCGCAATAGCAAGACCCGAACCGGCAAAGCTAGTATAGCTGAGTCCGAAGCCGAACGGGAACAGCGGCTTGGCCCCTTTGCGCGCGAACCAGCGATAGCCGACATCCGATCCTTCGATGTCATAGTTGGCGTGCAACTGGTCTTTGCCCGGCGCGGCATCGCCCGCGAAGTTCGGTTCGACCCAGTCCGCACCATCCAGCTTGGGGCGCGGCAACTGGTCAAGGCTGGCGGGGAACGTCACCGGCAGACGCCCGCCCGGATTGGTATCGCCGAACAGCACCGATGCAATCGCCTCACCCCCGCGCGCACCGGGATACCAAGCCTCGAGCACGCCGGCCACCTTGTCCAGCCATGGCATCGCGATCGGGCCACCGGTCTGCAACACGACGATGGTATTGGGATTGGCCGCAGCGACTGCCGCGATCAGCGCATCCTGCCCATCGGGCAACGACAGATCGGGCTGATCGAGCCCTTCGGCGCGCCACTCGTTGGCAAACACGATGGCGACTTCGGCCTGCTTGGCCTTTTCGACCGCATCGGCGATATAGCGTCCGTCGCGGAAGGTCACCGTTGCCTGGGGCGCCAGCGCCTTGATTGCCTTGAGCGGAGCCGAGCGGTGGTACTGCTGGTTCATGAACGCCGCGAACGGGCCGTCACCGCCGACCGAGCGGACCGCTGCCGGACCGCCCTCACCCTGCACCTGGCTTGACCCGGCGCCCGACAGCACGCCGGTATCGGCATAGCCGCCGATGACCGCGATCGACTTGGTCGACTTGGCCAAGGGCAAGGCCCCGTTGGCATTGCGCAACAGCACGATCGCCTGCTTGGCCGCATCAAGCGCGATTTGGCCGTGCGCAGCAAAGTCGATGGTGCCGCCGGGCTTTGCCGGAAACTTGTCGATGCCAGTCGCATAGATCGCGGTCAGTACGCGCTTGTTGATGTCATCGACGCGCGCCGCCCATGCCGGGTCTGCCGCCGCCTTGGCCTTGAGCGGGCCGGTAAAGAACACCGCCTTGTCCAGCTGTTCGCCCGATTGCTGGTCAAGCCCGTTGATCGCCGCCTCGACGCCGGGAACCGCGCCCCAGTCGGACATCACGAAGCCCTTCCAGCCCCACGACTGCTTGAGCACCTTGTTCAGCAGCCAGTCCTGATCGCAGCCCTGCTTGCCCAGAATGCGGTTGTACGAACACATCACCGAGCCGGGCTGGCCCTGTTCGATGCCGATCTGGAAGGCCAGCAGATCGCTTTCGCGCGCGGCCCCTTCGGCAATCTTGACGTCCACGTACTTGCGACCGGTTTCCTGGCCATTGAGCGCGAAGTGCTTGATCGTGGAAATGATATGGTTCGACTGGATGCCACGGATGGCTGCGCCGACAAGCACGCCCGACAGCAGCGGATCCTCGGCAAGGTATTCGAAGGTGCGTCCGTTGCGCGGATCGCGCGCCAGATTGACCCCACCGGCCAGCAGCACGTTGAAGGCCTTGGCCCGCGCTTCGGCACCGATCGCCGCGCCGCCTGCGTAAAGCGTGTCTGGGTTCCACGTCGCGGCCTGCGCCAGCCCCGATGGCAGCGCAGTGGCGCCGTCATGACGCAGCCCGCCGACCCATGCCACCCCAAGGCTGGCATCGGATTCGGTCAGCGCCGGAATGTTCAGCCGGGGAATGCCCGCGACATAGCCTGCCCCAAGCACGCCATCGGCCGGGACCACCGTGCCGGGAATGAACGGCACAGCCATGATGCCATGGGTGAGCACGTACTTTTCGTCCACCGTCATCTGCTTGAGCGTGGCGACTGCACGCGCCTCGGCTTTGGCAAAGTCGGCAGAAGTGACCGGTTCGGCAGCCGCAGGCAGACCGACAGCCAATGCAGCAACGGCGCAACCGACGGAAAAGACAGGACGAAGTTTCATGCGCTCTCCTTGGGGGAACGAGAGGGAAGGTAAAACGACAAGGGCGGGGGCCGCAAGCACGCCTGCAGCCCCCTGAGGGAACCAATTTCAGATCAGAACTTGAGCCCCGCGCGAACGCCGTACTGGCGCGGCGCTTCGATGGTCACGCCCGCACCAAGGCCGGTTGCGGCATTGGCGATGGTGATCTTGTTCTCGATGTTCTTGACGAAGCCCTGAACATAGAACCGATCATGCGGCGCGGTGTAGGTGATCGTCGCGTCGGTCTTGGTGAACGACGGCTGGCGGAACTGCGACAGATTGTTGAGGTCGATGATGTAGTATTCCGAGCTCAACCGGCTGCGCAGCGTGGCTTCAAAGCGGCTGCCGTCGCCCAGCGGGATGGTCTTGGTCACGGCCCCGGTCACGACGTTCTTGGGCGCATGGTCAAGCGCGGCGCCCTTGAACGAGAAGTTCGGGAAGTTCACCGCGTCGGGCACGAAGTTGGCATAGCGCGCGTTCGTGTAGGTATATCCCAGATCGACCGTGAAGGTGTCGCTGGGCTTCAGCGTCGCTTCCAGTTCGACACCGTCGACCTTGGCCTTGGCGGCATTGCTGATCAGCGTAGCCGGGATCGGCACGGTGACGACCTGGCTGACCTGCAGGCTGTCATAATCATAGTGGAACACCGCCGCGTTGAAGCGGAAGGCGGGCGAGATGCGGAACTTCACGCCCGCTTCATAGTTCGTCAGCGTTTCGGGGTTGTAGTACAGCGCCGCGGGCGTGAGCGCGCAACCGACGCCAGCGCCGGTGACGCAACCGTCGTTGAAACCACCAGCCTTGTAACCGGTCGACACCGCCGCATAGATCAGGCCCAGACCCGGCGCATCATAATCGACGCCGACCTTCCAGATCGTCTTGTTGAAGGTGCGCGCGGCCACGTTTTCGTTGAGCACGCAACGCGCCTTGCCGCAGATCGACTTGGTGACGTCGGCAAAATCGACCACGGTGGCACCGTTACGCGACTTGAAGTCGTTGGTGTAGCGAATGCCGCCGGTAATGTGCAGCGCCGGGGTGATGTCGAACGTCAACTGGCCAAAGGCGGCCTTCGACTTGGACACGGTCGGCCCTTGCGGGAAGGCAAAGCCGGTAGCGTTCGGGACGACGATGCTCGACAGCGGCGCGCCAAGGTTGAATTCCAGCGACGACTTTTCGTGGAAGTAATAGCCGCCTACCTGGCCATGCAGACGCGAGCCCTGACCGAAGGCCAGACGCAGTTCGTGGCTATCCTGCTTGAACGTGCCGAAGAAGAACGCCGGGTTGTTCAACGCACTGAACAGCAGCAGGTTGCGCGTGTCATCGCGGTCGGTCTTGCGGTACGCACCCAGATAAGTCAGCTGCACCGGGCCGAAATCATAGGTGAACTCACCCATGATGCCGTAGTTCTTGTTGTTGCGCTGGCTGGGATAGATCGGCGCGACAGTCAGCAGGCGCTCGTAATTGGCCGGGTGATCGACATAGACCGGGTTGACCGTCTTGATGCCGACGGTGGACGTGTCATAGAAACGGTCCAGCGTGACGAGGTTGCCGTTGCTGCCCGAACCCTTGGTGTTCGAATAGTCACCACGGACCACGAACGTCAGGTTGTCGCCCAGCTTGCCGCCGAACGACAGGCGCGCAGACAGCGTTTCGCGGAACGGATTGACCGAAGTCGGCGACGTGCCGTTGACGGTGTAGAACGTGTCCTGCCGCTGATAGTTGACCGCAGCGCGCACGCCCAGTCCTTCGGCCACACGCAAGTTGATCATGCCCGTCGAATCGACGGTGTTGAGGCTGCCATAGCTGCCGTCGAGCGATGCGGCGAACTCGTCCTTGGGCTTGGCGCTGATCACGTTGATCACACCGGCCGTGGTGTTGCGGCCGTAAAGCGTGCCCTGCGGCCCGCGCAGCACTTCGACGCGTTCCACGTCGTAGAAGCTGCCCAACGCATCGGACGGACGCGCGATATAGATGCCATCGAGCAGGAAGGCCGCCGAGGGGTCACCCTTTTCGGTGGTGTCGGTGCTGGTCACGCCACGGATCGAGATGCGCACGGCATCGCCGCTTTCGGTCAATGCCAGGTTGGGCACGGCCATCGACAAGGCGCGTGCGTCGGTGACGCCAGCGCTCTTGAGCTGGTCTCCGCTGATGGCCGACAGCGTGATCGGGGTCTTGGACAGCAGGGTCGATTGGCGCGTGGCGGTGACGATGATGTCACCGGTCGATGCCGCCGCAGCGGCGGCGTCCTGAGCACCAGTGGTCTGGGCATCCTGCGCATAGGCCGGCACGGCAAGCGTGAAGACCGAGGCAAGGCAAGCAGTGCGGATCAATTTCATTTTTTCCTCCCTCTTGTTGCACAACCGCGATGTGCCGTTGCGCTCCCCGTCGGATGGTTCGCAGCAAGCCCAAGCCAACCACCCGACCAAGAAAACGACCAACGTGGGTTGGCCCAAAGCGCCCGGATCACGCGCACAGGGTTGCTGCCTCGCCCCACAGGTGGAGCGATTGGAACATTGAGGAAATTTTGCTGAAGGCCAGCGCATGCCAAGTGCGCCAACCGACCCTTCCCTCTCCCTGAGCGAGCTTTCCGCTTGCTTCTGATGTACGATTGACACCCGTTGTCAGCGCTGTCAAGACTGCGCTGTCAGACACGGTAGATGACTGGACAAAGGGACAGGGCCATAAGGCTGTCATGAACAATACGATCCGACAGCATCATGCGCCTCACGCCACCATGGAGGACGTTGCCCGGCTTGCGGGCGTGTCGCTAAAGAGCGTCTCGCGCGTCATCAACAACGAGCCGCACGTATCCGCAAAGCTACGTGCAAAGGTCGAAGCAGCGATAACAGAGCTCGACTATGTACCTGATATGGCGGCACGTTCGCTTGCCGGATCGCGCACCTTCATTATCGGCCTGCTGTTCGACAACCCGAGTCCGAACTACACCATGAAAGTGCAGTCGGGCGTCTACCGCGCCTGTGTCGAACACCAGTACCACTTGCGAATCGACCAGATCGATTCGTCGTGCAGCGATGACCTTGTGCAGGCGCAGTTGAGCGCGATCTTGCGCAACAGCCGTTGCGACGGCTTCATCCTGACCCCTCCGCTGACCGACAATCAGCTGGTTCTGGATTTTCTGGAGAAGCAGGGGATTCGCTATGCGCGCATTGCTCCGGACATCCAGCTGGACCGAGCGCCGTGCGTGTTGATCGACGATTTCGCCGCCGGAGCGATGGTAGCGCACTATCTGTTCAACCTTGGCCACCGGCGCTTTGGCATCATCACCGGCCCCGACCATCACGGCGCGGCGCACCGCAGGCGTGATGGATTCGTTTCGGCTTTGCGCACGATGGGTCTGGACGGGCCGATCCTTGAGGCGCCGGGCGGGTTCGCTTTCAGCGGCGGAATTGCGGCCGGTCAGGTGCTGATGGATGCATCGCCAAGGATAACGGCCATTTTCGCGACCAACGACGATTCGGCAGCAGGCGCGATGGTCAGTTGCATGCGCGCAGGCGTTACCGTGCCGGGCGATGTTTCGGTTTGCGGCTTCGACGATAGCTGGGTGGCGGAATCGGTCTGGCCTGCGCTGACCACCGTCTATCAGCCGATCGAGGAAATGGCGCACCGTACCGCGCTGATGCTGCTCGACCGCACCGGACAGGCAGCAACGCAAACAACGCTCGATTTCCGGCTGATCGTGCGCGATTCGGTTGCCGCCGCGCCATGAAACGCGGAAGCGCCTTCACCGCCTTCACCGCCTTCACCGCCTTGATGGCAATGATCGCGCTGCCTCAGGTTGCGCTTGCAGCCACTGCACCGTTGCAGGCGCAATCACACCCACGCCTGTTCGTGATCAGCGACATCGGCAACGAACCCGATGACCAGATGTCGCTGGTCCGTTTGCTGCTGTACGCCAACGAAATCGACATCACCGGATTTGCCGCCGCCACCTCGGTCTGGCAGCGCACGGCCATCCATCCCGAAATCGCGCGCGACGTGATCGACGGTTATGGCGAAGTGATTGCAAACCTGCGCTTGCACGGCACAGGCTGGCCCGATGCTGCGGTCCTGCGCGCGCGGGTTGTCGACGGCGTGGCAGGATACGGCATGGCAGCGATCCATCCCGACCACCCTTCGGCCGGAGCGCAGGCCTTGCTCGACCAAGCGCAAGCCGATGACCCGCGCCCGCTATGGGTCAGCCTTTGGGGCGGGGCAAATACGCTGGCCGAAGCGCTCGCCCATGCCCGCGCCACCCTGCCCCCCGACCGGCTGGCGCAAGTGGTGGCCAAGCTGCGTGTCTACGCCATCAGCGATCAGGATGATGCCGGGCCGTGGTTGCGGCGCGAATTCCCCGACTTGCTCATGATCGTCAGCCCGTCCTCGCTCGATGGCGGGGACTATGCCCGCGCGACGTGGACCGGGATCAGCGGCGATCAGTATTACCGCAATGGCGCAGGTGCGGACTTCACCACCGTCAGCAATGCATGGCTCGACGCCAATATCCGCAGCAAGGGACCGCTCGGACGCCACTATCCGCGCCACATGTTCATCATGGAAGGCGACACGCCATCCTTCCTCGGGCTCATTCCCAACGGGTTGATGTCGCAGCAAGGGCCAGGCTGGGGCGGCTGGGGTGGCCGCTATATCCTGCGCCAGCCCGCCGGCGAGCCACGCCCGATCTGGACGCAAGGCGGCGACAGTTTCATGCGCGTGACTTCGGCCGATAGCGTCAACGGGGTGGTGTCCGATCAGGCGACGATCTGGCGCTGGCGCGTAGCCTTCCAGAACGACTTCGCCGCCCGCATGGACTGGACGATCAAGCCCTTTGCCAAGGCCAACCATCCACCCAAGGTGGGGTTGCGCGGCCTTGAATCCGCCGGGCAGATCGTTGTCCGCACAAAGATCGGCCAACGGTGGAGCTTCGATGCCTCGGCCAGCAGCGATCCCGATGGGGACAAGCTGCACTATCGCTGGTTCGCCTATCCCGAAGCCGGTTTCGACGGGCGTGGCGCCAATCCGGTCCTGCAACTGAGCCACCCGGAGCGCGCGCAAGTCACCGTGACCGCCACCGCGCGCTGCGCCGATGCGTGGTTGCCGCTGATCCCTTGCCCGCCCGGCCCGCGTACCGCGCACCTTATCCTTGCCGTCACCGACAGCGGCAAGCCCACTCTGACCCGTTACAAACGAATCCTGATAGAGGTGAACGATGAAAAACCGGAGTGAAACCGGCCTGAACCGGAGAGAAGCGCTGGAACTTCTTGGCACCGGCGTTGCCGCATCGACGCTTGCTGCTGCGCCTGTAGGGGCGGCAGCAGCGGCTGGAAAGACCGCAAGCGAGGCCTCGGCCTCGGCTGGCGCAAGCTGGCATGCCACCGTTGCCGGTCGGCCTTGGCGAGCCCGACCGGTGAGCCCGCTCACCGCGCCGTCGGGCAGCCTGTTCGATCTCGACGTGGTGTTGCGCATCGACCAGCCGGCCCAGACCATCGCCGGGTTCGGCGGCGCTTTCACCGAAAAGGGCTGGCAGGCGCTGTCCGCGCTTTCGCCCGCGCGCCGCGATGCCGCTCTGGCAGCGCTGTTCGGCGCGGACGGTTGCAATTTCAGCCGCTGCCGCACCCCGATCGGGGCCAACGACATCTCGCGCGGGTGGTACAGCTATGACGAAGTGGCTGATGACTTCGCACTCGATCACTTTTCCGTCGCCAACGATACCGAGACGCTGATCCCGTTCATTCAGGCAGCGCAAGCGCATCAGCCCGCGCTCAAGGTCTGGGCATCGCCATGGTCCCCGCCGACATGGATGAAGAAGGGCGGCCATTATGCGCAGGCACCAGCCTGGCCCGGCCAGCCGTCCAACGGCATCCGCCCTGACCAGTTGGGCAAGGAGGGCACCGATTCCTTCAAGCTCGAGGACCGCTATCTCGACGCCTATGCCCGCTATTTCGCCCGTTATGTCGAGGAATACCGCAAACACGGCATCCGCATCGACACGGTCATGCCGCAGAACGAGTTCAACTCCGCCCAGCCCTTCCCCAGTTGTACCTGGACGCCCGAGGGACTTGCCCGCTTCGTGCCCTATCTGGGTCGCGAGATGGACAAGTTGGGGGTCAACGTGTTCTTCGGCACGCTGGAACGCGGCAACGCGGCCCTGTTCGAAAAAGTCATGGCCGATCCTGCCGCGGCAAAGGTGATCAAGGGCATCGGCGTGCAATGGGCTGGCAAGGGCGCGTTGCCGGCCTTGCGCGAACACTTCCCCGACGTGGAACTGTGGGGTTCGGAACAGGAGTGCGGTTTCGGCACCAACGACTGGCATTATGCGCGATACAGCTGGAACACGCTCAAGCGCTATTTCGAACATGGTGCCAGCGTGTGGACCTACTGGAACATGGTGATGCCAATCGGCGGGATGAGCGGCTGGGGCTGGCCGCAGAACGCGCTGGTCGATGTTGATACCAAAGCCGGGACTTTCCGCCTGACCGAGGATTACTGGCTGATGCGCCATATCGCCGGGTCGGTGCAGACCGGTGCGCGGTTCATTCCGGCGGAAAGCTTCCTTGGCTTCACCGACCAGATCGCCTTCCGCAATCCCGATGGTTCGGTGGTGCTGGTGGCCAGCAATCCGATCAGCCAGCCGTTGCGGGTGCGCTTTGCCATCGGCCAACGCGTGCTGACGCTGAATCTTGAGCCGGATTCACTCAACACCGTGGTGATACCGGCCGCGCAACTGGCCTGAAATACCTGATCGGGCCGCTTTAAGGGACGAGCGGCCCGATCGCCCGATCACCGGTCGCTGCTGAGCGTAACCGGCCCGACCAACCCGGCCGGACGCAGCGGTGCGTCGGCGCGGTAGGTCGGCAGCGCGGTCCACGTTACCTTGGTCGCGCCGGGCTGGGCATCGCCGATCAGCCGGTTGACCCAGGTATTCGCGACCTTCACGGTCAACGTGTTGAAGCCCTTGCGCAGCGCCGCAGAAGCCTCGACCCGATAGGGCGGGTGCCAAACGGTGCCAAGATCGCGCCCGTTGAGCGAGACTTGCGCCAGATCGCGCACAGCCCCCAGGTCGATCCACAGCGGTCCGCGCCGATAGGTCTTGGGCAGCCTGAACACTTTGGTATAAGTCGCCACGCCCGAGAAGTACTTCACGCCCGGATCGGCATTCTGGTCCAGCGGAGCGAGCGCGGGCAGCGTGATGGTGGCTGGCGCACCCCGGCCCGACTGGAACGCCACGTTCCACGGTCCCGACAGCGGCCCCAGCGGCAACGGCACCGACTTGCGCAAGTCCAGCCGATCCGCCTTTGCCGCCTTGCGAAACACGACGAAGGCCGAACTTTCCGCCGCCAGCGTCAGCGGCACCACCGTCTCGCCGTTTTCGATCCGATAGCTGACCGGCTCGATCTTGCCGGTATCGGCATGCCACAATTCGGGCTGCTTGCCGGAAATGCGGAAGTGCGCTTCGAACACTTCGTCACGCGGCAGACGATTGGCGACGAACCATGCCGCGCCATCGGCCAGTTCGCGGTGGACGAACAGCAATTGCGCGTCGCTGCTGGTTCCGGTCGCCCGGAAATCGGGAGCCACGCCGATCTGCGCCAGCGCAGCGTCGGCATCGCGGCTGGCGATCACCCTGCCCTGCCCGACCGTCGCCATGGCGTCGCCCGGCCACAACTTGTGCACCAGCGCGCTCCACTGCCCGGCGTCGTCATCAAGGCTGGGGCTGGCAACTGGCGCATTACCGATCACAGTCGCGCCACCTTCAACCAGAGCGGCCAGCCTTTGCAGGGTCTTGAGCGTCATCCGCTGCGACGATCCGCCCAGATAGATCGCGCGATACCGCGCGCCACCCTGACTGACGAGTTCATTGCCCTGATTGAGCAAGGCGGCGTTGAGCGCGTCGGCGCCGATGAAATCCCACGCGTGCAGGCGCGGAGCGTCGGCAACCGGCGACTGGCCATAAAGCCCGGTCAAGGGTGCTTCTTCGCCATAGAAATAGGCAAGATCGGCCACGTTTCGGCCCGATTGCAGCAACAGCGATGACCGTGCGATGTAATCGACCCAAGGCTTGGCCATCTCGGCCCAGCTTTCGTGGCGGTTGAAGTACTGGCCGAAGATCATCAGCGACAGGCCGGGGAGCTTGTCATCGACCGGCTGGTGCACCGAGGTGTGGATCACCGGGCGGTTGATGCCGCTGGCGAATTCCAGATCGATGTAGCGGCGCAAGTCGACCGGCGCATAGTTCCAGGGCGCCAGTGCGGCGGTCATGGATTCTGCCGCCGCCAGGTTCTGGCCATAGACGTGCGCCACCGACGCCGCGCCCTTCATGTCGGCCAGATAGCTTGGGTTGGGCCCGGTCTTGCGGCCATAAGTCCACAGCGCCGCCATCGGCACATCGGCAAACTTGCGCATGGCCATGTCATCGCCCAGCGAGGGGCGGTTGTCCTCCAGCGCCTCGCCATAGAGCTTGAGGCCGTTCTCGCGGGCGATGCGCGCGACCATGGCATAGTGCTCACCGGCCATCAGATCGGCCAACGTACGACGATAATCGTACAGGAAGCGGTCCGACTTCTCGCGATCACCGACGATCACGCCGGTCAGCGCCGGGAACCACGGTGTCGGGTCATAACCGCGCAACCGCTTGAACTGCGCCACCATCTTGGGCGTCCAGTTGGCGGCACCGACTTCGATCGAGTCGGTCAGCAGCGCGCGCACGCCCTTCTTGCCGAACAAGTCTGCCCCAGCGGCATCACGCACCATGCCCAGATAGTGCTGGATATAGCCCTTCACCGCCTCGCCATCGAACTTGTCGACCTCAAGCCCGGTCGCCTCGGGCGTGGCGGGATGGTTGGTGGTGCCTAGCAGGCTCCAGCCCAGCCGGACGACCTGCCAAGACGATCCCTTGGGTGCGGTCCAGTCGAGCGTACCGTCGGGGCGCACTTTGCCCGTCAGGTTGATCACGCGCGCAGGATCGACACCAATAGCCGCTGCATCCGGGTTGCCCAGCGCATAGTAATCGCGTGCAATGGCAAAACCGGCCTTGGTCTCGAAACGGTCGACAACGGCTTCGGCCGAAAGGCGCACCTGCTTGACATGCAAAGGCGCGGCGGCTGCGGCCGCCATCATCTGGACAAAGAAACCCGGGTCCGAACCCGGTGCCGGATCGCCGAGGTTCGACCCGTTGAACGGACGTGGCGAAAGCACCAGCCGGAAGGCCTTGGCTGTCACCGCCGGGAAACTGACCGTTGTCGGCGCGGCATCGACCGGCAAGTCGGCCACCTTGCGCCAGGCGGCGCCGTCATCACTCGCTTCAAGCACCGGGGCGACAGTGGCGCCCGAGAACATCCCCTTGGCGCCTTCGACGAACACGGTTGCCGAGCGCACGCTGACCGGCTGGTCATAAGTGTAAAGGATCGTTGTGGGGCTTTCCGCCGTACCGCGCGGCAAGTCGACCCCGGTCTTGAGGCTGTCATCGGTCAGCGCGGCGCCATCGATGGTCTTGCCGTCGCTGCCGGTCACCAATGGTACAGGCAACGTTGCGGCAGCAACCGGATAGGCGAGCACCGCAATGTCGCCATAGGCTTCGGGCACTGGAGGCCCTGCTGCGCCACCGATTGCGGCCACTTCGTCATGATACGGCACGTCGAGGTAGGGACCGGTGGCCTTGGGCGGCGATGGCAGCACACCCTCGACCTTGCGACCGCCTTCGACCGTCGTCTGGCTCCAGACCAGCTTCTTCAGACCATCGATGGGGGCGACCCACGGCCCGCCCGTTTCCGACCATCCGGGCGATGCCGCGACCGCCATTTCCAGCCCCAGCCGGTCGGCTTCGGATGCGGCAAAGCGGAAGGCGTCCTTCCATTCCGGCGTCATGTAGACCAGCCGCTTTTCGACGATCTGCGGGGTCGCAAGGTTCGCATCGAAGTTCTGCAGGCCGCCGATGCCGACCCGCTTCATCCATGCCAGATCCTTGGCAATGCCGTCCTTGGTGACATTGCCGTTCATCCAGTGCCACCACACGCGCGGACGCGCCGAATTTGGGGGATCGAGGAACTGCTGTTCAAGCGCTTCGGGCTTGGCCGTCGGCGGGGCCTTCGCCGGGGTCGTGGCCACAGGCGTGTCCGCCAATGCCGTGACCGGGGTCAGCGCCGCACCGGCAAGGCAGGTGGCCGCCATCAGGCCAAACCGCTTGATCATCTCAGAATCTCCCGCCCCAAAGGCTTGTTATTGTTGATACGCCAGATTCAGACAATGCCCGCGCCAAGACCCACGGCCTTGCGCTCCTGCGCCTTGCGATCGCGATACTGGCTGGCACGATAGGCGGCGAGCACATCGATAGCGCCACCAGCATCTGCCCGCGCGCGCGCCAGGATCGGCGCTACGTCGATGGTATAGGCGCGACGCAGCGCCTGAAACGCCATCATCGTGTCATTAGTGCCTTGCGCCGCATGCAAGGCATCGCGATCGACCAGCAGCGCCTTGGCGAAGCACTGGGTGATCGCCTCGGCGCTCGACAACATCGATTCGATCGGGTCGGTCACATTGTGCGACTGGTCGATCATGTAGCTGGGGTTGAAGCCGTCTCGGGGATTCAGTTCGGCCTCGACCAGTTCGTTGAACACCAGAAACAGCTGATGCGGATTGATCGAACCCGAATCGAGGTCATCGTCGCCGTACTTGCTGTCGTTGAAGTGGAATCCGCCCAGCTTGCCGAACCGGTGCAGGCGCGCCACGATCTGTTCGATGTTCACGTTGGGCGCGTGGTGCCCCAGATCGACCAGACACTTGGCCTTTGGCCCCAGTTCCTGCGCCGCCAGAATTGAGCTGCCCCAATCCGAAATGACGGTGGAGTAGAACGCCGGCTCGAACATCTTGTGCTCCAGCAGCATCCGCCAATCGTCGGGCAGCGCGGCATAGACTTGCGCTGCGGCCTCAAGATAGCGATCAAGGCTGCGCGCAAAGTCCTGTTGGCCAGGAAAGTTGGTGCCATCGCCCACCCACACGGTCAGGTCGGTCGAACCGATCTGTCGGCCGATCTCGATGCATTCGATGTTGTGTTCGATGGCCTGTTGACGCGTCGCTTCCAGCGTCGAGGACAGCGAGCCGGTGGAATAGCTGTGCGGCTGTCCCGGCTGGTCCTGAAAGGTGTTCGAGTTGACCGCATCAAAGCCCAGCCCAAGCGCTGCTGCTTCTTCGCGCAGTGCCTTGTAATCGCTTACCTTGTCCCACGGGAAATGCGGGCTGACGCGGGGCGTGACGCGTGACAGCTGGTTGATGACCGCGCAGTCCTCCAGCTTTTCGTGGATGTTGGTCGGCTCGCCGGGGATGGGGAACTTGGCGAAACGGGTACCGCCGCGCCCCGCACCCCACGAAGGCACCGCGACCGAAAACGCCGCCACGCGGTCCTTGATCGCATCGATGGCAATGCCGCTGCGCGCCAGCTTGCGCCCCAGCGCGTCATAGTCCTCATCCAGCGCTTGCACCTGCGCGGCGTTGTGTTCGGCAATCAGGTCGGCGGAAATAGGCAAATCGGTCATGGTCATTCTCTCCGGCTCCACTCCGTCCGCGCCTTGCTTGATCACGCGGACGGGGGCGTTGTCATTCAGCGTGTGAACGCCTGCACGTTACCGGCATCGACGTTGATCATGTTGCCGGTCGATTTGGCCGAGGCATCGCTGGCAAGGAAATACACCGCTTCGGCGATATCGGCGGGCAGCACGTCACGCTTGAGCATCGAGCGCTGACGGTAATGCTCTTCCAGTTCCTTGCCCGCATCGATGCCGTGCGCGCCTGCACGTTCCTTGCGCCAGTCGCCGTCCCAGATGCGGCTGCCCTTGATCACAGCGTCAGGGTTGACGGTGTTGACGCGGATGCCGAAGGGCGCGCCTTCCAGCGCCAGACAGCGGGCAAGATGGTTCGCCGCCGCCTTGGCCGAGGCATAGGCCGACGCACCGGCGGCCGCAGCCACCCCGTTCTTCGAGCCGATGAACACCACTGAAGTGCCGCCCTGCTCCTTCATCCGGCGCAGCAACGGCCACGCCGCGCGCGCGGTAAGGAAGTACCCTTCGGCCAGCACGTCATAGTTCTTGCGCCACAGCGCGACCGTCGTCTCCTCGATCGGCGCGGACGAGGCGATCCCGGCATTGGCGACCAGAATGTCGAGGCCGCCGAATTCGCGTGCGGCCAGATCGAAAGCGGCCTTTACTTGCGCTTCGTCAGTCACGTCGCACACGGCGGCGCGCACCACGTCCTTGCCGAACTGCTTGGCAAAGCCTGCGCGCACCTCCTCGATGGCGGTGGCATCGCGATCGGCCAGAACCACGCAGGCGCCGTCGGCCAGCAGCCGCGCCGCTGTCGCTGCGCCGATGCCGCCTGCTCCGCCGGTGACCAGCGCGATGCGACCGACTTGCGGCTTGGGCGCGGGCATGCGTTGCAGCTTGGCCTCTTCCAGCAGCCAGTATTCGATGTCGAAGGCTTCCTGCTCGTCGAGCGCGATGTAGCTGCCGATCGCCTCGGCTCCGCGCATCACGTTGATGGCATTGCCGTAGAATTCACCGGCCAGCCGCGCCGTCGTCTTGTCGGTGGCAAAAGTGATCCTGCCGACACCAGGCACCAGCACCACCACCGGATTCGGATCGCGGATCGCCGGGCTGTTGGCTCGCTTGCAGCGCTCGTAATAAGCCGCGTACATCGCGCGATAGTCGGCCAGCTTTTCGGCGAGATAGCCATCGTCCTGCAAGCGTAGCGGATCGAGCGTCAACGGCGCGATCTTGGTGCGCAAGAAGTGATCAGGGCATGACGTGCCCAGCGCGGCCAGCCGCTCGAACTCGGCGCTGCCGGTGAACTCCAGCGCCTCGGCATCGTCGGAATAGTGGCCGACCTTGCGCCGCGCTCCGGTCATCAGCCCGCGCAGGCGGGGCATCAGATCGGCGGCGATTCCCGCCCGATCCGGGTTCGGCGCCAC
Source organism: Novosphingobium sp. FKTRR1 (assembly GCF_020404405.1). Classification (GTDB taxonomy): domain Bacteria; phylum Pseudomonadota; class Alphaproteobacteria; order Sphingomonadales; family Sphingomonadaceae; genus Novosphingobium. Next base: position 167,789 of record NZ_JAIZDA010000004.1, on the reverse strand, counting down.
GACCTGCCCGCCAAACGCGGGGGCATCACCCAATTCGCCGTTCAGATAGTTCGCGGCGTCGGCGATCAGTTGCACGGTGTGTTCGTAACAGGCCTTGGCGCTGTCTGCCCAGCAGATGATGCCATGCCCGGCCAGCATCACGCCTTCGACCTGCGGATTGGCGGCCACATAGTCGCGCAATTGCACGCCAAGCGTATAGCCCGGTCGCTTCCAGCCGAGCCAGCCGATCTTGCCGCCCCAAATTTTCAGCGTAGCCGCCTCGCCACCCGACGATGCCGCCAGCGCGATGATCGCGTCGGGGTGCACGTGATCGACGTGCGCGAACGGCAGCAGCGAATGCAGCGGCGTATCGATACTGGCCGCCCGGCCGTTCAGATTGAAGGTGCAGTGCGGCAGGTAGCCGACCATCTTGTCGTCGTCATCCGGCCCGGCATAATGCTTTTCCAATGCCAGCAGCTTGTGCTGGTACAATGTGGCAAAGCCGTCGAGCTTCATCGAGCCGATGTCACCGCCCGAACCCTTGACCCACAGCACTTCGACCGACTCGCCGCTCAACGGATCGACTTCGATCAGCTTGGCCGAGGTATTGCCGCCACCGAAATTGGTGACGGTAAGGTCGCTGCCTAGCAGGTTGGAACGGTACAGCAGCAGCTCGGCCGGACTCAGTTTGGCGGCAACCGCATCATCCCAGCGGCTTGTCGGCACGGCAAACGGGATCGCTGCGGGCGAGATGGGGGTCTGGGCGTTCATGGCATCCCTTCGGGGTAAACGGGTGACATTGCGTCTTGTTGAGCGCCTGCTACCATTTTTGCTGGAAACGATCAATAATGATTGCTATTGATTGTTTCAACAAAATCGAAGCGGAGAGATTGCGGTTTGGCACGCGGCACCACCATCGTCATCGACCTTGGCAAAACCCTCAGCAAAGTAAGCCTGTGGTCCGCATGCGGCGAACTGCTGGACCGGCACGTGCGCCCCAATGCGCCGATCGAAGTTGACGGCCTGCGGCGCCTCGATGCTGGCGGCACTGGACAGTGGCTACTGGAAACGCTGGCGCACTTTGCCGATCATCCGGTTGAAACCATCATTCCGGTCGGTCATGGCGCAGCCGTAGCGGTGCTTCATGGCGGCGCGCTGGCGTTCGCCCCGCTCGATTATGAGCAAGCCATTCCGGTCGAAACGATGGCCGCCTATCGCACCACGCGCGATACGTTCGCCGTCACCGGATCGCCCGCGCTGCCCGATGGCCTGAACATCGGTAGCCAGTTGCATCTGCTCGAACAGCGCTACCCCGAAGTGATGGCCCGCGCCACGCTGCTGCCCTGGGCCCAGTACTGGGCGTACTTCCTGACAGGCGTGGCCGCCAGCGAAGTGACCAGCCTTGGCTGCCACAGCGACTTGTGGAACCCGCTTGCCGCCGACTTCGCACCCATGGCACGGACACGCGGCTGGGCGCAGCGCTTTGCCCCGCTGGCGAAGGCCGGCGATGCGGTGGGGGTATTGCTGCCGTGGATTGCCAGCCAGACCGGCCTGTCGCGCAATGTCCGGGTGCTGGCTGGCCTGCATGATTCCAATGCGGCGCTGCTGGCTGCCCGCGGCTTTGCCGAGATCGCCGACAATGAAGCGACTGTTCTGTCGACCGGCACCTGGTTCGTGGCAATGCGATTGGCGCGCTCGGGCGTGAACATGGCCGCCCTGCCCGAGGCGCGCGACTGCCTTGTCAATGTAGACGCCTATGGCCAACCGGTGCCATCGGCGCGCTTCATGGGCGGGCGCGAGATCGAGACACTGATCGAGATCGACACCCGCCGCGTCGACATCCGCCCTGATCAGCCCGCCCTGCTGGCTGCGGTGCCCGAAGTACTGGCGCTGCAAAAGATGGTTCTGCCAACGTTGATGCGCGGGTTCGGTCCTTTTCCGCATGGCACGTTTGGCTGGATCAACCGACCCGAGGATTGGTTCGAGCGCCGTGCCGCCGCATGTCTTTACGCCGCAATGGTGGCCGATACCGCGCTTGATCTGATTGGATCATGCGAACGTCTGCTGGTCGAAGGGCGCTTTTCCGAGGCCGATGTGTTCGTGCGTGCACTCGCCGCGCTGCGCCCACAAACGCAAGTATATGTCGGCAATGCGCATAATGATGTCTCATTCGGTGCGCTTCGGCTTGTCGATCCGGCCTTGCGACCGCTAGGTGCGCTGGTCAGGGTGGAACCGCTCGATGGGCCGATCGATGCCTATCGCCGCCGCTGGCATGCTGAAATCGGAGCTTTTGCATGATTGCCGCGTCCATATCCGACTATCGCGAACTCGCGCGCAGACGCCTGCCCAAATTCCTGTTCGAGTACATCGACGGCGGCTCCTACGCCGAAGTTACGCTGCGCCGGAACATCACTGACCTTGAAAGCGTGGCGCTGCGCCAGCGGGTGATGCGCGACATGTCGCAAGTCGACCTCTCGACCACGCTGTTCGGCCGCAAACAGGCACTGCCTGTCGCACTCGCGCCGGTCGGTCTTGCGGGGATGAATGCCCGGCGCGGTGAACGTCAGGCAGTGCGCGCGGCCGAAGGCGCAGGCGTGCCCTTCACCCTGTCCACGGTCTCGGCCTGCTCGCTCAGCGAAGTCGCCGCCGCTGCGGCCAAGCCGTTCTGGTTCCAGCTATATATGACGCGCGATCGCGGCTTCGTGCGCGAACTGCTGGCAGAGGCGGCCGAAACCGGTTGTTCGACGCTGATCTTCACCGTCGACATGCCAACGCCGGGCAGCCGTTATCGCGACTATCATTCAGGTCTTGCCGGATCTCCCGGGCCTATCGGCCAGATGCGGCGCGCCTTGCAAGGGGCGCTCAAGCCCGGCTGGGCGTGGGATGTCGGCGTGATGGGGCGCCCTCACGCGCTCGGCAACATCGCCCGCAAGCTTGAGGGCAAGACCGGGATCGAGGACTTCTTCGCGTGGATGCGCGCCAACTTCGACAATTCGATCCAGTGGCATGACCTTGATTTCATCCGCTCCGAATGGCGCGGCCCCCTTGTTATCAAGGGCATTCTCGATCCGCAGGACGCCCTGCAGGCTGCCGAGGTAGGTGCCGACGGCATTGTCGTGTCCAATCACGGCGGTCGCCAGCTCGATGGCGTTCTGTCGAGCGCGCGGGCGCTGCCCCCGATCGCCGATGCGGTGGGCGACCGGCTGACCGTGCTGGCCGATGGCGGGGTGCGCTCGGGTCTTGACGTGGTGCGCATGCTGGCACTCGGCGCCAAGGGCGTGCTGCTCGGTCGCGCCTGGGCCTATGCTCTGGCGGCAAAGGGCGAAGCGGGCGTGGCGCACATGCTGAGCCTGCTGGAAGCCGAAATGCGCGTGGCGATGACCCTGACCGGCGTGACGCGCGTGTCTGAAATCGACGGCTCGATCCTCGCCGGGCGCTGACCTGCTCGCCAGCGTCAGCCCCCCCTTGCAACCCCAACGACAACCAGAACAATCAGGAGATGACGGAATGAACGGCAACCCGGCGCTGGGCGTGCTCTTCCACTGGATCGGCGGGTTCTCCTCGGCCAGCTTCTATGTGCCCTACAAGCGCATCCAGCGGTGGTCGTGGGAGGTGTTCTGGCTGGCCGGGGGGCTGTTCAGCTGGCTGATCGCGCCATGGACTTTTGCCGCTCTGCGCACGCACGACCTGTTGGGCGTACTCGCGGCAGCGCCGTCCTCGACGCTGTTCTGGTGCTGGTTCTGGGGCGCGATGTGGGGTTTCGGCGGGCTGACGTTCGGGCTGACGATGCGCTACCTCGGGCTGTCGCTCGGCATGGCGGTGGCGCTGGGGCTGACCACCGTGATCGGTACGATGGGCCCGCCGATCTTTGCCGGTACGCTGGGCACGATCGCGGCCAGTACCAGCGGCAAGCTGACCTTGCTGGGCATCCTGATCACGCTTGTTGGCATCGTCGTCGTCGCGCAGGCGGGCAGCGCCAAGGAGCGCGAACTGGCCAGTACCGGCGGATCGTCAGCGGGGGTAGCCGAGTTCGATTTGCGCAAGGGCCTTGCCATCGCGGTATTCTCGGGCGTGATGTCGGGCTGTTTCGCGTGGGGTCTTGCCGCAGGCCAGCCGGTCCGCGATCTGACGCTTGCCGCTGGCACCGATCCGTTGAGCCAGGGGTTGCCGGTGCTGTGCGTCGTGCTGGCCGGGGGCCTGACGACCAATGCGCTGTGGTGCGCGTGGCTGATCGTGCGCAACCGCAGCTTCGGCCAGTTCTTCGGCGCGGCGGCCGATCCGCAAACCGGCGGCAAAGTGCCTGTTCTGGCCAATTACCTGCTGGCTGCGCTGGGTGGCACGCTGTGGTATTTCCAGTTCTTCTTCTACACCATGGGCGAAAGCCAGATGGGACGTTACGGCTTTTCAAGCTGGACGCTGCACATGGCCTCGATCATCCTGTTTTCGACGATCTGGGGGTTCGCCCTCAAGGAATGGCAGGAAGCCAGCGCCCGCACCCGCACGATGGTATGGACCGGGATCGGCCTGCTGGTCGGAGCGACGGTGGTGATCGGTGCAGGCAACATGCTGAATGCGGCAACCGGCTGAGCGTCAGGGTCTTGCCGACTTTGTGACAGCCTTCGGACACCGGACGTGGATTTCGCTGGGCAGAACAGCCATAAGCGGCAGCGCCGTGGACAGGAATGAGCCTTGACCCACCGTTTGAACCGTACACCGGAGCCGACCTGACGCCATGCATGCCAACGAGCGCGAACGCCGGATCATCGACGCGATGCAGCCGACCGGCTTCGTCAGCTACCGCGCGCTGGAAAGCATGTTGTCGGCCTCACCCGCCACGATCCGCCGCGACCTGACCCGACTTGAGGAACAGGGCGCGATCGTGCGTGTCCACGGCGGGGCCAAACTCGTCGGGGAAGACGATGCCGGCGGCAGTGTCAGCAACGGGCCAACGCTACTGGGCACGCCGTTCGATCAGTCGATCACCGAGAATCTGGTCGCCAAACAGGCGATCGGTCGTGCCGCCGCCGCCCTGTGCCGCGCGGGCGAAGGCATCATGGTCGACGGTGGGACCACCACCTTGCAAATGTGTCCGCACCTTGACGGGCTTGGCCTGCAAGTGCTGACCAATTCGCTGCACATCGTCAACGCTTTGCTGCCGCAACCGACCACACGCATTCTGGTGCCGTCTGGCGCGCTGTTTCGCGAACAGAACATCATTCTGGCCCCGGCGGGCGAGGAATCGATGCCGCGCTTCCATGCGCCCAAGCTATTCATGGGGGCAGCCAGCGTCGGTCCGCAAGGCGTGATGCAGGCCGATGTCGTGCTGGTGGCGGCCGAGCGGCGTCTGATCGACCGGGCGGAGCAGCTGATCCTGATGGTTGATTCGTCCAAATTCCATAACCGCTCGGGCACGATCGTCTGCGGGCTGGATGAAGTCGACATCCTGATCACCGATGCCGGTATCCCCGCCGCCGCCGCCCGTCAGGTGGAAGCAGCCGGCGTCGAGCTGGTTGTCGCAACCTGATCAGCAGAGGCGTCAGCTCGGCAGGCGGTTGGCCCGCGCGATGGCCCCCAACACGGCTGCGCTCGGCTTGGGGGTGCGCGCAAACGTCACCGGATCGAACGAGGCCAGCCCCAGCTTGGGCCCGTAGCCAAAAATCCATTCGAAATTGTCGATCAGCGACCAATGGCAATACCCGAGCACTTGCACGCCATCGGCCATCGCCCGCTTCAATTCGGGCAAGGCGGCGCTGATGAACGCGGCGCGAATGCGGTCGTCGGGGGTATTCACGCCATGTTCGGAGACAAGGATCTTCCGCCCGGTTTCCGCGTGGATATACCGTACAGCACCCGCCAGTGACGGCGCGTAGACTTCCACGCCTGCCCCGTTCAGGACTGCTCCCGGCGGTGGCGGCAGGCGCCCCTTGTCGCCCCACATCACCCGCTCATAGTTTTGTACGCCGACGAAATCGTCCTCACGCACGAGGCCAAGGAATGGGCCATAAAGTTCCTGCCGCATCTTGTCCCGGATCGAGTTCTTGCCGACCGCCTGATCATCGAACACCGAAAGCGACAGTCCGACCGGCAGGTTGCCGCGCACCGACTTGATCGCGGCCCGCGCCGCCTTGTGCCCGGCAACCTGCCCGGCAACGATGCCGTCAACGTCTTCAAGCCGCGCGACATTGGCGCAGATGTAGCGGGGCAAACCCAGCGAGCGCGCCGTGGCTGCCAGCGTCGCGGCCTGAATGTCCCACACCGGCGGCGGCAGGATCGTGCGCAGTACCGGCAGGATGTTCGGCTCGTTCAGGGTGATCGCCATGGCAATCCCATCGCCGATGCGCCGCGTCACGGTTTCGGCAAAGCGCGCGAACAACGCGGCGCTGTCGGCCACAAGCCAACCGCCGCGCGCGGCAAACCAGCGCGGGGTGGTATAATGGTTGTAGGTAACGATCGGCGTCAGCCCGCGCGCGTGGCACCCAGCGATGATCCGTCCGTAATGATCGATCATCGCCTGCGAGAATTGCCCCTGTTCTGGCTCGATCCGCGACCATTCCAGCCCGAAACGATAGGCATTCAGACCGATTGCCTTCGCCAGGTCGAGATCTTGTTCCCACAAGTCCAGACTGTTGGCAGCGTCGCCCGAAGGCGTGCGGAACACCGAAGGCGTCGCGTGCTCCACCGGCCAAAGATCGGCGTTGAGGTTGTTGCCCTCCACCTGATGACCGGCGGTCGATGCGCCCCACAGGAACCCTTGCGGGAACACCGGGTCGAGCGGCCGGGGCGCAGCCGTGCGGGCGAGTACCGGGCTGGCGGCCAGTGCGGCGGTTCCGGCAAGCATGCTGCGACGATCGATCATGGCGTAAACTCCTGTATTCCGGTGAGGCTATGTCGCCAACGCAACGTCGATCAGGTGCAGCATTCGCGCACAAAGCCGATCAATTCGTCGCCAAGGCGGCGGTCGGACGTGCCAAGATGCATCGCCATCGAGTAATGGTTGTGGCCGCTGGCGATATAGGCTCGCGGCAATGCGCCGTGCCGCGCCAGTCGCTCGTCCAGCAGCCCGGCAAACTCCTGCTGGAAGCGCAGCGGATCGAATTCCGCTGTCGCCACCAGCAATGGCAATGCCGTGCTCGCAACCGCATCGCGCGGCATCCGTTCGGCGCACGAGGATGCGTCGCCGAAATAGGCCTGATCGCGCGCATCGAGCGTGGTGTAGCCATAGAGGCCCGACAGCAGCACCAGCCCGCGCACCGGCAGGTCGGCACGCAGTTGCAGCGCCGTCGACACATGGACCGCGCCAGCAGAGGTGCCCATGACCACAATCCGGTCAGGATCGCCGCCGTGCTTCGACGCATTGGCGACCAGCCAGTCGATTGCCGCGTTCACGTCCTCGCCGCCCGCAGGCCACACTGCATCGGGCACCAGCCGATAGTTCATCACCGCGCCCAGCAAACCGGCTTCGGCGGCAAGGCGCCCGACCGCCGCGTTCTGCCAGTTGTCGGTGCCGCCCTTGTCACCCATGCGAAAACCGCCGCCGTGAACGAACAGCAAGATTGGTCGCAAGCTGTCGTCGCTCCCGGCCGCACCATAGATATCAAGCCGATGCCGCACGTCCGGGCCATAAGCACAGTCGCGCGCCGCAACCGGCACCCGTTTGGCAAGCGCTGTTTGCTCGGCATCGAACAACGCCTGACATTGGCTGAGGACATCGGGCCCAAGCTCGGTGCCCATGCCGGCGATCGCGCTGCGCGTGTTCGGCACTACCATCAGGATCATCCCGCAAAAGGGACCGGGGCAGCCGACTGGCCACCCCGGATGGGCATCATCAGAACTTGACCTGCAAGTTCGCGCCGACGGTCCGGCGCCCTTCGCGGGTCAGCCAGTTCACCTCGCCGCCAGCATCGGCAAAAGGCAGCCCGATGACCGACGCGTGGAAGCGCTTGTCGAGCAGGTTGCGTGCGAACACACCGATGCGCCAGTTGCCGTCGGGGTGGCCCAGACCGGCGTTCAGGCCGATCGTGGCATAGCCCGGCTGGAACGACAGTGCGTTGGCCACGTCGTATTGCACGCGGCTGCGGTAATAGACGTTGCCCGACCAGTCGAAGGCAAGGCTGTCGTTGATCGGCAGACGGATGTCGGCCCCGAACGTGGCGCTGTACTTGGGCGCACCCGACAGCGGCTCGCCCGCTGCCTGCACCAGACTGGTGCCGTTCTGGGTGTAGCAGGTGTAACCGGCCTTCACCACGGCTGGGCATGCGGTCACATAATCGGTGAACTTGGTGTCCGAATAGGTGAAGCTGCCGTTGAGCGAGAATTCGCGGCTTACGCGCCATGCGGCATCGAACTCGAAGCCCTTGGCCTCAAACCCACCGGCGTTTTCGGTCAGGAATTCGATCCCGTTGAACACCGAGGTTTGCAGGTTGGTGTACTTGTCGAAGAACACGTTGGCGTTGAAGGTGACGGCGCGGTTGAACAACTGGCTCTTGATGCCGATCGTCACGTCGCGCACGGTCTGCGGATCGACCGAGGTCTTGGTACCGGTGAGGCCCGAGAACGTGACCGTGGGCCCAAGGTAACCGCGCGCGATGGTGCCGAACAGCATCACGTCGTTGTCGACCTTGTATTCCAGACCCGCACGGCCCGACCAACCGGTCTTGCTGGTCTTGCCCGACACCAGTGCCGAAGGGCTGTAGGGCACGACAAAGCCCGCAGGCGTGGTCGCGAAATCGAGCGAGCCGGGCGCGTAGGCCGGATCGATGATCGAGAAGAAGCGCGAGTGCACTTTGTCACGCTGAACGCGGAAACCGCCCAGGATGGCGAACTGCTGGGTGACATGGAACTTGCCGTCGATGAACCCGGCGACCGAGTCCGACTTGGTTTGGGTGTTGCCCTGCCCGCCGCTGATGTTGACGACCGGCGTGACCGACAGCGTCGGCCCCAATGCGATCGGCGTGAACGGATAGGCCGGACGCAGTTGCGCACGGTTGAAATCGTTATCGTCCCCGACCTTGCGCGACGAGGCATAGACACCGCCGGTAAACTCGAACGCCGACCCCTTTGGCGAGGACAGCCGCAGTTCCTGCGACGCGAAGCTCTGGTCGGTGCCGGTCGGCTGTGCGGTAAAGATCGGTGCGCTCGAACCGTCGATCGAGAACGACTGCGGACCTTCATCAAGGCGCCGCCAAGCGCTGACCGAGGTCAGGTTGTAACCGCCGCCCAGTTCAAGGTTGATTTCAAGGCTGGCGCCATAGTTCTGTTCCGAACTGTAACCGGCGTATTCCTCGACCGATTTGTCGTTCTTGAACCCCGGCGTCACGCCCAGTGCCGCGAGGTTGGCAAATCGCAGTCCCATCAAGGGGTTGAAGGCTGTGTCATATGGCAGCGACGCCAGCGTCCACAATTGGCCCGGCCCGGTGCGAGTGATCTTCGAATAATCGCCGATCAGGTAGAAGCTGAGGCCATCCGTCGGCTCCCACAACAACTTTGCGCGCCCGCCATAGCTTTCCTCGCCGCCCCACTTTTCGTTGCGGACGACGTTCTGGATGAAGCCATCGTTGCGGCGGTAGAAGCCATAGACGCCAAGCGCGGCGTTGCTGCTGAGCGGCAGGTTGATCTGAGCGTTGGTGTTGACTTCGTTGAGTTCGCCGTACGAAGCGAAAGCCTTGCCCGAGATCTTGTCGAACTTGGGCTTGGCAGTGGTGATGTTGATCACGCCCGATGAGGCGTTCTTGCCGAACTGCGTGCCCTGCGGTCCCTTCAGAACCTCCACCCGCTCAAGATCGCCCAGGCTGTTCACCGGGTTGCCGAACGGGATGACGACGTTGTCGACCACGGTGCCGACGTTCTGTTCGGACGATGACGAAAATCCGCCAGCCGTGCCAACGCCGCGCAGGCGGAAGCCGGAATCGTTGGGCGAGGTGCCGAACTGCACGCCCGAGAACTGGAACTGGATGTCAGTCAGCTTCTGAAAGCCGCTTTCGGTCAACTGCGCGCCCGAGACCGCGGAAACGGCCAGCGGAACGTCCTGCAAGCGTTCGGCACGGCGGCTGGCCGTGACCACGATTTCGCCGGGCGCGATGGTCGGCGCTTCTGCGGCGCCTTCGGCCGGTGCTTCGGCCGCAAACGCGGGCGCGGCAATGGCGAACAGACTGATCCCGGCCAGAAGGCCGAGTCGGTTGTGAAACTGCATGTATCTTCTCCCCAGAGATTGATCTTAGTTTTCGTCGTGTACCGGGTTGGTCAGCGATCCGATCAGCCCGATCGAAACGGTCACCGTGTCACCCTGCTTCATGTAAAGTGGCGGCTTGCGCTTGTCGCCGACCCCGCCGGGTGTGCCGGTGACGATCACGTCGCCCGCCGCCAACGGCGTGAAAGTCGAGCAGTATTCGATCAGGAACGGGATATCCCAGATCAGATCGCTGATCGGCTGATCCTGCACCACGGTGCCGTTCAGGGTCGTCGTCACGCGCAAGGCGGTGATGTCGGCAACTTCATCGGGCGTGACCAGTTCGGGACCGAAGGCGCCCGTGGCCGGAAAGTTCTTGCCCGGCGTGAACTGGATGTTGTGGCGCTGCCAATCGCGCGCCGACGCATCGTTGAAGATAGAATAGCCCGCGATATGAGCCCAGGCATCGGCCCGGGCGATGCGGCGCCCGCCCTTGCCGATGATCACGGCCAGTTCGCCTTCGTAATCGAAGCGCTCGCTTTCGCGGGGGCGCAGCAGTGGTTCGCCAGCGGCGACCAGCGTGTCGGCCCAGCGGGTGAACACCGCCGGATGCTCCTTTTGCTCGCGCCCGGTTTCGGCAACGTGCGTGGCATAGTTCAGCCCGATGCACAGGATCTTGCCCGCATCCGGAACCACCGGCAGCAAGGCCACGTCACCGCGCGCAAACGTCGCCGTGGTGGTCAATGCCGACAGGTCATCGCCAAGCACGCCGCTCAGCAGTGCATCGCCGCCCGGAGCGCCCAGATCATGGACAGCATCGCCCTCAAGACGACCGAAGCTGGCAGTGCCATCGGGGCGGCGGAAGCTGATGTAACGGCTCATTCTCTGTTCTCCCCAGCGTCTTGCGGATGCCATGTCAGCACGACCGCAAAACCGCCTTATTCAATGCCCAAGCGGCTGCGGTTCCCAATCACGACGAAAACGGAAACGCTCTTCGGCCACGCGCAATCCGGCGAAGTCCTTGTCGGACACGCCCCACTGGTCGATGCGTTTGTCGGGCCAGGTCCAATCGTCCGGCGCGCCCGCAACATAATCGGCGGGCACCTTTTCGACAGGCGTCGAATACTCGATTACCGGGCCAAACGGCGCGATGTAGTAAGCGTAGACATTGTCGCCGGGACCATGCCGACCGGGGCCCCAAGCTGGCGCAAAGCCGTGATCACGCATATTGCCGATGCCGCGCATCACCGCATCAAGATCATCCATTTCGAACGCGATATGGTTCAAACTGGCGAAACCGGCGCGGGCAAAGGCGGTGGAATGGTGCGCGTCATTGCAACGCACGAACACCATGCCGCGCGTGCGGTCGGAAACCCGAAAGCCCAGTACGTCCTCGATCAGGTGGCCGGAAGCTTCGGCGTCGATGGCGTTGAACACCACGTGCGTCAGCTTGACCGGCATGACCTTGCGGCTGGCCTTGGGATGCCCGGCAATCGGCGCGACTTCGGTCGCCCCCACCAGAAAGCGCAGCAATTCACCTTCGGGCAGTTCGACGATGACCCCCTGCCCCTCGCCCGGATCGGCGGAAACGGTAGGCGTGGCAGGCCAGCCAAGCGCGGTCACCCGCGCGGCGATCCCGGCAAGCTCATCTGCGCTGCACACAAAGGTGGTGGTGCGCACGAACTCGCTGTCCGACTGCTCGAACGCGACCAGATAGGGATAACCGCCCGAACCGCGCAGATAGTGCGTCGTTCCGCGCACTTCGCCGCGCGCAAGGCCCCACACATCGACCATGAAGTCAGCCGCGGCCGCCGGATCGGGCAGGGCCAGTTCGATACTGCGCAGTTTCACTGGGTGTCCTCCTGCCGCAAGCCTGCCGCAACCAGCCCGGCGAACGCGCACAATTCGTCGATATCACCAGTATCGCCGCTGATGCCGACCGCGCCGATCAAGTTGCCCGCCTCGTGGCGCACCACGACACCGCCGGGCGAGAACGCGATCGCGCCGTTCACCGCAACCGCCACGCTCTGGAAGAACGCCGGATTGGCTTGCGCACGCTGCGCCAGCACGCGGGTGTCATCCCCCATGCCGAGCGCGCCCGCAGCCTTGGCCCGGGCAATATCGAAGCGATAGATCGTTGCCCCGTCTTCGCGCGCGAAGGCCAGTGGATGCCCCCCGGCGTCGAGCACGATCACCGCCAGCGGCTTGGCGTTGCGGGCGCGTGCATCGTTCAGCGCGCCTGCAACAATCGCCTGCGCGGCGGCAAGATCAAGGGCACTCATGCGGCAGTCTCCAGCGCGACACCCAACAGGAACGCACGTGCTTCAAGCAGTTCGGCGGCCTTGCCGGTGCCGAACACGTAATGGTCGGGGCGGACCAGCACCGCTTCGGCCGAACGGGCCGCAAGCCAATCGCTGACCGCGCCATTGTCGGGCAGGTCGGCGGCAACGATGCGGCTGACCCCGCTCGCGGAACCCTCGACCGAAGCCGAGCGCACGAACAGCCGCCAGCCATCGCCGACAAGGTCATCCAGCTTGCGACCATCGGCCAGCAAAGGCTGGATGAACCGCTCGCCCGCGCTGGCCGCGCCGCTGGCGATGAAGCCTGCGCCGATGGCCGGGATCAGGTCCGCTGCGGTTTCGCCCTGTTTCTGCGCGGCCTGGGCACGGATCGCCATATCGCGCGCTGCGGCCTTGGCCGGGTCGAGTTCGCAGATATAGCGCCCAGCAGCCACCGCCGCGCCGATCACGCCGCGCACATGCGGATCGCGCTCGGGCTGGTAGGTGCCAAGGATGCCAACATCGGCCCCGTCCTTGACGATGGCCGCCATCTTCCACGCCAGATTGGCCACGTCGCGCAACCCGTGGCACATGCCCTGCCCGAAAAACGGGGGGGTCTGGTGCGCCGCATCCCCGGCAAGGAACACATTGCCCACCTGCCACTTCTCGGCCACCAGCCCGTGGAAGCGGTAAGTCGCCGCGCGCACGATTTTGTGCGGCACGTCCTTCATCCACGCACCGACCAAGGCGGCGACATTGTCGGGCTGCATCATCACGGCATCATCCTCGCCGGGCAGCAGCATGAATTCCCAGCGACGGTGGTTGCCCCGCCCGGGAACGACGGTCGCGGGCCGCACAGGGTCGCACATCATCACCGAAAGTCGCTGCAAATCGGCCCCCGCCGGAACGCCGGTCAAAGCAGGAAAGCTGACCGGGCCTTCGACTTCGGCATCGACAACCAGCCATGGCTCTTCGAACTGCAGGTCATCGAGGCTGACGCCCAGCGCCTTGCGCACCGGACTGCGTGATCCGTCGCAGGCGATGACCCAGCGCGCGGTAACGGAGTGGCTGGCACCTTTGTGATCATAGGCAACCTGCACCCGGTCCCCGTCCTGCACCAACGACGTGAATGCGGCACCAAGCTTCAGATCGATGGCGCCATGGTCGGCAAAGGCCGCGCGCAAGTGCGCTTCGAGTTCGGGCTGATAGAAGAAGTAATCGTTTGACCAGCCGAATGGTTTGGGTTTGCCGACCGTGCCCATATAGCGGATCACGCCATGATCGGCACCGATGTGCAGGTGCCCGTCGGTGGCCACCATGTCGGCCTCCACCCGTTCGATCACACCAGCCGACTGGAAAAGCCGCATCATCTCGTGATCGAGATGCACCGCGCGCGGAAGCGGATAGTGCTCGCGCTCCTTTTCCAGCACCACCACCGAAAGTCCGGCGCATCCGAGTAGATTGGCAGCGAGCGCCCCTACCGGCCCGCAACCGATGATCACGACGTCGATCATGCCGCCAGCACCTCGGCCAAAGCCTTGTACACGACGCCATCCTTCATGATCATCGCCAGCCGGGTCTTGTCCTGCAGGATGGCGACATCGACGGTCGGATCGCCATCGACCAACAGCAAGTCGGCCAGATAGCCTTCGCGCACCTGCCCCACCGGCAAGCCCATCAGTTCACCGCCCAGCGCAGTCGCCGCCTGCAGCGCCTCTGCCGGAGTATACCCGAAGCGATCGACGAATATCTCCAGATCGCGGGCGTTGCGACCGTTGGGGTTGAAGGGAAAGCCGTAGTCGCCGCCGATCAGGATGCGCACACCGCGAGCCTTCAATGCAGGCACGATCTTCGCTTCACGCTCAAGCCGGTCGGCCGCGCTCGCCTTCATGTGGCTCATGTCGATGTGCGGCGGCGGACTGGCCTCAAGCGCGGCGACCGAGACACCGGGGCCGGGCGCATAGAATGTCGTGTCACGCGCGGCGACCATGCGATCGAGCGTGGCTTCGTCTGCGTACGACGCGTGATAGATGATCCGCGCTCCGGCATCGAGCGCCAGTCCCACCGCTTCGGGCGAATAAGCGTGCGTGGCGATGGCCAACCCAGCTTCGCGCGCGGCAACCGCAACCGCCTCGATCTCCTCACGGGTATAATGGACATCGCCCGACGATCCGGGTTTGAGCGCATCCTCGCCCGAGATGACCAGTTTGATCGAACGGATTCCGGACGCCTTGCAGTAGGCGACAAAGCCACGGATGGCGTCCGGCCCGCGACCATTGAACACGTCGCCGGTCTCGACGCCCTCTGCGCCCTCAGGGCTGCGTTCCAGCGTAGAAGGGACCAGACGCGGCCCCGGCGTGTCTCCTCGGTCAATCGCGGCGGCCAGTTCGACCTCGATCCCGTCGCCAAGCGCACCGGCGGACCATGCGCTGGTGAAGCCGTGGTCAAGCAGCACGCGCGCATTGCGCCAGGCTGCGACCTTCAACTCGTCATGCGGCAGGATGAACTGGTGATAGATCTTCTCGACCGACGACCCCCATGTGAGGTGGGCGTGCGATTCGACCAAGCCGGGCATCAGGGTACGCCCGGCGCCTGCGATCTCGACATCAGCAGACACATCGGCCAGCGCCGCATCACCCAGTTCGACGCTGGCGATCGTGTTGCCATCGATCAGCACGGCGCCCTTGCGCAGCGCAGCGCCCGTTCCATCAAAAATGAAAACATCGCGGATTACTGTCCGCATGATCCTTCTCCCCGGCAGACACCGCTGCGCTTGCCAGCGGGATACCGCTGAACAGGCCGCTCACAAAATAATGAATTATGCAACTACCATAGCCCAGAGCTATGGATCAGCCGAGCGCCGCCAGGAGCACTTGCGCAAGTGGCGAGAGCGCTGCATCCCGCAAGTGCCGGACGCCAAGGCTGCGGGCAAATTGCGCTTCCTCGATTTCGATCGCGCGCAGGATACCGGCGGCGACCTCTGCGGCAACAACCTCGCGCGGCAGTACCGTGATGCGCCCGGTCATGCCGACCACCGCCTTGGTCACGAGCAACGAATCGCAGCGGATGGCGTCGCGCGGCACCGCCACCGAGGCTGCGACGAACAGCGCGTCGACCTGACGGCGGAACGCACCTTGCGCTTCGGGCAAGACCCACTGGCCAGCGGGCAGAGCGCGCAGCGAAACGCGATCGGGCAAGTGGTCGTTCTGCTTGCCGACGATCAGCGCGAAGGGGTCGCGGGCAAAGGTCCGCTCGGCAATGTCGGGCGGAGGGGTTTCGATCTCGGTGGTGACGAAGGCCAGTTCGATCGAACCACGGCGAAGCATCTCGATAAGGTCGCGATCGGGTCGCTCCACAACGTTGAGTGCAAACGGGCCGCTGTCGCGTTCGATCCGTTCGACCGCGCGCGGCAGCAGCGTCACCAGCGCACCGGGGGTTCCACCGACGTTGAGCGGCCCGGCAATACCGTCGCGCGAATGGTCGATCTCGCGCGCAGCCTGCGCCAGCAGCACATCAAGCGCTTCGGCCCGGCGCTGCAGCAACCTGCCCTCGGCGGTCAACTGGATACCGGCCCGGCCGCGCTCGAACAGTTGCACACCCAGTCGCTGCTCCAGCGTGGCGATGGTGTTCGAGACCGATGGTTGCGAGATATTGAGCGCGCGCGCCGCTGCGCTGATCGACCCTGCAGCGCATACCGCGCCAAACGTGCGCAACGCGCGAGGATCAATCGGAAGGCCTGTCACCGCAGCGACCAGCCGAAAAAAGGCGCGGCAACAGCCATGAACGGGACCGGATCGACCATGCCCCGGCGATACGCCGCGCGGGCCGTCCGCTCAAGCGATGAACGAACGGCCCGGCAATGTGCGATGTTACTTGGCCGCCTGTTGCAGGTAGGCAATCAGGTTGGTGCGGTCATCCTGGCTCGGCAGACCGGCAAACGGCATGCGCGTGCCCGGAATGGCCTTCATCGGCGCGGTCAGGAACGTGTCGAGCGCCTGCGGCGTCCAGGTGCCGCCCTTGGCCTTGACCGCGGGCGAATACGCGAAGTTCGCGACCGAGCCGACCTTGCGACCGACAATGCCCTTGAGCGACGGGCCAAGCAGCGTCTTGCCGGTGTTCAAGTCGTGGCAGGCGGCGCAACGAGCGAACACGGTCTTGCCCTTGACCGGATCACCAGCCGGGGCGGCCGTGGCCGAGGTCGCCGCAACACCGGCAAGAGTGGCGGCAAAAGCTACAAATCCAATGGCAAAACCGGCAAACTTCATCACGTAACTCCCCGTATTTCACTCCGAATAGCGGCATTTGGCTGTCGCTTCGCTTAATGACCAGACCCTTTTTGGGGTATCACCAGTGCGTTTTTCGTGTCCTGTGGTGCATCAGGCGGCAACAGGCGCGGTGGTCAGGCCAAGTCCGGGGATGCCGACCGAACGGCGCCCACCGTAATCGGTCCGCACCACGATCAGCCCGCTGCGCTCAAGATGGTCGAGCAGGCGGCGAATGCGGCCCGGCGAGCGCGTGCCGTAGACTTCGGCAAGCCGATCATCGTCGGGGCACGGCGCGCCCTCCATCGCGGCCACTGCCAGCATCAGAAAAGGGGCGAGCAAGTCGTCAGGGACATCGCGCGCCAAGGCCAGCACTTCGCGCCAGCGCGGCGCCTTGTCGTCGGGAACACCCGCCACCGCCATGGCGAAACGACGGCGGAACCCGGCAAGGTCGATACCCGTATTGGCAAGCCGCGCCATTCGGCAGCGCACGGTGAAATCCTGATAGAGCTGCGCGGCTGGCTGAAACGTACAGTCGGGCTCCTGCGCCATTTCGGCAAGGATCGCGACCACGTTGGCGGCGGTCTCCTCCTGCTCGAACAGACTGGGCTCCACAGGCTTTTCGACCTGCTCTGCGACCGGCACCGTGCTTTCGATCTGCTCGAGCAGTTCGCCCGCATCGATCGGCTCCGCCGCGCTCTCGTCGACACGCGGCTGCGCGTCGAAGGTCAGCGATTCGGCAAGCAGCAGCGATTCCATCGCCTGCCCGGCTGCGGTCGGCATCGGCATCAGCCCCTGCACGACATTGCGCGCACGGGTGTGGACATCGGCAATGCGCACCCCCACCGGACGGCGCGCAATGGCCGGGCCCAGTCCAAGGAAGTGACCGCGCTCAAGATCACGGATCTGCTCGGCCTGCTTGCGTTCCATGCCCAGCAGA
The DNA here is from genome assembly GCF_020404405.1 of Novosphingobium sp. FKTRR1. Classification (GTDB taxonomy): domain Bacteria; phylum Pseudomonadota; class Alphaproteobacteria; order Sphingomonadales; family Sphingomonadaceae; genus Novosphingobium. The sequence continues at coordinate 150,164 of NZ_JAIZDA010000004.1, read as the reverse complement.
TCCGCCGCGCGGGCCATGTCGATATCAAGGAACGTGCGCCCCATCAGGAAATTGCTGGCCTCAGCCGCGACATTCTTGGCCAGCTTGGCAAGGCGTTGCGTGGCGATCACCCCGGCCAACCCACGTTTGCGGCCACGGCACATCAGGTTGGTCATCGCCGCCAGCGACAACCGGCGCACTTCATCGGTCACGTCGCCCGCAGCCGCCGGCGCGAACATCTGCGCTTCATCGACCACCACCAGCACCGGGTACCATTCATCGCGCGGGGCGTCGAACAAGGTGTTGAGGAACACGGCGGCGCAGCGCATCTGCGCTTCCAGTTCAAGCCCGTCGAGCGCCAGCACCACCGAGGCGCGATGCGTGCGGATGCGCGCGGCAAGCCTGGCGATTTCGGCCTGATCGTAAGCGGCTCCATCGACCACGACATGCCCGAACGGCTCGGCCAGCGTCACAAAGTCGCCTTCGGGATCGATCACGACCTGTTGGACGACAGGCGCGCTTTCTTCGAGCAATCGACGCAGAAGGTGCGACTTGCCGGACCCGGAATTGCCCTGCACCAGCAGGCGGGTCGCCAGCAGTTCCTCAATGTCAATCCGCACGGGGGCGCCGTTGCGGTCGGCCCCGATGACGATGGATGCGCTCACGCCGCTGCCTCTGACGCGGGGCAGCCGATTCGACCAGCCCTGTCGCGCATTTCTCCCCGGCCTTTCGAAGGTGCCGCGTACAGGATCTGGTCCTGCGCGTGATGCAACTTTTGCAGCGACTTTTGCAGCGACTGTTGCGGCATGCTTTCCACCACCAAAAACGCAAGCGACCGGGCGGTTTCCCACCCGGTCACTCACACGACCCGTTCGGGCTTTTTGGTGTTCAGGCCATGAAATCAGTGCCGGATCAGGTAGTCAAATGCCGATAGCGCCGCTTTCGAGCCTTCTCCCATTGCAATGATGATTTGCTTGTAAGGCACCGTCGTGGCGTCGCCCGCAGCAAAGACCCCCGGCAGGCTGGTCTCACCGCGTGCGTCGACCTCGATCTCACCGCGATTGGACAGGCCGATGGAGCCCTTGAGCCATTCCGTATTGGGAACCAGCCCGATCTGCACGAAGATGCCTTCGAGTGCGACGGTGTGCACTTCCTCGGTGTTGCGGTCGCGGTAGACCAGCCCGGTGACCTTCTCGCCATCGCCCGTCACTTCGGTGCTGAGCGCCGAGGTGATGATGGTGACGTTGGGCAACGAGCGCAGCTTGGTCTGCAGCACCGCGTCGGCGCGCAACTGGCTGTCGAATTCGACCAGCGTGACGTGGGACACGATACCGGCAAGGTCGATTGCCGCCTCGACACCCGAATTGCCGCCGCCGATCACCGCAACCCGCTTGCCCTTGTAGAGCGGGCCATCACAGTGCGGGCAATAAGCCACGCCCTTGTTGCGATACTGATCTTCGCCCGGCACACCCATCTGGCGCCAGCGAGCGCCGGTGGACAGGATCACGGTCCTGGCTTTGACCGAGGCGCCGCTTTCCAGTTCCACGGTGGCCAGACCGTCGCCGTTGGCAGCCTTGAGCCCGACCGCCGTCTGCAGGTTCATCACGTCGACGGAGTAGTCCTTGACGTGCTGTTCCAGTTGCGCGGCCAGCTTCGGCCCTTCGGTGTGCGAAACCGAGATGAAGTTCTCGATCCCCATCGTGTCGAGCACTTGCCCGCCGAAGCGCTCGGCCACCACGCCGGTGCGGATACCCTTGCGCGCGGCGTAGATCGCGGCGGCTGCGCCAGCGGGGCCACCACCGACGACCAGCACATCGAACGGCTCCTTGGCGGCGATCTTTTCGGCCGCACGGGCAACCGCGCCGGTGTCCAGCTTGGCGACGATCTGCGCCAAGTCCATGCGCCCTTGCCCGAACTGCTCTCCATTCAGGAAGATGGTTGGCACGGCCATGATCTTGCGCCGTTCGACTTCGTCCTGAAACAGCGCCCCGTCGATGGCGACATGGGTGATGTTGGGGTTGAGCGCCGCCATGATGTTGAGCGCCTGCACCACGTCAGGGCAGTTCTGGCAGGTCAGCGAGAAGAACGTCTCGAAGTGCAGCGGACCTTCAAGGCCGCGCACCTGATCGAGCAGCTCGGCATCTTCCTTGGGCGGGTGACCGCCGACGTGCAGCAGCGCGAGGATCAGCGAAGTGAATTCATGGCCCAGCGGCAACCCGGCAAACACCGCCTGCGCGCGGCCTTCATCGGCGCGGATGGCAAAGCTGGGCCGCCGTGCATCCTCGCCATCGAAGCGGGCGGTGATCTTGTCAGACAGCACGGCGATTTCTTCGACAAGGCTGCGCATGTCGGCCGACTTCGGGCTGTCGTTGAGCGAGGCGACCAGTTCGACCGGCCGGCGCAGGTTGCCGAGGTAAGCCTTCAGCTGGCTGGTGGTGGCGGTATCGAGAACGGGCATGATCGGGCCTCTTCAAGGCATGAGGGGACGCGTGCGGCCGAAGGTATATCTTCCGGCGCAGGATTGAACAGTTGACGATAGGTGCGGGAAAGCGGGGTTAGGGAAAATGGCCGGGCGGCCCGGGGATCAAGGGGGGATTCAGGCCGCCCGGCGTGCGGCAGGATCACTCCCGCCGCATGGTCAAAAGGTATTCTGGCTTGCCCATCCGGCCAGAAAGCATGGCCGGACGCGCAAGCGGGTATTCAGTACAAATCAGATCTTGCCGACGAGGTCGATCGACGGCGCCAAAGTGGCTTCGCCTTCTTCCCACTTGGCCGGGCAAACCTGACCGGGGTGTTCGCGCCAGTACTTGGCAGCCTTGATCTTGCGGACCAGTTCCTCGGCGTTGCGGCCCACGCCTTCGGGCGTGATTTCGACGAGCTGGATGGTACCATCAGGATCGACCACGAAGGTGCCACGGTCAGCCAGGCCGACGCCTTCGCGCAGGATGCCGAAGTTGTTCGAGATCGTGTGGTTCTGGTCGCCCAGCATGTAATAGTTGATCTTGCCGATCGCCGGCGAGCTGTCGTGCCACGCCTTGTGGCTGAAGTGCGTGTCGGTCGAGACCGAGTAGACTTCAACGCCGAGGCCCTGCAGCTCCTCGTACTTGTCGGCAAGGTCTTCCAGTTCGGTCGGGCACACGAACGTGAAGTCGGCGGGGTAGAAGAAGAACACGCCCCACTTGCCCGCGACGTCCGCTTCGCTGACATCGACGAACTTGCCCTGATAATAGGCAGTGGCGTTGAACGGCTTGATGGCTGTTCCGACGATCGACATGATTTCAGGTATCCTTGCGGTTGTTGAACGGATGCATAGAAAATCGGGCCAGGAGCGTTCCTGACGCAGCGGAGGTAGGCGCTGTCAGTTGGGATTTCCAACGATCAATTCCGGCGTCAATGATTGATAAACTCGATAAGTGGCCACATCGACCGTGGCTCAGGCCGATTGTGGGCAATTACCGGCATTCGTATTCGTAATCTCGAAATGGTCGGGAACTACGGCATTTCAAGGGCATTTTGCAGGCATTGCGCAGTGCAGCGAATAACGATTGCAATATGTGCAACCCGATGCCCGAATGTTGCACTTGAAACCTGCTTCATGGTGAACCATCTGCGCGACACAAACGAAACGAATTCGTTCCATTATCAGGAAATCCCATGTCCGACGCCCCGCAATCGCCCGCCCTCGAGTCGAATCCGATTGAGCAGCCTGCTTCGGGAACGAAGCGTCAAGTCGTCCGCGCTGCGGTGATCGTGGCTTTGATCGCGGGCGCTGCCTATGGCGCCTACGCTTGGTATGGCTACGAAACCCACGGGAAATACGTGCAGTCGACCGAAGACGCCTATGTCAAGGCCGACGCCATCGCCGTATCGTCCAAGCTGGGTGGCTATGTCCGCTCGATCAGCGTGGTGGACAACCAGGACGTGCAGGTTGGCACCCCGTTGGTGCAGATCGATCCGACCGACTACAGCACCCGGCTGGCTCAGGCTACCGCGCAGGTCGATGTCGCCCGCGCCGGGCAAGCGGTTGCGCAAGCCAGCATCGGCGAAACCGAGGCCGCCGTCGGTCAGGCCGCAGCGGCATTGGCATCGGCCCAGCGCGAACTTGCCTACCTCAACGGTGAAGTCGCGCGCTATCGCCCGCTGGTAGCGAGCGGCGCCGAACCGAAGCAGACGCTCGACCAGTTGACCAGCAACCGCGACAAGGCCGCCGAGCAGGTTCGCGCACAAAGCGCAGCGCTTGCCGCCGCACGCAGCAAAGTCACCGCGACCAAAGCGCAAGTCGGTCAATCGACGGCACAGATCGAAGCCGCTGCCGCCCAAGCCAATGCCGCGCGCAATGATCTGAACACCACCCGCCTGATCGCGCCGATCGCCGGCAAGGTCGGGTCGTCGGCAGTGCGTCTGGGTCAATTCGTCCAGCCCGGCCAGCGCCTGCTGACAATCGTGCCGACCCAGTCGATCTATATCGAAGCCAACTTCAAGGAAACCCAGATCGGCCTGATGCGCCCGGGTCAACCGGTGACGATCGAGGTCGATGCCCTGCCGGGCGTGGATTTCCATGGCAAGGTCGACAGCATCACACCGGGCACCGGCGCCAACTTCTCGCTGATCCCGCCGCAAAACGCCACCGGCAACTTCACCAAGATCGTGCAGCGCGTGCCTGTGCGGATCAAGCTTGACGCCGGGCCGGAATCGCGACGCGTGCTGGTACCGGGCTTGTCGGTTCATGTGAATGTCGACACCTCGTCGGCCAGCGGCGCGATCAAGGCCATCCGCAACGAACAGGAAAAAGCAGGCGCCGCACGATGAGCGCGGCCACGCTCTCCGGCTCGGCAGAACCGCCTGTCCCGGCAACCGGCCCGGCTGCGCCACGTGCCTCGGGCAATGCCGACCTGTCGGCCTGGCTGGCTGTGATCGCCGGAGCCATCGGCGCGTTGATGGCAACGCTCGACATCTCGATCGTCAACTCGGCGCTCCCGACCATTCAGGGCGAGATCGGCGCGTCCTCTTCAGAAGGCACGTGGATCGCCACAAGCTATCTTGTCGCCGAGATCATCGTCATCCCGCTGACGTCGTGGCTTGAACGGGTGTTTGGCCTGCGCCGGTTCCTGCTGATTGCAGCAGCCCTGTTCACCGGCTTCTCGATCATCTGCGGCCTGTCGAACTCGCTGCCGATGATGATCGCCGGTCGCGTCGGCCAAGGCTTCACCGGCGGGGCGATGATCCCGACCGGCATGACCATCATCGCCACGCGCCTGCCGCGTCACCAGCAACCGATGGGCACCGCGCTGTTCGGCTCGACGCTGATCCTTGGGCCAGTGCTGGGGCCTTTGGCTGGCGGCTGGCTGACCGAAAACTTCAGCTGGCACTACGCGTTCTTCATCAATATCCCGATCTGCGCGATCCTCGTCACGTTCCTGCTCGTGGGCCTGAAGTCCACCGCCATGCATCTTGACGAGCTGATCCACGCCGACTGGCTGGGCATCCTTGGCCTTGCGCTGGGGCTTGGCGGGCTGACGATCGTGCTGGAAGAGGGCAACCGCGAACAGTGGTTTGAATCGAGCCTGATCTGGCAACTGTCGATCGTTACCGCGCTTGGCTTTGCGCTGATCACCGCCGGGCAGTTCCTCGCCAGACAACCGGTGGTCAAACTGGCACTGCTCCGCAATCGTGCCTTCGCGGCGGTGTTCGTGCTCGGCTTGCTGGTGGGCGCGGTGCTTTATGGCACGTCTTACGTCATCCCGCAGTTCCTTGCAGGGATCGCCGGTTACAACGCACTCCAATCCGGCCAGATCGTTTTCCTGTCGGGCATCCCGGCGATGATGATGATGCCGCTGTTCCCGCTGCTGGTCACCCGCTTCGACTTGCGCGCGGTGGTCGCGACCGGGATGCTCGTGATGGCGACATCGTGCTGGCTCGACACCGGACTGACCGCCAACTCGGACGGTTCCGACTTCGTGGTGTCGCAGTTGCTGCGTGGCCTTGGTCAGGCGCTTTCGATGCTGTTCCTCAACCAGGCGGCGATCGCCAGCGTTGCAGCCGAAGATGCCGGGCAAGCGTCCGGGCTGTTCAACGCCGCCCGCAACCTCGGTGGCTCGATCTCGCTGGCACTGCTGGCCACGCTGCAAGAACGGCGGCTCGATTTCCACCGCTGGACGCTCCACGAAGGCTTGCCGGCCAACGATCCGGCCATCCAGAACTGGGTCTCAAGCCAGACCCAGACGTATGGCGGCGGGCCCGAAGGTCTGGGTGCCGCGCTCCATTCGATCGACATGTCGGTGACGCGCGACGCACTGGTGCTGGCCTTCAGCGATGAATTCAATGCCCTGTTCGTGGCGATCCTGCTGGTCGTCCCGCTTGTCCTGCTCCTCCGCCCGCTGCCCAAGGGCCACCACCAGATGGCGATGCACTGATGACCGATACCAACCTTCCCCGCCCCCGTCGTGCCGCACTCGTGGCCGCGCTGTTGCCCGCGCTGATGCTGGGCGGCTGCATGACCGTCGGTCCGGATTATCGCGGTGCTCCGGTCAGCGCCCCTGCGGCAGCCGCGCGCGGCGGGTTCCTGCGCGCCGATGCGCAGACCACGTCACCTGTGGCACCCGCGCCGCGCTGGTGGGAAAGCCTTGCCGATCCAGTGCTTTCCGGGTTGATCGACGATGCGCTCGCCTCATCGCCGGACATCGCCATCGCCAGCGCCCGCATCACCCAGGCACGCGCCGGACTGGCCGCGCAAAAGACCGCGCTGGTGCCCACGTTCAACGTCTCGGGCGTGGCGCCGTATATCAACTTGCCCGCCAACCTGCTGGGCGGCAGCGACGGTGGCCGCACCGAAACCAACATCTACAGTCCTGCGCTTGACGCTTCGTGGGAAGCCGACCTGTTTGGCGGAACCCGTCGAAAGGTCGAGGCAGCATCGGCTCGTGCCGAAGCGGCGGACGCCGGGCTTGCCGACGCCCGCGTGGCCCTGTCGGCGGAGATCGCACGGACGTATGCCGCCTTGCGCGCCCGGCAAAGCTCGTCAGCCCTGCTCGACCGGCAAGCTGCCATCGATACGCAGCTAGCGACGCTGGCCGAACAGCGTTTCAATGCAGGCACCGCGCCCGAACAGCCACTCGATCAGGTCCGTGCGCAACAAGCCCAGACCGCAGCCGATCAGGCCAAGGCAAAGGCTGAAGCACAGGTACTTACCGACCAGTTGGCGGTCCTGACCGGCAAGGAGCCCGGCGCGCTCGACAGCCTTTTGGCCAGCCCTGCCCCGGTGCCGCTGCCGCCTGCGCAAGTAGCTATCGGCGATCCGGCCTCGGTGCTGCGCCAGCGTCCGGACATCCGCCGCGCCGAACGCAGCCTTGCTGCCGCCAATGCCGATATCGGGGCAAAGATGGCCGACCGTTTTCCCAAGCTGACCTTCACCGGTTTCCTTGGCATCGGCGGATCGTCGCTCGGTGACATATTCGACCCCGCAAGCATCATCGGCCTGGCCCTGCCCCAGCTCAAATGGAACCTGTTCGATGCAGGACGTTCGGCCGCGCAAGTGCGCAACGCCCGCGGCGCTTATGCCGAAGCCGAAGCGCAATACCGCAAGGTGGTGCTGGGCGCACTGCAGGACGCCGAAGGCTCGCTTTCCCGCTTTGGCGGAATGCGCATTGCTTATGCCCGCGCGCTTGACAGTCAGAATGCCGCTGCGCGAAGCGCAACCTTGCAACAGGCGCGCGCGCAGGGCGGCACAATCGGCCGTTCCGACTCACTGGCCGCCGAGCGCCAGCAGATTCAGGCCAGCCTTGCCGTGGTTTCTGCGCAGACCGATTTCACCAATGCCTTTATCGCCGTCGAGAAGGCACTTGGATTGGGGTGGGAAACCCCCGCCGCTCCGGAGGGGCAACTGCGGAAATGAACCGAATTCGTCCAATTTATACCGACTTGACCAAATCGGTTTTTGAGTCGAACATCCGTTTCATAAAGCCACAAAGGCAAGGAATTGGGACGGATGGACTGGATCTCTTCTTTCGGAAGGCGATTCGTGCAGGCTTACACGGAAGGCCTGACGATGAGCTGCCCCACGTATCGCTGCTCGCACGACATGCCAGCGGCTATCGATCAGCGACAGGATAATGTCCGCGCCGTGCGGACCGGACCGCAACCCCTCAAGCATTGACCCTTCCCCAAACGTTGAAGATTGCCCAAGCGTTGATGATCCTTCCGGTTCTGAGACTCGCTTGGGTAATGAAACTTCTGGCGAGATCAGCGCGGCGACCGTTAGCGCGGATGGAACTGGGGCTTGTGACGATCGACGTTGTGACACTGAGCCTTGCGAGGCTCGTGCAGACGCGCCTCAAGCCATAGCTAACAATCCGGTTATCAAGCGCGGCAGGCCTTCGCTGGCAGACGCTGAGCAGCTATCTGGACGCATTCTGGACGCAAGTTGGGATGTGCTGCTGGCCACCGGCTTTGAAAGCTTCACCTTTGATCGCGTAGCGCGCCATGCCCGGATCGGCAAAGCCACGATCTATTCGCGCTTTGCCAACAAGCACGATCTGATGACCGCGCTGCTGAAACGACGCGTTTCCGAGCAAAACGGATTCATCGAAGCGCAGGCGCTTGATCTTCCGCCAGTTGAGGCTTTTGCCCGTCGTGCGACCGAAGTGCTCAAGACTATCGGCACCCCCGACGGTCTGCTGCTCGATCGGTTGATCGACTGGCTTGATCAGGAGCGCCTGGACGGGACAACAGGGTCGCCCGGTCAGGGCTTGGATTTCCGCTCGCAAGTCTATCGCTTCTTTCTCGAATCAATCAAGAAATCGCTGCGCGAAAGCGCCGAGCGCAATGCGCTGCGCATCGTGGATGTCGATACGGCAGCGCAGTTCTGGCTAGAGGGCATCCTTGGCCACGTGCGATTGACCGGCGCCGGTCTACAGACCGACAGCGACGCGATCAGCAACTGGGCAAAGGCTTATACCGCCTTCTTTTTCTCGGCGATCGAGTACATGGCGGAAAAGGGCAGACCGGCTGGCGCTGCTGGCTGACAACTGCCCTTTCGCCTTGGCTTCGAATGCCCGCCCCGGTTGGGGCAGTTTCAGGGCTTGCGCCGTGCCGTCAGCGCAAAGGCGATGCGCACATCGTCCTTCAATTCGTCGGTCGCCGCCCATTCGGCCGTGCCCACACCGAATGCTGTACGACGCAACGATGCCGAACCCTTGGCCCGCGCGGTATCGCCCGCAATATCAAGCGTGAAATCCAGCGTCACCGGCTGCTTGCGTCCGTTGAGCGACAGGGTACCTGGCGCCCGATACCGCCCTTTGCCAGCCTCGCGGATCGAACTTGAAACGAACGTCGCGACCGGATGCGCACCAACAGCAAAGAAGCTGTCGCTGCGCAGCATGTCGTCTCGCTGGGAATCTCCGCTGCCGACCGACGCAAGATCGACCGTGACCTTGATCGACGAGCCGGCCAGATCGTCGGGAGAAAACCGGATTGCGGCGTCCCACTTGGCGAAGCTGCCTTCGATCGGACTGCCCGTGTAGACGATGGCAAAGCCCAGTCGACCACCCTTTGCAACCGCCCAGTCGGCGACTTTGGTCGCATCTGCGCCCGCAGAAGCATCAGCCGACGGGGCGCTGCTGGCAACGGCATCATCCGCCGCAACGGTCGTCGCTTCGGGAACCTCGTCGGAAGGTGCGGCAGATGGCGTAGCGCTCGGCGAAGCGGATGCTGCACCGAACGTGATCAGTTTGGCAGCCGACATCGCCAGCAACACACCGCCCAGTGCCACGACGACTGCAACGCTCAACGCGCGATGGCTGCGCAACGGGATCATCCGTCCGATCGTGTCGTCGCGCAGCAGATGGTGACGAAGCGCGCCTGCCACATGGAGCACGAACAGCCCCACCAGCAACCAGCCGAGCAGGCCATGGATCGTTTCGGCCGGCTCATGCCAAGCCGCAGGAACCGGCAAATCGGGCCAGGGCACCGTGCCGAACAGCATCGTGTGCAAGCGAATCTTGGCCGTCGAAACCAGCGCCCAGCCGGTCAGCGGCCCGCCCAACATCACCGCGTAAAGACCCAAATGTACCGCCGAGACCAGCGCCTTCAATGGCGGCGGGGCGGGCAAGGGCACGGGTTGGCGCACGAACAGACGGATCGCGACGCGGATCAGCGTCAACAGCAGAATCGTGATCCCCACCGACTTGTGCAACTGGAACGCGGCGAACTGTCCAGCCCCCTTGGGCAGATCTTCCAGCCGCCAGCCAAGTGAAAGCTGGAACGCAAGCAAGGCCGCGATCGACCAGTGCAGCACGATCGCCGCAGGCGAATAGCGATTGTTCAGACCGGCACGATTCATCACCAAACTCGCTCCCGGAGCCGCAGACATTCGGCTCTGCAGACATCATGATAACGCATGGCCCGGCCTCGGTCACGGGGGGGAATTCCACCGTTTGTAAGATCGTTGCTACCCACGACCAACGGCTGGCACCATTCGTCGAGCGACGCTTCACGCCGAGGCACTTGGCGCTATCGTGACGCTTGCGATTCCGCAGGAGACACCGAGCATGGCCCCTAACAGCCCCTGGCAGCACAACCGCAGTGCAAGCGTTGCCGACGACGTCGATTTTGCCATCCGTGGCCACGAACTGCAATTCGTCGAGATCGAACTCGATCCCGGCGAAAGCGCGGTTGGCGAAGCAGGCGCGTTCGTGTGGAAGGATGCCGCCATCGACATGACCACGGTGTTCGGCGATGGCTCGGACAGCGGCGACACCGGCTTCATGGGCAAGCTGTTGGGCGCTGGCAAGCGGCTCATCACCGGCGCCAGCCTGTTCACCACGGTGTTCACCCATCGCGGCCAGGGCAAGGCGCGCGTGGCTTTTGCCGCACCGATTCCCGGCGCCATCCTGCCGATCCGGCTGGCCGAAATCGGTGGAACGCTGATCTGCCAAAAGGACAGTTTCCTGTGCGCCGCACGCGGTGTTTCGATCGGCATCGCCTTTCAGCGGCGGATCATGACCGGCCTGTTCGGCGGCGAGGGTTTCGTGATGCAGCGGCTCGACGGCGATGGCTGGGTATTCGTCCAGATGGGCGGCACGCTGGTGGAGCGCGAACTGGCGCCGGGCGAGCAGTTACACGTCGATACCGGCTGCCTTGCCGCCTACACCCCGTCCGTGGAGTTCGACCTTGTGACGGCAGGCGGCGTCAAGAGCGTGCTGTTCGGCGGCGAAGGATTGTTTTTTGCGCGCCTGACCGGCCCGGGCAAAGTGTGGATTCAGTCGTTGCCCTTCGCCCGTCTGGCCGCCCGGATCGCCGCAGCCGCCCTGCCCGCAGGCGGACAGAACCGCGGTGAAGGCTCGGTACTGGGCCCGCTAGGGCAGTTCATCGACGGCAACTGATTGGCTCTGCCCCACGCGAAAAAGGGGCCGGAGGATCGCTCCTCCGGCCCCTTTTGCGTGTCGTTTCGCGCGTTCGACGCTCAGAACGTCAACTTGACAGTGCCGCCGAACGTGCGCGGATCCCCCAGGTTGCCGACCAGCAGTCCGACACTGTTCGGCGCGACCTGCAGCTGTTCCAGATAGCCCTTGTCGAAGGCGTTGCGGACCCAGCCGAACACGTCGATGCCGACCCCGGCCGCATTGCGATCCGAACGCCAGCCAAGGCGGAAGTTGGCGATGGTGTAGCCCGGCAACGTGGTGGCAGCAGAAGGCGTGGCGTTGGACGAATAGGACGAACGGTAGTTGCCATCCGCCCCCAGATAGACCTGACCATCGCGGCCAGCGATCGCCACCGGCAGGTTCGCCTCACCCCCGAACGACAACGCATAGGCCGAGATGCCGGGCAAACGCTGACCCGAAATGTCGCAACTGATCGGGCTGACCCCGGCCTTCAACGTCGTTGGGATGGAACAGTCGGTGCCCGAGAAGGTCGACCCACCCGAGAGCTCGACCGGCGGCGGCGCGTCGGTGAAGCGGCGATAGGTCGCATCGGTATAGGCAAAGTTCGAATAGACGTTGAAGCGCGGGCTGGGCCGTGCCGAGAAGTCCACTTCTAGACCCTGCGAACGGACGCTGGGCACGTTCGCCACGAAGCCGCGCAAGGTGCTGAGCGAAGCGGCATTATTGGCACTGAAGATCGCCTGATAGTTGGCGATATCGGTGCGGAAAGCGGCCAGGTTCAGCGTCACCTTGCGGTCGAACAGTTGGGTCTTGATGCCCAGTTCGTAGTTCTGAACTGATTCCGGGGCCACCGTCTGATACTGCGTCTGCGGCAGGCCGGTGACAGCGTCGGCAGGAACACCGTTCAGGTTGATGCCACCGGTCTGGAACGTCTTGGAATACGTCGCATAAGCATGGATGTCGCTGGTGACATCGTAGCTGAGCGTCAGATCGTAGGACAGATTCCACTTGCTGAAGCTGGGGGAATAGCTTTCGGGCAACAGCACGCCGAGTTGGGCCTTTTGCGTGGCGTTGCCGGTCGACACCAGACCGGGATCAAGAACCACACCGGCCGCAGTGCGAACCACCGCGTCGTATGACCCGCTTTTCTTGTCGTAGTTGACGCGCACGCCCGGCTGGATCGTCAGGCGCGCCAGCGGACGCCAGCTTGCCTGACCATAGGCCGACCAGCTGGTGTTGGTCAGTCGGATGGTGTTGGTGGAATTGAGCCCGTCGAGCACGTTGTTGTTATAAGGGTTGCTGGCAGAGGCGTTGGGCGAGAGCAGCCACTTTGTCGCCGCCGCACCTTGCTCCTGATAGCCGTTGGTGTTGATCACCTGATAATAATAGAAAGTGCCGACCTGAAAATCGAGCGCCGCGCTGTGCTGGTTATAACGCAATTCCTGCGTGAACTGCTGCTGCTTCGACGGGTTCTGGCTCTTCGTGGTGATCGGCAGCGCAGTGAAATCGCGGTCGTTGGAAGGATCCCAGTCCCAGAAGCGCCATGCCGAGATCGACGTGAGCGTGCCCGCGCCCAGATCCAGCTTGGCCTTCAGCGAAACGCCGCCCAGCGACTGCTTGGCACGCAACTCAGCGTCCAGATCGGTCACGCGGTTGAACGGGTCTTGGCTGGCGGCATTGGCGGTGTAAGCCTGCCCGGTGGCGACCTTGTAGATCGCCGGATACTGGCGGTTGACCGCCTTTTGGGTAGGAACATAGCCTGCAAATACGGTGGCGCAGCACACCGAGTTCTGATGGCTGAAATCACCCGCAAGCGTCACGTCGAGGGTGTCGGTAGGCCGCCACAGCAATTGGCCGCGCAGTCCGAGGTTATCGAGATTATTGACCTTGGTACCGGTGGTGATGTTGGACACCGTGCCGTTGCGGCGGGTTTCGGAGATGGCAAAGCGCGCCGCCAGCTTATCGCCGAGCGGACCCGACACGGCAGCCTTGGCCTGAAGGTAGCCATAGTTGCCGGCGGTCACTTCGATCCGGCCCTCGGGGGTGAAGGTGGGCTGGCGCGACGAGATGTTGATCGCCCCGGCCGTTGTGTTCTTGCCATAAAGCGTGCCCTGCGGACCGCGCAGGACTTCGATCTGTCCGACATCGAGGAAATCGAACGTGGAAGAGGCAACGCGCGAGTAATAGACATCGTCGACATAGATGCCCACGCCCTGGTCGATGCCATCGTTGGTCAGGCCAAGCGGCGCACCGAACCCGCGAACGTTGACCGAGGTATTGCGCGGATTGGACGAATAGAACTGCAGAGTCGGCGTCAATTGCTGCAAGCGGCCGACGTTGAAGGCCCCGGCGTTGTCGATATGATCGCCTCCGACGACCGAAATGGCCAGCGGCACGGCCTGCGAACTTTCGTTGCGGTGGCGCGCGGTCACGACGATCGCGTCATTGTCGCTTTGTCCGGTTCCGACAGAGGTCGTCTGCTCGGGCGCAACGTCGGCGGCGGCATCGGCTGCATAAGCAGGTGACAGTGCCCCGAGGGCAAGCGGCGCAGCACCTGTGAGAAGCAGGAAGCGGGTGATCATAGGACATCCTTCAAGATCGCACGATACCGCACCGGCGGACCGGAAGTCGGGAGCGTGGGTTGTTGTCTGGGCAATATGGAAGTTGGTCGGTTCAGGCTTCTGGTTCAGGCTGGCGCGGCGATGGTCAGTTGGGACGCAGCCGCTTTTTCTCGGTCACGTCGATCTGCACGAAGCGGCCTTCGTGAATGGTCAGGGCGATGCTGCCATAACGGAGCCCTGTCAGCGCTTCGCGGACACTGGCGATGCTTTCCTCGATATGCGCGGCATCGCCACGAGCCGCGGCAGCGGGGGTTCCGGACGGAGGGGGAGCGGACTGGCTCATCTCGGGGCTTTCGATCGGATGGCGACGAACGGGCGTTCCACAGGCACACAACCTGACCAGCGGGTGGTGCGCAAAAAAGGCACACCTTTCTGTCCCGAAGCCTGCGCGGCATCGGCGAATGTTCGCATGGTTTGGACTCCCTGTTCGTCCGCGTGGACGTTGCGCTTCCATATACTCAACTATAACCGTAGACATAACAGGAAAAGTATCTACCCCTAAAGCAGGGCTTGAAAGCAGGGATGGCCGAGCGAGCAGGACTTCGAGCTTGACGGACACCCCCGCCCCGTCCGGTGAATATTTATGTTTTGAACCTAGGCGCTTGCCACAGGCCCCGCGTTGCATGCTATGCAACAGGTCTGCATTTTAATCGGAGCGTAACAAACCACCGCCATGGCACCGGCAACACAGTACTCGGCAAGGATCGCATCGATGGATCACAACGGCCCGGCTCCTGTGCCAGCCCTCAAGCACCGCGATAACGAATGCCCCGATATGAAAGCCGTGCTCGCCATTCCCGCTGCCCAACGCTTTTTCAACCGCGAGCAAAGCTGGCTGGCGTTCAACCGCCGTGTGCTCGCCGAAGCGCAGAACCCGGCCTACCCGTTGCTGGAACGGCTGCGGTTCCTGTCGATATCGGGCAGTAACCTCGATGAATTCATCACCGTGCGTGTTGCCGGTCTGGCCGGGCAAGTTCGCCGCCAGATCGACGAACGCTCGATCGACGGCCTGTCGCCGGCGCAGCAGTTGCAAGGCGTTCATGGCGCGATCAATGCGCTGGTCGGCGCACAGCATGACATCTTCGTCAACCTGGCGCGCAAGCTCGAAGGCGAAGGCATCAGCCTGATCGGCGATCGCAAGCTGACCAAGCCCGAGGCCGAATTCCTTGCCGACTACTTTGAACGGCATGTCCTGCCCGCGCTGACACCGCAGGCGATCGACCCGGCGCACCCCTTCCCCTTCATCGCCAATCAGGGCACCGGCATCCTGTTCACGCTGGTGCGTGTGGCCGACGGCGCCGACGTCAACGAAATGGTGCTCATCCCGCCCGCGATGCCCCGGTTCGTCCGGCTGCCCGGCGAACAGGCGACATGGATCGCGATCGAGGATCTGGTACGGCGCAAGGCCGCGCGGCTGTTCCCCGGCTTCCGTATCCGTGGGCACGGCACATTCCGTGTCCTGCGCGACAGCGACATGGAAATCGAAGAGGACGCCGAAGATCTCGTCCGCTACTTCCGCACCGCGATCCAGCGGCGACGGCGCGGCCGGGTGATCCTGCTCAATCTGCAGCAGGGCATCGATCCTGCGGCAGAGGACATGTTGCGCCAGCAATTGCGGCTCGACCATGCGCTGGTGATCAAGTCGCCCGGCCTGCTGTCGATGACCGGCCTTTCGGCGCTGGTCGATGAACCGCGTGCTGACCTGAAGTTCGAACCTTACAGCCCGCGCTACCCCGAACGCATCCTTGAGCATAACGGCGATTGCTTTGCCGCGATCCGCGAAAAGGATATCGTCATCCACCACCCGTTCGAAAGCTTCGACGTGGTGGTCGATTTCCTGCGACAGGCAGCGTCCGACCCTGACGTCGTGGCGATCAAGCAGACGCTCTATCGCGCGGGCAAGCAATCCGCCGTGATCTCGGCGCTCATCGCCGCCGCCGAAGCAGGCAAGTCGGTCACGGCTGTGGTCGAACTGAAAGCGCGCTTCGACGAGGAGCAGAACCTGCACTGGGCCAGCCAGTTGGAGCGTGCGGGCGTGCAGGTGATCTACGGCTTCGTCGACTGGAAAACGCACGCCAAAGTGTCGATGGTTGTGCGGCGCGAAGGCGATGGCTATCGCACCTACTGCCACTTCGGGACCGGCAATTACCACCCGATCACCGCGCGCATCTACACCGACCTGTCCTTCTTCACCGCCGATCCGCGCTTTGGTCGCGACGCCGGGCTGCTGTTCAATTTCATCACCGGCTATATCGAACCCAAGGGCACCGAAATGCTGGCGATCAGCCCGGGCGGTGTGCGGGCCAAGCTGTACGAATGCATCGACCGCGAGATCGCCTTTGCCAGGGCGGGCAAGCCAGCCACGATCTGGGCCAAGCTCAACGCGCTGACCGACAGCCAGTTGATCAACCGGCTCTATGCCGCCAGCCGGGCGGGTGTGGAAATCCGTCTGGTGGTGCGCGGCATCTGCTGTTTGCGCCCCGGCGTTCCGGGACTGTCCGAGACGATCACGGTCAAGTCGGTCATCGGCCGGTTTCTGGAACACAGCCGCATCTGGGCGTTCGGCAATGGCGGCGCGCTGCCCAACAAGCGGGCGCGGGTCTACATCTCGTCGGCTGACGGGATGACCCGCAACCTCGATCGACGCGTCGAAGTGCTTGTGCCGATCCGCAACAGCACGGTGCACGATCAGGTGCTCGATCAGGTGATGCTCGCCAACCTGCTCGATACCGAACAAAGCTGGCGACTTCTGGCGGACGGCACCTCGCACCGGGTCGACCCCGGCGACAAACCGTTCAACGTGCATCGCTATTTCATGACCAACCCTTCGCTGTCGGGGCGTGGTGCGGCGCTGACGAAGGGACGCAAAGTCCCCAAGCTTGCGCTGCGGCGGGGTGGCGCCTTGTCCGAGTGAGGTGTAAGCCCCATGGCTTGGCGGGGTTTTCCCGCTTTCATTCGATCACCCAAAGGCCGATTCCGACCGAGCGATGACCAGTAGAGAGCGCAAGGCCGCCCGCGCCACCTCACGGGCCATCATCGACATCGGTTCCAACACCGTGCGTCTGGTCATCTACGGACCGCCGCTGCGCGCGCCGGAAGTGTTGCACAATGAAAAGGTCACGGCGCGGCTGGGCAAAGGCGTTGCGGAGAATGGCCTGCTCGGAAACCGCGCCATGGCGACTTCACTTGCCGCGCTGGCGCGCTACCGGACGTTGCTGCAACTGCGCGGGATCGAGAACATCACCGTCGTTGCCACCGCCGCATCCCGCGATGCCCGCAACGGACCCGAATTCCTTGACCAAGTACGCGCGCTGGGGTTCGAGCCGCGCCTGCTGACGGGTGAAGAAGAAGCGGTCACCAGCGCGCATGGCGTGATCGGCGCCTTTCCGGGCGCACGCGGGATCGCCGCCGATCTTGGCGGCGGCAGTCTGGAACTGACCGACATCGACGGCGATCGCTGCCGTCATGGCGTATCCTTGCCGCTGGGTTCCCTGCGCTTGCCCGCCATGCGCACGGGGGGCGACCGCGCGTTTGGACAGATCATCGGCAAGGCGCTGAAAAAGGCGGATTGGTCCGCCGAGCCGGGTACAACCCTGTACCTTGTCGGCGGATCGCTACGCGC
This sequence comes from Novosphingobium sp. FKTRR1, assembly GCF_020404405.1. GTDB lineage: Bacteria > Pseudomonadota > Alphaproteobacteria > Sphingomonadales > Sphingomonadaceae > Novosphingobium. The sequence goes on along the minus strand of NZ_JAIZDA010000004.1, from coordinate 132,564 downwards.
CTTTGCCCGCTATGCGATGCACATGATGGACTGGCCGATTGACGATCCGCATGGCTTTGAACTGGCAGCGGATGACGCAACGCGCATCGCCCGGCGTCTGGCCGGCAAGCGCACCGAAGCCCTGCCCGCGCTTGAAGGTCTGGCCAGCGGTCGCCTCGCCGCATTGCCAGATACCGCGGCCTTGTTGGCGGTCCTGGTGCGACGCCTGCAGCCGGCCAAACTGGTCTTTTCAGCATGGGGCCTGCGCGAAGGCTTGCTGATCGAAGAGCTGCCCGAATACGTGCGCGGTCAAGACCCGCTGGTCGCCGGGGTATCTGCGTTTGCGGCCGAGCAAGGCATCTCGCCGCACATGGGGGCGATGGTGGCCGGATGGACGCTCGCAGCCAGCAGTGGCAGCGGACGCCGCGAGAACCTTCGGCTGGCCGCGACCTTGCTATGTCTGGCAACGGCAACGGTCGAACCCAACTTGCGCCGTGACCTCGCCCGCGATTGGGGCCTGCGCAAGCGCTGGGTCGGCATCGGCCCGGTCGAGCGCGTGCTGCTGGCCGCAGCCATGATCGCGGTCACCGGCAAGACTGATCTGCCCTCCGAACTGGCGGCGATGGTACCGCAGAACCTGCTGCACGAAGCGCAAGGCTGGGGCCTTGCCGCACGCCTGTGTCGCCGGTTGAGCAGCTGCACCACGCAAGGGTTGAGCGGCTCCAGCCTGGTCCGCGAAGACGGCGCACTGGTCCTGCGCGTGCAACCGGCCCTTGCCGCGCTCGTCAACGAAGGCGTCGAGCGCGATCTCAAGGCGCTGGCAACGCACCTTGGCTTGCGCGGCGAAGTGCAAAAGCAGAGCGCTGGCTAAGCGCGGCTCTAGGCGGCGTGGACAAGATTTGATCGTCTCGGCAGGGTTGGTCTGCCCGACCAAAACCTGCACGCATGGGTGCTTTCCGACGCTGTGGCGCGGCATCTGACAGGTGCATACGCTTCAAGCTGTCAGGGCAGGCTTGTCTGGTCGGCATCTTTGACAAAGGGCGCCATGCGTGAACCGACGAAGTGTATTGATGGGCGCGGGAGCCTGCGCCGCGGTTGGCGGCAGTACCGCTCTTTTTACGGCAATCGGCATGGGATCATCGGCGACCTATGCCGAACAGAGCGCCCATTTGCGCAGTCCGTTGGCCGTCTCCCCGTCCGCCCGCGATCTGATCCGCTACGCCACGCTGGCCCCGAACGGCCACAATGCCCAGCCATGGCATTTCCGCATCGGCGAGCGGCGGATCGACATCATGCCCGACCTTGCGCGGCGGACACCCATTGTCGACCCTGATGATCATCACATCTTCGTCAGCCTTGGCGCTGCTGCCGAAAATCTGGTGCTGGCATCCGCCGCGCGCGGCGCGCCGGGCATGATCTCCTTCGATCCGCGCAAGGACGGTGCGGTCGGCATCGTGTTCGAGCGGGCAAGGCCGATACCGTCGCGCTTGTTCGATGCCATTCCCCGGCGCCAATCGACACGCGCGGTTTACGATGGCCGACAAGTCAGTGCGGTCGATATCGACTCCCTTGCCCGATCGGCGGCCGTGCCCGGCGTCGATCTCGTGTTGCTGACCGACCACAGGCGCATCGACCATTTGCGCGATCTTGTGCTGACCGGGAACACCAACCAGATGGCCGATCCGGCGTTTGTGCGCGAACTCAAGTCTTGGCTGCGCTTCAATCCGCGTCAGGCGCTGCGTTCCGCCGATGGCCTTTACAGCGTGGCAAGCGGCAATCCCGAATTGCCCGATTGGCTTGGGCCCTTTGCGTTCGACCGGTTTTCGACGGCGGAGTCCGAAAACGAGGCGTATGCCAGGCAAATCCGGTCCTCTGCCGGCCTCGCGGTATTCGTCGGCGGCGGAGCATCGCCTGAACATTGGGTGTCGGTCGGCCGTTCATGCCAGCGCTTCGCCTTGCAGGCGACGGCGCTGGGGCTGAGCCACGCCTTCATCAACCAGCCGGTCGAAGTGGCCCGCCTGCGCCCCGAACTCGCCGCGCTGATCGGCCTGCCGGGGCGGCGGCCCGATATCGTGATGCGCTTCGGCTACGGCCCCACGATGCCCTGGTCCCCCCGCAGGCCGGTCGACGCCGTCATCGTGACATGACAGGTGGTCCATCACGGCCTGCCCACACACGCAATACCCCCGACCGCAACGCGGATACCGACGCGAACGAACCATGGCGGAGCGGGAGGGATTCGAACCCTCGATACGCTTTTGGCGTATACTCACTTTCCAGGCGAGCGCCTTCGACCACTCGGCCACCGCTCCGCATGCACTGGAAGAGCGCCCCTAGCCGCACGTGACCACTTCCGCAAGGGCGCGAACGCTGTCAGACTGGCGTAATGTATCGCCAGACCGTTCTTGCCGCCGTTGCGGCCGCCACCATCGCTTGCCAACCGGCGCGCGCCGCCGATCCTGCTCCGCTTGCACCGACGCAGATCGTCGCCGCAGCCCCCGTCAGCGACTGGACCGCGATCGCGCCGGCCGATCTGCTGGTGATGGACCTTGCCCCGGTGCCATCCGGCAAAGCGCGCAGGGTGGTGATCCAGTTGATACCCGCGCCGTTCTCGTTCGCATGGGTCGGCAATATCCGGATGCTGGCGGCCGCGCATTGGTGGGACGCCACCAGCATCAACCGGGTGCAGGACAACTATGTCGTCCAGTGGGGCGACCCCGACGGCGAGGACAAAGTCTTGGCCAAGCCCTTGCCACCGGGGTTGCTGAAGGTGCAGCAATCCAATTATGTCGTCGCCATCGACAATCAGGCACTCAAGCGCTTCACCCCTGCAAGTACCGGCGAGAGCAAGGTGTCCATCGGCAAGGACAGCTATGCCGATGGCGTGGAGTTCCGCAACGGCTGGCCGTTCGCAAGCGATGCCAAGACAATCTGGCCGATCCACTGCTATGGAACCGTCGGCGTCGGGCGTGACATGCCGCCGGACACCGGAACCGGTGCGGAACTATACGCGGTGATCGGGCAAGCCCCGCGCCAGTTGGACCGCAACATCGCGATCGTTGGCCGGGTTATCGAGGGAATGGAATACCTCGCCAGCCTGCCGCGCGGCACTGGCGACATCGGCTTCTACAAGTCGGCGATCGAGCGCGTGCCCATTCGGCAGATCCGTCTGGGAGGCGAGGTGCCAGACCTGCCCCGCTACCAATACCTGACCACCGACAGCGCGAGTTTCAAACGCTATGCCGAGGCGCGCGCCAATCGGCGCGATCCGTTCTACATCAAGCCCGCCGGTGGGGTGGACGTGTGCAACGTGCCGGTACCGGTGCGGCGGGTGCCTTGACCGGCGATGAGCAGCACGAACTGACGAGCACGCTCTGGCGTTGGCAGAGCGCTGGAGGAACCGCGTGGTGGTTCGTGTCGGTTGACGGCGTGGCGGCGGACGCCTTGTCGGCCACCGCATTGGTTCGGCGGCTGGAGAGCGGACGGCGCGCGGGTTTCGGCTCGGTCAAGGTCGCTGTCCGGATCGGTGGCAGCCGATGGCAGACCAGCGCCTTTCCGATGAAGGAAGAAGGCTGGTCGATCCCGGTCAAGGCTGCTGTGCGCAAGGCCGAGGCCCTGAACGAAGGCGATCCCGTCAAGATCACCATCGGGTTCTGAGCGGCGGCGGGACAATACACCGGACGGCGGTTGCACAAATTTAATTGATCAATTAAACCCTACGGCATCCGCGTCCCGAACCGCAAAAGGAACCGCCCTTGGCCCAGCCTCGTCTGCTTGAAGGCATCCGCATCGTTGATTTGACCAGCGTTGTATTCGGGCCTTATGCCACTGAGATATTGGCCGATCTGGGGGCCGATGTGATCAAGGTCGAGGGGCTTACCGGCGACCAGTTTCGCCACGCCGGGCGGCCCGCCAAGACCTTTGGCATGGGGCCTTGCACACTCAACCTCAACAAAGGCAAGCGATCGCTGGCGGTCGATCTCAAGACCGAGGATGGCAAGGCCGCGCTGACCAAAGTGTTGCTGGATGCCGACGTATTCATCCACAATGTGCGCGAACAGGCGATCGAGCGACTGGGTTTCGGGTATGAAGCGGTCACCGCGCTGAAACCGGGTATCGTCTATGTCCATTGTGTCGGCTTCGGCTCGGACGGACCTTATGCGGGTTTGCAGGCTTATGACGATGTCATTCAGGCCGCGACGGGCACGGCCACACTGCTGCCCCGCGCCGACGGCAACCCCGCGCCGCGCTATCTGCCATCCTTGATCGCGGACAAGGTGGCGGGATTGCATGGTGCCTATGCGACGCTGGCCGCGATCATCCACAAGCTGCGCACAGGCGAAGGCCAGTTCGTCGAAGTGCCGATGTTCGAAGCATTCTCGCACTTCATGATGCAGGAACACTTGTACGGTGCCACGCTGGTGCCGCCGCTGGAACCGGCGGGCTATCCCCGGCAGGTCGATCCGCACCGCCAGCCCTTCCCCACGGCCGATGGCTACATCTCGATCGTCCCCTACACCCCCGAAGCGGTCGAGCGGATCATGCCGCTGATCGGCGCGCCTGAACTGATCGAGGACGAGCGGTTTGCCACGCCTTACGGCCGCATCGTCAACATCAGTGCGTTCTATGACGAGATCGCAAGCCGAACACCGGCCAGGACAAGCGCCGAATGGTGCGCCTTGTTCGCCGAGCACCAGATTCCGGCCATGCCCGTGCGCGATCTGGCCGATATCACCGACGATCCCCACTTGCAGGCGGTCGACTTCTTCCAGCACCGCACGCACCCGACCGAGGGCGACTATCTGCAACTGCGCGCTCCAGTGAAGTTTTCGGTCGGTGGCTTCGACGTGGGCCCCGCGCCGACCATCGGGCAGGACAACGCCGAACTGGCATGAAGTCGCGACGGAGGTCGACGGCGGTTACCCCCCGTTGGGGCGTGGCGGCACCGGAAAGACGATGAAATGGTCGTGTACCTGACTCGCCTTTGACCCGTCTGGAAGTGCGTGCAGGCCGCGCTGGAGTTCGCCGATTGCGTCGGGCCCGAGTTCCAGCCGGTGCTCGTCTGGGTGGGTCGGGGCCGCCTGAACGTAGTCGTGTCCCGGCGTGGTCGTCATCTCGATGTGTGCGCCAAGCGCTGCGCGAATGCGCTTGCCTCGGGCAAAACGTGCCAGACGGTCGATGCTCGCGCGCGCCACGGCGAACTTGTCGAGCGGCACATAAAGCCGTCCAGGATAGAGCGCATCGCCCGAAAGCAGGATGCCAAGCTGCGGGTCATGGATCATGATGTGCGCCGGTTGGTGCCCCGGCGTCGGGATGACCGTCAGCATCCGGCCGCCCAGATCAAGACGGCCAAGCTGGTCGGGCCAATGCGCGATGCCGAAGAAGCTCGCCACGTCGGCAGGCGCAAGGCCGACGACCACCGTGTCGGGCCGGTTGCGGAATTGTGCATCTCCGGCAACATGATCGCCATGGCTATGGCTGTGCGCGACTACCAAGGGAATGGCCGCGCGGCCATGGGCGGCCAGCCAGCGCGCAATAAGGCCGTCGATCGTGGGGCGCACCGCCACATTGCCAGCCCCCGTATCGAGCAACAGCGCGCGCTCCTTGCCGAACAGCAGGTATAGGAACGGCGCCTCGAAGTTGGTCTTGACCGACTGGCGGATCACGAACGTGTCAGCGTCGAGCGCTTGAACCTGCAATGCAGGCTCAACCCCCTGCGTACCGTCGATCCACCGCTCGGCGAAAAGCTGCGGCGGCGCTGGTGCTTGCCGGGCGGCAACCGGTGTTGCCATCATCGACACCCCGGCGCCCCCGGCCAGAGCGAGTTTGGCTAAGGTTGCAAATCCCTGCATGGCATTTTCCCGGCGGGCATACGGTGCCGAACGCCCGGCCCTTGGGGTAACACTACCGCGCGTTCTGCTGGCGTGCGACATCTTACCCGATGGACTTGAAAAAGGGTGCCGGGCGACGGCTAGATGCGGTCGGCCTGGGCCACCGCATCGCTGGCGCGCAGGGCGCTGATGATGCGGGTCAGGTGCGCCAGATCGCGGACTTCCAGATCGACTTCATACGTATGGAACGGGTTTTCGCGCTGGGTCATTTCAAGATTGACCACGTTGGCGTGGTTCTTGGCGAAAGTGCCAGCCATTTCGGCAAGCGTGCCGGGGCGGTTGTAGAGTTCGGCGCGAACGCGTCCGACCGCGCCATCGGTGCGCGCATCCCATTGCAGATCGATCCAGTCGGCATCGACCCCGTCGGCCAGTTGCAGACAGTCGATGGCGTGGACTTCCACCCCCTTGCCCGGGCGGCGCAGACCCACGATCCGGTCGCCTGGCACCGGATGACAGCAATCGGCAAGCTGAAACGCGACACCCGGCGTCAACCCGCGCACCGCGATGGCGCGTTGCTGGCTTGGCCAAGTCTCGCTGGCAGGCAAGTTGGCGGCGCTGCCGGGCACCAGCGCCTCCATCACCTGCCGGTCGTCCAGCTTGGCCGAACCGATCGCGACCATCAGGTCTTCCTCGCTGTTCAACTTAAGCCGCTTTATCGCCTCAGCCAGCGCCTTCTTGCCAATCTGACTGGGCAGGCGTTCGGCGATCTCCTCATAGATCTTGCGGCCGATGGCGGCGATCTCGGAGCGTTCCTTTTGCCGAACGAAGCGGCGGATGCCGGCCCGCGCCTTGCCGGTCACGACGAACGCCAGCCACGACAACTGGGGTTCGGCGTTGCGGCTCTTGATGATTTCCACCACGTCACCGTTCTGCAGGGGCGTGCGCAACGGAACGTGGCGTCCGTTGATCTTGGCGCCCACTGCCTGCGCGCCCAGATTGGTGTGGACGGCAAATGCAAAGTCGATCGGCGAGGCACCCTTGGGCAACTGGAACAGCGCACCCTTGGGGGTGAAGGCAAAGATGCGGTCCTGATAGATCGCCATCTTGGTATTTTCGAGCAGTTCGTCAGGATCGCTGCTGGTTTCGAGAATTTCCACCAGATCGCGTAGCCAACCCACTTGCTCGTCGGGTTTGGGCTCACCCTGCTTATAGGCCCAGTGCGCCGCAAGGCCGTATTCATTGAGCCGGTGCATTTCGCGCGTCTTGAGCTGTACTTCCACGCGCATGGCGTTGGAATAGATCAGGCTGGTGTGAACCGAGCGATAGCCGTTCATCTTGGGCGTGGAGATGTAGTCCTTGAACCGACCGGGAATCATCTGCCAGGTACGGTGCAGCACCCCGAGCGCCTTGTAGCAATCGTCGACATCATCGATCAGCACGCGAAACGCCATGATGTCGGTGATCTGTTCGAAGCTGACGTGGCGCTCGGCCATCTTCTTCCAGATCGAATAAGGGTGCTTTTCGCGGCCCGACACTTCGACCTTCAGCCCTGCTTCGGCCAACGCCTGCTTGATCGAAAGCGCGATCTCGTCGACCTGGCTGCCCTCTTCGCTGCGGATCGCGGCAAGCCGCTGGGTAATCGTGGCATAGGCTTCGGGTTCAAGCTGCTCGAACGCCAGCAACTGCATTTCGCGCATGTATTCGTACATACCCACGCGTTGGGCCAGCGGAGCATAGATCTCCATCGTTTCGCGCGCGATGCGGCGGCGCTTGTCGGCGCTCTTGATGAAGTGCAGCGTGCGCATGTTGTGCAAGCGGTCGGCCAGTTTGACCAACAGAACGCGCAAGTCCTCGCTCATCGCCAACAGGAACTTGCGCAGGTTTTCGGCCGCGCGCTCGTTGTCGCTCATCGTTTCGATCTTGGACAGCTTGGTCACGCCGTCGACCAGGCGGGCGACGTCGGGGCCGAACAGCCGCTCGATCTCCTCGACTGTGGCCAGAGTATCCTCGACCGTATCGTGCAACAGCGCGGTGATGATCGTTTCCTGATCGAGCTTCAGCTCGGTCATCAGGCCCGCCACTTCGACCGGATGCGAGAAATACGGGTCACCGCTCGCACGCTTTTGGGTGCCGTGTTTTTGCACGGTATAGACATAGGCACGGTTCAGCATCGCCTCGTCCGCATCGGGATCATAGGCGAGCACACGTTCGACAAGTTCGTACTGGCGCAGCATTTCGCAACCAAGATGGGGCGCGAAGGGGCCATGCCGCAAGTCAAAAGTCCCGATCAGGGAGATCGGCATACGTTTCTTTCACCGCTGCGGCCTTATCGTACCTCAGATGACCGCCAAAGCCGCCCCGCAACCTGCGATCAACCCGCCGTCTGAGCCGTGGTGGCGGGTGCTGCGCGATGGCGGCTGGCCGGACCTGAGCCGGGTTCGGGTCTATGCCGCGATGGTGCTGATCGCCTATCTGCCGATGCTGGCGGTGGTGTTTGCGCAAGCCACCGGCCATGTCGGGTCGGACTTTCTGGCTTTCTGGGGCGCAGGCCACCTGGCGGTCGGGGGCCATCCGGCGCAAGTCTATGACCTTGCAGCAGAACAGGCTGCACAAGCGCTCACCGGCACCGGACAACTGGTCGCCTTTGTCAATCCTCCGCCGTTCCTGTTTGCCACCCTGCCGCTGGGACTGCTGCCGTATGGCGTGGCATGGATCGCCTTTGCGCTGGGCGGCTGGGCGATCTGGTTTGCGGTGGCGCGCAAACTGGCGCCGCCGCATCTGGCGCTGGCGGTGCTGGCCTTTCCCGGTGCCTATCTTGCGGCAAGCCATGCCCAGACCGGGTTCATCACCGGAGTGCTGCTGATCGGCGGCGTGATCGCCCTGCCCCGCCGGCCGTGGCATTCGGGCGCGCTGCTGGGCGCATTGGTCATCAAGCCGCATCTGGCCCTGCTAGTGCCGGTGTGGCTGCTCGCCGGGCGCCAGTGGCGTGCGCTGGCCAGCGCCGCCATGGCGGCCATCGGGCTTTGCCTTGCCGCGCTGCTGGCTTTCGGTTGGCAGACCTGGGCCGCATGGCCACAGGCCTTTGCCGTCAGCAAGGTGCTGATGGCGCAAGGACCGAGCGCCTTCTGGTTGCGGATGTGCACGCCATATGCCGCGCTGCACCAGCACGGCGGACCGTTGGTCGCGATGGTGGGCCAAGCGGCTTTGACCCTGCTCGCCGCCGCCCTGAGCGCACTGGCATGGCGGCGCAGTCGCGACCCACAGGCAACCGGGGCGGTGATGCTGGCGGCTACCGCGCTCGGCTCGCCCTACTTGTTCAGCTACGATTTGCCGTTCCTGATCCAGCCGCTGTGCTGGCTGGCCACGCAAGCCCGCGTGAATGGCTGGAGGGCTTGGGAAAAGCCGCTGCTGGTGCTCTTGTGGCTTGCCCCATTGGCGACGCGCGCTGCCGCCTTGCCGCTGGGTGTCAACCTGATGCCCCTGGCCGCCGCCGGGTTACTCTGGCTGGTCTGGACCCGGCTCGACCATCCCCAGCACCGGAGCGTGCGGAGCGCTGTCGGCGGGTAGCAGGCCCGACAGACGCGGGTCGGGGAACACCTCGACGAACCGCGCATAAGGCCGGAATCCGCGTTTCATGTAGAACGGCAGCGCATTGGGGTCATCGAGCGTGCACGTGTGCACCCATACCCGCTCCACCCCCGGCGCCCATGCCAGTTGCAACGCGCGGCGCATCAGCCATTTGCCAAAGCCCTTGCCGGTGGCCTTCACCACCAGCCCGAAGAAGACGATCTCGCACTGGCCCTGCTCGCGGAAATCCAGTTCGAGCATGCCCACTTCCACCCCGGCGCGGTCGGTCACCGCATAAAGCTGAACCGCAGGATCGCGGATGATCGCTTCCAGTTCCGCATCGGGCTTGACCAGCCGCGACCACCAGATCCAGTAGCCACCCACCCGCTTGTAGAGCAGGCGGTACTTTTCGGCCGAACAATCCTTCCACCGCTTGAGTGCCAGCGGCACCTCCGGTTCGGGCACCAGCCGCTTGAGATCGGCCGGGGGCGCCAGCATTTCCAGCGCCGTCACCACGCACGGCAGGTCGCCATTGCGGACATTGTGATAGCCCTCGGTCAGCGGCGCGCCGGGAATGTCCATGGCCTTTTGCCTTTCAGCTCCACACCGCTTCAGGCGGCAGGCTCATCAGGATGGCGTCGATATTGCCGCCAGTCTTGAGCCCGAACAGCGTTCCGCGATCGTAAACGAGGTTGAACTCGGCATAGCGCCCGCGCCACTGCAACTGCTGCAACTTCTCGGCATCGTTGAAGGGCGTATGCATGCGGCGGCGCACGAGTGTGGGGAACGCGGTCAGGAATGCTTCCCCCACATCGCGGGTAAAGGCGAAATTCGCCTCGAACGCGGCATCGTCGACACACTCCAGATGATCGTAGAAGATCCCGCCGACACCGCGATGAACCTTGCGGTGGGGAATGTAGAAATAGTCGTCCGCCCACTTTTTGAAGCGCGGATAATAGCCAGCATCGTGTGCATCGCAGGCGGCCTTGTAGGCGGCGTGGAACTCGTCGGTATCCTGCGCATAGGGGATCGGCGGGTTTAGGTCGCCGCCACCGCCGAACCACGCCTTGCGCGTGGTCAGGAAGCGGGTGTTCATGTGCACGGCGGGCACGTGGGGGTTGGCCATGTGGGCCACCAGACTGATGCCCGTGGCAGTAAAGCCCGGATTTTCAGGGTCGGCGCCGTTGATCGTTCCGGCAAATTCCTTGGAGAAGGTGCCGCCGACGGTCGAAACGTTGACGCCGACTTTCTCGAATACCTTGCCCTTCATCAGCCCTTGCACGCCGCCACCACCGTTCGCGACCGGCTCACCATCGTGTGATCGGTCCCAGGGGGTATATGCAAAGACGGCATCGCTGCCCGCCTCGCGCTCGATCGCCTCGAACTCGGCGCAGATCCGGTCACGAAGGCTTTCGAACCAGCTACGGGCGCGGGCGGTGTGGTCGGTCCAGTCGGTCATGCTTGTCCTTTTGCCCGGCAGGCGGAAACCCGGCACTTGCCAAGGGAATCGCCATCCGGCAAGGGGAAGCCATGGTTCCCTTTTCGTTCGCAAGTCAGGAATTACGGCTGGGCGCGTCGCGCGCGCTGTTCTGGCCTGCCGAAAACGCGCTGCTGGTGGCTGATCTGCACCTTGAAAAGGCCAGCTGGTTTGCCCGCTTCGGCCAGATGCTTCCCCCCTATGACAGCCGCGAGACGCTGGAACGAATCGCGCTTTCCCTGCGCGAGACGGGCGCGCGGCGGGTGTTCTGTCTGGGCGACAACTTTCACGATGCGGATGGCGCAAACCGCCTTGAACCGCATGCTGCGGGCATGCTGGCCGCGCTGACCCGCGCAACCGAATGGGTGTGGATCACCGGCAACCACGATGAAAAAGGCGGCAGCGTGCCCGGCGAGTACCTGCCTGAGGTACGTATCGGCGGGCTGTTGTTGCGCCATGAAGCGCAGGCGGATGAGCTAGAGCCCGAGCTCTCCGGCCATTTCCACCCCAAGTTGCGCATCGTCGCACGGGGCCGTTCGATCGCCCGCCCCTGCGCGGTTTCCAGCGAAAACAAGCTGATACTTCCCGCCTTCGGCGCTTTGACCGGCGGGATGGACGCTGCCGATCCGGTGATTCTGGGGCGCCTTGGTGCGGGCCTTGGCCAGACCCGCGCGATCGACGCGCTTGTGCCGACCGAACGGCGGATCACCCGCTTTGCGCTATGGCGCGCGGCTGCTTGAACCATTCGCAAGCGCTTGCAAACGCTGCGGGGCGTTCCCATGTCAAAAGACTGGCCCTCAGGACAGACAAGCCCTTTATCTACGCGCGCATTGTGATAAGAGCGCGCGCTAAGCCGCCTATTTCGTGAAACATCAGGAGAGAGCACTATAGCCCCCCCACCCCGGCGCATGATGGCGCCCCCCGTCAAGAGCGGGCCTCGCTTCAACCAGATGATCAACGTGCCCAAGGTGCGCGTGATCGATGAGAATGGCGAGAACCTGGGTGTAATGTACACCCGCGAAGCAATCGATCAGGCAGCCGAAGTCGGGCTGGACCTGGTTGAGGTTTCGCCCACCGCCGATCCGCCGGTGTGCAAGTTCCTCGATGTCGGCAAATTCCGGTACGAAGCGCAAAAAAAGGCCAACGCCGCGCGCAAGAGCCAGAAGACGCAGGAGATCAAGGAGATCAAGATGCGTCCCAACATCGACGACCACGACTATGACGTGAAGCTGCGCGCCGTGCACCGCTTCATCGAAGAAGGCGACAAGGTGAAAGTCACCCTGCGCTTCCGTGGCCGCGAACTGTCGCACCAGCAACTGGGCATGAACCTTTTGCGCAAGGTGCAGGACGATGTCGCCGAAATCGCCAAGGTCGAAGCCTTCCCCCGCATGGAAGGCCGCCAGATGCTGATGGTGATCGCGCCAAAGTAAGCGCCAGGTTTCAGCACCTGCCAAACCCGAAGGGGCGCGCCGCAAGGTTGCGCCCCTTCTGTTTTGCGCCACATCCGATCCGGTTGCACAAGCAACCATTGCCCGGCGGCGTTCCGTGTCCTAGCATCGCATCCCATGAGCCAAACCACTCGCGCGCGCGCCGCATTCGCCCTGATCCTTGCCACCTCTACCGCGCTGGGCGCCTGCCCGGCTCTTGCTGCAAGCGAGCACTTCTCGGTCATCAGCGGCAACAAGATAGTCGGGCATCTGGACGTCGAGACGACCGGCAAAGCCGTCACCATCGACTTCGACATCAAGGACAACGGTCGCGGCCCGACGATGAAGGAAGCGCTGACGCTGGGCTCTGACGGACTGCCGGTAACCTGGGCGATCGATGGCGCCACCACCTTTGGCAGCAAGGTGGCCGAACGCTTTGCGTTGAAGGGGGGCAAGGCGACCTGGACCGACGCGGCGGGCAAAGGTTCTGCAACGGTCAAGGCGCCAACGCTCTATGTCACACAGAACGGCAGCCCATGGGAGTTCGGTCTGCAAGTGCGCGCCCTGCTCGCCGCGCCCGGCCAGACGCTGCCCGCGCTGCCGGGCGGCGCGCTGCGCCTGACCAAGGGCGACGTGCTGACCGTCAATGGCGCGGACGGTCCGCTCGAGGTCACGCAATATGCCATCAGCGGCACCAACTATGCCCCAGCCTACGCGCTGCTGGACAAGGACGGCGCACTGTTTGCGCAAATCGACCCGAGCTCGGTCGTGGTCCGCAAGGGGTATGAAGGGGAGCAAGTGCAGCTGCGCGGTCTCGCCGCCGATCTGCAATCACGCCGCTATGCCGATCTTCAGGCGCGCTATGCCCACAACTTTGGCGCGCCGGTGCGGATCACCAACGTGCGGCTGTTCGACCCGGTGGCCAAGGCGCTGACCGGGCCCGTTCAAGTGTTGGTGAACGGCAACCGCATCACCGCAGTGGAACCCGCCGACAGCCCGGCCACCCCCGGCGAAGCCACCATCGACGGCGCTGGCGGTACGCTGGTTGCGGGCATGACCGACATGCATGGCCACATCGGTCAGGACGACGCGCTGCTCAACGTGCTGGCCGGGGTGACCTCGGTGCGCGACATGGGCAACGACAACGCCGTACTCGATGACCTGATCAGCCGCATCGAAAAGGGCGTGATTACGGGGCCGCGCGTGATCCGCAGCGGCTTCATCGAAGGCAAAAGCCCGTTCAACGCGAACAACGGCTTCGTCGTCGACAGCGAGGCCAAGGCGATCGACGCGGTTCGCTGGTACGCCGCGCGCGGATACTGGCAAGTGAAGATCTACAACTCGATGAACCCGGCGTGGGTGCCTGCGGTGGTGGCCGAGGCTCACCGGCTGGGTCTGCGCGTGGCCGGACACGTCCCCGCCTTCACCAATGCCGACGCGATGATCGCCGCCGGTTACGACGAGATGACCCACATCAATCAGGTCTCGCTGGGCTGGGTGATCAAGCAGGGCGAGGATACGCGAACACTGTTCCGGCTCTATGGCTTGAAGCGGCTGGCAACGCTCGATCTGGCCAGCGCGCCGGTGCAGGCGACCATCGCCACAATGGCGCAAAAGCACATCGCCATCGATCCGACGCTTGGCATCCATGAAAACCTGCTGCTCAACCGCGATGGCACCGTGGCGCCCGGGGCTGTGGATTACGTCGACCATTTGCCCGTCGCCGAACAACGTGCCAAGCGCCAGCAGTGGATCGACACCAGCGCTCCGGGTGACGAGGCCGCCTATCGCGCCGCTTATGGCAAGCTGATCGCGATCACCAAGCAGATGCACGATGCCGGAATCTTCATCGTGCCCGGCACCGATACAGGCGGCTCGTTCACCTACCATCGCGAACTGGAACTGTATGAGGCCGCCGGATTCTCCTCCGCCGAGATCCTTGCCCGCGCCACGCTGGACGTACAGCGCTACATGGGCCGCGATCAGGAACTGGGTTCGATCGCCAAGGGCAAGCTGGCCGACTTCTTCCTGATTCCGGGCGATCCGGTGAAGGATCTGAAAGCGATCAAAACCATCCGCATGGTGGTGAAGAACGGCACCTTCTATTTCCCCACCGAGATCTATCCCGAACTGGGGGTCAAACCGTTCACCACCACGCCGGCAATCACCCTGCCAGCACCGGTTGCCAAGCAGGCCAATGCGGGCGGTGCATCGACGCTGCGGCATGACGCGGGGGAACTGCTCGGCCTTTGATCCAGCCTCGTGCGGTCTGCGCTGGACAAGCGCTGTCAGGGTACGCCACTATCCTGACAGCACAGGGGCATGATGGACAGCAACGGACAACCTTCGGCCCTTTCGCAAGGGGCCAACAGCGTGCTCGGCTCGCCGCTGCGGCTGCTGTCGGGCACGGTGACATATGTCGCAGTGCTGTTCGTCGTCTCTACGCTGGGGTACGTCCACGCCGGATGGCCGCTGGGCGATGCCGCCTACATGGTGCTGCTGACGATCTTTTCGGTCGGCTATGGCGAAGTCCGGCCGATCGACACCACGTATCTGCGCCTGTGGACGACCTTCACGATCGTGCTCGGCTGCACCGGCATGATCGTGCTGACCGGCGCGCTGGTGCAAGTGTTCACCCTGTTCCAGTTTCGCCGCCTTTTGGGGTTGGATCGCATGGCATCCGATATCGAACGCCTTGAAAATCACGTGATCATCTGCGGGTATGGCCGCATCGGCGTGCAATTGGCCAAGGCCCTGACCGAAGCGCGCACGCCGTTCCTGATCGTTGAACGCAGCGCCGCCAAGGCCGAGGTTTCCAAGTCCCACGGCTTCCTGACGCTGATCGGTGAAGCAACGCACGAGGATACGCTCCGGCAGGCCGGAATCGCGCGCGCGCGCGTGCTCGCCACCGTGCTGCCAGACGATGCCGCCAACGTGTTCATCACCCTGTCTGCGCGCAACCTCAACCCGGCTGTCCAGATCATCGCGCGCGGCGAGGCTCCGACCACGGAGAGCAAGCTGTTTCATGCTGGGGCCGACAAGGTCGTGCTGCCCACCCACATCGGCGCCGAGCGCATCACCGAACTGATCCTCTACCCCGCCACCGACCGCGTGCTGGACGAGGCGACAAGGATGACCGACGTGAAGCGGCAGTTGCATGACTTCGGGCTCGACCTTGAAGTGGTGCAGGTTGCCGCCAAAAGCGCGCTCGTCGGCGAAACGGTGGGTGAGGCGGAGCGACGCGGCAACGGGGCGTTCTTTGTGGTCCAGATCGATCGCATCGACGGCAAGTCGATCGAGCATCCGGGCGAGGACGTGCGCATTGAGGTTGGCGATTCAATCCTGCTGGTGGTGCGCGGCAGTCGCTTGTCGGCGGGCGCGGTTTTCAACGCGCCGGCGCGACCGGTTCGGTCTGGGCGAACGTTTTTGGGGTGAATACAGCCGCCCCTATTTCGGCATCCTGTTCCACGCATCGAGCGCGGCGATCTTGTAGGCTTCGGCCAGCGTCGGGTAGTTGAAAGTGTTCTCGATGAAGAAGTCGAGCGTGCCCTTCAGGTTGAGTACCGCCTGACCGATGTGGATCAATTCAGTCGCCCCCTCGCCCAGGATATGCACGCCCAGCAGACGCCGGGTTTTGAGCGAGAACAACATCTTCATCATACCGGTGTTCAGCCCCATGATGTGGCCACGGCTGGTTTCGCGAAAGCGGGCGATACCCACTTCATAACTGATGCCGCGCGCGCGCACCTCCTGCTCGTTCATACCCACGGTCGAGATTTCGGGCACGGCATAGATGCCATAAGGGAAGTATTGCGGCGCTGGCGGCAGTGGCAGGCCAAAGGCATGACATGCGGCGATGCGGCCCTGCTCCATCGACGTGGAGGCAAGGCTGGGAAAGCCGATCACGTCGCCTGCGGCATAGATGTGCGGAACGGCGGTCTGCAGTGTCTTGGGATCAACCGTGATCCGGCCGCGATGGTCGGCGGTCAGTCCGCACTTGGCCAGCTCGAGCGCATCCGTCGCGCCAGTACGGCCAGCGGCGTAGAGGAGCATCTCGGTGCGGATCGTCCGCCCGTCCGCAAGCGTGGTGGTGACCCAGCCGTCGGCCCCCTTCTCCACTTTGGCCACGGCGACGCCCGTGCGGATGATCATGCCGCGATCGCGCAAGTCGTGAACGAACTCGTCGATCACTTCGCGGTCGATGAAGTCGAGAAACGTCTCGCGCGGTTCGACGAGAGTCACCGGAACATCCATCGCCGAAAAGATCGTGGCATATTCGATGCCGATCACGCCTGCGCCGATCACGCACAGACTGCGCGGCACGCGCGGCACTTCGACGATGCGGTCGCTGTCGACGACCGCCAGATCGTCGAACGGAATGGTATCGGGACGGTGCGGCACGGTGCCCACGCAGATCAGGATGCGCTCGGCGGTAACGCGCAGGTCGCTGCCATCGGCCCGGCCGATCGCGATCTCGTGCGGTCCGGTAAAGCGCGCCATGCCCGATACCGTGCGGATCTTGTTGCGGTGGAACTGGTGCTCAAGCACGTTGACCTCGTGCTCCAGCGTCTTGCCTAGCCGGTGCCCCAGATCGTCACCGCCGATCTCGGCCTTCACACGATAGGAATGTCCATAGAATCCACGTTCGCGCCAGCCCGACAGATTGAGCACGGTTTCGCGCAAGGTCTTGGACGGAATGGTGCCGGTATGGACCGAAACGCCGCCAACCCGCCGCCGCCCTTCGACGACCAGCACCTGCTTGCCCAGCTTGGCGGCCTGCACCCCGGCGCGTCGCCCTGCCGGGCCGCTGCCGATCACCACCAGGTCGTACCGTTCCATCCGTGTCCCCCCAGCCCCCGCGCCCGCCTTGATCGGCGGTTGCGTTGCCCTGTGCAGGAACCCTCCCCTATCGCCGCAATCTGGTGGATCGCGTTGCGGTCTTCACGCGCAATCCTACGCACGGTTAACCGGCAGGCAACGCCTTTGCTGGAGCGACAGAAACGGTCAGCCGTGGGCGCCGAAGTAATTGGCGATAGCCGCCGCGATGCGGATGTTCAGCGCATGCGCCTGCTCGATCGGGTCGATGAAGCGGGCGCGGATGGCGCTGTAGTCCTCACCCTGACTGTCGGGATAGTCGGTCGGCTCGTCCAGCGTGAAATCGCCGATCTTGGGCTCGATCACCGGATAAGCGCGGCGCAACTGGGCCAAAGCCTCATCCACCCGCAGCGACAGGACCATTTCAAGCACATCGTCGCGGCTGACATCGTTGGCGCGGCTGAACGCGGGCACTTGCACCGCACGCAGGAACATGTGCATCAGCAGCGCAAGGCGCACCGCTTGCAACAAGCCGATGTTGCGACGCTGTTCGTCGGCCACCGGATCGCGGCCTTCAGCCTTGCCGCCGCCGACCATCGCCAGCAGACGGTGAAGCTTCATCCAGTCCACGCGCAACCGCGACGCAAGCCGCCGGAACACGCCCGCGCGATCATCCTTGGTCAGGTACTCGGCCAGCCCCAGACAGCCGTTTTCGAGGTGCGTTTCGGTGCCGCGATAGGGTCTGCTCGCCCAATAGGCGCTGTTGAACAGTTCACCGAACGCGCCCACCGTCTTGATCGAGGCAAGGCCATTGGCCGCCTGCAGCAGCCGCACGAGTTGCCGCCCGCGCTCCGACCGCCCAAGCAGGTCGGCAATCGCCTCGGCCTCGTCCCCAGCAGCCGTTCCGGCCCCGGCGATCACGTTCACCGAATAACCGATCTGCTGCAGGATCGCGTTGTGCGGGATCGCGCGGATCTGGCGCAGGCTCATCGTCCGGTCGGCGTGGATGTCCGACTGACGGCGCGACACGCGGCTGCCCGTGGACTTGAGCATGCCGAGCCCAAACGCGGTCACCGCACGGGCATAAGTCGCGCTTTCCAGATGCTCGCGCTGCACGCGGCGTATGGAGCGATAGAAGTCGAGGCTGAGGTCGGTGCGGTCATAGAACGGGTCGTTCTGGTAGTCGCCCGAGAGCGCCCCTTCGGCCTCGGCAATGCGGGTGAGCGTCGCCAGCGCCAGTTCGTCGTTGCGGAAGAACAGGTAGCCATCGCCGCCTTGGAAGCTGGCCTCGGCCTCGATGCGGATGCCCGCGCGGGCAAAGCGGCCGCGCGCCCAGCGCGACAGCGGCCAGGTCAACCGATCGGCAAAGCCCGAAGGATGCGCGCCGCGCCCCATGCTTTCGCCGTGCGTATCGAAGATCAGCGCGGACACATCGGTCAGTCCGTTGACCTTCATCGCATCGGCCAGCCGCCCTTGCAGACGCTCGATCGCCAATGCGGCGGGGATCTGACCAAGGAAGCGTCCGGCATCGGAAAAGCCGGTCTGCACCGCCACGCGGCCGCGCAGCCGCGCATAGTCGCGATAGGCCGGTTCAGCGAGAAGCGCGTCAAGAAAGCGTCCGCCATGCTCCAGCGCAGTTTCGGTCTCGAACAGCGGCGATACGTCGACTTTGTCGTCGATACCGAACAGCCGGGCGAGGTATAGCGCGGCCAGCACCGTCTGCGGTTGTTCGCACTCGGCGATCAGCATGCGGATCGGCGCGTCGGCATCGATGTGGTGGAGGATCTGCGCCATCACCAGGAACTGGCGCATCGCAGTGGACGTCTCGATCGCCAAAGCACCGAAATTGACACGCAACGGCCTGGCCTGCGCCAAAACCTCACGCAGGCGCGAAAGTGCACCCTTGCTGCCGAGGTCGAGCGTGCCATCGGGATCGATCCGGCGGCGCAAGGCGTTGTGCAGTTGCGACGAATTCACCCGGAAGTGAATCCAGCCCATGCCCAGCCCATCGGCCCGCATCGCAGCGGCCAGCGTGGCATACCCTATTGCAGCCTGCCCATCGGTTGCGGCGCGTGCATCCGCTTCCAGCCGGGCGATCGCGGGTGCCAGCGACAGCAGCTTGCCCGGCTCATCGGCCGTCATGCGGTTGGCGACTGCCGACAGCGCCTCGGGCTCGGTCAGGGGTTGCACGAACAGCGCCGCCATCTCGGCAGCATGTGCCTCACCTGCGCGCAGGCTTTCGAGCAGCGGATGGTTCGCCTCGATCGCTGTCAGTTGAGCGACATACGTGCCAAGCCGCCGCGCCTTTTCGCGCAGGCGGAAGGCGATGGAGGTGGTCCAACTGATGTCGGTCCGCCCGTCCATGTCATAGCCGACCCATGAGGCAAACCGGAACGGCAGGGGACGAAAATCGAGCCAGCGCCCCGGCCAGCGTGCGCGGGCATGCCCCAGCAGCGTGGCATTGATGGCATCGCGCGCACGGGCCGCGCGCTCGATTGCGTCGAGCGCCTCGCCATGCTCGAATTCGAGCGTGATCTTGGGGCCAACGTGGGGCACGGCGCAAACCGTCGCGGCCAGCGGGTCATCGGCCAGCGCGGCACTCGCCACCGCATCGGCTTCGGCGGGGTTGAGCAGGAAGGTCGGGTGCGCGGTGAACACCGCATGCAGCAGCGGCGCTTCCCAGCGCTTGCGGAATTCGGAAAAGCCGTCCTCCTCGTTCAGCAGCGTGGCGATACTGCCGAGGTTGGCGGCGGGATCGGTTGGCGCGACGAGCCTGCGCAGGCGACCTGCCCGGCTCTGCAGCGCCTCGCACTCGAGTTCGGCGACCAACCCTTCGACTTCGGCGAGATCGAGTGCGCCGCTCTCAAGCTGGCGCGACAGATCGTGGCTTAGCTGGAAAACGGGGTTGAACAGCGGGGTCTCGGCGGTGCGCTGGTGGAGTTCCTGCAACCGGTTACGCAGTGCCTCGACCGTCTTCATCGCCCGATTTCCCTTTTTGCGAGGCTGCCGACCGGCCTTGCTCACCCGCCCTGCATCCATCTGATCAATGCTCAAACCGCCAGCGCGAATGCGGCGCTGGCCGCGGCAGCAATGGCCTCCTCATCGGGAATGCCCTTGCCGACAAGCCAGGAGCCGCCAACGCACAACACCGGGTCCACCGCGAGCCAGTCGGGCGCCGTGGCCTGCGTGATGCCGCCAGTCGGGCAGAACAGCACCTGACCGAACGGCCCGCTCAACGCCTTGAGCGCGGGGATACCACCCGAAGTCGCTGCCGGAAAGAACTTGAAATGGGCAAGGCCAAGGTCGAGCCCCAGCATGATGTCGGCAGCATTGGCGGTGCCGGGCAGGAACGGAATGCCGCTGGCGACCGCCGCTTCACCCAGACGCGGGGTCAGGCCCGGCGACACGATGAACTCGGCCCCGGCATCGATCGACGCCTTGAGTTCATCGGGGTTGACCACGGTTCCGGCGCCGACGATCGCGCCTTCGACACCGCGCATGGCCTTGATCACATCGAGCGCACAAGGCGTGCGCAACGTGACTTCGAGCACACGCAAGCCACCTGCCACCAGCGCGCGGGCGACAGGCACGGCATGCGCAACGTCCTCGATCACCAGGACGGGTATGACGGGCGCGGTGCGCATGATGGTTTCGATCGGCTTCATCGGGTCTCTCTCGGACGATTATTCGTCGTCGGACCCTATCGCGCAACGCCCTATTGTGCAGCCGCTAACTCCCCCGATGCATACTTATTCTTGGGCGCACAAACCGCCTAGACCGCCGAGCTGAACTGCCGCGCGCCGACGCGATAGGCGTCGAACACCGCCGCAATCGCACGCGCATAAGGCGTTGCACCGCGGGCAAGTACCAGATCATCGCCTTCGCGATGGAGCAGCCCCCGCCCGGCGAAGGGTTCCAGCCGATCGCGTACCTGTGCCAGCAGGTCCGGCTCGATCCGGGCGCGCCCACGGCACAACAGGTCTTCGATCACCGCACCACGCAGTCGGTCGTCGGCGGTTCGCGCAATGCCCTTGCGCCCCGGCAGGTGATCGGCGCCGACCAGCATGCGATAGCGCCCGGCGTTCTTCTCGTTCTGCACGAACATGTCGGGAAACGCGCTGATCGAGGACGCGCCAAGGCCAAGCAGAACCGGTGCCTGGTCCTCGGTAAAACCCTGAAAATTGCGGCGCAAGGTACCGTTCAGCGCAGCGCGGGCAAGATCGTCACCCGGCAGTGCGAAGTGATCGAAACCGACCGCTTCATACCCGGCATCGACAAGCCGCGCGTGGCCCTCAGCCGCCATGCGAAACCGCGCGCGCTGATCGGGCAAGGCATCATCGGCGATCCGGCGCTGGCGCGGGATCAGGTGCGGCACATGGGCATAGCCGAACAGCGCGATGCGGTCCGCACCCATGGCCGCCGACTGGTCGAGCGTATCGGCCAGAATGGCGTCGTCCTGCCCCGGCAGGCCGTACATCAGGTCGAAGTTGATCGAACCGACGCCGGCCTTGCGCAGCCCATCGACCGCGCGTTCGATGTGATCGCGCGGCTGAACCCGACCGATCGCGGCCTGCACCGCCGGATCGAGCGTCTGCACGCCAAGGCTGGCCTTGATCACGCCGATACCCTGGATTGCCTTGAACCAACCGGGATCGAGGCTGCGCGGATCAAGCTCGATCGACACCACCGGGTTGACCAGCCGGAAACGCAGCACCAGCGCATCGACCAGCCGCACGAACTGGGTCGGGCTGATCGCGTTGGGACTGCCGCCACCGAACGCGATGCGCCGTACCCGCACCGATGGATGAACCTCGCCCGCGACCAGCTCGATCTCGCGGGTGAGCGCCTCAAGATAGGCGGCAAGCCGGTTGGTTCGGTTGGCGGCGCCGGTGTTGCAGCCGCAATACCAGCAGATATCCTGACAATAGGGGATGTGGACATAGAGCGAGACGTCGCCTCGCAAGGCCCGCGTCGCCGCCAATTGGCGCTCACCGAACGGTTCCTCGACGAATTCAGCCGCCGTTGGATAGCTGGTGTAGCGCGGCACAGGCCGGGCGAGCAGGTCGGGGTAATACGCCCAGTCGGCAAAGCGTTCATGCGGCATCGAGATCATCCTCTCCGTCTCCGCAACAACCGCTATCGCCGCCCGAACGCTTGCGCATTGCGATATGGCAAATTTTGCAACACGGCGCACCGCCGGGGCCGCTGCCATCGTTCTTGCCCGGAATGCGGATCGGCCGGGCGTGTCCGCCCTCACCGCAGATCGGCACGAGCACGAAAGCCGCCTGCGCGGGCGCGGGCAGCACCATCTGCACCACGGCCAGCGGCGCCAGAGCCCAGATCGCCGGGTTCACGGCTTCACGTCCGGCACGTCGTCCTCATCGATCAGGATGCGCGCGGCGGCCCCGTCAAGGTCGCTGAACTGACCGTGGCGCAAGGCCCAGAAGAACGTGGCAAGGCCGCACAGGCCCATACCCAGCGCGATCGGCAGCAGAATGGCGATCGAGGTCATCTTCCCGAAGCCCTCAAACCGGCCGCCGCGCAAGACGCAGCGAATTGGCGATAACGATCAGCGAGGACGTGCTCATGGCCACGGCCGCCAGCAACGGTGTGACAACGCCAGCGATAGCAAGTGGCACCGCCAGCGCATTGTAGCCGATTGCCAGCACGAAGTTCTGGCGCACCACGCGCATCGTCGCGCGCGCCACGGCGATGCCACGCGGGACGGCGAGCAGAGAATCGCCGGTGAACACAAGATCGGCTGCCTGCCGCCCGACATCGCAAGCGCTGCCCGGTGCGATCGACGCGTGTGCGGCGGCCAGCGCCGGACCATCATTCAGCCCGTCGCCGACCATCAACACCTTGCGTCCAGCCCCCTGCAACACCGCAATCGCCTCAAGTTTGTCGTTGGGCAAGGCGCCGCCCTGTCCCAGCAAACCAGTCTGGCGCGCGATTTCGGCAACGGCAGGTAGCGCATCACCCGACAGGATCGAGGCGGTTATGCCCATGCGTTGCAGTCGAGCCAGCGCCTCGACAGCATCCGGCCGCAGCCGGTCGGCAAATCCGATCAGGCGGGTCGGTTGCCCGGCGATGGCCAGGGCGGTGGCCGTACCGTCAGCCGCCACCGGTCGACCCAGCGACACGTCGAGCGCACCCCACCTGGCCGAAACGCCGCGTCCGGCCTCCTCCTCTACCACGGCAAGCGGAACGGCGGTGACGCCGCGCGCTGCCAGTGCGCGGGCAAGGCCGGTGCTGAGCGGGTGGCGGCTATGGCTGGCAAGAGCCAGCGCAACGCCTGCCTCATCGCCAGTCAAAGCGTCGAGTGCAGCCGGATCAGGCACCGGCTGGCCGAGCGTTAACGTACCGGTCTTGTCGAGCAAGGCGCGATCGACCTCGGCAAGGCGTTCGAGCGCGGAACCGTCCTTGACCAGAATGCCGCGTTGCAACAGCGCGCCTGCCGCCACGACTTGTGCCACTGGCACGGCGAGCCCCAGCGCACAGGGGCAAGTGATGATCAGCACCGCAATGGCGATAACCAGCGAATGATAAACGCCGGCCCCGGCGATCATCCACCCGACGAAGCTGACCGCGGCCAGCGTGTGCACGGCGGGCGCATAAAGCCGCGAGGCGCGGTCGGCGATGCGAACATAGGCAGAGCGCGACTGGCCCGCCGCCTCCATCGTCCGCGCGATCTCGGCCAGCACAGTATCCGTGCCGCTTGCCGTGACGGTGACATCGATCGGGTTTTCGGTGTTGAGCGTCCCGGCCACGACCGGATCGCCGGGTGCGGCGGCCACGGGAACGCTCTCGCCGGTCAGCAGCGACTGATCGATGCGGGTGTGCCCGCTCGTGATCGTGCCATCGGCGGCAAGTCGTTCACCCAGCCCGACACGAATGACCATGCCCGGCACCAGCGCCGATGACGGCAACCAGTTTGCCTTGCCTTCGCCGTCGATCACCAGCGCGCCCGGCGCGGCCTGCCGCAGCAGTGCATCGACCCCGGCGCGCGCGCGGTCGCGCATCATCGCATCGAGCACCCGCCCGGACAGCAGGAACAGCAACAACATCAGCGTGCCGTCGAACCACGCTTCAGCGCCGTGGGTGACAGTCTCGTACACCGAGAGGCTGGTGGCCAAGATCACCCCGATCGAGATGGGCACGTCCATGTTGGTTCGCGCGTGACGCAGCGCGCCTAGTGCAGACGAGAAGAACGGACGCCCGGCAAACAGGATCGCAGGCACGCCGATCGCTGCCGATATCCAGTGAAACAGATCGCGTGTCGGGCCATCCGCCCCGGACCAGACCGACACCGACAGCAACATCACGTTCATGCAGGCAAAGCCCGCAACGGCCAGCGGTGCGAGCAACGGCCTTACCGCCGACGGCCGCTCGTCTGCCTCGGGCTCGCGCGGTTGCGCGGCGAAACCGACGCCCTCCAACGCAGCGATCAACACCGGCCAATCGGTGCCGCCATCATGGACGACATCGACGCTTCGTGCGGTCAGGTTTGCACGCGCGGACACGACGCCATCCAGCGCAGAAAGGCTGCGCTCGACTTTGCCCATGCAGCCAGCACAATGCATCGAAGGCACCGACAGGACGCAGTGGACCAGCGGATCGGCCGAAGCCGTCGGAACCGCCGTGTCGCTTAGGGGGAACGCCGGGGCATTCATGGCAGATCGCCGATGGTGTGCCAGGTCTGCCCCTTGGCGCTCACTTGCAGGCGCAGCCGCCAGCGTCCGGCGGGGAGCGCCGCCGCATAGCGGCCGGGCACCGTTTCGTGCAGAACGACCTTTTCGTCATCGCGCAGCCCCAACGGGTGCTCCGCCACTGCCGATACACGCGCCTGCGTCAGCGGATTGCCGTTGGCATCGCGCAGATCGACGCTGACCGCGCCGGTGACATCGCGGGTAAAGTCTGCCTTCCAGCCGAGCGCGCGGTCGGCCTTGGCCGAATCGAGCCAGCGGTTGAAATGCTGGCTGGCGACATAGGAATTCTCGACCACTTCACCACCGAAAGTGCTGATGGCCAGGTTCGCCATCAGCAGATTGACCGCGATGACCACCCCGAAGAATGTGACGAGGATCGCGGTCATATGATAGCCGGTGAAACGCCGGACGGGTCGCCCAGATGGCGCCGACAGAACGGTAGCGGCGGACGAGCCCTGTGCAGACAGCGGTTCGGTCATTGGCCGTTTCCTTTTGCGGTGGTGAAGGTGGTCTGCGATTGACCATGCCCGCCCTGCGCGTCGATGGCTTTGAGCTGGAACAAGAATTGTCCGGGTTCGGTCCCGCGCGGCGCTACTACATAAACGCGCAGACGGCGGGTCTCGTCGGCAGGCACCTGCAATTGCAGACTGGGACGCGCCGCGTTCGAGGCCATGTCGTCGGTATAGATCGCGCCACCGGGCAAGCCTGCGATCGACAGCACCACCGGGCG
The DNA here is from genome assembly GCF_020404405.1 of Novosphingobium sp. FKTRR1. Taxonomy (GTDB): domain Bacteria; phylum Pseudomonadota; class Alphaproteobacteria; order Sphingomonadales; family Sphingomonadaceae; genus Novosphingobium. The sequence continues at coordinate 107,029 of NZ_JAIZDA010000004.1, read as the reverse complement.
TGGTCGATCCTCCATGTTGCGCAGCTTGACCGTGAAGCCGTTGTGGATCGCGCCCCCCGACTGCTGGACGTATTCGGGGTTGCGGTCCTTGGCCACCGACAGGTCAAGCCTGCTGCGCTGACCAAGCATGAACAACAGCGCGAGCCCGATGCCGGCCCATATCCCGAAATAGACCAGCGTGCGCGGCCGGAACAGGGTCTTGAGCACCGGTGCATCGGGCTGGCCGTTGCGCTCGCGGGTGGCGTCCTCAAGCGTGCAGTAATCGATCAGGCCGCGCGGACGGCCGATATCACGCATCGCCTTGTCGCAGGCATCGATGCACAATCCGCAGGTTATGCAGCCGATCTGTGCGCCTTCGCGGATATCGATGCCGGTCGGGCACACTGCCTCGCACTGCTGGCAATCGATGCAATCGCCCAGCGGAACCGGGCTGCGCGCGGCCGACTTGACCGAACCGCGCGGCTCGCCCCGCCAGTGCTTGTAAGTGACGATCAGCGATTTTTCGTCGAGCATCGCGGTCTGGATACGCGGCCAGGGGCACATGTAGACGCAGACCTGTTCGCGCATGAACCCGCCCAGCCAGAACGTCGTGAAGGTCAGGATGCCGGTGGTGGCATAGGCAACCGGATCGGCCTGTCCGGTCCAGAACGCATGTTGCAGCGTCGGCGCATCGGCAAAGTAGAAGATCCACGCACCGCCGGTGACGAACGCGATGGCCAGATAAATGCCCCACTTGAACGTACGCCGCGCCAGTTTGGAGGCTGTCCACGGCGCCTTTTGCAGCCGCAACTGCGCGTTGCGATCACCATCGACGATGCGATCGACATGCTGATACAGGTCGGTCCACACTGTCTGCGGACAGGCATAGCCGCACCACGCCCGGCCGACCGCGCTGGTGACCAGGAACAGGCCGATGCCCGCCATGATCAGCAGCCCCGCGACGAAATAGAATTCGTGCGGCCAGATTTCGATATCGAACATGTAGAACCGCCGGTTCGCCATGTCGATCAGCACCGCCTGATGCGGCGCGTAAGGACCGCGATCCCAACGGATCCACGGAGTGCCCCAGTAGACGGCGAGGCATAGTGCCATCACCGTCCACTTGAAGCGCCGGAAGGGACCATCGACCTTCTTCGGAAACACGCCCTTGCGCTTGGCATAAAGGCCAAGGTCTTTGGAATGGTCGACGCGAACGAGCCTGGGATCTTGCACGTTCATCATGTGCCCCCTTTCGGATTGGCAGCAGTGTTACTTGGTGGCGGTAGCGGGTTGTGCCGGAGCTTCAGCAGGTGCAACGGGTGCAGCCGCTTCGCCCCCGCCCAGCGAATGGACATAGGCTGCAAGCATCTTGACCGTGACCGGATCGAGCCGCTGAGACCATGCAGGCATGACCCCGGCGTGGGCATTGGTCACGGTTTCGGTCAGGCTCGCGCGGTCGCCGCCATAGAGCCAGATCGCGTCGCTGAGCCTGGGCGCACCGACCAACCGGTTGCCTTCGCCATTGGCGCCGTGACAGACCGCGCAGTTCGCCGCGAAGATCGCCGCGCCGCGCTGAGCCGAACCATTGGCTTTGTCCTCGCCGCTGATCACGCGGACATGGCTGACCACATCCTGCACTTGCGCGGGCGTAAGGATGCCATCGCGACCGAACGCGGGCATCTGGCTCTGCCGGGCCTGGTCATCGCCCGGATAGCGGATGCCGTGCTGCAAAGTCTGGTGAATGGTGGCGATGTCACCGCCCCACAGCCAGTCGTCGTCGTTGAGGTTGGGATAGCCCTTGCTCCCGGCGGCACCAGCGCCGTGGCACTGTACGCAGTTGACCTTGAACGCGGCGCGGCCGCCTTCGATCGCGACGCGCAGCAGCTTGGGATCGGCAGCAAGCTGTTCGACCGGAATGGCCGCGATCTGTGCCCGAACCGCGGCTTTCGATGCCTCTGCCGCCTTCAGGTCGGCGGCAAGCGCGCCACGGCTGGTCCAGCCGAGCGTACCCGGCGTGGCCCCGGTCAGCCCGGGCAGCGCCGGGTAAAGCACCACATAGCCCAGCGCAAAGGCAATACAGGCATAGAATGTCCACAGCCACCAGCGCGGCAGCGGATTGTTGAGTTCCTCGATGCCGTCCCATTCGTGTCCGACGGTCTCGACACCGGTGGCTTCGTCGATGCGGGGTTCATTCGCCATCGTTCTCATCCTTGAAGATCGAGTTGGCCGCTTCATCGGAATAGGCGCGCGAGCCGGGACGAAATGGCCACAGGCACAAGCCAAGGAAGATGAAGCTCATCATCACCAGCCCCCAGCTATCGGCCAGATGGCGCAGCGCCTCATAGGTCGAATGCGGGTTCATCGGCCCTTCTCCTTGACCAGGACTTCCTGAGCGGCGGGCGCGTTGACATCGACCAGTGTGCCCAGCACCTGAAGATAGGCGACCAGCGCGTCCATTTCGGTCAACCGCTTGGGATTGCCATCAAAGTCGCGTGCTTGCGCCTTGGGATAGCGCTTCTTGAGGTCGGCGGTGGCCGCCTCAGGATCGGCCTGCGCTTTCAGGTCGTCGTTGCCCTTGGCGATATCGTCCTTCGAATAGGGCACACCCACCTGATAGAGCGTGCGCAACTCGGCGGTCATGTCCCCGGCCTTGAGATCCCGCTCCGCCAGGAACGGATAAGCCGGCATGATTGATTCCGGAACGACCGCGCGCGGGTCTTTCAGGTGCTGCACGTGCCATTCGTCGGAGTACTTGCCACCGACACGGGCAAGGTCCGGTCCGGTTCGCTTCGAGCCCCACTGGAAGGGGTGATCGTACATCGATTCCGCCGCCAGACTGTAGTGGCCATAGCGTTCGGTCTCGTCGCGGAACGGGCGGATCATCTGGCTGTGACAGACATAGCAGCCTTCACGGATGTAGATGTCGCGACCGGCGGTTTCGAGCGGGGTGAAAGGACGCATCCCCTGCACTTTCTCGATCGTGTTATCGATCCAGAACAGCGGTGCGATCTCGACGATCCCGCCCACCGTCACCGCTGCAAAGGCAAGCGCGCCCAGCAGCGTGACGTTGCGTTCGATTTTCTTGTGACGCTCCAGAAAAGAGAGTGCCATCGGAGTTCTCCTTGACGCAGGGTTCGCAGGATCAGTGCGCTGCAGCGGGCCGCAGCGGCACATCGCGCGCCGGGTCGAACGGGGTCTCGGTCATCGGCGCCTCAACGCGCAGCTTGGAACCGAGGATGGTGCGGGTGATGTTGATCGTCATGATCACGGCGCCCGAGAGGTAGAGCAGCCCGCCAAAGGCACGCAGCACATACATCGGATGGAGCGCGGCGACCGTCTCTGCGAACGAGTTCACCAGATAGCCGTCCGGCCCGTATTCACGCCACATCAGGCCCTGGGTAATCCCGGCCACCCACATCGATGCCGCGTAGAAAACGATGCCGATGGTCGCCAGCCAGAAGTGCCAGTTGATCATGCGCAGGCTGTACATGCGCTCGCGGTTCCACAGGCGCGGCGTGACGTAATAGAGCATGCCGAAAGTCACCATGCCGTTCCAGCCGAGTGCGCCGGAATGAACGTGGCCGATGGTCCAGTCGGTATAGTGCGACAGGCTGTTGACCGTCTTGATCGACATCATCGGGCCTTCGAACGTGCTCATGCCATAGAAGGCCAGGCTCATCACGAACATGCGGATGATCGGGTCGGTGCGGATCTTGTCCCAGGCGCCGTTCAGCGTCATCAGGCCGTTGATCATGCCGCCCCAGCTCGGCATCCACAGCATGAGCGAGAATACCATGCCCAGCGTCTGCGCCCAGTCGGGCAGCGCCGTGTAGTGAAGGTGGTGGGGGCCTGCCCAGATATACAGGAAGATCAGCGCCCAGAAGTGGATGATCGACAAGCGGTAGCTGTAGATCGGCCGTTCGGCCTGCTTGGGAACGAAGTAGTACATCATCGCCAGGAAGCCGGCAGTCAGGAAGAACCCGACCGCGTTATGGCCGTACCACCATTCGATCAGCGCGCTCTGCACGCCGCCTGCCAACGCGATGCTCTTGGAGCCGAAGAAGCTGATCGGGATCGCTGCACCGTTCACCAGATGCAGCATCGCCACGGTCAGAATGAACGACAGGTAGAACCAGTTGGCCACATAGATGTGCGGTTCCGAGCGCTTGAGGATCGTGCCGCCAAAGACGATCAGGTACGAAACCCAGACGACCGTAAGCCACAGATCGACGTACCATTCCGGCTCGGCATATTCCTTGCCCTGCGTGATGCCCATCAGATAGCCGGTTGCGGCCAGTACGATGAACAACTGATAGCCCCAGAACACGAAACGGGCGAGGCCGGGGAAGGCCAGCCTCGCCCGGCAGGTACGCTGCACCACGTAATACGACGAGGCGATCAGCGCATTGCCTCCGAATGCAAAGATCACCGCGCTGGTGTGCAGCGGGCGCAACCGGCCGAAGTTGATGAATTCAAGGCCGAAGTTCAGTTGCGGGAACGCCAGTTCCAACGCGATGTAAAGCCCGGCGAGGAAACCCGCCATGCCCCAGAACACGGTCGCGATCACGCCCCACCGGATCGGTTCGTCATCGTAACGGCTCTGATCGGGTGACTTGATGATGCCCTTGGAAATCGCGTCCGCGTCAGTCCCGCGCAGGGTGACGATCAGACCGATCAGCGCAGCCAGACCGCAGATGGCCATATGCACAGCAAAACCGCGATCGACCGCCAAAGCACAGGCGACGATCGCAAACAGCAGCGCGGCAAACCACGCGCCACTTTTGGCGAGTATGGATTCCATGGAGCCTTCCCTTCCATGACGGATGTCAAGAACGGCCGCTGCGCCCGATTGCGCAGAGCAACATTGATGAGTGTCAAATTGGCGGCCCCTTATTTGAGACTGCGACCAAAGAAGGGTGCGGTCAATCGGTCGTTTTTCGAAATTTGCGCTCCGTCAATGTATGCCGCAACGCAGCAGCGCATCAGCATGTCACACCGTCGGGAACGAGCCAGCGAGGGGCTGGACGGCCGGGGTGGCAGGAATTGATTGATATGAAAAAGATCCTTGCTGCAGCGCTCGGCGCTGCCCTCCTCGCGCCTCTCCCGGCGCACGCCGGCTCGGTCGATGGCAAGTGGCAGTTCAAGCTGCTCGGCACTGCGGTGCTGGCAGATGGCAAGATCGATGAGGTCAAGCACATCGATTCTTCGCTCGCCGCTTTGGCACCTTTCGCCGCGCCCCAGGCAAAGGCCAGCAACAACAGCTTCACGCCGACGGTCGCGATCGAATACTTCCTGACGCCGAACGTCTCTGTCGAGACGATCGCCGGGATCACCTCGCACCACGTCAACGGGCGCGGCTCCTTGGCCGGTACCAATCTGGTCAACCATGTCGGGATCATTCCGGCGACGCTGACCGCCAAGTACCACCTGCCGCTGGGCGCGATCAAACCCTACGTCGGCGTCGGCCCGTCGCTCTACATCGTCACCTCGAGCCGCCCGGGCGACACTGCCGCCGCGCTGGGCGTGACCCGCACCAAGCTGTCGAGCAACGTCGGCTTTGCGTTGCAAGCCGGTGTCGACGTTCCGCTGGGCAAGTCGGGCTATGGCCTCACGCTTGATGCCAAGAAGTACTTCGTGCCCACCACCGCGCACTTCTATGCCGGATCGGCCGAAGTGTTGACGACCAAGCACAAGCTCGATCCCTGGGTGTTGAGCGCCGGCCTGTCCTACCGCTTCTGACAGGATCCCCGGGCATGCCCCGGGGTAGGTGGGCGGGCAGGCGCGGTGTCTGGGATCCATCGCGCCCGCCCGCCCGCCACTTCAGCGACATAAGGGGATGCTGCGGCATCCCCTTTTTGCATTCAGCCCTTCCGGATAGCGCCCTTGCGCAAGGCCCCTTCCTTCAGAAAAAGGCGGTCACATTGGCCGACAGATACTTTGACGCCCGGCCCGGCGTTGCGTTGGGCGCATCGCGCAGGAAGCGGCCCTTGAACAGCACTGTGCCGCACAGTTCGAGCCGCAAGCGCTTGGGCATGGCCCACCAGCGCAAGTCCGCATCGATCTGGTTGCCGGCAAAAGTGCCAGACCGTCCCGAAGCATCGCGCACACCGGTGGTGGCAAAGGCATCATGCGCATCGGCCAGCCACATCGGGCGATAGAATACGAAACCGTCGAGCCGTGCTGATGGTGCCGCCTCAAGCTTGATCCCCGGCGACACGATGTTCCCGCGGGTGGTCGCATTGTAGAGCCCGGAAGGCGCGAAATCGAGCCTCCGCTGCCCGAACAGGGTGTCGAACCGCGCGTATGTGCGGTTGCCCGGCCCATCCCCGCTCGCCCGATCAAAGTCGAACGACAAGCGCGGTTTCCACGGCGCGGCGAACGTGTAACCGACCCGACCGTGGATGAAGCTGGCCGCAACCGGCACAAGCGGTGCATTGGCGCCAAGCGCGGTCGCGGTCTGGCCGAACTGGCCCATCGCCTCGACCTCACCATCCCAATGGCCCGCCGCTGGCGGCCTGATGAAACGCAAGCCTACGGTATTGAGCGAACGATCGCGGGTTGGCCGCCCCGGCGAATCGTGCTCCCCGTAATGATAGAAACTGGCTTCCACGTTGATTGGCCGGGCCGTACCGAATGCCTTGGCAACGCTGCCGCCCCACAGCACTTGCGCCAGGCTTTCCTTGTCCCACACGATCCGCGAATGGACGATGCCCGCACGGTCATCGGGCAAGCGCTCCTGCGGCAGCATGTACAACCCCATCAGCTTCACCCGACCCGGCAAAGCCAGATCGGCGCGCAATCCGGTATAACCTTGCGTGGTATTGCGATAGTCGTCCGACCAGATCAGGCGTCCTGAACCGATGTTGAGCGTGGTGCGCCCGGCCAGCAGGTTCAGTTGCGTCCCCTTGCCCAATGCCGCACCCAGATCGAGCGCTGCGTGCAATTGCACCAGTTCGGCAGCGTTGACCTCTCCCGTGGTGATCGGCGTGGTCGCATCCTCGCCCCACACGCGGCTGTCAACCAGTTCGGCGACCAGCCGGAACGGCTTGGTACGGTATTCGGCCAACACCCGCAGCCGGGTATTGAACAGCGAATCGGTGTCTCCGAACCCGACGCGCGGCTCGCCATCGATGGTATCGAAGCGCAGGCGCAGGCTGCCCGACACGTGGAAGCCATCGGCGTCGGCCGCCAGTGCTGCGGGCGCGCAGCCCACCAACAGCACTGCCGACAGCACGGTGCGACCGGCGTTCAAGATGTATGCTCTGGTCAAGACCGTCCCCCCGGATCGCCACCAATCGGCGCAGGGCACCTAAAGTGCCATGTTCGATCGGGTCAAGCAGGTTGGAATTCGACCGGTACGGAGCCGTATCGCAAAAAGAAAGCCGCGCCGAACAATCCGGCGATCAGCCAGCCAGCGCGAGCAGCGCCGGACGATCGACGATCTCGACCTCGCGCCGCGAGGGCAGTTCGATTACGCCGTCGTTCTTCAGCCGGGTGAACTGACGGCTGACCGTCTCAATCGTCAGCCCCAGCACGTCAGCCACTTGCTGGCGCGAAAACGGCAACTGGAAGCGCCGGGCCGGTCCGAACTTCGGCGTGCAGTCCGATTCCGACAGCCGCTCCGACATTTCAAGCAGGAACGTCGCGATCTTTTCGGGTGCGGTCTTGCGCCCCAGCAGCATCATCCACGCGCGCGTACGGTCAAGTTCGGCCAGCGTGCGTTCCAGCAACTTGTGCTCAAGGCCCGGATGTTCGCGCGCGAACCGGTCGAAATCGTTGCGGGCGAACACGCAGACCCGCGCATCGGTCAACGCGACTACGCTGGCCTTGCTGGTCTGGCCGAATGGGCGGCCGATGAAATCGGACGGATAGGCAACGCCGACGATCTGTTCGCGGCCATCCTCGGTCGAAGTGGTGAGCTTGAGCACCCCCTCGATCACGTTGGCGACGAGCAACGAATCGTCATCTTCCCAGATCAGTGGCTCCCCGGCAGACACGCTGCGACGACGGCCGATGGCGTTGAGGGACGTGATCTCACGCGCGTCCAACCCATCACAGATCGCCCGGTTGCGTACCACACATGTTTCACAAGACGACATGACGCAGGCTTACCAAATGCCGACGGCGACCACAATCGGCGATCCCGGCACGATTGTGACAAAAAACAGGGCGACCGGTCACCCGATCGCCCAAGTTGGGGAGAAATCGGCGGACGGGAAACTTCCGGCGATCGCCGTGGCCTTCCCGGCCGACGCAGATATCTTTGCCCCCGGATCGACCCAAATGCGTTGATGAAAGTCAAATTGCCCCGAGAAACCGCAGATAAACGCAAATATTGCGCAAATGCGGGCGGGTTCAATCGGTCAGCAGCGCCAGATCATGATAGCCACCGCGAAAGAACAACAACGGATTGCCTTCTTCGCGCCTGCCCAGCGATTCGACCGCACCGACGACCAGCCAGTGATCGCCCACTTCGGTCACGCGTTCGATCGCACAGTCGATCCATGCGATGGCATTGTCGAGCAGCGGTTGGCCCGATTGCGTGGTGCCATGAGCCAGATCGGCGAACTTGTCTTCGCGGCGCGCGGCGAAGTGACGGCACAGGTCCAACTGATCGGCACCCAGCACGTTGACGCAGAAGCGCCCGGCTGCGGCCATCTTGGGCCAGGTGCTTGAACGCTTGTCGGGAAAAAAGCCGACCAGTGGCGGATCAAGCGAGATCGATGTGAACGATCCGATGACCAGCGCATGGCGCGCGCCAGCAGGGTCCACCGCCGTCACGACACAAACGCCAGTGGGATAAGCGCCAAGCACGCTGCGAAAAAGGGCGGGATCGATCATCCCGTTTCCGTGCTGGCAAAAGCGATTCCGGTCAACCACCTATCGGGGCGACCGATTGACTTGGAAGCTATTCGAAAAACGCCACGCAGCGCACTTCGATGCTCGAACGGGTCTTGGTATCGGGCAGACTGGTGTCATGAAACGCGGTGTGCGGACAACGCCATGTCACCGAATGGTCACTGTCCTGAAACTTGAACAGCAGCACATCCTCGGCGCTCATGTTCGAAAAGTACCACCAGCGATGTCGTTCGCGGTGCCGAAAGATGGTGGCGGCGATCATCTGATCCTCGTTCTCGACCGGAGCGACCAGCGCGTCACCGACCGGAAACTCGTCCACCACGAACAGGGTGTTTGAGGCGGTTTCCTCATCCTGCACGGTCCGGCCGTCGCAGACCGCCAAGGGCCAGTCCTGCGGACCGGGACTGAAGGTGCGCCATAGCGACACGCAGATGTACCGTTTATAGCCCGGCCCGTCAGGAAACGCCTGAGCATACATGCGCTGTGCGGCACGCTGCCCGGTGATCTCGTTATAATCGACGTGCGCCTCGCCCGCCGGGGGCTGGATCCCGCCGGCATGCACATAGCCTTCAACCTTTTCGGCAACTTGCGCCGACAAATCGGCCGAGGTGCGGATCATCCAACCCTGCGCCGCGGTGCGGCTCGCCCCGGTCAGGCGGGTCACCAGTTCCTCGACCTCGCGCATGTAGACCGCATCGATCGCCCCCTTGTCGGCAAAATCGGTAATGGCACTGGCATGGCGCCCCAATACGAACCCGTGGGTATCCAGCGCGAAGTGATCGCGGATCGGCATGCCGTCGCGCACCCTCGCCGGATAATCGAGGTATTCGCCGGTGTTGATCTCGGCCCCACGGCTGACATAGCGCCGGGTCACATGGTCGCCGGGGCCAAGGTAGCGGATCAGCGCCGGAGCACATCGCGCAGCCTCTTCGACAGGATCGGGCCGCGCCCCATCGGCAGCGACGGCTTGGTTGGCGAGTGTGGCCATGACATGCTCTCCGGGCAATGCGCCGCGTTCGTTGCGAAGGTCGGCTGAGAGCACGACTCATACACTTGTATAAACGGCCCTGCAAGCGATCGGAATGCGGTTCCAGCCCCTTGCGCGCAGCCCCGCGAACAGTCCATGTGCACGGACATGCAGCCCGCTTCCGACCCGACCCGCGATCGCCTGTTGCAGGCTGCCGAGCGCATCCTGCTGGACCACGGCGCCTCGGCGCTGACCGTGCGCCGGATCGGGGCGGTTGCCGGGCTCAACGGCACGCTGGTGACCTACCACTTCGGCTCGATGGCCCAACTGGAAGGCGAACTGGCCCGCCGCAATCTTCAGCCGATGGAAACTGCATGGCAGCAACTGGAGCAAGTGCCGGACGACATCGAGGCGATCGTGCGCGCCTGGCTGCTGCCGCTGCTCTTGCCAGCCGCATTCCATGCCGACGGTCGCGCTTTGCCCGTGCTGGACGAACTGGCGGCCCACGCGCGCAGCGAACTGCGCGAGGACATGATGCGAGCCATGCGTGCGGTGGCGATCCGCGTGACGGCGCGGCTGCAACCGCTGTTACCGCACATGGCATCGGCGACACTGGCGGCGCGGCTGCGCTTCATCGCTGGTGCGGCGCTAGGACCACCGCCGCGTGGCCAGCCATCGCAGATCGATGGCGACCAACTGGTCGCCTTTGCCAAAGCCGCGCTGGTGAGTTCTAGGTCGTAAACTCATAAATGGCGCCTTCGAGGCACCCGAACGGCGAAGATATCGGACGGAAGCGACCGCCGGGAAGGCTGGTTGCCTTTCCAAGGTTGCTTCCGTTCGAGATCGAAGCCGTTCGGGTGTCCCTTCGGGATTTACCTTGCGGTGAACTTCGTTTGACCAAAACGGCCCATTGCAGCGTCGGAAAGGCTTGAGATATCGACATATCCCTGCGCCTTCCCTCCTTGCACTGAGCCGTTTTGCTTCAAACCTCGAAGGCGCGATTTATGAGTTTACGACCTAGCGCTTGAGCCCGGCTTTCTCAGCCGTGCAGTCGGGTACGATCGGTCGGACATTTGCCAGCTCGGTGCGCGCGGCCGCAAGATCGGTCGAGAACGCCGTATCCTTGAGCAAGACGCGATAAGTGGCCTGCGCGACCACTTGTCCGGCGGCGACGTCGCTGGCCCAATGCACGTTGCAGACCCTTCGACTGTCGCCAAAGTCCTTGCCCCGCGCCAGCAATGCCGCTTTGTGGGCCGGAACCAGCGCCGCAAGCACCAGCCCCCAGCCCTGCCCGATCGCGGCATGGCCGGAAGGGTACGAGCCATTGGCGCGCAATCCAGCGGCCATGTCAGGCGTGCAGATCGGCTTGCCGTCTGTCATGAACGGGCGGGCGCGCTGGTACTTGGCCTTTGCCGCGCTGGTGGCGGCGGCAAAGTCGATCATCGCACGGCGCAAAAGCCTGTCAGTAACAGGCGTTGCGCTGGGCGAAATCTCGCGCCCTGCAGCGCAAGAAAATCCCGAAGTTGCGCGTGGACTGAACAAGTCCGCATCGCGCTTGGCCTGATCCCACCGCGGCTTTCCGAGCAAGGCGTGTGCTGCGCGGGCAAGCGCTTGATCGCGCGCCTCTGCCGGCGACTTTGCCGCTGGCGGCGGCTTAAGCAGGGCGACACTGTCGGGCAAGGCCGTTTGTGCAAGGTAGGGCTTTAGCGTTGCATTGGGGGCCGCTGCCGGCGTCAACGAAGCCACCGGTGCCGATTGCCCCAGCGATTGCCCGCCAGACAAGGCGCATAGTGCCAGCCCGGCCGCAACCCGAACCAACAGCCATCCTGCCCCGGTCAACTCAAGCCGCATTGCCATCGCCCCCGCCCGTTCCGGCCAGGCACCGGTCACGGTACCGCTGGTGGCCAAGGCCGAACGATGCACACCCCGTCCGCGATTGGCAACCGCAGACAGAACCAGAACACCTCAGAAATGGTGGGTGCAGAACGCCAGCAACAGGATCAGCGGCAACGGAATGCCGATTGCCCACAGGATGATCGAACGCATGGGAGTCTCCCGTTCGCGCGGCTGTCGATCAGCCGGGCACGACGGGTCAAACGCACGAAATGCACCCCGGTTCCGCGATCAGGCGCGCAAGCACCCTCCGACGGGACGAACCCGTCGGCATACCCGGCCTATTCCTCGCCCATCCGCAGCGCAGCGATGAAGGCTTCCTGCGGGATCTGCACGTTGCCGTATTCGCGCATCCGCTTCTTGCCTTCCTTCTGCTTTTCCAGAAGCTTCTTCTTGCGGCTGATGTCACCGCCATAGCACTTGGCGGTAACGTCCTTGCGCATGGCGCTGATGGTTTCGCGCGCGATTACCTTGGCACCGATGGCCGCCTGAATCGGAATCTTGAACATGTGGCGCGGGATCAGATCCTTCAGCCGCTCGACCAGATGGCGCCCGCGCGGATCGGCCTGGCTGCGGTGAACGATCATGCTCAAGGCATCGACCGGCTCGTTGTTGACGAGGATGTTCATCATCACCAGATCGCCTTCGCGCAGGCCGATCTGTTCGTAGTCGAAGCTCGCATAGCCACGGCTGATCGACTTGAGCCGGTCGTAAAAGTCGAACACCACTTCGTTGAGCGGCAGCTCGTATGAGACTTGCGCGCGACCGCCCACATAGGTCAGCCCGGTCTGGATACCGCGCCGGTCCTGACACAGCTTCAGGATCGAACCGAGATATTCGTCGGGCGTGTAGATCGTCGCCTTGATCCACGGCTCTTCCATCTCGCGGATCTTGACCGGATCGGGCATGTCCGAAGGGTTGTGCAGTTCGGCGGTCGTGCCGTCGGTCATCGTCAGGCGATAGACCACCGAGGGCGCGGTCGTGATCAGATCGAGATCGTATTCGCGGCTCAGGCGTTCCTGAATGATCTCAAGGTGCAGCAGGCCGAGGAAACCGCAGCGGAAGCCGAAGCCCAGCGCTGCGCTGCTTTCCATCTCGAAGCTGAACGAGGCGTCGTTCAGCCGCAGCTTGCCGATCGATTCGCGCAGCTTCTCGAAGTCTGCCGCATCCACCGGGAACAGCCCGCAGAACACCACCGGCTGCACTTCCTTGAAGCCCGGCAGCGCATCGACCGCGCCGCCCTTTACCGTGGTGATCGTGTCGCCGACGCGCGCCTGCGCCACTTCCTTGATCTGCGCCGTGATGAAGCCGATCTCGCCCGGCCCCAGTTCCTCAAGCACTTCGATCTTCGGTCGCATGCAGCCGACGCGGTCGATAAGATGCTCGGTACCACCGGCCATGAACTTGACTTGCAAGCCCTTGCGGATCACCCCGTCGATCACGCGAACAAGGATGACCACGCCCAGATAAGGGTCGTACCAGCTGTCGACCAGCATGGCTTTCAGCGGACGCGTGCGATCGCCGCCCGGCGGGGGAATGCGCGCGACGATCGCATCGAGCACTTCCTCGATACCGATTCCGGCTTTGGCGCTGGTCATCACCGCCTGGCTGGCGTCGATCCCGATGACTTCCTCAATCTCGGCGCGGACTTTCTCGGGCTCGGCGGCGGGCAGATCGATCTTGTTGATTACCGGCACGATTTCATGGTCGTGCTCGATCGACTGATAGACGTTGGCCAGCGTCTGCGCTTCGACCCCCTGTGCGGCGTCGACCACCAGCAGCGCACCCTCGCACGCGGCAAGGCTGCGGCTCACTTCATAGGCGAAGTCGACGTGGCCGGGCGTGTCCATCAGGTTGAGCTGGTAGGTGCGCCCGTCCTTGCCGGTATAGTCAAGCCGCACGGTCTGCGCCTTGATGGTGATCCCGCGCTCGCGCTCGATGTCCATGTTATCAAGCACCTGCTCGCTCATTTCGCGCGCGGACAGGCCACCGGTAAACTGGATCAGACGATCGGCCAGCGTCGATTTGCCGTGGTCGATGTGAGCGATGATAGAGAAATTGCGAATTAGCGCGAGGTCGGTCATGTCCGCGCCGTTAGCAGTGTGCAACCCTACTGTCATCACGAACGATCAGGCATAACGCCAAGATCGCGGGTGTCAGCCGACCCGGCGCTGCGGGACAGGCTCGGGCACCCGGCGCAGCGGACGTTGCGGCGCGGCAGCCGCGACGGCAGCGATCCGGCCATCGGCATCGATGTGCAGCGGATCGGAGAAGGCCACGCCCATGCGCTCGCCCGCCGACCAGCGGCACGTGGCGGTGACATGGTGCGCGTCAGCAAGCATGATGCGGAAGATCGTACCGGCCGGAACGTTCCACAGCCCTTCGATCAGCGCTCCGGTCTGGCTGATGTTGCGAACCATGCCGTCATAGCTGTGGCCGCCATGCTGGAGCGTGACCTTGCGCAGCATGGTCTGGCGCATCGGACGGGCCGAGCGTGGCCCATGCGCCACCACCACCGGCCCTGCCGCCAGCTTTTCCGCGGCATCGGCCGCTGACATCGGCCGTTCGTAGATGTAGCCCTGCACGTGGCTGACGCCGAGTTGGCGGATCAGGTCGAGTTCGTCGAGCGTTTCGACACCCTCTGCGGTGGTGTCCATCTCCAGCGCCTCGGCAAGGCTGACGATCGAGGCGATGATCGCGCCGTTGCGGCTGCCCGGCTGGGTGGCCCCGCGCACGAACGACTGGTCGATCTTGATCTTGTCGAACGGCGCGTGCTTGAGATAGCCGAGCGAGGAATAGCCCGTGCCGAAGTCGTCGAGTACCAGCCGCACGCCCAAGCCTTTGAGCGAGCGGAACATGGCATCGGTTCCTTCATCATCGTTCAGGAACACGCTTTCGGTGATTTCCAGCTCCAGCCGTTCGGGATCGATGCCGCTGTGGGCCAGCGCGCTTGTCACGATCGACGGCAGCGCCGGGTTGGAGAACTGGATCGGCGAGACGTTTACCGCCACCCGCACGTTGCCCGGCCAGCGCGCCAGATCCTGGCAAGCGGTGCGCAGCGCCCACTCGCCGACTTGCGCGATCAGGCCGGTCTCCTCGGCGATGGGGATGAAGCGGACTGGCGAGATCCAGCCCAGCTTGGGGTGATTCCAGCGCAACAACGCTTCGAACCCGGCGATCTTCTCGGTCGCGGTCTGGACGACGGGTTGATAGCACAACTCGAGCCCGCCGTGGGCCAATGCGTCGCGCAAATCCTCTTCAAGCTGGCGCCGTTCTTCGGCATCGCTGTGCAGATCGGGCGCATAGAAGTGGCAACGGCCACGTCCGCCGTCCTTGGCTGCATAGAGCGCAAGGTCGGCGTTGCGGACCAGCGCCTCGCTGGTCATGCCGTCCTCGGGGGCGATCGCAATGCCGACCGATGCGCCGATCATCACCCGACTGCCTTCGATCGAATAGGGCTGCGACAGGCTTTCGATGATGCGGTTGGCCAGATTGGCCAGCGCGGTCTTTTCGGTCTTGCCCGGCAGGATCACCTGAAACTCGTCGCCGCCAAGCCGCCCGACGCGACCGTCGCCGCCCACGCAATATTCCAGCCGCTGCGCCACCTGCTTGAGCAGGGCGTCACCCGCCGGATGGCCCAGCGTATCGTTGACCTGCTTGAAGCGATCAAGATCGAGCAGCATCACCGCGCACGTCCGCTGATGTACTTGCGGGGTGTTGAGGATCTTTTCGAGCGACTGCGACATGCGGAAGCGGTTGGACAGACCGGTCAGCGAATCGAATTGCGCCAGACGCGAAGCATGTTCCTGCGAGCGCTTCTTCTCGGTCAGGTCG
Source organism: Novosphingobium sp. FKTRR1 (assembly GCF_020404405.1). GTDB lineage: Bacteria > Pseudomonadota > Alphaproteobacteria > Sphingomonadales > Sphingomonadaceae > Novosphingobium. The sequence goes on along the minus strand of NZ_JAIZDA010000004.1, from coordinate 91,497 downwards.
GCACCCGAGCCGCGAAAACCCTGAAAGTTGTTGAATGCATCGTACGTCGGGCGGCCCGTGATCGACCACCAGCGTTCTTCGTCACGCGTCGATGCCCGCACGGTCAGATCGGCAAAGCTCGACCGCGCCGACAGGTGGAAGGCCAGCGTCCGCTCGCCCTCGCCCGCCTGTTCGGACAAGTTGAACAAGTCGGTGAACGGGCGGCCGACAAGGTCTTCCATCTTGCGGTGCAGCGTGTCGGCCACAGGTCGCGACAGATAGCTCAGCATCCCGCGCCGGTCGGTTTCCCAGAACCAGCCCTGGCCTGTTTCCTCGAAGTCGGCGAGTATCTCTTGCGCGCGGGTCTGGACCCGGCTGTCTTCCTCGGCCTTTTCAAAGGCGATGAAATCGATCTCGCGCTGGCGTAGATAGGCGCCGATGGCGATGACGCCGCCGATCGCCAGCGTGAACAGCGCGCCTGCACTGCTGGCTGCACACGTCACCCCGGACCAGAGCGTGACTTGCGCCGCCAGCACCCCGGACAGACGCCCGGATTGCATGACGGTGGCCAGCAGCGAGGTGGTGATCAGCAGCGCAAGGCATTGCAGCCATGGCACCGCACCTGATTCCGCCCACGCCGCGATGCCCCAGCCGTAAACCAGCATCGGCAAACCCAGCGTCAGGGTCATCAGCATCATGCGCGGACCGGTCGACAACCGCACCCGCCGCTCCAGCGACGCCGGGAGGTACCCAAGCAGCGCAAGTGCCGCTCCCAGCAGCGCGACTGCCGGTGCGTGAAGATCGGTCCAGGCATGGTTGACGGTGCCAACGCCGATCACACCGAGAATCATCGGCACGCTGATTTGCGGCCATTCGCGCGTGATCAACAACCGATAGGACGCATCGCCGAACAGGAACGCATCGCCTACGCGCTGGCGCGATTCCGCCCCGGTTCGCTTGCGTTGTGTGCGCCCATAGTCACGCGTAACGGTAGTTCCCGCTTGTTCACCACGTCCGGAGATGATGCTCTGCCCATGTTCCATGTCCTGCTGAATGCGTCATGCGGCTTTGATATTCGGTTAAGCCCACACTCGTCACACACGATTTAATCACGGTGTCGCCCCAACCTTGTCCCCCCGCGCCCTTTTTCCGACGCCGCCAAGGTGGTAGGCGACCGGCGGGGCAATCGGGCGGAGCGACATGGCGGACGGTAAAGCGAAGTTTTCGGTTGTCGGCGTGGCGGGACGGCGCCTGCGGGTGGGTCAATGGCACGCTGGCAAGGTGCTGGCGCATAGCGCAGACCCGCTTGCCGAAGGCGCGCATCGGCCGTTGGTACTGCTGAACGGCATCGGCATGAATATGGAGATGCTCCAGCCGGTCGCTTCATTGCTCGATGACAGACTGGTACTCAGTTTCGACGCGCCGGGCATCGGCGGCTCACCCGATCCGATCTTTCCCTACACCATGCAGCAGATGGCCTTGACCCTGGCCGCGCTGCTCGATCGGCTCGATCTGCCGGTGGTCGATGTGCTGGGCATCAGTTGGGGTGGTGCACTCGCCCAGCAGTTCGCCTTTCAGCATCGCGCGCGCACCGGTCGGCTGGTGCTGGCCGCCACGGCGCCGGGCGGGCTGACCATGGTTCCCGGCAACCCCGGCATGGTCGCGACCATGCTCGATCCGATGGAATACTCGGTCGAGCGCACTTTGCGGCGCAATCTGGCAGCGCTTTACAACGGCGGCGGGTCCGAGCGGGTATCGCTCAACGCCGCCAAGGCGCCCACTCCGTTGGGCTGGAGCTACCAGCTGGCCGCCTTTGCCGGGTGGAGCAGCCTGCCCTTCCTGCCCCTGCTCGATCTGCCCGTGCTGGTCATGGCCGATGAGGATGACCAGTTGATTCCCCCGACCAACGCTCAGGTGCTGCACGGTGCTATACCCCGCAGCCGACTGGAAATGTTCAAGGGCGGCGGCCACTTGTTCATGCTCGGACGCCCGACGCCTTTCGTCGAACACTTGCGCGCGTTTCTCGATCAACCAGACGCGGCGTGAAAAAAGCTCGGCTTCGGACGAAGGCCTCGCTTCCCTTTTGCCGGGCAGGCGATAGCATCCGGCCAAAATGACAACCTGCAACGCGCAGGGGCACCTCGGTATGGGAGACGGCATGCTGCATATTGCGATCATCGGTTCAGGACCGGCAGGGTATTACACGGCCGAAGCCGCGCAAAAGCAGTGGGGCGACAGCGTCCGCATCGACATTTTTGACCGGCTGCCGGTGCCTTACGGGCTGATTCGGACCGGCGTTGCCCCTGACCACCAGTCGATCAAGGGTGTCGCCAGACGGTATGAGACTACCGCCCTGTCTGACAATGTCCGCTTTGTCGGCAATGTCACGATCGGCCGCGATGTTACCATCGCCGAACTGCAAGAGCTTTATGACGCGGTAATTCTGGCCACCGGCGCCCCGCGTGACCGGCCGCTCGATTTGCCGGGCGAGGGTTTGGCCAACATCTATGGTAGCGCCGCCTTCGTCGGCTGGTACAACGGCCATCCCGAGTTCGCCGAACTTGATCCGGACTTGTCGGTCGATACCGCCGTCGTCATCGGGATGGGCAATGTCGCGCTCGACGTGGCGCGCATCCTGTCAAAGACGCGCACCGAATTCGCGGGAAGCGACATTGTCGCGCATGCGCTTGACCTGCTCGACACCTCACGATTGCGCAAGATCATCATTCTGGGTCGGCGCGGTCCGCATCAGATCATGATGACGCCCAAGGAGCTGGGCGAACTGGGCGACCTGGACCGGGCGCGACCACATGTCGACTCGGCGGATCTGCCCGAACCGGCCGACGACGCGCTGCTCGAACCCGGCATCCGCAAATCGGTGGGCCATCTGCGTCGTTTTGCCGAACCGTCCGGCGGAGCCTTCTTCGGCGCACACGATATCGAGATCGACTTCCGATTCTTTGCCGCACCGCACGCCTTGATCGGCACCGACCGGGTCGAGGCGATCGAGGTCGAACGGACCACGCTGGTCGATGGCCGTCCGGTCGGCACCGGCAAGATCGAGCGGATTCCGGCCGGGCTGGTCGTCAGTTGCATCGGTTACCGCACCGAACCCATTGCAGGAGTGCCCTTCGATGAACGCGGCGGGCGCTTTGCCAATACCGACGGCCGCATCGTGCACGGGCTCTATTGCGTGGGCTGGGCCCGGCGCGGCCCGTCGGGCACGATCGGCACCAACCGGCCCGACGGCTTTGGCGTTATCGAAAAAGTGGCCGAGGACAAGGCAGCCGGGGCGTTCGGCGAAAACGCGCGCGAAGGCGGCGGCGGCTTTGATCGGCTGGCCGCGGCGCGCGGGCTGGAAGTTGTCACGTTCGGTGACTGGAAACGCATCGAACAGGCTGAAACCGACCGCGCGCGGACCGGCGCGCCGCGTGAAAAGTTCGTCGATGTGGCCGAAATGATCCGGGCGTTGGGCTGATCCGGCGCGGCAAGCCCTCCCGCAAGATGGCTTGCCTTGCCGGGCAGATCATGACTTAATTGACCGGTTAACAAACGACGGACGACCGCTTCTCTACGAGTCGTCCGCGTTTCGTGGGAAAGGATCGGACCTATGGCTTCCTATGATCTCGTCATCCGTAACGGCACCATCGTCGATGGCACCGGCCGTCAGGGCTATTCGGGCGATGTCGCCGTTCGCGACGGCCTGATCGTCGCTGTCGGCACTGTAAACGGCACCGGCGCGCGCGAAATCGACGCCGCGGGCAAGATCGTGACGCCCGGCTTTGTTGATATCCACACCCATTATGACGGGCAGGCCACGTGGGATGCCGAGATGGCGCCGTCATCCTGGCACGGTGTCACGACCGTGATCATGGGCAATTGCGGCGTCGGCTTCGCCCCTGCAGCGCCCGACCGCCACGAATGGCTGATCGGGCTGATGGAAGGGGTCGAGGATATTCCGGGCACCGCGCTTGCCGAAGGGATCACCTGGGACTGGGAAACCTTTCCCGAATATATCGATTCGCTGGCCAAACTGCCGCGCGCGGTCGATATCGGGACGCAAGTGCCGCACGGCGCGGTTCGTGCCTATGTGCTGGGCGACCGCGAAAAGCCGGGCGCCGTGCCCACCGCCGACGATATCGCCAAGATGGCCAGCATCGTTGAGGAAGGCATTGCTGCCGGGGCCCTTGGCTTTTCCACCAGCCGCACCGTCATCCATCGTTCGATCGAAGGCGAAGTGGTGCCCGGCACCACCGCTACTGCCGAAGAGCTGATCGCCATCGGCAAGGCCATGGGCCGCGCCGGGCATGGCGTGTTCGAACTGGCCAGTGACATGCGCCGCGAATGGAACGAGTTCGAGTGGATGGGCTCGATCAGCCGGGAAACCGGCCTGCCGGTGGTCTTCGCCGCGTTGCAGTCGATCGCGCGCGAACACACGCTGGACGAACAAATCGCCGAAATGGACCGGCAAAACGCCACTGGCGCCAACATCGTCGCCGCCATCGCGTTGCGTGGCAACGGCGTGGTCATGGCCTGGCAGGGCACGATCCATCCGTTCCGCTTCCGCCCGGTCTTTGCCGAAATCGCCGACCTTCCCTGGGCAGAGCAATTGGCCAGCCTGCGCGACCCTGCGTTCAGGGCGCGCTTGCTGGCTGACGACAACGTCTATCCCGGCACCGAAATCGACCACCTCTACCGCCAGATCGCCGAAGGCTGGGACAAGCTTTATGAGATGGACGCTGATTTCGACTACGAACCGCAGGCCGACGCGAGTATTGCCGCACGCGCGGCGCTCAAGGGCGTCAGCCCGGCCGAATATGCCTATGATCTGCTGACCGCCGATGATGGCACCGGCTTCATCTACCACCCGATCCTCAACTACGCCGATGGCAACCTCGACTTCCTCGAAGCGCTTCAGAACCGTGACGATTGCGTCAACTCGTTGTCCGATGGCGGCGCGCACTGCGGCACCATCTGCGATGCGGCCAGCCCCACCTTCATGCTGCAACACTGGGTACGCGACCGCAAGCGTGGTGGTCGCCTCGCGCTCGAACACGCCATCAAGCGCCAGACGCTCGACACGGCGCGCCTTTATGGCCTTAACGATCGCGGCGTCATCGCGCCCGGCACGGTGGCCGACATCAACATAATCGACTTCGATGGGTTGCGGCTTGGCCGTCCGTGGCTGGCGTTCGACCTGCCCGCCGGTGGCAAGCGACTGCTGCAAAAGGCCGAGGGCTATCTTTACACCATCAAGTCGGGCGTGGTGACGTTCGACAACGGTACGTGGACGGGTGCGACCCCCGGTGCGGTGCTGCGCGGACCGCAACGTGCCGAAATCCTGGAGGCTGCAGAATGACCATTTCCGCCATTCGTATTGGCGCGCCCGCCACGCTCGACAGCCTTCATCTTGATACGCTGACCGATCCTGGTGAACCAGGGCCGGGGCAGATCCGCGTGCGGCTGCGCGCGTCGTCGCTCAATTTTCACGACTTCGCGGTCGTTTCCGGGATGCTGCCTGCAGATGCGGGGCGCATCCCCATGTCCGATGGTGCTGGCGAAGTGGTCGCCATCGGCGCAGGCGTCAGCGAGTTCAAGGTTGGCGACAGTGTCGTCTCGACCTTCTTCACCGACTGGAACGACGGCATTCCGCCTGCAACGGCCTTTACTGCCGTGCCCGGCGACGGCATCGATGGCTATGCCCGCGAAGAAGTCGTCACTCCGGCAACGTGGTTCACCCGCGCCCCTCTCGGCTATTCCCACGCCGAAGCGGCAACGTTGACGTGCGCCGGATTGACCGCATGGCGCGCCTTGTTCGTCGACGATGCGATCAAGCCGGGTTCGACGGTGCTGGTTCAAGGCAGCGGCGGCGTTTCGGTGTTTGCACTGCAGTTCGCCAAAGCGGCAGGCGCACGGGTGATCGCCACATCATCGTCGGACGCAAAGCTTGAACGGTTGCGCGAACTCGGCGCGGACGAGACGATCAATTACAAGGAAAACCCTGCCTGGGGGTTCAAGGCGTTGGAACTCACCGGCGGACGCGGGGTCGATTGCGTTGTCGAAATCGGTGGGGCAGGCACGCTCGATCAATCGATGTTTGCCACCCGCAACTTCGGCCATGTCGCGCTTATCGGGGTTCTGGCGGGCTTTGCAGGACCGGTGCAAACCGCGCTGCTGATGGCCAAGAACCTGCGCGTGCAGGGTTTGACCGTCGGCTCACGCGCCGACCAGCTGGCGATGATCGCGGGGATCGAGGCCAATGGCTTGCGTCCGGTCATCAGCGATCATTTCGCGCTGGCCGATCTAGGCGCGGCTTTCCGTCATCAGGCAGCCAACGCCCACTTCGGCAAGATCGTGGTCGACATCTGATTCACGCAGTCAGATCAGGCGGCGCGGCGGAATGATGCCGTCGCGCCGTGCGCTGATCCGGTTGCGCCCAATCTGAAGTGCCCGACAAGGCTGGACATCTGGTCGGCCTCGTTCGCAAGGTTGGCTGCGGCTGCGGTTGCTTGCTCAACCATGGCTGCATTCTGCTGGGTCATGACATCGAGCGCGCGAACGGTTTCTCGGACGAGCCCGATGTTCTGCGCCTGATCCCCGGCCGCCACCGCGATCGAGGTCGCAAGCCCGGCGATCTCACCCACCTTCCCGACAATGCGCTCGAACGTTCCGCCGGTCTGGCCGACGAGAGCGACGCCTCTCTCGACCTGCGTCGAGCTGGCACCGATCAGTTTCTTGATATCAAGCGCCGCTTCGGCCGAACGTTGGGCCAGCGCGCGCACTTCATTGGCAACCACCGCGAACCCGCGCCCTGCATCACCCGCGCGGGCTGCCTCGACTCCGGCATTGAGCGCAAGGAGGTTGGTCTGAAACGCGATCCCGTCGATCACCGCGATGATCTTGCCGATCTCTTGCGCCGACTGGTGGATATCGTTCATCGCCGACACCGCTTCACTCACCACCGCGCCGCCGGCTTGCGCGTCCCCATGCGCCTGCTGCACCGAATCTCGCAGATTGGAGGCATCCCCAGCCGTCGCGCTGACGCTGGAGGCGAGCCCGGTCATCGCCGCCGATGTTTCCTCCAAGCTTGCGGCCTGTTGCTCTGTCCGTCGCGCCAGATCGTCCGATGCCTGCCGGATTTCCTGCGCGCCCAGCTTCACGTTGCCCGAAGTCTCGGAAACCTTCGACAGCGCCGCGCCGACATTCGCGCGCATCGCCTCGAAGTCATCGGCCAGCGCGGCGAAAGCGGCGGGCAGCGGCGGCATCGGCCGGTCCATCTCGCCCGCGCTCAGCGCCCGCATCGCCCCGCCGACGGTATCCATGACAACGGCCCGAGCCTGCTCTTCGGCTTCGAAATAGGTCGAGATCGACAATTCCAGATCGAGCATGGCCATCTTCAACATGGTGCCGATCGTCTGGCCGAAACGCTTGCCGAACGGCCCGAACGCGCGCGAGGCCATCGCCACAACGATTTCGTCGAGCACGCTGGCATAGGCACCGATGTACCATCCGGGCGCCAAACCGATCTTGGCATGGATCTGCCCGACCTTGCGCGCGCCGGCAAAATAGCGCTCACCCGGGGCACCGCTGAACATGGCCGCCCAGTGCTCGACCTGCTTCGCCTTGCCGTGTTCGATTGCACTGCGCGAGGTAAAGAAGCCCGCAGTCTGCGGGGTTTGGGCAATCTTGTCGTAAAGCCGATCGAGCGCCGGCGGCGCAAGCCGCGACATTGCTGACGCAACGCGCGGAAAACGGTCGGTATCGGCCTGGGTCAGGTTGAAAAACGCCAGCTTGGACGCTGGATCCTGATTGTCCATATTCGCGTGCCTTCAAGGATTGATGGCACGGATCTAAATCGGTCAGCACAATTCCGATGAAACGAGGGCTAAGGGAAATCCCGCTCTGCGGGCCCCCTTAGACCCGCATCGGCATCAGCACGTAGAGCGCTGGCGACTTTTCATCCTTGCGGATCAAGGTCGGTGCCCCCGCATCGGCAAGGTGCAATTCGACCGTGTCGCCGTCGATCTGGCTGAGGATATCCTTGAGGTAATTGGCGTTGAAGCCGATCTCGAAGCCCTGCGCGCGATAGTCCGCAGGCAGTTCTTCGGCAGCGGTACCGTTGTCCGGGCTGGTCACCGACAGGGTTACCCGATCGTTCTCGAGCGCCAGCTTAACCGCGCGGGTCTTTTCGGTGACGATCGTCGCGACGCGGTCGACGCCTTCGAAGAACGAGCGCGGATCGAGCTTGAGCAGCTTGTCGTTGCCGGTGGGAATGACCCGGCTGTAATCGGGGAAGGTGCCGTCGATCAGCTTGCTGGTCAGCACGACGCCAAATTCACCGCCCAGGGTGAAACGCACCTTGCTGGCCGACAGGTCGACCAGCACGCTGGTGTCGAGCACGTCTTCCAGCAGCTTGCGCAGTTCGGCGACGCATTTGCGCGGCACGATCACATCGGGCATGCCCTCAGCCCCGTCAGGACGAGCGATGGTGTACCGCGCCAGCCGGTGACCATCGGTTGCGGCCGCCTTCAGCACGTCTTCGGCAACGTGGAAGAAGATACCGTTGAGGTAGTAACGCGTTTCCTCGGTCGAGATCGCGAACCGGGTGCGGTCGATCAGTTCGGCCAGCGTACGTGCCGGGATCTCGAAGCTGGTCGGCAAATCGCCTTCGACGATGACAGGGAAGTCATCGCGCGGCAGGGTCGGCAACTGGAAACGGCTGCGCGTAGCCTTGACCACCAACCGGTTATCGACCGTTTCAAGACTGACTTGCGCGCCATCGGGCAGCTTGCGCGCGATGTCGAACAACAAGTGCGCCGAAACGGTGATGGCGCCGGGCGCATCGACCGAAGCCGCCGGCATCGATTCGACGATCTGAAGATCAAGGTCAGTGGCCACCAGCCGCACCGAGCCATTGGCCGAGGCGTCGATCAGCACATTCGAGAGGATCGGGATCGTGTTGCGCCGTTCGACCACCGATTGGACGTGGGACAAGCAGCGCAGCAGCGTCGCGCGTTCAATGGTCGCCTTCATTCTCGTCTCGATCCCTCCAGTCGTGGCAGAGTCTGGCTCCGCCCGGGCTGTGTCAGAGGCGCCCTTGCGCGGAATCACGCTCAGGACTTATGGTTTGAGACCACCTTCCATACCCGGTGCGGCACCCGCATCAAGCGCTTGCTGCCCCTTGGCAAGCGAAGCTGTGCATAAATGCACCCAATGCCGCACCAAAACCCGCCCGCCGGGACGAATTGGGCGCTTCAGTCGCCGCTTTCAGTCAAGCGTGCGCAGGCCGTCGAACATGTTGGCGGTCGCCACGATCCATGCGGTCACCAGCCCCCAGCCTTCGGGCGTGACCTTGGCCGGATCGGTGCCTTCCTCGCGCAGCGCCTGCGCCACGCGGTTGAGATCGCCTTGCGTGACCTTTTCGGCGGGGTTGTTGGCGTTGCCCGGTCCGATATCAAGCGCCTTGTCGATCAGCGCCGCCGACAGGCCATGCGCTGCCAACCTGCCATCCAGCACGTCGCGTGCCAGCCGCCCCAGCGCATAGCTGAAATAGGAATCGGTCTGCTTTTCGTTGAGGAACTGGTCGGTGGCGCATGCTTCGGTAATGCGCCGAAGTTCGTCCAAAGCGGGCCTGCCGCGATCGTTGTCACGGCTGACCACCACATCGGCCAACCGGGCATCGAGCCCTGCAGGCGCCGCCTTGATGGCGCAGGCAAGCGCCTCGGGCGGGCGGGCATGTGCCGACGCGCCAATCCCTGCCAGGAACAGGGCGAGGCCAGCAACTGCCGCCCGCGACTTCATCAAAGCATCGCCATCCCGCCGTTCACATGCAGCGTCTGGCCGGTCATGTATCCGGCTTCCTTGCTCGCCAGATAGGCAACCGCCGCGCCGATATCGCTGCCCTCACCCATGCGGCCCATCGGGATGCGGGCATTCAGCGCCGCCTTCTGCGCATCGGGCAGAACTTCGGTCATCGCGGTGCGGATGAAGCCGGGCGCGACGCAGTTGACCGTGATATTGCGGCTGGCGAGTTCCTGACCCAGCGACTTGCTCATGCCGACAAGCCCGGCCTTGGCCGCGGCATAGTTCACCTGCCCCGGATTTCCGGTGGTGCCGACCACGCTGGTGATCGTGATGATCCGGCCAAAGCGCGCCTTCATCATCGGCTTGGTCGCCGCGCGCATCAGGCGGAACGCGGCTTCGAGGTTGATGCGGATGACCGCGTCCCACTCATCGTCCTTCATCCGCATGGCCAGATTGTCGCGGGTGATCCCGGCGTTGTTGACCAGAATGTCGATCTTGCCGAGCGTGTCGAGCGCAGCGGGTACCAGATGCTCCACCTGTTCGGTATTCGACAGGTCGCAGGTTATCTCGACATGATCATGACCGTAGGTGTCGTTCAGTTCCTCGCGGAACGCGCGCAGCTTGGCCGGGTTGGTTCCCGACAGCGCCAGTCGCGCGCCTTGCCGAGCCAGCGCATGGCTTATCGCCGAGCCGATGCCACCTGCCGCGCCAGTGACAAGCGCGGTCATGCCCGAAAGGTCGAAAAGGCGGTTTTCCATGGCTCACAGATCCTTGGCGAGAGCTTCGATGTCGGCCATGCCGATGACGCTGGTGATCGAGACGTCGGCCACGGTGCGGCCGATCATCGGCCCAAGCACCTTGCCGCCCAGTTCGATGAAGCGGTCGGTTCCGGCATCGCGCAAGGCGATCACGCTTTCGCGCCAGCGCACCCGCCCGGTAACCTGTTCGACCAGCAAGCGGCGCACTTCGGCGGGGTCGGTAACCACGGCGGCGGTGACGTTGGCCAGCAGCGCCACGCGCAAGGCTTGCGGCGGGGTCGCGTCGAACGCTTCGGCCATCGCATCGGCGGCGGGCTGCATCAGCGGGCAGTGGAACGGCGCCGAGACCGGCAGCAGCACACCGCGCTTGATACCATGTTCCTTGACCAGCGCGATCGCGCGCTCGATCGCAGCCTTGTGGCCCGAGAGCACCACTTGCGTGGGATCATTGTCGTTGGCGACGGTGCAGACCTCGCCCTCGGCGGCGGCGGCGGCAAGTGCGGTGGCCTTTTCGATGTCGGCGCCAAGCAGCGCGCACATCGCGCCCTCACCCACCGGCACAGCGGCCTGCATCGAACGCCCGCGCAGCTTGAGCAGCCGCGCAGTGTCCGCCAGACTGAAGGCTCCGGCAGCGCACAGTGCGGTGTATTCGCCCAGACTGTGCCCGGCGACGAAATCGGCCTTGTCGGCCAGCACCAGCCCGCCTTCCTGCTCAAGCACGCGCAAAACGGCGATAGCGTTGGCCATGATCGCGGGTTGGGCGTTCTCGGTCAGGGTCAGGTCGGCTTCGGGGCCGTCCTTCATGATCTGGAACAGCTTTTGCCCAAGCGCGTCGTCCACTTCCTCGAACACCTGACGCGCCACGGCGCTGGCCTGTGCCAGTTCAACGCCCATGCCGACCTTCTGACTGCCCTGCCCCGGAAAAACGAATGCTGTCATGCTAACCCTCGTACGTCTTTGAGCGCGCCCTATTGGCCTGCCGCGCGCTGGGCAAGTGCGAACGGCACGATCTTGTTGGCCGCATCGTGGCCGATATCGGCGATGCCAAGGAACGGGATACCCGCGCGCGCGCACCAGAACTGCGCCATTTCAAGCGGTTCGGCACCGAACGGACGGTCGTTTTCGGGAACATCGCCGATTCTGCCCAGCCGCAGGCCCGCAAGACCCGCATCGCGCAGCGCCGTTGTTACGTGGAACAGCAGCCGGTCGACCGCATAAAGGTACTCGGACACTTCCTCGATCAACAGGACGCAGCCGCGCAGATCGGGCATCAATGGCGTTCCCACCAGCATCGCCAGCGTCATCAGGTTGAAGGCGACGACGGGTCCGCCATCAAGAGCCGCCTCCTCGCCGCTGCGATCCCCGCTCAGCCAAGCCAGCGAACGCCGCACGGCAGCCTCGCCCCCGGCGCGGCGGATATCGGCGGGCATCGGCGCATGGACCGGCTGCCCAATGCCCGCAGCAGCCAGCGCCGCCAGCATCGTCCCGGCATCAGAGTAGCCGAGATAGGCCTTGCCGTGCGCCGCTTCGTCAAGCCCCGCCACCGCCTGCCCGGCAATCCGCACCGCGCCATAGCCGCCGCGCACGAACCACACCGCCTCGCTTGCCGGATCGTTGGCACAGTCGAGAAACGCGGCAAGGCGCGCCTCGTCCGACCCGGCAAAGTGGCCCTGCACGGCAAAGCACTGATCGTGGAACTGCAGGTCGATCGCCGGGAACTCGGCTTGCGCAAGGGCACGCACGCGCGCGGCGTCGTCGCGGGTGAACGGGGTCGACGGGGCGCAAATCGCAACACGCATGCCCTCGGCATAGCGCCTTGCCCGCAGCGCGCAAGGTGGCCCCGGAATCGCGGCAAGGCCTGCCGACCCAACTGGACTGGTCGGGCAGAATGTGTAGTGCGCTGTGATCATGACGACGCAAGCGGACAACCTGCTCACCCATCCCTGGTTCTTCTGCGGCATCGGCGGATCGGGCATGTTGCCGCTCGCGCTGATCCTGCGCGGACAAGGGGCACGGGTCGCCGGGTCCGACCGCAGCCGCGATCAGGGCCGCACGCCGGAAAAGTTCGCGTGGCTTGAGGCACAGGGTTTCGACCTGTTCGCTCAGGACGGCAGCGGCGTGACCTCGGCGGATCAGGTACTGATCGCATCAGCGGCAATCGAGGATACCGTTCCCGAAGTCGTCCGCGCCAAGGCGCTGGGCTGCGCGCGGATGAGCCGGGCGGAACTGCTCTCGCGCCTGTTCAATGCAGCCGCGCTGGGCGTGGCGGTCGGCGGCACCAGTGGCAAATCGACCGTGACCGGCATGATCGGCTGGATCCTGACCCACGCCGGTCGCGATCCCACGATCATGAACGGCGCGGTGATGAAGAATTTCGTCGCGCCCGATGCGCCATTCGCCTCCGCGCGGGTTGGACAAGGCGATGCTTTCGTTGCCGAAGTCGATGAAAGCGACGGCTCGATCGCGCTCTACACTCCAGCGGTCGCGGTGCTCAACAACGTCAGCCTCGATCACAAGAGCATGGCCGAACTGCGCGAATTGTTTGGCGATTTCCTCGCCCGTGCTCCGCGCTCCGTGCTCAACGCCGACGATGCCGAGAGCCTTGCCCTGCTGCCCCGCGCCGCTGTGGCAACAACGTTCGGGTTGAGCGAAGCGGCGCAGGTTTCGGTCGTCACCGGCTCGATCGTTGAAAGTCCGACCGCTCTGACAGCCACCGTGCTCGACCGCCGGACCGGCGCGCAGCATCCGCTGTCGCTGCAAGTGCCGGGGCGCCACAACTTGTCCAACGCGCTGGCCGCCTTGGCCGCAGCGGAGGCTGCTGGAGTTTCGCTGGCCGAAGGCGTTGCCGCGCTGGGCGGGTTTGTCGGCCTTGCCCGGCGTTTCGACATCGTCGGCACCAGCCCATCGGGCGTGACGGTGATCGACGATTTCGGCCACAATCCCGAAAAGGTCGCCGCCACGCTGGCCACGCTCAAGGCACATCCCGGGCGGGTCATCGCCTTCTTCCAGCCGCACGGCTATGGCCCACTGCGGCAGATGGGGGCGGAACTGGCCGAGGTTCTGGCCACCCGACTGGACCGGGACGACCTGACGATCCTGTGCGATCCGGTCTACTTCGGCGGTACGGTCGATCGCTCTGTCGGGTCGGAACGCATCGTGGCGCTGATCGAACAGCACGGCGGGAAGGCCGAGCACATTGCGGAACGAAAGGCCTGCGGTGACCGCATCCTTGCGCTCGCTCGCCCCGGCGACCGCGTCGTCATCATGGGCGCGCGCGATGACACGCTGTCAGCCTTTGCCAACGACTTGCTGGCCGCTTTGCCCTGAAAGTGTGCCCGGCGCGCGAGGTCTGTCCCCGCACGCCGAACCCCGGTTTCAGGCCGCAAAGACCTTTTCCAGCAGCACCAGGTGCGGGTCATCCTCGACACCGCGCGCGGCAAAGCCCTGTTCGCGCTCCAGATCGATGGCCGCGTGGTTGTCGCGATCCTCGATCGAGATCACGCGCCGCAGGCCGCGCCGTTCACCTTCGCCGGCCAGCATGTCGAGCAGGGTCCAGGCCACGCCCTTGCCGCGATAATCACCGCGAATGGAAATGGCGACCTCGCCGGTGTCCATCTTGGCGTCGCAGGCGAGCATCGCCGAGGCCACCAGCTCGCCGGTTGCCGCATCGAACGCGATGAAGCTCTCTGTCCGCCAGTGATCGACATGGGTCAGGGGCGCAAGCTGATCGCGCCCCAGATGGTTGATTGCGGTCAGGAAGCGGAACCGCCGATCCTCGGCCGTCACCTGATCGAAGAACGCGGCAAGCGCATCTGCGTCTTCGGCGTAGGCGGCGCGCACCGTCAGGTTGGTGCCGTCGCGGGTGGTCAACTGGGTCATCGGGGCAAGCTCCGCAAGAGTGAGGGTGGTCATCGGGGATCTCCGTTCAAGCGTGTGGCGCGGGATCATCGCGGCCCCCTCCTACGTAACGCGCCGCCTCGAACCTTGATCCAGCGCAACCCCGACCTTGCAAAACATACGCTTGCGCTTGCGTTTTGCGCTGTTCCGGCATAAGGGCCCGCTCGTTCGCAGTCGGTTCCCCCGCAAGGGATGGATCGGTCGCGCGCACCCGGCCGGGCATACGGCCTTCCGGGTAGTTCGGCCCTTTTGGCCCGTTTGCCTGCATGGTGCAGCAAACGGAGAAAAGACCGGCGGAAACAACCGCCTGGCCGGAAACAGCAAAGACAGGAATTCTCCTAATGCCGTCAAATCCGACGCGCGACGATTTTGCCGCGCTGCTCGACGAATCGCTTGGTGGAGCCTCCAATGGTGGCTTTGAAGGCCGCGTCGTCAAGGGCACCATCACCGCCATCGAAAACGACAAGGCCGTCATCGACGTGGGCCTCAAGAGCGAAGGCCGCGTGCCGCTGCGCGAGTTCGCCTCGCCCGGCCAGCCGCATGGCCTCTCGGTCGGCGACGAAGTCGAAGTCTTTGTCGACCGCGTCGAAAACGCCGATGGCGAAGCCATGCTCAGCCGCGACCGCGCCCGCCGCGAAGCCGCTTGGGACAAGCTTGAAAACGAATTCGGCGAAGGCAAGCGCGTTGAAGGCGTGATCTTCGGCCGCGTGAAGGGTGGCTTCACCGTCGATCTCGACGGCGCCGTGGCCTTCCTGCCCGGCAGCCAGGTCGATATCCGCCCGGTGCGCGATGTCACCCCGCTGATGGACGTGCCGCAGCCCTTCCAGATCCTCAAGATGGACCGCCGTCGTGGCAACATCGTCGTCTCGCGCCGTGCGGTGCTGGAAGAAACCCGCGCTGAACAGCGCTCGGGCCTGATCCAGAACCTCAAGGAAGGCCAGATCATCGACGGCGTGGTCAAGAACATCACCGACTACGGTGCGTTCGTCGACCTCGGCGGCATCGACGGCCTGCTCCATGTCACCGACATGAGCTACAAGCGCGTCAACCACCCGAGCGAAGTCATCGCCATCGGTGACACGGTCAAGGTGCAGATCATCCGCATCAACCAGGACACGCAGCGTATCTCGCTGGGCATGAAGCAGCTAGAAAGCGATCCGTGGGATGGCGTGGCCGCCAAGTACCCGGTCGGCGCCAAGCTGCGCGGCACCGTGACCAACATCACCGAATACGGCGCGTTCGTCGAACTGGAAGCTGGCATCGAAGGCCTCGTCCACGTTTCGGAAATGAGCTGGACCAAGAAGAACGTCCACCCCGGCAAGATCGTTTCGACCAGCCAGGAAGTCGACGTGCTGGTGCTCGAAGTCGACAGCGACAAGCGCCGCATCTCGCTGGGCCTCAAGCAGGCGCAGCAGAACCCGTGGGAAGCTTTCGCCGAAAAGCACCCGGTCGGCACCATCGTCGAGGGCGAAGTCAAGAACGCGACCGAATTCGGTCTGTTCATCGGCCTGGACGGCGAAGTCGACGGCATGGTCCACATGTCCGACATCGCGTGGGGCATTTCGGGCGAAGACGCGCTGGCTCTGCACCGCAAGGGCGAGCAGGTTTCGGCCGTGGTTCTCGATGTCGATATCGACAAGGAACGCATCAGCCTGGGCATGAAGCAGCTTGAAAAGGGCGCTCCGGCGGCCGGCGGCGTTGCTGCATCGGGTGGCACCAGCCTGCGTCGTGGTGAAGTCACCACCGTCACCGTCCTCGAAGTCCGCGATGGCGGCCTCGAAGTGCAGGCCGGTGAAGACGGCGCAACCGGCTTCATCAAGCGTTCGGATCTGGGTCGCGACCGCGACGAACAGCGCCCCGACCGCTTCCAGGTCGGTCAGAAGATCGACGCTCTGGTCATCGGTTTCGACCGTTCGAAGAAGCCCAACTTCTCGATCAAGGCCCGTCAGTTGGCCGAAGAGAAGGAAGCCGTGGAGCAGTACGGTTCTTCGGATGCCGGCGCTTCGCTGGGCGACATCCTCGGTGCTGCCCTCAAGGCACGCTCGTAAGGGTCACGCGGCCTCGTCAAGGGGCCGCACCCAAAGCAACACAAGCCCGTCCGGAGCGATCCGGGCGGGCTTTTGCTTTGGCCGCGTGTTCAGCTAGAACGCTACGCGCGGAGGACAGGATGCGCGCACAATGCCAATGCGGCCAGCTTTCGGCCGAAGTTCAGGTCGCCACGGACCAGATCGTCGCCTGTCATTGCCAGGCATGCCAGCGGCGCACAGGCGCTCCCTTTGGCCTGATCGCCTACTACGCCACCGCCGATGTCACGATTGCCGGGCAATCGGTGGCATACACCCGCACTGCCGATAGCGGACGGACCTTCACCGGGCATTTCTGCGCAACATGTGGCACCACGTTGTGGTTCGACGCCGATCTCAAGCCCGACGTGATCGGCATCGCGGTCGGCGCCTTTGCCGATCCGACCCACCCTGCGCCTGCCCGGTCGGTCTGGGAGGATACCATGCACGAATGGGTTGCCATTCCCGGCCCGATCCCGCACTTCCCCAAAGGCCGTTCCTGAGGATCATCATGACGCTCGAAATCCACCAGTTTCCCTGCCTGTCCGACAACTACGGCTATCTGGTCCACGATCCAGCCAGCGGCGAGACGGTGGCGATCGACACGCCCGATGCGCAGGCCTACCTTGCGGCGGCGGCGGCCAAGGGCTGGCGGATCACGCAGATCTGGAACACCCACTGGCACCCCGATCACGCTGGCGGGAACGAGGCGATCAAGGAGCAATCCGGCTGCCTGATCACCGCGCCCGAACGCGATGCCGCGCGCATTTCCGGGATCGATCGCACGGTCGAACAGGGCGATACCGTCTCTATCGGCGATTTTGACGGACAAGTGATCGACGTTGGCGGCCACACGCTGGGCCATGTCGCCTATTACCTTCCCGCAGCCGAAATCGCCTTTGTCGGCGATGCGCTGTTTCCGCTGGGTTGCGGGCGCATGTTCGAAGGCACGCCCGAGCAGTTCTGGCAAAGCCTGTTGCGGCTGAAGGCCCTGCCCCCTGCCACGGCTTTGTACAGCGCGCACGAATACACCGCCTCGAACGCACGCTTTGCGCTCCATGCCGACCCCCAGAACGCCGCACTGGCCGCTTATGCCTCTCAGGTCTCCTCAAAGCGCGCACAGGGCCTTGCTACGGTGCCAACGACCTTGGCTGCCGAACTTGCCGCAAACCCCTTCCTGCGGGCCGATGACGCCGTTTTACAGGCAGCATGGGGTGGCGGCGATGCAATTGCCACGTTTGCTGCCTTGCGCGCGGCAAAGGACACGTTCTAGGGATACCGACCGGGCATGGTTTCGCGCCCGGTAAGGCTATCGCGCCAAGGGGTGCGACCGGGGAGGCTTAAGCAGGGCAATGGCGGACAAGCGAATTTCCCGGGTAACGTCATTCGATGTCGCCGAGGCCGCCGGCGTAAGCCAGTCGACCGTCAGCCGCGCACTGGCCGGGGACACCTCGATCAGCGAGCCCACGCGCAAACGTGTGGTCGAAGCGGCCAAGCGGCTCAACTATCAGGTCGATGAAAACGCCGCCCGGCTGCGGCGTGGCCGTACCGGCACGATCGCGCTGGTGATGATCTGCCGCGCTGGCCAAGACCGCAAGGATCTCAACCCCTTCTATTTCGCGCTGCTGGGCAGCACCTGTGCCGCCGCATCGGCGCGTGGATATGAGGCGCTCGTCTCGTTCCAGGACAGCACCACCAACTTCTGGGGCCACTATCAGGAACGGCGCAAGGCCGATGGCATGATCGTGATCGGCACAAGCGAGAATACCGACGCGTGGGAGTACTTCGGCGGTTTGCCCGAAGGCACCAACTGGGTCTGCTGGGGCGCCCCGAACGACAACTTCCCATGGGTGCGCAGCGACAACCACGCTGGCGCTGCGCTGGCGACGCGCCATATGCTCGTCCGAGGCTATCGCGAGGTCGTTTGCCTCGGCTCGGAAACCTCGCCCCAGCGCCAATTCAAGGAGCGGTTCGACGGCTATGCATCCGCGATGCACGACGCCGGGCTGGAACCCTACCTGCAGCGGATCGAGCGCGGCCTCCCGCGTGAGGAACAGGGCCGCCTTGCCGCGATTGCCCTGATCGAAAGCGGACGGCCGTTCGACGCCGTGTTCGGGGTCAGCGACGAGATTGCACTCGGCGCGCTCAAGGAGCTGACCGCGCGCGGCTATCGCGTGCCCGACGATGTCGGTGTCGTCGGGTTTGACGGCGTGCGCGCCGGAGCATGGTCCACGCCGCCGCTCACCACGGTTGAATCGGACTTTGAAGTGGCCGGATCGCTGCTGGTCGATCGCCTGATCGCCCAGATCGGTGGCGAAGCGCCCTCGCCCCGGCGGGCTCCTGTCCGCCTTGTGGTGCGCGGATCGACCCGTCCCTGAAAGGAATCCTGCCAATGGCTGATACTTCCCCGACAGTGCGTCTGGCGGTTGCGGCGGACGCCGAGGAAATCTGGCGCCTCCTTGAACCGATGATCCGGGCGGGCGAGACCTTTGCACTCGACCGCGACATGTCCCGCGATGCGGCGCTGGCCTATTGGCTGGGCACCGACGAGACGACATTCGTGGCGCAGGACGCCGACGGCACGATCATCGGCACTTATTTCCTCAAGGCAAATCAGGCCGGTGGCGGCAGGCATGTCAGCAACTGCGGCTACGTGGTGGCCCCGCATACAACCGGGCGCGGCGTCGCACGAACCATGGCGGAGCATTCGTTCGTCATCGCGCGCAGCCAAGGCTTCACCGCCATGCAGTATAATTTCGTGATCGCCAGCAATGTTCGTGCGGTGCGGCTGTGGGAGGATCTGGGCTTTGCCATCGTCGGCCGCTTGCCCGGCGCCTTCATCCACCCGACGGATGGCGCCGTCGATGCACTGGTGATGCACCGCTTCCTGTAGGCAGTAGCCTCTGCCACAAAAAAGCCCCGCCGTTGCCAGCGGGGCTTTTTTGTAAGGCGATCAACGATCTGCAGCGATCAGTGGGCCAAGCCCGCAATCGTGCTGTCGACGAGCGCGCGATCCGCGTCTGCCCCAAGGTTGCTGGCAATCAACTGCGACGCTGCAGCGGTGGCAATCGCACCGGCCTTGGCGCGCAGTTCATCGATCGTGGCGCGCTCGGTCGCCGCGATCTTGTCCTGCGCCATCCGCTCGCGGCGGACGATCACGTCCTGTGCATCGGCAGAAGCCTTGGCGACGATCGCATCCGCCTCGGTACGAGCGTGCGCGAGCATGGCAGCCGCGTCCTTCTCGGCGTTGGCAATGCGCGCTGCGTACTCGGCACGAAGCTTTTCAGCCTCGGCACGCAGTGTCTTGGCTTCATCAAGGTGCTTGCGGATCGCGACAATCTGCTTGTCGAGACCGCCTGCAAGCGCCGCCGGAACCTTTTTCCAGACCAGTACCAGCAGGAACACGAGCATCGAAGCGGCAACCCACATGCCGGGGGTCAGCCCCAGCGCTGCGGGTTCGATTTCATGCTCTGCACCGTGAGGCTGTTCGACCACAGCCGTGGTCTGCGTGGTGTCAGCCATGGGCAAGAACTCCCTTCACCGCTTCACCAGCCTGATCGGGACTGACCGAAAGGCCGGCCACGCGGGCTGCGATATCCTGCACGGCGTCGACCGCAACCGCTTCGATTTCGGTCAGAGCCGCAGCGCGGGCATTGCCGATACGGGCATCGGCCGCTGCCAGGGTCTGTTCGATCCGATCCGAAGCTTCGGCCAGACGTGCAGCGGTATGCGCCGCTGCTTCGACCTTGGCCTTGGCGATAGCGTCCTGCGCGGCAGCGCGCTGGCGATTGGCATTGGCCCGCCACGCTTCTTCCTCGGCATCAGCGGCAGAACGAGCAGCCTCAGCGGCGGCAAGGTCGGCGGCAATCTGCCGGTCGCGCAGGTCGATGGTGCCGGTCACCTTCGGCAGCAGGCCGCGGCCCACGACGAAGAAAACGACACCGAAGCACACCAGCAACCAGAAGATCTGGCTGGCATACGTGGTGGCAAGCTGGGCTATCTGGGGCATCGCGTTGTTCCGCGCATCAACCGGCCGGGGCGAACCCCGGCCGTTCCATCAACTGTTCGCGAAATCGTTCAGGCAACGAAGATCAGGATCATCGCCACGACGAACGACAGCAGGCCGAGAAGTTCAGCAGCCGCGAAGCCGATGAACAGACGACCCTGCTGGCCGTCAGCCGCACCCGGATTGCGCAGCGCGCCTTCCAGGAACTTGGCGAAGACGTTGCCAACGCCCAGCGAGGCAAGACCGGCACCGATAGCGGCCAGACCAGCGCCGAGAAGCTTTGCGCTCTGTGCGTCCATGGTAAAAAACTCCCTCTTTCAGGTCCCTAGTGGAACAGTTGCAAGTGTTTAGTGAAGGTTTTCCGCGTCGTTCAGATAGACGCAGGTCAACAAGGCGAAAACGTAGGCCTGAATGCCGGCAACCAGCAATTCCAGCGCGCAGATGCCGATCATCAGCAGGAAGCTGGGAACGGCGGCAATCGCGAAAGTCAGTGCACCAGCGTTGGTGCCCGAGATGACGAAGCCCGACAACACTTCGAGCAGCACGTGCCCGGCCATCATGGCGACGAACAGACGCAGACCAAGGCTGAACGGGCGCACCAGGAACGAGATCAGCTCGATCGGAAAAATGATCGGGATCATCAGCACCGGGGTGCCGTGCGGCACGAACAGCGAGAAGAAGTGCAGTCCGTGCTTCCAGAAGCCGACGACCAGCACGATCGCAAAGCTCATCACCGCCAGCACGCCGGTCACGGTGAAGTGACTGGTGGCGGTGAACGGGTGAACCCCGACCAGTGCCAGCGGCAGCAGCCCCAGCAAATTGGAAAACAGGATGAAGGTGAACAGCGAGAAGATGTAAGGCAGGTACTTACGACCCGCATCGCCGATGTTCGACTGCAGCAGGTTGTCGACAAAGCCAGCAAGGCTTTCGACCGCGACCTGCCAGCGGCCCGGAACGAGCGATTGCTTTGCACCACCGCCGATGAAAACCACCAGCACGATGGTGGTGATCGCCATCCACAGCGCCGAATTGGTGAAAGCGATGTTGTACCCTGCCAGCGACCAATGATCGGTCCCGAACAGCGGCTCGATCGTGAACTGATGTACCGGATCGACCTTGCCTGCGGCCACGCGCTTGTCCCCGTGCTTTCAACCCCGGACCCATTACCTTGACGGCAAGCAGCCCGACCCAATCACGACGTCCCTATTCGGGTCGCCTGCTCGAAATCCTGATGATGTTGCGAAAGGCGACGAATACGCCCGCGAACAACATCACCAACAAACCCAACGGCCTGGTTCCCGCCAACTGGTCTATCACCCAGCCGATGAAGGCCCCGCCCACCATACCACCCAGCAATTCGGCCAGAACCCGATTGCCCAGGCGGTAGTCCGCATCCGAGCTATCCGGCTCCTTGGCCTTGATGCGCTTGTCTTCGCGCTCTCGCACGGCTTTTAGCCGTTCGTCGAGCGTCTGGATGCGCGCATCCTCACCGAGGGGTGCCAAGTCGGACGGTTCGTCAACCATGCTCTTCCCCTGTCAGTTACCCGACCCGAAAAGCGTCGCACGACCAGCGGCCGTCCACCGTGGGCGCCGACCCCTTAGGCGGGGGTCACAATCGAGTCAACCGCTAGCAAAGTACCATGGACGCCAAACCAATCCGCCCCCGGCGAGCAGGCCGCAAGGGGCGGAATTGCGTTGGCGATTCGTATGCGCGGAGAAATGCCGCGCCGAACCGCGGTTCAGGGGCAGCGCGCATCGCGCAAGGGCGCTCCGGCACCGCGCGTTTGCCAGGTGCCATCGGGTGCCTGATACTTCTCTCCCGGCCGCGTCTGGGCGATCAGGACGCACCCGGAAGTGAGCGCATATTCCTCAACCGTCGCGTTGTTGGCCTTGGCCTTGTCGGCATAGACGGCCTTGCGCTTGATGTTGACGTCATCGATAACGGCACGCAGCGCTGGTGCAGGCGGCGTGACGAAGCCCAGATATCCGTCGATCTTTTCACCCACCTGCCCCGCCGAGCGCGCGGCGGCATAAGCCGGGTCGCGAGCTTGCGCCAGCGCGGCAGAGGTCATCAGCGGGCCCAGCGCCATGGCACCAAGCGCCAGTGCAGTGGCCACATTGCGGAAACGGCGCGACATCATCAGAAAATCTCCGCGTTCTTGTCGATCGTCTGGGCAGCATCACCGGCCAGACGATAGATCACTTCCTGCTTGATGTTGATGTTCAACTCGATGACGATCGGCTTGTCCGGTGCCTTCACCGAAATGCAGCCCGACAGCATCGCGCCTCCCACCAACGGCAATACCAGACGCGCCGTTGCCCAGATGGCACCTCGCGCCGATCGCCTCGAACCCTTTGCACCAATGCCCATGTCGGAACTGCCCATGGCGGCATTGTTTGCAGGCTTGATGGCCCGGGTCAATCGTGTGGGTTTCATGGCCTGCTCCCGATGACTGATGGCTGAATGCCGGACTTGCCCGGCGGTAATGTTGAGGCTTGCTGCGCTGTCGCAGCTTGATTTGGCACTGGTTTGCCGCGCGGGCTGATCAGTCCAAGAGTCCGCGGATCACGCACCGAGGCCGGATCGTACATCGATTTGAGCGACGTGATCAGTTGCAGGAACGGCGCACGGATGTTGACGTTGAACTGGATCGGCAAGTTTGCCACTTGCCGCGTCAGGAAGTTCTTGCTGGCGGCGCTACCCTGCTTTATCCCGCTGAACTTGACGTTGGTCACGATCTCGCCCGCCAGATCGCCCTGCATGGTGATGATCATGGTGCGATAGTCCATCGATTTGAGCGCCGCGAAGGCGTAGTTGGCCATCGGCGACAAGTCCTTGTAAGTCAGCGCACCGACATAGGCGACGGTTCCGCCCGGCGCGCGCGACACCAGATTGCCACCGACGATGCGCCCCTTGTCGCCATCGAATTCGAGCGGCAACTGACCATCGAACACCCCGGTTGCCGACAGGTTCGACAGGTCCATGCGTTCAAGGAACCTTGCGGCATCCAGTTTGTCGATGACCAGCGTGAAACGGCGCACTTCGGTTTGCGCAAGATGCAGCACCGCAGGTTTGAGCGAAAGCCGCCCGCCAAGGAACGGCCAGCGTGCATCGTTGAGCACGACCACCTGATCGGGCAGCAGTTGCAGATCGACCGTCCCGTCGTTAACCTCGATCCCCGGATTGACCGAAGCGACCCGCACGACCTGATGCGGCGCGGTCACCAGCCCGATCAGGTCGGTGAAGTCGAGTGCGCCCGACAACCCCTTGACCGGGCCGAACGCTGCGGCAAGATCCAGTCCCGTGGTGGCAAAACGGCCGCTGCTGGTCAGCTTGTCGCCCTTCCAGTCGATCCGCCCCTTGCCGGTGACCGTACCGTTGGCATTGGCGACCACACCGAGCGCCAGCTTGCTGAGATCGGCCGGTTGCAACCCCGCGTTGTCCTTGCGATCCTCGAACTTCAGGCCGTCGACGGCAATGTCGGCATGGCCCGCCTTGGTGATGGCATCGTGGTGGATCGTGGCATGAACCACCTCGCCACCGGTTTTTGGCGCGAACAGCCGGGCATCGGCATCGATGCGGTTGTCGGCAAGCGTCAGGGTCGCGTCCTTGGCGTGGAGCGGTTCGAACCGGGCGACCTTCTGACGGTCGGTCAGGTCGAACACGGCATCGCTCACTGTCAGACGGCCATCGGCCAGACGCCAGCGCCCCGTGCCCTTGGCGACGTCGGCAGGCACTGCGGCGAAGCGCGCGTCGGCACCGGTAAACTGGCCGCTTACATCTTTGCCTGCCTGCGCGTCGAATGTGTCGAGATGGAGCCGGTTCAGGTTTTCGCCGCTGCCGATCGTGATCCCAAGCGCTTGCGCGTTGAGCCGTCCTGCGCCGTTGCCATAGCCGAACGCCAGCGGGCCGCCCGCGACCGCCAGCGGGCTCTCCCCCAGCCGTCCGGTCAGGGTCAGCGCGGGCAGCCGTCCGCCAATGCGCAAGCCACCGGTACCGCCGCGCACGATCGCCGCGTCCGCGCCTTGCGGACATAGCGTCAAGGCCTGCCGCGTGAGGACCAGCGACGCCATGGTCAGTTGCTCGAAGGCAGGCGTCACACAACGCGACCACAACGACCAGTCACCCTGCCGGGAAATCGTCGCCTCCAGCGGCAGGTTGAGGCGCTCGACAGTCCCGCCGGGAAACGCACCCGAAGCCTGCGCTGATCCACTGAGCGTGGCGCTGCCATCAGCTGCTGAGCGGACCGTCAGGTCGGGAATGCCGATCCGGTCGGTGTCGCTGCCATAGGGCTCGAGCCGGGCGCGCAAAACGGTGCCGACACCTTGCTCGCCGCGATCGAATCGCCCGAACACCTGCGGCAATCCGCGCCCGCCGCTTGCAAACTGACCGGCCAGCCGCAACGGCAAGCCTGCTCCGCCGGCCACTTGCAAGCGCGATGCGCTGAGCAAACGCTGGCCACCACGCGCGCGCAGCACCAGATCGGGCATGGCGAGACTCCAGCCCGAGCCGGTCACACCACGATCGACCACCGCATTGCCGCTTTTCCAGACGAATTCGCCGCTCAGCCGACTGCCCACCTCTTCGCGGGTCAGCGCGCCATGCGCCTGCGCCAGAACCGGAGCGATCAGCGTGCCCGATGCAGCAGCCGTGGCGTTGTTCAGCATGCGAGCGATGGCCGCGCCATGGCGTACATCCTCGCCCGCCACGGTGCCCCTGAGTTGAACGTTGGAGAAGCCGTCACGCACGTGGACCCCGCCATCGAGGGACAGCGCGGCCAGCGTCGCTTGCGGCTGGCTGACCCGCTCCGCCCGCAGCGAAACCCGTCCGCCAAGCGCGTCATTGCGCCAGGCGAGCCCGGTAGCCAGGGTAAGTGCGGCGACCCGGGTGTCGCCGACGGATAGCGCACCGGTCTGGCCACGGGCATCGATCGCCAGCCCTTTCAGATCCTTGTCCGCCAGCAGCGCAAGGTCGGCCTGCCCGCCCGACAGCACCAGTCCGGCGGCAGGACAGCGTAGCTCGCCCGTCCGCAGCGGCCCGGCAATACGCGGCCGTTCGTCGCTGATCGACACCTGCCCGTAATAGCTGACACGCCCCGTCCGGCAGCCACCAACCCGCGATTCGGGCACCAGCAGCCCAAGCTGACCGGCAAAACCGTTGCGCAGATTGCCTTGTCCCTCAGCCTTGAACGCCAGACGGCCCAGATCGCTGCCGATCAGGCCGCGCGCATCGTTCAGTTCGACCTGCCAGTCGGGCAGGCGGAAGGGCGCGGTCGAGGGAGCGAAGAGCACTTTGTCGAGCGTGCCAAAGCTCAGCTTGCCGCCCAGGTGGCTGCCGAACAGGCGGGCGCCATCGATGCGCAAACGACCGATGCGTGGACCGGCAAAGCCATAGGCGGGCCGAAGCTCCAGCCGGGCGATGGTAAGATCGGGATGGCGCGGATCGCCGATCACGACGTTGCGCAGCACCTCCACCCCCGGACCGATCGATTCGATCTGATAAGTCGCGGGTAGATCGAGATCGGCCAGGTTAGCGTCGATCACGCGGGTGGCGATGGTATTGCGCGCAAGCCAGACTCCGCCCAGCGCCAGCAGCACGATGCTGCCGGCCGCCAATGCGGCCCGCCGTCGGCGCGAAAAACCGGCACGGGCGGGCTCAGCGCGAAACGCTTGAGCGGCCGCGTCAGAATTTTCCGCCAAATCGGTTGCGTCCGTCATCTGCCCCCTTCTTGCGCAGTGAACCGCCATAGGCAATGCACTGATACATTACGCCCAAGCGACCGAACGGCGCCCCACGCGTTAGAGGAATGACAAACCAAAACCGACTCTTTCCTGAACGGTTGGCCGCAGACGGCAGCAAGACCGACCAAAATCGGCTTCGGGAAGCGGGACACGATCCCTCGGGCCACCGCGCTCGCTTGCGCCAGCGCCTGCTGGTCGGCAATGGCGATGCGCTGGCCGACCATGAAATCATCGAATACCTGCTGATGACGGCGATACCGCGTCAGGATGTGAAACCGCTGGCCCGGCTGCTGCTCAAGCGGTTCGGCTCGCTGTCTGGCGTGTTCAACGCCGATCCGCGCGCGCTGACGGGCATTCCCGGCATCAAGGAAACCGCAGCCGCCGCGCTCAAGATCGTCGGCGTGTCCGCGCTGCGGCTTGCGCGCAGTGCCGTCCGCGAAAAGCCGGTGCTGTCCAGTTGGCAGGCGCTGATCGACTATCTGCATATCGACATGGCGCACCTCAACCACGAGCGGGTGCGCGTGCTTTACCTCGATACGCAGAACCGGCTGATCGTCGATGACGTGCTGAGCGACGGCACGCTGGACGAATCGGCGATCTACACGCGCGAGATCATCCGCAAGGCGATGGACATCGGCGCGGCCTCGATGATCCTTGTCCACAACCACCCCTCGGGCTCGCCGCAGCCGAGCAGGGCCGACATCCAGGTGACGCAGAAAATCATCGAGGCGGCGCGCCTGCTCAACATCTCTGTCCATGATCACGTGATCATCGGGCGCGAAGGCCATGTCTCGATGAAGGCCAAGGGCCTCATCTGAACCGGCCGATGCGGGGTTCTGCACTTGCATCGTCGCGCCGCGCGCCGTAGCGGCAGCGCAACAGCGTCGCGCGCGCTTTATTCGCCGCCCCCTTCAAGCTCGGAGTCGAACCATGGTCCCCCGTTATGCCCGCCCCGCGATGACCGCCATCTGGGAACCGCAGGCGCGCTATCGCATCTGGTTCGAGATCGAGGCGCACGCCACCGAAAAGCTGGGTGAACTGGGCGTGGTTCCGCCCAGCGGCGCGAAGGCGCTGTGGGACTGGTGGGCAACCGAGCCGGTGATCGACGTCGCCGCGATCGACGCGATCGAGGCGGTGACCAAGCACGACGTGATCGCCTTCCTCGATTGGGTGGCGCAGCAGGTCGGCCCCGAAGCGCGCTTCATGCATCAGGGTATGACCAGTTCCGATGTGCTGGACACGACGTTGTCGGTGCAACTGGCGCGCGCGTCGGACATTCTGCTTGATGACATCGACGCCTTGCTTGCCGCGATCCGCCGCCGCGCGTTCGAACACAAGTACACGCCCACCATCGGTCGCAGCCACGGCATTCACGCCGAGCCGACCACGTTCGGCAAGAAGCTGGCAGAAGCCTTTGCCGAGTTCACCCGCTGCCGCGCCCGACTGGTCAACGCCCGCGCTGAAATCGCCACCTGCGCGATCTCGGGCGCGGTTGGAACCTTTGCCAACATCGACCCGCAAGTCGAGGAATACGTTGCCGAAAAGCTGGGCCTTGCGGTCGAACCGGTGTCCACGCAGGTGATCCCGCGCGATCGTCACGCGATGTTCTTCGCCACGCTGGGCGTGATCGCAAGCAGCATCGAACGGCTCGCCACCGAAGTGCGTCACCTGCAGCGCACCGAAGTGCTCGAAGCCGAGGAATACTTCTCGCCGGGGCAGAAGGGCTCGTCGGCGATGCCGCACAAGCGCAATCCGGTGCTCACCGAAAACCTCACCGGCCTTGCCCGCGTGGTACGCTCGGCCGTGACCCCGGCACTGGAGAACGTGGCACTGTGGCACGAGCGTGACATCTCGCACTCGTCGGTCGAACGCTACATCGGGCCGGACGCCACGATCACGCTCGACTTCGCGCTCGCCCGGCTGACCAGCGTGGTCGACAAATTGGTGATCTATCCCGAGCGCATGCAAAAGAACCTCGATCGCATGGGCGGGCTGGTCCATTCGCAGCGCGTGCTGCTGGCGCTGACGCAGGCCGGGGTGACCCGCGACGACGCGTATCGGCTGGTCCAGCGCAACGCGATGCAGGTGTGGCAATCTGACGGACAGCTCAGCTTGCTCGAACTGCTCAAGGCCGACGCCGAAGTCACCGCCGCGCTTACCCCGGCACAGATCGAGGACAAGTTCGACCTTGGCTATCACTTCAAGGCGGTCGATACGATTTTCGACCGGGTGTTCGGACCGGATGCAACTGCTGGCTGAGGCCGGCACACGTCGCAACTGGCATCAGCCTCTGGTCAACTTGCGAAGTTGTGCTTAGGCTTGGTGCAACGACAACAGGAGGATCGTGATGAAAGGTTTGCGCACGTTCCTGTGGCTGGTGCTGATACTGGCGCTGGTGGCATTCACCGCCGCCAACTGGAACTCGGTCGAAGTGCGGATCTGGCCGGGTCTGGTGATGGACGCCAAGCTGCCCGGACTGGTCATAGGCGCGTTCCTCGGCGGCCTTGTCCCGACAGCGCTTGTCCTGCAGGCCACGCGCTGGCGGCTTGGGCGGCGGATTGCCAATCTCGAAGCCACGCTGGGCAACAGCGGCACCGCCAACTCCTCTTCCCTCCCTTCAGACCGGACCGAGCCCCAATCGTGAGCAACCCCATCTATCTCGCGCTCGACTTGCCCCGCCTCGACGCTGCCGTGGCGCTTGCCCAGAAGGTGCGCGGCCATGTCGGCGGGCTCAAGCTCGGGCTCGAATTCTTCTGCGCCCACGGCCATCATGGCGTGCATGAGATCGCCAAGGTCGGCCTGCCGATATTTCTCGACCTGAAGCTGCACGACATTCCCAACACCGTGGCCGCCGCGATGCAGGCCATTCACGTGCTTGAGCCGGCCATTGTCACCGTCCACGCCGCCGGTGGGCGCGCCATGCTTGAGGATGCCAAGGCTGCGGCGGGCGAGCATACCAAGGTCGTGGCCGTGACCGTGCTGACCAGCCTTGACGACGCCGACCTCGCACGGATCGGGGTCAATGGCGGCGCCCATAATCAGGCCCTGCGGCTGGCCGACCTTGCACAGGAAGCCGGACTCGACGGCATCGTATGTTCGGGCCATGAAGTCGGCGCGATCCACCAGCGCTGGAAGAAGGGCTTCTTCGTGGTGCCCGGCCTGCGCCCAGCCGAAGGCAGCGCGGCTGACCAGAAGCGCACCGTCACGCCGCGCGCCGCGCGCGATGCCGGGGCCAGCGTGCTGGTGATCGGTCGCCCGATTGCCCGCGCCGAAGACCCGGTAGCCGCCGCGCGCGCGATCGAAGGTACGCTCTGACCACATTGCCGCGATGACCGAACTCTGCTTTCGCTTCGCCACGCTGGCCGATGTGCCGCGCCTGCGGGCACTGGTCGAATCCGCCTATCGCGGCGCCAGCGCCAAGCGCGGCTGGACGCATGAGGCCGATCTGCTCGATGGGGATCGCACCTCCGACGATGAGTTGGCCAGCCTGATCGCCGATCCCGACAAGCGCGTGCTGCTGGCAGAGGACGCCATTGGCGCACTGGCAGGGTCCGTCAACGCCACGAACCTCGGCAATGGCCGCGCCTATATGGGCATGCTCTGCGTCGATCCGGAACTGCAGAGCGATGGACTCGGCCGCGCGCTGATCGCCGCGATCGAGGCAGTCGCCGTTCGCGAATTCGCCGCCAGCGTGATGGAAATGACCGTGGTCGATGCGCGGCCTGAACTGATCGCCTATTATGAGCGGCGCGGATATGTCCGCACGCCCGAAGTCCGCCCCTTCCCGCTGCCGATCGCCGTGCCGTTCGCCATGGCCGTGCTGGAACGCGCCATCGGCTGAAACTCATTGGCCCATGGATGCCCGCTTAACGCAGGCCGACGTTGCGGTTCATCACCCTGTCATCACTGCTGCCCCACCATGGGTCCATCGTAACAGGGAGACCAATCTGATGACCCGCACCGTTCTTGTCGCCTCGCTCGCCGCGCTTCCGCTTGCCGCGATGGCGCTGCCCGCCACCGCTCAAACGCTGTCGAGCGGGCCGGTGGTCGCCGCTGGCGATGCCGTGCTGACGCTCACCGCCGAGGGCAAAACGACGGCCACGCCCGATCTGGCGCTGTTTTCGGCAGGCGTGACGACGCAAGCCAAGTCGGCATCGGGCGCGCTGTCTGACAATGCGAACAAGATGAACCACGTGATCGCCGCGCTCAAGAAGGCAGGCATCGCCGACCGTGATATCCAGACAAGCAACCTGTCGGTGAACCCGGTCTATGCCGAGCAGCGCCCGGACAACAACGGCTCCGGCCCGCGCGAACCAGCGATCGTCGGCTATCAAGCCACCAATCAGGTACAGGTCAAGCAGCGCCGCGTCAGCGAATTCGGCAAAGTCATCGACACGCTCGTCTCCGCCGGGGCCAACCAGATCAGCGGTCCCCAGTTCCTGCTCGACAATCCCGATGCCGCCACCGATCAGGCGCGGGTCGAGGCGGTCAGCAAGGCCCGCGCGCGCGCCGAGCTTTACGCCAAGGCTTCGGGCCTGCGGGTGCTGCGCGTGCTGACGATCAGCGAAGGCGGTGGCTACAACCCGCAGCCGATGCCGGTGTTCGCCATGGCCAAGGCGATGCGCGCCGACGCCCCCAGCCCGGTCGCGGCAGGCGAACTCGATATCGCCGCCAGCGTCACGGTGACTTACGAACTGGCCCCGACCGCCAACTGATCGCACGCCCGACAAGTCGGTTTGACGCATGCGCATGGCTGGCCTAACCCGCCACCATGCGCACGCCACTTATCAAGATCTGCGGAATTTCGACGCCCGACACGCTCGATGCGGCCGTCGCCGCGCGTGCCGATTACATCGGGCTGGTGTTCTTTGCCAAAAGCCCGCGCACCGTCGATCCGGCGCTGGCCGCAGCACTTGCCAACCGCGCCGCCGGCAAGGTCAGGGTCGTAGGGCTGTTCGTTGATCCCCAGCCCGCGTTTCTGAGCGAAGTTCTGGCGCAAGTGCCACTCGACGTGCTGCAACTTCACGGCAAGGAAGACGCGGCCACGCTGGCGCGCATCCAAGCCGAAACCGGGCGCGAGGTGTGGAAGGCGATCGGTGTCCGCAAACGCGCCGATCTTGCCGCGGCAAAGACCTTCGTCGGCGCGGCCGACCGCATTCTCTATGACGCAAAGCCGCCCGAAGGCGCCGACCTGCCCGGCGGTACGGGTTTGCGCATCGATTGGGACTTGTTGCGCGGGGTCAGCCATCCCTTGCCCTGGATGCTGGCGGGCGGGCTTGATCCTGCCAATGTGGGCGAAGCGATCGGACTGACCGGAGCGACTGCGGTGGATGTCTCAACCGGCGTTGAAAGCGCCCCCGGCATCAAGGATGCAGGCAGGATCGCAGCATTCTGCGCGGCCGTTCGCGCTGCTTGATATCCGTACAAAAAAAGGGCAGCGATTCCGCTAGGAACCGCCGCCCTGTTCAAGTTTTTGCACGCACAATGCGCGCAGGTGGGTTCGGTCAGAAGTGCGTGCCGATGCCGATCAGCACGCCGTTTGCAGCGGCTGAGCGCTGCGATGCATAGTAATGACGATATTCGGCCTTGCCATAGACGCCGGGCAGGATCGGGTGCTGGATGCCGCCGCCTGCGTTCCACACGCTGTCGCCACCCCGATAGGACCGCGTGGCGTAACCACCGACGGCATAGATCTTGCCGATGGCAGGAAGCTCAAACCCCGCGCGCCCAGCCAGACCCAAGGAAACGCGTGCACCTCTGGTCAAACCCTTGTCGAGATCGGCTTCAGCACCGACGAACACCGGCCCGACCACTGTGGTGTCAACGCCGCCGCTGACGCCGATGACGCCCTTGGCATGACCATGCGACCACACCGGTCCGGCATGAACTTCACCGCGCCAATCGTAATCACCTGCCTTGGCGACAGTCGGCGCAACAAAAGCACCAAATGCTGCAAGCGTAATAATCAGATGACGCATGGCGACTTCTCCAAAGCGCAAAAACATCTCTGCTCTGCTTCAACGCGGCTTCTAAAGTTCACGCAACTGATCGACAACAGGAAATCTGAAAAGCGCGGTCAAGCGGCCAGTGATCGTAACAAATATGCCACACATCGCGCTCGATACTGGATGTGCACTTGTTGGATCGCCGGACGTCCGCTGCTTTCATTCTGCGGCCAGCGCGCCCCGCTGCCCGCCGCAACCTTGCTGCAGGCTGAACGCGCCTCGCGTGATCACCATGTGGCGGGAGCCGCCCATGCGGGCAGCGACACCTGTTTTGCGGGGTGAATCTGGACAATCGCCCTGCGCTCTGCCAAGCGACCGGGCATGACCGCTCAGACCCCAAACAGCTTCCGCAACCAGCCTGACGAGCGCGGCCACTTCGGCCAGTTCGGCGGGCGTTATGTCGCCGAAACGCTGATGCCGCTGGTGCTCGACCTTGAAGCCGAATACCGCAAGGCCAAGGCCGACCCGGCGTTCCAGGCTGAGTTCGACGACCTGCTCGAACACTATGTCGGCCGCCCCAGCCCGTTGTACTTCGCCCCCCGCCTCACCGAGGAATTGGGCGGCGCGCAAGTGTGGTTCAAGCGTGACGAGCTCAACCACACCGGCGCGCACAAGATCAACAACTGCATCGGCCAGATCCTGCTGGCCATCCGCATGGGCAAGACGCGGATCATCGCGGAAACCGGCGCGGGTCAGCACGGCGTCGCCACGGCCACCGTCTGCGCGCGCTTCGGCCTGCCTTGCGTGATCTTCATGGGCGCAACCGACGTGGCGCGCCAGGCGCCCAATGTGTTCCGCATGAAGCTGCTGGGCGCCGAAGTGGTGCCCGTTACCGCAGGCGCCGGCACGCTCAAGGACGCGATGAACGAGGCGCTGCGCGACTGGGTGGCGAACGTGCACAACACGTTCTACATCATCGGCACCGCCGCCGGTCCGCATCCTTACCCCGAACTCGTCCGCGACTTCCAGAGCGTGATCGGGCGTGAGGCGCGCGCGCAGATGCTCAGCCGCATCAATCGCCTGCCCGATCTGTTGGTCGCGGCCATCGGCGGCGGCAGCAACGCCATCGGCCTGTTCCACCCCTTCCTCGATGATCCCAGCGTCAAGATGCTGGGCGTGGAGGCTGCGGGCCACGGGTTGCACGACCTGCACGCCGCCAGCCTTGCCGGTGGCAAGCCGGGCGTCCTCCACGGCAACAAGACCTATCTGCTGCAGGACGAGGACGGCCAGATCCTTGAAGGCCATTCGATCTCGGCAGGTCTGGACTATCCCGGGATTGGGCCGGAACACGCCTGGCTCAAGGAAAACGGCCGGGTGGAATATACCTCGGTCACCGACACCGAGGCGCTCGACGGCTTCCAGTTGCTGTGCCGCACCGAAGGCATCATCCCCGCGCTGGAGCCCGCCCACGCCATCGCCGCGGTCAAGAAGATCGCCCCGACGATGGACAAGGACCAGATCATCCTGGCCAACCTGTGCGGCCGCGGCGACAAGGACATCTTCTCGGTCGCGGAGCATCTGGGGGTTACGTTGTGAGGCTGGGCGCGGGGCACTATGCTGTGTCCTGCGCCGCCTTGCTGACTACTGCACTTGCCTTACTGCAGTGGTTGAACTCTGGCGCATTCCGTTGGCAACCTACCGACACAGCAGCGCCACGTTGTGTGTATGATTGCTCGATTGTTGGTTTTGGCTATGTAGTCGCGACGGCAGCACTAATCGCTTTTGCGACTTCAGTCCTGTGCGGGGTTGCAGCGATTTGGAAATTCAAGAGATGATCCCGATGCAAAGTGTTGTGAGCATTGGCCAGCAAGCTGTCCCGGCCCTTGTCACCCTGAACTTGTTTCAGGGTCCATCGGGCATCAGACGCGGTGCCAGCAATTCCAGAATCGGCGGTGATGTTGGCATTATGCCGCATTCCTCAGCACAACCGGCAAAATGGACCCTGAAACAAGTTCAGGGTGACGAAGGTAGTTCGATATGACGTTTCGAAGCCCAACCCACTCCCCTCAAGGGGAGCGGGCCAAGTGACCACCCGCCTCTCTGCCGCCTTCGCCAAGGGCCATCCGGCGCTCGTCTGCTTCGTCACCGGGGGCGATCCCACGCCCGCCGCCACGCCCGCCATCCTTGATGCGCTTGTCGAGGGCGGGGCCGATGTGATCGAACTGGGCATGCCGTTCACCGATCCGATGGCCGATGGCCCGGCGATCCAGTTGGCCAACTTGCGCGCGCTCGGTGCGGGGACCAGGACCGCCGACATCTTCCGCATCGCCAAGGACTTCCGCGCGCGCCATCCTGATGTGCCGCTGGTGCTGATGGGCTATGCCAACCCGATGATCGTGCGCGGGCCCGAATGGTTTGCCAATGCCTGCGCCGATGCGGGCGTCGATGGCGTGATCTGCGTCGACATTCCGCCCGAAGAGGACGCCGAGCTCGGGCCCTCGCTGCGCGCCAAGGGCATCAGCCCGATCCGTCTGGCCACGCCGACCACCGATCATGCGCGGCTTCCCGCTGTGCTCGATGGATCGTCAGGTTTCCTCTATTACGTGTCGGTCGCCGGGATCACCGGCAAGCAGTCGGCCGCGCTCGCCAGCATCGAGGAAGCGGTGACGCGGATCAAGCAGACCGCGCAAGTGCCGATCGCCGTCGGCTTCGGCGTGCGCACCCCCGAACAGGCCGGGCCGATTGCGGCCGTGGCCGATGGCGTGGTCGTCGGCTCGGCGATCATCGACCTTGTCCAACAGCATGGCGCGAATGCCGCAGGCCCGGTGCGAGACCTTGTCCGCGCGCTGGCCGATGCCGTTCACGCCGCCCGCAAGGGCACATTGTGAGGAGTATCCGGGTATGAGCTGGATCACCAAAGTCCGCAACGCGCTGCCGTTCACGCCCAAGCGCGACACGCCCGACAACTTGTGGATCAAGTGCCCGTCGTGTGCCGAGATGCTGTTCGTCAAGGACTACCAGGAAAACCTGTCGGTCTGCCCGCGTTGCGAACACCACGGCCGCATCGGTGCCGATGCGCGGCTGTCGCAACTGCTTGACCCCGGTTTCACCCTGCTGCCCGCGCCCAAGGTCAAGGACGACCCGCTCAAGTTCCGTGACTCCAAGCGCTACGTCGACCGGATCAAGGCCGCCCGCGCCGCCAATCCGCATGCCGATGCGCTGACCAACGGCGTCGGCACGATCAACGGGCACAAGGCCGTGGTTGGCGTTCAGGAATTCGCCTTCATGGGCGGGTCGATGGGCATGGCGGTGGGCGATGCATTCATTGCCGGGGTCCGGGCCGCGATCAAGGAAAAGGCGCCCTACATCGCCGTCACCGCTGCCGGTGGCGCACGCATGCAGGAAGGCATCCTGTCATTGATGCAGATGCCCCGCACCACGGTGGCGATCTCGCTGCTGCATGCGGCGGGGCTGCCCTATATCGTCGTACTGACCGATCCCACCACGGGGGGCGTCACCGCCAGCTATGCCATGCTGGGCGACGTACAGATTGCCGAACCGGGCGCTCTGATCGGCTTTGCCGGGCAGCGCGTCATTCAGGACACGATCCGCGAAAAGCTGCCCGAAGGCTTCCAGCGCGCCGAATACCTGCACGCCCATGGCATGCTCGACATGGTGGTCCATCGCCGCGACCTGAAGGCTACCTTGGCCACGGTGCTCGACTACCTTATGGCGGGCAAGGCGGCGGCGTAAGGCGCCTTCGTGAAAGACTTCGCCATATCCGAAAACCCGCGGGTGCAGGCGCAGCTTGACCGGCTGGGCGCGTTGAGCCTGCCGCAAGGGCGGCTCGGGCTCGACACCGTGCGCACGATGTGCGCGCGGCTCGGCGATCCGCAGCGGCGCCTGCCGCCGGTGTTCCATGTTGCGGGGACCAACGGCAAAGGCTCGACCTGCGCCTATTTGCGCGCCATTCTGGAGGCGCAAGGGCTGACCGTCCATAGCGCGACCAAGCCGCATCTGGTCCGCTACAACGAACGCATCCGCATTGCCGGGCAACTGGTCGGCGATGACCATCTGGCCGACCTGCTGGGCCGTGTGCTCGATGCCAGCGAGGATCTGGGCCCCAGCTTCTTCGAAGTGACGACGGTCGCCACGTTTCTGGCCTTTGCCGAGACGCATGCCAACGCCTGCGTTATCGAGACCGGCCTTGGCGGACGGCTCGACGCAACCAACGTGCTGGAAAGCCCGGCGGTTTGCGGCATCGCCACGCTCGGCATCGACCACGAAGCGTTCCTGCTGGTTCCCGAGGCTGGCACCCCCGCAGAGCCATTGGCGCGCATCGCCTTTGAAAAGGCCAGCATCGCCAAGCCGGGCGCGCCCCTGGTGACGCAGACGTATCCCGAACCGGCGTTGTCATCGGTACTTCAAACCGCTGCAAGGATCGGTGCGCCGGTCGTGCTGCGCAGTCGCGACTGGTGGGCGGACGTGAGCGCAGACGGCATCGCCTATCGCGACGCGTCAGGATCGCTCGACTTGCCCCTGCCCATGCTGCCCGGTGTCCATCAGGGCGACAACGCCGCGCTGGCCGTCGCCATGTTGCGTCATCAGGATGCGGTGCAAGTCAGCCCGGAAGCGATGGCGCAGGGCATCCGCGCCGCGCGCTGGCCCGCGCGGTTGCAGCGCCTGTCCGACGGCCCGCTGACCGCGCTTGCGGGCAATCGCACGGTCTGGCTCGATGGCGGGCACAACCCAGACGCCGGACTTGCCATCGCCCGCCATCTCGCGCCGCTGCCGCCGATGCATCTGATCATGGGCATGCTTTCGAGCAAAGATCCCGCCGCGATCCTGACCCCTCTGGCCGACCGCGTGCTGTCGGTCTCGATCGTTCCCGCACCGGGGCATGACGCGCATCGGCCCGAGGACTTCGCGCCGTTCACCCGCCTGCCCGTGCACAGCTTTGCCGATGTGGCGCAGGCGCTGGCGGCCCTGCCCGGTGATGGCGACGTGCTGATTGCGGGTTCGCTCTACCTTGCCGGTGACGTGCTGCGGCGAAACGGTGAAGTGCCGGATTGATCGGGTTCAACCAATCTGTCCGGTCGGCTCGCTCAGCTTGATCTCCCGCCCCGTCCGCAGCCATTCCAGCAGTACGAACACCACCGCCACACCGCCCGCTGCCGCCGTCCAGCGGAACACGGTGGCATAGCCATAGAGATCGAACGCCTCACCCGCGATGCCGCGCCCCAGCGATCCGATGAGGAACGTCAGCGAGGACAGCAGCGCATATTGCACCGCCGTGTAATTCTTGCTGACGATGCCCGACAGATAAGCGACGAAGGCCGCGCCCGCGATGCCGGTGGACACATTCTCGAAGCTGATTGCCAGCAACAGCCGGATCATCCGCTCGTCAAAGCCGAACAGACCGAACAGCGCCTTCAAGCCGATCGCGCTGCCCACCGCGTCGATATGCACCGCCCCTTCGGCAAGGTCGGCATAGACGAAATTGCCCAGCACCGGCAGCACCGCGCCGATCAGGATCGTCGGCATCCGCCCCAGCCGCAGGAACAGAAAGCCGCCAAGGCTGATCCCGGCTATCGTCATGAAAATGCCGAACAGCTTGGATGCAAAGGCCACCTCGTCCTTGGTGTAGTGCAGATATTCGAGGTAGAACGGAAAGGCGAAGCTGGACCAGATGTTGTAGCACAAGGTGTAGGTCAGGATCATGCCGATCACCACGAGCACGCCCCAGCCCAATCGACCGGACAGTTCGGCCAGCGGCGATACCAGCGCGACATAGAGATGGTCGGCCGCGTTGCGCACCGCGCCCTTGCGCGTGTCAGGCCCGGTCAGAACCGCCATGCCGCGCGCCTTCAACGCGTTGGTCACCGCCGCCACGATCAAGGGTACCGCCACTGTCGCGGCCACGATCCATGGCGCCATGGTGCGCGTAAAATCGCCCACGGAGGGGTGCTTCTGCCCTGGCGGCAGAGGGCTGAGCATGCCGATCATGAAGTGCGCGATCGTGCCGATGGCCCATGCCCAACTCAGCCCGACCACGATCAGCGCCACTGCACGGGCGCGCGGGTCCAATGCTCCCGCCTCACCCAGCGCGGCATAGAGCGCACCCTGCCCGCCGCGCGGTGTATCGGGCGCGCGCAAAGTGACGATCACGATCAGCGCGATGAACCCGGCCATCAGCAGATAGACCAGCGGCCAGCCCAGCCGCCCGGCCAGCACCAGCGCCAGCGCTCCGCCGACAATCGAAGCGATGCGGTAGCCGAACTGATAGATCGACGAGAGCAATTCGACCGGCGCGATCTCGTCCGCCACGTCGATCCGCCAGGCGTCGATCGCCACGTCCTGCGTGGCAGAGGCAAGCGCGGCGAGGAATGCAAACAGCGCGAACGTGCCGATGGCATGGACCGGATCGGTCGCGGCAAGGCCTGCGAAAGCCAGCACCAGCACGATCTGGCACAGCACGATCCAGCTTTTGCGGCGCCCCAGTGTGCCCAGCCCCGGCAGGGCCAGCCGGTCCACCAGCGGCGACCACAGGAACTTGAACGAGTACGACAGGCCGATCCACGACAGCACGCCGATGGTGGCAAGGTCGACCTTGGCTTCGCCCAGCCACGCGTTGAGCGTACCGATCAGCAGTGCATAGGGCAGGCCCGAGGCGAAACCGAAGCCCAGCATCGTGCCCGACTTGCGGTTGCTCAGCGCCACGCGCAACAAGCGCCAGCCTTTGGGGCGCGGCGCGGCGGTCGATGCCATGGATGTCCTTTCGCGGGTCTTGATGCCACAACGAAACCCGATGTTCGCGGATATCGCTTCGATCTTGCAGACTAACGGGCTTTCCCGCCAAGGCTAGGGGTGACGCGCGCCTCATCCCCCGCTATGGGCACAAGATGGCATTTCCTCCAAAAGACAAGAGCGGCCGCCCGGGACGGCCCGCCGCTCCCAAAGGCGCTTCGCGCGGTGGCCCTCGTGGCCCCGCCGCAGGTGACCGGACCCCCACCGATGGCAAGAACTTCGGTGACAAGAGCAGCGCAGGCCGAGGTCGGCGTGGTCGCCAGCGCGATGAC
This sequence comes from Novosphingobium sp. FKTRR1, assembly GCF_020404405.1. GTDB lineage: Bacteria > Pseudomonadota > Alphaproteobacteria > Sphingomonadales > Sphingomonadaceae > Novosphingobium. The sequence continues at coordinate 52,224 of NZ_JAIZDA010000004.1, read as the reverse complement.
ACCGCTGGCGAATGGGTGACCACAGGCAAGATTTCAGGCGAACGGACTGCCACAGACCGCAATCGCAAGCCCCGAGACCGTTCCGAGCCGCAGGAAGCCCCGCGCAGCGGCAAGCCCTATGGCGAGCGCACGTCTTCCGCCCCGGCGCGGGCAGCGACGCCACGCAGCAAGGACGATCCTGCAGCCAAGCCCTATAGTGCCAGGCCCTCAGCCGGAACCGGGTCCACGCCCCGGTCGGTCCAGCCGCGCGGCTATGCCGGTGTGGCGCCCGATCGCCGTGGCACGCCCGGCAACCTGAGCGTCGGTTCGCGGCGCTCGGACGGCCCGTTTGGCGGAAGGGCTGCTGCCGGAGCGCCGATCGTCCACGCCGGCCAACGCCCGCCCCGAGTGCCCGCCGCAGGCAAGGCACCGGTCGTGCACAAGCCATCTGAACTGGGTGAAGGCGACCGTATTGCCAAGCTGCTCGCGCGCGCAGGTGTTGCCAGCCGCCGCGAAGTCGAACGCCTGATCAGCGAAGGCCGGGTCAAACTGAACGGTGAAGTCATCACCACTCCGGCCACCGTGCTCACATCGCTGCGCGGCGTATCGGTGGATGACACGCTGGTCGGTCCTGCCGCTGCCACCCGCCTGTTCCGCTTTCACAAGCCCGAAGGCCTGATCACCGCCGAGCGCGATCCCGCCGGACGCCCGACGATCTACAACGCACTGATCAATGCGCTGCCCCCCGGCACGCCGCGGGTCATGCCGGTCGGGCGGCTCGACCTCAGTACCGAAGGGCTGCTGCTGCTGACCAACGACGGCGAACTCAAGCGGGCGATGGAACTGCCCGCCACCGGCGTGCCGCGCACTTATCGCGCGCGAACCTTTGGCGACATCAGCCAGCCCCGTCTGGAAGAACTGATGGCGGGCATAGAGATCGAGGGCGTTCGCTATGGTCCGATCAACGCCAATATGGAGCGCCGCACCGGGCGCAACCAGTGGATCGAGATGACCCTGACCGAAGGCAAGAACCGCGAAGTGCGCCGCGTGCTCGAATTCATCGGGCTGCAGGTGTCTCGCCTGATCCGCACGGCTTATGGCCCGTTCGAACTGGCCGACCTGCCGCGCGGCGCTGCCGAGGAAATCCCGCAAGTCATGGTCGAGCGTTTCCGCAAGAGCTTGAAGGCATGAGGGGCCGCGCATGAGCTTGCGGATCATTGCCGGGCAATGGCGTGGCCGAAAGCTGCAAGTGCCCGAGAGCGAAGCCACCCGGCCGACATCGGACCGCACGCGCGAAACGCTGTTTTCGATGCTCAACAGCCGCCTTGGCAGCTTTGACGGATTGGCGGTGGCCGATCTGTTTGCCGGGTCGGGCGCGTTGGGGCTTGAGGCGCTGTCGCGCGGGGCCGCCAGCGCGATAATCGTCGAGCAGGATCCGCCCGCGATCCGCGCCATCCGTGCCAACATCGCCAACTTGCGCGCGCAAGCCCAGTGCGATGTGCGCGCCTGTTCGGTCATGTCGCTGGGCGTGGCCAAGGCACCGCTCGATGTCGTGTTCCTCGATCCACCCTATGGCACCGGCGCGGGCGCGGTGGCGATCGACAAGCTGGTGCGGCTGGGCTGGATCGGCGAAGCGACGTGGATCAGTCTGGAAACCGCCGCCAGCGAACCGCCGCAGATCCGCTCGTGCACGCTCGATGCCGAGCGCAAGGTGGGCAAGGCTTTGATCTCGTTGTTCCGGCGCACAAATCCGGCGTAAGCTCGGGCTCAGGCCGTTCTGCGCGAGGCGGACCGGACCCCGGCAAACGTGACGGCGCCAGCTACGGTCAGGAACAGCCCGACAAAGGCGGTGCCGCCCGCAGCCGCAAGCCAGCTTGCGGCAAACGGCGCCAGTGCGCCGCCGATGATCCCGCCAAGGTTGAACGCCACCGAGATGCCGGTGTAGCGCACCTCGACCGGGAACAACGTCGGCAGCCAACTGCTTACCGGTCCGTAGACCAGCCCCATCACGAACAGCGCCGCCGACAGCGTCACGAACACGATCGGCAACTGACCCGAGCCGAGCCCGCTGCCAAAGCCAAGACCTACCAGCGCCGTCAGCCCCGCCCCGACCGACAACACCCGCGCAGCGCTCGTCCGGTCGGCCCAGGCTCCGGCAAAGATGATTCCCAGCGCAAGAAACGTATTGGCCCCCAGTTGCACCGCCAGAAACGCCTGCTTGGAGTAGCCCAGCTTGGTCGTGGCGAAAGACAGCGCGAACGTGGTGGCAAGGTAGAACACGGCAAAGCAGGCAACCACACCCGCCGTGCCTGCCAGCACCGCGCCCGGATGGTGACGCAACAGGCGACCGACGGGGACGGCAGGAGGCGCCGAGTGGTCGCGCGCTTCGCGAAATGCGGCGGTCTCGCCGATCCGCAAGCGCACCCACAAGCCCACGCCGACCAGCAGCACCGAGGCAAGGAAAGGCAAGCGCCAGCCCCATGCCACGAAATCGGCCTCGGACAACGTCGCACCCAGCAGCAGGAACAACCCGTTGGCAAACAGAAAGCCCAGCGGAGCCCCCAATTGCGGGGCTGAGCCAAAGCGTGATTCCCATCCCTTTGGCGCATTCTCGACCGCCAGCAGCGATGCCCCGCCCCATTCACCGCCAAGCCCGAACCCTTGCCCGAACCGCAGTACGCACAGCAGCGCAGGCGCAACCGGACCAGCCATCGCATACGTCGGCAGGAAGGCGATCAGCAGAGTCGACGCCCCCATCAGCATCAGCGACGCCACCAGCGTCGATTTTCGGCCAAGCCGATCGCCGAAGTGGCCGAACGCGATCGCCCCCAACGGACGCGCCACGAACGCCAACCCCAGCGTCATGAACGAAAGCAGCACCTGCGCGGCGGGCGATTGCACCGGGAAGAACAGCGGCCCGATCACCAGCGCGGCCGCCGTGGCATAGATATAGAAGTCGTAAAACTCGACCGCAGTCCCCACCAAACTGGCCATAAGGATGCGCGCATGGCGCCTGATCGGATGCATCTGCGGCTTCCCCTTCCAAGCCGGTCACGGCTGATCATGCCCGGCTGAGCTTACTTTGGCCGCATAGCGTTCGATGCAGCGGCGGCCAACACCTGGTTACGCCTTCGCCGCCAACGCTCCGCTTCAGGCACTTGGTCAAGCCAGCGATCATCCTATTTGCAAGTATGACAATCAGTAACAAGCTCTTTCACCAATGGGCTGACCCTGAAAAAACCTGCACGGCTTAACGAAACCACAACCTCATACCGCCAAAATGGATGCATCAGCGGGGGCTGCAGCAATGCAATTCATCAAGTACATTTTTGCGGGTATTTTGTTCATCTGGCTGTTGAGCGTTGCCTCGTGCGCGATGCTTGGCACCGGCACGGTGATGGTTATCGATAGCGTGGCCAATTCCGACACGGCCAAACGCGTGGCTCGCAGAATCCGTGAGGATGAATTGAAAGAGCACAACGAGCGCGCCAACCACGAATCGTACCACGACCACGATGACTACGAACAGGAATATTACGACAAATAGAACCGCCTAGCGCGGCCCCCCCTTGCTCTGCGCGATCATGTTCCCTAATCGTTCCGGCGTGACCGTTCCTGCGCATCCCGACTCCGCCGCCGCCGACAACGCCTGGCTCGATGGCCTCAATCCGCCGCAGCGCGAAGCCGTGCTGACCAGCGAAGGGCCCGTGCTCATGCTGGCCGGCGCCGGCACCGGCAAGACTGCCGCCCTGACCGCGCGCCTCGCCAATCTGCTGCGCGAACGCAAGGCCTGGCCTAGCGAGATCCTGTGCGTGACGTTCACGAACAGGGCCGCGCGCGAGATGCGCGAACGCGTTGGCGCGCTGATCGGCCCGGCGGTCGAAGGGATGCCATGGCTGGGCACGTTTCACGCCATCGCCGCGCGAATGCTGCGTCGTCATGCCGAACTGGTCGGGCTGCAAAGCAACTTCACGATCATCGACACCGACGATCAGTTGCGCCTGCTCAAGCAGTTGATTCAGGCCGAGGGCATCGACGACAAGCGCTGGCCGGCGCGCCAGTTGGCCGGACTGATCGACCGATGGAAGAACCGCGGCTACAACCCCGCCGACCTTGATGCGCTGGAAAACGAGGCCTGGGCCAACGGCAAGGGGCAGCGTTTCTATACGCTGTATCAGGATCGGCTGCGCGCGCTCAACGCCTGCGATTTCGGCGATCTCCTGTTGCACATGCTCAACATTTTCCGGCGTGAGCGCGATGTGCTCGAAAGCTACCAGCAGCGCTTCAAGTACGTGATGGTAGACGAATATCAGGACACCAACGCGGTGCAGTATCTGTGGCTGCGGCTGATCGCACAGACCCGCAAGAACATCTGCGTGGTGGGTGACGACGACCAGTCGATCTATTCATGGCGCGGCGCCGAAGTCGCCAACATCCTGCGGTTTGAAAAGGATTTTCCCGGCGCCAAGGTGATCCGGCTCGAACAGAACTATCGCTCCACCCCGCACATTCTGGGTGCCGCATCGGGCCTCATTGCCGAGAACTCGGAACGATTGGGCAAGACGCTGTGGACCGAACGGGACGGCGGCGACAAAGTCCGCGTGATCGGCGTGTGGGACGGACCCGAAGAAGCGCGCCGGGTGGGCGAGGACATCGAGCGGCTCGAACGCGAGGGCCTGCCACTGGATCGCGTGGCCATTCTGGTGCGCGCCCAGTTCCAGACGCGTGAGTTCGAGGATCGCTTCATCCAGATCGGGCTCGGCTACCGGATCGTCGGCGGCTTTCGCTTCTACGAGCGCGCTGAAATCCGCGATGCGCTCGCCTACTTGCGGCTGATCTCGTCCCCGTCCGACGATCTGGCGTTCGAGCGAATCTACAATACCCCCAAGCGGGGGCTTGGCGACAAGACGCTGGAAAAGCTGCACCGCTTTGCCCGGGCGCAGTCGGTGCCATTGCTGCGCGCCGCGCTCGACATTTGCGACACCGACGAACTGCCCGCCCGCGCGCGCAACACGTTGATTGCGCTGATCCGCGACTTTGCGCGTTGGCGCGACAACGTCGCCACGCTGACCCCGGCGGAACTGGTGCGCACCATGCTTGAGGAAAGCGGCTACACCGCAGCGCTTCAGGCTGAAAAGAGCACAGAGGCGAGCGGGCGGCTGGAAAACCTCACCGAATTGGCGCGGGCGATGGAGGAGTACGAGACGCTCGGCGACTTCCTCGAGCATGTCAGTCTGGTGATGGACAACGAGAACGCGGCCGACACCGAAAAGGTCACGATCATGACCATGCACGGCGCCAAGGGCCTTGAATTCGATCAGGTGTTCCTGCCCGGCTGGGAAGAAGGGGTTTTCCCCTCGCAGCGCTCGCTTGATGAAGGGGGCCTCGCCAGTCTGGAAGAAGAACGCAGGCTGGCATACGTGGCGATCACCCGCGCAAGACGGCGCTGCACGATCATCCATGCCGCCAATCGCCGCATCTATGGCCAGTGGACCAGTTCGATCCCCAGCCGGTTCATCGGCGAACTGCCCGCCGAGCATATCGAAGAGGAAACCACCCTGTCGGGCGGTGCTTCGCTGTGGCGCGCACAGTGGTCTGAACATGCCGATCCGTTTGCCGATGTGGTGCGCAACCAGCCCGGCAAGGCGGCATCGCGCGGTCCAGGCTGGCAACGCGCAGCCGCAACACAGGATTTCAATCCGGTGCCGCGCAGAATTGCCGAGCCATCGCGCAGCGCCGCCAGTTTTGCCAGCAAACCGCGTACCGACGTTCACATCGGCACGCGCGTTTTCCACGACAAGTTTGGTTATGGGACCGTTGCCGCCCAGGAAGGCAACAAGCTGGAAATCGATTTCGAGACGGCAGGGCGTAAGCGCGTGATCGACAGCTTCGTCAAACCTGCCGCGTAAGCTGCTCGGCTTCGATCAGCGCGCGGTCTTTGCAGCCTCCGCCTTGTTCGACAGGATATTCAGCGACACGGACAGCGAATCGCCAAGTCCCGCCATCGCCGTGACCGCCGAAACCGCAATCAGCGAGGTAAGCAGGCTGTATTCGATCGCGGTCGCAGCCCGTTCGTTGATGAACAGTCGGCGCAGGAAAGCCATGAAACCAACCCTCGTCAGCCCCGCATGAATCGCGGGATTGATTAACGATTGGGCTACAATTCCGAAGAAAACGTTAACGAATGCCCGGTGAATCTTACCGGACCCGATCAGGCTTCGAGAAAAAATCGTTTAATTCAAACGACCCGTCCCGTTGGCACCAGCACGTTCTCGTTACGCGCACTGGTTAATGCAGGATGAAACAGCCGTGCATTCAAGCGCTTGGTATAAGGAGACAGTGCACTGAAACCAGTTCGCAGAATTCAGTGCCCCGAGTTCAGTTCCCAGAACTCAGTTCAACGCCGAAACGTGCAGGAAACCGGGCACTGGGCCGTTCCAATCGGAGGCAACCGGTGAAGGCTGCGCCGGAATCCGCTGTGGCGCATTGCTGCCTTCCTTGGCGGCTTCGGCGCGCCGAGCCGGTGCCTTGGGCGGGGTTGCTTCGGCACGGGTTGCAGGGGACGGTTCAGGCCGCTTGACAGGCGCTGGCGCTGGCGCTGCTGGTGCTGCCACCGCGACAGGCTCTGCGTCGCGCTCAGTCCTGCTCGTCCGCGGACGGCGTTCGCCCCGGGCCGGCCGCTCGGACTGCTCGGCAGCAGCAGGACGTTCGCCACGGGCAGGACGGTCTGAACGACCGGGTCGCTCGGTACGCGCCCTGCGTCCACCCGCGCTCCGCTCCTCAGCCTGATCGCCGCGTGCCGGTTCGGGCACCGCAGAGCCACCGAGGTTGACGACCATTTCCGGGATCTTGAACCCGGTCAGCTTTTCGACATTGTCGATCGCCTCGGCATCCTCGGGCGCAACCAGCGTGAAAGCGCGGCCGGTGGCGCCACCGCGACCGGTACGGCCGATGCGATGGACATAGTCATCGGGATGCCAGGGCGTGTCGAAGTTGAAGACGTGGCTTACGCCCTTCACGTCGAGTCCGCGCGCGGCGACGTCGGACGCGCACAGGATGTCGATCGCGCCGTCCTTGAACTTCTGCAGTTCGGCGTTGCGCGCCGACTGGTCCATGTCCCCGTGAATTTCACCAGCCGAAAAGCCGTGGCTCTGCAGGCTCTTGGCCAGCTCGCGCACGGTCGTCTTGCGGTTGGCGAAGATGATCGCCGTGGTCACGTTGTCGGTCCGCAGCAAATGGCGCAGCACTTCGCGCTTGGCGCGGCTGGCAACCTTGACCTTGTGCTGGACGATGCTGGTGTTGTTGGACGCCGGGCGCGCCACTTCGATCGACTTGGGGTTCGACAGGAACTTGTCGGCCAGTTTCTTGATCGGCGGCGGCATCGTGGCCGAAAACAGCAGCGTCTGACGGGTAGCCGGAAGCTTCGAACAGATGGTCTCGATATCGGGAATGAACCCCATGTCGAGCATGCGGTCGGCTTCATCGATCACCAGCAGATCGCAACCGGTCAAGAGGATCTTGCCGCGTTCGAACAAGTCCATGAGGCGGCCCGGCGTGGCGATCAGCACGTCGACCCCGTCCTGCAGTGCCTTGACCTGATCGCCCATCTGTACGCCGCCGATCAGCAGCGCCATTTTGAGATCGTGGTTCTTGCCGTACTTTTCAAAGTTTTCGGCGACCTGCGCGGCAAGCTCACGCGTCGGTTCAAGGATGAGCGAGCGGGGCATCAGCGCACGACGACGGCCATGCGCAAGGATGTCGATCATCGGCAATACGAACCCGGCGGTCTTGCCGGTGCCGGTCTGGGCAATGCCGATGATGTCGCGCATCATCAGCACGGAAGGGATGCACTGCGCCTGAATCGGCGTCGGCTCATCATAGCCGGCATCGATCACCGACTTCAGCAATTCTTCGGACAGGCCGAGGTCGGCAAATTTCATGCGGAGCAGGTTTCCGGAGTAAAAAGGGAACGGCAGTAACAGACCGACGACGACGCCGGACTGCGCAATCCGGCGCATCGTTACCAATGGTTGCGCGCTTTGCCGATCAGCGCGGTAAAGTCAAGAAATGCCGGTGCCGACGCACCGCCGGTTGCTCCGTCATGGTTCCAATTCGTGCAAACGCGCAATGGTGCAGGTTGTTCCGGCGCGCGAGTGGATCGTGTCGCGCTTGGCACACAACTGCCCATCGCTGGCCGATTCGACATAGAACCCGGAATAGAAATCGCGTGCATTGCACATGCGATCAAGATCGGCGCCCATCAGCCGCCGGTCGCGCATGAACAGTACCAGCCGTGAATCCGAAACCGGCCTTGAGCCGAAGATGCCGGACACCGACAGGCATTTTGCGGACTTTTTCTCGCGCAGTCGCACGACAGCAGGCGGACCGATGTCGCGGAACGGGTCTGGCCGGGGGCCGCCGGGCGCGATTCGAATGATGAGCCGTTGTTCGATCCGCACCTGCTCCCAGCGTATGTCATCGATCAGAGCAGAGAGCGTACCCATCCCGTTGTCGCCGGGTGCTTGGTCGACCGACGTGTCTTCAGCCCGGATCAGCGCTGGCCCGGACGTGCTCCAGCCTGACCGCGCCCTGTCCGTGACAGGCGGCGTCCGAGGCAGCAACAGCGCCGATACCGCTAACAGGAAGCCAGACATCATCATCGTCGCGGTTGCGCTTGCAGTCCCTCAAATCCCAGGGCCATTCTGATGCGTCTTGACCGTGGACACACTCTCGATAGCTGGCGCGGTTGAACACCCGCTTAACCTGCATCATCGATGCGACAGGGCGTTGCCCAAAGCAATGCCATTTGCAACGAGGCCATTGAGGCACGCAGGGGCGCGGCAAAAATCCATTGCCGACCCGCCCGCGCGGGCTTAGCCCGCCAACATGACCTCCAGCCCGTCCCTGCAGTCGGACTTGCCCGACGATCGCCTCGGCCATTTCATCGTCGCTGCGCTCGCTTTGCTTGGCCAGCGCGGCTTTACGACCGACGCAGACCAGATCGCGCCATGGCTGACCGATTGGCGCGGACGGTTCACCGGACGGACGCTTGGCCTGGCTTCGCCCGCCAGCACGGACGAAGTTGCCGCAATCGTCCGCCTTTGCGCGGCGCACGGGGTGCCGATCGTACCGCAAGGTGGCAACAGCGGCATGTCGGGTGGTGCCACTCCTGATAACAGCGGTACCGCGATCGTGCTGTCGCTGCGCCGGATGAACGCGATTCGCGCATTGGACAGATCGGCCAGAACCGTGACGTGCGAGGCAGGTGTCGTGTTGCAGGTGCTGCATGAGGCAGCCGAGCGCGAGAACCTGCGCTTCCCGCTGTCGCTTGGTGGCAAGGGTTCGGCTACGGTCGGCGGACTGATCTCGACCAATGCCGGGGGCACCCAAGTGCTGCGGCACGGCTCGATGCGTGCGCTCACGCTGGGGGTCGAGGCAGTGCTGCCCGACGGTTCCGTGCTCAACCAGTTGGTTCCGTTGAAGAAGGACAATCGCGGCTTTGACCTCAAGCAGTTGCTGATCGGGTCGGAAGGCACGCTGGGCATCGTCACCGCCGCCGCGCTCAAACTGGAGCCTGCCGTCGCGGCGCGCGCCGTGTTGTGGGCAGGGCTCGATTCGCTGCCGCAAGCAAGGGGGCTGCTGCTCCATGCCGAAGCGCTTGCCGGGCAGGCGCTGGAAGGCTTTGAGGTGCTACCCCGCCATTCGCTCGAAGCCGTGCTCGACTATCTCCCCGGAGCGCGCCGCCCGATCGGGGGCGACCATGCGTGGCATGCCCTGATCGAACTGGTCGCCGATGCCGATGCTGCCGATCGCCTGCCCGAACTGGCCGAGCGTGTCCTCGTGGGGGCACTGGAGCAAGGTTTGATCGCCGATGCCACGATCGCCAGCAGCGAGGCGCAGGCCGAAGCATTCTGGGCCTTGCGCGAAAACATCGCCCCGGCAGAACGGGCTATCGGCCCAGCCGTGCAGCACGACATCAGCGTGCCGGTGGCTTTGATGCCCGATTTTGTCGAACAGACTGCACCCGAGATCGAGGCCGCATGGCCGGGGACGAAGGCGGTCGGCTTCGGTCATCTGGGCGACGGCAACATCCATTACCACGTGCTCGCGCCTGCGGGCGTGGACGCGGCAAGCTGGCAGGCAGGTGATGGCAAGGCGATCAGCCGGATGGTGCATGATCTTGTCACACAATGGGGCGGGTCGATCAGCGCCGAACATGGCATCGGCCAACTCAAGCGGGATGAACTGGCGCGGCTCGGCGATCCGGTGGCACTGGCCCTGCTGCGCGCGGTCAAGAACGCGCTTGATCCGCAAGGACTGCTCAACCCCGGCAAACTGATCTGACCCCGCCACTTTGACCAAGCTGCCGCCCACCTGCTGCGGGGCGACACAATCGTTCCGCGAACTTGCCATAAAGCGCCCAAAACCGCGCGTTTGTATGACAGTGATGTTGCAGGTGGCCTTGCGCGGCCCGGCCCCCTCCCCTAAACGACCGCATCCACCGGGGGCTGGTCAAAGCTCCGGTGCCATGCTTGACGGAGTGTAATTCCATGGCCAGCGCGCCTGCCAACCTGCCCCTGCTTTACAATGACCTGGTACCGGTCAACCTGCGTGACCACGCCACCTGGCGCGCGCGCGGTGCGAATCAGGCCAAGTGGCTGGTCGGCCAACACGCCGTACCGCTGACGGTCGAGGAATTCCCCCAGGCCGCCCGCCACTTCCCGATCATCTTTTCGAGCGGCGACAACCCCGTTCCGCTGGCGCTGCTGGGCCTGAACGAGGGCGTCAACACGTTCGTCGATGCCGACGGCAACGTCGAGCCCAACGTCTACCTGCCGGCTTATGCCCGCCGTTATCCGTTCATGCTCGCCAAGCTGCAGCCCGATAGCGAAGAATTGTCGCTGTGCTTCGATCCGACTGCCGGCCTGATCGGTCCGTTCGAAGATGGCGAGCCGCTGTTCGACGGCGATCAACCCTCCGAAGCGACCAAGGCCGCACTGTCGTTCTGCGAACAGTTCGAACAGGCTGGCCAGCGTACGCAGGCTTTCGTCGAGGAAATCAGCAAGCACAAGCTGCTGATGGAAGGCGAAGTCTCGATCCAGCCGAACACGGGCGGCCAGCCGTTCGTCTATCGCGGCTTCCAGATGGTCGACCAGCAGAAGCTGCGCGAGCTGCGCGGCGACCAATTGCGCGCCTGGGCGCAAAGTGGCCTGTTGCCGCTGCTCTATGCGCATGTGTTCTCGCTCGAACTGATGAGCGCGATCTTCCAGCGTCAGGCCGAACAGGGCACCGCGCCTGCGCCGGCCCTGCCCGATCTGCCCGGCCTCGGCTGACCTGACCCCACGATTGCGCCAGACGGAATGTCGGGCGCGGTCGTCAAAAACACCGAAGCGGCGCCTTCCGGTAACCCGGAACGGCGCCGCAATTCGTTGAATCTTCATGAGTCTGACTACGCGATGAACACTAGGTTTTACCCTATTCACGCAATTTGACTTGCATGACGATTTGTCTTTGCCTATTGTAAAGATGTCACGGCGGTGCTCCCCTCATGGCCCGACGTGACCGGTGCACTTTGTGCACCTCCTCCCTGAACCTTGGCCACCTGGAGCGTGTCTCCAGGTGGTTTTTTCTTGTGATGCCCGTCTGGTTTGTCTTGCGAAACCAAGGGCCATGCAATGTCGGGCGGCTTGGCTGGCGGTGCGACCCGCTATTCGGCGGCAGCGCGCCAATGTTGCCTGCCACGCCCGCATTCGGCGACGGTCACGGCAATACGCCGCACCAGCCCGGCCAGCATATCAACCACGCCGGCATAGCCCGGCCCCGGCTCTGCCAGCCGCCCGTCGAGATAGGCTTGCCGGTCGATTTCCAGTTGCAGGCCGTGGACCCCGCGATGGCGTCGGGCGTGGCGCTCAAGCACATAGCCCCCCGCATAAGGCCGGTTATGCGCCACCGGCCAGCGACTCTCCGTAAGGGCCGCGAACATGGCGCTGACGATGGTCCCGTCGCACGCTGCGCCAAAGCGGTCGCCCACCACAAGGCGCGGCGGCACATCGCCCGGCCCAGCGCTGGCCAGCGGAGGCATCGAATGCAGATCGATGAGCAACACCGCTCCCCACCGCGCGCAGACCGCTTCAAGCATGGTGCCCAAAGCTTCATGATAGGGAACGTGCACATTGTTGATGCGCGCTGCCAATTCGTCGGGCTCTAGCCGGGAGCGCCATACGTCGCCCAGCGCGGGCAGACGGCGTGGGACCAGTCCCAAACCACTGCGGGCGCGGTGGATGGCGCTGGGCGCCGCCGTCTTCGCTGCGGGAAAGCTTTGATGACCATCCGCCCGACCACCCACGATCATGTCCCAGTCGATGTCGTCGGGCCCGCGATTGAGGTCGATCATTGCTCGCGGCGCATGGGCAATCAGGATGCCGGCGCCGGTCGCCCGCGCCACTTCGAGCCCGATCAGATCGATCAGGCGGTCCTCAAGCCGGGGCGCCGCGATCTGCGGGTGCCGCATTGCGCCGAGCACTTGCGCCGAATAGGCGCGCCCTGCATGCGGGACGGCGATCACCACGGGGATCGGCGAGGGATCGGGCAGACTGTACGAAAACGCCGGAACGCCTGTCAGTCCCGGGATGACCCCGCCTGCCGACCATGGCGGATCGGCGGGATGGGACTGCGGCATTGCGGAATGCACGCCGTGCGAATCGGCAAGTGCCGCGTTCGCCGAATCGCATGCCGAATCGGGCAAGCCTGAGTCCGCCTTGTCCATGCAATGACGCTGCAATCCTTTTGCGATCGTGTCAAAGAGACGCGCTACCGATCAGGCCGCAGATTCTTAACCGATTGGGGTGTAAAGCGAGTACGACAATGACGAGAGGCGATGTCGGCCTGGCCGTTTGCGCCGCCTTGCCGATGCCCGATGCTCAACTCTGGATGAAGCGAAAGTGACGATGATCCGCATCCTGCTGGCCGAAGACGAAGAAGCCATGCGCACCTATCTGGCCCGCGCGCTGGAAAACGCCGGATATGAAGTGGTCGCGGTCGATCGCGGAACCGAAGCGGTGCCGCTGCTTGAGCGCGAACATTTCGATCTGCTGCTGTCCGACATTGTCATGCCAGAGATGGATGGAATCGAACTGGCCCAGCGCTGTGGCGAGATCAGCCCGGCGACCAAGGTCATGTTCATCACCGGTTTTGCCGCAGTCACGCTCAAGGCCAACCGCGAAGCTCCGCAGGCCCGTGTCCTGTCCAAGCCTTTCCATCTGCGCGATCTGGTGCTCGAGGTCGAACGCGTGTTCGCCGATCATCCGTTGGCCGGAAACAGCCAGCCGATCCACTGACCGTTCCTGCCAGAACCGGCCCGCGAGGCCGCCTCAATTGATGTTAAATGCCCTCTTGCAGTCCGGGCAGACCCCGGTTAAAGGGCTGCTCCCACGGCCGAGAGGCTGCGGACACGATGGTGCGGGCGTATAGCTCAGTGGTAGAGCACTATGTTGACATCGTAGGGGTCGCAAGTTCAATCCTTGCTACGCCCACCATCGAAAAAGGCCGCCCTCTCAGTGAGTTGGGCGGCTTTTTCGTGTCTGACTGAGGTCTGATCCGACGAACTCAGGCAGCTTTCGACGCGACGTGTCCCTTGGCTGCAGCCGCGGCGCGTTGTGCCGGGGTCCACACTTCGCCGGACTTGCGCAATGTGTGGCGGTGTTCAAGCTTGAAGCGGGCGACGAGCGTGGCCAGCCGCCCGGCTTGCTCCGAAAGCCCGTGCGCGGCCGCGTTGGTCTGCTCGGCCATCGCGGCATTCTGCTGGGTATTGGTGTCCATTTCGTGGATTTCGGTGCTGATCGCGCGCAGTCTGTCGGTCTGCTGCTCAGCGTAACTGGCGATCTCGCTGGTCTGCTCGGTAGCGGCGCGCACCCGTTCGATGATCGTTTCCAGCGCGGTGCCGGTGCGACCGACCAGATCGACCCCCTCGTCCACGTCCTGACCCGATTTGCCGATCAGATTCTTGATCGATTTGGCTGATTCGGTCGTGCGGTGGGCGAGCGCCCGCACTTCGCTGGCCACCACGGCAAAGCCTTTGCCCGCCTCGCCCGCCCGCGCCGCTTCGACCCCGGCGTTAAGCGCCAGCAGATTGGTCTGAAACGCGATGCCTTCGATGACCTCGATGATCTTGGCGATTTCTTCGGAGGACATCTTGATCTTGTCCATGGCGGCAATGGCGTCCTGAACGATCTCGCCGCTGGCCCGCGCGCTTTCGTCGACTTCCGCGACCGTTGCATTGACGTCGCGGGCGCTTTCTGCCGTCGTCTCGACCCCTTTTGCGATCTGGCGCATGGCTTCGGATGCACGAGCCAGAGCGGCCGCCTGCCGCTCGGTGCGGTGGGCCTGATCGTCGGCGGCATCGCTGATCTCGCGTGCGCCCACGTTGATGTTGTCCGCAGCTTCGGTCATCGCCACGATCATCTGGCTCATCTCGCGGCGCATGTCGTGAAAATCGCTGGCGATGCGGTTGTAGGCTGACGGCATACCGGAAAGTTCCGCGCGCAAATCACCGACCGCCATGGCCTTGAGCGCGGTGCCGAGGCGGTCGATGACGTCCTTGCGGCCCCGTTCCTCCGCCTTGAAATAGGCACCAAGCGCGGCTTCCATGTCGAGCAGAGCGGTCTTGACCAGCGACGCCAGCGCCCGGCGCAGCGAGCGTCCCAACAACCGCCCCATCGGGTGCGATTTCATTGCCCGCTCGATCAGCGTTTCAAGCACCAGCGCATAGCTGCCGACATAATAATTCGGCGTCAGCCCGATGTCGGCATGAACCTGACCGACCCGTTCGGCGCGGGCGATCGCCGCGGTATCGAAGGCAGTCGAAAAAAGTTTGTTCCAGTGCTGCAACTGGGCATTGGCCGCCCGATCGCGTTGTTCTGCAGTGGGTAGCAGTCTGGCTGTGGTGGCATCGGTAGAGATACGAGCATAGAGCCGGTCGAGCGCCGGCTGAGCGTGCCGGGCGACAATGGCCTTGATCGCCGGAAATGCGGCAAGGTTGCCCGCATCAAGTGTAACAAACGAGCCGCTGTCCGTGCTTGTGGCGCCTTCAACTGTCATGCGTCGGTACCCGGTCCCAAAGGAATTTCAGGCACCTATCCTTGTGCAACACGGTTAATTTGGTCGCAGCTCAACCCTCCGTAACAGCCGCAGTGTCTTGCTGGCGTCAGGTGTTGGCCGCCCGGTCAGCCCCACGACTGCAACCGGCGCATGGCAGCAGGAATCCTGCCGCCATGCGCCGGTCCGATCATGTCATGCGCTGGCGCTCACTTGCCCTGCCAGTTGGGCTTGCGCTTTTCGGCGAAGGCTGCGGCGCCTTCGCGCGCATCCGACGAGGTGAACACCGGCGTGATGTAGGCCTGCTGCTTGTCCCACATCTCTGCCTCGGTCCATTCGTGCGAATCGCGAACGATCGCCTTGCTGGCGATAAGCGCGAGCGGGCCGTTTTCGGCGACTCGTGCAGCCAGCACTTTGGCCGCATCGAGCGAAGGTCCGTCGACGATCTGGTTGATGAAGCCCAGCTCATAGGCGCGCTGCGCGGTGATGAAGTCACCGGTAAGCGCCAGTTCCATGGCGATGCGCGGCGGGATCTGGCGCGGCAGCTTGATCAGGCCCCCGGCAGCGGCGGCAAGACCGCGCTTGGCTTCGGGGATGCCGAATCTGGAAGAGGCGCTGGCCACGATCAGGTCGCACGAAAGGGCCAGCTCCATGCCCCCTGCCAGCGCGTAGCCGTCAACGGCCGCGATCACCGGCTTTTTGGGCGTCCATTGCGACAAACCGCCAAAGCCGCGCCCGGGAATGCTGGGCGACTCGCCGCGCAGAAAGCCCTTGAGGTCCATGCCCGAACAGAACGTGCCTCCTGCGCCGGTGAGGATCGCCGCACGCAAGTCGGGATCGGCGTCAAGCCGGTCCATTGCCGCAGAAATGCCCTCGGCCGCAGCCTTGTTCATCGCGTTCTTGGCATCGGGCCGGTTGATGGTGACGATCAGGACGTTGCCGTCCACTTCGGTGAGAACTTCGGCTGCTTCGCTCATGAGACATCCTCCACGATCTGGTGACGATTAATCGTTCGATTAAGCGGTTTGGCGCGCAACAGCGGCGCTGTCCAGTCCCCTGAGGTTCGGATGCGCCTTTTTGCCCCCCACCTTGCACGTTGCTGCCCACCTGCTAAGGGAACCGCAAAACCTCCCCCAGGACGCGGACAGGACGAACATGGCGAAGATCAAGGTGAAGAACCCGGTCGTCGAACTTGACGGCGATGAAATGACCCGGATCATCTGGCAATGGATCCGCGAGCGGCTGATCCTCCCCTATCTCGACATCGATCTGAAGTACTACGATCTGTCGGTCGAGAAGCGCGACGAGACCAACGACCAGATCACCATCGACTCGGCCAACGCGATCAAGGAATATGGCGTGGGCGTGAAGTGCGCCACGATCACCCCCGATGAAGCGCGCGTGGAGGAATTCGGCCTCAAGCAGATGTGGAAGTCGCCCAACGGCACGATCCGCAACATTCTGGGCGGCGTGGTGTTCCGGGAACCGATCGTGATCCAGAACGTGCCCCGCCTGGTTCCGGGCTGGACCGATCCCATCGTGGTCGGCCGCCATGCGTTCGGCGACCAGTACCGCGCCACCGATTTCGTCGTTCCGGGTCCGGGCAAGCTGCGCCTGATCTGGGAAGGCGACAACGGCGAAGTGATCGACCGCGAGGTGTTCAACTACCCGTCGGGTGGCGTTGCGATGGCGATGTACAACCTCGACGATTCGATCCGCGATTTCGCCCGCGCCTCGTTCAACTATGGCCTGAACCTTGGCTGGCCGGTGTATCTGTCGACCAAGAACACGATCCTCAAGGCCTATGACGGCCGATTCAAGGATCTGTTCCAGGAAGTGTTCGACACCGAAGGCTTCAAGGAAAAGTTCGCGGCGGCAGGCATCGTCTACGAACACCGCCTGATCGACGACATGGTCGCCTCGGCGCTCAAGTGGTCGGGCAAGTTCGTGTGGGCCTGCAAGAACTACGACGGCGACGTGCAGTCCGACACTGTTGCGCAAGGGTTCGGCTCGCTCGGCCTGATGACTTCGGTGCTGATGACGCCCGATGGCAAGACCGTGGAAGCAGAAGCGGCGCACGGCACCGTCACGCGCCACTATCGCCAGCACCAGCAGGGCAAGCAGACTTCGACCAACCCGATCGCGTCGATCTTCGCGTGGACGCGCGGCCTGATCTATCGCGGCAAGTTCGACGACACGCCCGATGTGGTGAAGTTTGCCGAAACGCTGGAGCGGGTCTGCATCGAAACCGTCGAAAGCGGCGCGATGACCAAGGATCTGGCAATCCTGATCGGCCCCAACCAGCCGTGGATGACCACCGAGAAGTTCTTCGAGGCGATCGTCCAGAATCTTGAAACGGCGATGACGACCTGGGGGTGACCCTCTGCGTTTCAGCCACTTGACTGCAAAGGCCCCGGCAGAGTCCGGGGCCTTTTTGTATTGAAAACAGTCCGGCTTGTCCGGTTTGGGCAATCTGGTTAAGGCCGTTACAACCTTTTCCGGTTCAAAGACTGCGGGCAACAGGCAGCAGGGAGAATAACGGGCGTGGTGATGCTGGTGGCAATCTTCTCGGCAAGCCTGATTGGGCTGATCGGGTTGCTTGTCCTGCTGGTGCAATCCAGCCGCGAGCGCAGCCGAGGCACGCCCAAGTCTCGCCCGATTGCCCGCAAAGCCAAAGCGATACAGGGCGATGCGTCGCCCTCGGTTGCGGAAGCACCCGCTCCATCGGCAGGTCGCAGACGCTCGATCCGAAACCTCGTGCCGGCAGTCGAAGGGGCGGACGCGGCGCCCGAAATGGCGCTCCAACCAACCATCTCCCCCGTGCTGAAACGGGCCGCCGGTCAGGCGATCGTGTTCCGTCAGGACTTTCCGACCGACCCCACCAGCGCATCGCCGCAACCACAGGGTCTTGGCTGGTTCGGCGGCCTTCCGTCGGCTTCGGCTGGTTTTGTCTGGCCGCGCGGCCATACGCACGGGCGGCCGCTGCACTTTCTCGCCCAGATCGATCTGGCAGAGGTGGCTCCTGCCGGACGGCTCGAACTGTTGCCCGATCACGGTTTGCTGTGGCTGTTCGTCGACCTGACCGACGGCCTGCAAGGCGATTTTGCCGTCATCTGGCATACTGGAGAAGTCGGCGCGGGTGCGGGCGATGTCGCGCTGCCGCCCGACCTGGCCCCCGCTTTTGGCGCGGCTGCCGCAACCGCTTGGCCATGGGTCTTGCCCGGCGCCACGGGAACCCCAGTGTTGCCATGCTGGCGGTTTCGCCCGATCGTGATTGACTTGCCCGCGACCGATCCTGCCCAGACTGTTCCGATATGGCCCGAAACGGATGCGGTTGGGCCCGCGCTGCTGGCAGCACAAGGCCAGCCGGTGCCGTTCGATCCGATCAGCGCGCGGGACTTTCCCGCCCTGCAGCCCCCGTGGAGCGGTTTCCCGCGTGACTGGCTGTCGGTGCAGATCGTGACCGCGCAACTGGTGCAGGAAGCCGACCGCGCCGCGCGCATCCCCTCACCCTCGTTATGGCCGGGTCTGTCTGAAAGCGAGCGGCTGCTCGCGATCGCACGGACTCGCGACGAGGCGATCGAATGGCACGACCATGCCGCGCGCAATGCCGCGTTCGATCCACTCGACAGCGGGGTGCGCGCCGTGTTCAACCAATGGTTCGCGGAACAGGACGAACTGGCGCGACTGGT
Organism: Novosphingobium sp. FKTRR1; assembly: GCF_020404405.1. Classification (GTDB taxonomy): domain Bacteria; phylum Pseudomonadota; class Alphaproteobacteria; order Sphingomonadales; family Sphingomonadaceae; genus Novosphingobium. Next base: position 33,460 of record NZ_JAIZDA010000004.1, on the reverse strand, counting down.
CGGTCCGCGCGCGTTCGAAGCGGCGATCGAGACGGGACTGCACGCCTTTCCGGGCAGCGCAGCCGACGTGCCCAGCCCCATCCTTGCCCGCATCGCCGCGCGACACGCTCTGGCCACGTGCGCCGATGGCCGGATCATCGCCGACCGGCCCGACCGCATGCTTTCCGCCCCCAGCGGTATCGCAGGCGAGGCGCCGCCGCTGGCGCAAAGCCATCTGTTGCTGATCGAACTTGTCGGCAATCGGGCACTGGGCCATCATTTCGACGGGCGCATCGTGCAGTTCTGGATCAGTCCGACCGATCTTGCCGCGCGCCGGTTCGAGCGTGCCGTGATGACCTGTCTCGACCCCTGGCGCCCCCACGACGAGGGCTGAGGCCCGGCCCCGGCCCCGCATGCTACCAAACCAGCCCATTGCGGCTGGCGGATGCGCGATCCCTCGCCTAAGCTGCGATAATGTCTGGATCAATCGTTCCTTCGACCGCGCTCAGCGACGCGCTGGTAATTCTGGGTGCGGCGGGAATCGTCATCCCCGCCTTCGCGCGGGTGCGGATAACGCCGATCATCGGTTTCATTCTGGTGGGACTGGCGGTCGGCCCCTATGGCCTGGGCGCGATGGTGCCGCAGCATCCATGGCTCTACCATATCACGATCACCGATCCGCACGCGATCGAACCCTTTGCCGAATTCGGCATCGTGCTGCTGCTGTTCGAGATCGGGCTGGAACTGTCGTTCGGGCGGTTGTGGGCGATGCGGCGTCTGGTGTTTGGTCTTGGCCCGATGGAACTGCTGGTATCGGCAGGGCTGCTGGCCATCGCCTTGCGCACGTCGGGTGAAAGCACGGTTGGCGGCCTCGGGCTGGGGCTGGCGCTGGCGCTGTCATCGACCGCGCTGGTACTGCCGATCTCGGGCACCCAAGGCGCGGTCGGGCGCGGTGCGCTGGCGATGCTGCTGTTCGAGGATATCGCGCTGGTTCCGATCATCTTCCTGCTGGGCGCGCTGGCGCCCGCAGGATCGGTCGATGCGCCCGACATCGTCACGACTCTGTGGCAAGGCGCGCTGGTCGTTGCCGTCCTGCTGATCGCGGGCAAGTTGCTGCTGCCGCGCCTGTTTGCCCAGGCGGCGGGGACGAAAAGCCCCGAACTGTTCCTTGCCGCCAGCCTGCTGGTGGTGATCGTGTCGTCGCTGGCGACCGGAGCGGTTGGCCTGTCGCCGATCATGGGCGCGCTGCTGGCCGGACTGCTGATTGCCGAAACCGCCTATCACGGCGAGGTCGAAGCGATCACCAAACCGTTCAAGGGCCTCGCGCTCGGGGTGTTCCTGATCACGGTGGGCATGGGCATCGACTTGCGGCAAGTGTGGGCACAAGGCTGGCAACTGGCGCTGGCCGTGGCGGGGGTGGTGCTGATCAAGACGGTGGTCACCGCGATTGCCTTGCGCATTGTCGGCAAGGACCGTGCCACCGCGTTGCAGACCGGCATCCTGATGGCCAGCCCCTCTGAAACGACGCTGATCGTCCTGACCGCAGCCACGCAAGCCCGGCTGATCGCCGCCGACACCGCACAGTTCTGGCAGATCGTCACCGCCATCGGCCTGACCATCACGCCACTGCTGGCCAAACTCGGCGAATTGTCGGGCCGCCGGGTCGAGCGGTCCGAAGCCCGCAGCGGGGCAGCCGCAGAGCCCCCTGCACCCATCGCCCACACCGACGTGGTGATTCTGGGCTTCGGGCGCGTAGGGCGCCTGATCGGTGACATGCTCAAGGTGCATGGACTGTCGTTCCGCGCCATCGACAGCGACCCCGCGATCGTCCGCGCCGCACGGGCTGAGGGCCTGCCGGTACTGTTCGGCAATATCGACAGCCCCGCAACGCTCGACCGGTTGGACCTGACCAACACCCGCGCGCTGGTGCTGACGATGGACGAGCCGGTGCTGGCGGTGCGCATCGTCAAACGGTTGCGCGCAGCCCTGCCCGATCTGCTGATGATCGCCCGCGCGCGCGATGCCAGCCATGCTGCCGAGTTGTACCGCGCGGGGGCTAGCCATGCCGTGCCCGAAACGCTGGAAAGCTCGTTGCAACTGTCCGAAGCGGTGCTGGTCGACCTTGGCACGGCGATGGGCCCGGTGATCGCCTCGATCCACGAAAAGCGCGACGAACTGCGCCGCCAGATCATGGCCGAGGGCGAGCTGGACAGCCCGCCCCGGCTCAAGACCCGCCGCCTTCGTCCACGCGAGGTTTAGGCCGCGCGAGATCCAGTCACGGCTTCAGGTAGCGGCCATACCAGTCGAGCACCCGCTCATAGCGGTCGCGCTGGAAGCTGGGGCGGCGGATGCCGTGGAACTCTTCGGGATAGGCCACCAGCCGCGTCGGAACACCCGTCAACTTCAGCGCCTGATAAAGTTGCTGGCCACCGATCAACGGCACGTTGTCGTCTGCCGTGCCGCCCAGAAACAGCGTCGGCGTCTTGATCCGGTCGGCGTGCAGCAGCGGTTCGGACATTTGCACATAGCGGTCGAACGCACCCCAAGGCGTGCCGATTTCCTGCGAATACTGCTTGATGTATTGGTCCACCCCGAACAGCGCGAAGATGTTGCCCTCGCCCGCGCCGCTGATCGCCGCCTTCACCCGATTGTCGCGCACGATCAGGAAGTCGGTGAGGATGCCGCCATAGCTCCATCCGCCCGAGCCCAACCGCGCCGGATCGGCAAAGCCTTGCGCCACCGCCCAGTCATAGGCCGCGTGCAGATCCTTGACCTCCTTGTTGCCCCAGTCGGCGGCGATCGTGCGGGCATAGTCGTCACCCCGGCCCGAACTGCCCCGGTAATTCAGCGCCAGCGCGGCATAGCCGTTGGCGGCGAGCAACTGGCGGAACATGTTGTCGCTGATCGCTTCCAGTTCGTGCGCATCTTGCGCAGTCGGCCCGCCATGGATCCACATCACGGCGGGATAGCGGGTGCCGGGCTTCGCTCCGAGCGGACGAACCAGCAGGCCATGTGCCTCGCTGCCGTCGATGGCCTTGACCGCAAAGTCCTCCACGGGCGCCCACGCGACGCGCGCGGCCACCTCGCGGTTGTGGCTGGTCAACACGCGAAACCGGTTGCCCTCAAGCGCATAGACCTCGCTAGGCTTGCCATCGCCGCTGGCGATCACTGCGCGCGGCGCCTTGGCATCGGGGGCGTCGCACTGGTCCGCAACGGCAAGGCTGCCATCGCCCAGCCGCTGCACCGCACCGCTGGCAAGGTCCGCCACCAACGGCACCTCGTGCCGGTCGTCGGCGGCGACCAGCCCGACTTTGCCTGCCCCCAACGAAACCGGGAACGCGACCGAATACGGCAAGGCCCCGGCCACTGGCGTCGTCACGCCGGTTGCCAGCACCGTCTGTGCCAGATGCGGCTGGGTATATTCATTGACCTTGACCACATCGCCATAAAGGTGCGCGATCCTGGTGCCATCGGCCGACCAGATCAGCTTCTGGCCAAAGGCATAGGCAAGCTTGGCGACGACCCGCGGGGTGGCCTTGGCCTCGGGCGCAACCAGCGTCAGCCAGTCGGTTGCGGGCGCCGCCGGGTCGAGCCGATGGTCGGCCAGATAGGCGATGGTCTTGCCATCGGGCGACCATTCCGCCGCAGTCTCGTCGGCAATACCGCTCGGCGTGATCTGGGTCAGCGCTTTGGTTGCCACGTCGAACACATAAAGATGCCCGTGGTCCTCGGCGGTGACGAAGCCCTGCCGATCCTCCTTGATCTGCGTGCCGTCGATCACCAACGGCCGGGGCCGTTCGGGATCGTCCTTGGGGCCTTCGGGCTTGGCGTCGGACAGGGTGAGCAGCAGCCTCCGGGCATCGGGCGACCACTTGTAGCCAAGGATTTCACCCTTGACGTCGGTCAGCTTCTGCGCCTCGCCGCCGCGCCGGTCGAGCACCCAGATCTGCGCGTGTTCGTCCTTGCCCCGCTTGGCCACGAACGAGATCGCCTTGCCATCCGGCGTGAACTGGGCATCGGCCACCCCGTCGGGGTTATCGACCAGCACGCGCGGGGCATCGCCCGCAAGATCGGCGAGCCACAGCGCCTGATGCCGCTTGTCGGCCTTGGCATCGACCGTGCCGACCAGATAAGCCGCCTGCTTGCCATCGGGCGAGCAGGTCAGCCCGCCGACGGTCTTGAGCGCCATGATGTCGTCGATCGTCAGCGGATGCGGCGCGGGCGCCGGTTGCGCCTGCAATGCTGTGCCCGCCGCCAGCGTTGCCAGCATGGCCCCGACCCGCATCGCCGTTACGGTCGATCGCGTCCGGCCTGATTGCCCCTGCATAGAATCCTCCACCCGATGTTGCGGGCGCAGGCGTACCGGGCGAACCGGCCCAGCGGCAAGCGCATTGCTGAAAAAGGGTTGTGCCCGATCGTGCGGCACCGACCCTCTCAGGACTGTTATCCGGCCAGCACCGCGCGCACTGCGGCCAGCGCCTCGCCCGCCTTGTCGCCATCAGGGCCGCCGCCCTGCGCCATGTCGGGCCGTCCGCCGCCGCCCTTGCCGCCAAGCGCGGCAACGCCAGCACGCACCAGATCGACCGCGCTGATGCGCCCGAGCAAGTCCTCGGTCACCGCCGCCGCGATGCTCGCCTTACCCTCGTTGACCGCAACGATCACCGCCACACCCGAGCCCAGACGCTGCTTGGCCTGATCGAGCAGTCCGCGCAAATCCTTGGGATCGAGCCCTTCGAGCACTTGCCCCGCGAACTTGACCCCGCCGATGTCCTCGTCGGCGGTTTCGGCCTTGGCCCCGCCGCCGCCCAGCGCCAGCGCCTTGCGCGCCTCGGCCAGTTCGCGCTCCAGCTTGCGCCGCTCGTCGAGCAGCGCCGCCACGCGCGCTTCCACGTCGTCAGGCGTGGTGCGCAGCAGGCTGGCGGTTGCCTTGAGCGCTTCCTCGCGGCCGACCAGCCACTGCCGCGCGCCTTCGCCGGTGACCGCTTCGATCCGGCGAACGCCCGAACTGACCGCGCTTTCGCCGATGATGCGGAACACGCCGATGTCACCCAGCGCGTGCACGTGGGTGCCGCCGCACAGCTCCAGCGAATAGGGCTTGTCGGTGACGCGGCCCATCGTCAGCACGCGCACTTCGTCGCCGTACTTCTCGCCGAACAGCGCCATGGCCCCGGCCTCGATCGCATCGTCGGGCGTCATCAGCCGGGTCGTCACCGCTTCGTTCGCGCGAATCTCGGCGTTGACCTCGGCCTCGATCACCGCGATGTCCTCGGCGCTGAGTGCGGTCGGGTGCGAATAGTCGAAGCGCAGCCGGTCGGGCGCGACCAGCGAGCCTTTCTGCGTCACATGCGCGCCCAAACGGTTGCGCAGCGCCGCATGCAGCAAGTGCGTGGCCGAGTGGTTGGCGCGGGTGGCGTCACGCCGCGCCACATCAACCGTCAATACCACCGCATCGCCGACGCGGATCGTCCCGGCCTCGACCGTGGCAGAATGGGCATGCAGCCGACCGAGCGGCTTGGCCGTGTCGCTGACCGTCAGCACCAATCCATCGGCACCGGTGATCGTGCCGGTGTCGCCGGTTTGCCCGCCCGATTCGCCATAGAACGGCGTCTGGTTGGTCAGCACGGTAACGCTGTCGCCGGCGCTTGCCGCATCGACTTCCTTGCCGTCGCGGACCAGCGCCACGACCACGCCTTCGCCGACCGTGGCGGTATAACCGGTGAACTCGGTCGCGCCGTGGCGTTCGGCAATGTCGAACCATACTTCGCTGTCGGCAGCCTGCCCCGAACCCTTCCACGCCGCGCGCGCCGCCGCCTTCTGCTGCGCCATCGCGCTGTCGAAGCCATCGCGATCGACGCTGATCCCGCGCGCGCGCAAGGCGTCCTCGGTCAGGTCGTAGGGGAAGCCGAACGTGTCATAGAGCCGGAACGCGGTTGCGCCGGGCAGCTTGTCGCCCTCGCCCAGCGTGCCGGTGGCCTCGTCGAGCAGGCGCAGGCCATTGGCCAGCGTGCGGCGGAACTGCACTTCCTCGCGCAGCAGCGTTTCCTCGATCAGCGGTTGCGCGCGGCCGAGTTCGGGGAAGGCCTGCCCCATTTCGGTGACCAACCCGCCGACCAGACGGTGCATCAGCGGATCCTTCGCCCCCAGCAAGTGGGCATGGCGCATCGCCCGGCGCATGATCCGGCGCAGCACATAACCGCGCCCCTCGTTGCTGGGCAATACGCCATCGGCAAGCAGGAAGCTCGACGAGCGCAGATGGTCGGCAATCACGCGATGGCTGGCGCGCTGTTCGCCCTGCGCCTTCACGCCCGTCAGGCTCTCGCTGGCGGCGATCAGCGCGCGGAAGGTGTCGGTGTCATAGTTGTCGTGCTCGCCCTGCATGACCGCGGCGATACGCTCCAACCCCATGCCGGTGTCGATGCTGGGGCGCGGCAGGTTGCCGGTGATCTCGCCCGCCGTCTGCTCGAACTGCATGAACACCAGATTCCAGATCTCGATGAACCGGTCGCCATCCTCGTCCGCCGACCCCGGTGGGCCGCCCCAGATGTGGTCGCCATGGTCAAAGAAGATTTCCGAGCACGGACCGCATGGGCCATCGTCACCCATCGCCCAGAAGTTGTCCTTGGTGGGAATGCGGATGATCTTGCTCTCGGGAAGCCCGGCGATCTTCTGCCACAGCGCGAACGCTTCATCGTCGGTGTGATACACCGTGACGAGCAGCTTTTCCTCGGGCAAGCCCCATACTTTGGTCAGCAGGGTCCAGGCATTGAGGATCGCCTGTTCTTTGAAATAGTCGCCGAACGAGAAATTGCCCAGCATTTCAAAGAACGTGTGGTGCCGCGCGGTGTAGCCGACATTGTCCAGATCGTTGTGTTTGCCGCCGGCGCGCACGCACTTCTGCGATGACGTGGCACGGCGGTAGGGCCGTGTTTCCAGCCCGGTGAACACGTTCTTGAACGGCACCATCCCGGCGTTGGTAAACATCAACGTGGGATCGTTGTACGGCACCAAGGGCGCAGAGGGCACGATCTCGTGCTCACGCGAGCCAAAGAAGTCGAGGAAGGAGCGGCGGATTTCGTTCGTCGAAGTCATGCCAAGCCGATTAGGCGACCGATTGGCGCCGAACAAGCACGTTTCAACGATTAGCGTGATCGGCGGTGGCGGTAACGATCCACGCCGACGCCGCAAAGCTCACGCGGTTGCCCGACCGATGCTGCTCCAGCAAATGGATAAGCCTTGTTTCCAATGCCTTGCGCTCACTTTCGGGCAAAGCCCGCAGCGCACGCGCGGCAGGACCGATGCGGCGGAAGAAATCAAGCGCATCCACCACCGGGTCGGCTGCGTGACCATCGCCAGCGCCCTCGCCCGCCACGTATTCGAAATCGACGCGGGTGAATGCGATATCGGTCCACCCGGCCATCCAACGGCGCACGTCATCCGGATCGGCAAAAGCAAATGGGCCGGGCGCGTAGGCCCACGGAGATTCCGGCGGGGCTGGTGTGGCCGAACCTGTTGGCACGATCTCCGCGATCCCGCTTGCCCACGCGTTGTCGGCAGGCGCACGGAAGCAGGAAAAGACGATTCGTCCTCCGGGAACTGTCTGCGCGGCCAAATGCGCAAAGGCGTGGTTCGGGTCGGGAAAGAACATCACCCCATGGCGCGAGACATGGAGATCGAACGGTCCGGCCGGATCGGCCCAGGTTGCGGCATCGGCCAGTTCGAAGCGCAAGTTGGCCGGGCGCTGGCCCCGCTGCTCGGCGGCGGCCAGCAAGTCGGCCGAAATGTCGATGCCGGTGACTTGCGCGTTTGGCCTTGCGCGCGCGATCGCCCATGCGAGTTCGCCCGCGCCGCATCCCACATCGACCACGCGCACACCACGCTCACGGGAAATCGCCGCCGAAAGATGCGGCGTCAGGTTGCTGAAGCTGCGGTCGGTCCGAACATGCAGATCAGCCCAGTTGCGGCCAACCGCCGCCTGCCATTCGGCCCCGCTTGTCATATCAGCCGCGCCGCCTCAGAAGCCGTAGTAGGCCCCGCCCACCTCGCGCGCCCGCTGCCATGCCGGGCGGGCATGGATCTTGGCCACGAAGGCGGCGAGTGCGGGATAGGCATCCGCATTTCCGCTCAGGACAGCGATCTCGGCCGGGAAGCTGAGCATGACGTCGGCTCCGGTCCAGTCATCACCTATGAAATGTCCGGACGGGCGGAGAATCGATTCGAGATAGCCGAAATGCGCAGCAAGCTGTTCCTGAACGCGCGGCTGCAGCGGTGCGGCGGCTTCTCCCAATCGACCGATGTAGATGTTGAGGAGGATCGGGGTCATCGCCGATCCTTCGGCGAAATGCATCAGTTGCAGGTGGCGATCGGCCTCAGCCGTGCCGGCTTCGGGAAGCCAGCCGCCCTGCCCGAAACGTTCGCACAGGATCTGCACGATCGCGCCCGATTCCTCGATCAGTTGACCGTCGATTTCCAGCAGCGGCGACTTGCCGAGCGGATGGATCGCCTCGAGTTCGGGCGGGGCCAGGTTGGTTACGGCATCGCGCTGATAATGGCGCACTTCGTAAGCCAGACCAAGTTCCTCCAACAACCAGAGCACACGCTGCGAACGGCTGTTGTTGAGGTGATGGAGGACGATGCTGGTCACGATGATCTCCCTTGATATCCGCTTGGATGCGTCCGCTTGTGGCGTTGTTGTTGTCGCATTGGTGCAGGTTGGCAATCGCTATGTCCGGTTCGTATCCGGCAGGGCGCGGTTGCGGTGCGCAGTGCAGCCGCAATGCAGCCGGGAACGCGCCGCAACGATCCCGAAAACAGCAAAACCGGCGCGTTCCGTCCGGGGAACGCGCCGGCTGCTGGTGTGGTAGCGGTACTTGCGGCCGGGTCTGCGGTCGCGCGCCACCCGAAGATCAGATATCGTCGTCCGCGTCCGGACCAGACATCATGCCTTCGGCAACCTTGTCGGTCTGGCCGCGAATGGCGGCTTCCAACCGGTCGCAAATTTCACGGTTGTTGCGCAGATAGGTCTTGGCGTTTTCACGCCCCTGACCGATCCGGATGCTGTCGTAGCTGAACCACGAGCCCGACTTTTCGACGATGCCGGCCTTGACGCCAAGATCGAGGATTTCCCCGATCTTGGAGATGCCTTCACCGTACATGATGTCGAATTCGACCTGCTTGAACGGCGGCGCCACCTTGTTCTTGACGACTTTGACGCGGGTGGCGTTGCCGACGATTTCGTCGCGATCCTTGATCTGGCCGGTGCGGCGGATGTCGAGCCGGACCGAGGCATAGAACTTGAGCGCGTTGCCGCCGGTGGTGGTTTCCGGGTTGCCGTACATCACGCCGATCTTCATGCGCAGCTGGTTGATGAAGATCACCATGCAGCGCGAACGGCTGATCGAACCGGTCAGCTTGCGCAAGCTTTGCGACATCAGCCGCGCCTGCAAGCCGACGTGGCTGTCGCCCATTTCACCTTCGATTTCAGCGCGGGGCACCAGTGCGGCAACCGAGTCCACCACCAGCACGTCGATCGCGTTGGAACGCACCAGCGTGTCGGTGATCTCGAGCGCCTGTTCACCGGTATCGGGCTGCGAGATGATCAGGTTGTCGATATCGACGCCCAGCTTTTTGGCATAGACCGGGTCGAGCGCGTGTTCGGCATCGACGAAGGCAGCGGTCCCGCCACCCTTCTGCGCCTCAGCGATCACGTGCAGCGCAAGCGTGGTCTTGCCCGAGCTTTCCGGTCCATAGACCTCGATCACGCGGCCGCGCGGCAGCCCGCCGATGCCCAGCGCAATGTCCAGTCCGAGCGAACCGGTCGAGATCGCCTCAACCTGCATCGCCTCTTTCTGGCCGAGCCGCATGGCCGAGCCCTTGCCGAACGCACGGTCGATCTGGGCCAGCGCGGCCTCGAGCGCCTTCTGACGATCCATCTGTTTTTCTTTGCCTTCCTCGATAAGCTTGAGCTGTGCCGCCATGGCCTGGCTATCCCTTGCTAGAGTGGGCTCACATGAACCGTCAACACTCACCTTGTACCCACTATGTTCCACCAGAACAAGGGGGGAACGGAAATTTGCCGCCAATTTCGAAACAAAGTATTGCAAGCACTTAGCAGATAAGGTGTTTTCCTTGCCTCACAAGGCCCAGCCGGTGACGACCCACCAGCAACAGTGACCGTTTGCAGCTTGGCGGCGAGGTCGTTTCGGCAGCAGGAACGCGCCGGTTGCGGTTGATGCAAGCCCGAATTCCCGAGCGAGAATGCGAATCGCCAACCGTTTCCCGATGTCGCAAACGCCCTAAGTGAAACCACCTGAGCGGTTCGCGGCCTTATGGCAACTGTGGTTAATTTAAGGGTCGGCGCGAGAAATCCTGGGCCAAGGACCGCCAGATCGATGAACATGGACAAGATCGAAGCGCCGAACAGCGCGCAGCAGATCACGGCCGACCAAGGCACACTGCGCGCGATCGAGCAGGCGTTCGCGGTGATCGAATTCGACACTGCGGGCAACATCCTGCGCGCAAACGACCGCTTTCTGGCGCTGACCGGTTACACCGCCGATGAGCTGGCCGGCCTGCACCACCGGATATTCTGCCAGCGGAGCTATGTAGCGAGCATTGCATACAGCCAGTTCTGGGAAAAGTTGGCGGGCGGCGAAGTACAGCAGGGAGAATTTCTGCGGCTGCGCAAGGATGGCAGGGAAGTCTGGATGCAGGCCAGCTACAACCCTGTACTCGATGCAGATGGACGACCCGAGCGCATCGTCAAGGTGGCGATGGATGTCACCACCCAGCGACTGGAATCGCTTGCCGCATCGGGCAAGATCGAGGCGATCGAGCGATCTCAGGCGGTGATCGAATTCGATCTCACTGGCCGGATCGTCAAGGTCAACGACCTGTTTCTGGCGATCAAGGGCTATACGCGCGAGGCGGCGCTCAACTTGTGCCACCGCGACTTGTGCGATCCGGCATATGCCGCCAGCGACGATTATGCGCGGTTCTGGGACAGTCTGGTGCGCGGCGAATTTGTGTCTGGTGTGTTCCGGCGCCGGACGCAAACCGGCCGCGATGTATGGATCCGCGCCACCTACAGCCCCATCCTCGATCTGAACGGGACGCCGCGCGGCATCGTCCAGTTCGCGCACGATATCACCACCCAGCGCCAGAAGGACGCGGAATTCGAGGGCAAAGTCCGCGCAATGGACCGCGCCGAAGCGGTGATCGAATTCGAACTGGACGGCACGATCATCGACGCCAACGCCAATTTCCTGAACCTTACCGGCTATGCCCGCGAAGAGATCGTCGGGCGCCATCACCGCATCTTCTGTGACGCGCAGACCGCCAATGACGATGCCTACAAGGCGTTCTGGGCAGGCCTTGGCCGTGGCGAGTTCGACAAGGGCGAATACAAGCGGCTGTGCAAGAATGGCGAGGAGATCTGGATCCAGGCATCGTACAATCCGATCTTCGACGCCGACGGCAAGCCGTTCAAGGTGGTGAAGTTCGCCTCGGACGTGACCGCGGAAAAGCACCAGAGCAACGACAATCAGGCCCGCCTTGCGGCGATCGCGCGAAGCCTTGCGGTGATCGAATTCGACCTTGACGGCAAAGTCGTGGCCGCCAACGAGAACTTCCAGCGATTGTCGGGCTATGCCTTGCGCGAACTGATGGGCCAGCACCATTCGATGCTGTGTTCGCCCGACCACATCCGCAGCCAGGCTTACCGCGATTTCTGGCTGGACCTGAACGCCGGGCGGTTCCAGTCGGGAAGGTTCCATCGGGTCGGCAAGTACGATCGCGATATCTGGATCCAGGCCACATACAGTCCGATCATGGATTTGCGCGGAGAAGTCTGCCGCATCGTCAAATATGCCTTCGACGTGACCGAGGAAGTGCAGCTGGAACGCGCCATTTCCAGCCGGGCCGAGCAGATGTCCGAACTGGCGCGGCGATTGGCCCAACTGATCGGCGACATCTCGGGATCGACCGAAAAAGTCCACAACCTGTCGCTGCGGACCAAGGCCAATGCCGAGGACGGTCAGGAAACGCTGGGGTCGGTGATCGATTCGATCGAGCAGATCCAACGCTCGGCTTCGGGCATCGCCGAGATCGTCGCGATCATCAGCGAGATTGCGGGGCAAACCAACCTGCTGGCCTTCAACGCCGAGATCGAGGCGGCGCGCGCGGGCGAACATGGCGTGGGCTTTTCGGTGGTGGCGGGCGAAGTGCGCAAGCTGGCCGAGCGCAGCTCGGCCGCCGCGCGCGACATCACCCGCCTGATCGAGGAATCGAACAGCCGGGTCGGCGAAGGCACCGGCCGATCGCAGCGCGCGCGTGAGGCCTTTGGCCACATCGTTGCCAGCGTGCATCAGACCGGCGACGAGATTGCCCGCATCACCGGCCTTGTCAGCGCGCAGGAAGGCTTGTCGGGCGACGTGGTGAAGCTGGTCGAGGAACTGGTCGCGGTCACGCACAACGATGGATGATCTTACGGATGGATGATCCGGCGCCACATGACCGCGATGGTGGAACGGCCAGCCTGCACGGCCTGATACTGGTAGCCGGGCTGCTGACCGCCACGCCTATCGCGATGATCCGCGAGGTCGTGCCCCGGCCACCGGCGCTGCAGCCCTTTCCTTCGCATCGCAGAGAAGTGCGCGGTGCCATCGATCTGCGCGGCCAGCGCATCCCGGTGATCGATCTGGCCGCCGTGCTTGGCCTGCCGGTGAACGATGATCCGGCCAGTAGCCCGGTCGTCGCCATCCTGCGCCATGAAGGACGGGTGTTCGGCGCGCTGGTCGAGGCGACGGCGGGGGTTATCGCGCTGGATGATGCCACCCTGACCGGCATCGATCTGGCATCCTCGAACGCGCGTTTGTCGACAGCGGAAGTGCCCGTCATGGGCCAGGCTGCGGTGACGGCGGGGTTCATCGTGGGCGAGTTGACCGGCGTGGTCCTTGACTGCGGCTACATCGCAAGACTGGAAGGCATGCCGCTGGTGCGCGAACGGCTCGCTTCGGCCGCCCACCACCTCAACAAGACACTGCCGACGCTGGTGTTCAGGGTCGGCACCTTGCGCGCCGCGATCCCGGCCAGTTGCGTCGATGCCACGGTGCCATGGCAAACGATCCTGCCCCCGCCGACCGATGCGCCGCCGTGGATCGGCATGCTGCCGTACAACGGGGCCGAGATACCCGTGGTCGATACCTTGCGCATTCTGGGACAGGGCCAGCTTCCCGCCGGGCGCAGCAGCGGCGCGGCGATCGTGATCCGTACCACCACGACGCCTGCCTCGGCCGATGGCTCCACCGCGCCCCCCGCAACACCCGCCCGTCAGGGACTGGTCGCGCTGTTGATCGACGGGATCGACGACATCGTCCGCCTGACCGGGGCCGACGTCCATGGGATCAACCACAGCGGGCTTCCGGGTTCGGCGCTGTCCAAGGGGATCGCGATCTGCGGCGGCTTGCCCTGCCTCCTGCTCGATGAAGGCCGCATCGCCGCCGACCGGCAACTGGTCCAGTTGAGCCAGATCGAACAGCGCGCGCCGGGTGCTGGCCAGACCATCGGCGCAGGTCGGCGCGGCGGCGACTTGTCCTTGGCCCGCGCCGGCGCACCACTTTCCGGCGCACCACTTGCCGCCACACCACTGGCAGGCGTGCGGCCCTATCTGGTGCTGCGGCTGGGAGAGGCGCGCTTCAGCGTGCCGCTGGAGCAGGTCGAGGAAATTCTCCCCGCCGGTCAGGACGTAATCGAGCTGCCCGACAACGGCGATGGACTGCGCGGCCTGTTTTCGCACCGGGGGCAGGCGGTGCCGTTGGTCGATCTGGCGTGCTGTCTGGGGCTGGCGGCGATGTCGGAAGCAAGCGCTCCACCGGGCTTCGTGGTCATCGCCCGCGAGACGACCGCAAAGGGCCTGCGCCGCACCGCGTTCAGCGTCGATGCGCTGTGTTCGGTCGACCGGATCGCCCCGCAAGTCATGGGCGTAAGCGAACAGGGCAAGCGCCACGCCGGGGTGCCGCACCACACCATCCGGCTCGGCGACGGCCACGCCAGCACCGTGCTCGACTTCAACGAACTGGCTGCGCGGTTCGACGCGACCGTCGACTGACGATCGTCAGGGACGGCTGACCTGTACCGACCAGCCCGGCCCCGAGCCGATGTGGTGGTCGCGCGCATAGTCGCCCTGATTGAGCGCTACCGACACATCGAGCAGGCTGTTGATATAGACCATCGGCTGCCCCACCGGCACATCGCCGAAGGTGCGGGTGAACGGCGCGACCATGCTGTCGACGACTTTGCCGTCATGCAGGAATTCGACCTTCACCTTGTCGCCCAGCTTGAAGCCAGCCGCCTCGAACAAGTTGCGCGGAATGTTGGACCAGACGTTGCCGTACTGCACATCGAGCACCGGGATCATGCCCTTGAGCACGCCCAGTTCGAGCGAGGGGCGCTGATAGGGCAGACGCACGAGCTGGCTGACCGGATAGACCGGGCCAACCTGTTCCCAGCCGATCACCCCCGCCGCCAGCCGTGCGCCGGTGTAGCCGAACACGTCGCGCCCGTGGAAGGTATTGCTCGCCTCCGATCCGCGCAGCCGGTTGACGGTTTCGTCGATCACGCGGGCCTCGTCGATGCCCTCGGCCTCGTCGATCAGGGTGTAGAGGCCGTTGTCGGGGCCGACGAAGTAGTGTCCGGCCTTGGTCCGCACGACGATCGACTTGCGCGCGGTGCCCACGCCCGGATCGACCACGGTGACGAACACGGTGCCCTTGGGCCAGTACGGCGCGACTTGATAAAGGCGATAGGCGCCGTCCCAGATGCTGTCGATCTGGTGGCTGAGGTCGGAGATCAGCAGATCCTGCGACACGCCATAGGCCACGCCCTTGACCGCAGACACCGCGCCGTCCTTGGTTCCGAAGTCGGTCATCAGCACCAGCGGCGATCCGCGATGCAGCGGCGCTGCGGCAGCCGGCGCGCTCTGCTGCTGGGCGAACGATGGTGCGGAAAGCGCGAGCGGTGCCGCCAGCAACAACACACCGGCAAGGGCAGAGCGGAACGTCATGGCGGGCAGTCTCCACAAATGCGCGCGCAGATCGGCCTCCCGTGCGCACGTCATCCTCATGCCATGCCATCTACCAATCCGGTAGACAAGGGCCCCTAGCTACCCCGGATCAGGCCGCCACCGCTCAGGACGCGCGCAGCACTTCTTCGACCGCGGTAACGATCTGCGCCACGCTGAACGGCTTGGCCAGAAAGTGCATGCGCGGAATGTCGATCTCGCGGCGCAACTGTTCCTCGGCATAGCCCGACATGAACAGGAACGGGATGTCCGGTTGTTGCGCGCGGATGGCGCGGGCCATCGTCGGCCCGTCCATGCTGGGCATGACCACGTCGGACAGCACCAGATCGAACGCACCGCCGGTGGCATAAGTCCGTTCGAGCGCCTCCAGCCCATCCTCGCCATCGGCTGCCGTCGTCACTTCATAACCCTGCCGCACCAGCGCGCGTTCGGCGACCGCGCGGACGGTATCCTCATCTTCGACCAGCAGCACCCGCCCGCCGCCGGTCCATTCGCGGCGCGGCGTTTCGCGCGTTGCCGCGGCCAGCGCTGCCGCCGCCGTCTCGGCCACTTCGCTGGCATCGGGCACGTGCACCGGCAGATAGATGGTAAAGCGCGTGCCCTTGCCCACTTCGCTGTCGGCAAAGATGAAGCCGCCCGACTGCTTGACGATGCCATAGACGGTCGACAGGCCAAGGCCAGTGCCCTTGCCGCGATCCTTGGTGGTGAAGAAGGGCTCGAAGATCTTGCCCAGCAACGCCGGCTTGATGCCGTGGCCGTTGTCCTCGACGATCAGCGCGGTGTAATCGCCGATCGGCAGGATCTCGCTTTTCATCGCGCGCACGTCGGCTGCGGTGACGCGCTTGGTCACCAGCTTGAGCAGACCGGGAACCTTGCTTTCATCGCCGCCGTTGCCGGTCATCGCATCGCGCGCGTTGACCGCAAGGTTGAGCAGGACTTGCTCCAATTGCACCGGGTCGGCGCGCACCGCGCCAAGATCGCGGTCGTGCGTGACCTGCAAGGTGATGCGGTCGCCGATCAGCCGCTTGAGCAGGGTCGAGACTTCGGCCACCACGTCGGGCAGTTGCAGCACTTGCGGGCGCAAGGTCTGCTGGCGCGAAAAGGCCAGCAACTGCCGGGTCAGGCTGGCGGCGCGGTTGGAGTTGGCCTTGATCTGCTGGATGTCGTCGTAATCGCTGTCGCCCGGCGTGTGGCGCATCAGCATCAGGTCGCAATAGCCGATGATCGCGGTCAGCACGTTGTTGAAATCGTGCGCCACGCCGCCCGCAAGCTGGCCGACCGCCTGCATCTTGGTGGCCTGCGCGATCTCGCGCTTGAGCCGGGTTTCCTCGGACGAATCCTTCAGGCTGAGCAGCACCGCCCCCTCGCCCAGCCCGCGCACCCCGGCAAGGCTGAGCGAGACCGGGTCTTCGGGCGCGGCGCGCAGCCGCACCGCCACGTCCCCTGCCATCGGCGCGCCCTGCACATAGCGCCGCACCGCATCCGACAGCGCGCCCTTGTCCTCGCGGATCACCAGATCGGACGGATAGGGCGGCGGGGTCGGCCCATCGTGCCCGGCGGCGCGCAGGAACGCAGGGTTGGCGAACAGGAAACGCCCGTCGCGGTCGGCCATCGCCAGCCCCAGCGGCAGGCGCGAGAGCAGCGCTTCGACTTGCGGCAATCCGGTGCGCGCGTCGCCGATGCCGCCCTCATTGTCGAGCAGCAGGAAGAACGAGGCCGCGTGCGCCGGGTCGATCGCACCGCCGCGCTCGTCGGGATCGGCCAGCGGCAGGTGGACGAAGCGCACCGGCGCGCCCTTGGTCCCTTCGCGGGCGTAGAAGATACGCTCCTGTTCGTCCGAGCGGAAATAGCCGACGAAGTCGGTGCCGGCGACGCGCGCCGTTTCGTCTCCGGCGGCGCGCGCGCAGAACGGGGCGTTGGCCGACAGGATCAGGCCATCGGGACCGACCACGGCGGCCTGCAATCCCTCGCGCGCCAAAGCCCGGCCCAGCTTGCCATCGATGCGATCGGCCACGTCGGCCACCAGATCGTGCTCGGCCACCGGCGCCAGCCGCCAGACGAGGTGGTCCTCGCCCCGCCCGACGCGGACGATGGTCAGGGTGAAGGCAGTGCCAGCCTTGCGCACTCTGGCCAGCCGCACGCTGCCATCGCGCCAGGCGGCGCGCGCGGCCTGTTCGGCGGCTTCGGTGTCGGGTGGATCGAGCGGCAGACGCGGCGGCGCGGCGGCGGCACCGAACCATTCGGCAAAGCGGGCGTTGGCGCAGACCAGCCGTCCGGCGCGGTCGGTGATGGCAACCGCGGCATCCTCCTGCTCGATCGCTGCGTTCGTCACCGACCAGTCGGGCGCGGCGAATTCGGCCGTCTCGACCTCGGGACGCAGCCGCAAGGCCACCAGCACCAGCGCGCCAAGGCACACGACACCGGCCAGAAACGCCGCCGGAACCAGCAATTGTCCCGAAACCAGCCACAGCACGGCCGCGCTGAGTGCCACCCCCGCGCCCAGCGCCAGCGCTTCACCCGTGCGCGATGGACCTGCCCTGTCGGCAGCGTTCGCGTCGGCAAGGCGGAGCGGCGCGGCCAGAGCCCGCCTCAACCGCGTTGCGCGCGGGCGGCGTTGCGCAACCGGCGCTTGCGCAAGGTGTGCCAGCGCCAGCCGATGGTGGTCAGGACATAGCCGACGATCGCCGACACCAGCCCGATCACCGCAAGCCCGATGACCAGCGCGGGCGCGGCATCGGTGCCCAGCCACGCCAGCCAGTCCATGATCGACGCGCCATCGGCGAACAGATGGCTCAGCGTGGCGAAATCGGCATGATAGCCCACGCGGTTGCCCACCCAGATCGCGCCGGGCAGGAACACGAACAGCGTCGTCGGGGGAATGCTGACGAACGTCATCAGCGCCGCGATCGGTACATTGGCGCGGAACGGCATGCACAACAGCGCAGCGCCGATCACCTGCAACCCCGGGATCATCAGGAAGATGCCGATGAACAGCCCCACCGCCACCCCGCGCGGCACCGAGCGGCGGGTAAAGCGCCACAATTCGTGCCGCACCGCCAGCCGCCGGGCAAAGCGGTTGCTTTCCATCTGTTCGCGCGTGGGCATGTTGGCATGCGCCCAGTTGGTCATCCGCGTGATCATCGTTCGGTCTTGCCTGAGGGAGCGGGGGAAAGACCGTTCATGCCCGAAAAGTCCCTGACGGACGATGAACAGCGCGCGCGCAAAGCGTCCCGAATGCTCAGGATGCTGGCGGGCCGATCAGCCATGGTCACGCATGATGCGCGCCTTGTCGCGCTGCCAGTCGCGTTCCTTGATCGTGTGGCGCTTGTCGGCGGCGTTCTTGCCCTTGGCCAGCGCCAGTTCGACCTTGGCCCGACCGCGCCCGTTGAAATAGACCGACAGCGGCACCAGCGTCATCCCCTTGCGCTCGACCGCGCCGTGGAACTTGCTGATCTCGCGCTCTTTCAACAGCAGCTTGCGCAGCCGCTTGGGCTCATGGTTGTAGCGGTTGCCGTGGCTGAATTCGGGCACGTTGGAATTGACCAGCCAGACCTCGCCGTTCTTCACCTCGGCATAGGATTCGGCGATCGACCCTTGCCCGAACCGCAACGACTTCACCTCGGTCCCGGTCAGCGCGATGCCCGCCTCGAACACATCCTCGATGTAATAGTCGAAGCGCGCGCGGCGGTTTTCGGCGACGATTTTCTTCTTGTCGAACGCGGGGGGAGTGGGACGTGCCATGATCGTTGCTCATGTAGGGGCGATTGCGCGCAAAGGAAAGGTCCGCGCTAGCCCGTCCCTGCTCCTCCATCCCTGCTCCTCCATCCCTGATCGCCCAATCGCGCGCCGCACACCTTGCGTCCCGCAGGACTTGCCTTTTTCGTGTTGCAGTGCACAAGCGGCAGCGGGGGACTCGAACGACTGCGAGGAACGCCATGGCCGCCGCACCCGATACCGGCTCGACCGCACCCGTCACCGTCCTCGTCCTGCAAGGCGGCGGCGCGCTGGGCGCCTATCAGGCCGGGGTGTTCGAGGCGCTCAGCATCAACGGCCACCAGCCCGACTGGGTGGCCGGCATCTCGATCGGGGCGATCAACGCCGCGCTGATCGCGGGCAACCCGCCCGAAAAGCGACTGCAAGCGCTGCAGGCATTCTGGCACAAGACGTCAAGCCGCGTACCCTTCCCCTCCCCCTTTGCCGATGGCTGGGGCCGCCGCCTGTTCAACGAAGCAGCCGCCGGACTTGTCGCGCTCACCGGGATTCCCGGCTTCTTCACGCCGCGCCCGTTGCCGCCCGCGCTGGCGCTGCCCGGCTCGCCCGAAGCGATCAGCCTGTATGACACCGCGCCCTTGCGCGAGACGCTGCTGGAACTGGTCGACTTCGACCTGCTCAACAGCGGGCCGGTGCGCTTCAGTGTTGGTGCGGTCAACGTCAACACCGGCAACTTCGTCTATTTCGACAACCGCGACCGCTGGATCGGGCCGGAACACGTGATGGCCAGCGGCGCGCTGCCGCCCGGTTTTCCGCCGATCATCATCGACGGCGACCCCTATTGGGATGGTGGCATCGTCTCGAACACCCCGCTCGACTTCGTGCTCGATGAACGTGGTTGCGATCCGCTGCTGGTGTTCCAGGTCGATCTGTTTTCGGCGCGCGGCCAGATCCCGCGTACGCTGGGCGAGGCGCAGCAGCGCGAAAAGGACATCCGCTTTTCCAGCCGCACGCGCATGAATACCGATGTCCACAAGCGGATCGCCGAGCTCGAAGTTGCCGCCGCCGGGCTGATCGAGCGCCTGCCCGCCGCCGTTCTGGCCGATCTGCGCGACGATCCCGATCTTGCCGTATTGCGCCAGCGGACGCCCTCGGGGCCGGTCACCATCCTGCATCTGATCAACCGGCCGGAAAGCTATGAAACCGAATCGAAGGATTACGAGTTCTCCCGGATGACGATGCTCGGCCACTGGGAATCGGGCAAGGCCGACGTGCTGCGCTCGTTGGCCAGCCCCCGGTGGCAGCGGCACCGCGCGCCACTAACCGGCATCGTCACGCTCGATCTGGCCTGATCCCCTTCGCCCCCACCGCTTTCCCCCACCGCTCTCCCCCACTGCACTCCCCCACTGTCCTCAAGGAGTTCCCCCCCATGACCCTCGACAACAAGATCGCCATCGTCACCGGCGCCGCCAGCGGCATCGGCCTTGCCATTGCCAAGCGCTATGCCGCCGCCGGGGCGCGGGTCGCCATCGCCGATCTGAAGCTGGACGCGGCGCAGGCCGCAGCCGATGGCATCAACGCCGATCACCCCGGCGCGGCGCTGGCCGTGGCGATGGACGTGACCGACGAGGATCAGGTCAACGCCGGCGTGGCCAAAGTGGTCGAGACCTGGGGCACCGTCGACATCCTGATCAGCAATGCCGGAATCCAGATCGTCAATCCGGTCGAACTGTTCGCCTTTGCCGACTGGAAGAAGATGCTGGCGATCCACCTCGACGGTGCGTTCCTGACCAGCAAGGCGGTGCTGCCGCACATGTATGCGCAAAGGTCGGGCACGATCCTGTTCATGGGCTCGGTCCATTCCAAGGAAGCCTCGCCGCTCAAGAGCGCCTATGTCACCGCCAAGCACGGGTTGCTCGGCCTGTCGCGCACGATCGCCAAGGAAGGCGGGCCCAAGGGCGTGCGCACCAATGTGATCTGTCCAGGCTTCGTGCGCACCCCGCTGGTGGAAAAGCAGATCCCCGAACAGGCCAAGGAACTGGGCATTTCCGAAGAGGACGTGGTCAAGAAGGTGATGCTGGGCCAGACCGTCGACGGCGAGTTCACCACCGTCGACGACATTGCCGAAGTTGCGCTGTTCCTTGCCGCCTTCCCAAGCAACGCGCTGACCGGCCAGTCGCTGACGGCGAGCCATGGCTGGTCGATGACCTGAAAATAAGCGGGAAAAGCGGGGTTTGCCTCCGTCCCCCATCCCGGGGCGGAGGCGGACCACTGGGATCATGGCCGGTCGTCCATTGGGGGGAACGACGCACCGGTCATCGCAGCCAACCGCAAGGGGTCGGGCTGCCGCCTCCGGTTTTCCGCCGGGATCGGGCAGAAGAACCTACCGGCAGGGGTAACGCCGGCATGACCTGAAAATAACCAAAGTTAGGGAAACTGCAAGCGATATTTGCGAGTCGCTTGCAATAGCCCACTCAAACCAGTCCGGCGTGCTCCAGCGCGGCATCGACCGCACGGCGCGCCGTCTCGCTGCACGGCACCAATGGCAGGCGCAGTTCGTCGGTCAGCCAGTCATGAACGCGGGTCAGCGCATACTTGAGCGGACCGGGCGAAGCGTCCTCGAACATCGCGTAGTGCAGCGGATAAAGCAGGTCGTTCAGTTCGCGCGCACGGACCAGATCGTTCTCGGCACAGGCCTGCTGGAAATCGGCGCAGAGCCGTGGCGCGACGTTGGCGGTCACCGAGATGCAGCCGACCGCGCCCGCCGCATTGGCCGGAAGCGCCAGTTCGTCGTCGCCCGAAAGCTGACAGAACCCCTTGCCGATGCCCATACGGTGGTCGGTGACGCGCGACAGGTCGCCGCTGGCATCCTTGATCCCGATGATCTTGTCGGGATAGCGGTGCGCCAGTTCGCACACCGTTTCGGGCAGGATGTCGGTCACCGTGCGTCCGGGCACGTTGTACAGGATGATCGGCAGGTCGTTGTGCTCGGCCAGATAGGAAAAGTGCGCGATCAGCCCGGCCTGGCTGGGCCGGTTGTAGTAAGGCGCGACGCACAGCGCCGCCGCTGCGCCCGACTTCTTGGAAAAGGTCATGTGCAGCAGGGCGTTCATCGTGTCGTTGCTGCCGCATCCGGCGATGATCGGCACGCGGCCCGCCGCCTGTTCGACGCAGACCTCGATCACGCGGTGATGTTCGGCGTTCGACAGGGTGCTCGCCTCACCGGTCGTGCCGCAGGGGACCAGCGCCGACGATCCGTTCTCGATCTGCCAGTCGACCAGCCGCCGGAACGCCTTTTCGTCAAACGCTCCGTCGCGAAAAGGTGTGACCAGAGCCGGAATGGAGCCGGAAAACATGGACTTTGTTCCTCAAACTGCGGCATACTGCGAGCCGAGAACCGGAAGCCTTGTCCGGTTCGCACCCGCCTTGCGCCTGATACAGGGTGCTTGACAGAGTGTGCCTGATAGGGAGCCGTTACCCCCGATGTCCAGCGCGGACATGAAAGCATTGCTGCGAAAGATCGTCGGGCTGGCGTTGATCCTGCCCGGGATCGCGGTGTCGGTCGCCTGCCACGCCAGCGGGACGGCAACCGATGGCAGCGCGTGGGATCAGGCGCGCGCCGCGCTGATCGCCCAAGGCCAGGGCCCGATGGCGCAGGCGATCGACCGCTGGCGGGTGCTGAGCACGTCCAACCGCTTCGGCTTTTCCGACTATGCCGGGTTCATCCTGTCCTATCCGGGCTTTCCCGATGAGGACAAGATGCGCCGCTATGCCGAAGCCGCGCTTGAGCGGGAGGCGCCCAGTCCGACCAGCCTTGCGGCATTCTTCGACCGCCAGCCGCCGCTGACCAACCCGGCGCGCGCGCAATACGCCCTCGCCTTGCGCGCGCTGGCCCGGCCCGATGCCGCGCAAGTGGCGCGCGCGGCGTGGCGCGGCGGGCCGATGAGCGATGCCGCCGAAGCCGCGATCCAGTCGGTCTGGGGCAGCACGTTCACGCAGGACGATCATGACGCGCGGATCGACGCGCTGCTGTGGGCCGGTGCCACCGAGCAGGCCAGCCGCGAACTCGGCTGGGTCAGCCCGGCGCGGCGTGGGGTTGAGGCAGCGCGGCTGGCCATCCTGCAAGGCGGCGATCCCTATGCCGCCGCCGCCGGGCTTCCGGTGCAGACACTCAACGCCGATCCGGGGTTCCTGTACTTGCGCGCGCGGCAGTTGCGCCGACAGGGCAATGGCGCGGCGGCGCAATCGCTGCTTGCCAACCGCCCGCTGCTGGCCCGTCCGCCGCTCGACCGCGATCGCTGGGTCGATGAGCTGCTCGCCAACGCGCGCGGCGCCGCTGCGGTGGGCGATGCGGCGGGGGTGCTGCGCATCGCCCGCAGCATCGATGACGCATTCCGGCCGGGCGAGGATATCAGCCAGCTCGCGTATGGCTTGCGCGATGATTACACCTCGCTGATGTGGCTGGGCGGCACGCAAGCGCTGTGGAAGCTGGGCCTTCCGGCCGAGGCGGCGCCGCTGTTCTGGCGCTATGGCGCGGCGGCGCGCACGCCGGGGACCAAGGCCAAGGGCTTCTACTGGTCGGCGCTGGCGCTGGCGCGTGGCGGCTACACGGCCGAGGCGCAGCAGCAGTTCACCTCGGCCGCGCGCTATGCCGACCAGTTCTATGGCCTGCTCGCACTCGAACGTTTGCGCCAGCCGGTGCCGCGCTTCGCCACCGATTCGACCGTGCAGCCCACGCCCGCCGAGCGCGCCCGCTTCGCCTCGGCCCCGCTGACGCTGGCGGTGCGCGAAGTCGCGCGCAACAGCGACTGGAAAACCACCGTCCGCTTCTTCAAGGAAATCGCCGACCAGCAGGTCACCGAAGGCCAGCACATGCTGGTGGCCGAGCTTGCACGGGAGATCGGACGGCGCGATCTGGGCGTGATCGTGGGGCAAGCGGCTGCCGCGCGCGGCTACCTCGATTTCCAGCACATCGCCTTTCCGCTGATCCCGGTGCCGCCGGGGACCGAGCAGTCGTGGACGATGGTCCATGCCATCACCCGGCAGGAAAGCCAGTTCGCGCAGAACGCGATGAGCCATGCCGGCGCGCGCGGGCTGATGCAACTGATGCCCGCGACCGCCGGCGAACAGGCCGGAAAGCTGGGCCTGTCGTTCAGCCCGCAAGCGCTGATCGACGATGCCGGGTTCAACATCATGGTCGGCAGCGCCTATTTCGGGCACTTGCTCGATCGCTTCGGGGGCAGCTATCCGCTGGCCGTCGCCGCCTACAACGCAGGCGGTGGCAACGTGAACAAGTGGCTGCGCGCCAATGGCGACCCGCGTGAGGGCAACATCGACTGGGTCGACTGGGTCGAGCGCATCCCGCTCTCCGAAACGCGCAACTATGTCGAGCGCGTGCTCGAAAACGCGGTCGTCTATGAAGCGATGAACCCCGAACGCGCCAGCTATCGCGGACCCGATCCGATGAGCCACTTCATCGGCAAGCGCACGCCGGGCTGAGGGGGCCGCGCCCGTTCGCATGATGCATCACCGATTGATTCAGGGTGACGGCCCGGTAGAGCGACTTGCATGAAACCCGATGGCAACCCGATCACCCCGGCCGGAATCTCGGCCTTGCGCGCGCGCTATGACCATCTGCTGGGCACCGAACGGCCGCAGATCGTCGAGATCGTGAGCTGGGCTGCGGGCAATGGCGACCGCTCGGAGAACGGCGACTACCTTTATGGCCGCAAGCGGATGCGCGAGATCGATCGCGAACTGGCATTCCTTGCCCGGCGGATGAAGGCGGCGCGGGTGATCGACCCGGCGCGGCAGGAGGACCACAGCCGCGTGCTGTTCGGCGCGACGGTCGAGATCGCCGACGAGGATGACAACCGCAAAGTGCTGACGCTGGTCGGCGATGACGAGCAGGACGCCACCGCCAGCAAGATCGGCTGGAGCGCCCCGATCGCGCGCGCATTGCGCGGGGCGCGGGTCGGCGACTTGCGCACGGTGCGGCTGCCGGGTGGCGAGAAGCAGTGGGAGATCATGAGCATCACCTACCCAGCCGCCACTTGACCAGCCGCCACTTGACTGCCCGCCGCCTGAATGCCCGACTCTGACGGAGTTCTGACCACCATGTCCGGTACGACCGATTGCCCGCCCGGCCGCTTCTTCATCCTGCGCCACGGCGAAACCGTGTTCAACCTGACGCACCGTCTGCAGTCGAACACGATCCACACGCCGCTGACCCGGCTGGGGTGCGAGCAGGCGCTGCAGATGGGGGCCGCGCTGAAGCAGGGACTGGGGCTTGCGCCCAAGGTCACGCTCCACGTCTCGGACACCGGCCGTGCGCTGCAAACGCTGGCGCTGATCTGCGAGGAACTGGGGCTCGACTGGTTCGCCGCACGGCGGACGATGGACCTGAAAGAGATCGACATGGGCAGCTGGTGTCTGCGCAGCTATGCCGATGTCGAGGCCGAGTTCGGCCCGATCCGCCTGCCCGATCACTTGCTGCGCCCCGCCCCCGATGGCGAAAACTACGTGACCATCGCCGCCCGCCTGCGCCGCTGGCTGCGTTTTGTCGGCAATGAGGGCGGCGATCACATCGTGGTAATGCACGGCATTTCCAGCCGGGTGCTGCGCGGGATCATGGCGGGCTATCCGGTGCATCCCGAATTTGGCGCCCCGGTCGCGCCCTCGCTGGTGCAAGGCTCGATCGCACTGGTCGCCGATGGCGCCGAACAGGTGTTCCACGGCTCCACCCAGGGCACGGAGCACGCCTGATGGGCGATGTCGTCAACTTGCGCACCGCGCGCAAGACGGCCGCGCGCAAGGCCGCCGCCGATCAGGCCTCGGCCAACCGCGCGCTGCATGGCCGCACCCGCGCCGAACGCGAACGCAGCGCGCAGGAAGCCGACCGCGCGGCGCGGCTGCTCGATGGTGCCCGGCGCGATCCGCAAGCTGCGGACAAGGACAAGCCCTGATGCGCACCACCCACGACGACGCCAGCGTGCGGCTCTATCACCTTGGTGACGCGGTTGAAGGCGGCTCGGCCGAGACGCTGTTCTATGGCCCGTTGTCCGAAGCGATGCGCATCGCCGCCGCGCAAACCGAGGACGTACAGGAGGGGCTGTTCATCGCCACCGACAACGACGTGGTGGCCTGGCTGGACCTGATCGAGGGATGAGCCGGGCGCTCCTTGGGTCTGCCCTCGGGATGGCGGCCTTGCTCGCGGCGGCGCCCGCCACGGCGCGCGATTCGCTCGGCATCTTCGATCGCTGGGGCGCGTTCCGCGATCTGGGCGTGCCGCGCTGCTACGCCATTGCCAAGGCCGAAGGGTCACCCGGCCACGCCGACGAGTTCCAGCCCTATTTCACCGTCGGGGTCTGGCCCCGGCGCGGGGTGCGCGCCGAAGTCCACGTCCGGCTGGCGCAAAGGCTCGCTCCGGGCGGGCCGGTCACGCTGTCGCTGGGCGGTCAGAAGTTCGATCTGGTGGCCGGACAAGCCGACGCCTGGGCGCAGGATGCGCGGATGGACGCGGCGATCATCGCGGCCTTGCGCGGCGGTGGCGAGATGGCGGTCAGCGCCCGCGCCGCCAATGGCCGCACCTTTCGCGACACCTTCCGCCTGAGCGGCGCCGCCTCGGCCATCGATGCCGCCGCGCTGGGGTGCTCGGGGGTTTAGGCCAATTGACCGCGAGAAACGGGAGCGAGGCCGCGCGGCCCCGCTCCCGCATCCGGTCAGAAGCGCACGCCGACGCTGGCGACGATCTGGTGGCGGTTGCTGTTCAGCCCGAACGTGCTGGCGTCGGGGGTATAGCCATCATAGTTGCTGGTCGCGTTGCTGTAGTGCGAATAGCGGTATTCCAGCTTGGTGAAGGTCAGCCCGGTGATCTTCTGCTCGACACCGGCACCCAACCGATAGCCATCGAGATCGCGCCGGTCGGTCAGCACTTGCGTGGAATTGGCGCCGGTCAGGTTGAACCGGGCGTTGGTGTACCCGGCCTTGGCATAGAGCAGCGTCGAGGGTGAAACCGCATAGCCGATGCGCGTGCCGATGTACCAGTCGCGCCCGGCGCGCAACCGGGTCAGATTGAAGGTGTCGGTGGCATCGATGGTCGACTTGGCGCTGCTGCCGGTCAGTTCCGCTTCGCCGCCCAGCGTCACGCGCCGGGTCAGGGCAAAGTCGTAGCCGATGCCGCCACCGAACACCACGCCATCGCTCGATGGCTTGTAGGCGGCGGTGCTGTCGATGTCCTTGGTGCTCGATGCGCCGACGTGGTCATAGCCGAGCAAGGCTTCGATGCGGGTGCCCGAAAAGGCTTCGGAAGGGGTGCGCGGCGCGCGGTCCTCTTGCGCCAGAACGGGTTGCGCGATGGTTACGGCAAGGCCGCCCAAAGCGATCGGGAAAAGCTGCTTCATCATTGACTCCATTCGACAATTCCCTGCCTGCTCTCCCTTAACGGTGGAGCAGGCAGGGCCCTTCGCGACAAATGGAGCGCGCCGGTGCCGGCTCCCGCCATGCGGAAACCGGCACCTTCGGGTCGCACCCGATCAGAACCTGATCAGAAGCGGTAGCCGACGCTCGCCATGACCTGATGGCGGTCGGTGTCGATGTTGAAGCGCTGGCTGTCGGCGGTGTTGCCGTTGTAGTCGAACTCGCCCTTGCTGTAGTTCGAGTAGCGGTACTCGACGCGTCCGAACGTGTTGGAGCCGAACTTCTTTTCGACACCGGCGCCGATGCGGTAGCCGTCGGTATCAAGCCGCGCATAGTTGCTGGTGGTGCCGTCGCTGGCCAGCAGGCCGAAGCGCGCGTTGGTGTAGCCGCCCTTCACATAGACCAGCGTGGTGGGCGAAACCGCATAACCGGCGCGCGCGCCGACATAGATGTCACGACCCGCCTTGACCCGGCCGAGGCTGAAGGTGTTGGGCACGCCGTTGTTGTTGTCCCACTTGGCGCTGCTGCCGGTCAGTTCGGCTTCGGCGCCCAGCGTGACGTGGCTGGTGATGGCGTGGTCATAGCCGATCGCGCCGCCATAGGTCACACCGTCGAGCGACTGCTTGGTGCGGCTGCCGTCCAGGTCGTTGGTGCTGCCCGAACGCAGGTGGTCCCAACCGACCGAGGCGCTGACGGTCGGTCCCTGAAAGGCACGCGCCGGTGCGTCGGCATTGGCGTTCGCTTCCTGCGCCATCGCGGGTGCGGCGACCCCGATCAGGGCTCCACCGAACAGGGCGACGCTGGCGAGCTTGAGGGCGACTTTGTGCATGGTATTCCTCCTTGTGACACGACCGGTCCGGTGGATTGTGGCGGCGTTTGAGTGCCGTTCCGGTCACCGGTCGTTGGAGGCTTTTTGGTCCTGCGCACCTGAACCGTTTGGCAACGCTCTGTTATTTCATGTTAATCTGGTTTCGGATGAAACGTGCCCACCGCGCGCCGGGCCGACCTTGCGACAAGCGGCTCCGGTTCCCAAGCACCACGGCATTTGCGCAAACCCGCGCGATTCCCTATATGGCGGCCATGCCCACACCGCTGATGCCCATTCCCGGCCACGTCGACCCGGTTCCCGTTCCCCGTGAAGTCACCCCCCGCGCCGACGGCCGGATCGACCTGATCGGCCTGCCGCGCCCGCAGATCGCCGCGCTGTTCGAGGCCGCCGGGCTCGATGCGAAGGCCGCCAAGCTGCGCGCCAAGCAGGTGTTCCACTGGCTCTATCATCGCGGCGTGACCGAGTTCGAGGCGATGACCGACATCGCCAAGACCATGCGCCCATGGCTGGCCGAACGCTTTGTCGTCGGCCGTCCCGAGATCGTCGAAGCGCAAGTCTCGACCGACGGCACGCGCAAGTGGCTGCTGCGCACCGCCGATGCGCAAGACTATGAAATGGTGTTCATCCCCGACGCCGACCGGGGCACGCTGTGCGTGTCCAGTCAGGTCGGGTGCACGCTCAACTGCCGGTTCTGCCACACCGGGACGATGCGGCTGGTGCGCAACCTGACGCCGGGCGAGATCGTCGGGCAGGTCATGCTGGCGCGCGATGCGCTGGGTGAATGGCCCAAGGGCGGCGGCACGATGGCGGGCCTCGACTACGATGAAGACGAAGAAGAAGCCGCCGGTTCCTACACCTCGGATGGGCGCCTGCTGACCAACATCGTGATGATGGGCATGGGCGAGCCGCTCTACAACTTCGACAACGTGCGCGATGCGCTCAAGCTGGTGATGGATGGCGATGGCCTTGCGCTGTCGAAGCGGCGGATCACGCTGTCGACCAGCGGCGTGGTGCCGATGATGGAGCGCTGCGGCGTCGAGATCGGCGTCAACCTTGCCGTCTCGCTCCACGCGGTGACCAAGGACGTGCGCGACGAGATCGTGCCGATCAACCGCAAGTTCGGCATCGAGCAACTGCTCGAAGCCTGCGCCGCCTACCCCGGCGCTTCGAACGCGCGGCGCATCACGTTCGAGTACGTGATGCTGAAAGATCGCAACGACAGCGACGCCGACGCGCACGAACTCGTCCGCCTGATCAAGCACTACAAGCTGCCGGCCAAGGTCAATCTGATCCCGTTCAACCCCTGGCCCGGCGCGCCTTACGAATGCTCGACGCCCGAGCGCATCCGCCGCTTTTCGGACATCGTGTTCGAAGCCGGCATCTCCGCACCGGTGCGCACCCCGCGCGGGCGCGATATCGATGCCGCCTGTGGTCAGCTAAAGACCACCGCCGAGCGCAAGAGCCGCGCCGAGCTTGACCGGCTGGCCGAGGAAAAGCAGGCCGCGCTAGGCTAAACGATCTGGGGCCTAAGCGATCTGGCGCTCGGTCTTACCAGCGCGGCAGCGCGCCGCCCTGTGTGACCAGCACCGCCTTGCCGCCGATCCACGCAGCGGTGCCGTCGCGGGTGACGTGCACCGCGCCATCGGCTCCGGTCAGCCGCCCTTGCGCCGCGACATAGCCAGCACCGCCCAACCCCTGCTCGAACAGATAAAGCGCGATCGCGGCGTTGAGGCTGCCGGTGACGGGGTCTTCGCGCAGCCGCCCTTGCGGGTCGGTGAAGAAAGCGCGCACCTCGAACGCGGCATCGTTGCCAGCGGGCAAGGCGCCGACCAGCCCGACATCGGTCGGCACCGGGGCTTCGGGCACCGGCTTGGCCGCGAGCACCGCCGCCGCATCGCGCAAGTGCAACAGCTTCCAGCCCGGCCCGTTGCAGGCGTGGACCGCCGCGATCACGTCGTCGTCCTGCACCCCCGCGATCCGCACCGCATCGGCGCGTTCGGCGTGATCGAGCGGCCCTGAGCGGATCAAGGGCGGCGCGCGGAACGCCAGCCTGTCGTCCTCGATTCGCACTTCGACCAGCCCGATGCCGCATTGCTGCACGACCACGCCGGGTCGGCGCGGTTGCCCCCCAGCGGCCAGCCAGGCCCTTGCGCTGCCCAGTGTCGGATGCCCGGCAAAGGGCAATTCGCCCGCCGGATAGAAGATCCGCACCCGGTAATCGGCCGCTGGATCGGTCGGTTCGAGCAGAAAGGTCGTCTCCGAAAAGCCCAGCCAGCGGGTGAGCGCCAGCATCGCCGCGTCGTCCAGCGCCTGCCCGCCGCGTACCACGGCCAGCGGATTGCCGGTCAGCGCGGCAGAAGCGAATACATCGACAAGGTCCAGATCCATGCGATCAGGCTATGAGTCCGCAAGGGCGATGGCAAGGGGCGCGGGCGCGATGCTGCCATGTGCCCGAGAGCCAATCCAAAACGGAGGGGTTGCGGGCCATCGCCAAAGCCCATGAATTGCCTGCACATCTGCCAATTCTCGCCGGTCCGGATACTACGCTCGGCCAGGTTTTGCAGCGATCTCCATCCGAACTGCATGTGTCTGGGGATGACCTTGGGCCAAGTCCATGCGCTTTTACTTACGCGGCAACACTGCGGCGTGTTCCTCAGGATTACAGGAAAGGTGCAGGACGATAGGCGGATTGGCCATAGCTCCGGAGGGTTACCATGGGCTGGGGAGTCCTGGTTTCTGCTATCCGTCAGGAGATGTTTCGTGCTCCTGACCCGCTGACCCGAACCCTGCCAGCCCAAGGCTCGCAGGTCTCGTCCAATGATATGATCCTGGCAAAGACTCGTGCCGGGCAGTTTGTCGGCAGGATCGAAGCCCTTGCGCGGGGCTTCGGCGCCATATGGTTGCCTATTGCACGCCTGCCTGTTAGGCGGCGCGCCGCAAGGGTGCGCGCTTTCCAGCCGTCCCTGACCTTACGCCAGATGCCCAAGGGGATAAGTCCATGTCCGATATCAAGCGGGTCGTCCTTGCCTATTCCGGCGGGCTCGACACCTCCGTCATCCTCAAGTGGCTGCAGGTCACGTACGGGTGCGAGGTCGTGACCTTCACCGCCGATCTGGGTCAGGGTGAGGAGCTGGAGCCCGCGCGCGCCAAGGCCGAACTGATGGGCGTGAAGCCCGAGCACATCTATATCGACGATTTGCGCGAAGAGTTCGTGCGCGATTTCGTGTTCCCGATGATGCGCGCCAATGCCCGCTATGAAGGCGACTACCTGCTCGGCACTTCGATCGCGCGGCCGCTGATTTCCAAGCGCCTGATCGAGATCGCGCGTGAGACCGGGGCCGACGCGGTCGCGCACGGCGCCACCGGCAAGGGCAACGATCAGGTCCGCTTCGAACTGTCGGCTTATGCGCTCGACCCGTCGATCAAGGTCATCGCCCCCTGGCGCGAATGGGATCTGGCCAGCCGCACCGCGCTGATCGCCTGGGCCGAAGCGCATCAGGTGCCGGTGCCCAAGGACAAGCGCGGCGAAAGCCCGTTCAGCACCGACGCCAACATGCTGCACACCTCGTCCGAGGGCAAAGTGCTCGAAGATCCGTGGGCCGAAGTGCCCGACTACGTGTTCTCGCGCACGGTCAACCCCGAAGACGCGCCCGACGTGCCCGAATACATCACCATCGACTTTGCCAAGGGCGATGGCGTCGCGCTGAATGGTGAGGCGATGAGCCCGGCCACCCTGCTCGAGGCGCTGAACGAACTGGGCCGCAAGCACGGCATCGGCCGCCTCGATCTGGTCGAGAACCGCTTCGTCGGGATGAAGAGCCGCGGCATGTACGAAACGCCGGGTGGCACGATCTATGCCGCCGCGCACCGGGGCATCGAATCGATCACGCTCGACCGGGGTGCCGCGCACCTCAAGGACGAGCTGATGCCCAAGTACGCCGAACTGATCTACAACGGCTTCTGGTTCAGCCCGGAACGCGAGATGCTGCAGGCCGCGATCGACCTCAGCCAGGAGAAGGTCAACGGCACCGTCCGGCTCAAGCTGTACAAGGGGCTGGCCAGCGTCGTCGGGCGCAAGTCGGACGACAGCCTCTATTCCGAACGCCACGTCACGTTCGAGGACGATGCCGGCGCCTATGACCAGAAGGATGCGGCGGGCTTCATCAAGCTGAACGCGTTGCGGCTGCGCCTGCTGGCCCAGCGCGACCGGGGCTGATCCGCTTCCTACGCAAGAATCCCCAGTCGACACGCAAACCGCCGGAAAAGCACAAGCTTTTCGGCGGTTTGTCGTTTTGTCCACCGCAAGCCGCAACGCCTGTGGATAACTCTGTCATTTTTCGCTTGCACGACTCGGACGATGGGCGCAGCTTTTACCTGTCGAGTGGGGAGATCAGCGCATGCGCAGGCCCGCAACCGCCTGTTAACGCGTCACTTTTCCTTGCAAGGCCCGGTTCTGGACGTTGCTGGTGAAACCGGTTTGCAGGGCTGCTCGCGGCGCCTTGCAACCTTGCCAACAACGTTGTCTGCCGGAGCGAAAGTCGCGCGTCGACACCGTTCGCGAGCGACCGAGCAGCTTGCCCTGCGCTCAGGGAATGCGTCCGACCGGCTGCCTGAGGGTGGCCCATGCGGGAGCGCTGCCGGAGACTGGTCAAGCCATCACATGCCCGCCCGGCGCGCGTTTCCCGTGCATTGCGCACGCCAGCGTCCGCCGAACCGGCGACCGGCAGACACCGGGCGCGATCGTGCCAAGGGCCCCACCCACGGGGGCATCCTTGACAGACCGATCGAGCGCCACGCCCTGCCCCGGATGCGCCGTTTGCGAGCACCAAACGGGGGCCAGCCTGACCGCTGGCCCCTTTTTTGCGCCTGATTTCGCAAGGGCAAGTCCCTCCCCAATCGGCAAGGACTTCCACGCGGACGCCGGACACGCGAAAAATCCGGGCGCTACCCCGGACCATTTGCGTAAGGAAAACAAACCAATCAGGATCACGCGACCGGTGCGGCGCCAGCCATGGCGCTGCGGGCAGGAGCGTGCGTTGCCGTGTGTGTGCGAATGTCCGGGCCCCGCCAACGCGCGCTGGCCCGGATCGGCCTTGAGGTGTGATCAAACCGCGCGCGGGTGACGCTGACAGGTCCGGCGGCGGCTCGCAAACGGCCGACCCGGCGGAAGTCCTTGAAATCACGTTTTATATTGTGATTTCAGACACTTCCCGGACGCAGCACGATGGCTCGCCCGTTCACCCCGCGCGGTGCTGGCAGCGAATTGCCCGGCCTGGGACTTGAGGGGGGAGAAACGCCCACGCAAGACCCGCAGCAACCCGCACCGGTCGCGCCGATCAGGCTGTGAACCCTGACCGAAAGAAGCAAAAGACAAGACCGGCCTTGGCCTCGCCCCTC
Organism: Novosphingobium sp. FKTRR1; assembly: GCF_020404405.1. Lineage (GTDB taxonomy): Bacteria > Pseudomonadota > Alphaproteobacteria > Sphingomonadales > Sphingomonadaceae > Novosphingobium. The sequence continues at coordinate 50 of NZ_JAIZDA010000004.1, read as the reverse complement.
GATCCTTGGCAGCGCAATTATCCTATATGGTTCGTTTTGTCAAGATAGCC
>NZ_JAIZDA010000050.1 GCF_020404405.1 Novosphingobium sp. FKTRR1 | reverse complement strand
GATACCGTTCCGTCACCGGCACCGCACGCCTCTCTGGCCAGTCCGCACTCAGCGCAATCCGAGACCTCGTCGACGGACGCTTCGCGGTCGCTTGATCGGCCTCATTGCCAACCACCTGAGCAGTTACCAAGTTCGGCGCAAATTTGCTATTCACTAACAATTAGTGAAACGATCCAAACTTCGGAAACGATATCACAAAATTCACAAACCAAACAATATTTTCATCTGAAAATTGGCCTTTTGACTTGGAACTTTTTGAACCTCTACGGGTTTCAATTGCAAGTTTTCCAAATTCGAAAGTTGCGACATCTGCTTGGGCGGGCAAGCGTGTGTTTCCGGTATTTCGTCACGTGCAGTCTTCACCGCTGCGTGAAGATTTCCACAGCCCTATCACGTGTCAGCGCGCGAGATTTCATGAAGACGCTCAAATATTTAGCACTCGCGCTATTTGCCCCTGCGGTGGCGCACGGCCAGCAGATGCCCAACGCGGGCTCCCAGTTGCAGCAGCTGCCCCAGCCGCAAATCCGCAACACCCCGGAGCCCGAATTCGACATCGCACCGCGCCTGCCCACCGTCGCGCCAGCACCGGGCGGCCCATCGGTCCATGTCGTGACCCTGCACGTCGCGGGAGAGGCGGCCTTCTCGGAGGCCGAGCTTGTGAAGGCGAGCGGTTTTGTGGCCGGGGCAAATCTGACGCTGCAGCAAATGCGCGATCTGGCCGCGCGGATCGCCGATCTCTACCACCGCCAAGGCTACTTTCTGGCGCAGACTTATTTGCCCGAGCAGGACGTGCAGGATGGCTCGGTCACGATCAGCGTGATCGAAGGCCACTATGGCAAGATCGACATCCACAATCAGGCGCGCATCGCTGACCAGGTTCCGGCAGGCGTCCTGCACGGGCTGAAGGCTGGCGACCCCATTATCAATGCACCGCTTGAGCGGCGGCTGCTGCTGCTGTCCGACATTCCCGGCGTGCGGGTAAAAAGCACGTTGGCGCCGGGGGCGGCGGTCGGCACGTCCGATCTCACCGTCACCCTTGCGCGCGGGCCGCTGATCAGTGGCGATGTCGAGGCGGACAATGCCGGCAGTCGCTATACCGGCATCTATCGCTTTGGCGGTACCATAAACGTCAACAATCCGCTGGGGATCGGCGACCAGTTCAGCCTGCGCGGCCTCGGCTCGGATGGCGGTCTGGCTTATCTTCGCGCGTCGTATCAGGTGCCGCTCGACAAGCTGACGGTGGGGATCGCCTATGCCCATCTGCACTATTCGCTCGGCCGCGAGTTTGCCGCGCTCGACGGCACCGGCACTGCCGACATCTTCAGCGCCTATGGCAGCTATCCGCTGGTGCGTTCGCGCCGGGCGAACCTTTATGCGCTGGCCAATGTCGACTACAAGCTGCTGCATGACCGGGTCGGCGTGGTATCGACCCATCTGGACCGGCGCATCACGGCGGCGACATTCGGTCTGGCAGGGGATTCGCGCGACACGCTGGGCGGCGGCGGGTCGAACGTCTATTCGCTTGGCTGGACGATCGGGAAACTGAACATCCGCAGCCCGATCGACCGCGCGATCGATGCGGCGACGGCCCGCAGCGAAGGCACCTATAACAAGGTTCAGGGCGGTTTCTCGCGCAATCAGGCGATCGCGGGGCCGCTGTCGCTATTCGTTTCGGTACGCGGACAGGCGGCGTTCAAGAACCTCGACAGTTCGGAAAAGATCGAACTGGGCGGTGCCTATGGCGTACGCGCCTACCCGGAAGGCGAGGCGTTTGGCGACAGCGGCTATATCGCCACGATCGAGCCACGGCTCATGCTCGGCGGCGATTCACGGCGGCTGCCGGGACGTTTCGAACTGATCGCCTTCGTCGATACCGGCGAGATCAGATTTGCGCACGATCCCTGGTTTTCCGGTTCAAATCACGCGCGCCGCTCGGGCTATGGCGTCGGGGTGAACTGGGCAGGCCCCGAAGGCTTGCTCGTCCGGGTGAGCTACGCTCGCCGCCTCGGCACCGGCCCGGCGACATCTGCCCCGATGAAGGACGGACGCTTCTGGTTCCAGGTCGTGAAGCAGTTCTGAAGCCCCGATGGTTGCATCGCGGTGCAACGTCCTCGACCGTTTGAAGGACCAATCATGAACAGCAACAGTCGCCTCAGGCGCACTTTTTCCGGATCGAGCAGTCTTGCCGGTTCACTCTGCGTCCGCTCCTTCGGCATGGGTGTGCTGGGGCTGGTGCTGCCGGTCTCCTTGCCTTTGCCGGCGATGGCCCAAACTGCAACCACAACGCCTGCAAGCACAATGTCTGCGACCACGATCTTGCCCACCGGCGGATCGGTTGCGGCAGGCAGCGCGACCATCACAACCGGGGCGGACGCGGTGACGGTGCGGCAATCCAGCCAGAATGCCGTGCTCAACTGGCAGAACTTTTCGATCGGCAAGGCGGGCACGGTCACCTTCAAGCAGCCCAACAGCAGCGCAGTCGCGCTCAACCGCGTGCTCGGCGCCGAAGCGTCGAGCATCCTCGGCACGCTGCAGGCCAACGGCAAGGTGTTTCTGGTCAACCCCAACGGCGTGGTGTTCGGCACGGGCGCGCAGGTCAATGTCGCAGGTCTGGTGGCATCAACCCTGAAGCTGTCGGATGCCGATTTCATGGCCGGGCACTATGCCTTTTCGGGCGGCAGTGGCGGCGCGGTGCTTAACCAGGGGACGATCAACGCCAACGGCGGCTATGTCGCCCTGCTCGGCGCGCGGGTCGACAACCGTGGCGCGATCCTTGCCAGTCTGGGAACCGTCGTGCTGGCGGCGGGTGAGGCGATCACGCTCGATGTCGCGGGCGACGGGCTGCTCAACGTCACGGTGGACAAAGGGGCGGTCAACGCGCTCGTTCAGAATGGCGGACTGATCGCGGCCGATGGCGGCAAAGTGATCCTGAGCGCGCGGGCGGCGGGCAGTCTGCTCGGTACGGTCGTCAACAACAGCGGGATCATCGAGGCGCGCACGCTCGGAACGCGCGGCGGCCGGATCGTGCTGCTGGGCGACATGGCGAGCGGGGCCGTGAACCTGACCGGCACGCTCGATGCGAGCGCTCCAGCCGGTGGCGACGGCGGTTCCATCGAAACGTCGGCCGCGCATGTGAATGTTGCGACGGGCGCGCGGGTTACCACTGCGGCACCATCGGGCGCGAACGGCACCTGGCTGATCGACCCTGCGGACTTCATCGTCGGTGACGGCGGAAGCATCTCGGGCTCGACATTGTCGGCGCAACTGGTGACCAACACCATCGTGATCAGCACGATCCCGGCTGCAGGCGACACGACAGTCGGCAACGGCGACATCATCATCAACGATGCAATCGCCTGGACCGCATCGGGAACGCCAACGACCTTGACGCTGAACGCCTCGCGCGATCTTGTGATCAACGCCCCGATCAGCGCCACCAAGGGCAATATTCTGGCCTGCTGCGGCCGCGACGTGATCGTCAACGCTCCCCTGACGACGGTCAACGGCAGTATTTCGCTGAACGCCGGCCAGACGGTCCGCGTTTTCCACGCGCTGACCACGACCGATGGCAACGTCCGGTTGTGTGCCGGACATGACGTCCAGATCGACGCTGCGATCACGCTGACCCGTGGCAGTGTCATTCCTGCGCAAAGCCTTGGCCTGCCGGTCGGGATGACCTTGATCGCCGGGGTCGATGGCAGCGGACCGGGCACTGCTGGCGGAACGATCATTTTTGCGGCGCTCGCCCCGCCGACAACCGTCACGGTCGCGCCGGTCAACATCTTCTACAACCCGCCATCCTATGCGGCACCGACCGACTTCTCGACCCATTTCGTGCTGACCGAAGGCGCCACCGTCACGCAGAAGATGCTGCTGTTCCCCAAGGGTGACAAAGTGGCCGACGGCACCACCATCGCCAATCTGGCGGGGTTCAACACAACGTCCACCTCGGGCCTGCCGGTCGGCGTGACGCTGGTCAAAGGCGCAGGCGCGACGGCCGTGTTCGACACCGCAAGCGTCGCCACCGGGGTGGGGATAACCTATTCCGGTTACAGCCTCGCCGGTCCCAATGCCGATCAGTATGCCCTTGTTGGATCCTGCTGCATCGCGGGCGCCAGAACCAAGGGCAACATCACGGCAGTGCCGACGCCAACTCCGACGCCCACCCCGACGCCAACTCCGACACCGACGCCGACGCCAACGCCAACGCCAACTCCGACTCCGACGCCCACGCCAACGCCGACGCCGACACCGACGCCGACGCCGACGCCCACGCCGACGCCCACGCCTACGCCGACCCCCACGCCCACGCCTACGCCAACTCCGACGCCCACGCCGACGCCGACGCCGACACCCACCCCGACGCCGACGCCGACGCCGACGCCAACTCCGACGCCAACGCCGACGCCCACGCCCACGCCAACACCGACGCCCACGCCAACACCGACGCCCACGCCGACGCCGACGCCCACGCCTACGCCCACGCCGACACCGACTCCGACGCCAACTCCGACGCCCACGCCTACGCCGACGCCAACTCCGACGCCGACGCCAACTCCGACGCCGACGCCAACTCCGACGCCCACGCCCACGCCAACGCCTACGCCGACGCCAACGCCTACGCCGACGCCCACGCCAACGCCTACGCCGACGCCAACGCCAACGCCAACGCCGACGCCGACGCCCACGCCAACTCCGACGCCCACGCCCACGCCCACGCCCACGCCAACTCCGACGCCCACGCCGACGCCCACGCCGACGCCTCCGCCGCGGCCGACGCCGCCGCAGCCGATCACCGGTTTGCCGCCGGTCCCCGAATACCCTCGGTCGCCGCCGGGCCTCGTCGTGATCGTGCCGCCACCCCCGGTGCCGCCGTTGGAGCGGATCCCGCCGCCAGTCAGTCCGCCGGTCAGCCCGCCGGTTATCGAAACGCCGCCGCCCCCACCAACGCTGCCGCCCCCACCCCCGCCGCCGCCTGTTCCGGTTCACCCGCGCAAGCCATCGCGGCACTGATCGGGATGGAGCCGGTCAAGATCAGCGTGCTGCAAGGCTGGCGCTGGGGGCCGCTTGCATTGACGGCCTGGGCCATGCCGGCGGCCGGGCAGCCCCCTGCGCCCGTTTCGGCCGCTACGTTCGAGGCGCATGCCCGGTTTGCCGATCAGGCCGCGTCGAACGACACGCTCCGGCTGACGAACTGGGTCAGCGCCAGCGGCGACAATCGCGGGCTACCGTTCGTGATCATCGACAAGATCGGCGCGAACGTGTTCGTGTTCGATGCGCGCGGCAAGATCCGGGGCGCGGCGCCAGCGCTGCTTGGTCTTGCGCGCGGAGATGATCAGGTTGCCGGGATCGGCCAGCGCAAGCTGGCCACGATCAGGCCGTCCGAACGGATCACCCCGGCGGGCCGGTTCGAAGCGGCGCTTGGCCGCGATCTTGAACAGGATCTGCTGTGGATCGATTATGACGCCGCGCTTTCTTTGCACCGCGTCATCGTCGGGAAACCTGCGGATCGGCGCCACGCCCGCCTTGCATCGCCGACGCCGTTCGACAATCGCATCACTTTTGGCTGCGTCAACGTGCCGGCGCAGTTCTATGACAGTACGATCATCCCGACCTTCAAGGGGACGGTCGGCATCGTCTACATCCTGCCCGAAATGCGCCCGTTGGAAGCGGTGTTTCCCATGGCTGCACCGCGCACCCGCACGCGCCAAGCACCCTTGGGCAGCAGGTGATGCCACAGCCCTGTCAGGCGGGCGGATGAAGCCGCTAGCCCACTACCGGCGATGGCTGTTGCTACCCCTCGCGCTCATGATCCCGAAGGTTGCAATCGCCCAGCAGGTTATCCCGCCGGGCACCCTGATGCTGGCCGGATACAGAGCGACTTGCGGCCCGGTCGGAGCGGAAGTGCTGGAGATCGACGATCTGGCGGCATCGTGGGGTGGGCGGATCTATCTGAGTCCACGCGTTTTTGCGCTGCCACGATCGCAGCAACTGTTCTGGTACACCCACGAGTGTGCCCACCAGATTTTTGGCCCGGACGAGGCGGTTGCCGATTGCTGGTCGGTTGAACAAGGCCGCATCCAAGGCTGGCTCAACAGAGCCGAATTCGCAGCGCTCGAAGCCAAGCTACGCCGATTGTCCGGCGACGCCATGCATGCGAACGGACCAATGCGTGTCGCCAATGTAAGCCGATGCTTCTATCGTTGAATATCGCTTTCAGGCGGCGTGTGACCTGCCCCTCGCAAAGCGTTCTTCACGCCTTCCCCCAAGAAATCCGCGATCTCGTGATCGGCAAGCGCCGCGATCGGCGACAGCCTTGCGCGCGCGGCATCGGCACGGGCGGATCAAGGCTTGACAGCCCGGAGCAAAACGATAGTCATCGCTATTAATCACGGGGCGATGACCGGGTAACGACGATGAATATGGCGGCAGAAGTGGCGGCGGAGGTGGCGGCGGACGCGATTGCGGTGCCCGATTTCGAACGGGCAAAGCCGCCGGTGCAAGACCGCGCGCACCGCACCAAGGAACGCCTGCTCGACGTCGCCGGAGCGATGCTTGGCGATGTCGGGATTGAGCGGATTTCCACAAACCTGGTCGCACAGGCCGCAGGGGTGACACCTCCGGCGCTCTATCGGCATTTCCGCAACAAATACGATCTGCTCGCAGCGCTCGCCGAGCGGCTGATGCAGCGGCAGAACGATGTGCTGATCGACTGGCTTGATCGCTGGAGCCGGGCCGGGCAGCCGGGACTGGCCCCCGGCCTGACCGAGCTTTTCCGCGAAACCGCGCGGATAACCGATAGCGAGCCCGGCGGTGTCTGGATCGAACGCGCGATGCGGGCGGTGCCGCAATTGGCCCCGATCCGTATCGCATCGCACCGCTATGTGACCGACCGGATCGTCGCTGCGATGATGGCGCTGACGCCCGATCAGGACGCCAGGGTGCTGTGGCGGCGGGTCCGTCTGGCCGTGGAAATCGGCTATGCCGTCGACGAGATGCTCCACGAAGAAGATCGCATCACGGCCGAGGATCTCTTCGGCGATGCCGCACGCGCGATCGCGGCGATCACGGCGGCACCGATTTCGAATGCGCAGGGGGATGCCGATCATGGCGCTTGAACGGACCGGGATCGCGGCGGCCATTCTGGCGTTGGCCGGGTGCCATCAGGCGCCCGCCGCCAAGCCGCTGACCGAGGCGCAAAGCGCGGCGCGTCAGCCGGCTTCGGCGCATCTGGCGGCGCTCTACGATGGATCGTGCCGCGCCTGTCACACCAACCATGACAGCGGCGCGCCGTTGTCGGGCGATCACACGCAATGGGACGCGCGCTGGGCCAAGGGTCCGGACGCCCTGCTGCAGAATGCGATAGCGGGGTACAACAAGATGCCCGCAGGCGGCCAATGCAGCACCTGCACTGCGGCGGATTACAAGGCCTTGATCCGCTTCATGGCCGACCAGCCGGAATAAAATCAAAACAAGGGCCAGAACAAGAGCCAGAACAAGAGGGAGTGACCGATGGGAACAACGCGCAGAGCACTGCTCACGGCAGGTGGCGCGGTCGTGGCAGGTGCCGCCGGACTGTTCGGGCGGCGCGTCTGGCTGGATCGCGAGCCGACCGCCCTGCCCGCCGTCGACAAATCCGGTCGCCTGCTGTGGCAGAACTGGTCGGGCACCGAACATGCCTATCCCGCCAATCGCGTGGCTCCGGCAAGCGCCGATGAAGCGGCACACCTGCTGCGCACGGCAGCGGGCCCGGTGCGCACGGTTGGCGCGGGGCACAGCTTTACCGGGCTGGTGCCGACGGACACCACGCTGGTCAGCCTCGACCGGATGTCCGGCCTGTCGGGGCACGACCCCGCGACCCATCAGGCGAGCATTGCTGCAGGTACGCGGCTTTATGATCTTGGCCCGGCGCTGGCGGCGATCGGTCAGGACATGCCCAATCTGCCCGACATCAACAAGCAATCGCTGGCGGGCGCAACCCAGACCGGGACGCATGGCACGGGAGCAGGGTTCAAGGCGGTGCATGGCGGGATCATCGCCTTTGACCTCGCGACCCCGCGCGGCGAGGTGCTGGAATGCAGCGCGACCAGCAACCCCGAGGTGTTTGCCGCCGCGCGTGTCGGGCTGGGTGCCTTTGGCATCATCACACGGTTCACGATGCAGAACCATCCGCTGACGCGGGTGAAAAAAGTCACGTCCGTTCGCCACCGCGACGCCTTGATGGATGGCTGGGATGAGTTGGCAACGCGCCATCGCAATGTCGAATTCTACGTCATCCCGTTCAGCCATCAGGGGCTGCTGATCACGCACGACGCGACGACCGAGCCGGTGCGCCCGCGCGGCCCCGATGCGGATACCGACGGCCTGATGAAGCTGAAGAGCGCGCGTGACCTTTTGGAATTCGCATCGCCCTTGCGCTTCCGGATGCTCGACAGCGTGCTTGCGGAAACGCCCGACCAGATCGCCGTCGACGAAGGGTGGAAGCTGCTGTCGAACGAGCGGCCGGTGCGCTTTCGCGAAATGGAATACCATCTGCCGCGCGAAAACCAGATCGCGGCCTTGCGCGAAGTGGTCGAGGCCATCGAACGCCATCGCAGCGACGTATTCATCCCGATCGAGGTGCGCAGCATCGCCGCCGACGATGCGTGGCTGTCGACATTCTACGGTCGCGAATCCGGCTCGATTGCGGTGCACGCCTATTACAAGGACGACTATGCGTTCTTCTATGCCCTGATCGAACCGATCTTGCGCCGGCATGGCGGGCGACCGCATTGGGGCAAGCTCAACAGCCTGAAACACGATGATTTCGCGGGTCTGTATCCGCGCTGGAAAGACGCGCTGGCGGTGCGCGAACACCTTGATCCGGAGGGCAAGATGCTGAACCCCTATCTCGCGAAAGTGTTTCGTCGTGGTTAGGCTATCGCGCAGGGCCGCGATCGCTGGTGGCGTGGTGGCGCTTGGCGCTGGAGTGGGCGCGGGCACGGTCGCCGCATTGCGCAGCGCCGACCATGGCGGCACCCACGATGCCTATTTCCGCAATGTTCAGGGCGCACTGGCGCAAGCAGGTCTGGCTCAGCCGGTGCTGGTGGTCGATGCCGCGCGGCTGGACGCCAATATCGCACGCTTGCGGACTGCGGTGGGTGCGGCGCACCTGCCCTTGCGCGTGGTGGTCAAGTCGCTGCCGTGCCCGACATTGCTCGATCGCGTGGCCAAAGGGCTTTCGACCAACCGCTTCATGGTGTTCAACGCACCGATGCTGGCGGCGATGCTAGCGCTGCATCCCGACGGCGATTACCTGACCGGCAAGCCCCTGCCCGCGCCGCTGGTCGCGCATCTGTATGCCACGCTCGGCGCGCCAGCCTTGGCCAACGTGCAATGGCTGGTCGATACGCCCGAGCGCATTGCCGCTTATGCCGCCATCGCCCGCGCCAATGGCTCGCGGATGAAACTGAGCTGCGAGATCGACGTCGGCTTGCACCGCGGCGGGTTTGCCGATGCCGCGGCGCTCGCCGAGGGGCTGAAGGCCGCGCAGGCAGCGGGCTGCTTCGATGTGGCCGGGCTGATGGGCTATGACGCGCACGTGGCAAAGCTGGGCGATGGCGATGCCGCCTGGGCCGATGCGCAAAGCCGCTATGCCGCCGCGATCAAGGCGCTGGCAGCGCTCGTACCGGGCGATCCGCAGCGGCTCACGCTGAACTCGGCGGGCAGCTACACGGTCATGCGCCATACGCGCGGGACCGTGGCCAACGAAGTTTCGGTCGGATCGGCTTTCGTCAAACCCAACGATTTCGACATCGCCGAAAACAAGGATCTGGCGCCCGCGCTGTTCATCGCCACCCCGGTGATCAAGGCGGGGCGCCCGCTCGATCTGCCGGGGCATGCCTACCTGAACGGTCCGCTGGCGTTCATGGACCCCAACACCGCGCAGGCGATCTACATCTTCGGCGGCCACTGGCTGGCCGACCCGGTCTCGCCGCCGGGGCTGCAGACCAGCGACCTGATCGGCCTGTCGAGCAACCAGCAATTGCTCACCGGATCGTGGCGCGTGCATCTCAAACCCGACGACAGCGTGTTCCTCCGCCCGCATCAAAGCGAGGCGCTGATGCTGCAGTTCGGCGATGTGGTGCTCTATCAGGACGGACGGATTGGCGATCGTTGGCCGGTGTTTCCCGCTTCGGCCTGACACCGGCGCGGTCGCCGTACGTCACCTGACGTATCGGCGGCGGGCACGGTTGCGGGCACCCTCATTGCGATGGTATCTGAACGGTTCGGGGCCTTTGGACAGGGGCAGGTCGAAAAGGGGCGGGGCATGGCTGAACAGGGCGTCAAGCAGGTGGTGTTCCGCTACATTCAACCGGCAACGGTGCTGGCCATCGTGCTGTTCTGGGGGCTCGCGCCCGAGCGGCTGACCACCAGCGCGTGGACGCTGCTGATCGCGGTCGGGTTGTGCAAGCTGGCGATCCTTTCGCTTGAGCAGGTCAACGAGCGCCACGCCGCCTGGCGCATGACCCGCACCGAACTGCTGACCGACCTGTTCTATGTGGCGATGGTCTATACCCTGATCCGCTATGCCCGCATCCACTGGGGCGATCCACCGGTTGAGGCGGCCAAGCACGCCATCGGCATCAGCACGCCATGGCTGGAACACGCGCCGTTCGTGCTGCAAGTGGCGCTGGTGCTGTTCCTGTTCGAGTTCGGTCAGTACTGGATGCACCGCGCGATGCACAACTGGACGCCGCTGTGGCTGGTCCATGCGCCGCACCACTATGTCACCCAGCTCAATGCGCTGAAGGGCGCGGTGGGCAATCCGATCGAGCTGTTCCTGATCAGCCTTGGCATCGTGGCGTTGTTCGACTTTTCGCTGCCCGCGCTGTTCTGCGCCGCGCATGTCGGCACCATCGTTGCCGCCTTTGCCCATGCCAATGTCCGGTTCGATCCGCCACGCTGGTATTCCTATGTCTTTACCACCATCGAGCACCACAGCCTGCACCACTCGGTCGATTACGAAAGCACCCGCTGCAACTATGCCAATGCGCTGATCGTGGTGGACCGGATGTGCGGCACCTTCCACGCGGGCGAGGCGGTGGAAGTGGGTCAGGACGGGCGGCGGCGGCTGTCGATCCTTGACGTGATGGCGTTCCCGTTCGTGCCGCTGGTGGCGCGGTTCCGGAATGGCCGGACGGCTGGCTGAGGCGGCACTCTGTCTGGCCAGTGCCCTTGCGGGTGCCCCTTCAACGCAAAGCGCGACGGCGGGCCATTGCCACGCTATGATCACAGCAAGGTTGCCTGCACGAACGTGGCGGCCATGACTGGCAGAGGAATCATCATCGTGGCTGGCAAGACAGGCTAGATATGGGTTCGCGCGGAATCCTCGACGACCGCCTGCTGCTCGGGCTTTATGGCGCGATCGGGCCGGATGGCTGCTGGACCGGGTTCCTCGACCAGTTGCGCGGCGCGCTGGGGGTGCGCAGCGCGGTGGCGCAAGTGCTGTCGGTCACCCCGTGCGAGTTGCGGCAGGTGTGGACCCGGCGCGACCCGGAATCGCAGCGGCTCGCCAGCTTGCACGATTCGTGGGCCAATTCGCCCGCCAATCCGCGTTTCAGCCGCGCCCGCCCCTTTCCCGATCACGCCGACCTGTCGATCAGCAGCGATCACCGCACCCCCGATTACAGCGATCAGGACCGCGAGGTGCTGCGCAACGGACTGGCGCGCTGCGGGCTGGGTCAGGCGTTCTGGATCAGCTTGCGGCTGGGCCGGGCGAACCGCCTGTCGCTGATCTTTCACCGCGAGCCGGGCGATGATCGCGACATCGGCGCGCAAGAACTTGGCCTGCTCGAAGCGCTGGCACCGCATCTCGATCAGGCTACCCGGCTGTGGAGCAAGCTGGACGAGGTCACCCGCCGCGCGCGGCTCATCGAGCGGGCGCTCGACAATTCGGGCCGGGCCATGCTGGCCTGTGATCGTGCGCTGCATGTGGTGTGGGCCAATGCCACCGCGCGGCACTTGCTCGATGGCCACCCCACCTTGCGCATCCGCGATGGGGTGCTGACGGCAGGCCACGTGCGCGACCGCGAGGCGCTGCGCAAGCTGGTGAGCGCACCCGACGAACAGGCGGTGCATGTGCTGGGCGAGACGGGCCATGATTGCCTGCACGTGCGGCCGCTCGCGCCCGATCGGGTCGATGCCGGGGTCGGCCTGCCCAGCGATGCGGTGATGCTGATGCTGTCGGGCCCGGCGCGCACGGCGGTCTATGACGAGCGCGAGATCGCCCGCCTGTTCGGCCTGACGCCGGCCGAAGCGGCGCTGGCGGCAGCAATGGCGCGCGGCGAAACGGTGGCCGACTATGCCACCGCGCGCGGGCTGGCCGAAGGCACCGCGCGGCTTCACCTCAAGCGGGTGCTGGCCAAGACCGGCACCGGGCGTCAGGCCGAACTGGTGCGCCAGATCGGCGCTTCGGTGGCCAGCGTGCGCGAAACCCCCGGCCCTGTGGCCGATGACACCCGCCTGCTCTGGTCGGCGCGTTAGCCTGATCTAGGCGCGCGCGCAGCTCCTGCGCGCCCTTTTGTTATCTGCGATCACAATTCCGACCGGCATATCCCATTTGGGGGACGCGGCGCTGTCGGTGGCGGGGTTACGCTGCCCCAATCGGACGCACTTCAGCCATGAACCCGGCCGAAACCACCGCAGCGACGATGCCAAAAAGCACGCCTGCGCGCCATCTCGGCCAAGAACACATGAGGGAACGATGACCAAGCGCCCAAGCCACCTGCATTCGACCACCGCCTCGCTGGCGGTCGCCCTTGCCTCCGTCGCGATTGCCGCCGCCTCCCCCGCCAGCGCGCAGGCCCAATCGCAGGCCGCCGCTGCCGACACCACCGCCGTGGCTCCGGGCGAGATCGTGGTCACCGCCACCCGCCGTGCGGAATCGCTCAGCAAAGTGCCGCAGTCGGTCACCGCACTCAGCCAGACCTCGCTCGACCAGCGCGGCATCAAGGACATGTCGGGCATCGTGCGCCAGACGCCGGGCATCCAGTTCGATCCCAGCGGCTTTGGCAACCAGAACAACATCGCCATTCGCGGAGTCAGCTCGACCGTCGGCGCGGCGACCACCGGCGTCTATATCGACGACACCCCGATCCAGAGCCGTCAGGTCGGCTATTCGACCACCAACGCCTTTCCGGCGGTGTTCGACTTGCAGCGCGTCGAAGTGCTGCGCGGGCCGCAGGGCACGCTGTTCGGCGCCGGGTCCGAAGGCGGCACCGTCCGCTTCATCACCGGCCAGCCGAGCCTGACCGACACCCGCATCTATGCGCGCGGCGAGGCCAGCAGCACCCAGGGCGGCGCGATGTCGGGAGAGTTCGGCGTGTCGGGCACGATGCCCTTGATCACCGACAAGCTGGGCCTTTCGGCCAGCATCTGGTTCCGCCGCGATGGCGGCTGGGTCGATCGCAAGAACGGCAATCCGGCGCTGGCCAACGCGCCGCTGCTCAAGGACGTGAACACCGCCGAGACGCAAGTCGGCCGCTTCGCATTGCGCTGGACCCCGGTCGAAGGGCTGGAGATCACGCCCTCGCTGTTCTACCAACGCCGTACCGCGCGTGACAGCGACAACTATTGGGAAACCCTGTCCGACCCCAAGAACGGCCAGTACATCAGCGGCCAGCCGCAGGCGACGCCCGACAACGATCGCTTCTACTTGCCCGCGCTGGCGATTTCGTACGACTTCGGTTCGGTCCAGTTGATCAGCAACACGTCGTACTATGTCCGCGATCAGCATGCCGAGATCGACTATTCGACGCTGTGGCCTGCGGTGTTCGGCGGTGCCTCGTTCATCGACCCGGCCTATCGCGCGACCGCGCTGATGCGCAACGACCAGCGCACGTTCACGCAGGAAGCGCGGCTGCAATCGACCGACAGGAACGCGCGACTGACCTGGGTGCTGGGCGCGTTCTATGCCAAGTCGGTGCAGCATTTCCGCGAGAACGTGGTCGATCCCGACTTCGGTTCGATCTTCGGTGGCATCCCGCCCGAAGTCATCTTCGGCGTGCCGCTGGTCGACGGCCAGTATTCGCTGGCAGGGTCGGGGCGCGGTGCGGACGAGCAGCTTGCCGGTTTTGCCGAGGGCACGTTTGCCATCACCCCGCAGTTGAAGATCACCGCAGGCTTGCGCGTGTCGCACACCAAGTTCGAGGGCGCCTCGGTGTTCGACGGGCCGGTCTCGGGGCTGCAGTTGCAACTGCCGCAGCAAGTCACCGAGAACCCGATCACGCCCAAGGTCTCGGTCAACTGGCAGGCGACGCCCGACGTGCTGGTCTATGCCACGGCGGCCAAGGGCTATCGCATCGGCGGCACCAACGCGCCGGTGCCGCTGTCGGTGTGCGGCGCCGATCTCAACGGCTTCGGCTTCAGCAACGTGCCGCAAACCTACAAATCGGACAGCCTGTGGAGCTATGAAGGCGGGGTCAAGGGCCGGGTCAGCCGCGCGATCAGCTTTGCCGGCAGCGTGTTCCTGGTCGACTGGAAGGACATCCAGCAGAACGTCTATCTGCAGCATTGCGGCGCGCAGTTCACCGCCAATCTGGGCAAGGCGCGCAGCAAGGGCTTCGACCTGCAGGTTACCGCCAAGCTGGCGGAAGGCCTGACGCTCGACGGGACGGTCGGCTATACCAATGCCACGCTGACGCAGAACGTGGCGGGCGGCGCGCTGGCGACGGCGGGCGACCACCTTGAAACCCATCCGTGGACCGCGACCATTGGCGGCAATTACGAAGTGCCGATCAACGACGAGGCCACCGTCTATCTGCGCGGCGATTATCAGTACAAGAGCCGGGGCAAGCAGACCACCGTCACCGATCCGCTGACCAATGCCTATGACCCCGGCGCCATCCGCACCCCGCAACTGAGCTTTGCCAGCTTGCGGCTGGGCTGGCGCAAGGGCCCCGCCGATGTCTCGCTGTTCGTCGACAACCTGACCAACAACCGCTCGCGCGTGTCGCGCCAGATCGAGGTGTCGGGCGTCGGCTCGTACCGATCGATCACCTTGCGCCCGCGCACCTTCGGGCTGACGGTGCTGCTGCGCCAGTGACCGCCAGAGAACCTCGAAGCTCCGAACCACGAAGCTGCGAACCACGAAGCTGCGAACCACCAAGCATACAAAGCAAGATGAGAGGCTCCGTTTTACCGATGCGACAATGGCTTTTTGGAACCGTGGCGAACGCCTGTGCGCTCGTGTCCCTCCCCCTTGCGGCCCTCCCGGTTGCGGCCCTCCCGGTTTCGGCGCAGGCGCAGACCGCGCCGGTGCATGTCCTGCCCGATGGCAGCGTGCCGCCGGGGCTGCGCGCGGCACGCACCCACTTGCTCGACGCGCCGGTCAACATGCTGACCTTCCATTCGATCGACCAGTTGTTCCAGACCCGCCCGGTACCGCATGCCGGGCCGGTGGTGGCGCTGCCGCGCGCCGATGCCGCGCTGCCCGCCGCCGTGATCGAGGGCAAGTCGATCACCGAGGATGCGTGGGAGGACCGCACCTTCTCCAACGCGTTTCTGGTGATGCGCGATGGCAAGATCGTGCACGAAAGCTATCGCAACAACACCGACGAGCGCACGCATTACATCTCGTTCTCGATGGCCAAGTCGATCACCTCGATGCTGGTCGGGGCCGCCGTGGCGCAAGGCGCGATCGCCAGCATCGACCAGAAGGCCACCGACTACGTGCCCGAACTTAAGGGCTCGGGCTATGACGGGGTGACCATCCGCCAGTTGCTGCAGATGCGTTCGGGCGTCGATTACGAAGAGCGCTACGACTTCGGGCAGAACCCCAGCACGGCGGCGAAGATCTTCCTCAACGCCATCGTCGCCAATACCGAACGCTTTGCCGACACCGCCACGCGCGTCGGGCGCAAGGTCGCGCCGGGCAGCCACTTCAACTATTCCACGCTCGATACCTCGGTGCTCGGCTGGATTCTGGAGCGCGCGACCAAGCAGCCGCTGGCCGAATTCACCACGCGGGTGCTGTGGCAGCCGATGGGCATGGAGTCCTATGGCTTCTGGATGGCCGACGGACCGCCGGGCACGGGGCGCGAGCTGAACGGCATGGGCTACAACGCCACGCTGCGCGACTTCGCCCGGCTGGGCCAGATGATGCTCGACAAGGGGCGCTTCAACGGCAAGCAGATCCTGCCCGCCGACTGGGTGGCGCAATCGACCGCGATGATCCCCAACGCCGATGCCGGCACCCCGCCCCCGCCGCCCGAAGTGACCAATCCCTTCGCGCGTTCGGGCTATGGCTTCCAGTGGTGGAAGCTGGACGATACCGGCGCCTATACCGCGCTGGGGTTGCAGGGGCAGTTCATCTATGTCCATCCCGCCACGCGCACGGTGATCGTCAAGCTCAGCTACTTTCCGCCCGAAGGCTCCCCCGAAAGCGACCGCGCGCTCGAGGAAACCCTGTCCTATTTCAAGACACTCGTGAACTGGCGCGGCTGACCTGAACCGCAAGTCCTCCCCCGGTGGGGGAGGACTTCCACGCGGATGCCGGACACGCGAAAAATCCGGGCGCTACCCCGGACCATTTGCGTAAGGAAAACAAACCAATCAGGATCACGCGACCGGTGCGGCGCCAGCCATGGCGCTGCGGGCAGGAGCGTGCGTTGCCGTGTG
>NZ_JAIZDA010000049.1 GCF_020404405.1 Novosphingobium sp. FKTRR1 | reverse complement strand
GGCATCTTTGCCTTCCGCGCCGGGTTCTTCCTGTCCGAACTGGCGGCGCATCGCCCGACGCTGTTCGCTGCGGTGCAGACGGCGGTGGCGCAAGGACATGAGGATGGCCAGCGCTTTCACCCCGATCCCGAAGCGTTCGCGCTGATCGAGAGCGAATCGGTCGATTATGCGGTGATGGAAAACACCGCGCGCGCCGCGATGGTGCCAGCGACGATGGCCTGGTCGGACATCGGCAACTGGCAGGCGCTGCATGAGGCAATGGCGAGCGACGCGGACGGCAACGCGGTGCACAACACCGGGAAGGGCCGCGCGGAACTGCTGGGCTGCCGCAACGTTCTGGTCAGCAGCGACGGCCCGCGCGTGTCGGTGGTCGGCGCCAGCGATCTGATCGTGGTGGTCGACGGCGATGAGGTGCTGGTAGCCACCCCGGCAGGCGCACAAGCCGTCGGCAAACTGACCGGCGCAACGAACCAATAAATCGGCCTGATTGATCACATTTCAGCAGATACACAAGGAAAGGCAAGGCATCACGGCAATGGGCAAACTGGCGGTACGCATGGTCGACAAGCCCTGGGGCAAGGACGTACTGCCCGCGCCGTTCGTGGCACCTGCGGGCGAGCGGATCGGCGAAGTGTGGTTCGTGCCGCCGCCTGAAGTGCCCAGCCTGCTGGTCAAGTACATCTTCACCAGTCAGGCGCTGTCGGTGCAGGTCCATCCGAGCGACGCGCAAGCCGAGGCGAGCGGCGAGACAGCGCGCACCGGCTGGGGCGGCAAGGAGGAATGCTGGCTGGTGATCGACGCCGAACCGGGCGCCACCCTGGGCGTGGGTTTTGCCGGCCACCTCGACGAGGCGGCCATGCGCTCCGCCGCACTCGACGGTTCGATCGAGGATCTGCTGGTGTGGCACCCGGTGCAGGCGGGCGACTTCTTCTACATCCCCGCAGGCACCGTCCACGCCATCGGCGCGGGGGTAAGTCTGATCGAGATCCAGCAGAATTCGGACATCACTTATCGTCTGTACGATTATGGCCGCCCGCGCGAACTGCACCTCGATGCCGGGCTCAAAGTGGCGCGCGGAGAGCCGCTCGATCCTTTGTTGCACCGCACAATTCCGGCGCACGGCACGATCGAGCTGGCCAGTGGCCGGTACTTCACCGCTACGCAGGTCGAAGGCCTGCCCGATGCCGCTCTGACGGCCGCCTATGACGGCCCGCTGCTGGTCATTCCGCGCTTGGGAACGGTGCGCCTTGCCGATGGCACCGAGCTCCATCCAGGTGACTGCGCGAGCGCGGAAAACCTCGCCAGCGTGGGCCTATCGGCCGACGGTCAAGCCATACTGGTCAAGCCTGCATGACCGCGTCCGAAACACGAATGTGGCCGCAACGCCCACCACCGATCGGCATGTTTTCTCGGTCGCTGCGATCCGTACTACGCAGTGCAAAGATGATTAACGAAACGATTTTACAATTTCATGGCGCAGGCGGTCGTACGCACTTGCACAACTTAGAGATTGCGCAATTTCATGGCGCGGCTATACGACTGAGCGTCTCGTTCATCTGTCCAAAGGGGGGGCCCTCGAACGTTTTCGACGGTCTTTGCAATTTTCAGGGCTGCGCTCCCTTTGGCACTAAGGCGCTGATATTTCTTGCAAAGGGTGTGCAATGAAAGCCATGAAACTCGGTCTCAATCTAATGGTTCTTTCGCTTTGCACCGGGATTGTCGGCTGTGCAGGCCCACAAGCGGACGATCTTCCCCGCGGAGCCAGCGCCTACAAATTGATCCCCCCTTCGGCTTCCAACACAGAAACTGATTCGTATCTGATCGGCCCTCGCGACTTGTTGTCGCTTGCAGTGGTCGAAGAACCGGATCTGACGATCGAAAAGCTCTCGGTCGATTACGCCGGGCGCGTGCAGATACCGCTGATCGGCTCGATAAAGATCTCGGGCCTCTCCCCGGATCAGGCCTCGCAACTGATTGCAAACAAATTGAAAGAAAAATACATTCGCGACCCACGGGTCTCGATCAACGTGACTGAACCTGCCGAGCGGCTTGTTTCGGTAGAAGGCCAAGTCAACAAGGCTGGTGCTTATCCGGTCACACCCGAGACCACATTGCTGTCTGCCGTCTCGATGGCGGAAAGCCCGACCCGTATCGCGCGATTGACCGATATCGTGGTGTTCCGCACGGTCGATGGCAACCGGATGGCGGCTCGCTTCAATTTGAACCGTATCCGTGCGGGGCTCGACCCGGACCCCCGCATCCTCGGTGGCGATGCGATCGTGGTCGGCTTCTCGTCGACCAAGTCGGCCTACCGCGACCTGCTGCAGGCCGCGCCGCTGTTTAACGTCTTCACCCGTTTGTAAAAGTAGACGCCACCGTGAACCGCACCACAAACATCGCAAGCCCTGCAGACAATTCCGCTGCCGTCGCCGCGCCCGCCGTACAAACCCCGGTCGAGCAGGAAAACAGCCGCTTGCTCGATCTGCAAAAGTTTGTAACCCTCCTGCGGGCCAATTTAAGGCTGATCGTCCTGATCAGTGGTGGCATTCTTGCGCTGGCGGTTACGATCACGCTGCTGCAAACCCCGCGTTACACCGCCGAAACCACGATCCAGATCAACAACCAGTCCGCGCAAGTGTTGGGCAAGGACGAGGACATTTCACAAAGTGAAGCGTCATCGCCGCTAGATACCGAACGTTTCCTGCAAACGCAGATGGACATCGTGAACAGCCGTGCGCTGGCCGAGCGCGTGGTCAGTCGCCTCCATCTGCTTGGCAACAAGTCGTTCTATGAAGGTATGGCCGTAGCCGCACCTGATGCGAGCGACACGCCGGCCGAAGTCAAGGAATTCACGCTTACCGTGCTGCGCAAGGGGCAGGGTTCCAACTTGCCGCGCAACTCACGCCTTGCTTCGATCTCGTTCACCAGTACTGATCCGGCACTTTCGGCTAGGGTTGCCAATGCTTGGGCTTCCGAAGTCATTCAAGCAAACCTGCAACGTCGGTATGACAGCTCGTCTTACGCGCGCGACTTCATTGCCGGGCAACTCGACCAAGCGAAGGCTAAACTCGAGAAATCCGAACTTGATCTGAACTCTTACGCCCGCTCGGCGGGCCTGTTGCGCGCGCGCGACCCTTCGGTCAATGCGGCGAACGATCCAGGTGCAGGTGGCGCCAACGCTGTTACGTCAGCCAGTTTGCTCCAGCTCAACACGGCGGCCAACGAAGCCAAGACCGCCCGAATCGCGGCAGAACAGCGCTATAACCTGCTAAAGAGCAACGATCTGCTCAGTTCGCCGGACGTTCTGGCCAACCAGGCGGTAACGGGTCTGCTGTCCGACCGCGCAAAGCTCGAAGCCGATCTGCAACGCGAGCGCGCCAAGCACCTCGACGACTACCCCACCATCCTGCAGTTCAAGGCCCAGCTGGCCGCGATCAACAAGCAGATCGATCAGGTCGCGCAAAGCATCCGCAATTCGGTTCGTCAGCAGTACGAATCGGCGGTACAGGCCGAAAAGAGCCTCGATAGTCAGGTCAAATTGCTGCAGGGATCGTCTCTTGCCGAACAGGACCGTGCGGTTACGTACAACCTGCTTGCGCGCGATTCCTACACCAACCGCACATTGTACGAAGGTTTGCTGCAGCGGTACAAGGAACTGAACGCGGCCGCCGGCATCAGCGCCAGCAACATCACCATCATCGATCAGGCGGATACCCCGACGAAGCCAAGCTCGCCCAGCCTCATCCGCAATGTTGCCGTGGCGATCTTCCTCGCGGGCCTGATATCGGGTTCGGTAATCTTCCTGCGTGAACAGTTCGACGACGCCATCCGAGTACCTGAAGAAGTCGAAGGCAAGCTGGGTCTCTCGCTCTTGGGGGTGATCCCCAAGTTGGAATTGAGCAATCCAATCGAGGAACTGGCGGACCCCAAGTCGACGCTCAGCGAGGCGTACAATTCGCTGAGCAGCGCCTTGCGCTATTCGACACCCAATGGTCTGCCACGATCCTTGATGATCACCAGCTCGCAGCCATCGGAAGGTAAGTCGACCAGCAGCATCGCGATCGCTTACATTTTTGCCCGGATCGGCCGCAAGGTCGTGCTGGTCGACATGGACTTGCGCAGACCGACACTCCACCGCTACGTCGGCAGTAACAAGCTTGGGGTTAGCAGCCTTCTGACCTCGCAGAACACGCTCGACGAAGTTTTGCAGCCAACCGAACTGACCAACTTGTCAGCCATCACATCTGGCCCGATCCCGCCCAACCCGACCGAACTGCTCAACTCGCCCGGCCTGCTGGCAATGCTTGAGGAATTGAAGGGCCGCTTCGACCTAGTGATTCTCGATAGCCCGCCGGTGCTTGGTTTGGCTGACGCGCCAATCATTTCGGCGCTGGCTGATGGTGTCCTGATCGTCGTGCAGTCCGAACGGTGCCGCCGTCGCGCTCTACGCACCTCGCTTCAGCGTCTTGCCGCCGTTCGAGCCAACATTCTCGGCGCAACGCTCACCATGTTCGACGTATCGAAGGTTTCGAACCAGTACTCGGAATATTACGGGTACAACTACTATACGTACTCGTCGACGACACCTGACTGAACGCGATGAAAGCGGGGCAAATGCAGGTCGGCATTGCGAAATCTGTCCTGGCCTTTGCCGGACTGGCAGTGTTGGCTTGCAACGCTCTGGTGTTCGGCGCGGCACGGATGGTGCGTACGGACCCTGGCTCGTGGGTGGCCGGCTTCGCTTACGACGACGGCAGTTTGCGCGTTGCCAACGCCATCCGCAAGAACGACGCCAAGGGCGCGGTAGTGGCATTGCGCGACGCATTGGTCGACGACCCGGTCGACCGGCACATCATCGGGCTGCTTGGCATGCAACAGCAGCTTGCGGGCGATGTCGAGGGGGCGTTTACCACCTTTTCCGTCGGCAAGGCGTTGGGCTGGCGCGATGCTCCGACTTTGCTCTACTGGTACGACAGCGCGATCCAGAATGAGGATTGGCCGCTAGCTACCGAGCAGCTTGATGGCTTGCTACGGTCACAACCGGCGTTGGCTGAAAATTCGCAATTGCTCGATCCAGTCCTGGCTAACGATGTGGCGCGCGGCCTGCTGGCAAAGCGTTTAAACGCGCGGCCGAACTGGGGCGATTCATTCCTGACGGCTGGCCCGAACAAGGCGCCCGAAGAATTGCAGGCCCGCGCGGACGTTGTGCGGTTAGCTGCTGCCAATGCTTGGTCGTGTGAAAGTATCTCGCGGTTTGTGGCAACGCTTCTTGCTTCTGGTCTACCCGCTGAAGCCAAGCAGTCGTGGGCCAAGTCCTGTCCTGCGTTCGCTTCGTTGATCTACGACGGCGATCTTGCCCATGCGCTTGCATCGGACCGGATCGAGCAGGCGACCCGGTTGCGAGGCTTTAATTGGCAACTGATGACAACCGGTAGCGTCGAGGCCAGCCGCATAACCACCGATGGGACAGACCATCAGCGTTTGCGCGTGCAGGTTTCCGGCGCGGTATCCGCTCCGGTCATGCGCCAGATCACCGTTTTGGCCCCCGGTTCCTATCGCCTTGGTTTGTCGGCCGCAAACAATGGTGGCGCCGGAAACATTCCCGCGATCTCGGTGTCGCTGTCGTGTGGGATGAGTAGGGTAGATGCCATGCCTACCACGCCCGTAACCGGTAAGCCCGGACGTATGACCGTCGACCTGTCGGTGCCCCCTGATTGCGAGGTGCAGTACCTCGCCATCTGGTTGGAACCCGGCGCCGATGTCCTGTTGTCAGACCTCGAACTAAGAGCATTGTGATGGGCGAGCGCGCTCGACATGAACGCGGTAAAGGTGGATCGCGCCGTCGCCAATTCACCCTTGGTGCGACCAAGCATTCCGGAACGGAGCTCAACTCTCGGCCAAGCGCGACTGAAAAGCGCGCGCGGTCAGATCGGCGCCAGTCACCGGGGCTCCTGTCAGACACGGCGAGCATCCGGGAAACCGTGATCGTTGGCTTTGCTGTCACGGTGACCATGGTCGGCGGAGGTGGGGGCACTACCTACCCACTCGCCGAGATGATCGTTCAAACCCTCGTCGCTGTCGCTGCAATGGCGTTGGTGATCCAACGATCGCTCGCGGGCAGATCATCAAAGATTCCGACCGAGTCATGGCTGTTTGCCGGCCTTATGCTGATCGTGCCAGTGGCCCAGCTCATACCCCTGCCCCCCGCAATTTGGCAATCGCTACCGGATCGCGGCATCGAAGTGCAATCGCTGAGCATGTTGGGGCGGGCCGACGTCTGGATGCCGCTTTCGGTGTCACCGCTGCGCACGTTTGCCTCGCTGCTGTGCATCGCCAGCGCTGCGCTTCTGCTGTTGATGGTTTCCAGCCTGAACGTGGCCCAGCGAACCTGGCTCTGCCTCGCTATTGCAACAGTCGGCCTGGCTTCGATCCTGCTCGGCGGGCTCCAACTGGCAGCAGGCCAAAGCGGCGCTTGGGCTCTCTATGGGCGGCATGACGCGGGTTACATCGTTGGCTTTCAGACCAGCCGCAATGCCGAAACCGAGGTTCTCAAAATCGCGCTATTGGCCGCCGCTGTATGCGTCTTGGGTTTCGTCCGGCCCGGGGCGTCTCGCTCGCAGACCCTAATCTTCGCAAGCATTCTGGCAGCGGTTGGAGCGATAGCGGTGATCCTTACCGGATCGCGCACAGGCATTGCGCTGCTCCCCATTGGTCTTGCCAGTTATGCCGCAATCGTGTGGCCAGCCTTGGGCCTGCGCTGGCGGCTCCGTGACTGGGCCATCATGATGGGCGTTTTGTTGCTGATCGCGGTAGCCGGGTCACAGGTAACCTCGTTGCAAAGGGTATTTTCGCGCTTCACCGTGCTTCAGGACGCGCGCACCGAAATCTGGGAGGATACCATCTACGCGACCAAGGCGGCCTGGCCCGTCGGCGGCGGCATCGGGACGTTCGAGATCCTGTTTGAACGCGCAGAACGGCTTGAAGTCGTAGACGACAAAATCGCCGCGCATGCGCACAGTGACTGGCTGGAGTGGGCGTTGGAAACCGGCCTCGCCGGAATGATCGTCATCGCGGCAGGCTTTGCGATGCTGATCAGACTGGGATTGCAGGCGATCGGTCGCTCGCGGAATGGTACCTTGTCAGTAATCGAACGAGGCCAGATGATTCTTGCCACTGCAAGCCTCATAATCATCGCGCTGCATGCCATCGTCGACTATCCGCTTCGCAGCATGGCGCTGGCCGGTTTGGCAGCGGTCGCTACGGCGATGATTATTCCCAAACGCGAGACGGACAAAACCACGATGGTCAGTGGGTCGGCCAAAGAAGAGGGCGCGACAAAATGATCATTGCCTACTACATCGCCGTAATCATCTTCGCGTTTTTTGAAGACTATACGCCATCGGTCTATTGGCCTTTTCTGGCCCTGGGCAGTTACTTATGGTTTCTTCGGCTTTTGTTTCAGCGTTATCCGCGCGAGACGATGCTTATGTCGATCATGGCAATGACCAAAATTCTGATTCTGTTCAGTTTGATCATGATCGGACTAGGGTTCTGGATCACTGAACTTGAAATTGTCGGCCAATTGCCGGTCTATTCGCTCTACTTCTGCATTCTTTCTTCAGTTTTTATTCATGCGGCGTGCCAGTCGTCAGCCTTCATAAACCGGCGTATCGATAGTCAGCCGGTTCCCGAGCTTGCCACCGGAATGGGGTTCGCGCAAACTATAGGCGCGGTCGCTCTGGTCGGATTTGGCATCGCCGTTCTTTTGCAGACTGGCCTGACCAAGGGTTTTGCCACATTGGACGGGATTGATCGCTTCGAGTTCCGGGCCGACGCGGACTGGTTTTTCAATTACGTCGTCCTTCGCAAATACATGATGACTGCAGCGCTTGCCACAGTACGCTTTCGTATCAGCATGAGTACTGCCACACACCGCGTGATTGACGCGATCTTTGTCGCCTTCTTGGGCCTGCTGATGCTGTTCGGAGACAAGTTTCTGTCAGTGATCGTGGTCGGCATTTTCTACGTGCTACCGCTTCTCGTGACAACCAGAGGTGGTGCGCGGGTTCGCCTGCCCCGCTCGTTGCTGCTTGCCGTGGTAACGCTGCTGCCGCTGGTGCTGAGTGCGACCGTCTGGGTCTATTCAGACTACGGTGCGCAGGGATGGGATTCCACACTCGACCGGCTATTTGGCCGCTCCACCGGGCAAGGCCAAATCTGGTACATCGTGGCTCATGACCACCGTCCGTTGCTTTCAGTTGACGGCGGAGCGGTGCAAAAACTAATGGGATCAATGGGCTACCAGGGCGAGTCCGACCCATTACGTTCCAACGTGGGAATTTTTTACATCATCTCACGTTATGCACCGACAAACGTCTACAAAAGCATCCTTGCAAACAATGGTCTCGTGCAATTTACCGGTGGTTTTGAAGCATATCTGATATTGCTCTTCGGTCACATTCCAACGTTATTTTTAACAATTTTGTTTGGAATCATCGCAGGAATGTGCGGGTCTTATCTTTATTACACCATAAGATCGCGATCAGCCTTTGGCGCCTTTTTTGCGTCATTTATCTACATGTCGGTCTACACCACGATCAATCAGGGCGCGATCTGGATGTCCGTATCGTTGGGCGCGTTGATTTACACGGCGATTTACATCATCGCCGAACAGATCGTTCGATACTTAATCTTGAAACCCGGACGAAGGATGGTAACGGCGCAGGCTATCGCCCAATGACGCGACCACTTCCTATGACTGCAATAATTGCGCGCGCAGTGCATGCAAATAAAAGCAGTGTCGGTGTGAACCTTGCTTCACCCATAATAGGCAAAACCCGCCATACTTCGGCAAATAGCCGTTACTGGTACTTTGGGATCTCAGCATGATTCGCAATGTCAGCATCACGTCGACCATCAACATTTATCGAGCGTTCATTCAGTTCGGACTGAATATCGCCCTTGCACGATTCTTGTTGCCCAGCGATTTTGGGCAGGTGGCCTTCGTTCTGCCGATCTCGCTGCTGATCCTGTTGCTTGGCGATTTCGGAATTACGGTTGCCGTCGTGCGAGGGTCTGCCAATCCGCGCGAAGTGGGTGCGGTCGCCACAATTTGCGCGACATTTGGCGCCGCAATGTTTGTGATAAGTGCGGCGCTCTATTCTGCCGGCGTGTTCGCCAGTTGGCCGGGTCAGACGCCGCAGCTTGTCGTGACATTTGCGTTGGTTGCGATGATCGCCATGACTGCTGTCATTCCTCGCGCCTTGCTGGAACGCTCGCTTGCCTATGGCCGGATTGCCGGGATCGAAACTACTGCCAATACGGCGGCCTTTGCCGCGGCCATCACGGCGGCGTGGATGGGATGGGGGGTGTGGAGCTTTGCTGCCTACCACCTGACGATTCAGACCGTACGCAGCGCGTTGTTCTGGATTTTTGCCGGAAACCGGTTGGCGCTCAATTTCAATTGGCGCTTGGCGCAGGCGCTGATGGGGTTTGGTGGCTGGGTTGGCGCGTTCAACGTCATAAACTATTTTGCCCGAAACCTCGACAACTTCATCGTCGGCGCAATGCTTGGGACGGCACAGCTGGGTCTTTATGCGCTTGCCTATCAGATCATGCTGGTGCCGCTGACCGTTATCACTTGGCCAGCCTCAAACGTTCTACTCTCAACGATAAGCAGGGTGCGCGACAGACCCAATCTATTGCGTGATAGCCATTTGGCGATGGTACGGCTTACCGCAATGGTGACTTTCCCGATCATGACGCTGGTTTCACTTCGCGGCGGCATGGTGTTCGATATCCTGCTTCCCGAGCGCTGGCATGATCTGGGGCAATTGACCAGCCGGATGGCGCTGGCCGGTGGACTGCAATCGACCACGTCTTTTATCGGCGCCCTCTTTGTAGTTCAGGGTCGCGTGCGGCTGCAATTGGTGTCAGGCATTGTCGCCACCACCTTCATACTCAGCAGCATTGCCGTGGCGGCCGTATTTGGCGGAACCTTGAGCGCTGTCGCTAACACCTATCTTGCCGCCACGGTGCTCATGTCTGCGGGGTATTACTTTGGCATGGCCGGGTTGCTGCAAGTGCCGCTAACCAGAGTGCTTGGCGCGGTGGCCCCCGGTGCTCTCAGTTCGGCTTTGGGCGTGCTCGCGGTGCTGGGTCTCGATGCAATCCTGCCGCTGCAAACGCCTGCTCTCGCACAACTGGTAATCGATTGCGTAGCTTATGGGCTCGCCGCATTGGCGGTGCTTGGCTGGCAGCGCCTCGCTATCATGCAGTCATTAACCGCGATGCGCAGCGCAAGCACGGCGGCCGCAGACTAACAACTGGACAGGACCGATGGCTCACATTCTGCTCAACATGCCAAGCCAGTACGGGGGGCGTCACTCAGGGGTTGCCAAGGTTGCATTTGCGCTGCTGGAACGCCTGCTGGAACGCGGGGACCACACTTACGTGCTGCGCTCGAATTGGTCTCGCGCCCAGTTGCCCGCTGGCTTGCAGACCGATGCGTTGAAACTGGTGGAAGTCCCGCGCCCCAGGAAGATGGCAACCGACGTCATGCTGCAATGCTGGACGGTTCCACGCCTATGCAGAAAGCTGGGCATCGATGTGGTCTGGAACATCGACATGTTCGGCAGTGCGCTTGGCGGCAAGGCGCGGGTCACGACGATACACGATCTCTATTTCCACACGCATCCCGAGATGTTTCCGCGCAACTCCGTCCTGACCATGGCGATCTGTGCCAGAATGATGATCGGTGGCTCAGCCCGCTTGGCTGCGATCTCGGCACAAACCCGGAAGGATCTTGTCAGCTTTGTACCGGCGGCGGCGAAGCGCAGTCAGGTGATCTACAACGACACCACGCTGGCCGCCGATGCGCCGCCTCCGCGGGAGATTGCTGAAAACTATATCCTGCTTGTCGGCAATGCCACACCGAACAAAAACTTCGGGGTGGTCGTGGCTGCACTCCACCGGCTGGCCGAGCATCCTGCGCGTCCGGTGCTGGTGCATGTGGGCAAGGATGACGCTGGCATGATCAGCGGAGCGCTGGCCTCCTGTGGGTCAAACCCGCCCAAGGTCATCAGCCCCGATAATGTCGATGACCAGCGGCTGGCCGGACTATACGCCCACGCAGCTTGCTTGGCCGTGCCGTCCCTCGCCGAAGGATTCTGCCTACCTGTCGTCGAAGCGCAGGCACTCGGGTGTCCGGTTGTCGCGGCCAGGGCCTCGGTCCTGCCCGAAGTTGCCGGTGATGCCGCGTTGTTCTTTGATCCGCATGAACCGGAAGAGCTTGCAGCTTGCCTCGGCCGTCTGCTCGACAGCCCAGAACTGGCGGACGAGCTGCGCAAGCGCGGCTTGGCCAACCGCAACCGCTTTGATTGGCAAAAGTCCGCGGCTGACTACGCCGCATTATTTGCCGAATTGGGCGGTCCCGGCAAGTGACGGACCAGGGCATCTGCGACAACGGGTGCTCATACCCGGCCATTGCAACCTACGCTTCGTTACTCGAAGGAACTTTGGGCGACAGTGCGAACATCCACTCCTCGTTCGTTGTCACAAACCTTCCCGGAAAACTGAATATCCTGTTGCACTGGCTTAATCAGCGAGTCGTCGATGGTCGGCGATGCGCCAGCATGCGTCAGCGATTTTCAGGGCGACATTTGGCCGGTCTGGACAAGCTTATGTGCGACACATTGCAACAGGAACAACCATGACTGCTGCCCTATTCATCTCTCACACCGCGGAAATGGGCGGTGCGGAGCTGTTTCTGGTCGACGTTTTGCGCGATGGCCCACAAGATTGGACTGGCGGGTTCTTGCGCGATGGGGGCGCCGCCATGGCCTTGCGTGATGCTGGCCGCCCACCATTGATAGTTCACGCTGGTAAGTCGCTATTCGAGGTTCGCAGAGAATCCGGCCTGTTGTCCGGCCTGGCCAGTGCAACAGCGATATTCGCGGCAGCACGCGAGCTCGCTCGCCGCGCAAAAAACTTCGACGTCATTTGCGCAAACTCCCAAAAGGCTCTGGTCGTTTGCTCCATCGCCGCAAAGTTGGCGCGCAAGCCGTTGGTCTGGATTCTTCATGACATCATCACGGACCCAGCGTTCAGTCCGACCAACCGCAAGGTTGCCATTTTCCTTGCAAATTCCTTCGCCGATCGAGTGATCGTCAACTCGCAGCCATCACTTGACGGATTTGTCGAAGCTGGCGGCAAAGCCGCCAAGGCAACCATCGTGTACAACGGATTTGATATCAAGGGGCGACCCCGCTGGAGCAAATCTTGCGCCGATGCCTTGCGCACCCAATTCGGATTTTCGGACAAGCCTGTCGTGGGCATATTTGGTCGGCTGGCGCCGTGGAAGGGGCAGCATGTCTTCCTGAACGCGTTGGCGCAACTCCCCGATGCGCAGGGACTGATCGTCGGCAGTGCCTTGTTCGGGCATGACGACTATGCCGACGAATTGCGGGAACAGGTCAAAAGCCTTGGCCTGAGCGATCGCGTCCACTTTGCAGGTTTCCGCGACGACGTGAGTATCCTTATGGCGGGATGCGATGCAATCGTTCACGCTTCGGTCGCGGACGAACCATTCGGTCGGGTCGTGGTGGAAGCCATGCTCGCAGAAGTGCCGATAGTTGCCACATTAGGCGGAGCGGTCGGCGACATCATCAACGATGGCACAACCGGCTGGATCGTTCCTCGGAATGATGCAACTGCGCTTGCCGCAGTACTGACCAGCATTCTCGACGACCCCACCGTTGCGCGCCAAGTCGCTTCGTGTGGGCGGATCGACGCAGCGCGGCGTTTCGACATTGCGCAAACACGATCGCGGATCGCTGCTGTCCTCAATGAGGTTGCCTGCAGATGAGAATCCTCCATCTTTCGATGCTCTATCCACCGCATGCCATTGGCGGGGCAGAACGCTCGGTCGCCGCGCTGGCTGAAGCTCAAGTCGCGCTCGGTCATGAGGTCTACGTGGTCTGCACTACGCCGCACGGACTGATCCAGGAAATCCGCAATGGTGTGAATGTCACGCGGATTCCGCATGGCACGCTCTTTTGGGCAGAAGACGGAGCGAAACATCGACGAATTGAAGCCGAATGGCGAAAGGCGGCGATGCCGTTCAACCGCGTGCAACGGAAGCATTTTGCTCAGATACTCAAATCTGTGCAGCCTGACATTGTGCACTCCCATTCGATGGTAGATGTTGCCACAGGTATTTGGCAAGATTCAGCAAAGGCGGGATACAAGGTCGTTCATACCTTGCGGGACTATGATCTGCTCTGTGTCGACAGCTCGATGTACCATGAAGGAAACGGCTGCGGCCCTAAGTGCAAGATCCTGAGCCTAGCCAAGCAACATCACTCCCGTTCGCTGTCAGGAGTGGTTGCTATCAGCCGGGAAACGCTGGCGATTCATCGCCAGCATGGACTTTTTGCCCGATTGCCTGCCGATCGAACAAGGGTGATCTGGAACAGTGCCACTGTGGCCGGGATTGGTGCAGACTACCGGCGTCCCGATCGAACCGGACAACCCTTCACGTTCGGGTATCTGGGCCGAGTCACCGAGGCCAAAGGAGTCAACCTGCTGATCGATGCCGCAAAAACTCTGCCCCAGGACAATTCCTGGCAGATGATAATCGCAGGAGACGGTCAACCCAATCTTGAACGGTTCCGCGCGGCGGCAAGCGGCCTACCGATATCTCTGCCCGGCTTCATCGCTCCGCGCAATTTTTTCGAGCAGATTGACGTTCTGGTCGTTCCGTCGATCTGGGCGGAACCATTCGGTCGGATCGTGATTGAAGCCTATCACATGGGAGTGCCAGTGCTGGGATCTGCCATCGGGGGTATCCCTGATCTGATCGTCGGCGATCAGGACCAATGGCTGTTTCCAGCCGGCAATGCCACGGCTCTGGCAAAGCGACTGCAGATCTTGCTTGCAGCAGGTCGCGCGGCACTACCGCTACCTGCGACATTTGCAGGCCGTCTGCAAGAGACAGCTCCGCAGACAATCGCCGGCCAATACATCGACTATTACAATTCACTCGCCGAGTGATTGGAGATAATCAGCAGATGCCGCAGCCCCAAGACGCAACGCCCGCACCTTCGCGCAAGTGGCTACCTTACCTTGACGGGTGGCGCGGCTTTTCTGTACTCGCTGTTCTGGCGGGACATTTCTTGCCCATTCCCCACATCAATACCGGCAGGTTGGGCGTGGAAATGTTCTTCTGCCTGAGCGGCCGCTTGATGGCCGGTATTCTGTTTCTAGAACATTATCCACTGCGCCAATTCATCCTGCGGCGGATCAGTCGCGTTTGGCCTGCTTTGTATGCGTTTATCGCGATATGTGCCGTTGCCTTTGCCGCGCCCGGGCCACTGAACATCGGTACCGTCGACATAATCGGCGGTCTGACCTTCACTGAAAACTATGTCGGGATCATGCTTCACCGCGCGCCAGTGTTTGATCATTTATGGTCGCTGGCGGTAGAGGAATGGGCCTATTTGCTGTTGGCCCTGTTGGCGCTGATATGTCGGCGTACCGGACAGTCCGCCCTGCCTTGGCTCATCGTTGGCGCCGTCCTGTGCATTGTAAACGGACTGGCGCAAACGCTGGCCGGAGGCGATTATTATGCGGTCTATTGGCGCACCGACGTGCGCGTCGCATCGATCCTGATTTCCTGTGCAACGTTCCTGCTGTTGCGGGAACGCCCGATTCACCCGATCGTACCAATCCTTGCCGGTGGCATTGGCGTGCTCTTGAACTTTGAGGCCGTACCCGATCCGGTAAAATATTCATGCGGTACTCTGCTGTTGGCGATTGCAATGGCCACGATCGATGGTGCACCAGCATGGCTTCAGCGCCTTTTGTCAAACCAACCCATCCGACAGATCGGGCTGTGGTCGTTTTCGCTGTATCTGTGGCAGCAGCCCTTCGCCAAGTTGGAGGGCTTTCCAGCCATAGCGCGATTGGCCGCGGCCTTTGTCTTTGCGATCATGAGCTTCCGACTGGTCGAACAACCGGCCCGAAGCGCACTGAACCGGCTGATCCGGGGTTGAGGGAGCGCCAACGAATGTCCGCCACCCCTCCCACCCAAATCGTTGCGAAACAAGGATTTGCCCTTTGCCCTCGGTAGGTAATGACTTGCAGGAACTTGGTACGGTCACTACGGCGGATCAGGCAAAATTATCGATTATGCTGAGCCGAATAGTGAAACTCCATCGGCCGCAATGGGACGTCGGAGCAACTGCACCAGTTTTCCGCTCCCTCCCTATGCCAGCCTTCCTTGGGTATAGAATTCTGCAAGGTAAGACTACTACGGCCATGTCCAACTAAGAATATTGATTTGAAGTGAGGCTCCAGAATGGCAAATTTAGTCCACACAGGTGATAAGGATCCGGAAATAATTTCCGTGGAACCGCCTTTACAAAAAAAATCATTGATGCTTCTCAATATCCAGCATCTGAGAGCCTTTGCCGCGATCAACGTCGTACTATATCATATCATCGGACTATCGCCGGAATACAAATTCAAGCTCAATTTTATTGATATTTTGGACAACTGGGGGGCAAACGGGGTAGACATATTTTTCGTTATTTCTGGCTTCGTTATGTTTCACACTCAGTACACAAAACGGCTCTCACCAAATGCATTCATAACTCATAGAACAATTAGAATATATCCTCTATACTTCTTGATAACATCACTATTCATATCATTTAAGCTATTAATGCCGTTTGCATTTAAAGGTGAAATCATATCCTTTAAATGGGCCATTTCTTCGCTCTTATTTTTGTCTCAGATCGCGACAAATCATCGACCGGTGATCTACGTCGGATGGACACTTGAGTATGAAATGCTATTTTACGTGGTATTTTATTTCTGCTTATTTCTCGCAAACTTCCGAAATGTGATGATTTGTTCGCTGCTGGCGCTCATCTCGGTATGCTTTCTGTCTGGCGAATTGATAATATTGGAATTTTTTCTTGGCCTGCTATGCGGCGCTATTTATCACAAGTACGACATAGGCCGAAACTACTCGCTGGCCTTTCTTATTGTTGGGACAGTTCTGCTTCTGGCCTCCATTCTGCCAGAAATCCGAGATTTCCCAATGAGCCGATTTTTTAAATGGGGAATTCCATCATTTCTCATTGTTCTCGGATCGCTCAAGATAAAACAGATTGAGGCATCTTTCCTATTCTACTTGGGCAATGCTTCCTATAGCATTTACCTCGCCCAAGTATTTACAACCTCTTTCATTTTTAAGATTTTCGCCAGATTTTTTGCAGATCTGGATGGCGATACCGTCGCAATTCTGTGCCTTATAATTAGCGTAGCTGGCGGATGCGCACTGCATTCATTCATCGAAAAACCGATGACCCAATATTTGCGGCGATATCTTAGGTAAAAGCAGAGGATGTGCTCCGCGAGGCACGGGCGAATTGCGCCACGCTATCGCTTGAGGCAAAATCGACAGGTCGCGCAGTCAGGGTCAAGCCATCCGTCGAAGTCGTATGCAGAGCAGTGCCCGGCCTCGCGGACAGATTCCTCGAGGCCACGCGGCAATTGGCCATGCTATCCAGGCCGGGCTATCGAAGTTGGCCGGATCGATAAGAGCCCGATTCAAAAGTCTGTCATGCGGCTGAAAGTCGCGCAATTCTGCGGGTTAGCATCCGGATAGAAGCGATATTCGCCCACGCGGTCGAGCTCTCGATGGAGCGTTCCCAGTCTTTGGCGAGG
>NZ_JAIZDA010000048.1 GCF_020404405.1 Novosphingobium sp. FKTRR1 | reverse complement strand
CCTCGCCAAAGACTGGGAACGCTCCATCGAGAGCTCGACCGCGTGGGCGAATATCGCTTCTATCCGGATGCTAACCCGCAGAATTGCGCGACTTTCAGCCGCATGACAGACTTTTGAATCGGGCTCTTACCAAATACACAAAATTCCAAAGCTGGGCATTGCGGACGTGCCCGCCACCCTGCCCGGTCCGATTGCGAGGACCGGCTTGTCGGTCCCGCTCCGGCGCCGCGCTGGCGCTGGGGCAGCAAAAAGCCGCGCAAGCGTTGATGCTTGCACGGCTTTTTAGTTCAGCACGACTGCGCGAAGACGGGCCGGGCGGGCCTGTCCTGTGCGACGATCAAGCGCCGATCAGTTGACCGCATCCTTCAGGCCCTTGCCGGCCTTGAACTTGGGCTGGGCCGACGCCTTGATCGACATGGGCTCGCCCGTACGCGGGTTGCGGCCGGTCGAAGCCTTGCGCTTGGCGACAGAGAACGTGCCGAATCCGACGAGGCGCACTTCTTCACCCTTTGCCAGCGTGCCGGTGATGGCGTCGAACACCGCTTCGACAGCCTTGGTCGCATCACCCTTGGAAAGTCCGCTTGTATCGGCAACGGCGCCAATCAGATCGTTCTTGTTCATTGCGAAAGCCCCTGTGTTTTCCGGATAATCTGAATCTTGTGGAATCGAAGTCAAACTGACCGCAAACAGAGCGGAGAAAGAATCCGCTGTCAAAGGCAAATGGCCCGGTAAACTTCGATTTATCGGCGGAATCCCAACGCTTCATCGCAACCGATGCCCGCGCACACGAAATGTGTGCACGGGCATCGGTCAGTCAGCGATAAGCGCAGCAAAACCAGCCAGAGGCGCGATCAATGCGCGGTTGGGGCCGGCTGAGCGGCTGGCACACCAGCGGTTGGCTGGCTGGCCAGATCATCGGCTTCGGTCCACTCGATCGGCTCGATCGGCGCGGTCAGCGCGCGGGCGAGCACTTCATCGACATGGCTGACCGGCACGATCTCGAGCTTTTCGAGGATGGCTGCCGGAATCTCGACCAGATCCTTGCGGTTCTCCTCGGGGATCAACACGGTCTTGATGCCGCCGCGCAATGCGGCCAGCAGCTTTTCCTTGAGGCCCCCGATCGCCAGCACGCGGCCCCGCAGCGTCACTTCGCCGGTCATCGCCACGTCGGCGCGCACCGGAATGCCGGTAAGCGTCGAGACCATCGCGGTGACCATGCCGATGCCCGCCGACGGCCCGTCCTTGGGCACCGCGCCTTCGGGCAAGTGGATGTGCAAGTCCTTGCGATGGAACACCGAAGGCTTGATGCCATAGGCCGGGCTGCGCGCCTTGACGAAGCTGAACGCCATCTGGACGCCCTCGCTCATCACTTCGCCCAGTTTGCCGGTGGTGCGCACCGCACCCTTGCCGGGCACGGTCACGCTTTCGATGGTCAGCAGTTCGCCGCCGACTTCGGTCCAGGCAAGGCCCGTCACCGCGCCCACCTGGTTCTCGTCGTCCGAGACGCCATGGCGGAACTTGCGCACCCCGGCATAGTCGGACAGGTTTTCGGGCGTGATCGTCACGCTCGTTTCCTTGGCCTCAAGGATCTTGCGCAACGACTTGCGCGCCAGCCGCGCGATTTCGCGCTCCAGCGTGCGCACCCCGGCCTCGCGGGTGTAATACCGGATAAGGTCGCGCAACGCGTCGTGTTCCAGCACGAATTCGCCTGGCTTCAATCCGTGCGCCTCAACCTGCTTGGCGATCAGGTGGCGCTCGGCGATCTCGACCTTCTCGTCCTCGGTATAGCCTTCGAGCCGGATGATCTCCATGCGATCGAGCAGCGCCTGCGGCAGGTTGAGGCTGTTGGCCGTGCACACGAACATCACGTCCGACAGGTCGATGTCGACCTCAAGGTAGTGATCCTGGAACTTCGCGTTCTGTTCGGGATCGAGCACCTCAAGCAGCGCGGATGCCGGATCGCCCCGGAAATCCTGCCCCAGCTTGTCGATTTCATCGAGCAGGAACAGCGGGTTGCTGGCACCTGCCTTGCGCAGGTTGGTCACGATCTTGCCCGGCAGCGAGCCGATGTAAGTGCGCCGGTGACCGCGAATCTCGGCCTCGTCGCGCACGCCGCCCAGCGACTGGCGCACGAACTGGCGGCCGGTCGCCTTGGCGATCGACTTGCCAAGGCTGGTCTTGCCCACGCCCGGCGGGCCGACGAGGCACAGGATCGGCCCCTTCAGCTTGTTGGTGCGCGCCTGCACCGCCAGATATTCGACGATGCGGTCCTTGACCTTGTCGAGCGCGTAGTGATCGGCATCGAGCACGCCCTGCGCCGCCGCAATGTCCTTTTTCAGCTTGCTGCGCTTGCCCCACGGCAGGCCCAGCAGCACATCGAGGTAATTGCGGATGACGGTCGCCTCGGCGCTCATCGGCTGCATGGTCTTGAGCTTCTTGAGCTCGCCCTGCGCCTTGGCCCGCGCCTCCTTGGACAGCTTCAGGGTCTCGATCTTGTCCTGAAGTTCCTGAATCTCGTTGGTTTCTTCACCGTCGCCGCCACCCAGTTCGGACTGGATCGCCTTGAGCTGTTCGTTGAGGTAATATTCGCGCTGGGTCTTTTCCATCTGGCGCTTGACGCGGCCACGGATCTTGCGCTCGACCTGCAGCACGCCAAGCTCGCCCTCCATGAACGAGAGCACCATTTCCAACCGCTTGAGCGCGTCGATCTCGGACAGCAGCGCCTGCTTGTCGGCAACTTTTGCCGCAAGGTTCGAGGCGACCGCATCGGCGAGCTTGCCGGCTTCTTCGATATCGCCCAGCGTGGTGCCGGCGTCCTGCGGCATCTTCTTGGAAAGTTTGGCATATTCGGTGAACTGATCGACCACCGAGCGCATCATCGCCGATACTTCGGCGCTGGCGACCGGCTCATCCTCGACCGGATCGACCGCGGCCACCAGCAAATCGGTGCCGTTGACGGTTTCGGTGCGCAGATTGTTCAACGTCGCGCGGCGATGGCCTTCGACCAGCACGCGCACGGTGCCGTCGGGCAATTTCAGCAGTTGCAGCACGCTGGCGACGACGCCGGTGTCATACAGATCGTCGCGGTCGGGATCATCGCAGCCGGGGTCAAGCTGGGCGAGCAGGAAGATGTCCTTGCTGCCGGCCATCGCCGATTCCAGCGCGGCGACCGACTTTTCGCGTCCGACAAACAAGGGCACGACCATGCCGGGGAACACGACGATATCGCGCAAGGGAAGCAGGGGATAAACGTTCATGGGCGTTGTTCAGTCCGTTGGCCCGTCGCACCGGTGCTGTCGCACTTGCGCAACGGGACTTGGCTCAGGATATGGGAGCGCCGCGCCCGCGCCGCAATGCCTTCTAACCAAGACGGCTGTGGAAGGGATGTTTTTCACCCCTTCAGGCAACGCCGAAACCGCCAGCGCGTAGGCCCATCAGAGTGTGGCCCCCCAGTGCGTGGGCCCCCAGTGCGTGGGCCCTCAGTGCGTGACGGGGAGTGGCTGAACGACCGGGTGGGAAACGAACACCGGGGCCACAGGCGCAGGCGGCGAGGCAGCGGCTGGCGGAGCAACGGCGGCGGGCGGAGCAACGGTCGGGTCGGCCGGAGTCGGAGCGGGTACCGGAGCGGGCGCAGCAGCCGGTGCAGCAGCCGGTGCAGTCGCCGGAACCTGCGGGCTGCCGATCGGACGCATGAACGGCCACACCCCGACCGCGCCCTTGGCCAGCGGTCCGCGCCCGTGCAGCGCCTCGATCTCGTCATGCCGCACTTGCAGGTACGACTTGCGATAGCTGACGTAAGGGTCTTCGGAATCGCGAATTCGCGCCAGTTCGCCATCGGCCATGACCCGGTCATCCAGCGCCTTCACCACCACCGACGGGAACACGTAATAAGGGCTGCGCAACGGTCCGCCGATGGCAAACGGCATCAGCGCGCGGTCGACGGTCAGCCCGATCAGATCGCGCAAGGTCGTGGGACCGACCAGCGGCAGGAACATGTAGGGCCCCGGCCCGATGCCGTAATAGCCCAGCGTATTGGCCAGCCCGTTGCGGTGATAGGGCAGGTTGAACGGCCGCTTCTTGGCTACGTCGGCCAGACCGGCGATGCCGATGGTGGAGTTGATGCCGAAGCGCGCGACCGTCTCGGCGGCCTTGCCCGGCTTGATCTGCAACAGATAGTTGAACGCCATGACCGGCTCGGTCAGGTTCACCAGAAAATTGTGCAGGCCCAGGCGTACCGGATTGGGCAACGCCCTGCGATAGCCGTTGGCCAGCGGGGCGACGACTTTGTCATCGACCTTCTGCGTGACCTGATAGGTCGTCTCGTTGATCCGTTCGAGCGGGTCTTGCGGCGGGGGCTTGCCCCGACCGGAGACGACGATCTCATTGGTCGGCGGCTGGTCCTCGGCGCCGGTGGCCGCAGGCGCGGTGCTGGCCGGTGAGGCCTGATCGCTGGCGCCCGCTCCTGGCCCGCCATCGGCCACCGCATCATTGGCCAGCCCGGCAGACGTGGCAGCGGGAGAGATCGCGCAAGCGATCGTGGGGGCAGATACGCTTCCCTGCGCGCAAACCAAGGCCAAAGCGACGGCAGAACCGATCAACCGGCATTCCTTTCAAGAGGCGACACATCGACCTGTCCGGGGGGGTAAGGCCGTGCAGGATCGCCCTTGCAGGAGTCTGCCCGCAATGCAACATGGCTGCAACAGTTGTCGCAGAATTTGGTCACAGATGCGGCTCGTTCCGGGACGAGCCGCCGCATCTACCGGCTGGCCGGAAAATGCGGCAGTGCGGGAGCCGCGGCTCAGAACGGCAGTTTGAAGCCCGGCGGAATCCCGGCCGCCATCTGCACCTTCTGCATTTCCTCGCCCGCAGCGGCATCGGCCTTGCCGCGCGCATCGTTGAACGCTGCTGCCACGAGGTCTTCGAGGATGCCCTTTTCCGAAGGCGCCAGCAGGCTGTCGTCGATGCTGACGCCGATCACGCGACCCTTGGCCGTTGCGCGAATCCGCACGAGGCCGCCGCCAGCCGCGCCTTCGATCTCGATCGCGTCGAGCCGACCTTGCGCATCCTCCATCTGCTGCTGGATCGTTTGCGCCGCTTTTTGGGCGGCCTGGATCATTTCTTCCATCGACTTCATGCGCGCTTGCTCCAGGGTCTGGGGTTGCTGTTGCGGCCGGGCTCCTCGTCCACGAACGACGCGCCGGGAAAGGCGGCCAGCGTGGCAAGGACCAGCGGATCTTGTTGCAGGGCGGCCTCGGCGGCGGCGACGGCGGCGGCCTTCACTTCTTCAAGGCTCGGTTGCGCGGTGCCGGGGCTGGCGGCGGTGCTGCGCTCGACGATCCATGGTTCGCCAGTAGCGCCTTGCAGCGCCTTGCGGATTTCGGCGGTGGGATCGCCGGGCAGGCCGGGCGCCAGTTCATAGACCAGATGCCCGCGTTTGAGCTCGATCACCCGCACCCCCAGCCGCATCGTCGCGCCGACCAGCGGTGCGCCTTCGTCGACCAGTTCGACCAGCCCTTCCCAATCGGGCGCGGGCGCGGCCAGCGCGGCTGCGGGCGCACCCGCGGCGCCATCGCCTGCCGACGATGACGCAGCCACCAGCGCGCCGCGCGCCGCCATGTCCTCAAGCTTTTTGACCAGCGCGCCGGGGTCGGGCAGGTCGGTGGCGTGGGCCACGCGCAGCAGCGCCATCTGTGCCGCCGCCAGCGGATCGGGCGCGCTGCGCACTTCGTCAAAGCCCTTGAGCAGCAACTGCCACAGCCGGTGCAACTGCCCCGCCGACAGCCCCTTGGCCCAGCCTTCCAGCGCCTCGCGCTCTTCGGCCGAACGGGCATCGTCGGCGCCGCCGACTTGCGCCACGGTGACCTTGTGGACCAGATCCATCTGCGCGCGCAACATGGCGGCAGGTTCGATGCCCAAGGCGTACTGCGCCGCCACTTCATCGAGCAGCGCGCGCGCCTGACCGCCCAACAGCGCGGCGAACAGGCGGCGTTGCAGGGTCTTGTCGGCAAGGCCCAGCATCTCGCGCACTTGCGCGGCG
The DNA here is from genome assembly GCF_020404405.1 of Novosphingobium sp. FKTRR1. Taxonomy (GTDB): domain Bacteria; phylum Pseudomonadota; class Alphaproteobacteria; order Sphingomonadales; family Sphingomonadaceae; genus Novosphingobium. Next base: position 11,317 of record NZ_JAIZDA010000048.1, on the reverse strand, counting down.
GTGATGTGGGTGCGCCCGTCAGTATCGTCGCCCTCGCCGCCACCACCGGCCAGATCGGCATGGGCGATAGCCTGATCGAGGATCGACAAGCCGTCGCGCACCGATCCTTCGGCAGCCGCCGCGATCATCGCCAGCGCCTCGGCATCGGCGGCGACGCCCTCTTTCTCGCAGATCATCGCGAAGTGGCTGGCCAGCACCGGCGACTGGATACGCTTGAGATCGAAGCGCTGGCAGCGTGACAGCACCGTCACCGGCAGCTTGTCCACCTCGGTCGTGGCGAACAGGAACTTCACGTGCGCGGGCGGTTCCTCAAGCGTCTTGAGCAGCGCGTTGAAGGCGTTGCGCGTCAGCATGTGGACTTCGTCGATGATGTAGATCTTGTAGCGCGCCGAAACGGCGGCATAGCGCACCGCCTCGATGATCTCGCGCACGTCGTCGACGCCGGTATTGCTGGCGGCGTCCATCTCGATCACGTCGATGTGGCGCCCTTCGGCGATGGCCACGCACGGTTCGCACACCCCGCACGAATCGATGGTCGGCCCGCCCTGCCCGTCGGGTCCGATGCAGTTGAGCGCCTTGGCGATCAGCCGCGCGGTGCTGGTCTTGCCCACCCCGCGGATGCCGGTCATCAGGAAGGCATGCGCCAGCCGCCCGCGCCGGATGGCGTTGGCCAGCGTCTGGACCATCGCTTCCTGCCCGATCAGTTCGGCAAACGTCTGCGAGCGGTACTTGCGCGCCAGCACGCGATAGGGCTGCGAGGGCGGACTCGGGGCCGCGACAGGAGCGACCGGCGCAGCCGCGCGCGGCTCCTGCACCCGCGCCACAGGCGCGGCTGGAGGCGCCGAAGGGGGCGCAGCAGGGGGCGGGGGATCGCCGAACATCGACGCCTGACCCGCAGCCTCCAGTTCGGCGGCGCTGGGCGAATCGTCGTCGTCTTCGGGCGTATCGCCAAACATGTCGGTGGAATCGGCCATCACTGCCCTAGGTAGGATGTGCCCGCGCGATTGTCGAATGGGCGTTCATGCCTTTGCGGGGGATTGCCGCAGGATTGACAGGCAAGTTGCCCCATGAAACGCTGATGGCATGAGCACGATCATCCCCGGCCGCATGACCGCCGCACACCAGGGCGCGCTGGTGGTGTTCATCATCGGCATGCGCATCAACCACTTTCACAAGCTGCGCAAATGGTTGCCGGTGGTCCGCGCGATGGGACCGATGATCGCCGAACTGTCGGCCGATCCGGGCAGCGGCTTCCTTGGCACCGAGTTCACGCTGGCCGGACTGCGCACGATCCAGATGGTGCAATACTGGCGCGATTTCGAAAGCCTCGAAGCCTATGCCCGCGCCCGCGAGCGCCAGCACTGGCCCGCATGGCTGGCCTTCAACAAGGCCATCGGCAGCGACGGCACCGTGGGCATCTATCACGAAACCTATGTGGTTCCGGCGGGCGGCCTTGAAACGATCTATGGCAACATGCCGCCGATCGGCCTTGGTAAAGTGGCCGGACTGGTCCCGGCAACCGGCTCACGCAACGAAGCGCGCAGCCGGATGAAAGCGGCGGCGCAGGCCGAATAGCGCGCCCAACGAAGCCAAACGCCCAGACGCAAAATGGCGGCCCGCAGACCGCCATTTTCGTGTGCAAACCGCTTTTGAATGCAAAAGGAGCCGGGCGACCCGCCGCAAAATCGTTGTGGCTGCTTCCTTCCGGACCTGACCAGGTTGGCGAACGCAAACGTCCACCCGACTCCCGGTGGCGCATATGACGGGCCTGTCACTGTTTGGCAAGAGCGCTTGCAACGCGCCCCCACCTGTCGGCTCAGCGGAAGTTGTCGGCGTAGCTTTGCAGCTTGAGGCGGCGCGGCGGGGTGGGCGTGACGTGCACGGCAATGCCGTACTTGTCGGCATAGGCCTGCGCCTCGTCCGCGCTGGCGAACTTGAGGATCACCTGCACTTGGGTGTCGCCCGAGCCGGCCCAGCCCATCAGGGGGTCGGGCTTCTTCGCCTCGGCCGGCGCGAATTCGAGGATCCAATCGCCGGTCCGGGCCTTGCCGGACTGCATGGCGTTTTTCGGGCGCTGATAGATGCGTGCGGACATGCGCGCGGCTTGCACACGAATCGGTGCGCAAATCAAGTCCGACGAAGCGCCTAGGCACCACCTTTCTGTCGCTCGAAGGCGTTCTTGGTCTTGAGGCTGGGGTCTTCGGTCCACGGCGCATCGGGCCAGCGGTGGCGCGGGTAGCGGCCCTTCATGTCCTTGACCACATCGGCCCACGATCCGCGCCAGAACCCCGGCAGATCGGCGGTCGTCTGGATCGGCCGTCCGCCGGGCGAAGTCAGCGACAACAGCAGCGGGCGCGGCGGCTGGCCGATGGTGGGATGCCGGTCGAGCCCGAACAGCGCCTGCACGCGCAGTTCGACTTGCGGGCCGCCTTCGTGCGCATAATCGATCGGGTGCGCGGTTCCGGCGGGCGAGCGGAACTCGGCCGGGGCCAGCTTGTCGAGCGCCTGCCGCTCGTTCCAGTCGAGCCGCGCCAGCAGCGCTTCGTGCAGCCGCCCGGCGGAAAGGTCGAGATCGCGCCGCCCGTTGAGCAGGGGGCCAAGCCAGCCTTCGAGATCATCGAGCAGCGCGCGCTCGTCCAGCGCCGCCAGCCCGGCGTGGCGACCGCGTTCGAGCAAGGCGCGCGACGCGGCGCCCAGCGGCAAGGCATCAAGCCCGACCTTGCGCACCTGATCGGCCAGCAAGGCGGCCCGCGCCTGCGGATCGGGCTTGGGATCGGGGATGCGGGCAAGCACGATGGCGCCCAGCCGCCGTTCGAGCCGGGCCTCGGCGCGCGCTTCGGCGGTGTTCCATGTCAGCGTGTGGCGTTCTTCAAGGCGGTGGCCGAGCCAGCGGGTCACGTCGGCTTCGTCGAGCGCCAGCGCGGCCATGATCCGCGCGCCCTTGGCCTCGCCCTGCGCGTCGCCGATCACGAGCCAGCGCGCCGAGGCGAGCGGACTGGCGGCATCGAGCCGGTAGCCGCGCCCGCCCGCCGACAGCCACTCCTCGCCGCTGGCGGCGCGGGCGCGGGCGATGCGGTCGGGAAAGGCCTCGGCCAGCAGCACGGCGAGCGGCGGCAGCTCGCCCCCCCGGCGCGCGGGCTGGGCCAGCCTCGCAGCGGCGCTGGCCCAGCGGTCGGCCAGCTTGCGCGCGGCGTCGGCACGCGACGAACGCTCGCGCTCCCACCGCTCGAACCGGCGGCCAAGGTCTTCGCCCGGCCCGCCCAGCCCGCGCTCCTGCAGCAGCAGCGCCAGCCGCGCCGCATCGCCTTGCGCGCCGTGATGCGCGGCATAAAGGAGCATGTGGGCGAGCGCGGGTTCCATCGGCAGTTCGGCCATGGCCCGGCCGTGCGGCGTGACGTGGAGCGCGGCATCCAGCGCGCCCAGCGCCTGCAAGCCACTGCGCGCCGCCGCCAGTGCTGCCGCCGGGGGCGGATCGAGCCAGGCCATCGCAGCGGCATCGACCGTGCCCCATGTCGCCAGCGTAAGAGCCAGCGGCGCAAGGTCGCTGGTCAGCATTTCGGGCGGATCGAAGGCGGGGCGCCCGGCGTGCGCGGCTTCTTCCCACAGGCGATAGGCGACACCCGGCCCCTGCCGCGCGGCGCGGCCCGCGCGCTGGGCCGCCGCTGCCTGACTGGCGCGGGTGGTGACCAGCCGGGTCACGCCCGCCGCCTTGTCGAATTCGGCACGGCGCGACAGCCCGGCATCGACGACTATGCGCACCCCGTCGAGCGTCAGCGAGGTTTCGGCGATGCTGGTGGCCAGCACCACCCGCCTGCGGCCTTGCGCATCGCGGCGAATGGCCGCGCGCTGCGCCGCCGGTTCGACTTGCCCGTGCAGCGGCAGGACCAGCGCTTGCGGCAAACGCGTGGCCAGCAGGTCGGCAGTCCGCGCGATGTCACGCACGCCGGGCAGGAAGGCCAGGATATCGCCCTCCTCCTCGGCCCATGCCTGCACCACCGCCGAAGCGACCGCCTGATCGGTGTGCTGGTCGGGCCGGGAGCCCAGCCAGCGGATCGCCAGCGGATGCGCCTTGCCCGCGCTTTCCACCACCGCCGCCGGAGCACCGCCCTCACCCAGCAGCGCGGCAAAGCGCGCGCCATCGAGCGTCGCCGACATCACCAGCACGCGCAGATCGTCGCGCAGCACGGCGCGGCTTTCCAGCGCAAGGGCAAGGCCCAGATCGCTGTCGAGGTGGCGCTCGTGCGCTTCGTCGAACAGCACCGCGCTGATGCCCGCAAGCTCGGGATCGTCGCGGATGGAGGCGACGAAGATCGCTTCGGTCATCACCAGCACGCGCGTGGCGGCCGAGCGCTTGCTGTCGAGCCGGGTGATGTAGCCGATGGTCTGGCCCGCCGCCTCGCCCAGTTGTTCGGCCATGCGCTCGGCGGCAGCGCGCGCGGCAACCCGGCGGGGCGAGAGCAGCAGCACGCGCCCCTGGCACCACGGTTCGGCCAGCAGCGCGGGTGCGACGGCGGTCGTCTTGCCCGCGCCGGGCGGGGCCACCAGCACCGCTCCGGTCTGCTGGCGCAGCACAGCAAGCAGGTCCGGCAGCACGGCATGGATGGGCAGCGGGGTCGGCAATTCGGCCATTTGGGTGCGCTTATCGCCTGGCGCTGTCGCTGGCGAGGGGCGATGTCGTTTCAAGCCCGGTAACGCGCAACGTATTTCAGCCCGAAGTGGAAGGTTTTCTGCATCAAAAGCACCAAGGACCACGTGTAACGGTTGCAACCTCGTGCTATCGAACCAACAAGGATGTTGACGGCAAGATTCGGCGGCGGGTCGCAAGAACCCGGTGGACCAGACCAGTCACCGAAAACGACACCAAGCCGAATGGCTCGGTGGAAAATCCCAAATTAACTGCGATGGACCGAATGAACTTAACCGCGTGTTCTGCATTGAATAGCCGACCCTGAAAGGCATGCCGCGATGTTTCTTGATCTGCGCGATCCCTGGCCCTCGGTGCCGCCCAGCCCGCCGCCGCCCGAGCCGCGTCGCCGCCTGCTCGGCCGTCGTGGCGAACGGGTCATCGGCGTGCTGGTGGGGCTGAACCTGCTGATGCTGGCGGTGGCGCCGATCGCGGGCGGTTCGATCGTGCAGGGCATTCGCGCGCTGATCATGTCGGTTCTGGGCTGATCTTTCCGGCAAAACCTGCCAATGCCGATCCAGCGCATACCGCGCTTGGGCATGAGGCAGCGCTGGCCGGGTGAAGGTCTTTCTGGAAATTCTGGTCGCGCTGGCCACGGGACTGTTGTTCACCGGCGGTACGATCGGCGTGGCGCTGCTCATCCTGATCGCGGTCCTGATCGGCGCAGCCTATGGCCTGTGGCGGCTTGTTCACCGCGACGGACGCTGACCGACAGCACTTGCGCCCAAGCGGCAGTGGCGCGCGATTGTCCTGCGGCCCAACCGCTCGTCACATCATCACGCGTCAACCTGCGGCCTTGACCTTGGCCATGCCAGCCCACAAGCTTGGCGAAACAACCACAGTCAGAGAGTACAAGGCATGCAGCACCGCCGCCTCGGCAAGTCCGCCATTGTCGTATCCGATATCTGCATGGGCACCATGACCTTCGGCAGTCAGGCCGACGAAGCCGAATCGCTGCGCATCCTCGATGCCTCGTACGACGCCGGGATCAACTTCTTCGACACCGCCGAAGGCTATCCCGTTCCGCCCGATGCCAAGTGGGTCGGCCGGACCGAGGAGATCGTCGGCAAGTGGCTCAAGACCAAGCCGCGCGATGCCATCATCCTTGCCACCAAGGTTTCCGGGCCAAGCCACGTCTGGTTCAAAAGCCCCAAGCGCAACGGCATGACCGCGCTCGACCGCCGCAACATCATCGTGGCGGTCGAGGACAGCCTGACCAAGCTGGGCACCGATTACATCGACCTGTACCAGACGCACTGGCCCGACCACGACACGCCGTATGACGAGACGATGGAAGTGCTCGACGAACTGGTGCGCGCGGGCAAAGTGCGGATCACCGGCTGCTCGAACGAAACCGCGTGGGGACTGATGAAGTCGCTTGCCGCGTCCGAACGGCTGGGCACGACGCGCTACCAGACGATCCAGAACAACTTCAGCCTGAACAACCGCCGGTTCGAGGACGAGCTGGCGCAAGTCTGCCGTCAGGAAGGGGTCAGCCTGATCCCCTATTCGCCGATCGGCGGCGGGGTGCTGGCGGGCAAGTATTCGAACGGCGCGCGTCCCGAAGACGCGCGTTTCTCGAACTACCTCGCGCTCGGTGGTCGTCAGGAAGCCATGGCGCGGCGCTTCGTCAACGACAAGTCGATCACCTCGGCCGAACGCTTTGCCGCCATCGCCGCCGAGCACGGGCTCGATCCGGTGACGTTCGCGGTGGCCTGGTCGAAGCAGCACGATTTCGTCGCCTCGACCATCGTCGGCGTGTCCGCGTTCGACCAGCTCGCCCCCATTTTCGCGGCGAGCGATCTGGTGCTGCCCGACGAAGCGATGAAGGCGGTCAACAAGGTCAGCCGCGAAATCATGTACCCGATGGGGTGACTGGCGCGGCCAGCGCCTTGCAATCAGTGGGAACAGCATGATCCGCAATCGCCGCAAGTCCGGGGTCGGCCCGCGCAGGGCGCAAAAGCTGTGCGCGGCGCTGGCGCTGCTGGCCGCACTGGCCGTGGCACCCGCCATGGCCCGTCCCGCTGCGTCCGCGCACGTAGCGCACGCCGCGCGCGCGGGCACGATCGCGCTGACTTTCGACGATTTGCCGGGGCTGACGCTATCGACCGATCAGACATGGGTCGATGCCATCAACCGCGATCTGATCGCGGCGATCGCGCGCAACCGCCTGCCCGTCATCGGCTTCGTCAATCAGGGCAAAGTCGAGGATCTCGACCGGCCACGGCAGATCGCCAACTTGCGGCACTGGGTGCAGGCCGGGATCCCCTTGGGCAACCACACGTACAGCCACGAATCGCCCAACGATCTGGGCGCGGCGGGCTACATCGCCGATATCGCGCATGGCGAACCGGTGATCCGCGCGGTGCTCGGGCCGGTGCACCAGCGGCTGCGCTGGTTCCGCCATCCCTATCTGGAAACGGGCAGCCCGGCCGGGGTCAAGGCGCGGATCAACCGCTGGCTGGCGGCCCACGGCTATCGCATCGCCCCGGTGACGATCGACGCCGACGACTGGGAATTTGCCGAACCCTATGACGATGCGGCGCGGCGCGGCGACAGCGCCGAACGCGCGCGCATCCGGCAAAGCTACCTTGCCTATACCGCGCGCACGATCGCCTGGTATCGCAAGGCCGCGCGCGCCTTGTTCGGGCGCGACATCGCCTATGTCATGCTGCTGCACGACAGCCGGTTGAACGCCGACAGCCTTGACGATCTGGTCGGCATCCTGCGGCACGAGAGGCTCAAGCCCGTCTCGCTCGAAACCGCGATGCGCGATCCGGCGTACCGCACGGCCGATCACTATGTCGGGCGCGATGGGGTGGAGTGGCTGGAGCGCTGGTCCGACACGCTGCACCGCGAACTGCCGTGGGACGATTTCACCGACGTGCCCGACGCCATTCGCAAGGCCTATCAAAAGGTCGATCCTGACCGGCCATAAGCCGCCCGGCACGACCCTTTCAGAGCCTGCCCCTTAGAACCTTCTGGCTACCGCGAATTCGGCCGCTTCGGTCATCGCCGCCTTGGCCGCGCTGGCCGGGAACGCGGCGATGGCGTCGATCGCGCGCTGGGCATAGTGCCGCGCCCGCTCGCGCGTGGCGTTGACGGCATCGTGCTTGCGGATCAGCGTGATCGCTTCGGCAAGGTCGGCGTCGCCGTTGCGGTCGCCGCTGATCGCCTCACGCCAGAACGCGCGTTCGGCATCGTTGCCGCGCGCATAAGCCAGGATCACCGGCAGCGTCATCTTGCCGTCGCGGAAATCGTCGCCCTGATCCTTGCCCATTTCCGAGGCGTCCGAATCATAGTCGATGGCATCGTCGGCCAACTGGAACGCGATGCCCAGGTTGCGGCCATAGGCATCGAGCGCCAGTTCGTCGGCTTCGGGCCGCTCGGCCACGACCGCCGCGATGCGGCAGGCCGCCGCGAACAGCGCCGCCGTCTTGGCGTTGATGATCGACAGATAGCGTTCCTCGGTCGTGTCGATCTGGCGTTGCGCCACCAATTGATCGACCTCGCCCTCGGCAATCACCGCAGATGCGTTCGACAGGATGCGCAGCACGCGGATCGAGCCATCCTCGACCATCAGTTCGAAGCTGCGGCTGAACAGGAAATCGCCGACCAGCACGGTGGCGGGGTTGCCATAGACGATGTTGGCGGTCTTCTTGCCGCGCCGCATGTCCGAGCCGTCGACCACATCGTCGTGCAGCAGCGTGGCGGTGTGGATGAACTCCACCGCCGCCGCCAGCTTGTAGTGCCGTCCGCCGCCATAGCCCAGCAGCGCCGCACCTGCGAGCGTCAGCATCGGACGCATCCGCTTGCCCCCGCCTGCGATCAGGTGCCCGGCCAGCGCGGGGATCAGCGGGATGCGCGACTGCATCCGGTCAAGGATCACGGCGTTGACATGGTTCATGTCATCCGCGACCAGCGCCATCAGCGGTTGCAGGGAAGGCTGGGCCCGGCGAGGGATCGAATGGATGGTCGCGGTCATCGAGTCTCCGTTGGCGCGCCGCTACGCGCTTGGCAAGACGCAAGTTGCCCGCTAGCGCCCTCAGGTGCCATACGCAGGCACGAATGGCGTGACCGATGGGGATTGCAACGATGACCGAAGACGCGGTGCTGGCAGGCTATCGGCAAAGCATCGACAATATCGACGCGGCGATGATCCACATTCTGGCCGAGCGGTTCCGCATCACCCAGGCCGTCGGCGCGCACAAGGCCGCCAACAAGCTGCCCGCCAGCGATCCGGGGCGCGAGGAGCGCCAGATCGCCCGCTTGCGCAAGCTGGCCGAGGAGGCCAAGCTCGACCCCGAATTCTCCGAGAACTTCCTGCGCTTCATCATTCAGGAAGTCATCCGCCACCACGAAAAGGCGGCTGGCGGCGCCTAGGACACAAGCCATGACCGATACCGACACCTCAGCCGCCGCCCGCGATCATTTCGCCCACTGCGTTCAGGTGCTGGGCGGCGTCACCGCGGCCTCGCGCCGGCTCGACATCGACGAGCGCGCCATCCGCCGCTTCATCAACGGCGAGCGCCCGCTCGGCCCCACCCTGCTGGCCGACACCGCCCAAGTCCTGCGCCGCCTGATCGCGGATGCACAGGCGGCGCAGGCCGGACTGGCGCCGTTCATCGGGACCGACTAAAGGCGCAAGGCGGAACCGGGCTGACTGCCCCCCGCAGGCTTCAACGCCGTCCGGTTCCCGCTCACAGCCGCGCGAATCGCGGCGATGTTGGAGAATTCCCATGAAAGTACTGATGGTCCTGACCAGCCATGATGCCCTTGGCAACACCGGCGAAAAGACCGGCTTCTGGTTGGAAGAGTTCGCCGCGCCTTACTACACGTTCCTCGATGCGGGCGCGCAGATCGTCGTTGCCTCGCCCGCTGGCGGCCAGCCGCCGCTCGATCCAAAAAGCGACCTGCCCGATTTCCAGACCGCGCTGACCCATCGCTTCAAGGCCGACCCGGCGGCGCAAGCCGTGCTGGCCAACACGGTCAAGCTGGACAGCGTGCAGCAGGCCGATTTCGACACGGTGTTCTACCCCGGCGGCCATGGCCCGCTGTGGGATCTGGCCGAAAGCGCCACCTCGATCGCGCTGATCGAAAGCTTTGAGCGCGCGGGCAAGCCCATCGGCTTTGTCTGCCACGCGCCGGGCGTGCTCAAGAACGTCAAGGCCGCCAACGGCGATCCGCTGGTCAAGGGCCGCAACGTGACCGGCTTCACCAACGGCGAGGAAGCGGCGGTCGGGCTGACCGACGTCGTGCCGTTCCTGATCGAGGATGAATTCATCGCGCAAGGCGGCCACTACAGCAAAGGGCCGGACTGGTCGGTGCATGTCGTGATCGATGGCCAGCTTGTGACCGGCCAGAACCCCGCCAGCAGCGAAGACGTGGCCAAGGCGCTGATCGCCAAACTGGCCTGACAAGACCTGATGCCCTGCGGCGCGCGGCCCAACGGTCGCGCGCCGCCCTGCCCCATTCGCGATATGCTGCCAAAATGGCCGCACATTCCGTCCCAACGCCGTGCGAGCGATGTAATGCGCGGGCCAGCGCGGGCGAACGCCACCGATCCACTGGCCGTGGAACAAGTTCTGGCCGAGCGCTTGGTCAGCAGGACAAGTGCAGAGACTGGGCAAGAGCGCCGCTGGGAGGTGTAATGATCGACAGGCTTTGGGAGTTTTTACACCTATCACCTTAATTGCGGCATTTATTGAAGTGTCATCGTAATTGCGCATAGCGGCCAAAATTCTACCCGTTAAAGTTTGACAACGCGGCCCATCGGGCATCGTCGGCAATCTCAGTTAATAGAAAGTTCACCCAAGCTTGTGAATACGTATAGGATTTATAGGGCGAGTGATAAATACTGTACTGCTTATCTGTCGCAGACGGATCCAACGCCCCTGTCTTTGGGCGTGCCTTGTAGAGTTTCCATGCGCGTTGGTGCTTATCACTTGTGAAATTCCGACCACTGCCATCTGCGACAAGTTTGACAACCTCGCCCGGCTTGAAGGGCCAAATGTCATCTATCGGCTTAAACTTGATGAGAACGTTCTGAATTTCCTTTCCTTCTGCGGAATCTGGTTGGATAAACTGAAAGTGTGCTTTGGTCTTGGAGGCACTCGTTAAAGTATAAATGACCTTGAACTGATATTCCAGATTGTCTGCGTCACCATCTTCAAGCTTGCCAGCCATACTGGCATCCAGCGCCGCAATGTGTGGAGGAATGTCATAGCCTTGTAGCGTAGCGATCTGGTCTGCACCAAGTTTGGTGAACTGGAGAGAAAAGCCAAGTTCGTGCCCGAGCGTAAGACGCGAGCCAAACAGGTCAGTGAGTGCCTTCTCGAAATTGAGGCAAGTGGATTGGAATAGCGGCAGCCATTTTTGATCGAACGGACCGATCGTGAGATGCTCGACCACATCTCGAATTTCCTTGAGCGCATTCAAATTCTGCTTGCATGCTTTGGAAAGCGGGCAATCGTGGCGAGCAATCATCTGCGAGAGCAGAAGGCTGAGAGCCCGAGCGAAAAGTGGTTGAGCGATATCAGTAGGTTGTGATTCAGCGTCGTTGTCGAGACGATGGAGGAAGCACATGCCCTGGACTGATACCGCTCGCCGCAAGCATATGCGGGAAGGTGCGGG
>NZ_JAIZDA010000047.1 GCF_020404405.1 Novosphingobium sp. FKTRR1 | reverse complement strand
CCTCGCCAAAGACTGGGAACGCTCCATCGAGAGCTCGACCGCGTGGGCGAATATCGCTTCTATCCGGATGCTAACCCGCAGAATTGCGCGACTTTCAGCCGCATGACAGACTTTTGAATCGGGCTCTTAGATAGCATCTCCGTCGCACCGAGCATCACATGCGGTGCGTCAGGATCACCACGGCAGTTCTTCGATAAACAGGATCAATTCCTGGAAATCCGCGGGCCCAAATCCAAAGGCATGCCCGCTCTCGTTAGGGGAAAATCGCGCGACTGCATCGATCACGGCGGCACTGAACCCTTCGTGGCGGGGATCGTGTTCGGCTTGCCATGCGCTGAGCGCCGCGAGGCGCGCAACGTAGCCGGATGGTTTCAAAACGACGAAGTCGTTCTCGCGTTGCCCGAGGGTCCGGTGTGATCGAGGACCAGACGTTCACCGATGACGGAGTGGGCGACCAGCTTTGGGTCGCGCGCTGCCGGAATCAGAACGCCGCAACATGGGACAAAACTGCCATTCGCCGCCGCTACCGGAGGCGTCCAATTATGCCAGGGGAGAACGGCAGCCGATCAGTCCTGGTCATCGCCTTCATCGTCATCGGGCCGATCCTCATGCCAATAAACGTAGTTAAATAGTGCATCGAGTTCGGTGAAATCGCGAAGCCCGAGCGCCTTGCGCACAGCGTCCGCGTGATCGCAATAAAGCTGATAGATGTCGGGGCTCAGGCTTCCCTTCGATGGGTGAAGCGGAAATCCATCGTAGCCAGCGAGACGCAGGCCCGCGACCGCATTCTGATTCATTACCGCGAAACGTGTGTTGTCCAGCGTGTGCAAAATCTCGGTAAGGAGATTGATCCCAGCACCTTTGATGTTCGCAAACGCCGCGTGGAGAGTGGCGAACGCATCACGCGGCGACAAATCAGCGTGATCGATGATTGACGCCACCGCGCGGACAAAATCCTCTCGCTTGTCAGTAATGCGCGTCTTTGCGCGGTCGAGGCCGCCCGAATGGAATGACCCGATCAGATGCTCATATTCGGTCAGGAAGCCACGCGCTGTTTTCCCCTTCCACGCCGCGATGGAACGAAGCTGTGTCGGCGCAACCGCAAGATTGTTCCGTCTGACTTCCATCTGAGCATTGAACGGCGATGATGCGCCACCTTGCTTCATCATTCGCAGGAAACCGGCTAGGACATCGAGTGACGCTTCGCCGGAATCAACAGCGCGCGTGGCGCGACGCCTTGCAAAACGGGCCCATGCAGCGTTGATCGCATGATCTTTTGCATAATCGTCAATCAGCGGCTTCGTCGCCAGCACAATCTCATCATTGTCGGTCAAGTCATCGAAATGCTCTGTGATCTTTTCCATCATCGTGCCGCTCTCATCGTCGATGAGAACCGACGCTTCATAATTTTGAAGCAGTCCGCCTTGTGTGAAGTTCGCCGATCCCACGACGACCTTGCATTCATCGTCGTACTCGAAGGCATAAATCTTGGGATGAAACGTACTCTCGGAATTGCTGAGGTATAATTCCAGATCGTGCTTCTTGCTCAACCGGAAGAGGGATCGAAGCAACGCGGGATCAGTGTGATAAAAATCCAGGCCAACCGCGAGCCGCGCTGTCATGCCTTTGGACAACGCCTTTTCCAGCGATGCCTTCATTTCCTTCCAGCCCGACATTTTTGCGAACGCGACCATGCACTCGAAACGCCGTGCGTTCCTGAACAGCGCGCCAATCTCCGTCCGGTGATCCGTGCTGTCGTCATTGAGCAGAAGTTGGATTGATTGCGCGTTTGCCATGATGCCCCCATGAATTCAGGGGGATATGTAACGTCTTAGCGCACAAACGAAAGAAGGCGGTGGCAATAGCAATGGTTCGTCATCTCCCTGTCACTGGCGAGCTTTTCAACCAAGGCGCCAGCGATCAGAGGCGAGGCGCCACACGTGACCGGTATTTCGCGTAACCGCACCTTCCCAGCGCTGCGAGTTAACGGCGATAGTTGGTCGGATCCTGCCGATCAATCCTGCAACAAATGTTGACCGGTCAGTGGCACGGTCACTGTCAGCACCACGGTTCCCGACGCCCGGTCCATGTGCGAGCCAGCCCCTCACGCACAAGCTGATCCCCAAGTGATTGGCCGCCCCGAACAACGACCCGAAGCTTACGTCCAAATCGGTCTTCATCGCGGTTTCCAATCGGCCTGACCTCGAAAGTGCCTTCGTTCAAAAGGTCGCGAAGCCGGTAAGTCGCCTTCATACCAAGCTGATACTCAGAATCGCACTTGGGCTCGCTGATCTCGGGGGTGTCGATGTCTGCGATCCTGATCTTCTCACCCTCAAGCCAGAAGGTATCTCCATCAACGACGCAGGTCCGACGTGTAACTCCGCAAAGCTCGAAGCGCGGTGAGGCGCTTCCGGCCATCAGCGAAAGTTTAGGCGGGAGTTCTGACGGGGCGGTCGAGGTCAGACCGGACACGGGCCAACTCAATGCCAACATCCCGGCAGCGACGACGATCGAGAATGCGCCTAGACCAAACATCCAATCCTTGCGCCGACGCTTGTCGTGCTGCTTCTTCAGTTTGTCCCGGAAATCGAAGCGAACGACGTTGTCATCCTTTGTGCCTCGACCTTCTTTTCGAGCCATCAAACTTGGCCTTCCCTACTCAAGCAATCGCTTCTTCATTTATCCATAGACGAACGCCTTTCATATGCGCGAGCCAATTGCTTGCCATCGTTCGAGCACGCTGCGGACATAGTCGGGCGTCTCGCTGTTTCTGGGAATGCCACCAGCTCGCGAAACCGCTCCAGGTCCAGCATTATAGGCAGCGAGGGCGAGATGTATCTGCCCAAACTTGTCCAGCATCTCGCGCAAGTAGCGTGCCCCGCCATCAATGCTCGCAACAGGATCATGCCGGTTCGTGATGCCGAGGTAGCGAGCCGTGCCTGGCATCAGCTGCGCCAGCCCCGCCGCGCCAGCGGGGCTGATCGCCATCGGATTGAAGCGCGATTCAGTCCAGATCAACGCCTGCAGCAAGCCAGTGGGTAGGCCATATCGAAGCTCTGCCTCCCGCACATTCGCCAAATAGATCACCTCGCGGAACGAGGGCGCGAGCGCCGCCTTGCGCAGACTCAAGTTCATCTCACCGTGTGCCGGGATGGCCGGCTTGACAGCCTCAGGCTCTACAGGGGTCGGTCGATGTTCGAATATCGCGAAGGATGGCGTGTCTGCTTGGGCTGAAACCTGCACCGCGGAAACGCTCATAAGGATCATCCCTATCCTTCCAAATCTGATCATCATCCATCTCGTCGCATTGCCTCGAATCGAATCGGAACGTATGGTGAACAAAGAGGTGTAGGAAAGTGCTATTACGCGCGCGATAGGGAGGAGAGGTCGCTCGCAAGGGGGCGGTATTTAGAGCTTGAGGAGCCCCGCATGTCCCACGCGTTATCCAGTCCTCCCAGCTTGTCCCTTGCTTCAGCAGCAAAGCAGCTTTGCGAGGAGCTGGGAGGGTATTGGTCCGGCTGCAAGGGCATGGCGCGATGTCCCTCCCACGATGATCGAACGCCCTCGCTCAGCGTAACTTTGGGACGACGCGCGATCCTCTTTCACTGTTTCGCGGGCTGCAGCCAGCATCAGGTGCTGACTGCACTTGCCGCTCGAGGTGTTTCGCCGGGGAGCTTCTTTGCTGGGAAGGTCGAAGTCGAGCCAAGTGCCAATGTCTGCAAGCCAGCATACAATGCGTTTGCAGAGCGAATTTGGCGTGAAGCAACGCCAATCGACGGTACTCCCGCCAAAACCTATCTCCAGGCCCGCGGCATCCGCGCCGTCTCTCGCGCGCTCAGATTTCACCCTCATACCCCGCTCGGACCGAAGGGGAACACGCAATACTTGCCTGCTCTGATCGCGGCAGTGACGATGGATCATGGGCTGGTCGGAATTCACCGCACGTTTCTCAACCCGCTGAGGCCCGCGGTGCCACCTTTCGCCAACCCAAAGCGCGCACTCGGGAGCTTGGCATCAGGCGCAGTTCGCCTCTTCGAACCTATCGACGGGCGGCTCGGCCTTGCCGAAGGTATCGAGAGCGCGCTCGCTGCCAAGGCCTTGACCCAGATCCCTTGCTGGGCCTCGCTCGGCAATGAGCGTTTTGGCCTCGTGTCGATCCCGGAAAGCGTGAGCGAATTGCATCTGTTCGTCGACCATGATGCAGGCGGCGACATTGCCGAGGAACGCGCGCGCAGCGCCTACGCCTGTGAGAACCGAACGATCGTCACGCGTCGCCCGCGCGGTCACGGGAAAGACTGGAACGACGCCTTGCAAGCGTGGCTGCGGTCCAAGTCCTGACGTGAAGAGAGGGGAGAAGGCTTTTGGCCTGATGAAGCCCGGCCAGTGGACTGGGCTTCGTCAGGAGGTTCCAAATGCTCAGCTCTGTTCCCGCTCTCTTGCTTCCCCCACCATCTGAACCGCTAGTTCTGCTAGCTGCTCGCACCATCGCTGCAAACCTAGCATCCGGCGAACCGATCACGCGTCGGCAACTGCATACGCTTCTGACCGATCATTTCGGCGGCACAGACGCAGATGGGCGCTGGTCGGTGCGCGATGCGCATATCGCCTTGGAATTGGCTCAGACTGAATTCCTGCAGGCCACCCCACAGATCGACCTTGCCGCTTCGGCAGCCGACGCCGACCGGATGTTTACGGCGTTGGAATCCGTGCTGCCGACCCAGACCAATCGCAGCGACGAGCAGATCGAATGGCAGCAGTTCGCAACACCGCCGGGCATTGCCTGGCTTGCCGCCCGGGCGTGTGCCCTGGCCACGGGCGAGCTCGTCCTGGAACCCTCGGCCGGAACCGGAATGCTCGCGGTCTGGGCGGCCAAGGCTGGCTCGCGCCTTGCTCTCAACGAAATCTCGCCGCTTCGCCGCGACTGCCTGAGCGCCTTGTTCCGTGCGGCCCGAGTGACCGGCCATGACGCTGAGCTGATCGACGAACTGCTCGATCCAGCCATCATCCCGAGCGTCGTCTTGATGAACCCTCCCTATTCCCACGGCATTGAGCGAGGGCACGATAGTCGCACTGGCTCGCGCCATCTGCGGTCGGCCTGGAACCGTCTGGCGTCCGGGGGGCGGCTTGTCGCGATCATGCCTGAATGGTTCGACTGCGCGAAGTGCCTGGCGGGGCTGAAGGGACCGATCTCGCTGCGGCTCAATGCCGCCGTCGAACGCGCGTTCGTCAGGCAGGGCACCGGCATCACCACGCGGCTGTTGGTCTTCGACAAGGTGGAAGGCTCCTCGGAGGCGGTCACTATCCGCACAAACGACTTTCGCCAGCTGGTCGATTTTGTCGATGCTTTGCCGGCTCGCGCCAGCTTGGAGGCTGTTACCGAGCAATCGAGCCTTCCGGCTCGTGCGCCGTTTCGCCTGGTGGCGGTGCCGCGCAGGCCGCTGCCGACACCAGCCAGGATCACGCCTCCAGCCTCCGCCATCGGGTCGCTCACCTACCAGTCGCTCGAAACCCCTGCGCCGCTTGCCCCTCAGGTCGGCCACTATCTGCCCTATCGCCCGAGCAGGATTGTGATCAATGGCGCGGCCGAGCATCCGACGCAGCTCGTCGAGTCTGTTGCCATGGGGTCGATCGCCGCACCGATGCCCGAAGCTGTGCCGCAGCTGCCCAATGGTCTGGTTGCCAAAGGGCTGCTGTCGGCTGCCCAGGCAGAGACTCTGATCTACGCGGCAAGCGCCCATGCGCGCGATCTTCCCGGCCGGTTCGAGCCCGAGGACAAGGGTTGTTCGCTCAAGGCATCTGCGGAAGGCCAAACGTACCGGCAGGGCTATTTCCTTGGTGATGGAACGGGCGCCGGCAAGGGCCGCCAGGTTGCGAGCGTCATCCTCGATCGCTGGGTGCGCGGGGAACGACGCCATATCTGGGTCTCGAAGAACGAGGCTCTACTGGAAGATGCCCGGCGCGACTGGGCTGCGCTTGGCGGCCTGCCGATCGACATCCAGCCGCTTGCGTCCTGGAAACTCGGCACGCCCATCGCCATGCGCGAGGGAATTCTCTTCGTGACCTACCCGACCCTGCGCTCGGGCCGAAACGATGCGACTCGCCTCGACCAGATCCTCGCCTGGGCTGGGGACGACTTCGACGGCGTCATCGTATTCGACGAGGCGCACGCCATGGCCAATGCTTCTGGCGGCGAAGGATCGCGGGGCAAGGTAAAGGGTTCTGAGCAGGGTATCGCTGGCGTGCGCCTGCAGAACCTCTTGCCCCGCTCACGGGTGCTCTACGCTTCGGCAACCGGCGCGTCCGACGTCAACAATTTGGCCTACGCGACGCGTCTTGGCCTTTGGGGACCTGAGACCGCCTTCGCCAATCGCGAGGCCTTCGTGGCCGACGTTCGTGACGGCGGGATAGCAGCAATGGAGCTGGTCGCCCGGGACCTCAAGTCGCTCGGCCTCTACACCGCGCGAGCATTGTCCTTCGCCGGCGTCGAATACGAGATCCTCGAGCATCGCCTGACCGAGGATCAGATCGCGGTCTATGATGCCTACGCTGAAGCCTGGGCGATCATCCACGCCAACCTGCGCGAAGCGCTGGAGGCCACGAGGATCGTCGATAGCGAAACCGGCGGGACGCTCAACTCGGGCGCCAAATCCGCAGCGCTGTCCATCTTCGAAGGAACCAAGCAGCGCTTCTTCGCGCAGCTGCTTCTGTCGATGAAGCTGCCCAGTCTGTTACCAGCCATCGACGCGGCGATTGCCGATGGAAACGCCGCAGTCGTCCAGCTGGTCTCGACCGCAGAAGCCATGCTCAATCGTCGGCTTGCCGACCTCTCGGAAGAGGAACGCGAAGCGCTTGAGATCGATCTGTCCCCGCGCGAATATGTGATCGACTACCTCGCCAAAAGCTTTCCTGTCCGGCTGATGGCGGTCTTCACCGACGAAAACGGCAATCCCCGCTCCGAGCCGATGAGCGACGAGCACGGCGCGCCGGTGCTCTGCCGATCAGCACTGGCCGCGCGCGACCGGATGATAGAGCAGCTCTGCGCCTTGCCGCCGATCGCGACAGCACTTGATGCTATTATCGAAAGCTTCGGCGTCGAGCAGGTGGCGGAAGTGACTGGCCGGACGCGCCGGCTCATCGTCGGCCGCGATGGTCGTCAGAAGCTCCAATCCCGTTCGCCTCGCGCCAACGTCGCCGAAACCCAGGCTTTCATGGACGGCACCAAGCGCATCCTCGTCTTTTCCGATGCCGGAGGAACGGGGCGCAGCTACCATGCCGATCTCGCCGCCAGGAACCAGGCCCGCCGCGTGCACTTCCTGCTCGAACCGGGCTGGCGCGCTGACGCCGCGATTCAGGGTTTGGGGCGGACCAATCGCACCAATCAGGCATCGGCGCCGCTGTTCAGACCGGTAACGACCGATGTGCGCGGCGAGCGGCGCTTCATCTCGACGATCGCGCGGCGCCTCGACGGCCTCGGTGCATTGACGCGCGGGCAGCGCCAGACCGGCGGTCAGAACCTGTTCGATCCGGCCGACAATCTCGAGAGCATCTACGCCAAGGAAGCGCTCCACCGCTGGTTCGGCCTCTTGTTCACCGGCAAGCTCGAAGCGGTCTCGTTAGGGTGCTTCCAAGAGCTGACCGGCCTCAGGATTGAAGCACCCGACGGGTCGATGGTCGATGATCTTCCGTCGATCCAGCGCTGGCTCAATCGCATCCTCGCGTTACCGATTGCCCTGCAGAACGCGATCTTTGACGAGTTCATGGGGCTGGTCGAGGCGCGGATTGATGCCGCGCGTCAGGCCGGCACGCTCGATCTCGGCCTTGAGACCATCGCGGTCGAGGACTTCACGGTCCTGTCGGACACGCTGCTGCGCACGGATCCGGCGTCGGGCGCGACCACCCATCTGCTGGAACTGGAAATTGCCAGAGCTTTGAAGCCGCTTACACTGAAGCGGCTCGAGGAACTCCACGGCCTTGCTGTGCCACGGCAGCGGCCTGTTCGGAATGCCCGCTCAGGCCGCGTTGCCTTGCTCGTGCCCGCCCGCAGCATTCTTGCCGATGACGGCACGCGCGTGGCCCGCTTCGAATTGCTGCGCCCGCTGAAACGCAGCCACATCACCGAGGATCAGCTGGCTGAGAGCAGCTGGGAGGGAATCTCCGTCGATGCTTTCCGCGAAGCCTGGGCAGCCGAAGTCGAGGAAGCGCGGACCAACCACAAGCGCGAGCGCCTCTATCTTGCGACGGGCCTTCTGCTGCCGGTCTGGGACAAGCTTCCTTCGGATTTCGTGAGGGTCAGTCGCATATCGGCGGCGGATGGTCGGTCGCTCCTCGGCCGGGAGGTTCCGGTCCATTGCGTTCCGGAACTGTGCCGAGCGCTGGGTCTGGAACGCGAGCAATCGCTCTCCGCCGACGACATCGTACAGGCCGTTCTCGCGACCGGTCGACCGATGGAATTCACTGGCCGCGAGCAGCTCATGGTCAAGCGGAGCCTGGTCAATAGCTCACAGCGAATTGAACTTACCGGATGGAGTGCGGCTCACCTCGACTGGTACAAGGCCCAAGGCTGCTTTACGGAAATCATCCGCTACCAGACGCGGCTGTTCGTGCCGATCGAGGGCGCGGCGAACGTGATTGCCAGATTGGCATCATCCACATAGATCATTGCCAGATGGCATTGATTGACGTATATGATGCCATATGGAGATTTGCCATGCTGGCCCTGCAACCCGTTGATACTGCCGTTACCGCAT
Organism: Novosphingobium sp. FKTRR1; assembly: GCF_020404405.1. GTDB lineage: Bacteria > Pseudomonadota > Alphaproteobacteria > Sphingomonadales > Sphingomonadaceae > Novosphingobium. Next base: position 8,628 of record NZ_JAIZDA010000047.1, on the reverse strand, counting down.
TCCGTGCCGATCCGATTACCCAGGACGAAGCAGCTGCCATGTTTCGGGCAGTCCTCAATCTGTTCGGCAAATGGGAGCTGACCGACGAGCAGGCGGCAACGCTGCTCGACATGCCGGTGCGATCCTATCGCCGCTGGAAAGCCGAAGGCCCCGGGCGCGTTTCGCGCGATGGCCGCGCTCGGCTGTCCAACCTGATGGGCATTCATAAGGCGCTTCGGATCATCTTCTCGGAGGCAACCCGCAGCTATGCCTGGATCAGGTCGGCCAACGATGCGTTTGGCGGATCCAGTGCGCTCGACGCGATGCTCGGGGGCGAACTCACCGATATCATGCGGGTGCGTCGCTACCTCGACGCCGAGCGTGGTGGCTGGTGAACGAAACGGCGGATATCCCCGTTTCTCGAGTTGAGTGGAAGGGCGCTGTCAGGATCATCCGCAGCGCCTTTCCGCCGATCGACCTGTTCGAAGACATCGCAGATCCAGCCGACTGGCCGCTGCTGATCTCGGCAGAGCAGAAGACCAATCCGCGCATCATGGCGACTATTGGCAATCTCGACCTAATTCCGGTCGAACGCCGCGTCGGCGGTAATGGCGCGTCCTACCTCATGGCGCCGTTCACCCACGTCAGCACGGATCGGCCAAGCCGCTTTACCGATGGCAGTTACGGCGTGCTCTACTTGGGCGACCGGTTCGAGACCGCACTGTTCGAGACGATCCACCACCATGCCCGCTTCATGGCCCGGACGAAGGAAGCACCTGGCTGGACCTCGCAGTTCCGGGAGATCGTCATGTCAGTCGATGCTGACTTGCATGATCTCCGAACTCTGGCGGGGGAGCCGGTTCCGGCGCTCGATCCCCACAGCTATGCCGCATCCCAAGCGGTCGCGCGGCACCTCAAGGCCGCGGGATCAAACGGCATTACCTACCCGAGCATCCGGCACACCGGCGGGGAATGCGTCGCGCTCTTCTACCCGGACTGCGCGTCAAATCCTCTCCAGGGGCGGCACCTTGACTACCACTGGGATGGCGCGCGCGTCGACCTCGTGCGTGATGCCGGATCAGGGGCTGTTTTCCGTATCGTCGACCTGCCTAGCAATGACTGACAGCAATTGCCGATTAAGAGCAGGCGTCCAAGGAAGCCGGATAGGCCTTCCAAACTGGACATCGGTTCAGAGGGCCGGGTCATAGCTTCATCACTAAGCGGCAAGAACTTGGTCTATCCCGCACAGATCTTCCGGGGAATATTGGACGTCGGAGGCAAACGAGTAAACCGTGCGGACGCGACTGCCATCCCAAACGAACTTGAAATGATCGCGTTGAACGGCGCGCTCCAGCACGTCGCCTCTAAGCACGCTCACGCAGAGGCCTGATGGTCGCTCGGCAGGCCTGAAAAGCAGACCATCGAAGCCCGCTTCCGCAATCAGAAGACCGCGCCGACGCCGTTCTGTAAGATCAAGCTCGGGATCCCAGTCACGCCCATCGACAAATCGTCCCTTCACCTGCCGCGAGAGTTCGCGCATTTCCAGGCCAATCGGCGCTTCACCAGTCTTGCTGAGGAACGTCTCGCGCTTTCGGATCGAGATGGCCAATGCCGTTTGCATATCCGCGGCCAGCTCGAGCGCGGGGCGATCCGCGTCGAAGAAACGCGTGCCGTCCGGGTTCGGGTAGGTGAATGGCGCGTGGTTCCAGTTTTGCAGAAGCGGACCATTTCCATCCACGACTTTCGCCCCGTTCATCAGACGATTCCGTTCGCGCAAGCGCGGATTGGTCAGCGATTCAATCTCGGCCAGCGCTTCGCTGCGATCATTTGCCACACGGGCGAACACGTCGATGGTGGGGAAACGCGATGGAATGAGCGTGAAGAAGGGCTGCTCGATATCTACCGCAATGAATTCATCCGCCACGTTGCGCATCCACATATTGTCTCACGCGATAGATATCCATCACCTGACCGCCGCGCATGACATCAAGGGCACTTTGCCCGTTGAACTGGGCATTGTGCCGGCGAATCCAACCATCGGCAGCGCGAGTGTCGGGCAACAGAATCTCGAGCGCTTTATGAATCGCCAGTAGGTGGGAAACGCGTTCGACCGTGTCGCGCGGGAGCGATCCGCCATCCTTCTTCCATTTGAAAAAGGTCGATCGGCCGGGTGACCCGAGCAGTAGCAACTGGTCCTCGGTCGACAGCTGCCATAATTCCGCCAGCCCTTGGAATGCCTCCATTGCCGCTGGAATCGCGGGCCTCCCCTCGCCCGATTGGGCGGTGGGTTCGAGCTTAACCACGCATAATTCTCCCTCTCATCCAGATTTGGACTTGAAACGCAAATCAGTCCCGATGTAGATAGTCCGCATCGGGACTCGATGCTGATCCTAGTCCATGGTGGATTCGGGATCAAGAGTCGGCAGAATATGGAGCACCGTTATGGCCAAGGGCCACGACAAATTTCAGTTTAGCGTCAACGGTGTCCTTCATGGCACCGGAGACAAGTTTCTGGACGGTAGCCAGATCCGCGAGATTGCGGGGCTTGAACCTGCCAGCGATTTCGTTCTGATCCAGATCGAAGGCGGCCTCGCCCGTTCGATCAGCATCGAGGAGGAGGTCAAGTTCGCAACCGGCGAGATCGCGGTCTTTCTCTCATTCGCCGGCGACCGCACCTACAACTTCACCGTCAATGAGCGGGGCTGGGAATGGGGTTCCCCGACGATCCTCGCCGCCGACATCTATCGCTATGGCAAGATCGACGAAGAGCTTGAGCTCATCCTCGACAGCGCTGGCGATGCCGTCATCCCCAGCGATGGGGAGGTGACGCTGGATGGCGCCGGGGTCGAGCGGATCCGCAGCCGTGAACCCAAGACGGTAACCATTAAGGTCAACGGGCGGCCCCGGAGCGTGGAAAAGCGCCCGCACAGCTACCGCGAGATCGCGGCGATCGCTTACCCCAACCCTGACTTTGAGAACTTCAACTACACGATCACCTATCTCCACGGTGTCCATGGCGCCGAGGGCGATCTCGTCGAAGGCGAGACCATTCAGGTGAAGAAAGGGATGGTCTTCAATGTCCGCCGCTCTGATAAGTCGTGATCCCCATCTCAAGCGCCTCGTTGAGGAGGGCTTCGAGATCGAGGTGCGCAACAGCCACTTGATCGTGCGGAGTATTCCGCACGTCACGGTTGACGGAAATTTGGCAAGGGGCGTGCTCACCTGCGCCCTGTCGCTAGACGGCACGGGCCTCACGGCAACGCCGCAAGGCGATCACACGATGTATTTCGCAGGGGGGACGCCGTGCCATCGCAACGGCGCCCCCATGGGGAACATCATCAACAATTCCCAGAAACAGCGCTGCGGCGAGATGGACGTGGATCACTATCTCTCGTCCAAGCCCGAGGTCACCCACCGGTACGAAAATATCTATGACAAGGTGGTCGCCTATGAGCGACTGATCGGCGGCGCTGCCCGGTCTCTCGATCGGACCGCCAACGCCCGGACCCATGCCAAGGCGATGATCGCCAATGACGATAGCCCGTTCGCCATTCCCGATTCCGCCTCGGCCCGCTATCGAATTGGCGGCGTGAACCGCAAGCTGAAGGGACGGGTCGCGATCATCGGTCTTGGCGGAACCGGATCGTTTCTGCTCGATCTGCTGGCGAAGACCTGGGTTACCGAAATCCATCTTTATGATGGCGACCAGCTCTTGAACCACAATCTGTTCCGGTCGCCTGGCTCACCGGAGCCGGAACTGCTCAAGGGTTTCCCCTACAAGGTCGACTATTACGCACAGGTCTATGCCCGGATGCACACGGGCATCACCGCGCATCCTGTTCGGGTGACAGCGGCTAATGTGGACGAGCTGGCAGGCTTCGATTTCGTATTCGTCTGCGTCGATAAGGGGTCTTCACGCCGCGAGATAGCCGAGGGATTGCTTCGGCTGGAGATCCCCTTCGTCGATACCGGGATCGGAGTAGGCCTGGAAGAGGATTGTCTTGATGGCTGCGCCCGAGCAACCTTCATCCGCCCCGGCATGGCCTGGTCCGAAGTCGAACGGTTGCTGCCGTTGGGCGATGACAAGGAGGAGGACGACCTTTACCGGACAGATATTCAGATCGCCGCTGTCAATTCGCTCAACGCCATCATGGCGATCATGCGATGGAAGCGCTGGTCGAACTATTTTCGCGACGAGCGGAACGAGGTGAACTCGGTCTACATGATCGAGGGCAACAACATCTCGAATAGGGCCGCATAATGGCCCGGGTCGACAGGCTCAAAACCGTCTTCGTGGATGAAATACCCGAGATTCTCGAAGACGGCATCCTGTATGTCTCGGAGGAATGCCGCGTCGCGTTGCATAATTGCGCATGCGGGTGCGGGGAAGAAGTGTCCACACCCCTCGTTCGTACCGAGTATCGACTGACGATAGAAGGGGATGCTGCATCGATCTGGCCTTCGATCGGCAATCACGACTTCGCTTGCGCTTCACATTATGTGATCAAGCAGGGCGAAATTCTCTGGGCAGGAAAGATGTCTCGCGGTGCGATCGAGGCAGGGCGGGAGCGAGACCGGAGGCTCAAGCGGCCCCCTGCTCCAAAACCGTTGCCTTCGCGCATACCGGCACCCAAACCGGGGCAGCCGTTCGCGAACGCATTGGTCAAACGCACGCTTGATTGGATCGTGGATGTCTGGCGCAAACTTTTCGGATGATAGGGAAGTCCGTACCGCGGCTTTCGTGGCTGCAATCCAACTGCCGCGATCAAGTCAGCTCAGCAACCCATTCTCCTGGAGTGTCCGCATCTCTGCTCAATCGCGTTTGACCGAAGCCATCGGGCAATTTGCTGCGGATGCACCAGAGAAGAGTGGGCTTTGCCCTGATTGAGCCATTTGGGCGTCGATGGTCGATGCGCCGGGCTCACAATCAGGAGTGTGTCCCATGATCAAGTCGATCCCGCTGAACAAACTCGTTCAGTCGCCCCGTAATGTTCGTCGTCACAGCGATCCGACTGCAGATGGTGAGCTTAAGGCCAGTATCGCAGCCTTTGGTCTGCTGCAGAATCTCATCGTCAAGCCTGCCGCCAAGGGCAAGTTTGAGGTGGAAGCCGGCGAGCGCCGCCGCCGCGCCATGCTTGAACTCGCAGACGAAAAGATCCTCGACCGCGATCACGAAGTTACCTGCCTCGTCCTCGAAGACAGTACCGAAGCCGCGGTCGAGACCAGCTTGGCAGAAAACTTCCACCGCCTCGCCATGAACCCAGCGGACGAAGCCCAGGCTTTTGCGGCGCTCGTCTCAAGCGGTGCAACTGTCGAGGATGTTGCGCGCCGCTTCGGCCTGACGGTCCGCTTCGTCGAGGGCCGTCTGCGTCTCGCGACGCTTGCGCCGGTTGTGTTCGAGGCCCTTGCATCCGGTCAAATCACTCTCGACATCGCCAAGGCCTTCGGTGCGACCTCGGACCAGGAGATCCAGGCTCGCGTCTTCGAACAGGTTTCCTCGGCCTACTATGCGCCCAATCCCGACAGCATCCGACGCATGGTTCTCTCGGGGACCGTCCGGGGCAGCGATCCGCGCGCCCGGCTCGTTGGTCGCGATGCCTACATCGCCGCCGGCGGCCGGATCGAACGCGAACTGTTCGATGATGACAACAGCGAATCCTGGGTCGATGTAGCGTTGCTCGAGAGCCTCGCGGCGGCAAAGATGGAAGAGCAGGCCAAAGCTCTCGCCGCCGAGCAGGGTCTCGCCTGGGTCAAGCCCACGCTAGATCCCTATGCCAGCCACGATCTGGTCGAAGGGCTGGTCCGGCTTCCCGCCGAACCGGCACTACTGACCGAAGCGGAACTGGCGAGGCTCGACGAACTCGATGCCTCCTATGACGAACATGCGGCGATCCTCGAAGACGAGGACAGTGCCGAGGAGGCTGTCGCTGCGGCCGAAGCCGCCATCGAGGCCATCGAACGCGAATGTCAGGAAATCCGGGCACGGCCGCCCGTCATCGCGGCCGAACTCAAGGCCGAGGCAGGGATGGTGCTGGTGCTCTCGCGCGATGGCACGCCGGTTCTCCAGCCGGTGTTCTACGGCGAGCGTCAGGCTGAACCCGCCGAGGCTGACGATAGGATCGAAGTCGTTGCTGGCGAGGAAGGTTCGGACAAGCGCCGGACGACCTTGTCCAAGCGCCTGGGCGACGAGCTCGCCATGCAGCGCCGCGACGTCCTTGCGCTGCATGTTGCCTCTGATCCGGGGCTTGCGCTCGACGTCATGGTCTTCACGCTGGCTGATGCCGATACGCATGACTGGCGGGCACGGGCCGCAACCACACTGCGTGCACCTCTTCCGGCAGGGCCGATCATCGGCTTCGAAGCCAAGGATGCTCCGGCCAGCAGCGCGCTTGCCGAGCTCAGGTCCAGTCTCGACGAAAGCTGGCGCGCTGGCGAAGATGCGACTTGCCGCTTCGACCTGTTCCGCGCGCTGTCCGATGACGGCCGCGCCGCTTGGCTTGGCTATGTCGTTGCCCGGTCGCTCGAGGCGAGCCTCAACATGGCGGGCGAGCGTCAGCTACCGTTCCAGGACCACCTCGGCAGCCTGATTGGCATCGACATGGCGCAGTGGTGGCGACCGACTGCGGCCAATTACTTCGACCGGGTGTCAAAGCAGGTGATCCTCGACGCGCTGACCGACGTCGGCGGCCTCGAGCTTTCCTCGCGCTTTGCCTCGGTCAAGAAGAGCGATCTCGCGATGAGTGCCGAGCGCGTCTTCGCAGGCACCTACATCACAGAAGTCGAAGTGCGCGAGAAGGCTCTGTCATGGGTGCCTGAGGTCATGCGCTTCGCTCCCGCTGCGCCGGATGCTGGCGAGCCCGAGATTGACGCCACTGACGCTGAGCGCGGTGTAGACACCGAAGATCAGTCCCCCCGCGAGCTGGCCGCCTGACCTCCTCCTGACAGGCAAGGCCACTCGTACCTCGAGAAGCGGTCCTTCGGCTCACGCCGGAGGGCCGCTTCCTTTTTTGGAGAAGAGCAGAGGGGGCTCGGGAACCTGTGGCACTGACCGGCGAACCCGTCGCCGACTGTCCAGATGCCTCAATCAGGAGACCCATCATGGCCTATCGCAAGGGGCAGAGCGGCGGCTTGTCGCCCGCCACCCGCATCACCCAAGAAATCATCGCGCGTCTGGAAGCCGGCACGAAGCCTTGGATCAAGCCGTGGCGCGGCGTGCCCGTTTCGCGGCCCCTGCGGGCCTGCGGGATTCCGTACCGGGGCATGAATGTGTTCTGGCTGTGGATGGTCGCTGACATGTGCGGCTACGCCTCGCCGTTCTGGATGACGTACAATCAGGCCAAGTCGCTCGGCGCCCAGGTCCGCAAGGGCGAAAAGTCGACCATCGCGATCTTCTACAAGAGCTACACCAAAGAGGTGGAAGCCCCCGATACCGGCGAAAAGACCGACGAGGCCCGCCGGGTGCTCAAGGCCTATCCAGTCTTCAATGCCGATCAGGTCGAAGGTCTGCCCGAGCGCTTCCATCCGGCTGCAACGCTGGAGCTGGTCGAGCCTGAAGGGCGCGAGGCCGAGCTCGACGCCTTCTTCGCCGCCATCCCCGTCAATCTGCGCCACCAGGGTTCTGAAGCCTATTACGAACCCACTGCAGATCGCGTCACGATGCCGCCGACCAGCCTGTTTTCCGGCTTCGATCACTATTATGCCACGCTCGCCCACGAGGTATGTAACATCGCAAGTGTCCTCATTTCGAGGACAGTCGATGGCCTCCTCACTTTGGTTGCGCGGCACCATCGCAGGGCCTGCCTTGCGATGTCAGGACGGGAGTCCTGATCATGCGTAACTCCGAACGCACCGATATCTACACGCGCGTCACCAACGAGATCGTCGCAGCCATCGAGGCTGGCGCGGGCGAGTGGCGCATGCCCTGGCACCATGACGGTTCGGCCATCACGCGGCCGATCAACGCCGTGTCACGCAAGGCCTATAGAGGGGCCAACATCCTGTCTTTGTGGATTGCCGCTCAGGCCAACGGGTATACCTCGGGGCTCTGGGCAAGCTACCGGCAGTGGCAGTCGCTGGGTGCGCAAGTCCGCAAAGGTGAGCACGCAACTACGATCGTCTTCTGGAAGATTAGCCAGCGCGGCGAACAGACAGACGATCAGGACGATTCAGGCGGCCATGTTCGCATGTTCGCGCGCGGATACAGCGTGTTCAACGAGGCCCAGGTGGAGGGCTACGTTGCGCCCGCGATTGCCGTCCTCTCTGAGGAAGAACGCGTCGCCCGTGCCGAGGAGTTCTTCGCCAACCTCGGCATCGCGACCATCCACGGCGGCAACGAAGCCTATTATTTGCCGTCGAAGGACCGGATCCATATGCCACCGTTTTCCCAGTTCAAGGATCAAGCCGCCTACTATGGCACGCTTTTCCACGAAGGACTCCACGCGACAGGAGCGCCCCATCGGTGCGACCGCGACTTGAGCGGGCGGTTCGGCTCTGACCGATACGCCATGGAGGAGGTTACGGCCTTATCTGGACAGTCTGCACCGCGCCTGACGCACCATTGATCGGTATGCTTCAGCGCAACGCAGGGGGGCATCAGGCCGGATGAAGCGCTATCCATAAGCTGGCGTAATCCGGCCTGATGACCACCGT
>NZ_JAIZDA010000046.1 GCF_020404405.1 Novosphingobium sp. FKTRR1 | reverse complement strand
CCCGCACCTTCCCGCATATGCTTGCGGCGAGCGGTATCAGTCCAGGGCATGTGCTTCCTCCATCGTCTCGACAACGACGCTGAATCACAACCTACTGATATCGCTCAACCACTTTTCGCTCGGGCTCTAAGGATGAACTCGGTCACGCTGCGGCGCGTTTGGTGAGTCTGAACTGGTTCCAGAAACGCATGTCGCTGACGACGGAAACCGTTGGTGGTCCAGTGGACGTCGCTGTCATTTCAAAGGGCGACGGCTTCATCTGGATCGAACGAAAACATTATTTCCGTCCGGAACTAAACCAACATTTTTTCGACAACTACAATTTCACCCCGCAGGACCACGGAGCCCACCATGACCAAGGAGAAAGGCCAAACGAAGCCACGACCGACCGCGAAGCAGCAAAACCCGGTCGACGCGGTACTCGACGAACTGATCGAGCGTCACCCCCATCTAACAGCGGCGCGCGACGCGATGCGTAGAGATGGGGTTGTCTGCAATCAGTTTTCGCAGGACGCGCTAAGCGTGTTCCGGCAGAAGTTTCGTGTTTGAATTGGAGTTCACGCTATGAGCGATGAAAGTGAAAAACCGGGTGCCCAACCCATCGGGCGCACACGGTTTGAACGGATTAGCGCGGTCGAAGGCTTGCAGCTGAGCTTCACCGCTCGCGCGGAATTCGAGCGCGACGATCGTCGCGGCGTCACCCCGGCCGAACGGCGTAAGCGGATTATCGCCAAATATCTGAAGGGTTGATCCCTTCATGTACGCTGCCGAGGAGGATCCCTACTGCTATCCGGGAACGACGGTGTTGCGCAATGTTTTCGACATTCGCGATGCGGTCGTTCTCGAACAGTTGGAGCTTGAGCTTACCATTGCCCGAGCTGACGAGCCCCTGCCGCACGGGGCGCTAGATCGCGCGCACTATTGTGCGATCCATCGCCATTTTTTTCAGGATATCTATCCTTGGGCTGGCCAAACCCGCACCGTCCGCATTTCAAAGGGCAGTAGCCACTTCTGCTATCCTGAATATATCGAAGCCCAGCTTGATGACCTGTTTGCAAAGTTGGCTGCTGACAGGCACCTCGACGGCTTACCTCCGGTGACGTTCGCAAAGCAAGCGGCTGCCTTTCTGGCGACTCTCAACGTCATCCACGCATTTCGTGAAGGGAATGGTCGCACTCAGTTGAGCTTCATGATTGTACTCGCTGAGCGAGCTGGCCACAGCATCGACATTGCTCGTCTCGATCCGGAAGCAATGTTACGTGCGATGATCCTAAGCTTTCAAGGCGAAGAGGGCTCGCTTGCAGACATCATTTTACAGCTTATTGTTTGAATACGGACAACGGTCTACCCCTCAGATAGGCGCCGCGTTGGCATTGTCCGGCTGGAACGGCCACTTATCTCATTCTGCGGCCCGAAGCAGACAAGCTGGTCAGTCCAACGGAGCGGCCGATCTGCCGCAATCCAGCCTTAACCAATCGCCGCCAAAATCTGCTGCTTTACTGTCATTCCCTCCCTTTCCTTCTCAGCAAAGACATAGATCCCGGAGCCATTGCTCGCGTTTTGCCAAAGCTCTCCGATCGCCCTCTTTGCGGCTGAATCGGCGACGAGGTGCTCGCCTTTGTATTCGACCACGAGCAATCGTCCGTCTTTGAGCTTCGCGATGAAATCAGGGTAGGTTCGCCCTCCTGCCAACGGAAGCCAAAAGGCGTCGGGGTGCTTGGCGACGTTCCGTACCCAGAACGCCACGTCCGAAATGCTGTCGAGTTGCTGCGCAGCCTTGAACTCCTCGCCATCATCCTTGCCGTCAAATGCGGGGACGCGATCCCAGCCCAGATAGTGATTGTTGAACCGCCATTTCGTGCCACGGTAGCAAGGAACGCCTGCGAACATGCCTTCGTGAAACCGGAAGCCGTTCTCGAACGATAGTTCGGGCTTTGCATCCGGAGCGAAAAGGCAGTTTTGATAAACGCCCTTCCGCACCTCGGCCCGGATTGCCGCGATCTTCTCGCGCAGTTTGCGGGACAGGATGAACCGGCAACGCATTAGAGCGGCAAGCGGGATCCCGCGCGGGCCGGTGAGGAAGGCGACCACGTCGCTCAGCCAGGCGACCATCTCGCCATGGCCGATGGCGCTGTCCGCCTGCCGCACCTGTTTAGCGAGCAGGTTGACGAGGCCGCCCGCCGTCCAGCCATTGACCGGCACGTCGAGCATCAACTGATCGGATTGATCGCTATGCCGGACCAGCAGGTTATCGCCATCGAGGTCGATCTCGAAAGCTTCAGACGTGTCGCGGACGTCGAATTCCGCTTTGCTCAGCTGCGCCGAATGATCCGCCAGCGACCATTCGAAATATTCGCCCAGAACATCAGCATCGGCGAAAACCAACTCCCCCTGCACGGCCGCCATCAGGCGAGGCACGACGAATTCCTCACCCCTCTCGGCCGGAGAGGCATTGTGCGCATGCTCCAGCTCGTGCTGAGCAATGGCCTCGCGAACCACGTTTGCCGCCTTTTCCGGCAGGGCGGCGTAGATCACATCCTTTTCAGCCTGTCGCAGGAAACCCGTTACGGTGATCACAGGTGAACCATCCGGTGCCGCTTCGATCTTCACCTTTTCGGGCGCAGCGGCCTTCACAGCGGCTAGCACATCCGGCGATACATCGATCTCGATCCTGGCGGTGGGCTTGGGGCGCCGCTTCTCGCCCCACAGACCCTCGTCTAGAGAACCCTGATCGGCCTCGATGTTGGCCTCGGCTTCGCTTTCCTCGAAGCCCATCTCGACCAGGCGGTCCCGCAGGGTATTCGCCGCCTCGGCAAACGACTTCGAGACAAGGTTCGCATAAGCCTTGTTGAGCACCGTGGCCTTGCGCCGCATGGCATAAGGCATGCGAAGCACGCGACCGAGCAGCTGCTCTGCGTCGGTCGAGCTCTTGATGTTGGCGACCGAGCAGAAGACATAAGCGAAGGAACAGTCCCAGCCTTCCTTCAAAGCCTCCACAGTGATGACGTATTCGATCGGGCAATCGGGCTTGAACAGGTCGATCCCGTCCAGTTCGCGCTGATCGCCGGTGGCGACGGCAATGGCCCTGGGATCGATATGGTGCGTGTCGATCAGGTGCTGCCGCAGCACGTCGACGGTCACTTCGCGGTTCCTATCTTCGGCCTGGAACAGCACGATCGGGCGGATGTAGTCCGCGCGGTCCTTCGCCGCCTCTTCCGCCAGTTCGGCGCGCTTCATGATCGCGCCGGTAACCGCGCCTTCCCACGTCTCGTGTTCCTCAAGCCGCACCGGCAGCTTGATCATCTGCGCGTCCTTCAGCTCCAGCGCGCTGACCGAATGGAGGATGTTGCTCTTCTTGTGCGGCGTGGCGGTGAATTCCACGATGGCGCACGGATTCACGCGCTCTTGCACGGTACGGGACAGGCCAGTGACGGCCTTGTGCGCCTCGTCCACGATCATCAGCGGTTGGCGCAGATGGCACAGGTTGGCGAAGCTGAAGCGGATGTCGTCTGGATGGCCGCCAACCTTGGCGGCAACATCCGGCCCCAGCGTCTCCAGCCCGGCCCGGCGCCGAGGCACCTCGCTGAACAGCGGTTCCAGCTCTTCATGATGGGCATAGACCTTGCGGCCGTCGGTGCTCTCCACCCGCAAGGTCTGCAGTGTGCCGACGACGACGCAGCAGTTTGCGGCAAGGTCGTACGGGCGGATGCGGGTGAAATCGCCAATGTCGAAAATCCGCACGCGCCCACCGAACTGGTCGTCCAGCGCGCGGCGGTAGGGATGCTTCGGATTGGTCAGCGCTTCTGCCGTCTGGGTGCGGATCATGTTGGTCGGCACCAGCCAAAGGACCAGCGGGAAATCCCGCTCGATCCAGGCATCCTTGGCGACGCCGATGGCGTGCGCGCCCAGCAGAGTCTTCCCGCCACCGGTGGGCAGGCGTAGGCAGACATAGGGCATTTCTTCCTGCCCCAGCAGCGCTTCATACTTGCCGCCATAGCCGCGCAAGCGCTTGGCCTGCTCCGGCTCCTGCGTGATCGCCTCATAGGCCGCTTTCGGCCCGCGCAGCCGTGCATCCTCGAAGAAGCGGCGCAGCACGCCCAGCGTGTCGGTTTGATATTGCTTGAGCTGCATCAGCGGGCCCTCACGTCATAAGGGGTCTGCTTGAACACGATGCCTTCTGCCTTCAGCGTTTCAGGAGAGAGCCGACACGCTTCGCCATAAACAGTCATCGGCCCGACAAACTCGCCGGCGGAAGCGCGGATCATGTCCAGCGTCTTGCGGGTGAGCACGTTTCCGCCCGAAACGCTCTTGTCGCCCAGAATACCGTTGTAGAGCAGGGCATAGCCATTGCCGCCATGGCTGCCCAGAAACGGCCCGGAATGAGGGCGCGACATCGGCTGCCCGGTTTCTGCGAACCAAATGTGGGCAGCCAGCGGCGCGAAGGACACGCCGGGATTGATCGCGCCGTCATCGTCGAACACCGCCTCGCCAAGCCGGTAAAAGACAAAGCCGCCGCCGCCCTGCCAGCCCAACGCCTGAGAAATGCCCCCCTGTTCGCCCTCGACCACTTTCTTGAGGCGCGGCGCGCAGTGGGTCACGGCATGGTCGCCCATTTCGACGCCGATCCAGCGGCGCCCCATTTTGTGCGCGACGGCAGCCGTGGTGCCGGAACCGAGGAAGGAGTCGAGCACAAGGTCACCCGGGTTGGTGGCAATGCGCACAATCCGCTCCATTAATCGCTCTGGCTTTGGAGTGCCGAATGGTGTGTCGTGCTCAAAAAGCGCAAGGATCTCTTTCTTGGATTCTTCGTTTGTGCCGACTTCCTCGGCCAGCCAAAGACTCATCGGGACCAAGCCGGCTTCCTCACCTGCGAACTGCTTAATCCTCGGCTTGCCTGCCCCTCCTTTCGGAAAGTAGACCCGCCCTTCTGCTTCATAACGACGAAAGACTTCCTCGGTGGCTCCCCAGCATCGACCTCGCGGCGGCTCGTGTACCGTCCCATCAGTCGATGTGATCTTGTACATTTGGTTAGGGCGGAAACCTTGAGCGGAGAACGGGATTGAACGCCACGGACCGCGAGCATCTCCATCAGGATTGGAAAAGCCGTTCATGTTGGGCGGCAACGTATTTCGGACTGCCTTCCATTCGACGGCAGTGCGCTTGCTGTACACAAGCACGATATCGTGAGCCGACCCGATAGCCGCCCGATTTTCTCGCGAAGTCCGCTTCTGCCAAATCACTTCGGCAATGAAGTTCCGTCGCCCGAAAACCTCGTCCATGATGACCTTGAGGTAATGCCCCTCGTTATCGTCGATCGACACCCAGATGCTGCCATCCTCGGCCAGTAACTCGCGCAGCAGCACCAGGCGCGGCCAGATCATCGCCAGCCACTGGCTGTGCTCCAGATTGTCGTCGTAATGCTCGAACGCCGACCGGGTGTTGTACGGCGGATCGATATAGATGCATTTCACCTGCCCCCGGTAATAGGGCAGCAGGCTCTTCAGCGCCTCCAGGTTGTCGCCCTGGATCAGCATGTTGCCGGATGCAGTCTCACCGAAAGACAGCGCGTCGTCCCGCTCCAGTAGCCGATAAGCCACGGCATCGGCGCTCTTCACATCCTTTTCGCGCGTCAGCCACGACAAAGTCGGCATCTAATTCTGCTCCCTGTTCCAACTGCCAGAGCAATAGTGGGCCTATGGGAAGAGAGCAATTCGACAGCGCTGGTTCTCCGGATTTGTCTCGATGACTGAACAACATCGGTCTGCGGGCACTGCCCGCAGCTTCGGCCTGACGGCCGGGAGGGAAGGGGGGTGGGAAGAGAGTGACCGGACAAGGGGTTCGGTCGCAATCGATCCTACTAGGAGAACGTCCATGAACATCGGTGAAATCCGCAAGAACGCCAACGGCCAGCTGATCGGCTCCGTCGAAACGCTCACCATCACCCGCACCATCGGCCTGCGTCCGGTGACCTCCAGCAACCCGCGCGCGCCCAAGTACGAAATCGTCGCGCTCAACGACCAGCGCCGCTGGGTGATCGTCGGCGCACTGTTCGAGCTCTCGTCGAACTCGACCGGCGAAAGCTTCTACCAGGGCAAGATCGACGATCCGTCGATGGCACAGCCGCTCTACATCGCCGCCTTCCCGCGCGAGGATGGCACGATGGCGGTGGCCTGGCAGCGTCCGCGCCGTCGCAGCAGCCAGCTCGGCTCGGCCGAATACGGCGAGAGCGACATGTTCGGTGCCGACGACGTGGCCGGCCACGAGCGCGGCGGCGAGCAGGCCGGCGAAGCCCGCCACGACGACGGCCTCGGCGACAGCACCGCGACGCCTCCGGGCAAGCGCGGCCGCGCGCAGGCCAAGGACAGCGCCGAACACGATGGCGCGCTGCCGCCGCTGGTCGACGCCTGATCGTCCAACCACTCCACTGACGGGGGCCCAACCGCGGGTCCCCGTCCCCGTGCAAGGCCGCGGATGAGCCCCCCGCGCGGCCTGAGGCGGAACGCCGGCCTGCCCCCCGCCCGGCGTTCCGCCTCTTCATTTGCCTGGGGCAATCTGGAGATCCAGACATGCTGACCGACAGCGAACGTTTCGCCTTCGAGACCCGGCGCCATCACGCCTTCGCGAGCACCGGCAATGCCTACGACGCCTCACAGTGCGACGAGGCGATCAAGACTGGCGACACCCTCATCGTGCTGGCCGAGCAGGTTGTGGCGATTGCCATGACCTGGCCGTTTGCGGTGACCGCGACCTGCGGCAAACTCCACGCCTTGTCAGCGCCGCGCCCCGGCGAAGACCTCGCCGCGCTCGCGCGAACGCTTCACGTGCGCGCCGCCGATTTCCGACACGCCGCTGACCTTGCCCGCCGTCTGGGATTTCCGATCGATCCGCAGCTCATCCCGCTGCTGGATATGCCTGCCGAGTGACGCTGTCCCGTTTGCCTCAGAGCGGCAGCGACGTCTGCGCTTCGGCCATTTCGCTGGCAGGCGCAGTTACGGCATCGGCGATGACCCGGGCGAGTTCCAGTGCGGCGTCCTCGCGCAGGCAGGAGCTTGGGGCGGTGATGCCGATGCGCGCCCAGCCCGGGGCGTCGAGGATCGCGTGCGCGACCGCAGACGTATCGATTCGTTCCATGAGAGCAACAGAACATAGAGGGAACATATTTGCAAGGGCGCGCCTGTTTGATTGACACGGAGAGCCGTCCAACCGAGCATCGAGCCATGTGTAATCTGTACCGCATGACCAAGGCGCCCGCCGAGATCGCCCGGCTGTTCGGCGCGCGGGCCGGGGAGGGCGCCAACTTCGCGGCCGAGGTCTATCCCGGCTATCCGGGGCTGGTGGTCGCCGAAGGCGAGGCCCGGGTGATGACCTGGGGGTTCCCGCTCGTGCTCAAGGGCAAGAGCGGTCAGCCATTGAAGCCCAAGCCGGTCAACAACGCGCGCGAGGACAAGCTCGGCACCGCGTTCTGGCGGGCCAGCTTCGAGCGCCGCCGCTGCCTGATCCCGGTCAGTGCCTGGGCGGAGGCCGAAGGCGCCAAGGGCGCGATGACCCGCACCTGGTACTCGCTGGCGGGCGAAGAGGTCTTCGCCGTCGCCGGGCTCTGGCGTCCGACCGAAGAATGGGGCCAGGCCTATTCGATGGTCATGGTGGATGGCTGCGCGCAGATGGCCGACGTCCATGACCGCATGCAGTCGTGCTAGCACAGACCAACTGGGAGCAATGGCTGTCGGGCACCCCCGCCGAGGCCTTTGCGCTGTGCCAGACATGCTCAAGCGAGCTTGAGGTCGACCGCACCCCCGAGCGCTGGGCCGCTCGCCGCGGCTGACATCGAGGGGAGGGGGACTTGAGCGGGGTCGGATCAACGACACCCGCGAAAGGACCTGGCCCATGGGCGACCGCGCTCCCGTTCACATCACCATCGGCGGCACGTTGCCGCACGAACACCTTGAGGCTTTTGCGGCCCACGCTGCCGACTATGACCTGCGCACCGAATGGGACGGCGAGCCGTTCGATCCCGCCGCGCTGGTCGCGGGCGAGCCGCTCGAACTCTACGGCACCGAGCTCAACGGCGGGCAGATCCCCGAGGTCGACGCGTTCTGCTGCGAGCACGGCCTGCCGTTCCGCCGCTGGTCGGGCGGTTGCCTCGGCGCGTACCTCCCCGAAATCATCCTGTTCGACGGCAGCGGGCCCTTGCGCGACTATACGGCGAGCGAGGACGAATGGGTCCTGTTTCCGCCGTCGTGGATCAAGCGTTTCACGCGCCTGCGCGAGCTCAAGCGCGAGATAGCCCGCGCCGAGCTGACCATCCCGCCGTTCGTCCTCCTGTGAGGCGCCCGGCCATGACACAGAATCGCGACACGGCAATTGCCGAACTTCTCGCCCGCTTCCCGCTGTCGCGGGTGAGCGAGGCCTTCCACGACGACATGCTCGGCGTCCTGCCGCCAGTCCACGTCCGGGGCATGCCGGGGTTCCTGGTCAGCGAGGCCGTGGCCGAGGACGTCCATGCCCAGTTCGTCGAGCATCGTGGCCGCTTCTACGGCGCCTATGTCGCGCTGCGCCGCCCTGAGACCTGGATCACCCACGCGGGCACTGTCGCTTTCGATCTGGGCCATCCCGACCCGCCGGTGCTCGACTGGTACCCGGACGCCGCCGACGGCCAATGAGGGGAGGGGGCTTGGAGCCGGTGTTCCATTGGGGAGACCGGCCATGCTTCGTTTCTATTCCGGGATCGGCGCGCGCAGGGCGCCGCCCGAAGTGCTCAGCCTGATGACCCGCGCCGCCTTTGCCCTGCTCAAGCGCGGCTATGTTCTGCGCTCGGGCCACGCGATCGGCGCGGACACCGCGTTCGAACGCGGCGCGGGGCAGGCGGCGCAGATTTTCCTGCCGGCACCAGGCTGGCGCGGCTCGGCAAGCACGTTTCACGCGGGCACGCTGGGCGAGGGTGTCTGGGGCAGGGCGCGCGAGATCGCCGCCGCGCACCATCCGGTTTTCGCCAGCCTCTCGCGCTTCGTCCAGGACCTTCACACCCGCAACGTCTTCCAGGTGCTCGGCCTCGCGCTCGATAGCCCTTCGGAATTCGTGCTGTGCTGGACCGCCGATGGCGAAGCCTCGGGCGGCACCGGCCAGGCGCTGCGCATTGCCGCGACACACGGCGTCCCCGTCTACAACCTCCAGCGAGCCCGCGAGCGCGCTCACGTCGAGCATCACCTCGTCCTTTGACCCTTCAATCCCGCGCCTTTGCGCCGTTCTTTACAGGTGTTCCGGCGTCCTGACGCGGGGGCAGCGGCGCTGCGCGATGCCAAGCGAAAGCCCTCAGACCATGTCGTCCCGCACGCTCACTCTCGAAATCACCTGCACCCGCGAGGAAGCCGCGCGCTTCGCGGCAGTCGAACTGTTCCTCGCCGACCTCGCCGCGGACCCGGCTGCGCAACCGCCGGGCGAACTCGACGCGGTGTTCGGTGCGAAGGCGCGCGAAACGATCCTCGGGCTCGTCGGCCACTCCGAACCGCTCGGGATCACCTGCCGCTACGACCGCGACACCGGCGTGATGACGCTGCTGGCGATCGATGGTCGCCCCAATCTCGCGGCGCTGCCGGTGCTGCTGCTCTGGCTTTACCCTGAGAAGCTGCCGCTCGCCTACTCTGTCCACGTCACCGACAACCCCGACCTGGCGGTCTGGACCATCGTCTCGCTCCAGCGGATCGAGATCACCCAGCACGCCGATGAAGTCCCCGCGCGGCTTGAAGCACTGCGCGCGGCCGCGCCGACGCCGGGCCGGCTCGACCTCCTGCCAACCCGGCCGCTACCCCGTCCGGAAGACTGAGGAGCCTCAGGCTGCGGCCTGCGCTTCCCAGCGTCGCTGCCGCGTGACGCGCGCCGGGAGCGGCTCGCCTTCCTTCCAGAACCGGTGCGAGACGCCCTGTCCGGCGAGCAGCGCCTCGAGCGGCTCGGCGACTTCGTTGTCACGGTCATGGATATGGACCGCGCAGGCTTCCTCGCCGGTGTCCTTCAGCACAAGACTCGCGATCGGTGTGTCGACGTCGAGATTGACGCGCAGGCCCTTCACGAACCGGCGCTTCTCGGCGACCGCCTTGGCGAGGAGGTAGCGCTCGTCGCTGGTCTCGTAAGGGAGCCACTCCGGTGTGACCGGCATCAGCGCCACCTCGACCAGGTCGAACGTGCCTTCGCGCCTTCTCGCGAACGAGCCCGCGAGCACCAGGTGATCCTGCTCGGCCTTGCTGCCGTGCTGCGCCTGCCACAGCGCGAGTTCGCCCGCGAAGCGCTTGTGGAACCGGCGTGCCATGTCCTGGTCCATCACGAATGGCATATCGCCGACGTGGCGCAGGACGATCCGCTCCGCGCCATGCGCCGAGACGATCTCCTTGATCTCGCCGACCACCACCATCATCTCGTCGCGCGAGCGGTAGACCCGCTCGAGCGCGGCGCGGCGGCGGGCGCGGATGTCCTCCTTCTCCTCCAGCTTGAAGCTCTCGGGCACGAACAGGACGTGGGGCAGGGCCTCCTGCTTTGCCCGGCATGTCGCGGCTGCCTCGAGCATCGCGCGGCGCACCACAAACCAGCTACGCTTGCCCGCCATCTTGGGATGCCAATGGGTGAGCTCGGCCCGGTCCCACAGGACGTGGAGCAGCCCGCGCATCGACAGCTTCTGCCCCGACGACTTCACCGTCGGCTTGTCGTTGGTCAGCGCTGCCGGCGCGAGCCGGGCGCTGCCACGCGACAGCGGGAACCCGAGCTTGAGCGCGGTCTCGCCGCTCGCCTCATCGTCGAGGATCGCGCTGCCGCGCACCTGGCCCATGCCGGTCAGGTAGTCGGGCGCCTCGTAGTGATCGCACGCGGTCGCATGGCGCGCGCCCGAGCCCGGCCAGCGCGCCAGCACGTAGCGGTCATTCCTGTGCGAAATGTAGAGCGGCAGGTCGGTCCCCTTACGGCATTCGCACAGGACCTGGGCCTTTTGCGCGTAGGCTTTGGCAAGCACCGGCTGAAGTTCATCGCCTTCGGCCACGCTGCGGCCGAGCACACGGTATCGCTGGATCATTGGTCTTTGCTCCAATTTCTCGCGATCGACGCTGCCCGTTCGACCTCTCGCGCATCTCCTTCGGTTGAACGCGGGCCCCGCATGGGCTCGCTGGGGGCAGTCTATGCCGTGCATTCCGCCCCGGCAAGATAATGCGGTTGCTTCCCGTCGGGCTCAGCCCGCCTCAGTCTCGTCCTGCTCGAGGTTCTCGACAACGCCGTCGGCCAGGCCGAGGCACAGTGCGGCTTCTTCGCGGGTGAGGACGATCTCGCTTGCGCCGAAATCGGCGAGCTTCTTGCCCAGCACCACCGACATGGCGCGGGCAATCTGCAGCGCGCTGGGCATTTCCCCTCGATCATCCATCGGTTCGACTCCTTGGGTTTCGGGTACCATTCTGCCTGCGGCAGCTGGTCCAACAATTCGTGGCCGGAGGTGAATATACCGGTCGTGGTGCTGGTTGGCGAGGTTCAGGAAGGAGAGGGGCACCCCGGCGCCCGCGCCCCGCGCGGGCTTGGGGCAACCCGCTCTACTCGCTAGGGCGCGCGTCGGCGCTGGCGCACCGCCGCCCACCCAAGCTCGCCGGCATGGGATGCCGGCCCTGCGGGTAACGATCGGGGCCAGGGTGTGGGCGGGAAGGGCGCGGGCATTGGCGCAGCTGCGGGTGGCGGCTAGGGTCTGCCACATGCCAGTCGTCCTTGCTGCCGCCGTCCTTTGTCTATCGCCTTCGGTTCACGACGGCGACACGATCCGCTGTGGTCGCGAGCGGGTCCGCATCGCCAACATTGATGCGCCGGAACTGCCTGACAGCCCTAAGTGTCAGGATCGGCGCCGCTCCTATGCCTGGTGCGATTTTGCTGCGGCCGAAGTCTCGCGTGTGGCGCTGGTCCGGCTGCTCTCACGAGGCCGTGTCATGATCGAGCGGCTCGGGACCGACCCCTATGGGCGGACACTGGCCACCGTCTCGGTGAACGGCATGGATGCCGGCGACTACCTCATCTCGCAGGGTCTCGCACGGCCCTGGCGTTGAGGACCCACTCCGGTGGGCGGCTGCGCGGACCTCGGATCGAACTGACTTGCGCGGCTGCGGCGCCAAGCTCCGAGGCGGCGCTGATGGATCGGGCAAGCATCGGAGCGCCTCGTTCTGACGATGCCACCCGGCAGGGCGGCAGTGCCGGTGAGGGTAAGGCGCACATGCACTGCGGGGCATATCCGGGGCGGGGCTGACAAGCGATCAGGTCTGACGGGTCATGGGTCTTGCTGATTTCCGGCATGAATTGACGAAACCGCCCTTCGTTTGCCGATGAACCCTGCGGCGCCAGTCCCTGGCCGCAACCCAAAAGCAGCGGACCGTGAAGCCCTGCGGGCTTGCCGCACCACTCCTCGCTTTTGGGTTTCCCTCGCGTGCCGCTCGGTGCGGGCCAAGGCCTAACGGCGCCGCCTGTCTGGGTCATCGGCGGGCGGTTCCGCCGAATTCAAGACCGGAGAAAGCTCATGAAGAACCTCGTCATCCTGATCGGCCGCATCGCTTCCGCCCCCGAAACCCGCGACGCCGGCGAGACCGCGATCACCTCGTTCACCCTCGTCACCGACCGCCCCAAGCTGGTCGACGGCAAGACGGTCAAGAACGAGGCGGGCTACACCGAGACCATCCCCGAGTTCAACCGCATCACCGCCTTCAACGGCCTCGGCACTTCGGTCGCCAAGCACAAGAAGAAGGGCGATCTGGTCGAGGTCCAGGGTCGCCTCCACTACTCGAAGTGGACTGACCGGGAAGGCGTCGAGCGCTACGCGGTCGAGATCGTCTCCGAGGAAGTCCTCTTCCTCTGAACCGAGCCGGGGAGGCGGCGCTGCCGCCTCCCTTCGGGCTTCTGGCAAAACCGCCCGGTGCGAAAAATTCAACAGTCCGGACTCTTTTCGCACTTGCAGCATGAACGGGTGTGACCCATATCAGTCGTGCCTTTCAGGCATCCTCTCCCAAACTTTTCGCGGGGTCGGCAGCAATGCTGGCCCTATTTTTTTGTTCATGGGTCGCGTGAATACCCGCCCGTGAACTGGCAATTCCTCGCGCGCGCCCATAGGGTCCGCCATCGCCACTTCGAGGAAGCGCAAAGATCATGGCTGATGAAACCCTGCTGGACCACGTTGCCGACATCGTCTCCGCCCATGTCAGCAACAATTCGGTCACGGCCAATGATTTGCCGGGCCTGATCCAGTCGGTCTATGCTTCGCTTGCCGCGCTCGGCCAGGCACCCGAGCCGCTCGAGGAAAAGCTCACGCCGGCCGTCTCGGTCCGCGCGTCGGTCAAGCCCGACGCCGTGACCTGTCTCGACTGCGGCGCGAAGATGAAGATGCTCAAGCGCCATCTCGGCACCGATCACGGTATGACCCCGGCCGAGTACCGCGCGCGCTGGAACCTGCCGGCCGACTATCCGATGGTCGCACCCGACTATGCCGCAAAGCGCAAGGAACTCGCCGTCCGGATCGGGCTTGGCCGCAAGCCGAAGGCCGCTGTGCCAGAGGCACCTGCGAAGGCACCCAAGGTTGCCAAGCCGCGCAAGAAGCTCGGTGTGGCGTTCGGATCGGCGGACGCTGCCTGATCCGATTGCATCTAAGTCATTGATTTAACATAAGATATATTATCAATCTCGGATTTTCGCGCCAGGTAGAGATGTCATCGCCCGTCTTGGGCTGATTTCTCCTCACGCCTTACCGGTGCCACTGCGTGCTAGCCGGCTGCGTTGATCCTCCGCTCGATATCCGAGAGGCGGGACACCAGCTCGTCGAAGCCCGGCGGCTCCTCCATGAACATTTCCGCCATGGCGGCGTAGTCCGCCGCAAGTTCCTCGCGCATCGTGTCAGTGACCGAAAGCCGCAGTGTCCCGAGCTGCGCCGTGCCGTAGGAGGCCTTGGCATCAGCGAAGAGCAGACTTTTGTTCCTGACAACCTGCTCCAGCAATACGCGTTCGGTGAGCGCCCGCTCGGTAATCCCGGAAGCGTCGAGCATGAACACATCGTAGAAGTGCCGCGACAGACCCGGCCGCAATTTGCCGCTGTGGTGCAGCGCATGCAGGATCGTCGCCTTCTCCCAGTAGGTCCTTTCGAGCGCGAGCGTTGGCACGGCAGTCACTGCATCGCACACCTCGCCCGGAAAGTCCTCGGCGACATAGGGCAGGATGTCCCGCTGCTCGAAGGGTTCAGGGTCTCCCCTTGCCCCAAACTCGAGCTTGATCCGCGGCTGCACGTAGCCGGGCCGTCCGCCATACGTGTTGCCATAGTCGAGACCGTAGCCCGAAGATGCCGGGTAGTTGAACAGGACAGTCTGCCGGTCCTTGTCATCGGGATCGGCCTCGATGCTCCAGCCCTCACGGGTGCCCAGGGCATCCTCGATCGCTTGCGCGAGCGTCGGCAGGAGGATCGTCCCGACCCACTCTTGGGCGGCAGCGCCGAGCGCCTTGCCGCGTCGTTCGCGCTCCTTGCCGCTGATGTCGTTCGCCATCGGCGAAGCAACCTCGCCGAGCAGCGGCACGGCCCGATTGATGGTGAGATCGATGTCCTCTGAAAATCGTTTGATGATCCCGAATGCCTTCGAGAGCGAGGTCCCGCCCTTGAAGGTCAGGACCTTGGCCAGCTCGGGTACGCTCATCAGCCGGCGCAGGGTCCAGCAGACCCAGAAGTCCTTCTCGACGATGAGCGGCGTGAGGTCGCGGCGTGCGGCTGCTTCGGCAAAGAATGCCCGCCGATCATCGGCAGGTCGCCGGGCAAATTCATCCATGGTGCGCCGCCCCGATCTTCAGCACGACATCGCCCATCCAACCGGGCATCTGCGCGCGACCCTTGAGCAGTGCCTGCACGTCCTTGTTATCAAGCCGCGCAGCAAGCTGCGAAATCGCATCAGCATCGACGTTGTATCGCCCCAGTCCAGCCAGGTACTGGACCACGCCGTTGGCCGCCTCCGAGGCATTGCCCAGAACGGGTGCGCGGCTGTGTTTGAGCGTAACACTTCGGCCAGCGGCCTGGCGCACGCGACTTCGTCCTGTCGTCGCATAGCTCGTTCTGGCAGGCACTTGCGTCGACAGGCCAAGCCTGTTCGCCGCTGCCGCTGCCGAGGGCGCAAGCCGATCGCCGCTTTGCGCCGATACAGCTTGGGCTATCATCTCGGCATCGGGTGTCAGCGCGCCCAGCTTGTCGTGCAACTGCGGATAGTCGTAGAGGCCGCGACCAATCCGGCGAATCTCCCCAGCCTGCGCTAGGCGCGACAGTGCCATGTCGACCGAGCCGCGTGTGCCGAAGTCGATGAAATGCTTGGGGGTGAATACCCACCCCCGTCCCTTCGCGCGAACGCGCTTCATGATCTTGTCGGCCATGGCGGACATGATTCGTGTGCTCCTTTCGTTAGAAATTAACACACATTTTTCTAACAAACCATACCATCGTGAAGGACCTCTTGATGACCATGATGATCATCGTCACCGCATGCCTGCCGATCATCGCCACTGGCGTTCCGCAAGTTCGCTGATGATGACCAACAGGGTGCCGGACATCGCCGGTCAGACGTGAAGGAGCGGCCCCATTAAAATTGCCGCACTCGGTCCCGCGCGCCATGTGGCGCGCTCCTGCGGGTGCGGGGTTTCTTGCACTGGGCCGCCGGCACTCTTGCACTACGCCTTGGTCGCCGTCCCGCGCCCGTGCGATGCACCGGGCCACGGGCCGACTGACTTGCTCCGGCAAGGGGTCCGTCATTTGTTGCTGGCCGCGCCGACGACGACGCAGCCAAGGCGCCCCGCGAAAACCCACCAACATCCTTCGGCCACCGCAATCAAGCGGGGCGAAGAGAGCATGGCGTTTTGCGGTTAACCCCGAACACCCAGATGGGGTTCGGGGGCAAAACCGTAATCTCTCTCTCATCTCGGTGGCTGAGCGAAATCAGCATCGCCATAGCATGACGCCTGGGAGATTGGCGGCCGTCAAGGATCGCGGGCCCCCCCCGATTTTGGCCTGCTGCGGCTAGTGCCTTGCGAGCAAAAATCGGCTCCCCCCACGCCCGCTCGCGCGGCGGCAGCGCGTGCGCGCCGCCGTCCCTGACTGCCTGACTCCGGCGTCCTTCCGATGGGCATCTTTCATCAGCGTGATGAGAGACAATTCCTTTTGGAGGTTATCATGACGGACCGTTTCTCGAACTTCGCCGACCTTGCCGAACACTATGCGCGCGAAATCGCCACGCCCGACTACGCCCGGGCATTCATGGAGCAGACCGAACTGGCCAAGCTCTCGATCGAGCATGAGCCGAGCGCTGTCGAAATGCCCGACCCCGAGGTGGCGCAGGCGGCAATCGAGATGATGCTGGCAACGGTCTTCGACCTGTTCCGCGACACCCGGATGGAGGACTTCGCGAGTGAAGTCGCATGGGGCGTGGCCAACAGCTTCCATGTCGTCGCCAAACGCCTCGATGACCGCGAGGATTCCATGGCGAACCGGTTGCAGGAAAAGCTGCGCGAATACGATCCAAGCGAGGTCTACGCGACCGACCTTGAAGACCTCACCATGCAGGCCCGCAGCCTTGCCGAATGCCGCGATGCGATGGAGTGCATGCGTGACCATGCCGCGCGGATATACCTTGTCGAAACCGGCCGGCCCTTCTCGCCGGTGCGGGGCTCGCGGGTCTCGTCCAAGACCAATGCCTCGATGATCGAGGCACGCGACTATCTCGCGGCACAGAAGGCGCAGCGGCGCGAACAGTTTGCCCCGTCGGGTCCGGTCGTGGTGTTTTCGGGCGGACAGCAGTTCACCGACATTGCGCTGGTCGAAGACTATCTCGATGCGATCCATGCCCGGGTCCCGTCGATGGCGCTGGCAACGACCGCCCAGAACAAGGGCGCGGACGTGATCGCGGCGGCCTGGGCATCGCGCCACAATGTGCCGGTGATCCTGTGCAAGCCCGATACCTCGCGGGGACCTTCGGCACCCTATCAGCGCAACGCTCGCATGCTTTCCTTCAAGCCTGTCGAGGCGGTGGTGTGCAGCGGCGGCGGCATCCAGGCGAACCTTGCCGACCGGCTCCGCGAGGCACGCATCCCCTTGCACATCGTGCGCGACGCATCGGTTCAGAACGAGGCTCCGGCAGTGCGGACCAAAGCCGCAGCGCAAGCTGAGCGGCCTGCGATGAAGCGCACGGCATGTGGCACCGTCAATGGCGATGAACTCCCGCCGTTCTGAGCGGGGCCTGCTCCGATTGCATCAACCAGAAGGGTGTCCGGCCTCACCGCCGGATGCCCTTCTTTTTTGTCGATCGGGACGCACACTTTCATCGCCCGGCTCGCTCGCTTCTTGCCCTCGCCAGTAACGGCCTGACAGCCTGCTGGCGGGGGCGCAAAGGCTTCGCATCGGCCGGGCGGACGAAACCCGTGCTTGGGACCACCGGGGGTGCTGCCCAACAGGGTTAAACACATGGGGTAATCGCGGGGTGCGCTTCCACGCGATCAGGACGCGCTGGTCAGGTGGTTGCCCCCCGGTAGGATGAAATACGGGCCCACGATGGTGACCGGGCCCAGCATCG
>NZ_JAIZDA010000045.1 GCF_020404405.1 Novosphingobium sp. FKTRR1 | reverse complement strand
CCTCGCCAAAGACTGGGAACGCTCCATCGAGAGCTCGACCGCGTGGGCGAATATCGCTTCTATCCGGATGCTAACCCGCAGAATTGCGCGACTTTCAGCCGCATGACAGACTTTTGAATCGGGCTCTTAGCAGCTCAACGTTGCGAGCGACCGCGAATACCTTGGTGGCGCCCATACCCAATGCAAGCATCACGGCACCAAGCCCAAGCGTCCCGGTTGCACCGCTGATAAGAACAGACTGGCCAGCGCGCGTACCTGCTTTCCGCAGAGCGGAGTATGCCGTCCCGAGGTAACCAAAGCGTGCAGCAGCCTCATAAGAGATGCTGTCGTGCAGCTTTACAATTGATGAGGCTGGCGCAGTCATAAACTCCGCAAAGCCGGCATAAGGATAGCTTTGGAAGACCTCGGTCGATTTCGGACCAAACCCGAAGTATCCAAGGAACGTGTATGCTTCACAATTGATAGGCTGCCCGCAACGGCAGGCGTGACAAGTGCCGCAGGAAACGCCCGGGTTGACATAAACACGGTCACCTACTGCAATCTCACGTACCTGATCGCCAACCGCGACGACCTCACCTGCCGCGTCCAGGCCATAGATTGCCGGGAGGGGCGGAAGTGGCAGAAACGGGAACCACTCAGCATAGTGCGCGATCACGTTCTTCATGTTCGGGATCACGCCACAAGTCTTCACCTTGACCAGCACATCATTCGGGCGCGGTTCCGGAACCGCGATCTCATCAACCGAAAAATCCGTGCCGACCTGATGCAGCCGCGCAGCCTTCATAAGCATGAGCGAATCTCTCCCAAAGCGTCTCTGTTTCTTGGCAGCGTTCTGACACGCTAACATGTTAGTTGGCAACCCCCATTTTGATTCAGGTCAAACACCTCTCCGAAAGCCCCGGAATTCCGGCATTTGATCAAATTACACATATTCGCGGTAAGCCATTGCCGATACGTGCGTTGTTGGATTAATGCTAGCATGCAACATAGCTTGGCATGCCGGAGGCAGTTTTGAGGAAGAAGGATTTGGTGCGCGAGGAAATCCTCGCCAGGCTGCTGGATGGAACCTATAAATTTGGCGATCCGATTTCGGTGAAAGCCTTCAGCGAGGAGACCGGGATCAGCCGACAGCCCATTATGACGGCTTTGAGCACCTTGAGTTCTGAGGGCTTCGTCACCGTGGTGGCCCAGGTAGGGTGCGAAGTCGCATCACCTAGTACAGATGAGATCAATGACTTCTATCTTATGTTTGAGCGGCTTGAAGGCCTCATGGCCGAGCTCGCGGCTAAGCGGCGTACCGAGGAGCAGGTACGAAAACTCAAGTCTATAAACATGCAGATATCGATGATCGACAACAACGACAGCGATGCAACAGAGTCCTACCGCTTGTTAAACAGGGAGTTCCACGCCCTCATTCATGAGATGGCGAACTCCCCTTTGTTGGTAGAGCGTCAAGGAAATATATTCACGATGTCCGACTTCTTCATCGTTCAGACGGTTGGCTTCATACCTCACCTGAAGAGCGCGGCTGAAGAACACCAAGAGATGATAAGCGCCATTGCAACAAAAGACTCAAGCGCTGCCCGGCAAGCAGCCGAACGACATATTTGTGAAGTTGCGAGATACGTTCGGAGCGGATAAAAATTTACGTTTTCAGAATACAGTAATAGACGTGAGTATGTGTATTGAATCACAATCAGAAATAAACCGGTATAATTTTTTAATCTACCGAGATGCCCCACGCAGTAAGATCGCCACAATCTCTTCCGATGTCCGCGCCACCGCTAATCGCAACGCTTCATCCACATGAATATAGCCCTGCGTTACCGTCTGTGCGGCGTGACCAAGCATCGCGGCTATCGTCAGTTCTGAAAAGCCAAGGTCGCCCGCGACGCTACCGAAGGTATGTCGCAGGGTATGCGGTGTCGCCCCGGTGATTTTTGCAATGGCACACAGACGTGCGAGGCAGTCCCGGGCCGTTGTGATCGGGCCATCGCCACCAGCAGATGGAAATACGTAAGGATTGCTAGCGACGGTGGGCTGCTCTTGTATCAACGAAATCGCGGGAGCACCGATCGCACGAAGTTGAGCGTCCCCTTTGGTATCCGGAAATGAGACAAACCCGCCTGCGGCATTCAGCCATTCGCGCCGCATGCCCTGGCCCTCTTGGCGCCGAAACCCGGTCAGCAATAGCAGCTTGATGACAGCGATCCCTACCGGGTTTTCTCCATGGCGCTCTGCCATCACCATGGCGGCACCCAGGTCCTCGATCTCGGCCACGCTCAATCGGCGCTTCTTCTTGTTGGATGCGAGTTTACGCGCACCCTTGGTTGGGTGTTCCTTCAGCAACCCCTTGTGCTTTGCATGGCCAAGCACGCTCTGAAGCGTGCTCACCACACGGGGAGCTACGCCGGCACCACCAGTGCTTACGCCGCCGCGACCGCCTGTGCGCGGTTTCGCCGTTTTTCCATTCACAACGTCGGCCTGCATTGCCTCGACGTCAGCCACCGTAAGATGGCGGGCCTTACGCTGACCAACCAGCGGCTTGATGTGTGACTTGATCCGGCTCTCGTCCATGCTGAGAGTCGATGCCTTGATGGGCCTGTTGCGCCGCCCAAGGATACGACCGGCGCGGGCCTCTTCCAGATACCAATCACATAACTCGGCAACGGTGACATCCTTGCGAGCCTGGACCACTGCCTCGGCAGGGTCGCCGCCAGCCGCCACTTCACCTAGCTTGATCTTGGCCAGATCGCGCGCCTGCTCGACAGTGAAAATACCATACCGGCCGAGCTTGACCCTACGTGAGCGCTCATCGACGTTGCGATACTGGATGACGAAGGTTTTCGCTCCCGATGCGCCAACGCGGATTCCAAAACCCCGAGTTTCAGTGTCCCAATGGAAGGATTGTCCCTTCGGGGGGATAGGCAGGGCGTCGATCGCTTTCTTAGTGAGTTTTGCCATGTCCGCCTCGATCCTGCGTGTACCGCTTGCTTACGCGGATCGCTTCTAGACCAAACGTAAGCAATACGTAAGCAGAAAAAGGCGATTTATCGGCTATGGAAGCGTGTGATAGCGAAGGCTGCGGTTTGTAAATAACTGATTTGAGTGGTATATAGTGCTTCATCGCGCCGCGGCGGATCAAGATTTCAAATTTGCCAAGGTTGGGGTCGAGGGTTCGAATCCCTTCGCCCGCTCCAGCGTTCCAGCTACAAGCCTGACATGCTGCTCCGTCTCGATGGCGGTTTGCTGTCACGCCCTCGCAGCATGGGTGTCCGGCAAGCCAAGCGGGTTTACCGCACTACCTCCACGGTGATCGTTGCATGGAAATGATGCGGTAACCCGAAAGGGCAATTGCGGTCAGGCTTCGGCGCCCGACGCCAGCAGGAACTTCCAGATCGCTCCGCCGATCACTGCGCCCAGCAGCGGAGCCGCCCAGAACAGCCACAGTTGCTGCAGCGCGGCAGTCTCGGCGAACAGCGCCACGCCCGTCGAGCGCGCCGGATTGACCGAGGTGTTGGTCACCGGAATGGAGACCAGGTGGATGAGCGTCAGCGCCAGCCCGATAGGGATCGGTGCGAAACCGGCCGGTGCGGTCTTGGCTGTGGCGCCCAGGATCACGATCAGGAATCCGGCGGTCAGCACCACTTCGATGATCAGCGCCGCTTGCAAAGAATATCCGCCGGGCGAAAGCGCGCCATAGCCGTTCGATGCAAAGCCCCCCGCGGCAAAACCGGCCTTGCCCGACGCGATGGCATAGAGCGCAGCGGCAGCAACGATCGCGCCCAGTACTTGAGCGACCCAGTACGGAATCAGGTCTTTCCAGGCGAAACGTTTGGCCACCGCCAGCCCCAGCGAGACCGCAGGATTGAAATGGCCACCGGAAATTCCGCCGACGGCATAAGCCATCGTCAGCACGGTCAAGCCGAAGGCCAGCGAAACACCGGCAAATCCAATCCCCAGTTCGGGATAGGCCGCCGCCAGCACCGCCGAACCACACCCACCGAAAACAAGCCAGAAAGTGCCGACAAATTCAGCCAACCATTGCCTCATCACTACCTCCACCCAAAGAACAGACGCATCGGATCAGGCGAACCCGATCGGACAAACCACGAATCCGAACCATTCAGGCCCGAACCATTCAGGCCCGAACCATTCAGGCGCCCGCGAGCACGTCGTCTCGCCAACCGGCGCGGACGCGTTCGTTGCGGATCAGGAACAAGCCCCACAGCAGGATCGGGCCAACCAGAACGGACGAATACATCACCGATTTGAGCGGATCGACCGTGGCGCCTGGAACCGGATCTGAACCGGCGCCGACGAGGAATACCGCAAAATCCCAAAGCCAGTGGATCACCATCATCGGAACGATCGAGCGGTTCCGAATCCTGAAAGCGAGGTAGGCCGCGCCGCTGGCTGCCGCATTGATCGACTGCGCCAGCGCTCCTGCCCAGTCGCCGGTCAGAAAGCCGTTGAGCATGTGAACCGAGCCAAACATCGCGGATACCAGCAGAAAGCCGGGCCAGAACGGGATCAACCGCCTGACCGCACCCCAGAACACGCCGCGAAAGGCCAATTCCTCACTGAAGCCGACGATCGCGGTGTTGATGGCAACGATTGCGATGACCATCGGCGTGGGCGGCGTGATCAGCAGGCCGATGATTGTCAGCGCCACGATGTACAGTGCTGGAAGCCACAAGACCCAGATGGAACGCGCCGGCCGCGCCGCGTTAAGTCCGATATCGTGCCACCAACCGTTGAAATGTATTAATAATAACAAGAAAGTTGCGGCCACCGGCGGCCCCAGTACGAACCGTGCCTGCACCA
The DNA here is from genome assembly GCF_020404405.1 of Novosphingobium sp. FKTRR1. Classification (GTDB taxonomy): domain Bacteria; phylum Pseudomonadota; class Alphaproteobacteria; order Sphingomonadales; family Sphingomonadaceae; genus Novosphingobium. Next base: position 12,928 of record NZ_JAIZDA010000045.1, on the reverse strand, counting down.
ATGTGCCCAAAGGGGTGTTGGGACCGGCCTGCCACAAACTGACCGAGACAGTCAGAGCTGTCCATATTGCAAGTGCGAAGAAAGCAATGACAAGCCTTCTGGTTCCACTGAGCATCGCATCCCCCCGGTAGCGCTACTTGAGGTCAATGTAATCTTCGCCCGACCCATGCTACTGGAACAGACTGCAAAAATATGACAACTTGGCTATGCTATACCAGCAATCCGGCTAGCTCCAAGAGCATTCGATTGCGCAGTCGTGCTGTCCTGCTGTGCCTCGTCCTCAATTGTTCTTGGCGGATCGCCATAATGGTTTAAATCCTGCTTCGGGCGTCCGACTCATTCGATCGTGATCCATGGGTCGTGGTGCCCCCGTTTGGGCTGGGCTGGGCTGGTTCAGCCGTGCTTGGCCCATTCCGGCGTTTGGCCGGCTTGCTGAGGCCGTTTAAGGGGAGCACACGTGTGATGAAGATTTTCGCTGCAAAAACCAGAGTTGCGATGGTTGCGCTCGGTCTTGCCGTAGCCGTGCCGGCATTGGCGCAGATCGTGTCGCAGACGGTCTCCTTCCCGCGCGGTGCCAGCTCGACGACGATCAACTCCGCGATCAGGGGTGATGTTACCCGCGATTACATCGTGCGCGCCGGTGCCGGTCAGACGCTCAACGTCACGCTGCGGCCGACCAACTCGTCGACCTATTTCAATGTGCTGCCGCCGAACTCGCAGGAGGCGCTGTTCATCGGTTCGACGTCGGGCAACAGCTACAACGGGCGTCTTTCGCAGTCTGGGGCTTACACCGTACGTGTGTACCTCATGCGCAATGCGGCGCGTCGGAACGAGGCATCGGCCTATCGACTGACCATCGGCATTGGCGGCGGTGGTCAAGGTGGTGGCGGCCAGGGTTGGGGCGGCGGCCAGCGTCCAGGCAACGGTGGCGGTCCGCAGGGCGGCCTCGGTGGCCTGCGCGGCATGAGCAGCATCGCGGCTATCGACGAAATGTCGGCGCGCGGTTTCCGGAACGTCGATTCCTTCAGCTCGGGCGATACGCTTTACGGCATCTACTTCAACCCGCGCACGCGCGTGTGCGCCCAATTGACCAATGCCAACAACCGTGTGGTTGATGCCAGCGACATCAGAACCCACCCGAAATGCCGTTGATGGACAGTGTTCCTGCCTGAAACGAACGGCAAGTGACACCTCTGGCGGAATGGATGCTGACGATGAACAAGACCATCACTTTGGCGTTGGCATCCATTTCGTTTCTGGCCATGCCTGCACCCGGATTGGCCGATGCGCCGCAGAAGGCGGCCATCGGCGACTGGGGTGTCGATACTTCTAGCTTTTCCAAAACCTTGCAGCCCGGCGACGATTTCTATCGCTACATCAACGAGGGTTGGCTGAAGGAGGCCAAGGTTCCGCCCGGCTTGCCTTACATCAACGCGCTGGTTGAGGTGTATCTGGGGACCGAACAGCGGGTCGGCGGGATCATCGCCAAAACGCGCGAGACATCTGGCAAGTCCGGCAGTCCGGAGCAGTTGATTGGCGATCTCCACCGCTCATTTACCGATATTGAGCGGCGCAATGCGCTTGGCATAACGCCCATCGCCAGCACTCTGGGCATTATCGGCGGAACGACCGATCGTCGCGAACTTGCCAGGATCATGGCCTACTCGTGGATCGACGCTGTGATCGGGGCCGGGGTGGTCACCAATGTGAACGATCCGAAGCGGCAGATCGCAGTGGTCGGTGTTGGCGGGCTGACGATGCCTTCACGCGATTACTACCTGAGCGAGGCCGAGCCCTATGTCAGCCACCGCAAGGCTTTGCTCACCTATATTGCGTCCAGTTTTCGCCGGGCGGGAATATCGGAACCCGATGCGCGCGCCGCCAAAGTGCTGGAGCTGGAAGTCGAGATCGCAAAGCGCAGTTGGACCACCGCGCAAGAGCGCGATGTCGTGGCCATGAACCATGTCATGGCGCCGACCGAACTGAAGGCGTTTGCGCCGGGCTTTCCGTGGGATGCCTTTCTGGCTGAAATGAAACTGGACGGGCAGCCGCAAATCAAGGTGGTCACCGATACCGCCGTCCGGGACTGTGCCCGGCTGTTTGCCGAGACGCCGGTTGCCGATCTTCAATCCTTTCTGCTGTTCAAGACGCTGGATTCCTGGGCGCCCTCGCTTTCCGAACCGTGGGTTCAGGCGCATTTCGATTTCCATGGCAAGACGCTGCAGGGCACCCCTCAGCGTCGACCGGCCGAACTGGAGGCGATCGCAACCGTCAATGCGAGCTTGGGCGAGGAAATCGGCCGCATTTACGTTGCGCAATATTTCAGCGAATCCGACCGCGCCAAGGTCGACGAAATGGTCGATTATCTGCGCGCTACCTACCGCGACCGGATCGGCAAGAGCGACTGGATGGACGCACCGACGCGGGCCGAAGCGCTCGACAAACTTGCCAAGATCACCAGCCACATCGGATTTCCGTCGCGGTGGCACGATCGTTCGAACGTGCGGATCGCAGCCGACGATCTGGTCGGCAATCAAAGCCGTCTGATCGACTGGAAGCGCGCCGACAGCCTCAAACGGCTGGCCGAGGGAACCCGCGACTGGGAATTCCCATACAGCCCGCAGGAAGTGAACGCAGGCTATAGCCAGTCGCTGAACTCGACGACCTATCCGGCTGGCATCCTGCAGCCGCCGTTCTTCGATCCAAAGGCCGATCCAGCCGTCAACTTCGGGTCGATTGCCGCCGTGATCGGCCATGAGATCGGCCATGCTTTCGACGATCAGGGCAGCCGCTCGGATGGCAATGGCAAGCTGCGTAACTGGTGGACCCCGGCCGCGCACGCCGAGTTTGAAAAGCGCACCCAAGGGCTGGTCGATCAGTTCAACCAGTACGAACCGTTGCCCGGCACCCGGATCAACGGCCGTCAGAACCTTGGCGAAAACATCGGCGATCTTGGAGGGCTGTCGGTTGCCTACGCGGCGTACCGCCAGTTCGTGATCGACAAGCAGGGGGGCAAGGCGCCAGTCATCGGTGGTTATACCGGCGATCAGCGCTTTTTCATGGCCTGGGCGCAGTTGTGGCGCAACATCACGACCGACGGCGAGTTGCGCAGCGAATTGCTGTCCGATCCGCACAGTCCTGGCGAGTTCCGCGTCAACGGCGTCGTACGCAATGTCGATGCCTGGTACGAGGCGTTCAATGTCAAGCCGGGCAACAAGCTCTATCTGCCCCCGGAAAAGCGGGTTCGCATCTGGTAAGTATCGCACGGCGCAGGCCTTATAGCCCTGTGCCTGCCATCAGCCGGGCTGGATGGTGCAGCGCCAGCTTGCGTTGGGCTGCACCGAAATGCGGACGCGATTGCGCGACCGTTCGAAGCCGGCGTAGGACGTCCAGCCTGCGGTCGGCTTGCTCTGCCAGGCTGCGCCCAATGCCGCACCGGTTTGCGGGTTGCGCAGGACCATGCGCGTCTTGTCGGTAGAAAAGGCGATCGTGGCTCGCAATCTTTGTCCCGGTGCAGCGCAGTCGACAGGTATGGGCTGACCAAAGTCCGAAACACCAGACTGCGGATCAAGTGCCGAAAGCAGGCCCAGCCTCTCGTTGTATGCGGTCAGCAGGCATTGGCGGTGGTCGGTCTGAAAGGCGCAGCGACTGCGGCGCCGAAACCACAGCACGTCCCCTTCCAAAAGCAGAGCGTCGTCCAGACTTGTGGTGCGCAGGCGGTCGGCCAGTTGCTGATCGAGCTGTCGAAGCGAAGGATCGGCGCAGACAAGCTGATCGGAGGCGTAGACCGGGTGGGCGCAATCGGCCGTGGTCTGTTCTTGCGGTGGAGGTACCGGAGCAAGATCAGACTGGTTCGCAAAAGCACCAAGCACGTTGAGAATGAGAATTGTTGCCGACACTTGGCTCTCCCGTAAACGATCATTTGGCTGCTGAGCTTTAGCGGACAAATTACCCCAGATTTGTCTGGTACTGGTAACACAAAGCTGCAATTCTACATCGGGAATGATCGCATCTTGGGTCAGGCGGGAAGATCCAGGTTGCGTTGTCGGGGGACAAGATCATGAAAACATATCATTTTATTGTAGTCGCGTTGGGCCTGCTGACTGCCGGTTGTCAGTCTGGCAGCGAGCCGTCGACTTCACCCTCGTCCGACGCTTCGGCGACTGCTGCGGCCACAGGCGCTGCTGCGGTGCAATCCTGGCCCGCCAGCCTGACGATTGTCGGCAGCGGGTTTCCGAACGCTGGCGACGCCTGCCGCGTGATTGGCGAAACTGCCGCAACCGTCGATTTCCTCGATGACAGCGCAACGCTGGTGGGCTGCCTTGATGCCGCCGATGCCGCAAAACTCGGCGGCAAGCAGGTGGGCGTGGTGGACGGCGTGACGCTGGTTTCGGTTCCGGCCAACCACGCTGCCGGTGGTGACGGCGATGGCCAGGGGGACGCCAAGGTCGCTGGGACCGACTACAATGCGACCGCGCAAATCCGTTGCTCGGGAGTGAAGGGCGCCGCCGGAGGGACATGCGAGGCGGGGGTCAAGCGCGACGGTGAAACCGGGGCGGTTGTGGAGGTGACTCTGCCGGGTGGCGGACAGCGTGTCATCCTGTTCGACAAGAAGGGCAAGTTCCTGACCTTTTCCACGGCGCAGGCGGATGGCACCGCCGCAATGAAGATCAGTTCGGGCCGCGATGGCGACACAACCATCGCCACTCTTGGAAGCGAGCGCTACGAAATTCCCGACGTCTTCGTTCAGGGTGACTGATAGGGTATTGGTTTAGAGCAGGCTGACCGTCCATGGATTTCATGAAGCTTCTCAAATCCCTTGAGGAACTGCTCTATGAAATCATGGTCATGCTGGTGTTCTTTCCCCGGACCTTGTGGCTAACCTTTCGCTTTCCGCAGCGGATGATGGACTATGCCGATACCGAACTCGGCGACGTTCAGTCCGAACAATACGATGACACGCTCAGTCCACCGCTGTTTCTGATGATTTGTGTGGCGGTAAGCCATTTCATCGGCAAGGTCGCCTATCAACAACAGACTGTCGGCCTGCCTTCGACTTTGAACAACACCGAAAATCTTCTGATATTTCGCGTGATCGTATTCAGCTTGTTCCCGTTGATATTTTCATTGCGCCTGTTGCACAGACTTAAGATTCCATTGGATCGGACATCGTTGCGGCCGCCTTTCTTCAGTCAGTGTTTCATCGCTGCGCCCACCGCCATGCTTTTCGGGGTTTGTCAGGCATTGCCTCACCTGTTGGGCACTAGCGACGCGGTTGGACGGCTTCCGCCGTTCTCGATCCTGATGTTCTGGTACGTTCGCCAACAGTCGCGTTGGTTTGAAAACAAGCTGGCGATTACCAGGATTGCGGCATGGCGCATGGCAATTTCGACAACATTATTGGCCTTCATTGCCATGCTGGTCGCAAGCGGAATTGTTATTTACTCACAAAAATATCAAACATTTTAATAAAGAGGGGATCAACGTCATGAAATTTGTTGCACGTCTGGCAACCAGCCTGTTCGCGACATCGGCAATGTTGCTGCAAGCTCTTCCCGTTCAAGCCAACACGCCGGGGTCGGTGCGTGATCTGGTCGGCGCGCGTGCCGCTGGCGGCGAGAGCACCATTCAGGAGCGCGGCTTCACGCTGATCCGCGGGGACACCAAATATGGCCGCAAGGTCAATTATTGGTGGAATCCCAATACCAAGGAGTGTGTTCGCGTCACGGTTTTCGACGGTACCTTCTCGTCCATCGACCAGACCTCAAACACCGACTGCAATCAAAAATCCGGCAAGGACAATACCGGCATCGCGGTTGCCGCCGGGGCGGCGGCGCTGATCGCTCTCGCAGCGCTGGCCAGCAAGTCCCACCACAACAAGGAAACGCAGCAAAGCGCTGAATTCGACCGCGGCTATCGCGATGGCCAGCGCAATGAGTCCTACCAGAACTATAACCGCAATGATGATTATGGTCGGGGCTATGAAAAGGGCGCGAGAGAGCGCGGTAACCAGCCGAACTATAGCTCGGGTAACCGTCGCGATGGCGGCTATGATGGACAGGTCGACATCAACGATCTGGTCGGCAAGTCCCGCAGTGCCGGTACCGGGCAACTGGTCGGCCGCGGTTTCGTGATGCGGGACAACAAGCAGGTCAATGATGGCCGCTACATGACCTTCTGGCGTCAGGCGTCGCGGCAATGTCTGGTCGTGCAATCGCAGGATCAGGTGATCATCTCGGTCGAAAACGTGTCGGAATCAACTTGCAGCAACTGACGCATCGTTGCTGAACCGGCCCTTTTCCGAGGTTCTCCATTTCAGCCGGTTGCCGGGTCTGGGCGATCAGTCCGAGGTATGTTTCACAGCATGGCGGCCGCTCACGGCGCGGCTGCCATGCGGGTGCTCCGTTCGGCTCAGGCCCACGAGGCGTTCCGCTTGATTGCAGGACCGAGAGTATAACTTTAGTTGTCATGAGAGGACATCTGAAGTTTCGGTCTAGCAGGCTAAAAATCCTAAGCTTTTTAGGCGAGAACGATTGCCCTGCATGTTCCTGACTGGTACTAATCCTGATGAGGGGTATGACCTATGGTACTGTGCCAATTCTGGTCAGTTGGTGTGCTGCGATGAATACTCTGGCGCCAAATTCTATACCTAAGGCATTGAATTTAAAGCAGTTGATTAATTCGGCACGTGCAGATGTCGCGGTCGTGTCGCTGTTTATCCATTTCTTGAGTCTCAGTCTGCCTTTGGCGTTGCTGCAGATCTATGACCGCATTCTTCCGGCGCATGCCTATGGTACAGCTACATTTTTGGTTATCGGCGTTGGGGTGGCGATCGTTCTTGAGGCGGTCTTGCGCTATGGCCGGTCAGCGCTGTTTGCCAACATCGGTGCGCGTTACGAAGCGCAGACGACGCTCGCGGCATTGGATCGGTTGCGCCACGCCGATGTGGCGGCGGTCGAGCGGCAAGGCGTTGCGGTGGTATCCGATGGTCTGCGCGCTATCGGTCAGGTGCGCGATTTCTGGTCGGGTCAGGCGGCCGCGGCATTGTATGAAGCGCCGTTTGCGGTCACCTACATCGCGCTTCTGGCCTACATCGGCGGTTGGCTTGCGCTGATCCCACTGGGGCTGTTTGCCACAGCCGCACTCTCTGCGATCAGCCTGAACCGGTCGATCGTTCGGGCCGCGCATGCGGTCGAAGGGTGCGAACGGCAGCGGCACGACTTTGGCTGGACTGCTTTTGCCGCCCTGCGATACCTCAAGGCGATCGGCGCAGAGGGGGCAGTGGGGGCGCACTGGCGGCAGATCAACGCCCGCTTCATGGCAGCAAGCAGCGAATTGGAAACCCGCAATGGTTGGGTCCGTGAAAACGGTGCTGCGCTGAGCCAGTTCTCGACGGTGCTGGTTGTCGCGTTCGGGGCAATCGGTGTCGTGTCAGGCCACCTCACGACCGGCGCCTTGGCCGCTTGCTCGATGCTGGCGGGGCGCTCGTTGGGGCCCGCATTGTCCAGTCTGGGATACTGGGCGCAGCTTGCCCGCGTTGGTGAGGCACAGGGGCGCGTAAACGATCTGCTTGAGTTGCCCGATGCACCGACATTCGTCATCGAACGCGGCGCCGCCGGACCGGAAATCGTGCAGGGCCGTTTGCGGATCGATGCGCCTTCGCTTTTTCGTCAGCCGATAACGATCGCGCCCGGTGAAGTCGTCCATGTCGACGCTGCTGATACGGCCGCGGCCTCGCGTTTGCTCGCGGCCATCGCCGGCATCACGAGTGATCCCGACATTCAGGTGTCGCTCGATGATCTCGACATCAGTGAGTACAACCACGTCACTTATCTTGACTCGGTTGTTTATGTGCCGCGTCAATTGGCGCTGGTTCCCGGATCGATACTCAATAACCTGACGCTGTATGACGCACGCTACAACGAGCGGGCGCGCCGGTATTGTGATTTGTTGGGGCTTCAGCAGTATCTCGACAAGCTGCGCCATGGCGTGCTCACCGAAGTTGGTCCGGGCACGGCCGAGCAGCTGGATGAAGGGATTTGTCAGCGCATCGCCATCATCCGTGCGCTGGTGCGCCAGCCCAAGATCCTGTTGCTCGATCATGCGGCCAGCGGCATTGATCTGGATGGCGAGAAGCAGCTGGGTGAATTGCTGCAATCCTTCCAAGGCAAAACTACGGTCCTGATCTCGACCTACAAAGCAATGTTGATCGGCGGGTGCAATCGCGTGTTGCCTTTGGCGGTGCGCGTGCCCGGTTTGGCGGAGGTTGCGGCATGAACCTGCTTGCCCGCGATCCCGTGAATGAAGTCACGGCCGATATCATCAGCGAAACCGCGCGGATCGATGCGATCAACGCCACCATAGGTCCGGCCTGCCTTGCCGGATCGCCGCTGGCTCGCTGCCTTGCGCCGTTACTGGTCGCACTCGATTGGTCCGGCGCTGCACGAGGGCTTTCGGCGTACCTGCCCGCCGATGGCCAGCCCATGTCCGATTCCGACTTCAGATACGTGCTGGACTCTATCGGCTACAGCACAGTGCCACGCCCATGGTCCGAATGGCAACGGATCGGCTCGATCGACGCACTGCCTGTCGGCAGCGTGCTCGTTTCGGATGAAGCTGCGCTTGTCTACCTCGGCAGCTATGGCGGCGCGGATTGGTGGCACGATGGCGAAGCGGCCATCACTTACGATGACGTTTCCTCATTCCATTCCGTCCTGCTGGTTGAAGCCGATCCCGCTTACAGTCCACTGGACGCACCGCAGACCGGGTGGCTGGGCAAGCTGCTCTATTCGTCGAGGCATGAAATCATCGGTGTGATGGTGATCAGCTTCTTTGCCAATCTTCTGGCGCTGACCACCTCTTTCTACACGATGTTTATCTATAACAGTATCATTCCCGGCGGCGCGATCGGCAGCCTGTGGCCGATGACGATCGGTGCCGGACTTGCAATTCTGGCCGCCTGGGGACTGCGGATCGCGCGGGTGCGGCTGCTGTCGGATCTCACCGCTTGGGGTGGATCTAACATCGGTACGACCGCCTTTCGCAAGACGTTCTCTCTGCCGATCGATGTGTCGGCCCGGCTCGGGGTAGACAACAACCTCATTCGCCTGCGCTCGATGGAGGGCGTGCGACAATGGTTCGGTGGGGCAGGCGGGGCGATCAACGCCGACATGCCGTTGCTGTTCATTTTCTTGATCGCGATTGCCTGGCTTGGCGGTTGGATCGTGCTGGTCCCGATGTTCGGCCTGCTGATCTATGCGCTTCTGGCGTGGCCGATTGCGGTTGCCGTCAAGGCACGGTCATCCGAAGTCGGTCGCGTTTCGCGCAAGTTCGGGGAATTGACCACGGTGCTGGCAAAGCGCTTGCGCGCGGTGCGGTCGGTGCGTGGTTCGGCGCTGTGGGACCACCAGTTGGCCGACCTGCTGGTGCAATCGGTCGCAGCTAATCGCGACTACGCGGTCATCAACAGCCTGTCGCAGACGGTCTCTCAGGCGCTGTCCATGTTCATCGTGCTTGCCACGATGGGTTTTGGCATCACGCTGGTGCTTGACGGAACCATGAGCACCGGCGGGCTGATTGCCGCCATGATGCTGATCTGGCGGGTTACGACGCCCGCTCAACAGTTCTTTGCCAGCCAGGTGCGCCTTTCGCAATTGCGCGACTCAAGCCGGCAACTCGACCGCTTGCTGGCGAGCGCAGGCGAGGCGTCGAACCCGCAGATGACATCGCCGGTCTTGGACCTGACACCCTCGGTCGAGGCGGATCACCTGTTCTATCGGTACTCTGCCGATCGTGAGCCAGCGCTCAGCGGGGTCAGCTTCGCGATCGAACCGGGGCAGATGCTGGCGATTGTCGGCCCCAATGGTGCGGGCAAGACGACCCTGCTCGAAATGCTGGCCGGTGTCCGCCTTCCGCAGAACGGCCGGGTCGTCGTCGGCGGGCGTAACGTCCGCCAGTTCGATCCTGCCGACTTCCGTGCATGGCTGGGCTATTTGCCTCAGGAGATTCCGGGCCTGCCGATCAGCGTAGCCGAGACTCTCCGACTGCGCGTACCGGCAAGTACCGATGCGGAGATTGAAGCCGCGTTGGAGCGTGTCGCTGGACCCCGATGGTGGGCTTTTCTGGGAGAAGATGGGGCGCAAGCAGGACTGGCCTGCATTATTTCGCCTTGGCGCGAAGATCGACAGGCTGTCCGCGCCCGCTTCATCGTTCAGCTTGCGAGCGCTATACTGGGCAATCCGCCGCTGATCCTGCTGGATGACCCGCAAGGCGATCGCGATCCAGCTTTGGACGAACACTTCGTGCGTTTGCTCGAAAGTCTTCGCGGCACAAGCACGGTTATTCTGGCTACGCATCGCGTCGATCTCATCCACCTTTCGGACTTCGTGGTGGTGATCAACGACGGTGCACTTGTGCACTTTGGGCCGGTTGCTCCTCCCGCAGCAGTAGTGAATGATTGAGTTCGACAAGGGAAATCGCATGGACACCCTGACCACTCCCGACATCCGCTCGTTCGTCGCAACCGACAATCGGTCCGCCGCTCGCATCGAGGCATTGCTCGACGATGGCGGACGCAGCCGGAACCTGCGGCGCGCGCTGATCGGGATCATCGTGCTCGTCGGTATCGCGATTGGCTGGTCGATCGTCGCCCAGATCGATGAACTTGCCCGTGCCCGTGGTGAGGTGCGGCTCGGGGGTCGTGTCCAGTCGCTGCAAAGCGAAGAGGGCGGGACGATCATCAAACTCGACGTCAAAGAGGGTGAAGCGGTCAAGGCAGGTCAGGTGATCGCCGAATTCGCTGCAAGCGACATCGAGAAGTTGCGGACACAGACCGCGATCAAGCTGAACGCACTTGCAATCGACCGGGAACGCCTGCTTGCCGTGGGGACAGGTCGCAGGCCTGATTTCTCGAAGTACGTCAACGATTACCCAATCCTCGTGGAACAGGCGGAAATCGCTTACCGCGAACAGGTCGCCAATCGCGATGCGACGGATGCCGCAAAGCGCAGCGAGGGGGGGCAGTCGGGCGCCATGCTCGGCGGAGCGCAGCGTGAGGTTGCGCTGATCCAAAGAGAAATCGCCGAAAATCAGGAACGGCTGGGGCGCCTTGAGGAAGGGGCGCGCAAGGGCTTCGTCTCCAAGAATGCGCTTAGCGATGCGCGGTTGCAGGCAATCTCGCTGGAACAACGCCTGTCAGGGGCGATCGCTCAAGTGGCCAGTCTGCAAAGCAATCTTCGCGGTAACAGCGCCGAGGTCGGTCGCCTGCGGGCTGATTTCAATCAGCAGGTCAGCCTTGAGCTTGGCCAAGTGACCGAGAAGTATCGCGAACTTGAGGCGGAGAGCAAGGCACTGCAGACGCGCAACCAGCGGCTCCAGATCAGGTCGCCGATCGACGGCGTGGTGATGAACCTGCCGCAAACGGCCGTCGGCGCTGTCGTCGGGCCGGGCGGGGTCGTTGCCGAGGTGGTGCCGTTGGGTCAGGAAATCCTGATGGATGTGATGGTCGCGCCGCGCGACATCGGTTTCGTCAAGATCGGCCAGAGAGCCTATGTCAAGATCGACAGTTTTGACTCAGCACGTTTCGGCGCCGTTGAAGGCAAGGTCAAAAGTGTCGCGCCTACATCGACACGGCCAAAGCAAGACGGTCAGCCATTTTACAAAGTCGAAATCGTTTTGCGTTCGCCGTTTGTTGGAAACAGCTCACACCGACTTATTCCCGGGATGACCGGTGAGGCAGATATTGCGACTGGCAGCAAGAGCGTGATGCAGTTCTTGTTGAAACCCTTGTTCACCGCCACCGATACAGCTTTTCACGAACATTGATGTTCCAAAGATAGCAGAGACGCGCCATGGCAAAGGACGAAACACCCCCGGACTCCAAGCTGAGCGCCGAAGAGCGGGCAGTCCGGCTCAAGGCTTCGCAGCGACCGATCGGTCCGCACAGCCCTGACGATGGCCTTGAAAACTCCCCTATCGGTTGGGAAACCGGGATCGAGGGCTCGACTGCCGCAGGGGAAACGACGCCGGACTTGAGTAACGGTGGAGCGGCTGGCCACGTCGCAGACGCGACCGAAGATGGGGCTTCTCCCGGCGGCAGGCCGATCGGTCTCGGAACTGACGATCCCGCATCGCTCCCATCGGCTGGACCTGCAGCGTTGGAGGCAGGCGCACTCCCTGATCCGTCTTCGGGCAGCGCGGTGCGGGGCGGGCCCGGCACGGGCGGTTCGTCGACGACGATTGCCGTTGAATCCCCTGACATCGGGAACAGGTTTGCGACAGGTCCCGGTCGCGACGTTCCTACCCAGCCCAATGTTCCGTCGCATACCGGCTCGACCCAACCGCCGACTGACCAGACCGATCATGGCAAGACATTGCCGGGCACCCACACCGCCGCCAGGATCGGTGGAACTGATCATGGGGCGGTCACCGAGGATGTAGCTGTCCGGGCGGGACGTCTCGAAGCCAGCGGCCATCTCACGATCATCGATCCGGATGCCGGTGAAGCCCGGTTCACGGTTCGATCTAATATTCGCGGCAGCAGCCAGCTTGGCCAGTTCAGCATCGCGGCCGATGGCAGCTGGAGCTACCGTGCCGACAACGGCCAGAGCGCGATCCAGCAGTTGAAGGCGGGCGAGACGCTGACCGATACGGTGAGCGTGACCAGCGCCGATGGCACGGCGCATGTCCTGAGCGTGACGCTGACCGGGACCAACGATGTGCCGGTGCTGGCGGCACAGAGCCATGCCGTGACCGAGGACGGCGTAAAGCTGACCGGGCAGATGCTGGCGACCGACGTGGACGCGGGCGACACGCAAGTGTTCTCCACCACCCTGACGGTGGCAGGCTTCACGCTGAACCCCGACGGCAGCTACAGCTTCGATCCGGCCGATGCCGCCTACCAGCACCTGACCGCAGGCCAGACGCTCGA
>NZ_JAIZDA010000044.1 GCF_020404405.1 Novosphingobium sp. FKTRR1 | reverse complement strand
GAATTTACCATCGACTACGACGTCGATGGCCAGCCCCGCTCGGCCAAAGTCTGGAAATTGGCTCATCTGAAACGTGATCCGGCCACCTCGTCCAGGATTGATATCCAGCCTTGGACGCAGGTGTTCACACACTCACGTACGGACTGGGTTGATCGTCAAAATGCCAAGCAATGCGAGGCCTGCGGTCGATCCGATATTCCGTGTCAGGTGCACCATATCCGGGGAATGGCCGATGTTTCGCACCGCGGCTTTGTCGTGAGGATGAAGGCGGCCCGCGCGCGCAGGACAGTAGTCCTGTGCGAGCAATGCCACCGGGATACTCATGCTGGCCGATTGCCCGATCAGCGCGAAGGACTGGTAGGTCACAGTGGAGAGCCGCATGCAGTGAAAGCTGCACGTGCGGTTCGGCGGGGGGATCAGGGCTGACTCCATGAGCAGCACCAATCCTACCCGACTGACGGAAACGGCAGGGCCCTACTACTTCGATTGTCCGGCCTCGATCCTCGACCTGCTGGGGCCGCCGATCAATGACCATGCCGCCGAATGGCGCGCCAGATGTCGCCAGCGCCTCGCGCTGACGTCGCGTCGCAAGCCGCGACCAGGTGACACCCTGGTGCTCCCCGAACCGCTGACATTTTCCGACGGGATCAGCGAGCAGACGTTCCGGGTTGGCTCCTGGGGCACGAGGACCGTTCTCCTGCGCGCGGGCGACGGGGCCGGTGTGCGGATCTCGCGGCTGATGAGCAGGGCCTGGAACCTTGTCGCGCCCGAGGGGGCGGCATCAGCCGCGTCGGGCGCGAGGTGATCGGCGCGGCCGGCGCACAGCCGGTCTGACCCCCCGGCAGTTCACCAATTCTGGCGCGGCCGGGACCGCTGCTGCGCAACCTTTCGACACGAAGGAATTGGCGCATGTCCAATTGCTATACGCATACCTGCTTCGCGTTCCGCGTGACGCCTGACGAGCACGCGCTTCTCGCCGAGGCGGTCGCGCTTGCGGCCTTCCTCGAAGGAGAACCCCTCCAGGACGAGATCGCAACGCGCTGGACGCAAGCTGACGCCAGCTTTCGCGCGCTGTTCCCGGCTATTGACGAAAATCCGGTGTCAGGGTTCCTTGCGATCTTCAACGATCCCGATTTCCCGACCTTCGGGACGACATTCGTGTTCGGCGACCACAATCCGGCCTCGATCTCGGTGTTCGGGCAAGCCGACCAGTTCGAGCCGGACGCGGTTGCGGCACTGTTCCAACGGATCCTCACGCGATCGTGGCCGCTGATCGTCACCTGGGGCTACGACAGCGATCGATACCAGCCCGACGCCTTCGGCGGTGGCGGCTTCCGGATCGATGCCAATGGCATCCACCGGATCGAAACCAGCCACCTCAATGACAACGAGCGGTTCGCCCCGAAACTCGTCCTTGCCATGCGGGATGACGAGGAGGGGTTGCTGTTCTGGAACAAGACCGACGGTTTCGGATCCCTCGAGACGGCGGACGTCTTCACCGATGAGCAGGCGCGGGACGTGGATGTTCCGATCGGACATGACCAGCCTGAGTGGATCGCCTTGCCGGGCGGCTTGAGGAACTGAACGGCACGGGCCTGCCTGGACGGCGCCATGGGGCGGGTCTGGCGTGATAGCCTGGACTCCCATTGCGCCGACCCTTTCGCCGCCCATCCGACCATCCGGTCTTCGACCGGGCTTCTCCGGCGTGCCGGACCTGGCCTTGTCCCGGGATGCTGGCCTCTCGCTTCGGCCGCTGCCTCCGTGTCCGGCTCTGGCGGCGGGTTCAGAGAGAAGGGGGTGAGGAGGAAGGTGTGGCGGGAATGGACCCGTTCACGAACCCGTACCGGCCCCCGAGCAGCAAGACGGGGCGGCATATGAAGGAGAATACGGCAATGAACATCGGTCAACTCAAGAAGAATGCCTCCGGCAACTTCATCGGCAAGATCCAGACCGCGACGATCGACCTCGTCATCGGCCTGCGCCCGGTCACCTCGACCAACCCCGATGCCCCGCGTTTCGATGTCATGGTGCGCACGCGCAATGGTACCTTCATCCCGGCTGGTGGCCTGTGGGAGAAGATGGCCGCCAACGGCACCGGCGCCTTCCTCCAGGGCCAGATCGACGATCCGAGCTTCGAGGCGCCGCTCTCGATCGCGCTGTTCACCCAGCAGGACGGCGCGCTCAACGTGGTCTGGTCGCGTCCGCGCCGCCGCATGACCAATCCCTTCGACGAGGGTGCACCCACCAGCGCCGATGGCGATGCCACCTTCAGCCCGCGCAGCGAAGCCTTCGCCGCCCCCAGCGAAGACCCCTTTGCCTCTGCGACGGGCGATTACGTCGGCGCCGAAGCCTGACCCCCCAGGCTTCCCCGACCAACCTTGCGGTCCGACCTCCCCCGCGGTCGGACCGCATTTTTTGCTGGCGGGGCCAAAGGCACGGGCGATGACGGTCGCTTCGGAAGGGCCACGCGCGCCGCTCCCCGGACCAACGGGCGCCCTATGGGCGCCGCCCGAAGCGGTGATCACGGTCGCCCGCCAACGACGATCCCGGTGAAATGCAGGTGCACCGTGCCTCGCCCGCAGACACGGACCCGCGCCGGCCGAACTGCTGCTATCGCCGCGCAATGTTGCAGCGCGCGCTTGCGCGCGGCCGATGCGTCGATCGTGCTGAGCGCGTCGCGAGGTCTGGTCGCGCCTTCGTCCCTCTGGCCCCGTTCGGTCCCCGATGGGCGCGCAGACCGGGGCCCTGCATGACAGCACCGCCCGCCACCGGCACCGAAACGCGATTTTCCTCATCTGCATTGCGGCGCGAGAGAAACCGTCATGTCCATGACGGGCCACACCTTCAGCACCATCGGTTGGCCATCCGCCAGACGGGATGAAACTCTTCGCCCGTGCACGACCTTTGCAACCGCCGACCTCACGCGGCCGTGTTGTCGGCCTGACGGCCTCCGCCCGCACCACCCGCTTGGGATCAGCGGTTCCCCTCGCCGGACGGCAGGCCGCCCGCTCGGTGCAAAGCCCGCTCATTCCCGGGCTTAGCCTTTGTTCATCCCGGCGGGATTGGCCCGCCGATGACACCGAAAGGAATGGCTCATGAACAAGGTTTTTCTCTCCGGTCGCATCACCGCAGACGTTTCGCGCTTCGGCACCGACAGCAAGGGCGGCGTGATGTTCACGCTGGTGACCAGCAAGCCGGTCATCAAGGACGGCAAGGTCCAGAAGGACGAGAACGGCTACACCGAGACCTACGACCAGTTCCACACGATCAAGGCCTTCGGCGGCCTCGGCAAGGCGATCGCCAACAACAAGCACAAGGGCGACAAGCTGCTCGTGACCGGCGAGATCCGCTACTCGCGCAACGAGCGCGACGGCAAGACCTACTACAACACCGAGATCGTCGCCGACGAGATCGAGTTCATCTGACTACCGTGAGCGGGCGGCTCCCCTGAGCCGCCCGTTTTCGCGTGTTCGCTGAGTTAGTGCCTGCCCGCTATCATCACCATCGTCATCGCAATCATGAGGGTCGGCGCGTGCGCGCCGGCCCTTTTATCCTGCTTCCTCTCCCCTGGCGGATGTCCGCCCGGGGAAAGGAAGGAGCTGTAATACCCAACCCTTTCTGTGTCCTCCCAGTGTGGCAACCCGGCCTGGCGCCCCGTCAAGGATGCAGGGTTCCCCCAATTTTGTCGCCGGCGGCCTGGCGGCCCCGCCCCCAAAATCGGCTCCCCCATGCCCCGCTTCGCGGCGTCAACCGGGGTCCGGGCCGCGATGCGACCTGGCTTCCCGGTTAACGTCCCTGACTGGGCTGGGCACGGCTTGCCGGATGAGGGGCGTCATCAAGCCGATGACGAAACTCAGGAGCTACACGTCATGCAAACCTTCTCGAACTTCGCCGATCTCGCGAGCTTCATCGCCGAGGAAACCGGATCGACCGACCAGGCATCGACCTATGCGCACGCCTTCATCGAACATGACGAACGCGCCAAGCTGTCGATCGTTGACGAGGCGGAAGTCTGCTTCATGCCCGATCCAGACCAGGCCCGCGCCGCTGTCGAAATGGTCATGACCACGCTGTTCGACGTGCTGCGCGATACGCGGCTCGAACCTTTCGCTGCCGATCTCGCCTGGGGCTTTGCCAACAGCTTCCACGTTGTCGCCAAGCGCATCGAGGGCCGCGAGGACGATGCCGCCAGGGAACTGGGCGAACTGGTGCGCATCTCGGACCCGTCCGAAATCCACGCGACGCAAGTCGAGGACACGCGCCTGCTGTGCGAGACGCTTGAGAGTTGCCGCGAAGCGATGGAGTGCATGCGCGACCATGCGGCGCAAGTGTTCCACGTCGAAACCGGCCGACCCTTCTCGACCACGCGGGGATCGCGGGTCAGTTCGGCGACGACCGCGAGCCAGATCGAGGCCCGCGATTTCCTGGCGGCGCGCGCAGCCAAGCGCCGCGAAGCGCATGCACCCACCGGTCCCGTCGTGATCTTCTCAGGTGGAGACACCTGGCATGACCACGAACTGCTCTACAAGGCGCTCGACGATACCTTCGCGCGCATTCCGAGCATGATCCTTGCGACCACCGCCCAGCACCGGGGCTGCGACCAGATCGCGCACGCCTGGGCGGCCTCGCGCGGCGTTGCGACGGTGCGCTTCAC
Organism: Novosphingobium sp. FKTRR1; assembly: GCF_020404405.1. Taxonomy (GTDB): domain Bacteria; phylum Pseudomonadota; class Alphaproteobacteria; order Sphingomonadales; family Sphingomonadaceae; genus Novosphingobium. The sequence goes on along the minus strand of NZ_JAIZDA010000044.1, from coordinate 13,695 downwards.
GCTCAATCGCGCGATGGGCAAGCGCGCAGGGTTCGCCCGCAACGAGCAGATGATGAACCTCAAGCCTGTCCACGCGGTGATCTGCGAGGGATCGGGACTTCAGGCCAACCTCCTGACCAAAGTGCGCGAGGCGGGCGTTCCCTACCATGCCTTCGCCGCGAGCCACCAGCAGCCGGCCTTTCCCGAAGGCGCGCCTGCCGTGAACGGGCAGCGGCGGTTTGCGCGGCGCGGTGCCGCATTCTGAACCTGCCGCAAGGAGGGCGCTGCACCCTGCGGCGTCCTCCATTTTCTCTTTTCTATCTGGCGGCAAGGCACGCGGGCGTAGTGGGGCTCTGGCCCCACATGCCGCGCGCCTGGTCGGGACAAAGCAAGCGCGATCAGGACCGGGGCGCAGGCGGCGGCAGGCTGTTGCCCGGTTGCCAGGCCACATGGCGCACCCCCGGCGTCATCATCAGCGCGGCCAGCGCGTCGTCGTAGGCGGGATCGGAGACGTTGCGCACGAGGTGGACTGCGGTCGCATCGAGCCCGGTATCCTTGAGCGCGATACTGGCGATCGGTTGGTCAGGCCCAAGGTTGACCCTCAGCCCCTTCACGAAGCGCCGCCCCTCGCCGACGGCCTTGCTCACCAGCGCGCGTTCGTCGAGGCTTTCGTAGGGCATCCATTCGCGGGTCACCAGAATGACCGCGATCTCGAAAAGCTGGGGCAGGCCCGAGGCCCCGATCGAGAAGGAGGCGCTCATCACCAGGTGTCCGCCGCCACCGTCCGAGCGCCACAATTCTTCTTCGACCGCGAACCGCTTGTGGAAACGGCGCGCCATCTCCTCGTCCATCAGGAACGGCCAGTCGGGCAGGTGGCGTAACACGATCTTCTCGCCGAAACGCGCCGGCTCGATCGCCTTGATCTCGCCGATCACGACCATGATGGCCTCATTCGAGGCATGCGCCATCGCGAGGTCCGACCGGCGCCGCCCGGCAATGTCCTCCTTCTGCTCCAATTGGAACGTCTCGGGCACGAACAGCACGCGCGCCAGGCTTTCGCCGCGCGCCCGGCAGGCAAGCCCGGCATGGAGCAGCGCGCGCCTGACCACGAACCAGTTGCGCTTGCCCCCCATGCGCGGATGCCAGTGCGTCAGTTCCGCCTTGTCCCACAGGAAATGCAGCAGCCCCTGCATCGTCAGGCGCAAGCCATTGGTCCTGACTGCCGGCTTGTCGTTGGTGAAAGCCGAAGGCGCGGCGCGCGCCGGCCCGCGCGACAGCGGAAACGCAAATTTGAGTTCGGTCTCGCCGCTGTCCTCGTGCTCGACCACCGCCGATCCCCGGACCTGGCCGAGCCCTGTCAGGGAATCGGGTGCCTCGTAGTGATTACAGGCCGAGGCATGGCGCGGTCCCGTGCCGGGCCAGCGCGCCAGCACGTATCCACCCTGTCGGTGCGCGATGTAGAGCGGCAGCTTGTGATCGCGCCGGCACAGGCAGATCGCGCGCTCGCGCTGGCCGTGCGCCTGCGCGAGCAAGCCGGCAAGGCCCGGATCGTCCTCGGCAATCTCGCGCTCAAGCAGATGGTAGTGCTGCATGTCTGGCCCTCCGGCGCTTGCGAACAACGACAGCGTCGGAACCGGGCATCGTGCAACGCGCAGGCAGCGACACCATCCCGCGGCCATCATAAGGGGGCAGGGGCGGCGCCTGCAAGGACACAGAAACACAACAGGTCGCCATAGCCGTCCCATGATGGTGGCAGTGCGCGGCCTCCCTCAAGGATGAGCGGTACCCCCAATTTTTCCTGGCGGAAAAATCGGCACCCCCGCTCCCCGCTGCGCGGCGGCTTCGCCGTCCTTGACCGAGACCACGCACCGCCACCGTCCGCCTGCCCGTCGATACCGACGCAGGAGGTTACAATGATCAATCCCACTAACGAACACGACGATCTCGACGGCATCATCGCCAGCCTCGAACAGGGCTGGCTGGCACAGGCACGCAGAACAGCCGAGGCATCGCTTGCCACCGACGGGCAGGCCGGGACGGCGGAAGGCGAATGGTGGGGCGACTAGCCCCACCCCATCCCTTATCTCATGCTCCCGGAGACAAGCAGGGTGTCAGAACGCACGCCAGCAGCCATCGCCCTCTCGCCTGCTCCAAGCCTGATCCGCCCACCAACATTCGCCGGGATCATGCCCTGGCCCCACCGGAAGACCCAAGCACCCATGCCTTGCGATCAAGCCACCCCACATTCCCCGACGTCGCTCAAATCTGGCGATTGAGGGGCACACCGTACACGGATATCCGTATTTTCATGGCAAAAAATGGCGGAAATCCACGACTTTCAGTCGCCGAAGTGTGTGGCAGCTTGCATGCCGACGTTGGCCATTCGTACCCGCAAAAACTGCAGAAATTTACTGATTTTGGCCCGCCGGAGTGCACGGAAAGTGGCTATTTGCACCCGGAGCCTGAAAAGTGCCCTCGAAAGGCATTTCTGGACGGTAATTTTGCCCGACGACAAAGGCAGGAAATGCCGGCGGAATATGAGATCTGGGACACCACGTTGCCGGGGTTCGGCATGCGGGTTCAGCCGGGTGGACACCGATCCTGGTTTGTCCGCGTACGCTATAGGGGGCGGCACCGTCGGATTACGCTTGGCAGCGCGGATGAGGTGGAGGCCCTGGTCGCGCGCCGGGAAGCGCGGCGCCATCTCGCCGAGGTTGCGCTTGATGGCTTGCCCAAGCGACCCGAGGTTCCTGTGGGACCAGTTTTCATCGACTATGCCGAAGAGTTTTGGCGCGACTGCGCGCGTCATTGGAAGCCCTCTACCCAGAGACGTAACCGGACCGCGCTAGACCATCATATCCTGCCGTTCTTTGCAGAACACCGGGTCAACGAAATGGACAGGACCGACATCGTGCGTTGGCGGGACAACTGCGCGGATGTCGCCGAGGCGAAGTTCAACCGCGCGGTGCCGGTACTGGCCGCGATGCTCAAATATGCTGAGCAGCTGGGCTACAGGCCAAAGGGCAAGAACCCCTGTCGGGGCATCGAACGGTTCCGGCGTAAGGCGATGGAGCGGTTCCTTAGCCCCGGCGAGTATGCACGACTCGGGCGTCAGCTTGCCGAAGTGCAAGACGTTTATCCCAATGAGGTCGCGGCGATCAGCCTGCTGATCTTTACTGGCGCGCGCCTGAACGAGATTTGCGGGCTTCACTGGGATTGGGTCCAGCCTCCGCGTCTTGTGCTGCCGGACAGCAAGACCGGGGCAAAGATCGTCATGCTCAACAGGCAGGCCCTGGCAATTCTCCAGAGCTTGCCACGACGCGAAGGCGTCTCGCTGGTGTTCCCGAAAAAGCGGGGCAAGGGGCACATGTCTCTTGAAGCATTCTGGTGGCGGTTTCGTCGAACCTGTGCGCTGCCGGACGTTCGTTTGCATGATCTCCGCCACAGCTTCGCTTCGATAGCCGTGCGGGAAGGTGTGCCCTTGGCAACGATCGGCCGGCTGCTCGGCCATGCCTTGCCGGAAACCACTGCCCGTTATGCCCACCTTGCCGACGAGACGATTGCCGAAGCTGCGGCGCGTGTATCCTCGACTATGGCATCAGCTCTGGGATTGAGGTCATGACGCAGCTGTCGCTTCGTGAAATCGTCGCCGGGGCACTCGGAGAAGTCGGACTGGACCGCGCGCTTGCGGCTGAGCCAAGGGGCAGGGCGCGCACTACGACTTGGCTCGCGGGCGAGCGTGGCATTGGGATCCGTCATTACCAGAGTGGCCGCAAGACCTACGTCGTGCAGACCCGCATGAGTGGGCGGATGCGTACGGTGACGATCGGGCCCGCCCATGTTCTTACGCGCCATCAAGCCATTACCGTTGGTCGCCGCGTCTTGGCACACGCCCAGGTCGGACATGATCCCGCCGAGGTGCGGCAGCGTGCAAGGACGGCGCCGCGCATGGACGATTTTATTGCCGAGTATTGGGAGCGGTGCGCTCCCGGTTGGAAGGCGTCGACGTTGGAGACGATGACGGGCTATCGGCGCTCGCACATCGACGGTGCGTTTCCGGACGCCTGCATCGACACGCTGGATGAGGCTGCACTTGCCCGATGGTTTGCCGCGCTGACGGATAGGTCCGGGCCTGCGGCTGCCAACCGTTGTCTCGAAATCCTCCGCGCAGCGCTCAACAAGGCGGAGGCGTGGGGCTATCGTCCGGAGAATTCCAATCCCTGCTGCGCCATCCGGCAAAACAGGCGCGTGCATCGCAAGCGCTTTTTGTCAGGTGACGAACTGGCGCGTTTGGGAGCCTTGCTCGTGGCTGGCAGGGCAAGCAATGATCTGGTTGCTCGTACGCACGCTTCGGCGATTACTCTGCTGCTTCTCACTGGGTGCAGGATCGGTGAAATCCTGAGCCTGCAGTGGAGCGACCTTCGTGGATTGCGGCTAAACCTGCGTGATAGCAAGACCGGCCCGCGAACCGTTTGGCTCGGTCAGGAAGCACGCGATGTGATCGATGCGTTGCCGCGAAAAACGGGAATTGGTCAACTGTTCTGGAACTGGCGCAATAAGAGTCCCATCCGCAGTCTGGCCCACGTATGGGTCGAAATGCGCCGAAAGGTTGGTCTCAATGACGTGCGACTGCACGATCTTCGCCACACGTTTGCCAGCCACGCCGCGATGAACAGCGAGAACTTGCCGATGATCGGGAAGCTGCTTGGCCACGCTCGCGTTGCTTCCACAGCGCGCTACGCTCATCTGGATGATTGGCATCTGTTGGAGGCGACTGCAGCTATTGGTGATCTCGTCGATCGGCTAATGTGCGGAGGCAACGTTTGAGGCTGCTGCAGGGGACTGGGGATCCTACCAACTCGTCCACAGCAGAGTTATGCCAATTTTGGTCCAGACCGACCGCACGCATCGTCAAGATTTAGGTCGATCTGGATCGGCATGTAGCGCGGCGATCTGGCTGAGAGAGCGCTACAATCATCGGTGTCCCAGTGTCAGGCAGGACCAAACGGCAGCGTGCCGCCAACGGTTTTGAGCTGATCCAGCAGCTGATCGGTCGCTGCCGTCAGCCGTGCGTGCTCAGCGCTAAACTCGCCATGTGCGCCAATACCATTAACCAGTGCCGCCTGCGCTTCCCGCTCGGAAATCCATGCCAAGCGGGCATGGATGTGGGCAAGGCGGGTGGTGATTTAATGCTCGGTAAGGGGTGGGGTATTTTTCATTGTCATTCCTTTGATTTGTCACCCAACGGACCATCGGCTGGGCCAAATCTATTTATCTTCGGCGAACACCCACTACGCCGAATCTGGCGAAAAAATTTGCGCGGGCGTCACCCCAGCGCGATGCCCAACCGCTCACTGGCGACGTGCTTGCCGTAGGCTTTGGCCAACTCCCAGACGAATGAGACGCTGGCGTTTCCTGCCTTTGACATACCCGCCTTCGTGCGTTTCCAGACCTCGGGGTCTCGGATGGTATCGAGGAATTCGTGGCCGTTCCATGTGATGCGATCGACCAGCCAACCTCCGCCTGTTCGGTGAAACTCCACGAACCCCGCATCGTCCAGCAGGCCAAGGTGGTAATCGAGGCGATCGGCTTCATCCGCTGGCAGGGCTTCGGCGGGATCAACGCCCAGGGCAGCAGCAACGTCATCGCCGATTGTATCGAACACGCGGCGACCATCTTCGATGTCGAGCAACAAGGTGCGGATGAAATCCATGTCGCGCTTGAGCGGCCTGCCCATAGTTACTCCTTCGGATACCGTCTCGCAAAGCGCACGGGCGCTGCTACAAAAGGATGGCGTAGGAAGCGGCGGCGTCATCATGCCCTTGTGGAAGGGGCCGATGTTTCTGACTGGAAGCGCCGCTTCCTACATCCGATCGCGCTGCAGTGGATCGCAGCACAAAATCTCAGGCCTGTTTCGCCTCCACCTTCGCGCGGCGGCGCTTGTTCTGGTCGGCGGTCTTGGCAAACTCGGGGGCGATTTCCTCCAGCTTGGCCAGCAGGCCGTCGAGCACATAGCCGTTGCTGTCCTGCCCCTGGTGAAGCTTGAAGCGCTTCTCACGGCGGATGAAGCCCTTGTTCTCCAGACTGGTCAGGTGCCGTTGCACCATGCGCTCGCTCTTACCCATGCGCGCGGCGATGGTCTTCTTGGCAGGGTGCGGGTCCTGATCCGCCGTCCACCAGTGGCTGATAAGCTGAAGCAGGACGTTGAACTCGTCGGGTGCCAGGTCGAGACGGCCTTGCCCCCAGAATAGGATCGACGGCAGCGTGCTGTAGCCCCGCGCCATGATGGCGTCGGACCACTTTTCCTTCCCCGCCTTCCTTGGCTTCTTGATGCCAGGCAGGGCGAAAATGTTATCGCCTAGGGCGATCGGCGGGGTCGGGGTGGTTGGTGGCGTGCTCATGCAGCCTAGATACGCCGATGATTTGCAAATTCCAGAGGGGCAGGGGGGTCAAATCTGGCTCCCCCTTATATGTTTACATATCCTGCTTAGCTGCTTCATGTGCTTACGAGCTCGCTGTACTTCGAGAGACATGGGCGGCCTACCCCTCGGGGACAGATTCGTCCCTCAGCGGAAGGACAAGAATGTCTCCACCAAAATTCGCAGGCCCGCCATTCTCCCGCCGACGGAGAAACACCCACCCCGCGGCCTGCATGCAGTCGATCAGACGCACCGCCTGGTTGTACCCGATCCGCAACTCGCGCTGTAGCGCAGAAATGCGCACATGGGGATTACCGCCTGCGAAGGCGACGGCGCGGCGATAGACATCAAGTTCACAGGCAATGTTGGTCATGTCGGCATCGGGCGGAAGCATGGGCCAGACCTACAGGACGTTGGCACGCGGTTGCGCACGAACGCGGGCTTTGGGGGCGATCACAGTCACCGCCGTTGGCGAACGATCAACGACGGAATCCACCATGCCGAAAATCTCGACATGCCCGCCGTCATTCATCACCGAACCATTGACCATGCCGTGGATCGTGGCGCGGGCTCCCGCCTCGACCACGAGGTCTCCTGTCACCATGCCGTGCAGCACAAGGGTGAAGCCAGACCGCACGGTGGCAAGCTCGGTAATCATGCCATGCACGGCAAGATCGCGGTCGATGAAGAACGGGCCTTCGAATTTTCCCTGCACGCTGTCCATGTCGCCTCGCTGAATTTGGTTGGGTGACTGTACCACAAGTGGCGCGTGATCGTGAGGCCTACACCTGCGCCTTGCCACCAACAGTGATGGCGCGGCGATCCTTGAACTAGATCAGGACACGCTCCACCTCGTCCAGGGTCACATCGTCGGGCCGCCGATCGTAGAGCTGAGTGGTCCGCGTGGAACTATGGTTCGCCATGGTAGCGGCTTTTTCCAGCGTCCCCCCGTTCTTGAGATAGGCGGTGATGCCCGTCGCGCGAAAGCTGTGATTGCCAAGCGCCGTGGCAATGCCAGCAGCCACGGCGCGACGGCGCACCATGGCATGGGCGTTGGCTTGGGGCAGGGGAGTGCGACTCAACTGCTTCGTCTTGCGGTCGATCGTCCGAAACAGTGGCCCGCGCGGGTCGGCGGCCAATCCGCACTGCTCTATATAGTCGTGGAGGTACTGCTCCAGACTGTGGTGGCAGGGCATGGCGTGCTCCTTGCCACCCTTCTCGTGCAGCCGAACCCAAAGGCGGCGGTCCTGCACGAACACGTCGCCAACCTGCATTTGCAGGGCGGCGCCGACGCGCGCGAAAGCGTAGGTCATTAGGCCGATCAGCGCACGATCGCGCAATCCAACGGGCGTGGTTGCATCGATGCTATCGAGCAAGGTGCGGGCCTCTTGGGGAGACAGCACAGGGGTTTTGCCGCGACGGACGCGGTAGGCGGGACCGCGCACCGAAGCGGCTGGGTTGTGGGGCACGATTTGCCCCGTCACCATCCAATCGAACAGATGCCGAATGGCAGCAAGCCGCTGCTTGACCGTAGGCGCGGCGCGGCTGCGCGTTTGCAGCTCGACCCAACTAGCCACGTGCAAGGGCTGCACGTCGGCCAGCGATGCAACGCCTGCCGCCTGTTCGCACCATTGGAGAAAATCCAAGGCGGCACGGTAGTAGGCGCGGCGCGTGTGCGGATTTCGGATGGCAGCGGCAAAGAATTCCAGAAACCGCATGCCCGCGCCCTGCACCGAGCGCGCCACGATCGGCGGCAAGAGGGTCGGGTCAATGCGGGCGAGCTGGTTCATGCGGCTGCCTCTCCATCCTGCCGTGGACGTCCAAGCAAACCGCGAATCTTCTCGATCCGAGAGCTGGCCAGTTCTGCGGCCAACCGATCGAAATCCATGTCGGCTAAGGCGGATTTGGCCATTTCCTTGGCCCAATCAGGCATCGCGGTTGAGGCTGAGACTGCACTCATCGTGTCGTCCAGACTGATCGAGGCGCTTCCATGTGCGAGGAAGCCACGCTGCTCGATCGCTTGAAAGATCGCCGTATTGGCAGCACGATCACATTCTGCCGCTAGCTCCTTGGTATAGGTGAAGGTGCAGGGCAAATCATCGGCTTGCCCTCGTTTGCTAATGCCCGTTGGGCAGAGCACATAGATCACCTGGTTGTCGCTATGGCCTGCGGCGGCAGGGTCTATGCCTCGGTGAACAATGGCATCGCGAAGTTCGAGAGCGAAGTCGAAATTCGCGGGCGCAGCGAAATTGCGCTTCACCTCATCGCGGAATGCCCCGCGCTTGACCTGTTCGGTTGCGACGAGATGGTCGTCCACAAGGTCGATCGCCCCGAAGAGATTGGCGAAATACAGGTAGTGGAACATTTTGATGTCCTGACCTGTCGAGCCATGCGGACATGTATCTATCTTCACCCGCGCCCACTGGCGGGTTTCCAGATACCATGACAGCCCTTCAAAAAATGCGGTGCCTGGATCGCTCATCTCTCTACCTCACTGTATGTGATAAAGGACATTATCACATATTAAACCGCAGGCGAGGGGGGTGAGGGACGACGACGGTCTCGAACCTGCATTTTCCGACGCCCTGTTGCAGAAAAGTCGGTAGCCGAACGTCGCGCTTGCAAATTGTACGCAATCGCGTACAATGGCGGAATGCGCACCACGTCCTACAGTGATTTGAGGAAGAACCTCTCGGCGATGATCGATGCAGTGAATGCCGATCACGAGCCTGTCGTGATTACCCGCGATCGGGGCAAGCCGTCGGCCGTCCTGATGTCGTTGGAAGACTACGCCTCATTTGAAGAGACGCGCTATCTGCTGAAGAGTCCCGCCAACGCCGCACGACTTGCCGCGTCGATCGAAGCGCTGGAAGCGGGCAAAGGGGTGGAACGCCCTCTCGCCGAATGAAGCTGATCTTCAGCGAGCATGCGTGGGAAGACTACTGCTATTGGCAGGGCCAGGACCGCAAGCTCGTGCAGCGCATCAATGGTCTCATCAAGGAATGCGTGCGCACCCCGTTCACGGGCACCGGCAAGCCTGAGCCGCTTCGCGGCTCGCTGTCAGGCTGGTGGTCGCGGCGCATCAATCTGGAGCACCGGCTCGTTTACAAACCAACCGACGACGGCCTGCTGATCGCGCAGTGCCGGTATCACTACTAGGGTCGTTACCGTGGCAACCTGAGTCCAGCATTGTCACAATCAATCAGTAAATTATGCAAGCGAACCAGCTCGGCGATAATCGGCCGCATTTCGTGCGGCTGACCGAGGAGTACGAACGTGAGATTCTCGACATAGAAGCCCTTGAATACGTGCAAGGGTACCTCAGATTCTGGGACTGAATAGCCGACATGGTCAGGTATGATCTGCCCGACCAAATGACCTGCAAGATACTTGTCCAACCTCTCGTCAAAATGCTCGATCGCATTGCGCAGCTCTCGATCGGCGAGTGGGCTATCGGCAGGAACGGCGAATGCCTGACGCAACTGCATCGCTCGGTCCGCGTGGATAGACGCGTTACGCGCAGGGAAGAAATACCGAGATATACACCCGAATTGATGGAGTATGTTCTGTAGCTCTTGGAACAAGGCTTCCTTCGGCAGGGCCAAGGCCCGCTCATCGTCGGCGTCAACCAATTCCAACCAGCGCTGTAACAGCTCGATCGAGCGGGCAGCGGACTCGGTATGCCATTGCATCGCTAGGATATAAAAGGCTTCAAACGGCGGATGAATACCTGCCGCCATACCTGCTATGCCCGTGCCGCTTCGGCCGCCATATGACCTGCAAGCGACGTGACGAAGGTCTTGAGGCTGGTCAGTTCGGACAATTCGCAAAAGTCGCCCGTTGCCGACGCCGTGCGAGGCGATGCCATGAGGGCCGCGGCGCTATACAACTGCTCCTTCGCCAGGCGTTGGCACAGAATGTCGTAGCGCTTAAGGTATGACGCTCCCTGAAACTCAGCGAAAACAGGAAAGTGCGGGGACCGATCAGTCACGGGACGGCGGGATTCGGGTGCATCCTCCACCATCATCAACCAGCCCACAAATGGTTTGGGCTGGTTGCCGAACGCGCCTTCGCGGTACGCAGTCCAAAGGTCGTGGGCGGTGCCGATGGCTTCCTCGGACCGATTATTGAAGTTGTTGCCGAACGATGGGCCAACCTGGCTCTTGAGCTCGATGGCGGCAATCAGCCGCCCGCCGCTCATCACCAAAACGTCCCACAGCTTGGTTGGCCGATAATACCCAGGCAACGTCAGGACAGAGCGCTGTTGGTGAATTTTAGCATCGGCGGGGCCATTGGCCTCCACGATGTCGATCAGCATGGCGAGAAAACCATCCATGTTCTTGCCAGCGGTAACGCCAGCGCGTTCGCCTTGATCGGCCTTGCCTGCTTCGATCTGCGCCTGGCGTGCCTTCTCACGATTGCCCCAAAAGGCCATCGCTGCTTCTTTTGCCTTCGCTTCGTAGTTGGCCAAATCAAGCGCCATTGGCAGACCCTCCCCCAAGTGCTGCCCGCTCTAGGGGAGACAGCTGATACAATTCAAATGCCGCCAGATTGCAGGCGTCTAGGTCTTTGGCCGACGCTGACGCGATCAGCCGCCGCTTAAGCGGTGCGGGAACGTCCTGCCACTTCGGCAGGCGGATACGGCGAAGATATTGCGCCTGGAAGCGCAGGTAGCCGCCCCGCATTTTCGTCGAGTAGGTCGCGACGAAGAGCCGTGCGATGCCAGAAAGAAGAACTGCCTGAAGCGCACGCATATCCCAACTGTCGGACGTGATAAAATAGAGGTTGTGATGCGGGTAGAGCCGCCCTTCCTCATAGACGATGTTCGCTTCACCTTTGATGTCCGGAATCAGGAGCTTTGGCCTTTGGGCAAGCTCAGGATAAATGCGATCGATCGTGCGATACCAGTTGGCGGGGGCTTTCTGCGCCACATGCCGATTGGCGATCTGATCTTTGCGCTCCTCAAGATAACGACGCAGGCGTGGGTAATCACTAAGGTTCACCAAGCGCCCATCATCGCCAAACGGATTGATGACCCCCTGTCCGCGCCACAGAACGATGCCGCTGTCGATATCACGGGTTGTCGCCATCGGCAGCTTTCTGCTCGGCTCAACATCCAACGCTTCGTAAGGACCTGTGAATGCCTTATCTGCGCCGGTCGCGACACCAATGCCAACCTTACAACCAGCCTCTTCGATCGTAGGAAAGTCGGCTTCCAGACGGCGGACAAGTGCCAGCTGATCGGTCGATTCAAGAATCCATGGGTTGTCACCATTGGTGACGCGGTGGATCTCACGCGCGCCACTTTCGGGCGCGGGCGTGTGCAGGCCGGTCAACGCTTGGGCGAGGTTAGTCAGTGCGGGTGCGGTGATCGCGGGGCGATGCGCGATACGCGTCGGCCCTGGCTTCTCACGTGAAATCACCGTGATCGCAGGATAGGCGACGACATCAACGTGGAATGCCGGCGTATCGACCATATCGACGTAGGTCTTGAGGTGGAAGTGGCTGGCGATCAGCTGTCGAAGCGGCCCACCATATCGGTTCTTCATCCAACGGTCAGAACAGATAAAGCCCATGTGCCCGCCTGGTGCGAGCATGTGGGCGGAACGCTCAATGAACGGGATGTAGATATCGGCACGGTCGTAGATGGTGCTGTAGCGGGCGCGATATTCCGCCATCAGAACATCGGGGATCATCTCTTGCCGAATGTAGGGCGGATTGCCCACGATGAAGTGGAATTGGCCGTCAATGGGGGCGAGCAAAAAGTCACCGCAGGTAAGCCAGTGATCGGCGATTATGGTGGCGTCGCGGCTGCTGATATGCGCCGCCCTCAGACGGGCAGTGACTTCTTGGCGCGTGTGTTCAGCAGAAGCATGGTGCAGCTCAACCGCGCGCAGCGCATCGCATAGCGTTGCTACAGGGGCTGGCGATCCAGCCATGCGCCAAGCGTCCAACAGGCGGTCGACGATTGGGAGTAGAAAATCTCCTTGCCCGAACGAGGGCTCGAGCACCCGCCGCTCATGCAACGGCTGATCGGCGGTGTAGCCAACAAGGTCGAGGATGAAATCCACGACTTCAAGCCGTGTGAAAATGGCACCACGCTCATCCGTGCCACCTAGAGCCATGGTCGCCACAGCCTCTGTCACGGGACAAAAACCTGGCAGTGAAGGGTGCAGCGTGGTGACGGAGGCGGCGCGGGTTGCCATCAGAAAAGCCTCGCTTGCTGCTCAATGACGGGATGAGCTGCGAGGGCAGCAATATCGACGTTTGCCAACCGTACCTTGGCATGGGCTAGATCATATTCCATCTGCCGCAGCAGCCAGGCTTCAGGTTCCCCGCCGAACACCGTTGCAAGACGCACGGCCATCTCTGGAGAGATGCCGCAATGGCCATTCACCAGATTGTTGAGGGCTTGGCGCGTCACGCCAAGCGGCTTTGCTGCTTGGAAAACGGTAAGGTTGTGGCGCCCGAGACAATCGGCACGGACGGCCTTCCCAGGGTGCTGAGGCTCAATTACATACATAGAACAAAACTAGACCATTGTTGGCTCGAGGCGTCAACTGACGCTTGTCTATTGCCGCTCGGGACACAAGGAAAACAGACTAGTTGTGCACAGGTGGGTGAGCCGTGAGCACTGCTTCAAATGCGCTGACATCGTACTCAGGCTGCCCTGAGGCACCCACTGGTACAAAGTGAATTCCTGCGGTGTCGGACTCCCGCTTGTATCGGCCTGGCGTGCGCTTTTGATATGGATGGGTAGTCCGCTCGGTCCATGGCGTGAATGCTGTGGCAGCCGCCTTTGTCTCTTGGGCAATGACGCTGTCATGCTGAGGCGCTGCTCCTCGCCACAGCTCCGAGCGAGGGCTGAGCATCGCCAGCGCCTCTTTTTCCGTGATGCCTGGGACAGCAAAACTAGCCACGCGTAAGCGCGAAAATGGGGTCTTCGTGTTGATCTCGCAAACGAGATACGCCTTCCGATCAAACTGAAGGTGCCAGCCCGGAGTTACCAGCATGCGGAAGGCCGTGCCCTGCTTGAGGCGACGCGATACAAATTTTTCGGCTTCTTCCCGCGAGCTTTGAAGCGTCCCCTTCTGGTAGCGAGCGATCCAAGTTGAATGCCAAGCATTGCGGCCACTGGAAACATGGAACAGCAATATCGGTGTCGCAGAGTGCGGATTCCGAGGTGATCGCGCGCGGTGTTCCGATTTGATGGCGCGCGGGATTCCGAGGTGATGGCGCGCAGCGTTCCGAGAATTATCCGCGCAGCATTCCGAGGTGATGGCGCGCAGTTTGAGGT
>NZ_JAIZDA010000043.1 GCF_020404405.1 Novosphingobium sp. FKTRR1 | reverse complement strand
TCGCAATCCCTCCCGGCTATGCTCGCGCCGGGCAATACCAGTCCATGTCACCATTCACTCCATCTCTTCGCAAAGAGGCGTGAATCACAACATGCTGGTATTGCTCAACAACTTTCGGATCAGGTTCTCAGGCATCGTTGGCATCTACGTCAAGCTTCAGCATTGCCGCGCTGACCACAGCAGGCAGCGGCAAATCGGAAACGAATTGCACTTGTCCGTTGCGATTGAAACTCGTCTCGATCGAAGTTGCCACGGTATCGCCCGAAAACAGCGGCGGCACTTCATCCAGCGCCGTTTCGCTTGCCCGGTCCAATACTTCTTCCAGCGGATCGACCACGCCATCTTCGTTGCTCACTCCACCCGCTTTTATCCCCAGCGTGTCGAGCAAGCGCAGCACCAGACGCACCACGCGCTGCCGAAGTCCCTGTATGGTCCCGCTCTGACTTTGCGGTTCAGGCCGCAACGTCACCGCCGTGGCGGTGTAAGGCAGGCCTACAGCCAGCGTGTACCCACCAGCCAGCGGAATGGCATCAGCGGGCAAATCCAGCGTGCCGTCATTTGCAACGCTCAATCCACTCACCACGTTGCCACCTGCAAGCACAGCCACCGCTTGCCCCGCCAGATGGCTTAGGCCGCTGAAATGGGTCTGCCCGGCACTGGCTGACTGTTGCACTCCGCCATCAACAAAGAACGCCTGATCGATCGGATCGCCCAGCTCGCGCCAGGATGCCTGTTTCCAGATTTCGCGGCGCGTTCCGCCGGGCGTGGGTCGGCTGATCAGCAACCACAGATCATCGGATTTGCCATCGGCGCCAACGATGCATGCCGCCGACAGCACCGTGGCATTGCCACCGGGCACCAGTCGACAAAACCCCTTGATTTCTTCGCGCGTCCACGGATGCGTCACAATTTGGCCATCACCGCGCACCGCATGCAACAGCGGCGTCGGCCACCGTTGATAGGCAAGCTGCACAATGCCCGATGCAGTGATGTGGCGCGCCGCCGCGGTCAGATCCACCGGGTTGTATCGATCGCGCGCAAAATCGAAATCGGTGCTGCGCATTCGGCGCCCGCCCAGCTCAACAAACAGCGTGGCCGTGCCAACTTGGACAGGGAACACGGTGGCGCTGCCGTAATAGCTTTGCGGCGTGGCCGCGATATTGCTTCCCGAAAGCGGTGCCGCCGCGTTGGTGGGGCCGATCGCCAGTTCACTGTCGGCAGTCCCGGCAAGGATCGCCCTGTCCGATACCACCCACATCGGGGGATTATCGGTGGCGATCGTGCGGCGGAACGCCAGATCGGTCTCGGGCGTGCCGTTCGATGTCGCAGTATCGTGGTTCAGGTAATCACCGACCACGCTGGCGCACACATCAAAGTCCTTGAAGTGGATTTGCCGCCCCTTGAAGTGCAGCACCAGCCCCGGCCACCCGCGCGCATTCGAAAAGGCGCCTTCGCTCCACCGCCAGGTCGCCGCGCCGACAGCAGGCGGCGGCAATGCCTTGACCACGGTTGCCGTCACTTGTGTTGAACTGGTAAAGCCGGTTACTTTTACGATCCCGTACTTTCCTGAAATGTATTTCCACAACACGCCATAAGGCCCGTTGCCGTTCACATCTTTCAGGTTCTGGCCATCGTAATAACTGCCCGCTTCGTGGATCGGCTGCACACCACCGGTCACACCGCTGCTTATAGCCTGATAGATTTTGCCATCACTGCGCACTTGCGTGCCGCTGACCACATCTTTGCGCCCCGGCTCCCACGCCGTCAGACTGGCAAAATCCTCTACCTCGATCCGCCAGAGCGAACCAATGTGTCCGGCAACAAACAACGCGGATGATGCGGTCAGGGTAATCGAACCACTTGCGCCGCTGGGTGTGATTGTGATCGTTTCGTTGGTGTTCTGATCGCGAAACGGGCCATTGCTCAGCGCGCTGGCAGCATAGCTGAACGTGATCGCGCTGGTCCGGCTCAACGCGGCCGGGGGATAGGCGGGATGGTCGATGTACAGCCGATCATGGCTTTGCTGAAAGCTCAGCAATGGGCAGTCAGCAGCGGCATAGGGCGTCGCCACTTCGTATGCCGTGCCCGGCGGACTTTCGATCCGGCCACCTTGGGTAAAAAATCGTGCTTTCAGATTGCCCCATTCGATCGCGTATTGTTGCGTCACGCTGAACCGAAATGCCGAAAGCCAGCTTGATGTTGGATCGGCATCGCGAACATACAGAAAGCCCGGTCGCTTTACGATCGGCCCTTCGATCATCGGCACAAAGTTTTCACAAGTCTGCAAGCCATAGGCGTGGTGCTGGATATCAACACGCCCCTGCAGCATTGGCGATATTTCACCCGCCAGAAACGCGCTGATCATATGGCGGATGCTGGCCATGGCCTATTGCATCCCCCACCGCAGCCGGGCGTTTACCCAGTCGCTTTCTTCCTGATCCATTGGTGGATTTTCGATGGCATCGACATGACCCGCATCATTCAGCGCGTTGCGATACTTGCGTTCGGCCGTGCTCTGGTCAAAGCTGCTGCCTGCGATCTTGTGGCCGCATTTCCATGCAAGCCGCAACCCGAATGCCGTCGCTGCATCATCGCTCCACACACCCATTTCGGGCACGTCTTTGATGCCACGCACGTACAGCGGCCCGCCGACATTGCACAGGATGAATCCGCCCTCGACCCGGTAATCAAGCCGCGCAACATTATCCAGCAGTTCCAGAAAGCGCAGACACTCGCCCGGCAGGCGAAACGCGGCACTGTAAGGATAGGGCTCGATATCGGTGACTGTCAGGTCAGCCGCCGCCAGCGCCCAGCGCCGCGTGGCGAAATTGTAACTGCTGTCGCGCAGCGTCGCGCGCCGCTCGATATCCCAGTTTTCTTTCAGCGTGCGCGCCAGCACACGATTGTCGTCCAGCGATGTGATCGCCAGTTCCGATCCGATTGCCGTCGCGGCCACTTTGGCCACCTGAATTTCGCTGGCCATGCTTTGTGCCCTGCAGCCTTACAACGGCGGCCAGGGTGCGCGCAGGATATAGTTCTCGATCGCTTCCAGCAGCATCAGTGCGTCCATCCGGTTCATGCTGGTGACATCGATGTTCACCGAAACCGTATCGCTCTGCGCCTCGGCGCTACCGGCCGCGATCGTCACGTCTTTCAGGTCGGTTTTCCCGCGCTGCAGCGTGAACTTGTACTGTGCGGCCATGGCCAATGCTCCTGATCGAAGGGAATGGGATCGGGGCCGCTACTGTTTCGACGCAGGCAGCGGCCCCGTTGGCGGTCTGGGCAGCATCACGCACGCCCGACCGCCAATTTCATCAGCCGATCGCGCCGAACCGGAACCCAAGCGTCAGGTTGGTGCCGCTTGCAACCGTGGTCGTGCCCACCGTCCAGTACAGGTCTTCATCGACCGTATTGGGTGCTGCGGCAGCCTGCGCCCCCTTGGGGCCAAGCGCGGTCGGTACGTCCACCGCCGTCAGCGTCTTGGCGTTGACGTACTTGGTCGGCGCGGCCAGCGTGCCCAGGCTCAGCGTCGCGGTACCCAGCGTGGTGTCGGTAATGCCCAACGCCTCGCGCAGTACGCAATTGGCCGGAAGCCGACCGGCATAGATCACGTCGCCCGATGCCCACGCCTGCCCGGCCACCTTCGATGCGAAAGTCTCCTTGGTCTTGGCGTTCTGATAACGGCCATCGGCCTTGTTCGCCGGGATTTGCGAGCCATCCACCACGCCCACGAATTGATCGAGATAGTACGTCGCCATTGCATTGGTCCTTGATGCGCGTGAAAACGGTGGCGAGGCACACGCCCGCCACCACCATCAGCCCTTCTGGTTCAGGATGACGCCGGAATACCCGGCTTGCGTGCGGGTGGCCGCCAGCGTGGTGCCCGCCCACACCTGAATCGACAGTTGCTTGCCCGCCATCTTGTCGACGCTGGTGTTCAGGTCTTGCCAGCTGTTGGCCACAAGTCCTTGCTTCACCCAGAACGGCGTCTTGCGGTAACCGCTGCCGTCTGTGGCAAGGCCGGGAATCGTCGAGAGCAGCGGGTTGTCCAGCTCCATGTGAATGAAGTTCCAGCCCAGCAGCTTCTGCACCAGCCCATCGGACACCACGCCACCAAAGCTTTCCTTGAATTCGGCGCTGGTCGCCGGAACTTCGGTCAGCAGGGCGTCGTTGTCGTCAGCGGTCAGGACCATCCAGCGCTGCGACATATCGGGCACATAGCCCTGCAGCAGCAGCTTGGTTGCCGCGCGCAGTTTGGCGGTGTTCATCTTCTGCGCACCGCTTGCGCCGCCGGTGCCCACCGCAATGATCTGACCCGAAGGGAACGCCGTGGTGGTCGTACCGGCCTTGCCCGAAATGACCGGCCCATAGAAGCCTTCAAGGATGCGCTGATCCTTGGCGCGGGCCACGGTGGCGGCGCCGGTCATCGTACTGGTGCCCTGAATGTCGATGCTGGTGCCCAGCTTGTCGGCATTGTCGATCAGGTCGGCATAGTAAAGCTCGTTTGGCTTGGGGATCCAGATGCCGTCATAGGTCGGGTTGTTGTACTTCGTGTCGCCGTGGCGCTCGTTGGCTTCGTTCGGCCCCGTGTTGCCAACGATATCCTTGACCTTGACCTTTTCGGCGCTGGCATCGCTCTGGACGATCACCTTGTCGTACAGCATCGACTTGGTTTGCTGCAGCGCCAGTTCGACGTTGTTCTTGTACGCAACCTGCATTGCAGGCGTAACGTTGAAGCTCATGGCAATGGCCTTTCGGCAAAAGGGTTGTCAGACCGTTTCGCGAAAGGCTTGGGGACCAAGGGTCCGGCGCTTTCTGCCGATACAACGCGTCGGGTGCGCGGATGCATCCACATCAGGGCCGGGGCGGATCGAGGCTTGGCCGGGCTTATGGTCCCAAGGGCTGGTCCGCCAAAAACGACGAACCAGCCCCAGTTCCTCTCAAAAATGATTCGTTTTGCGCCCAGCGTCAAGTGGGCTTGTCAATCCCAATGTGCAAATCTTTCGATCAACCCGCCGCAGCGCGATTGGCCGCTTCACCCACCATGTCGTTCAGCCGCTTGTATTGCAGGTTTTCGGGAGTGCCGGGGATCATGGCTTTGCCTGCCCATACCGGATCGGAACGCAGGCTGTTGATTTGTGCCTGTGCTTCGCTGCCCGAAAGGCCAAACGACTTACGGCCTCCATCGACCATGCTGTCCTCGCGGATGCCAAGCCCCGCCCGGCTCAGCATGTTCATGGCCTTGTCAGCACCCCACAGGTTGCGCAGTTCGTTCAGATCGCGCGCCGACAGATCGAACGCCTTTGCCGCTCGGTCGATCGCAGCCAGCTTCACGTCGCTGTCGGCACCCTGCTTGGCAACCCAAGCGCGCGCGCCTTCCAGCCCGGCGGATTCGATGCCGCTGCGCTCCTCGATCTGCGCCTGAATGAAATCGCCCAGCACTTGCTTGAACGCGCCAGCAGGCATACCGGCTTCCAACGCCTTGGCCGAAAGCCGGTCGATCAGCGCGCTGTTCAGCGGCACCGGCTTGCCATCGGCGCCCGTGGGCGGTTCGATCGCATAACCGTTGGCATCCTCGGGCACACCGATCGCACTGCGGAACGCCGCGACTTCCTCTGCGCTGGCGTTTTCGCCCGGAATGGCGATCCGGCCGCCGTTGCGCAGCGCGTGTTCGGCCTGGCGGTAGCTGGCCACCATGTCGTCCACCGATTTCCAGCCTTTGCTGGCCACGTAATCGTGGTTGCTGGCAGCATTTTCGCCCGCCGCATCAGTGGACAAACCCAGCGATGCAAACCAGCCCGCGTTGCCCTGTCCGCCGTCGCCACCGTTGCCCTGTCCGCCGTCGCCACCGCTGCCTTGCGCGCCGTCGCTACCAGCGCCGCCGCCAGCGCCGCCCAGCATGTCGACTGCGCTACCCGCACCACCACCACCGTTACCGTCAGTCTCCAAGGCCATCATCTACCTCCATCAGTTTCTGGACCGCGTCCTCGTCCAGGTTCAGGTAATTCATCAGTCGCAACGCCACCGATCGCCGCCCTTCGCGGTACGCCATCACCAGCGGGTCGCTGTCGAAGATGGTCGACCGGTCAAGGAAGGCATAAGTGCGCAAATCAGCCAGCACGATCTCGCCTGCACGGTGCGGCCCGTCATCCGGGCCAAGGAACATCGCCCGCCACAACACGCCCAGCCACCGGTCGCGCAGCCATTCCGGCGCCATCCACAGGCACAATCTTGCCGCGCGCGATATCAGCACCGCACGCCAGCGCAGGCGGTTTTGCGAGCTCAACATGGTCACGCCGCCGCCAACTGGTTGCCCTTTGCCATCGCGGCATAGGCTTGCGCATTCTGCAGCGCCGCTTGGCTCTGCTCGGTCATCTGCTGTTGCTGCTGGCGCGCCGCGCGGATCGCCTGCACTTCTTGCGGGCTACGCACGTAGGACGGCCGCACGCCGATTTCCTCGGCCATGCCGGGCACCATGGCGTCCTCATTCAGCCAGTCCAATATCGCGCCATCCTTGCTGGCATTTGCAAGGCCAGTCAGTACCTCGTTGAACCGCATCGTCTTGCTGGTTTCCTGCGCCCGCGCCATGGCGGCCAGCTCGTTTTCGTAATCGATGATCGGCCATGCCCCGGCCTCGACCACGGCGGGCGGCAGTGGGGCAATCTGTCCGGCATCCAGTGCCAGTTCCAGATCGCGGTTGGTCATCGGATATTGCTTTTCCATCGCGTAACGGCCCGCAAACGGCCGCACCAGAATGCCTTGCTTCGCCATCACTTCCAGCACTTCCGTGGTGGTCATGCGGCTGTTGGGGTCAGTCAGTATCTTGTAGAAATCTTCCAGAAACTCGGTGCGGATGATTTCACGCTCATCGTTCAGATCTTCGCGGGCATAGGGCAATGCTGCCTCGCCACCGGGCATCCGTCCCACCAGTATGCGCCCGTTCTCATCCATCAACCCGGCAGTCAGGCCGCCCGGCTTCGTCGCGATCTTGGTAATGCCGTTGTCATCATTGAACACCAGCGCTGGATCGACCGCCTTGTGACCGGCCCGCAGCGTGGTGCGTCGCATGGCGTTTGCGCCTTCGATGTTGGGCAACATGTGGATGCCGGGACTGCGCCCGTACTTTTCGCCCGCGCTAGTCACATGGCGCGAAACCGAGATCGGCATCGAATGAAAGCCACGGCGGCGCACATACAGCTTTTCGCCCAGCGCCAGATAGCGTGACGCCACTGGAAAGCGCCGCCAGTCCATCGGCTCGGCATCATAATCGCGGTTCGGACCGATCCAGTGAATGACCTCGAATTCGGTTGTGCCCTTCTTGTCATCCAGCGCCTCGATCATCTTGGGCGTCAGGGCTTCGCGACCGAACTGATCTTCCAGCTGATCGGCCGTCTTGACCATGTAGCGCACGCACAGATTGACGATGCCCGAATAGTCAATGTCGATATAGGTGCTCGACAAGTGCAGGCAGCGATAGAATAGGCCGCCACGCCGCACCCCGCGTACGCCGTCGCGCGCCTCGCTCCAAACGGGACTGGTGCCGTACCGCCCCAGCTGGTCCCAATCCTCGTTCGCGCTCACCGAAAACCCTGTGTGCGGCGCATGGCGGATATCGTACAGCCGTCGCCCGGCTTCTTCGCACCACAACTGCACATCGCGGAGCCGGTTCAACGCGGGATCGGCAAAGCGCGGGCGGATATACAGCTTTTCCTCGGGCGTGGTGATCGCCACCCCGGCTGCGGCAAACCGCGCCAGCGCAGTGATGTGCGTGCTGTCAAAATTGGCACCACCGCGAATGCCGCCAGGGCTTTTTTGCACGAAGCCACCAGCGCCGCTGGGGAACCGCTCATCGATCGCGCGGAACGTGTTTTCCCATGGGGCACGCTCGGCCTTCAGCCGGCCAAAATCGCGGATATCGCACTTGGCCTGTTCTTCGTTTTGAATGCTTTCGTCCATCACGCGCTCCATGGGATCGGGAAAGTGCCCGGCCGGGCCGCATCTGGCCGGGCACAAGGCGGTCAGCCGGGAAACACCACATCGTTGGAAATGTCCGACTGCTGACCAGCGGGGATACGCAGCACATCGGGGCGCGGCGACCATGCCGCCTGCTTGCCATCAAGGAACAGGGCGTACCCCGCGATCTCGACTTGTTCAGTTGGTAAAATCAACAGACCCGGCACCGCCAGCTTCAACCCCGGCACCGTGTTCACCCATGCCGCGCCAGTAATGCGCAAGGGCTGCAGCGTCAGGATTTCCTGTTGGCCGTCGCTGAATACCACTTGCACATCATCTGCAGCGCCGATCGCCGCGCGCAGATCGTCCAGCGTCAACACGGCATTGTCAGCCAGCGGCCCGCAATCGCGCGGCGTCGCCGGGCTTTCCACTGGTGCCGCCGCCACCGACTGTTCGGCTGTTGCCACTGCGGCAGTCAGACGATCGCGCTCAGCCCGCAGCACGTCCAGTTCATCGCGCGCTGTAGCCAGCTCGGTGTTCGCCTCGCCCAGGGCGGACGCCTGCGCCGCCAGTTGCGTCGCCAGTTCATCGCGTTCAGCCGTCACCGCCGCCAGTTCATCGTGCGCGGTAGCGAGCGCCTGCTCCATCGTACCATTTCCATTTGCATCGGTTGCTGCGTCTCCATTTTGGGACGTTGCGATCTTTGTATTGTCAGCCATCATTCAGTCCTTCCTCAGGTTTTGCTTGTCAGGCTGGATCAACTACCCAGCACCAGGCGGCCGACGGCGGCCGACGGTACAGCCGCCCCGCCCGATCCGGTCAGAATGTCCGCAGCACCGCCACGCCGCCGCGCCAGCGCATCATCGCCAGCCTGCTGCACGGCGGCATCGTCGCGCCGCACTTGCGGCACAGTCGCAACCTGTCCGGGTCCGCCACCACCCAACAGACTCGATGCCGCCGCCGTAGCTGCGGCGGTCGCACCCGCCTGAAGAAGCAACGGTGCCAAAGCTCCAAGAAATGCCATCGATCAAGCTCCTCTGAATTCGTCGAAGTCGCTGTCATTGACGACTTCGGATTGCCGATGCCCGATGCGGCCTTGTCCTCCGACGGAAAGATCAAGGCCCTTCTCTACTTCGAAACAGCCGTACTGCAGGGCGTCCATCACGTCGGAATAGCCCTGCACTTTCTTGGGCACATCGGCATAGAAGCCCTCGCCTGTGCCCTTTCCGACCCGCTGGTAAAAATACTTCGTGCGGAACGCCCGGCGCGTGATTGTGCAGCGCCTATGCACCAGCAACGCCCGTTGTGTGCCGATCGGCGCGTTCAACCGAGCCCGCACCGCCTTGAGCCGGGGCTGGATGGCGTTGCGCGGCACCCGCGCCTTGCGCACCTTGTGGCCCAGTCCCTTCTGGAAATCCTGTCGCCAACTTCTGAAATCGATGGCATTTTCGCCCGCCGCCCCCGCCGGGTCGCACACGGCATCACCGATCTGATACCCCGCATACTTCGTGATCAGCAGCTCGCGTACTTGACGGCCCAGCGTTTCCCCGCCCATCTGCACCACGTGAATTTCGTCGTCGGCGGTTTCGAATACCGCCGCCACTTCTTCCAGCACGCGAAGCTGGCCCTTCACCAGCTGACAGATCAACACGGCACCCAGCAAACCCTGATCGGCAAAGATCAGCAGCGGAATACCGGGGATCGCGGCAAAGTCTGCGCAGTGAATATCCTCGATATACTCGGGAAATACCGACCGGCCTGATAGCGGTGGCGTGTACTTCGACCGCAACATACGGTCGATATAGGTCTGGTTGCCGCGCATCTTGGCAAACGCGTACTGCCGTTCGTAATACCCCTGCGGCAGGTTCTCGACATTCTCGGCTGCCGGGTTGACCATCCACCCGCCTTCGAACTCCGGCCCCTCCAGGATGGCAGGCGGTTGCTCGAAATATTCGATCAGCGGCCGCCCAGCAGAAACCGCCTGCACCGCGCGCAGCACGTCGTCATCCAGGTGCTGTTCCACCAGCACCTTGTGCGTCCAGTTTTCATCGTCGCACCCGTTAAGATCCAGCGCGATGAACGGATCGACCACCAGCGTCGGATCCAGATCGCTGTAGCGGCCGACACGGCCTGCAAGGAAGGTCAGGATATCGGGATGCGTGCGGTCGGCTTCGTTGACCAGCGCCGCCGTCACTTCCAGCCCGCGCAACGCGTCTTCCACCGTCTGGTTGCCGATCGCGCGAAATTCCATTTCGATCTGGCAAATGTCGATGGCCTTGGCCGACGTGTCGAGGATGTGGCCATCACGGCGCAGCACGAACGAAAACCGATGGATGCGCGGCGCGGAATTCACGAACGTGCCGATGTTGCGCGGCACCACCTTGTTCCAGCTGGGGATCGTGTTGCGGTCAAGGTTGGGGTAGGTATCGCGGATCATGGCATAGCGCGCCTTGCGCACCAATTGGCCCGCGCTGTTCATCGTTCCGCGCTGCCGCGCGCCGTGGTGCTGAAACTTTGTTGAAAAGCCGATCGTCTTGCCGCTGCCCACAGGGCCCATGCCGCCGACGATGAACGCGCGCGAGGAGATCATCCCGTCCATCTTGGGGCCGATCCGCTTCATCTCGCGCGCAGGCGGCAGCGGCTCGTGATCAAGGTCCGGTTCGTCCGGCCCGAAGTCGGGATGGAAATCGAACGATTCAGCCATTGGCCTGATCCTCCGGTTCGTCATCATCACCGGGCAGGTACTGCACCAGCTCGCCATCAATCACGAAGTCGCCTTGCGCGGCACGGCGCGCATCACTCTCGCTGATGTTCAGGCCGGGGATCAGCAGGTTGAAATCACCATTCACGCCCAGCTCGACCGCGATCGGCTTCTTGCCCTCGATGTAAGGCATCAGGATATCCGCACAGCGCGTGATCAGACTCTGGGCATCCCCATACGTCAACCGGCGCTTGGGGCTATCCAGCGCTGCCGATCGCTCCACCAGCACTTCAGGCGGGGTTGACTGGATTTGCATCAAGGTCACCGCCGGGTGCTGCCCGTACGACAGGATCCATCGCGCGAAATCATCGGTGCGGCGGTTGCGCGATCCGCGCTTGCGCCCGCGCCGCCGCGCCTCGGCCAGCACATCGCGTACTGGCACCGCCCCATCTTTGGTGTCCAGCGCCAGCGCATGATGAGCTTCGGCCATTTCCTCAGGGGTCGGCAGAAAATCCAGTTGTTCGGCCGATGCGGTCGCACGGCCATCTATCTCGCCCTTGGCATCGCGCATCGCGCCATCGGCCCACATCTTTCCGCCGCGCTCAGTTGACACAGACAAGCTCCCCGCTAGCGTGTGCAGATCGACGCAGGCTTTCAGCCAGCCAATCACCCCGACCCACCTTTGCAGCGCTTCGCTGGACCGTCCGGGATTTCCACCCCGACCCGTTCTGTGGTCCCCAACTATGGCCCCCATCCGGCACGGCTGCTCGATCTCGGGTATGGTCACAGGTGGCCGGAAGTCCGATCAAAACTTGAACAGCGCCGCGCGCGACCATGCTGGGGACTGTGCCGCTGGCCGATGGGGGCATGCCCCCATCGGCCGGGCTGATCGAGCCCCCCCCTGCCATCGCGTCGCCGCTCGGCGATGCGGTCAGCCTGACAGGCAGATGCACCGCACCGAAAAACCCTTGCCTTGCAACACCTTGCGCCGAACGTTCCAACGGCATCGTTCCAACACGCTCCAACCGACCCGCCGAAAACCGCAGAAATCCGCCATTCTTGCTTCGCCTGGTCGACATCGAGCCGCCGCCGATCGCGCGCCGGTCAGCGCCAGCAAATCGCCGAAAGTTTGCGCCACCCTCCCCCGCGTCACACTGCTGCCGGCCCAATCTAACGAGCGGCCGCCATTTCCACCCGCCAGAATATTCTGAATTTCGGTCGAGATCCGCACCAGGCGCGAGCCCGCCGACGCCGGTTGCAAGCGCAACCGATGTGCAACCGCTTCTGCAACCATTAAACCATTGATATATATTAATAAACCTGAGTGGTTGCAGAGTTGCAGCGTTACGCGCACGTATACGCGCATGGTCGCGCACGCGCTCGCCTGCATGCGCATCACGCGAAAGGACAGCGCGCAACCACTGCAACCGCGTAAAAAGTCCTGCAATTTCAGTGTCTTGCCAGTTGCAAAGCGGTTGCACATCGGTTGCGCTTGCAACCGCCACCCCGGTCCCGCGACGCGCGGCAATCTGGCTGTCCAGCCTTATCGCATCCCAACGGGCCGGGGTCAAACACACAGGTTGAGCGAGGCGCCGCGCATGCCCGCCAGCGATCCGCACCCCGGCGGGCCAGGGTGAGAGCGAGCGGCCGCGCACCGCGTCACCTGCGGTGCCGCTGCGGCCGCGCGTCGGCGCGTGCTGAGAGCCAACAGCCACCATGCAAATCGTTGCGATTGCGGCATTTGTGGAGCGATCGCGCACCGCGTCACCTACGGTGCCGCTGCGATCGCAAGCACCATCGGAAATGCTTCGCAAATTTTTTTCACTGGTCATATTGACAAATATAGATACGTCCCGAAAATGAGACGCATCGAAGGCGACGGCAATCAGGCCGCGCCAAGGGTCGAAAGGACCAGATCGATGCACCACACTCTTGCCACCCGCTTCGCCCGCCACAACGCCCGCCAGATCAGCGCACGTGAGGCGCTGACTGATGACCAGCTGCGCCAGGTGGTGCCCTCGATCTTCGCCGCTGAGGCGCACGACAGCCGCTCTGACAAGTACGTGTACGTCCCGACGATCGATATCGTGCAGGGCCTGCGCCGCGAAGGCTGGCAGCCGTTCTTTGCGGTGCAGGCGATGCCGCGCGATCGCACCCGCACCGGCCATGCCAAGCACATGCTGCGCCTGCGTCGACCCGAACACATCACCGAGAGCGAGGCGGCCGAGGTCATCATTGTCAACAGCCACGATGGCACCACCAGCTATCAGATGTTCGCCGGTCTGGTTCGTTTCGTCTGCACCAATTCGATGATTGCGGGCCAGCAGTTCGAGGAAGTGCGCGTGCCGCACAAGGGCCACATTCAGGACCAGATTATCGAAGGCGCGTACACCATCGCGCAGGACTTCCCGCGGCTGATTGACAGCACCCGCGAAATGGCCGCGCTGCAGCTGTCCAAGCCCGAACAGCGCGTGTTCGCCGAAGCGGCGTTGGTGGCTCGCTATGGCGAGGAAGCCGCGCCGGTCACCCCTGACCAGGTACTGCGCCGCCGCCGCACGGCCGACGTCGGCGGTGATCTGTGGACCACGTTCAACGCGGTACAGGAAAACATCGTTCGCGGCGGTCTGCACGGCCAGCGCCGCACCGACGACGGCCGCGTGATCCGTCGCAGCACCCGCCCGATCAACGGCATCGATCAGAACGTGGGCGTCAACCGCGCCCTGTGGACCCTCGCCGAAGGCATGCGCGCGCTCAAGGCCTGAACCCGCCACACCCCGCCGGGCACGCGCCCGGCGGGCCCCTGCAAAGGAATTTCCGCCATGATCGACCGTAGCAAGATTGCGCAGGCCCTCGCCAAGGCCATCGCCTACAAGCAGTGCGGCAAGCAGCGCGATGCCGAAGCCTGGGCGCGCCGCCTCGTCGAGCTGCTCGAATGCGCCGACATCCTCACACGCACCTGACAATCCCCGCCGCTGGCACTTGCCAGCGGCCCACCACCACAGATAACCTACACGAAGGGAGACTCGATCATGACCGCTACTGTTCAGTTCACGACGGATACAGGATTTATCTACACTGTGGGCTTCGAAGCTGCGCAGTCCACGAGTGATGATGAAACATTGATCAAAGCGGCCCGGCCTTTTGCCGCGCGCGAATGGAGGGCGAAAATTTCGGCTTCCGCCGAAGTCGATCCGGTAGCCAATGGCAATCGGGCTTACGAAAGCATCATGAACGCAGACGCCACTGTCCTGCGTTGACCGCGCCACCAAACGCGCCACCACCGGGCCCGGGGCGATCATGCCTCGGGCCCTTGCGTTTGTTCGGCCAGCCACGCGCGGGCCGCATCACGCTTGCTTAGGTCGGGCAGCTCGCGTTCATCAATCACGGTATACAGCGGGATCAGCACCGCGCGGATTTTCGCGCGCGCAAAGCTTACCGCCGCCACTTCCACCGCGCCCTCCACGCGCGCCAGCGTCTGTTTCCACACGCCGTTTTGCCACTTCGTCCCGGCAAAGATCGCGTTCAGTGCCTGGTGCGTCGATGCCACCGCCAGATAGCCCGGCGCGGCGTGAGGCATCAGGCTTTCGGATCCCCAACGCGCCGGTTTGGCGCCATCAGCCGGGCGATAGACCGGGTTGACGACCTTTAGCCCCAACTGCTCCACATACCCGCGCGTGTCGTCCGTCAGCCCTTCGGGGTTCAGGCTCTTGGCCACCCAGCGTGCCACCAGCTCGCTCACCGCCTCGCGGCTGTCGCGCCCGCGTGGCTGCACCAGCGCCGTTTGCAGATGGTTGATGCATGCATCTTCATCGCTCAGCTGATCGTTGACTTCGGCCATGCGCTGCGGGCGGCAATGCTGCGCCCAGTCAGCCACGTCCTCGTCATCGCAAACTTCGTCGTTCAGCAGCACATGCGCACAGGCTAACAACCCGCCGAACTGGTCGGCCGCGCGGCTGTCGTGGCCCGCCTCGATCAGCGCCACGTGAAAGCGGCGCTTGCATTCGGCCAGCATTGGCCAGCCATCCATCATTCGCCGAAAGAGCTTGCGGCCCAGATCGGCCAGCGGCAGCGGCTCCAGCGGCTTTGCGTCGGCGCTTAGCGGTCGCAGCTCCAGGATGGCCAGGCGCGATCGGTCCGCCGCCTCCATCGCCGGGATATTGATAGAGCTGAACCAGAATGGCGATTGCAGCGTGAATTCGGTCGCGTTGTGATCCTGCCCGCCCCGGTGTACTTTGTCGCCGCTCGATGCCACCCGCGCCAGCTCGACCACCGCGTCAATGGCGCGGCTGTCCTTGCCCGGCTCGGCTTCGTCGATCATGACCGGCACCGTAGAGTTTTTCAGGCTCTGTCGGATCGCCGCCGCGCTGGTGTTCGCGGTGCGGAACACCATGTCGCCATACAGGCCCGGCACCAGTCCTTCGCGCCCGTTAAGCGCGCTCTTGCCGGTGCCGCGCGGGCCGGTGATCCAGACGTTCGATCGCCAGCTCAGCGCCCCGCCGATAAAGCCCTGCCCAATCGCGCCCAAAAGCAAAATCGGGTCCAGATCGGGCCGCTTCCAGTTCCATCGTTTCAACCGTTCGGCTATCGTGATTGCCGCCGCAGGGCCCACGGATTGTGCCCACGGCCGAGACAGCGGCGCACCCGCCGGATAGACAAACCGCTGGTGCAGGCCCGTGTCATGCCAGCTTAGATCGCTCAGCTTGCCGTCCGCACGCGCCACCAGCGCCGCCACCGCGTCGCCCAGGTGCAACACCAATCCGCCGCCGGTCAGCGCATGCGCACCGCGCCCGCGCAACCGCCCCGCTGGATCGAAGATGCCCCGACGGCTGCATTCAGAGATGAGCGCAATACTGGCTTTGCCTTGGTCAAAACCAATCAGGCGCGGCGGCTCCACTTCAATCCACCGCTTTTCGACTTTAGAATATTCTTTTTTCGGGTCGCTATAGCGGCCCCATTGGCTTTCAAGGTATTTGACTTTGTGCCCAAACAGCCCGGCAAGATTGCCTTTTCCGTGCTTGTTGCCCGACTCCAGCCCCACAATTTCGCCGTTGACGTTGAGATAGTAGCACTTTTGACTGCCATCGATCGTGGATTGGGCCCCGAGCGGGATAACCGGACAGTCCAGCGGAAACGGCTCGTCACCGTCGTCGTGTTGGCCGCGGACACGTTCGCCCGGCTCAGCCATCGTCGGCGCTGGGGTCGGGTTGTCCAGCGCGGCGCCGATCTGCGCCAAAGGATCTGGGCTGGCGCCGATCATGCCTTGCCGCCTTGCGCGCGCGCCAGCGGTTTCAGCGGGCATCCTGCCTCGATGCAGTCGCGGCCCATCCAAAGCGGCTTGTGCCAGGCGCACACCGCGCACCAGGTGGTGTCGGGCTTCGCCACTGATCGTCGCGCGCCGATCGTCAATCCGGCCTGTTGCACCCGGACGGCGCGATCATCCATGGCGCTGGTCGACGGCAATGCAACCCGAACCGGCGCGGGTGCTATGCGGGGGGTCTGCACATTGCCCCGCGCCGGTCCGACTTTCCGGCGCGGGAGAGGCTGCGCCGGAAAGCTTTCTATCTCTGGGTCTTGGGGACATTCACCGGCATTCGCGGGGTCCAGTACTCCACCATCCGGGGTGGCCCCGCTCGATACTTCCGCTGCCTGTGCCTCGCGGCCGCTGTCCCCTGCAGGCTCTGCCCGCTCGGCCGATTCGCTCTCCACCCCGGAAACTGCTGAACCAAAATCCCAATTGATTACCGCTACTGGCCCATCGGGATAGGCTTTGACCAAATCGTCTTCAAAACCCGGATAGGGTTCGCGATCGAAATTGGCCAAAATGCGATCCAACGCATCAATGCGCTCATTCGTGGCGTCACACCATTGCCGCTCGTCCTGAGCTTGTCGAAGGACCACACGCCCGCGCCGCTCCGCCCAGCGCGGCGGCAGGTCAAACGCACGGCGCGCGCTGGCGCGATAGGCTTGGCCGGTTCTCATGCCGCTGCCCCATTGGCGCACGCGCCCAACAGCCAGTCGTTAACGTCCTTGATGCCGGGCGGTGGCATCACCAGGCGCACGTCCAGCCCGCGCGCCTGCTGCTGGGCAATGCTCTGTTCCAGCGCGTCGACCGCCTTTGGGTTACTATCGCGGTCGGCCACGATCACCAGTCGCCGCGCGGCCTCTGGCAGCACGATCGCGCCGATATTGCCCAGCGATATCGCGCACACGATCCGCGCCTCGGGTCGCGCCATGCGCACCACCACCGCGTCCTCTACCCCTTCGGTCACGTAAACCGGTTCATCCTCACGCATCGCCCGCATCGATTTGCCCGATGCGCCTTTGTTGATCGGGGCGAATGCGCCCCACATCGCGCCCAGCACTTTCTTGGGCTTTTCGGTGTCCAGCTTCGTCCATCCGCGCCGCTGGCACGGTTGCAACCAGATCCGGTGCGTCGCCACGTGCGTACCATCCGCCAGATACAGCGGGGTCAGCAGGCACGGCACTTTCACCCCCGCGTCCTTGCAATAGACCTCGGGGTGATACCGCAGCGCGCCGGGCCAGCGCGGCCCCTCGCCGGGCTTCACTTCCACTGGCCGCAATCCCCGCCCAGCAAGATAGGCCTCCGCCGGTGTGCCCGCGATTGGCCGCGCTTCGCCATGCAGATACAGCGCCCGCGCGCCCCTGATCTTCGCTTCGCGCTCGCGCGTCGCCTCGATCTGCCGCCGCTCCTGCGCCTGCCGCAGCCGTTCGGCGCGCGCTGCCAGTTCGGCCGGATCGGGCGCAGCGCGCTGGCCCGCGCCCCATTCGTCGCGGATGCCCAGCCAGTCCTTGGCAATGGCCACGGCCTGCGCCTTGGTCGCGCAGCCTTGGGTAATCCGGATCAGGTCCAGCATGTCGCCGCTGTCGGTGCCCGCATAGTCGCGCCACCAGCCCGTCGATCCGCCTTTCAGGTTCAGCACCAGACTGCCGCCGCGCTCGCCCAGGATCGACCCGGCTTTCAGGTAATTGCCTTCTTCCACCGCGCCGGGCAGGCACTGGCGGCCGATTGCGGCGGCATTGTCGCGCAATTCCTGCTCGATTTCGGCGACGGATCGCACGGTCATGACCGCACCCCGCACGGACCGGCCAGCAGTCCTGGCTTGCGCACTACACCTTGCTTCACATCGAAGCGCCGCCGCTCGCCCGCTTCGTCGGAAAGCGCCACCGCTTGCGCCGGGTGCATGCCATCGGCCACCACTGCAGCCTGCGCGATCTGCGCCATCACATCATTGACCAGCGGCGCCGGGATGAACAGCGCCTCGCGCTGGTCCGCGAACAGCAGCACACCCCATTGCCCACCCCGCTGCGCGGCTATCGCCTGAATGGCGGGCGTCATGCGGCGTTCCGCTCGGTGTCGGGATAGAAGATATCGGCGGATAACCCGGTGACATCACGCAGCCGCGCCATGAAATTTGCGCCGGGACGACGCCGCCCTTTTTCCCAATTGTACCAAACTGGGCGCGTCGTACCGACCATCGCAGCCGCCGCATCAAGCGTTAAGCCTTTGCCTAACCGCCATTTTTTTAGCGGATGATTGGAAGAGCTGTCAGACATGAGGTCATGTTAGCTAATCGCCAACAGCTCGACAACCCTTGATCAACGCGCTGTCTGGTAATAGCTTCTATGCATGTGTGCTGACATCATCCAATTTCCGGGCATGTCGAATTTGCCCAACCGCATTCGCGAACTACGCCTCAAAAAAGGCTTTTCGCAGCAGCAGCTTGCGGACCTGATCCACGTCAGCAAGCCGACGATTAGCGAGTTGGAAACTGGCAAAATGCAGTTGACCGTCGATTACATGCGACGGATCGGTAAGGCGCTTGAACGAGCGCCTGCTGAATTACTCCCCGACGATCATCACGTGCTCGCGCTGACTGACTCGGAGATTGCCTTGGTCCTTAATTTTCGTGCTGCCGATGCCATCCAACGCGAAATGATTTCCCGCGTTGCCGCACCGCGCGAGCCGATTGATGGATCGCGTCCGTCGGACACGGAAACTTTTAGTCATGTGAACATCGACCAGACGCGAAATGCCGCATGAAGCCCACTGCCGCTCGCCTTGCCATCGTTGCACTTTGTGCCACTGGGCTAGGGTTGGTCGGCAGCCTTGCTTACCAGCAATATCAACTTCACATATTGTCCTTAGAGATTGATCTCCTTTCGAAGTCAGCGCCAGATCCTTTGCTTGGCTCAACACCGGCAACGGACGCCATTCGGGCGCGCATGGACAACATGCAAAGTCAAATTTCCAATCTCGACGCGTTCGCGCGCAGCATCGATCTCAGCAACTCCAAATTGCACGGGCAAATTGCGACGGCACAAGCCCACGCGCAAACTGCCAGGGATCAAGCCGACTTGGCACGCCGCGCGGCAACAAATGCATCGCTGGACGCTGATCAAGCCAGCCTCGACGCCTACCGCGCGAACATGAAACCGAGCGAGCCAATTTGGCCTTAACTTTGATGTTGTCGATTTGACAACATTTCAATTGACCGCAAGTTAGCGATATGCCAACAAGTCCTCCGTTGTTCCCCAACGGAGGCCTGTCATGGCATCGCACACCAGCAAGCGGCTTGGTCGCCAGCACGACCCCGAAGCCACCACCTGCAATCTCTGGTACATTCGCCGCGAACTGGGGCAGCAACGCCTCAGCGACGCCCGCATGGTCGTCTATGTCGATGCGCTGATCGCGCAGCATGGCTTCCCCCGGCCATATCCGACGATGCTCAAGGGCGGCGCGCTTTATCGCGGCACCCACACGCGCAGCACATGGCAGCGCGCCGCCGTGGACGCTTGGCTCGCAGGGTGGATACCGCCCGATGTCGCCGCCACCATCGATGCCGCCGCGCTGGCCGCCGCCGCTGCCGATATGGACAGCGCCGCCACCAACTTGCGCATAGTCGGCGGCCGCGATTTCGGGAAACGGTCATGAACCATCACGAAGAATACTTCGGCGCGGGCATGAGGCGCGCCATTCGCCAGCAATTGCTTGAAAACGGCGTTCCTGCCGAATTCACCGGCATTATTGCCGACGTTGCCTGCAACGCGGCTTACGAAGCGGTGGAAACCATCGAACGGATGGTTTGGGCACACCCTGATCAGCGCATCAACGTCACCGCCCTGGGCATCGCCATCAGTATTTGCAAGGCGCGTCTGGGCCATTTGGCCGATGCCTTGAACGATACGGCAAACGCGGCAGGCTTCGCGATCAAGCAGGCAACGCTGCGGGTGGAACTGTGATGCCCCGCGCCGCGCCCCCGCCACCGTGCACCCCCGGCGATGTCCTCGCCGCGCTCGCCGCACTGGGCTTGCTGCTGGCCGCCGCCACGCTGCTGTGCTGGCTTACCGCGCCGGTCATCCCGGCAGCACAGGCCACACCGGCGGTGCACTATTGCTTCCGCGCCGATCCGCCGCCCTGCCTCACATCGGTTGTCGATCAATGATCAGGCTCACGCCCGCGCAAGCCGAAAGGCTGCTGGCCTTGCGCCGTGCAGGCACAACGCATGGCGTGCTGGCCCAGCGCTTTGGCATCAGCCAATCCATGGTGCACCGCTTGTGCAAGGCGCACGGTCTGGCCAGCACAAATTGCCGAACGCGTGGCCGTGGCGGCGCGTCATGAACACCCAGCTTCCGCCCTTCACCCCAACCGATGCAGCGGAAGCTGCAGGCAAGGACAGCGCAAGTGGCTGGCCTGCCCCCACCTACGCGCTGGTCCGCGCGATGGAAGACGTCATGGCCAAGCGCCACGAACAGATCTTCAAATTCGGCCACACGCCCGTGGCCGACCTGGCCAAACCGCTGCGCGCTTTCGCGCTCGATCTGGAAGGTGAAGCGCGCGGCGTCCTCGACGATGTCCAGTTCCGCAAACCCAGCGACCGCATCCGCCGCCGTCTGGTCAAACTCGCCGCGCTCGCGCTGGCCACCATCGACCGCATCGACAATCAGGGAGAGTAAGCATGGCGCTCGAACGCAATCACTACATCATCAACATGCCTGACGGTGTGGAGAGGGAAGTCACCGCCGATGACACCATCATGCACGAATTCTGCTTTGCTGCGGGGGGCGTGCATTTCTGCAAGGCCGACAGGTTGATCTGCGGGATACTTCCCGCCGATGGCGTGACTTGGGTAATGGTAGGTCTGAATTTTCGCGGCAACGGCATACATATGCCGTATTCGCCCAGCGCGGCGCGTGAACTTGCTGCGGCACTGGAGGCCGCTGCCGATCAGGTCGAACAAACCAACACCCGCGCCAGCGCCGATCAGCTCGCCGCCACTCTTGCCAAGCGGGGGCAGGCCAATGGCTGACGGTAACTGCTCAGGAGGTTGGCAGAAAATGGTTGCGCGGTGACTCGGAGTTTGATTCACCCTGCTGATGGCCCCACCCCCGCTTCATGTGCTGAGCGAAGCTGAGAAGAACGAGCTTCTTCTGGCCCA
>NZ_JAIZDA010000042.1 GCF_020404405.1 Novosphingobium sp. FKTRR1 | reverse complement strand
CCCGTCCCTTTCGGGATTTCAGACCTTGTGAGGCCCGAGGTTAGTCCGGCGAGCAGAGGCATTCTCAACTTACCTCATCATCACTGATACTCCATTTCAGCGCCGCAACGGCGCACTGTCCTTGTAGCCAAACTCGTCCCCGCTGCGCGCGCCGGGGTTCCATTTGACGAGGCAGATGATCGCAAAGGTCTCCTTGGGACCGTCGGCATCGTAACTCTGGCAGGCGGCGTAGTAGGCACCGGAACGGACCGTCGATTTGAGCACCCGCAGGCCGGTCTCGCGGCCTTTGTCCGGATCGGGCGGATAGGTGCATTGGTTGTCGAGATAGGCCTTCGGAGTGGCGAAAGGCGACATCCCGCCGCGTGACATGAACAGCCAGCCCATGAGGTTTTCTCCTAGAGCAGCGCTTGGCTGCGTGGGTTGATGGAAAGGCCAGTCTCGCGGACGACCAGCGCGCGGAAGCTGTTAGGGGCGGCGAGGACGGCGATGTCGCAGAAGTGATTGCGGTCGCCGAGGTAGTCCTGGCGACCCTTGCAGCGGCGGAACATGACTTCGCGGCCGGGCCGGATGCAGGGGATCGAGACCTGAACGTAGATCTCGTCACCATGAAGGGTGATCTCGCCGGAGACAGCGGGGCCGGCAAAATTGCTGCGCAGGTCGTACTGGTCCGGGTCGAGGCCCAGATGGCGTGCTGCGACCCGGAGCGCCGAGCGGGCCTCGCGGTGGAAGGCGCGCTTGGCTTCAGGATCGTAGCCGATCCCGCGGCGGGCAAGTGCGACCAGCGCGGGCCTGGACTTCAGTTCATCGATCTTGGCGATGCACTGCCGGCGCAGCGGCGTGTCCTCGGTGAAGGTCTCGTCCGGGGCATGGCCGAGCGCGATGCGGCCAAGATGCCTGGCCAGCAGGATGGTCGCGGGATCGCGAGCCGGGTCGATGCCAGCGTTGCGCGCGTCCTGCATTGCGTCGACCACGGCCTGGGTGGCGGTCGGGATGGTGGCAAGCCCGTCGGGCTGCAACGCGCGGCGATAGCGGAAGTCGAGATCGTAGTTCATGGGCGTAAGTCTCCATCGCGCCCCATGGCGCGCCGGGCTCCCACCCCCTCCCCTTCCCGCTCGCCATGCGAGCGTGTCTCGAATTCCGTCAGGCCGCCTCTTTGAGATCACCCGTGAGCGCCGGGTCGAACTGGCGCAGCCACTTGACCGCCTGCTCGGCTTTGGCCGCCGCATGGAGGATCGCGGTCTTGTCCCCGCGCAGGATCTTCATCCAGTGGTGGATGTAGGAGGCGTGGCTGTCGTGAAGTTCGTTCGGCAGGCCGTATTCGGCGCAAAGCGTGGCCTGCGTCAGCGAGGCGACATATCCTGACAGTCCAGCCCTAATCTGACTTCGAGCGCTAATTTTCCGGACGCACTTCATGCAGCAATCTCCTCGGCCTGAGGTTGCTGGGCGTGCATCCAGTCAGCTGCAGCCTGTGCCTTGCTGGCGGCGGTGAAGATGGCGCGAGGGTCATCCTTCAGCACGCGCAACCACGATGCCACGTATGCGGCATGATCGGCGCGCGGATGGTGGGCGATCCCGAGGTCGGCGAGCACGAACGATGCTGTCAGTTCGGCGCAGATCTCCTCGATCGCCAGGCTGTCGCGCTTGAACCGCTCGGCAAAATTGCGGTCAAGCCTGTGCTTTGCGCCCGTAGCGTGGCCAGCTTCGTGCAGAAGGGTGCCCATCTGCGCCGATGCATCCCGAAACGCGGAAAAGGTCGGCATGAAGATGTGATCGAGATCGATGCGGTAGTGCGCATCGTATGCGCCCTCGGTGATTGGAATCTTGAGGGCCGCGACGAAGGCCTCGGCATTTTCGAGCCGTTCGCTCTCGGGTAATACCGCGACAGGAGCGGGCTCATATCCCTCGACCTGTGCGAGGTTGAACACGGTGAAGGCCCGGGCGAACATGCGGCCGGGGCCGGCTTCGCCGTCGTAATGATCATCGTCGGCGCGCGATGCGGTCTGCTTCCAGAACACGACGGTGGTTCCGCGCTCACCCTTGCGGACCTGTCCGCCGAGCGCTGCCCACTGACGATAGGTCCCCCAAAGGCCGCTGGAATAGCTGCTAGCCTCCGCGGCGATCCAGAGTGCGAGCACGTTGACACCGCGATAGCGACGGCGAGAGGTTACGTTCTGCGGCCTGGTCGTGGCAGCACCATCATGGTGCCAGGGCATACGCCAATCGCCGGCGCCCGCTTCGATGGCGGAGACAATCTCGGTGGTAATGCGCGAATAGACGTCGGCTCGCAGCGTCGCAGGGTGGGATCGGGACATGGCGGGTCTCCACGACGAGCGGAGGGAAACTCTCTTCCGCTCCTTCAGCCCGTCACCCGCTACACGCCTCCTCTACCTCTCCCGCCCCGCCTGAGGCGGGGCGAATGCTGCTATTGGATGAACCAGCGCTCATGAATGGTGGCGCGTCAATGCCCCATCGGCATCCCGCCAGTCTTCGCGGGTCGCGGGGCAAGCCAGATGAGACACGCAGCAAAGATAAGGATGGCGGTGGTCGCCCAGAAGGTATGGATGAGCGCCATGGTTGTCGCTTCCAGGTCGACCATATTGCTGAGCATCTGCCGTACCTGGTCGGGCGGAAAGCCGAGTCCCGCAAGGCTTGCCTGTGCCGCTTCCGGCTGCAGGACAGCGACCGCGTCACTACGCGCTAGGCGTTGGGTATCACCCCAGTAGGAGAGTGTGATGGAAGTCGCTACGGCGGTGGCGATGGTTCGCATGAAGCTTTGCAGGCCGGCGGCCGATGCCACCTCGTTTTCCTCAACCGTATTGAGCGTCAGGGTCATGAGCGGGAGCATCATGAAAGTAACGCCCAGTCCCTGAACGAACTGCGGGATGCTGAGGGTCCAGAAGTCCGCGTCTGTCGTCCAGGTTGTACGCCAGAGAGCCGTCGCGGCTATCCAGGCAACGCCGCCTGAAACGAGAAGGCGCGGGTCGAGGCGGCTCATCAGAAAAGCTACCAGCGGCGCGGTGATCAGTCCGCCCATTGCTGAAAACGAAGAGGACAAGCCGGCTGCTGTCGCAGGAAATCCGAGCCAGGCTTGCTGCCACTGGGGGACAACGACAAACCCCGCGAAGTATCCGGCAAATGCGAGCGACAGCACCGTGAGGGAAACGCTGAAACCACGGTGCCTCAGCACCCGCAAATCGACGATCGGGTGATCCTCTCCCAACTCCCAGATAATGAAAACGATAAAACCCACAGCAGAGGTGATCGCCAGCGCCACGATCATCGGGTCGGCGAACCAGTCGTGGTTGCGGCCAAGGTCGAGCACGATCTGGAGGCAGCCGACCCAAAGCACCAGCAAGGCAAGGCCGACAAAGTCGATCGGCAGGATCTGCCGCTCGGTCTCGATCGGCCTGAGCAGTGCGAAACCCACCACGATGCACAGGATGGCGACCGGCACGTTGATCAGGAATATCCAATGCCAGGAATAATTTTCTGTGAGATAGCCACCGATCATCGGACCAAGAGCAGGTCCCATCAGCAGTGTAACAGCCCATAGCCCCATCGCCATATTGCGCTTCTCGGGCGGGAACACGCTGAGCAGCAAGGTTTGAGACATGGGCATCAGGAAGGCGCCGAAGATCCCCTGTCCGATACGACTCGCGACCAGCATGCCCAGGGTCACGGAGATGCCGCATAGGAATGAGCAGATCCCGAACCCGACCATGCTGAACAGGAAGATGCGTACCGATCCGAAGCGGCCGGCGATCCATCCGGTCAAGGGGACGCAGATCGCCTCGGCGACTGCGTAGGAGGTGATAATCCATGCGCCTTGTTCAAGCGTGATGCCCAGATTGCCCGCGACGTGCGGAATCGAGACGTTGGCGATGGTCAGGTCGAGAATGACCATGAAATTGGCAAGGGCAAGCACCAGCCCGGCAACAAGCTGCCGGGACGGGGCAATTCCTGCGCCTGATGAAGCGGTCTCGCTCATCTGGTTTCATCCACCGGAAACATCGATCTCGACTTCCATCGACAGCCCGACGCGCAACGGGTGCTTGCGCAGTTCGGCAGGATCGAGTTCGATCCGCACCGGCAGGCGCTGGACAGTCTTGATCCAGTTGCCGGTGGCGTTCTGGGCGGGGATGATTGCCATCGACGATCCCGTACCGCCGGCCAGCCCGGTGACTTTGCCGTGGTAGACGACGTCGCCGCCATAAAGATCCGACTTGAGGGTTACAGCCATGCCAGGACGGACACGGCCGAGTTGGCCTTCCTTGAAGTTGGCATCGACGTAGAGCTTGTCGATCGGGACGATGGTCATGATGGTCTGACCGGGGCTCAGACGCTGTCCCACCTGAATTTGCAGGCGGCTCACCACCCCGGAAATCGGCGCGCGAATTTCGGTACGCTGGAGGTCGAGCAAGGCGGCATCGAGCCGGGCCTTGGCCGCCTGAACCGCTGGGTCGGTATCGACGCTAGAGCCGCGCACCAGGGCGTCGTTGGCGGCAAGTTGCCCTTGCGCGACCCGGCGGGCTGAAGTGACTTCGGAAATGCCCCCGCGGGCCGCCTCGAGCGCCGCGTTGGCGGAGGCATAGGCCTTGCGCGCCTGGGTCAGTTCTTCACCCGAGATCGCGCCGCTGGCAATGACGGCCTCACGGCGCTCCAAGTCGATCCGCGCCTTGTCGAACTCGGCATCTGCAGTGCGAAGTCGCGCCCGGGCCTGTACGAGACCGGCGCTTGAGGTGTCGATCTGGGCCGACAGCGCGCTGTTGGTCGCAACCGCCTGCCCGAATTTGCGGCGGGCGGCTGCAAGATCGGCTTCGGCCTGCGCGACGGCGATTTTGGCATTGGCCTG
This sequence comes from Novosphingobium sp. FKTRR1, assembly GCF_020404405.1. GTDB lineage: Bacteria > Pseudomonadota > Alphaproteobacteria > Sphingomonadales > Sphingomonadaceae > Novosphingobium. The sequence continues at coordinate 20,446 of NZ_JAIZDA010000042.1, read as the reverse complement.
ATCGAGCCGGACCAGGACCTCACCCGCCTTCACCTGCTGCGTGTCTTCGACCAGCACCTCGATGGCCGATCCGACAACCAGCGGCGTGACCTGCGCCATTCGCGCATTCACGTAGGCGTTGTCGGTGCTGACATAGTTGCGGGCGACCAGCACATACCAGGCACCCCATGCGAGAGCCGCCACTGCGAGCACGATGGCCAGGCGCTTGAGCCACATCGTCCGGCGTGCCTTGCGAAAGGCGGACAGTTCCGGATCGACTTCGGCAGCTTGTGTCGCAGTATCGCTCATTGCTCGGTCTGTCCTGATGGTTGGGTAGTGGCCGCGTCGAACCCGCCGCCGAGTGCGCGGATCAGTGCCAGCGTCGCGCCGCGTTCGTATGTCTCGAGGCCGATGACGGCGAGGCGAAGGTCCTGCACGCTGCGTTCGCTGGCCAGAACATCGAGGTAACTCGCAAGCCCGGCCTCGTAGCGTGTGCGCACCAGGCCAAGCGCATCCTCGCTGGCGAGCAGCGCAGTGCGGGCAGCGCCAAGCCGCTTGTCCGCCGCGTCGCGCTGGGTCACCGCATCGGCGACCTGCTGATAGGCGGTGACAACTGTCTGGTTGTAGTTGGCGACGGCCTCGTCATAGGCCGCCTGAGCGCTGCCATATTGCGCCTTGATCGCGCCGCCCTGAAAGATCGGCAGACTGATCGCCGGACCGACGCTTCCGAACAAGGAGCCGGAATCGACGAGATTGCCGAGACCGAGCGCCTGAAGGCCAATCAGCGCCCTGAGGTTGATCGACGGGAAGAACCCGGCCCGCGCCACCTTGACGCGGCTCGCCGCCGCTTCCGCGCGCTCGCGCGCGGCGACGATATCGGGCCGCCTGCCAAGCAGGTCGGTGGTGACACCGGCGGGAACCCCGCCGGGTGTCGAGGGTGCACGCGGCGGACGGGTAATCGACGTTCCCCGATCCGGGCCAGCACCCAGGAGTGCGGCAAGCTGGTTGCGGCGGATGCCGATGTTCTCATCGACGGCTGCCAGATCCTGCTCCGCCAAGGCAACTTCGGCATCGGCGCGGCGCAGGCTGGCGAGGTTGTCCAGCCCGTTGCGTTGGCGCTGGGCGACAAGATCGCGCATCGAGCGGCGGTTGGCGAGCGTGGCCGCTGCATTGTCGCGCTCGCGGTAATGGCGCCCGAGCTCTGCGTAGGCGGCGGTTATCGCGACCGAGAGCACGAGGCGAGCCTGCGCCGCATCGGCCATCGCCGCGCGGGCCTCCGATGTCGCGGCAGCATAGGCAGCGCGGTTGCGTCCCCATAGGTCGAGGTCGAAGCCGAAACTCAGCGAGGTCTGACCGTAGTCTTTCCAGCCATCGGGGAGGAACTGCGCGGGGATGCCGTTGTTGCCGCTCTGGCGGCGCAGGCCGCCTTCCGCTTCCGCTCCGATCGTCGGCAGGCGTGCAGCCCCGACGCGCTGCGCTTCGGCTTCGGCGCGTCGGATACGCGCCATAGCCACTGCGACTTGCGGCGAATTGGCCAGGCCCTCCTCGATCAGCGCGGTCAGTTGCGGATCGCCCGCCAGGCGCCACCATTGGTCTGGCGGCCAGGCCGTATTGCCGCGCACGGCCAAGGTCTGCGCAGCCTCGATTGTGTCGGCGGTTTCCATGACCGGACGAACGCCGGCATCGGGGACCGCAACGCAGCCCGCCAGCGCAAGCACTGCCAAGGCTCCCGGAGCAGCTAAGGGCTTAGCCGACATAAGCACCCCGGCCGCTCGCCAGCAGCCTGCCCCCGGCATCTTCGATCCGGGTCTCGGCAACGCTCAATTGCTTACCCAGCTTGACCACCCGCCCTATCGCACGCACCGGCCCCGAGGTGGCGGGGCGGTGGAAGTCAACCCGCATGTCAGCCGTCGCGCGCGCCGATCCGCCGAGCGCGTTGATGGTGTAGAGCCCGGTCAGGTCGATCAGCGCCGAGAGGATACCGCCATGGGCCGATCCGATCATCGGGTTGGAGACGATCTCCTCGCGCCACGGCATCTCGAGGATCAGCGTCTCGTCGGTAAGTTCGACGATATCCAGCCCAAGCCATTGGTGGAACGGCGCGATGAGCAGCATCGCACGGAGCTGTTCGAGGTCCATCTTCGCTGCAGGTTCGCTCATGCCGCGATCTCCGTTCCGTGTGTACGCATCAGGAAATCGAGGATCGCGCCGCCAAAGGCATCGTTCTGGTCGCCGACCACCATATGCGTGGCATCGGCAATGTCGCTGTAAGCAGCGTGGGGAACCAGCGCGCGGAAATGCTCGACGGCTTCGGGCGAGACGAGATCGCTCGATCCGCCCCGGATCAGGTGGACCGGCAGCGCAAGCCGCGCGGCGGCTTCGCCCAGCTCGTTGCGTCCATAGTCGCCGCTATCGCCGCGCTCGACATGGCGGCGCATGATGCCGTCGATGAACGCCGGGTCCCAATGCCAGTAATAGCGTCCGTCGTTCTTCTGCCGCAGATAATGGGCGAGACCGGACGACGCCTTGCGGCTTGGGCGATGGGGGAGATATTCGGAGATCACCCGCGCCGCTTCATCGGGCGAGGCAAAGCCTTCGCGCGCGTGCGCCGCCATGAAACCAACCACGCGCGTCACGCCTCCCGCCTCCATTTGCGGGGTGATGTCCACAAGGGTCAGCGAGGCGAAGCTGCCGGGGGCGACCTCACCTTCGGCCATGATCCCGGCCAGCCCGCCAAGTGATGCTCCGATCAGCGCGGGCTTGCGGTCGAGCGACCCGGCAATGGCGACCAGATCGCCAGCGAAATCCACGATGTCATAGGCACCGTCATCGGCCCAGGCGCTGTCGCCATGCCCGCGCAGGTCCAGCGCGATGGTGCGGAAACCGTGATCCGCCAGCATCGCCGTCACCCGCTTCCAAGCCCGCTTGGTCTGCCCTCCACCGTGGGCGAGAAGTACCGGAACTCCCTGCTCAGGTCCTTCGGTAAGTGCGGCGATGGCGTGACCGGAATGGCCGGAGAGTGTGACATGCGGATTCGACATGCTCATATCTTACTGTAAGATATTTTACAGTAAAGGCTGTCCTTTTGAGCAATCGAAGGCTATGAGCGACGACCATGGCGAAGACGTCCGACGAGCAAAGCTACCTTACCGAAGCCGATGGGCTCGTGTTCCTGATCGAGGAGGTGCCGCGCAAGCTCCGCCGCGTGTTCGATGCATCGACCGCGAAGTTCGGGCTAACCCGCACCCAATGGCGCGCACTCGCCTACATTTTCAGGACACCCGGCCTGACCCAGACTGAACTCGCCAAATGCCTGGAGCTGGAGCGTGCAAGCGTTGGCCATGTCATAGACCAGCTCGAAAAGGCGGACTATGTCGAGCGCCGCGCTGTCGAAGGCAATCGCCGGGTGTGGACCTTGCATCTGCGCCCAAAAGCCATCGGCATCCTGCCCGCGCTCAGGGCGGAGGCCGATGTGGTCTACGAACGGTTGCTCGCTGGCATATCGGCTAACGACATAGCCTCTTTCAAGCGACTCCTGGCCAGCATGTCCGCCAATCTGTAGTCTTGGCACCGAACGCGTCTATCGCAACTTGCGAGAGTGATCAGCCATTTTCGAGGATCAGGTCGGTGATGACCTGGGCGACATCGGGCTTGGGGTGGCGGGTCACTGGGCCGAGCCCTCCCCGGCATCGACAAGTGTGAGGTCATTGCCGTCGTTCGACCAGGTCAGCTGCAGCTTGCGCCCACGCGGGATGCGCCACGCAACCCGGTCAGCAAACGCCATGCGGATGCCGGCCAGAATAGCCGCGTCGTCGCCTTCAAGGATGGCATGGGCCCGCACGGCAGCGTCGTGGCGAAAGCGGGTCTCCTGGGTGTCGTAGCTGTCGGCATCGGAATCGTCCGAAGGCGAGAACACCGCATCGATGATGAGGTCGGTGAGAACGTTCGGATCGAGTTCCGAGCCCCGGGTAACTGCAATCACCGCGCAGTCGGGATCGCCCCAGGAATCGTCGCCCTCCTGGATGACGAAGTCGGTCTCGACGTCGAGGCGGTTGCCGTGCTGATCGGTCAGTTCGATCCGGATAGCGTCCGGCCTCTGGGTCAGGGCGTCGGGCTCACTCGCGGCCGCCTGATCGCCGTCGAGCGTGAGGCACTCGCCAGTGCGGATGAAGCAGGACAGGGCGTCGTACCACGGATAGCCGATGAAATTGGTGATCGGCTCATGGAAGGCGCGGGGGGCGGGTCCACCGAGCTTGTTCGGCTCCCCGCCATGCGAGCGCCGGAGCGCGCGGCCGAACGTCACGGAATCATAGGAGTCCGTGTTATCGTAAATGGTGGCGCCCGGCTCAAGGTCAGCGAAAGCCGGGACCTGACGATAGTCTTCGCGGGCGGTGGAAGTCAACCATAGCGGCAGTTGCCGCGCGGCTTGCGAAAAATCCGGACAGTAGGACCGCGCCTCGAGCCAGTCCTCGAAACTCAACCGATGGAGCGGTTCGGCGTAGATGACCGAGAAGATGGCCCGGCGGCAGAGCTCGACGAGATGGTCGAGTGCGGCATTGCGGTAGATCTCCTTGCGGGCGGGCAGAACAAGCACGAGGTCCGGGGCGTCGACGATGTCGACCTGGACGCTCCACTGGGTGTGGTGAACTTCCTTGATCACCGGGAACGCGTGCTTGAGCGTCACCCCGTGGAAATTGAGCGTCGCGACGTGCGGCGAATGCCGGTCGCGGAACACCCCGATCCGGAAGCCATCGCGCTCGATGATCTTGTAGGCATCGGCGAGGAAGTCGGCGCGGGCGATATCCTTGCCGTTGTAGGTCACCGGCAAAGGAAAGAACCGCGCCGCTGCCTCAACGGTCCGCTCGAGCTTGCCATCGGGCCCGGGCGGAAAGTGGAACGCGATTGCCGTGCCGCGCGGGCCATCCCAGGGGAGCACATCGATGTCGGCCTCGCCGGTCCAGGCATCGCCTGCGATCGCCAGCGAGAACGATCCAACAGCACTGGTGGAACTGACCACCGTGTCGAGCCCAGCCAGGCTGAAGAAGCCCATGCCGGCAGGGTCCTCACGTGACCGGCATTCACCGGGCCAATCGGATTGGCCGAGCGAGACGAGATCGATGGGATCGGCAATACCTGCGCCGTCGTCAGCGACGGTGATCAGGCAGGCATCGTCCAGGTGCTCGGCCGTGACCGCGACGCGTGTGGCGCCGGCCCGCCGCGCGTTCTGGAAGAGTTCGGCGAAGATGTCGTCGAGGGTCCCGTTGAAGATCCGGGTCACCTTGGTGATCGCTTGCGGTGAAACCCGCGCGCGCAGTTTGGTCAGCGTGGTCATGAGACATGTCCTGAATGCGGGGAGACATGCAGCCGCAGGCCGATGGGTCCGCAGCTGCCTGACATGAGGGATGGATCAGGCGTCGACAGGCTCGGCTGCGCCGGCTTCCTGTTCCTCACTGGACTCCAGTTCATCGACCGCGCCCTCAGCTTCGCTCAGCGGCTGCTCGTCCTCGCTCTCGCTCGCGGCGATGGCGCGGAACCGCATCGCCTCGGGCACCCACGCGAGCGCGGCTTCCTTGACCTCGGGCGCGACGATGGTTTCGCCCGCGAACAGCTTCTCGCAGGAGGCCGAGAGGTCGCCCTTCTTCGAGCCCATGAAACTTGCCGCCATGGTCGGACCGCCAACCTCGCTGACATGGGCGAGCAGCGTCTGCTTGCTCACACGGTCGAAATAGTTGGCCGAAGTCGGCCGCCAGTGGCTGGCGACATTGATCCCCATCAGCGTAGCGAGATGGTCGTGGAGGTCGATCGGCTCGGGCCCCGACTGGCCGGCCTTCTTGTCGATGCCCATGCTCGCTTCGAGCGTCTTGGCCATGCACCAGGCGAGCCAGCTTGCCTTGGCATCGTCGTCGAGCGCGCTGAACGCAGCGAACCGGTCGACCGTGCGGCGGTGCTCGGTCCAGGAAAGATCGAGCGTCTCGCGCATGTCGGCCATCAGCGTGTGCGCCGGGCTTTCCGGGTAATTGGCGAGGTAGAGCGAGGGTGACGGCGCGCGCAGTGTCGTGCCCAGCGCCTGGGCGCTGTAAAGCGCGCGCGAGTCCGCGATCGCGAAGATCAGGTAATCGAGCGCGATCGCCGGGTTGGAGGCGAGGTTGATCGCAAGGATGTCGCGGCGCTGGACGGCGAGTTCCTCGACCAGCTTCTGCGACAACGGCTTGGGGGCCGAGGCAGCGCCATTGCCCTCCCCTGCCCCGCTGTCCGCGCCAACCGGAGCATCGGCAGTCCCGCGCGATTTCCGCTTCTCGAGCGGCTTGTCGCTGTAGAGGCCGCTTGCCACCACAGGCTCGCCGTCGGCGCCGATGATCACGAAGCACCCGACATTGGCCTTCATCTCCTCGGGGATCACCGGCGGTTTGTCGTGGAGCGCGTCATAGGCATTGGTCGCGGCGTCCCAGCGTTCCTGGAACTCGGCAGCCGCCGCCTCGTCGTCCTCGTCGAGCGTTTCGCTCTCGCCTTCGAGCGCAGAGATCGTCTCCATGAGCCGATCGGCTTCGGCCTGCTCTTCTTCGGTCAGCAGGGCTGGTTCGAGGTGAACCTGGTGAAGGTCTTCGGTCGCGCCATAGGTCACGCGCGTCTCAAGGATCGGCCGCACCCAGGCGTAGCCCGAGGTTTCGGCGATCTGGGTCGCAAAGGCCTGCAGCTTCTCGCCCGCGATGCGCTGGGCGATCTCGGCGTCGATCCAGGTCTCGCCGCCATCCTCGGTGAAGAGGTCGCGCTCGATCTTGCCGCCGGCGGCAAGGTAGTCGGCCTCGCTTGCGAGCTTCGCCATCGGCGAGGACGAGCGGACCGCGCTGTGGGTGATCATCCGGCGGATGGAATCGGCCTGGTTGCCCTGCCAGCTGTTCGAAAGCTCGTTCCACACCAGCATCTGGCGCTCGTGGTTGGGCGTCGTGGCGTAGGCCTTAGCGACATCGAGCGTGATCTTGCCCTCCTCGAGCGCGGTGAAGATCGGATCGGCCAGGTCGGCAAGCCGCAAGCGGCCTTCGATGAACCGGCGGGTGCGGCCGAACCGCTTGGCGATCGCGTCGAGGTCGCTGCCCTCATTGACGAAGTGCTTGTAGGCACGGATTTCATCGGTTGGGGTCATGTCGAGGCGGATGACGTTCTCGATCAGCGACAGCTCGGACTGCTCGGCGGCATCGATGTCGAGCACGCGGCAGGCAACCGGGTGATCCTTGGGTAGCTTGCCCGCCTCGAGGAGAAAGTTCAGCGCGCGCAGGCGGCGACCACCGGCGGTCACGTCGAATATGCCCCGCTTCTTGGCCGGAGCGACGATCAGGTTCTGGAGGAGGCCCTTGGCCTCGATGTTGGCGGCGAGTTCCTCGATGAAGAGGTTACTGTCGTTCTTGCGCACATTGGCCTCGGACAAGCGCAGCTTGCCAAGCGGGATCATCTCGATGTCGTTCATTGGGGGTGCTCCTCAAAGCTGGATTGACCGAGCCCTTCGGCTCACCCCTTCCAGCCCCCCTCCTCTCGACGTTTCAGGAACGGGCATTGAAATTCAGACCAATGGATTACGGCGATAGGCCGGAGTCGCGGAACCTGAAGTGGAAAAATTGGTTGCGTTTATTGCGAATATTCGATAGGCAATATTGCCATCACGGAGAGAGCCAATGACCCTGCCAGCCAACGCCTTGCCCTTTGGCAACAGGCTGCCCTCGGCCGATGATCGGCAGATCGCCAACCAGCTTCGCCGAATTCTTGCCGCTCAGAAGGCCGGCGAGGCCAAGCTGCGCGTGCCCGATCCGAAGACCAGAAAGCCCGTTGAAATCGCCCTTACACCGGCGATGTCGGATTTGTTCTTGGAATTGCTACGCCACATTGGTAGCGGCGATGCCGTCACGCTCGTTCCAATTCAGCAGATGCTGACTACTCAGCAAGCGGCCGACCTGCTCAATATGTCGCGGCCTTACCTCATCAAGCTGATCGAAAAGGGCGATATCCCCCACAGCATGGTCGGGAGGCATCGTCGTCTCAAGGCAGAGGATGTGTTCGCCTACAAGGCAAAGCGTGATGAAACGCGCGCCAAGGCGATGGACGATCTGCTTTCGGGCGACGCGGACCTTTATTGATCGCCGGCCGCCATGTTCGCCAATCGCTACACAGCTCTGGTAGATGCCTGCACACTGGTCAGCGCCCCTAGGCGGGACCTGCTCCTCACGCTGGCCGAAGCGGAGTTCTTCCGGGTGCGATGGTCGCAGCGGATTCTCGATGAAACGCAAAACGCACTGGGCAGGATTTTCGCCGAGCGCGGCATCGAAGATTCTGCCTCGCGCGCGGCGCGCTCGGTCGGGGCCATGCACCGCGCCTTCCCGGAAGCGCTGGTAATGGCTCACACTTCGCTTGCGTCGATGACCTTCGGTCTTCCCGATGCGAACGACGAACATGTGCTGGCGGCAGCCGTCCAGACACAGGCCCAAGCGGTGGTCACGGAGAACATCGCGGATTTCCCCGAGGCAGTCCTGACGCCGCTCAACATCGAAGCACGAACTGCAGATGAGTTCATCGCCGACACCATTGCTCTTGATGAAGGCAAGGCGGTTGCCGCAATCCGAACATTGCGCACACGGCTCACGCGACCGGAAATGTCGGCCGAAGGCTACCTGAGGTCGCTAGAGGCGCATGGTCTGTTCGTCACCGCTTCACTACTCAACAACCACATCGAATCCATTTGAGGTCCATTCGCGTCTCGATCGCTGACGTGAGGTAGGCCGGTCTAACAGCGCGGTCCTATTTAACATCGCTGATGTTAAATGCGCTCAAGGCACCCGTGCGCCGATCATGGCCTCGTTGAAGCGCCCCCTGAACTTGCGCTCGGAAATCGGCGAAAAGCGCCCTGTGAGGCATAAATTATCGCTTTATGCCTCATAACGGGCTATCGAGTGAGTTATAAAGCGGGAACGAATGCCTCATGAAGTGGAATTGGCAGCAGCCGGACTGGCCTGATTTTCGCTGGAACAGCGAAGCCCTGGCCGTGCACGAGGCCCGTTTCCTGAAGCAATCCGGGATCATGATTGGCGTCGTAAAGCACCTCGGCGATGAGGACCGCACCAGCGTCGTGCTCGACGTCATGACCGACGAAGCGATGAAGACTTCACAGATCGAAGGCGAACTGCTCAATCGCGACAGCGTCCAATCTTCACTGCGCCGCGAGTTCGGTCTCGAAACCGAAGCGCGCCGGATTCCGCCCGCCGAACGCGGCATCGCAGAAATGATGATGGCGCTCTACCGGGATTTCGCTGCCCCCCTGACCGAAGAGATCTTGGGCGACTGGCATCGCCTGGTCCTGAGTGGCCGCAGCGACATCGATGTCGTTGGCCGTTACCGCGAACACGAAGACGCGATGCAGGTCGTCTCGGGCGCCTTGCACAAGCCTACCGTGCATTTCGAGGCACCGCCGTCGCGCGAGATGGCAGCGGAAATGGCGCGGTTCCTCGAATGGTTCGCGGCCACCGGCCCGGGCGGCGCTACCCCGCTACCTGGCCTCACCCGGTCGGGCCTCGCGCACCTCTACTTCGTGACCATTCACCCGTTCGAAGACGGCAATGGACGTATCGGCCGCGCGATCGCGGAGAAAGTGCTGTCGCAGGCGATCGGGCAGCCGAGCCTGATCGCGCTCTCGCAAACCATCCAGCGGCGGCGCTCGGCCTATTACGACGCACTCGAAGCGGCGAACAAGTCCAACGAGATCTCCGACTGGCTCGCCTATTGGGCCGAGACTGTCCTCGAGGCGCAGACCCACAGCCTGGCGCTGATCGACTTCCTGCTGGAGAAGGCCCGGTTCCATGACCGGTACCGGGGGAAGCTCAACCCGCGGCAGGAGAAGGTCATTGCGCGGATGTTCCGGGAGGGGACGGGCGGGTTCAAGGGCGGTCTCAGTGCAGCCAACTACATCTCGATCGCCGACACCTCGCGGGCCACGGCAACCCGCGATCTTCAGGAACTGGTCGCGCTAGGCGCGATGGGGCAAACGGGGACGCTCAAGGCCACCCGTTACCACCTGATCCTCGATGCCGTTGCCGGGACAAACCCGCCGGTCAATCAGGCGTAGTCGCAGGGCCAGTCATCGCCTGCAAAATGGTCTCGGCCTTGTCGGTCGGCACGAACACCCGGGTTTTGTAGGCGATGATCTCGGTGAAGCAGCCCATAGCCTTGAGCTCGGGGATGCGGGCGGCCTCGGCGCCGACGATCTCGATCCGCCGCGCCCCGTTCACGCGGCTAGTGCGAACGGTGAAGTTCAGCGGATGGGGTGCTTTCCATGTTCCGCCGCCGAGGATGGCCTGCGCGATCTTGGTGGGATCGGTCTGCGCCTTGCGCGAGACACCAAGCTTTTCGAGAGTCGTATCGACGTAGAGGTCATGGACGTGTCGGCCGAGCCACGACGCCCCGCTCTTATCGACGATGCGATTGACCGTGAGGTCCTCCTTGGGGAGCGCGCCCCAGATCGGCAGCAGTAGGCCGGTGGCGAGGAACACGGTCTCGGTCACCAACTGGTTCTCGTCGGCGGCGTATTCTGCCTGCCACAGCGCGCTGAATTTGGCCTTGGACACGGGCTCCCAGGCGGTCTCGTCCAGTCGTCCCGCGAGGATGTATTCGCTGCGAAGGGGGCGCACGAGCTCAAAGCGACGGATCAGTTCGCCGTCCTCGTCCATGTGTGACGGCGCGGGGATCGCGAGCGCAACCTTGCCCGACTTGCCATTGCGCAGAAACAGCGGCTTGTCCTCTTGAGCGGCCATTTTCAGCACGCGCTCGAGCGCGAGCAGCTTGCGCCGCTGAGTCAACGACAGTTCCAGGAGGTGCGAGGTTGCCCCGGTCACCGGATCGGTGCGGATCACCGTGTCCGACAGCACTTCACAGGTCTCGGCCGAGACGGTCTCGACGCCAATGTCGAAAGTCCCGGCTTCCTTGGCCGCCGAGACCCGGGTTTCGACAAGGGTGAGAAACTCGTCGAAGATCGCATTCTGCACCGCGATCTTCATCGCGAGGATGCGGTTGAGCCAGCGCTGGATCGGCGGCAGATCTTCGCGCAGCACGCCGTCCTGATCGGTGAGCTCAAGTCCGCTCATCGTCTGGAACTGGCCTAGCGTGCTGCTCTTGAGCTTGCCGGTGGCGAGCAGGCCGTACCAGTCGTGCAGCGCGTGCTTTGCATAGGCGCTCTCGAGGTTGTCCGAGGCGTCGAACATGCCCTGCCCGCCGGTTTGCCGCTGGCCGCGCGTCAGCGCGCCCAGCGCATCAAGCCGCCGTGCGATTGTGCTGGTGAACCGGGCCTCGCCCTTGCAGTCGGTGGTCACCGGTCGGAACAGCGGCGGACAAGCCTGGTGCGTTCGGTGCGTGCGCCCCAGCCCCTGGATTGCGCGATCGGCACGCCAGCCCGGTTCGAGCAGGAAATGCACCCGGCGCTGCTGGTTCTTGGCATCGAGGCTTGCATGGTAGCTGCGCCCCGTCCCGCCGGCGTCGGAGAAGACCAGAATGCGCTTGGCGCCGGTCATAAACGCGGTGGTCTCGGCAAGGTTGGTGCGCGGCGAGCGGCTTTCGAGGCGCTGCTGGCCGCTGCCGTCGCGGACCAGGCGCTTGGAGCGCCCGGTCACTTCGGCCACGGCGCTGACCCCATAGTGTTCGAGCAGGGCATCGAGCGCGGTCGGGATCGGCGGCATGGCGCAGATATGCTCGATCAGCTGCTCGCGAGCGGCCTCGGCCTGCGGGTTGTGGACCGGATTGCCGGCCTCGTCCCACATCGGCCGCGAGCGGACATCACCAAGCTCGTCGACGAATTCCTCCATCTGCCGGGTGGGGAAGGCGCGGGTGAGGTAGTCGACAATCGCTTCCCTCGGCGACAGGTCTAGGTCCAGCGCCTCGCGCTCCTCGGGGTCGAGCTCACTAAGCCGCCGGTTGAGGATCGATTCCGCAGTGCTGACGAGCTGGACGACCACGCTTTCGTCCTGAGCGAGATGCTCGTCGATCGCCGGGAAGATCGAGGGCAGCTTCAGCGAGAGCAGCACCTGGGCGAAGAAGCGCTGCTTGGTCCCTTCGAACCGGCTGCGCGCCGCTGCCTTGGCGCCGCTGTTGAGCGTGCGGTTTTCAAGTCCATCGACCACGCCGGTGAGTTCGAGCGCGGCCTCGAGGTTCTGGTGGATGATGGTCCAGGCCTCGCAATAGGTATCGTAGATCGCGATCTGGTCGAGGCTGAGGTCGTGGCGCAGGATATCGTACTCGATCCCGGCGAAGCTGAGCGCGCGGGCGAGGTAGAGCCCCGAGGCCTTGAGGTCACGGGCGACGAGTTCCATCGCGGCAATGCCGCCGTCGCGGATCTCGGAGATGAACTGCTCGCGGTTGGCAAACGCCGTTCCCGGTCCCCAGAGGCCAAGCCGGACCGCATAGGCGAGGTTGTTGACGTCGGAAGCACCGGTGGCGGAGGCGTAGAGCACCCGGGCCCGCGGCAGGGTGTTTTGCAGAAGGACGCCGGCGATGCCCTGGAGCGAACCCTGTTTCTGACCGAGAGCCCCCTCCCCGCCTGCCACGCCGCCCATTTCATGGGCCTCGTCGAAAACGATCACGCCTTCGAAGTCGGCACCGGCCCAGCGCACGATCTGGTCGAGCCGGGTATCCTCGACACGAGCCGAGCGCAGGGTTCCATAGGGGACGAACAGGATGCCTTCGGGAGCGGTGATCTTCTCGCCGATCTTCCAGCGCGCGAGGTCGATAATGTCCGATGGCAGCCCGCCGATCGCGGTCCAGTCGCGCTGCGCGTCTTCGAGCAGCGGCGCGTTCTTCGAGATCCAGATGTGGCGGCGATTGCCCTTGAGCCACTGGTCAAGGATGCAGGCCGCCGCCTGCCTCCCCTTCCCCGCCCCGGTGCCGTCTCCGAGGAAGAAGCCGGTGCGGTAAAGCTGGCCGTCGGGATCTTCTTTCAGCGCCACCTCACCGTCCGGATGCGTGAACCGGCCGTGCAGATCGCGGCTCCAGGCTTCGCCCGCATAGATCACGGTCTCGAGTTGGGCCGCCGAGAGCAACCGCGTGGTCACCGTCCGCTCGGGCAGGCACGGAATGTAGCCGGGCTTGGGCGCGGCGATTGACGCCATGGCAGCGGATTCGACGAGGTGGGTCGGGTGCTCACCCGCTTCCGGGATCACCACGCGCGAAGGGCGATAGTCGGCATAGACCCCGCGCTGTTCGCCCATGGCTGCGGCCTCCTCGAGCACCTGGTAGGCGACAGGCCTGACCTCGTTGGTTTGAGGAGCCCGCACGATCACCGGACGCGCCGGGCCGCTCTTCACCGATCGGAACAGGCTGAGTTTGGGCCGAGCCACGGCAGCCGGACTGGCCACACGCAGCGCAGCGCGTGGAGGAATAGGTCCTAGCGCCGCGAACAGCTCACTTACCGACGCTCGATTGATCGTCGAAACCGCCATGTCACCCGTAACCTTGTCGATGACCAGCATTCGCACGGCGATGCCGGTGCCGTGCTTGGCATAGCCGCCCTTGTCGAGCCGCAGCGACTGCACGACACGCGCGCCCTCCAGCGTTCGGCGATAGACCTCTCCGCCCCGCGTGGTGTCAGCGAACCAATCGGGCATGATCGCTACGACCCGGCCGCCGGGCAATAGATGATCGAGTGCTGCGCGCAGGTGTCGTGCCGCTGTGTTCTGATCTTCGCCGCGCGACTGCGACACCGAGAACGGAGGGTTCATCACGATCACGCTCGGTCGAGCGGTGCCGGAGAGCAGCGCCGCAAGCTTCGCGCCGTCGTGGCGATAGACCGAAGACCCCTGAAACAGGCCCCCGAGCAGCTCGGCGCGGATCGGTTCGAGTTCGTTGAGAAAAAGCTGCTTCACCGCGCCCTTCGCCAGCGCAGCGATGATCCCGGTGCCGGCGCTTGGTTCGAGGAAGATATCCTCGGACCCGAGCCTCGCCAGGTGGACGGCAAGGCACGCCAGCGCCGGCGGGGTGGAGAATTGCTGGAAGGAGATCTGGTCTTCGCTGCGCACCGTGTGGGTCGGAAGTTCCCGAGCCAGAGCCTCAAGCGTGCAAACCGCAGCCTCAGCGTCCATTTGGCCGATCAGTTCCGGGATTGCTATGGCGAGCGCCACTTCGAGCGCTTCGAAACTCTCGCGCTGGGTCCAGGCTCCTGCGGCATCGCTGCCGCCCGCGCTTTCGGTCATGGCCTGGGTGAGCGCGGCCCGATCGATGGGAATGGCGAGTAGAAGCTTGGCGGCAAGCGTGCGCGCAGCGCCGAGAATGGCGCTGCTGCATGAAATCGTAGCGGTCATGGAGGTCTCCGGGAGATATGTGAGGTCTGTTGCCGACCGGCGGCACATCCCCTGCAGCCCCCCTCCCCTCACCGCTTCAGGAGCTGCGCCCAGTCGTTCATGCGTCCCGGTGGCCACTCTGTGTCGATCGCGAGGCCCGGTCGGGCCAATGCTTCCCGCGCACGGGTTTCGGCGCGGCGTCCTTCGGGGTCATTGTCGGCAAGCAGGATGACGCGCTCGACGCGGGCCGGGATCTCGAGCTGGTGGAAGCGCTTCGCGCCCATGGTGGCCCATGCCTGGATGCCGGTGAGCGAAGTATATGCCGCGGCAGTCTCGAAGCCTTCGCAGATACCGATTGTCTTGCCCGGCGGACCGTTGGTCCAGGCAGCTCCAATGGCCTGCCCGAGCACGAGCTTATCGGTGTAGTGGGCAGTCGCTGGATCGAGGAAAATCCGCTGGATTGCGACGATCTCGCCAGCCTTGCGCATCGCGACGAGCAAGGCCGGCTCAAAGTGAACGAGCCTCCCCTGCCCTCTTGGACAGCCGGGATGATAGCGCAGGTCTTCAAGCGGTGCCCAGATGTTGCGCACTTCGCGGACGTATCTCTCAGCCAGGGTGTCCTCGATCTGACGACCGGCGTGCCAGATGGCGAGGAAGGCTGTTGGCCGGTGACCTTGTCGGCCAGCAAGCTCAGCGGGGCCAATGCTTGGCAGGTTCGAAATCCTGCGCAGTGCACGGAGAACATCGGTAGCATCACAACCGGCATGGCAGGTCACGAGGATGCCGCGATCGCCTTGCCTGATCGCCAGTGACGGCGTTCGGTCTGCATGGGACGGGCAACGGCACATCGCGGTGTTGCCTGACCATTTGCCCCCAAGGCGTGCGACGAGGGCGCGGAGATCTGATGTAGGGTGATTGCTGACGAGGGGCATGACTGCCCAGCTCAGCCCTACTCCCCTCCCCAGTAGCGTGACTTGTGCACCCAATTTACCGAATGGGCGGCCCATGTGCCGCACACGGATCGGTATCTGTTTCTCAAAAAATCAATTTACAGACGCCGCTGCTTGCAGCGGAAGCATTCATGATTCTAGAGATTCAGATTCAGCAGGCTAAAAGTGACCTAAATCCATACGTTTACAGCCACAAAGCTGACCGGATGGGGGAGTTTCCCTGACCTCATGGGGGCTGCAGCCTGACCCAACGGGGGCACTTACCTGACCCATTGGGGTCTTCCTGACTCCTTGGGGGTCTCATCCGGTCGAGCGTCCCCTGCCCTCCCGTAGCTAACTTCTGAATCGCGAACCGGTCGAAATCAAGGGCAGTTTCCTATTTTCACCCAGGGTACACCGACTCGCCTGTTTTCGCGGCTTCCCGTTGCAACGGGCGGCAATTCTATCCTGACCGCTTGGGGGATGCGGCCACGTCACTATCCTGACCTGACTTGACGAAAGAGGTCAGGTCAGGCAGCAATCCAGTCCCGAGAATCACGTTCTGATCGAAATATGGCATGGAAAGTGAAGCTGGCCAAATAGCCGAAGCTGTTGAAGAGGACCTGGAGGAAGTAACTCCCGGTCGTGCCATGCGCGTTGCTGCAGCTCTGAAGGCGAAGGGCGGAGACGAATTCGCCAAGCCTGGCAGCATCATCGAAATAAAGTTCGTCAAAGGTGAATCGCTCAGTCTCACGGCGTCTCGGCTGCTGGCTTTGATGATCCTAACTGCTGGAGGAGATGCTTGGGAGGATCGGCCACACCGGATCCGCAAAGCAGACATCCGCCGCGGCCATAAGGGCAATGAGCGGATCACCGACATGCTTCAGGAGTTGCACCGAACGCTCTTTGCCGTTGATGACAAATCCTGGCGTGGGAAGAAGGCAACGCTGCTGTTTTCATTGATCTCCCGGTCGCGTGAGGAGACAGAGGAAGAGGGCGGCGAAGCAGGCTGGATCGAGTGGGAGTTCACGCCAGATGCGCGCAAACTGATTCAAGCCTCCGAAACCTATGCCGTTCTCAACCGTCAGGCCGTTCTGGGTTTCCGCTCGAATTACGCGCTCAAGTTGTATGAACTAGGGGCGCTTCGGTTGCATCGTCGTCAGGCCACATGGCGAGGTGATATGCAGGCGCTCCGAGCTGCCCTTGGTATCCCGCCCGATGTCTACACGGACTTTGCCCAGCTTCGCCGCAAAGTTCTCGAAAAGGCCAAGTCTGAGATCGATCAGTTGGCTCACTTCCGTGTCGAGTGGCGTGAGATCCGGCAGGGCAGAACCGTTACTGAGCTTGAGTTCCGGTTTGAGCCAAAGGGTGCGCCCGAGGTAATCGAGACAGTCGACGAACTGGATAGGCATTCAGCTGGCCGCCAAGCGCGCCGGGAAGGGACGGTTGAAAACGTTTCCGTGGGGCAGGGGGCTATACCGGCACCGCGTAAGGCAGTCGCTGGCCGCAAGCCGACAGAAGCCGGCTTTCCGCGAGGGTCGCTGCGCTATGGCGATGACGAGGCCGAGTTTCGTTCGATCGGCCGACAGTATGGCGGCGGTTGGGATGTGGATATGATCGCCGATGGTTTTCGCGGGCACATGGGCGAGCGATTGGAAAAGCTCCGTGGTGCGAAGTTGATCGCAGCGTGGAAGGGGTTTTGCGAGGGCTGGGTCAATCGTCGCGGCCGGCCTCAATGAGTGGAAATTGCACGCGTGCAATTTCAGCATCCCCCACCGAGTCAGGTTGGGCCGAGCTAGGGGTATTTTGACCCCGTTTTGATGCTGCAACTTTCGAAATTTGCGAATTTCTTGACCCAAAAGCGCAAGTGAGTGTAGCACACGCTCAGTTGCGAAAGGTGGGCATGTGTCGAACGGACTTCAAATCGAGGAAGCGGAGCGCCTGGTGTCGGTGGCAACGCTGGCCAGTCGGACCTCGTCGGTGCTCGAGAAGCTGCGGGATTCCGCCAGAAGCGCCCGGTCGGATGACCGCCGTGAGCCCACTTTCACGATCGGTAAAGCTGCCGAACTCGTGGGTAGGACCCCAGCTGCGATACGCGACGCGGAAAAGGACGGTCGGCTTCCAGAGCCTGCGAGAACTGATAACAACAGGCGTGAGCGATACACGCTGGCGCAGCTCAACGATATGCGGGGCGTCTTCGGCACGAGGCCTTACCGAGCTGAGAGCGACCCGTGCTGCGTCGTAGCGGTCCAGAACTTCAAGGGCGGCGTTGGCAAGTCGACGGTGGCTGTCCATTTGGCGCAGTATCTTGCCATTCGAGGATACCGCGTGGCATTGGTCGACTGCGATAGCCAGGCATCGGCAACAACGCTTTTTGGCTACGTTCCCGATCTCGATCTCAACGAGGATGACACACTCTACCCGTTCCTTCGCGAAGGCGAACGATCGTCCCTCGATTATGCACTCCGCAAGACCCATTTCGATGGATTGGAATTGATCCCGGCAAACCTTCGCCTGTTCAACTCCGAGTACGAGCTCGCTGCCCGAATGGCCCAAGGCAATGCGTCACTTCTCGACCGATTGAAGGAGGGCATTGAGAGCATCTCGGATCGGTTTGACGTTATCGTGATGGATCCTCCACCGGCGCTCGGCGCGATCTCGCTCTCTGTGCTGCGCGCGGCGAATTCGCTGGTGGTGCCGGTGCCGCCAACCGTCATGGATTTTTCGTCGACTGCAGCGTTCCTGTCCATGTTGGATGAGACGATCGAGCAGCTTGCTGACCGCGGGCTTGCGCCGGAGCTCAATTTTCTTCGCTTCGTTGCGTCGAAGGTCGACGAAAATAAGTCGATGCAGAAGGAGCTGATACAGCTCATGCGGACGCTGTTCGGCCACACAATGGTCCGTACACCCCTGAAGGACTCCGCCGAGATCGATAATGCAACTGCGCGTTTGATGACGGTCTATGAGCTCGATGGCCCCGCCACCAGTTCAGCTGTGCGCAATCGGTGCCTGAACTATCTTGATGGCGTCAACGCTGAGATTGAGGTCGATATTCGTTCGATGTGGCCCAGTCATCACAAGCGGTTGCGCCAGGAGGCCTTGGCATGAAAACCGGAAATTGCACGCGTGCAATTCGGCTGACGGGAGGGTCGCATGAGTAAGAAAAACAGCGGTTTTGCGGCCGATTTGGCGGCCGGGATTGACCTGACGGACGCAGGCACAGCGCCTCGTCGATCGAGCATTGCATCGAACGTTCTAACCGGTCGTTCAAACCGTCTTGCCGACCTGGCATCCGGGGCAATTGTCAATCGGACCCATGAGTTGGTGGATCCTGCCAGATGCCGGATGTGGGCAGGCCATAACCGCGATTATGCCTTGCTAAACGAAGAACGGTGTTCGGATCTCATTGAGAGCATCAAGGCGCAAGGGCGGCAGGAAATCCCCGCAATTGTGCGCCGCCTTTCCGGTGATGAGGATTTCGATTTTGAGGTTATCTGCGGCGCGCGGCGACATTGGTCGATTAGCTGGTTGAGGTCTCACAATTATCCAGACTTCAAGTTCTTGGTCGACGTCCGGGAGATCGGCGACGAAGAGGCATTCAGGCTCGCTGACATCGAAAACCGAGCCAGGGATGATCTTACGGATCTTGAGAGGGCCAGGGACTATCTGCGTGCACTGACAGCGTACTATGATGGCCGTCAGAGGACGATGGCCGAGCGGCTGAAAGTCTCTGAAAGCTGGCTCACGCGATATCTCGATCTCGCTCGCCTTCCCGACGAACTGACCCGGGCTTTTGGCGACCCGCAAGAACTCGGCATTCGAAACGCGATCGCTCTCAAGGCCCTTTTGAAACCAGACGAGCGCAAGGCACGCGCCTTCCAAGAGGCCGCACGCCTGGCCGACGAGCGTGAGGCAACCGGAAAGTCGATGCCCGTGATCGATGTGATCAAGGCACTGTCACTGGCTGCAGACCCCCCCAAGAAGTCAGGATCCCCCAAAAAGTCAGGAAAGGCCGAAACGGTCGCGAATGCGGACGGTAAGCCGGTGCTTCGGATTGAAGGCGCGGATCGTAAGGGCATTCGCCTCACTCTCCTGAGCAAGGGCGGAGCGACGCGCCAAGAGGCGGACGAAGCAGTTCGCGCGGTTTTGGACCAGTACTGGACCTGAAGACTCATGCCTTCGCGCGGGCGACCGGAACAAATCGCCTGCGTGAATCAGTCCCCGCGCACTGATTCAAAATTCCCGTTGGATCACGAGAATCCGCCTGCGGCATTTATGCGCGCATGGATAGCCTGACCCACGGCAGCTTCATCTGGCTCGAGGCGGTCTGCGCCGAGCGCAACGTCGCCCGCCGCTACACCGTCGCGCTGAGCCGCGATCTGTTCGGTGCCTCGATCGTCGAGTTCGCCTGGGGGCGGATCGGCACCAAAGGGCAGGGGAGAGCGGTCTCGTTTGCCTGCGCGGACGAAGCCGCACGCTTTGCCCGCCAGCGGCTGCGCCGCCGGGCGTCGGCACCCAAACGGATCGGCGTGCCCTACCGCGAGGTCTCACTGGCGCCGTAGGGTGCGTCAGGAGGCCCTGTGAGCCGTTTTGGGGGCAAGGGCGTGGTCTCCGGGGCGCAAAGTGGCCAGATCGGCCCTGTCGAGCGCCGTAGCGGCTTGTGAGGCGGTGCGGCGGGTCACATCGAGCGCGCGGGCCAGTTCAGCGCGGGTGAGGGGACCTAGCCCGGAAATCAGCCGCCATGCGGCGGGCGCCTGCGAGGAGGCGTAGAGCCCGGCCAGGCGTTCGTCCGCCAGCGCGAGCGCGGTGCGCACCGCAGCGAGGTCGGTTGCCACGTCCACGGCTGCCGCGCCGATCGCCTGGGTCAGCAGGGCGGGCAACGGGCGCTCCGGTTCAGCCTTGAACAGGCTGCGCGGCGCGAGACCCGCCAGGGCCAGCGGTGCGGCGCCAAATCCGAACAAGTGTGGCCGCATCGCCACTGCAAGCGAGGCGGCCCAGGCGCTGCCTCGCTGCGCGAACCGCTGGAACACCTTGCCTTCGAACACCAGCTCCTCGCTGCCGAGCTCGAGAAAATCGACCTCCTCCTCGCGCAGTTGCTCGAGCCATTCGCTGATGTCGGCTGCCAAAGTTTATGGAAACCGCATTTATGCACTGAATATCAATGTATTATCCTGATTTCCATGCCAACAATTCTGGCAGGTTAGGATTCCGTGTCGATGCCTCTGCCAGAATTGATGT
>NZ_JAIZDA010000041.1 GCF_020404405.1 Novosphingobium sp. FKTRR1 | reverse complement strand
AAGCGGAAGCTTCACGCCTTCGGCGGCTTCCGCTTTTCCCGAGGTTACAGGCTAGCACGCGAGTCTGTGGCTGAAGCCAGTATCCGACTGAAGTCGGAGGGGTTCCTCCTTGCTAGAGGACTCTAAAGGCGGCAAAAGCAAGCTATGACCCTGAAGGGCTTACTTGCCATATGGTATTTGCCGCCCAGTAAAGGAAGTCGATCGTCCAGAATAGTAATAACGAGTGACGAGGAATTCAGCCTACCTCGACATTGACGCTGTCCAACTCACTCGTGATCTTCGAGCTAACTAGGCCGCGTGGACGCATTTGAGCCCGCACGTGGTAGTGGCGTTATGGACTGCCCCGAGGAAGCTACGCCTCGTTTGGGTCGACGTTGACGATGCAATCACCACTGGCAGAGCGGGCGAGAATTAGGCGTCGGAGATTGAGGCCTGCGAGCAATCGGCTGGCCCGAAAAGCGATGAACGGATGGCAGAAATCAATTTTCTAAAACCGACCTTGGAATGACCGGGTTTAAGCGGATTACGTCCGCACATTGCACTGGTTGCAGCCGGCAGAGGTCGGTCATAGCGGTCTAGGCCGCGAATGACAGTTCGAAGAAGGCGAGCTGGACACCCGCAAAAACCGAAGGAGTTTCGGTGTCGATGGTGATTCATTGATCGAGAGCGATCATGGAGAGCCGTGGTGGATCCGAAGTCTCTGTTCAGTTTAAGCGATCATCTTGAGGCCTTGAGCAAGGACGGCGATCCGCTCGAGGTTCTGCAACAGACGGTGGACTTTGAATATTTCCGGGCCTGGTTGGTTGAAGGGCTCGGCTACGGCGATGGGTCCAAGGGCGGTCGCCCGCCGTTCGATCCGGTGATGATGTTCAAGGCGCTGATCCTGCAGGCTCAGCACAACCTGTCGGACGCGCGGATGGAGTTCATGATCCGGGATCGCCTGAGTTGGCTGCGTTTCCTTGGGCTGTCGCTCGGGGACAGGACACCGGATGAGAACACGATACGGCATTTCCGCAACCGCCTGACCGAGACCGGAACACTCCAGCGGGTGATGAAGGCCTTCGACTGGCAACTGCAGAAGAAGGGCTACATCCCGATGTCCGGGCAGATCGTGGATGCCTCGCTGGTGCCTGCGCCCAAGCAGCGAAATACCGAGGGCGAACGGGAGGCGATCAAGTCGGGCAAGAGCGCAGAGGAAATCTGGCCGAACGAGCCGAACAAGGCCGTACAGAAGGACACCGATGCGCGCTGGACGCTCAAGGTCGGTGGCAAGGTGCGCCATCGCGATGATGGCACACCGTTGCCCATGATTGCCCTGCCGGTCTTCGGCTACAAATCACATATCAGCATAGACCGGCGTTTCGGCTTCATCCGGGAGATGGCGGTGACGTCTGCCTCGGCCGCCGATGGGAGGCTGCTTCGCCATGTAGTGAGCACCGACAACACCGGCTCCGAGGTTTGGGCAGACACCGCCTATCGTTCAATGCGCAACGAGAAGTGGCTGTCGGATCGGATGCTCACGTCCCGAATTCACCGGCGCAAACCCAAGGGCAAGCCCATGCCGAAAGCGATCGCCAGGGCCAATGCCGCAAAGTCCTCGATCCGCGCTCACGTCGAACATGTCTTTGCTCATCAGAAGAACAAATTTGGGCTGTTCATTCGCACCATCGGCCTGGCCCGCGCCGAAGCGAAACTCACCCTTTGCAATCTGGCCTATAACTTCAACAGGCTGATCTTCCACGAACGCCGGGAAAGCGTGGGGTGACTCTGCCCGCAATCCCGAAGAACCGGGTCAAACCGCCCGAATTACCGACCGAAACAGACCAACGACGGGGCGCTAAAACCGAAACGCACAAGGACCACCCCTCCTCGGACCAATCCGCCTCGAACTACCAGGTTTTTGCGGGTGTCCAGCTGCAACAATCGACGTTATCGTTCGTGCTGCACAACCAACCGAACACGGAGCGTCGAGCCTTTGTAGAAATACCTGATTCCCTCAGCGAACAATTTCCGGTAGGATTCATGATGGCTTCGGCGGCGATAAATCGAAGAGGCGATAGGGAGACGGTGGCACCAAGTTCTACTCAACTCGCGGCGATAACGCGTTTGTTCTCGTCTGCTGTTTTTCGCGAGATGGCGCGTAAGGGCCGGTCGCCTTTGTTCGCGCGTCTCATCGGGTTGGCCGAAATTGGCGGTCAGTGCCCGGACGATGCGACGGTTGGTCAGGCGTTTGAAGCGGCGTTTGGTGTACTTAAGACCGCTGGCCGTCGCGACGAATATGTTTACCGATCGGCGCTCACGCACAACGTGCTGATGGGAACCCACTCGCTCAATACGGCGTGCATGCTTACTGAGTTTCGCGCAGGTGCCTGCAAGGCCGATCTCGCCATCCTAAACGGCACCGCTACGGTCTATGAGATCAAGTCCGAAAGGGATTCGTTGGCGCGCCTCGCCAACCAGGTGGAAAATTACAAACGCGTCTTTGCCAAGGCGTATGTAATCGCGGGCGAAGGCCATGTGGCGAGCGTGCTTGCCACTGTGCCTGAAGATGTGGGCGTTATGATGCTGTCGTCGCGTTATCGAATATCGACCGTGCGAGAAGCCGAGGATCGGCCCGATCGAATTTGTCCAGTAACCGTATTTGAGTCGCTGCGATCAGACGAGGCAGGATCCATCCTCAAGAGGCTTGGGGTCCCACTTCCGGATGTGCCGAACACGCTGCGCCACGGGGTGATGCGCGATTTGTTCCAGGCGCTCGACCCAACGGAAGTTCATATCGCTATGGTAAAAACCTTGAAACGCACCCGCGATTTGTCACCACTGAGCAGTCTCGTCGAAAAACTGCCGCGGTCACTTCATGCGGCCGCGCTGTCGATTCAAGTCCGGCGTTCCGAGCATGAGCGGATTGTTGAGGCAGTGTCGACGCCGCTCGGTGCCGCGCTGGCTTGGGTTTAATCGCGAGATGTATCATCCCTATTTTCGCGGGAAGCAGTTCGAGCTTATCACGATCCGTGAGATGGCTCCGCTACTTGCAAAGTCCAATTTCGTGCCGATCATAGAGCCTGTGCGCGAGGCGCTGAAGGGCCTTGAACGGACGCTGACTGAGATCTGTAAGGTCGATGGCAAGGCGATCGTCATCGTGAATCCGTTTCATGGCGATCATGCCGAGGACGGGGTTAGCATCTCTGCGCTGTTGAAGGGGGGATTTCTCGACAAGGGCGGTATCACTGCAGGCATCCTTCTCCAGAACGACATGGGTACCAATGATGCCTTAGCGTGCTACGAAGCGCACAAGGACCATCATCCAACCTTCATCCACGCAGGTTTCACCGAAGCAAAGGCGCTGGCGGAAGTGCTTGGCGAAGCGCTCAGTGATACCAATCACGTCTTCTTCGAGAAGCATTGCCACAAGCTCTACCGCAAGCATTTCAAGGGCGCAGCCAAGCGAGTGCTGCTGCGCGACGGCTTCCAGCGTCGACGAAATGCCGATCACCCGCCGATCGAACTCTTCTCGGACCTCCATGTCACTTATGAAGAAGAGGACATGGACGGGTTCGGTGATTTCCTGATCGTGGGCGATGACTATGTCGAGGGGGGCGGGCCGGCCTATGCGGTTGCAATCCACCTAACGTTCATCGATCCCGACAAGGATGAGGTGATGTATATCTATCACTTCGTCTCGACGACGAAAGACACGCCCACGGACCCTGCTGGCAAGTTTGCGCAGGCCTTGAGTAAGCTAATACAGCAGCTCGACGGCGGCACGTCCCACCTATTCTACAGCAGCGCAATCAAGGAATTTCGTGACCTGCACGAGAAGGGCCATTTCCCGGGTCTGGGCTATGTGAAGAAGCTGTCGATGAACCATCATATCGAGACTTTGGCGGACTTCTTGGCCTGATCGCATGGCCAAGCTTTGCTGCCCTGAGTGTTTTGGCGATCGCGGCCTTCGCCGTGACATCATCCCTTCCCTCAGCCCGACCCCCGGCGTTTGCGGCTATTGCGCAACCGTCGACGTGGCGCTGGTCGAACCGATCGCACTGCGCGATCTCTTTGAGTTGCTTATCAGCGTCTATGAACCTGATCCCGCAGGCCAGACTCTGGTCGACTGGCTTAAAGCTGATTGGGATCTATTCAGCCATCCGGCTATGGACGTTGCACATGCCAAGGAGCTGCTCAGCGAAATTCTTGATGACGGTGACATCGTCAGGAAAACCTTCTCTCCGTCGGCTGCGTATCACAGCGAGGCGCTAGCCCGCTGGGCGACACTGCGCGATGAGTTGATGTGGAAGAACCGCTATTTCCTCGATGAGGTGCTTGACACCGATCGGCTCAGAGAGTTGCTCGGGCATCTTCCGGCCGACGATATGCCAACTACTTGGTTCCGGGCACGTATCCTCGACGGCGGCGATCCTTATCCGATCGACAATATGGGCACTCCACCCGCGCGACTTGCGACCCATGGCCGGGCAAACCCTGCGGGGATACCGTATCTTTATTTAGGCTCGCGCCCTGATACTGCAGCGGCTGAAATTCGTCCGCACACCGGTGAAGTTGCGTGCGTCGCGGAGTTCACCATCGCAGCACCATTGAATGCGGTCGACTTGCGTAATCCGCGCGGGCTCGTCTCGCCCTTCCTTCTGGCAGACGCGAGCGCGATCGGCCAGCTGCGCGCCGACATCGCCTTTCTCGAACGCCTCGGCGATGAGTTGACCCGGCCAGTGCTGCCACGCGGGGCGGCAATCGACTATATTCCGAGTCAGTATCTGTGCGAGTTCATCAAAAAAGTTGGTTACGACGGCGTCGTTTATCGCAGTTCGGTCAGCGAGGGCATCAACCTGGCTCTGTTCGACTCTGCCAAGGCGACTGGCCGGGCGGTTTCACTGTACAATATCACCAAAGTCAGCGTGACGGTCGACGCGGCCTGAGCGCTAAGGATGCGTTCACAGGGCTAAAGCTCCAGCGTAGGTGTCTTCGGCGCCTCCATCGTCGATGCGACCAAGCTTCATGCAACCATTGCTCCCCGCACATGCTCGGGCTTTAGAGGCATCCGTCGTATCGGCTTGCGGGTTGCGTCCATGACAGCTGCTGCGATGGCGGGCGAGGCGAGGGCGTTGGCACTTTCGGAGCCTTGGCCGTAGGTGCCGACGCTCGGGTTGTCGGTGATCACAACCTTCAGTTCCGGCATTTCAGCCATGGTGAGGATGGGATAAGCAGACCAGTCCGTTGCTGTCACCGCGCCCTTATCGAAGCTAAGCTCCTCGTGCAGCGCCTGGCTCACGCCCATCAGGCAACCGGCCTGGATCTGTCGACGCAATTGGAGCGGGTTGATCACGATGCCCACGTCGGCAACGATCGTCATGCGCTCGACCCTTACCTGGCCGCTTGCGGGAATGACCGTGACGTGCGCGGCGCAGGCCCAGTAGCCGTTGTCGCGCAGCATGATTGAAACGCCTTGTCCCTTGACCGGATCGCTGCCTTGGCTTCTGGCCTGCGGTGAGGGCGATGGGCGGTTCTCCCACTTCGCTTCGGTGCGCAACCGCTCAAGGATGGCCACGAAGCGCGGGTCGCTGACATGGTCAAGCCTGAACTGGAGCGGGTCCTTACCTGCCAGCATTGCCGCTTCGTTGATCGCAATCTCGCGCGGGCAATTCTGCTGGAATTGAATGGGGGTGCGCATGGAATGGCTGCGCAAGCCCACCATGCCGCTGGCTCCGGTCTGGCCGGGATGCGCGCCTCCCTTGGCCTGTTCATGCACAACGGGCACCGTGCCGTAGACCCAGACGTCATTGACGTTGAGCATCGTGCTCTGGAAGCCATACGTCGTATCCGGCGAGGGTGCAGGGATAACGGGCATGCCGGCCAGCAACGCGCCGACCAGGCGATCGTCCTGCATCCCTGGCCCTGTGTGCGATGCTTCATAGGCTGCAATCTTCCCCGCATCGTCGAGCGCGATGCGGATGTCCGCAATCATCGCCGGAGATTGCGTGGACCATTGCATGTCGTCGGCACGCATCCATTGCACACGCACAGGTCGCCGCAATTCGCGCGAGAGCAGGACCGCCTCGTCCTCGCTTCCGGCGCTGCCTCCGTTGGAGCGGCCATAATGCCCCGCGCCGGGATAGGTGCGCACCACCACCTTTTCTTCATCGCTCCCCAGCATCAGCGCGATCATCCGCCGCAGGTGCTGGGGATTCTGGCTATGCGTGTGAAGCCAGACCGAACCGTCCTCGCGATAGTCGGCAAGGCTGACCATCGGGCTGATCGGGGCATGTTTCTGGTATGGCATAAAATAGCTGGCCCGAAGTTCGCGCGTTGCCTTGACCGAAGAAGGCTCGCCCTTGTTCGCGCGACCCTCGCGTGCTGGCGTCGGGTCTTCAGTCGCCATCATTCGCAGATGGTCTTCCAAGCGCTCGTTGCTGGGCAGTCCTTCCCACTTTGACCACTTACAGCCGTCGGCGACCGACTGTGCAGCCTGAACCGCCTCCCATTCGTCGGGAGATACAACGGCAAGCAAGTTGCCGATCCTCACCAGTCGTGCGCCGGGGAACTGCGAGTGATCCAGCTTGCCCGGTGCGATCAGCGTCGATCCCAGCGTTGCCGGGTGGATCGTGCGGGCATGGAGCATTCCGGGCAGTGTCACGTCGCCTACCCACACGGTCTTGCCCGCAACCTTGGGTGCGATCGAAGGGTTGAGCACCGGCTTGCCGATGATCGTGTAGTCCTTCACTGGCTTCAGCGGCGGATCGGCATCCACGCGCAGGCCCGTGGGCATGGTCAGGTCACCGGCAATTGGGATGACCAGTTGCAGGTCTTCGCCCTTCAGCAGGTCGCCGTAGCTGATCTTCTTGTTTTCACCGGAGATCAGGCCATCATGAACGGTAAGACTAGCGCGTGGCACCGCAAGCCGCCTCGCGGCGAGTTCAAGTGAAGCTTCGCGCATCAGCGCTGCGACCTTGCGCAGGTTCTGACCGTAGCGAAGCAATCCGAAGGTGCCGCCGCCGTCGGGCGTGCGATCGGTGTCGCCCGAGACCACCTCGGTCATTGCTTCCAGAGGGACGCAGAGTTCCTCCGCTACGATCTGGCGATACGCGGTGTAGATCGTGCTCTGCCCAAAATCGCACTTTCCTGTGCGCAACAGGACGGTGTTATCCGAACGGATCTCGATCCAGCCATTGACGGTAGCGGCTGAATGAGCATGTGAATTGGCTTTGCTGGCGTTTACCCGCGCAACAGCACTGCGACCACCCATCGCGAAGACGGCAGCGAGTGCGCCTCCTGCAGCGAGGAACCCGCGCCGGCTGACACCCATCAAGCGGGCGCCGTGGACATTGATATCGTAGATGATTTTCGCTTCGGACTTCGAGGGTGAACGGATCATGCCGAATCTCCCTGCATCATGAGCTTCGCCGCACGGTGAGCGCCTTCGAGTATTGCGGCATAACTGCCGCAGCGGCACAGGTGCGGCGAGGGGCCTGACGTGGTCAAAGCTTCCCGAATGTCCTGATCAGTAGGCTTGGGATTGGCCTCGAGCAGTTCGGTGACCTTGATCATCATGCCGAACTGGCAGATCCCACACTGGGGCACCTGTTCGTCGATCCACGCTTGCTGCACTGGATGAAGCGTGTCTGCGGACAATTTGCCCTTCTGACTGGCCCAACGTTGGGGGAGGCCGTCCACGGTGGTCACCGGTTTGCCGTCCAGCGCCGAGATAGGGGTCACGCAAGCACGCACTTCCTCATCGCCCAGCAAGACCGAACAAGCGCCGCACTGGGCAAGTCCGCATCCAAATTTGACCCCCATGATGCCCAGTTCATTGCGCAGGACGTAGAGCAGCGGGGTGTCAGGCGATGCCTTGAACTTACGCTGCTGACCATTGACCACGATGGTGCTCATGTCGTTATCGCCTTTCTGATGGCCTGCCGGACATCGTGCCTATCAAAGGCCTGTCGCTGCCTCACCAGCCGGAGTGTAACGCGCTCCTTCCACGCTGACGGTCGCCAGGAGAGCTTCAATCTCGGCAAGATCCTCACGCGAGAGGGCGATGTCTGCTGCGCCGAGGTTTTCCTCGAGCCGATGCAGCCTGGTTGTGCCAGGGATCGGCACGATGAAGGGCGCTTTGGCCAAGAGCCATGCGAGCGCGATCTGCGCAGGGGTCGCGCCACGGTCAGCCGCGATTTTCTTCACAAGGTCCAGCAACTTCAGGTTGTGAGCGAAGGCTGCGGCCTGAAAGCGTGGCAGGGTGCCGCGGAAGTCACCTTCCGCCACCTGCTCGGCGCTGGCGATACCGCCAGCAAGGAAGCCTTTGCCGAGCGGCGAATAGGGCACGAGACCGATGCCGAGTTCGTGGCAGGCATCGAGAATGCCGTTTGTCTCTACCTGCCGCGTCCACAGCGAGTATTCGTTCTGCAGCGCCGCCACGGGCTGCACCGCGTGGGCGCGCCGCACCGTGGCCGCGCCCGGCTCCGACATGCCGAAGTGCCTGACCTTGCCCTCTGCGATCAGGTCCCGCACGGTGCCCGCCACGTCCTCGATTGGCACCTTGGGATCGACGCGATGCTGGTAGAACAGATCGATCGCATCGACACGCAACCGCTTGAGCGAGGCGTCGCACACGCGGCGGATCTGTTCGGGATGGCTGTCCACGCCGCGCATTGCGCCACTGTCGGGATCGATATTGAAGCCGAACTTGGTTGCGATCACGACCTCGCCGCGGAACGGCTCGAGGGCTTCGCCGACCATGTCCTCGTTGGTCCAAGGGCCATAGACTTCGGCAGTGTCGAAGAACGTGACGCCGCGTTCGAAGGCTGCGCGGATCATGGCAATGCCATCAGCGCGAGACAGCTTGCTGCTGTAGCCGAAGTCTATGCCCATACAGCCATAGCCGAGAGCGGAAACGGACAGGCCGGATTGGCCCAGAGTGCGATTATGCATTGCTCAACTCCTTGAGAATGAGGTTCAGCCGGGCAACCGGATCTTGCCCGCAAACATTGCGGCGATGACGCCGCCATCGATCAGCAGATCGGTGCCGGTCACGAAGCCGGCATCCGGTCCAAGCAGCCATGCGCAGGCGAGCGCGATCTCTTCAGGCGGCGCCATCCGGCCGGCAGGCGACGCATCGACCATCGCCCGGTAGCCATCGCCGATCGGGGATGAAAGTTCGTGGCGCGCGAGCGGGGTCACCACGATGCCGGGACTGATCGCATTGACCCGCGCGCCCCGGCTGCCCCATGACAATGCCGCCGCCCGCACCCGCAGCGCGTTGGCGCGCTTGGCGAGGCAATAGGCGACCATCGAATCCGGCACGGACTCACGCCCGAGGAACGGCAAGGCAAGCAGGTCATCGACGGGCGTGAAGGCCAGTGCCTGTTCCTGATCAGCTGGAAGCTGGGGCAGCATGTGGCCGGCCATGCTCGAGACGAGCAAGCCCGCCCCGCCGGGTGCAATCACGCTTTCGAACACCTCGAACACCAGAGCCGAGCCGTATAGGTCGACTTCAAG
Organism: Novosphingobium sp. FKTRR1; assembly: GCF_020404405.1. Lineage (GTDB taxonomy): Bacteria > Pseudomonadota > Alphaproteobacteria > Sphingomonadales > Sphingomonadaceae > Novosphingobium. Next base: position 16,487 of record NZ_JAIZDA010000041.1, on the reverse strand, counting down.
CACCCGCTCGGGCCCAGCCATGTTGGGTGATACACCAGCGGTGTTGACGACCTGGACGACCGGGCCAAGGGCGGCTGCGCACGTGGCCAGCGCTTTAACCGAGACGCGCATGGTGGTGTCTACCGGCTGCGTTTGTACCTGATAGCCAGCATCCGCGAGGCGCTGTGCGGCGGCTTCGAGGACGGCCGCGTTGCAATCTGCCATCAGCAGCATGCGGCCGAACCCCTGCCTGCGTGCGATTGCCTCGCCGATTCCGCCCGCGCCGATGATGACTACAACGTCCATGGATCACTCTTCCTGCTCGAGACCGGCATTCGTCCGCGCTGCTTGCCGCCAACGGCATGGCATCTTGGAGAGGAGCATAGACCAAGTGATTATTGACGATTAGACAGGTCTTTCTGCATGAACCTATATCGAAACGAGATAAATGATGCGCGATGAGCTGGGCGATCTGTCGACGTTTCTGGTCGTCGCCGAGGAGCGCAGCTTCACCCGTGCGGCGGCGAGGTTGGGGACGTCGCAATCGGCGATCAGCAATGCCGTGCGCCGGCTGGAAACCCATCTCGACATCAAGCTGCTTGCACGCACAACGCGCAGTGTGAGCCCGACCGAAGCTGGAGAGCAATTACTTGGCACCCTGCGGCCAGCGCTTGGCGACATCCGGCAGCAGCTCGCCTCGCTGGCCCAATTACGCGAACGTCCTTCGGGCATGGTGCGCATCACCACCAGCCGTCATGCCGCGCAAACGGTCCTGTGGCCGGCGGTCGATGCGGTGCTGGCCCGCTATCCCGAGATCCAGATCGAGCTGTCGATCGATGGTGCTTTGACCAACATCGTGGCAGACAGGTTCGATGCGGGTGTGCGCCTGGGCGAGAGCCTGGAAAAGGATATGATCGCGGTGCGCATAGGTCCGGACTTGCGCATGGCCGTGATCGGTGCGCCCGATTACCTTGCCAAGCATGCGCCGCCGAAAACGCCACGTGACCTGATTGCGCACCGCTGCATCAACGTGCGCATGGCGACCCGAGGAAATCTCTATGCGTGGGAATTCGAAAAGGCGGGGCAGACCCTGAACGTGCGCGTGGAGGGGAGTGTGATCGTCAATGACAGCGCTCTGGCGATAGAGGCGGCGCTGGCCGGTCATGGCCTAGCATGTGTGATCGAAGACGACGACCTGCGTGCGCATCTCGCTTCCGGGCGACTGGTCCGCTTGCTCGCCGACTGGTGCCCGCCTTTTGCCGGCCATCACCTTTACTACCCCGACCGGCGTAATCTCTCGCCCGCGTTTCGCGTGCTGCTGGAGGAGTTGCGTGCGAGGGCTCGGCAAGAAGGCTCGCAGCGTCGCGAGCAAAGCATTACGCGTGAATAAAAAATTTGGGTCAGGCTAAGCTACGTTCGCCAAGTGTCGCTCTTGGCTATTGTGCCACCGCGAGGCTCGTCGGAATGACAGGTGGGCTTGGATCACGTTAATCGAGTGAAGAGTTACAAACTTGAATGAACGACCGCTCTCGACCCCATGCTTCGGCCCGCTGAACGTCGCTTTTCAAGGCGGGAGCGGCTTCGACAGCGCATCCGCAGGTGACTTGAACCTGGCGAGGGAGCATTACCTAACCCGTCGTGCGGGCGGACTTAGCTCAGCAAGGTCCGGTTCGCCTCCAGAACGCGTTCCTGATGCGTCAGCAACATCTCGTAGGCCCGCCCCAAGGCGGTATGGATGATCGCCGGTCGCAGGTCGACCTGGATCGCACCCCGGCGACCCGAGGCGGCTTCGCAGTAGAGTCCTTTCAGAGCTTCGGCGGCCAAGAACACGGCCTGATCGTAATACGCCGCGTCGCTTTTCAGTAAGGAGACGGCAATAGTAGCCCGTGTGTGGTCAATCCCGAGATGCGCGAATAGCTTATCGCGAAGCACTTCGCTGAGAAAAGCGCCTTGCCGCAGCACCTTGTGCAGCTTTGTCCGCAGCATCCCAAGTTTGTCAGCCATATGCGCTATTGGGATGGACTGACGGGCCAGCTCAGCGGTGATCAGGCGCTTGTAACGTGACTGCTCGGTCTCTGGCTCGGTCGCCCCCGCAGTGTCCGCATTCCCTATGGCAAAAGACAGATTGAAGACCGTCTCTGGTGTCATGGCCCCATGCAGCATAGAAGTTCCCCTTTGGCCGCATGGCAACATATTCGGACTTTTACGGTCAACATTATAATCGGCCTATCTTTCTGAATTGCATGCCAAACCCTTCCGCACGGTGCCTGCAAAGTGCGACTCGCCACTTGGCAAATTGGTGCCAAGAAACGGGATCAGCATCTTTCGAGGTTGGTCCTGCGATACCCAAGCTCGGGAATCCGTGAGCCCCGCAGACGCAATCCCAGTCCCCAACTCGCGCAAGGCCGCACGCAGCGCGTTCCCACTTCGCGGAATTCTCCTTCCAGCAGGCGCCTAATCCATTGCTCCAAGCCCACAGCGGCCGCTCTCTGAAGCCACCCGCAGAAAACGCGGCGACCTTTCACGAATGGAGCCAAGGCCAATGACAAGCACATGGAAAGGAAGAGGCATAGTCCTCCTCCAGGGCGCAGTGATCGTGGCCGTTGCCGCAGGTCTCGGAAGCGAGATGGCCATGGCCGGCAACGACCAGACATTCAATACGGCCCTGCTCAAGTTCACCGGCTTCCTCCAAGGCTCGGGCGGCAAGATCATCACTGTTCTCAGTCTTGCTGGCGGGGTCGTCGGCCTCGCCGCCGGGCGTTTCAGCCTCGCACAGATCGCAATACCTGTCGGCGTGGGCGTGGGCGTGGGCACCGGCGTGCCGATCGTCACCGCCGCGATAACCGCGACGATCTGAACTTTGGACGGCTGTGGCTTGCCGATCCCTCGGGACGTGACAGCTACAGCCGGAGGGTGGCGGCGTGACCATGCAGAGATACATCGTGCCTCAGCACCTAGACGATCCGGAACTGATCGGATTTTGGACTCTCGACGAGTTCCTTGGCCTGATCGTGCCGTTCGCCTGGGGGATCTTGTCCCAACATATTCTGATCGGGCTCATGATGAGCGTGCTGGCCTGGTGGGGATTGCGCAAGTTGAAGGCAGGAAGGGCGGTGTCCTGGATTGTACACACGGCCTACTGGCATCTGCCGGGCGCCTTTATCGGCCTCAAGGCGACGCCACCCTCGCATCTCCGCATCATGGCAGGATGAGGCAGGAACCATGGATCTGGCGATAACCCACCAGCAATCGCAGCGCCTGCTCAAGCAGCGCAACCTGCTCTTCGCGAGCTCGCTCGGCCTGTTCGCAGCGACCTTACTGCTAGCCTTTGCGACAGCGGGACAAACCCGCGAGGTCATCCTCCAGCCGGTCCTGTCGCGTCCGCTGACAATCACTTCGGGCGAAGTCAGCCGCGATTATCTCGAACTGGTCACGCGTGACGCGGCCTTGTTGATGCTCAATCGCTCGCCTTCCAATCTGCAATACTGGATGGAAGCGGTGCTCGCGTTGACCGATCCCAAAGCTCACGGCCGGATGAAGGCGGAGCTGCTCAAGGTCGTGACAGACCAGAGCGGTTCGAGCGTGTCGCAATACTTCACAATGGAGCGACTTACGGTCGATCCTGCGGGACTCACCAGCGAGGTCAATGGCACCTTGCACACCGTCATCGGCTCCAAGGAAGTAAGCGCCGAGGCGCGGACGTTCCGGTTCGTGTGGAGCTACAGCGGGGTGTCGCTACGCCTCCTTGCATTCGGCCAGGTGCAACACGACCAGAAGCAAGGCGAGGACGCATGATGCACGCGCCTGCCATTTGGCCCAACGTGTCCATAAGCATGGCACGACTGCTGCGGTGCAACGGAACTCTTCGTGCACATTTGTCGGCTGTTCTATCGGTCGGCGCGTGTCTGGTAGCAAACCCGGCCTTGGCTGACCAATCCGTGCTAGCGGCAGACAACGGTACGGTTGGATGTATCGCCTCGGCCAAAGACCTCACGCGGATCAGCCTTGCCGGCGATCAGTTCGCATCAGTGTCCAAAATCTCGGCCGGGAACGCCGACGACGACTTCAAGATCGTCAACGAACCCACGCGTGGCGACATCTACCTCTCCGTTCCCGACGGCTATGGGAAGTCGAAGCTTTCGTTCTTCGGCACCACTCGCAAGGGTTACGTCTACAAGTTCGTCTGCGAGGTAAGGGGAGAGGAGGCTGAACAGCTCTTCGTCACCAATAGCGCGATCCAGGCGGAAGACGAACGACAAGCCTTGCGGCCCGCGTCCTCCGAAGAGACAGCGACACGGCTTGTCCAGGCGATGTACCGCAGTGAGGCGATCGAAGGCTTCGAGCAGGTCGCCGCGGTGCTGGCGCCCGTGCGGATCGGCAAGCTCGAAGTGCAGCAGATCGGGCAATACCAGGGCGAGGATCTGCGTGGCCTTATCCTGCGGGTCCGCAACACGGCGCGCGAGCCGATCATGCTCGACGAGCAGGTCCTGTCAGCCCGCGGCGCCGTCGCCTTCATGGCACCGGTCAACGAGCTCGCACCAAACGCCGTTTCAGCCGTCTACCTCATCCAGAACGCGGTAGCACGATAATGAAGCTCACCGAGATCTTTCGAAAGAAGCAGCGCGCGCTCGATGCCGGCGCAACTGTCGATACACTGCACGGCGATGTCTCCCCCCTGGGCGATGCCAATGCCATAAACGAGGCGGAGCGCCGCAAGCAAAGCATACGCTTTGCCGGTGTCGGCGTGTTCGCGCTGGTGGCAGGATCGCTCTACATCTTCTCGGGTGATGATGCCGCAGATGGCGGCTCGCCGGATGCATTGGCCTCCGGTGTCTCGGTCGACGAGATAGTCAACACCAACATGGCCGAGAAGGAATGGCGGGCGCAATCCGAGGCGCAGATTGCCGGGATCGAGACAGAACTGCGCACGCTTGGTGCGCGCGCCGAGCACGCAGACCAGCTGGAACAACAACTGTCCGGTTCGGCAGGGGAAAGTGGCGGTGCCGTTTCAGCGGACACGCAGCGGATACTTTCCGCCTATCAGGCAGAGAACGACCAGCTACGCGCGGCGCTCGATGCGGCCCGCCAGTCGCCGGCAACTGCGCCTGCAGCTCCTGGAGGCATGTACGGGCTCGGCGGTTCCTCATTTACCCAGAGCGGGACGCCCCCAGCAGGCGAAGCAGCTGCCGCGGCCGCCGGGTTCGGTCCGCAGCGGAAGAGCGAGGTCAGCCTGGTTTCATTCGGAGAAGGCGCCGCAGGGACGGGATCTCCTGTGCCCAAGGGCAACACCGTCTACACCGACAGTGCCAACTATCTGCCGCCCAATTCGATCGCGATCGCACGAGTCATCGTCGGCGTCGATGCCAATGCCGGGGTGCGCAGCGAAACCGATCCGCTGCCGGTCGTCCTGCGCATCACCGGTCCGGCGCGCTCGGTCTATGACCGGGGACGACTGCTCAAGACCGAGATCAGCGGCTGCCTGGTCAATGGCGCTGCGCGCGGCGACCTCTCCTCGGAAAAGGTCTACGTCAAACTGCAGCGCATGACCTGCCCGCAAAAAGGCGGGCGCTATGCGGTGTCGGACGTCAAGGGCTTCATCGCCTTCGGCGGCAAGACCGGCGTGCGTGGCCGCGTGGTGAGCCGCGAAGGTGCGCTGGTCGGCCAGGCTTTCCTGGCAGGACTTGCGGGGGGCTTTGGCCGGGGCTTTGCCGCCAACAGCACGTCGCTCCTCACTGGCAGCACGGTCAACGTCAATGGCGAGCGCCAGAAGCTCGGGACCGGAGACATCCTGCAGGGCGGAATCGGCGAAGGCGTGGCGACTTCGGGCGACATGGTCTCGAAGTACCTGATCGAGCGGGCCGAGCAGTACCAGCCCGTGATCGAGATGCCGACCGGCATCGATGTCGAAATCGTGTTTCTCGAAGGCGTGTTCATCCAGGGCTAAGGAGGCCGCAACCCATGTTCGCAGACGCCACCACCAGAATTGCACGCACCAAGATCGCAGCGCGGACGGCCGGAATCCTGCTGCCCCTCGCCGCAATCCTTGTCGGCAGTGGCACTTCGCTGGTCTGGGCCGAGACTGGCTCGCCGGGCCCAAGGCAGATGGCCGACCTTGAGATGCGGGTCAGGCATGCCCTCGGAAAACGCCTGCCGCGTACGCCCGTCACCAAGGTCAACTGCACTTTGGTCGATGGTCTTTGCGAAGTGACCGCAGGATCGCAGCTGTTCTATGTCGATCGCTCTGGCCAGTATCTGCTGGTCGGCCGGGTCTACGACATGGAAACGCGCCGGGACCTGACGGCAGCACGGTTACTGGAAGTGAACCCGGATCTCCTGCTCGGAGCTGCCGCCACCAAGGGCAGTGGGCATGACCCCGACCTGGCATCTGATGACCCCAATCCCGAGCGCGGCGCCCCCACCCAGGCCGCGAGCGGGGCGCCCCGGACAATGTCCCTTGCCGGACTGCCCGCCGCTGGCGGCATTGTCTGGGGCAACCCTTCTGGTCCGACCGTCACTGTCTTCAGCGATTTCCGCTGTGGCTCCTGCCGGGCCCTGTCGGAGACGCTCGAAGCCATGAGCGTACGGGTCATTGAGCGGCCCATCTCGATTCTTGGCAGCCGAGCACTCGCGAACCAGGTGTTCTGTGCTCGCGATCGGGCCCGGGCGATCAAGGCCGCCTATGCCGGAATGGCTATCGAGCAGGCCAAGCCCTGCGATACCTCGGCGCTCGATGCCAATGAGCGCTTCGCACGGGAACAGGGCATCGCCGGAACCCCCGTCCTGGTTCGCAGCGATGGTGCGGTAATCGAAGGCTTCCGGCCGCGAGTGTTTCTGGAGAACTGGATCAAGGGAGGCCGATCATGAGCCTCCCATGGCGCACGCTTTGTGCGTTCCAGTCCGTTGCCCGTGCCCGCGCAGTCTTGGTCCTGCTATCCAGCGCTGCGCTGTCGTCCTGCGGCGTGCTGCTTGGCGATAACGTCAAGGGGAGCTTCGTTTGCAGTGCGCCCGGTGGGACTTGTGCGCCATCCACGCTGATCGACGACCAGGCCCTAGCCTTGATCCAAAGTGCCCGGCCCGAGCCTCTTGGGTCACACAGTCCGGTCATCGTGAGAAGAGCCGAGGCGAGGGCGGGGGCGTTTCCGTCGGCACGAAGCCGTTCGGCGTCAGGTCGGTCTGCAGGGGCGGCTCGTGTAAGCGATAACCTGTTCCACCGTGATGCCCGGACCTTGCGCCTGGTCTTCCCCGCCTATGTCGATGATGCAGGCAACCTGCATGAAGCCCGCGTAGTCCACACCGTTGTCGATCGGGGCGGCTGGATCGAACTGACCGACGGTTCTCTGGCGCCCCTAGCCGGAACGGATCCGAGCCAGAGTGAGGCTTTACCCACCACTCTAGCACCTAACCCATCAGAAACATCCATATCGGACGAATCTCTCACAGCGCCGACGGTGGGCAAGAGCGGAGGACCAGCGAGCCAACACTCCGCGCCGCCGATCAGCCGTCTCACGATCGATGCTATCCGGGCCCAAGTTGCGGAACGCCTCTCGGCAACCGCGAAGCCGGTTCAACCCAAAGTGCAGGTAAAAACAGCGGCATCGCCTCAAGGGGCTACACCGAAGTCTGCGGCGGAACACACGTCAGAAACTGCCTCGCCTCGCCCTGCGACGTCCGGGATGCCCTCAGCCGCAAATCCGCCTGCAACTTTCTCAGCGCCCGGAGAGGATTGATCGCCATGTCGACCAGCGCATGGAACCGTTTTCTCGATCTCGTCTTCGGCGACGGGGTGCGGGCTGATGTTGCGCCGCAATCAATGGGTGTGCCGATGCTCTCGGACTGGCTGCCCTATCGCAGTTACGACCCCGAGACCCGGCTCTTCATCAATACGGCGAGCATGGGCTTCATTCTCGAACTTGCGCCGATGGTCGGGGCGAACGAGCGCACCGGCGAGATTCTCACCCAGTTCCTTTCAGACGGTTTGCCGGCAGGCTGCGAAGTGCAGATCATCCATTGGCAAAGCCCTGCGGCCGGCGTGCGCATTGCCGACTGGGTCATGCCAAGGGTGCTCGCCAAAGGCGTCTATGGCCGCGCGGCACAGCATCGCGCCCACTACCTGCGAAACGCGGCCTGGACCTCACTGTCGCGTGATGCCCCGTTTTGCCTGCGCCAGCATCGCGTTCTCGTCAGCATCGGCGCATCGCTGGGGTCTTCGCTGATTTCAACGGACCTTGCGAGCGTTCGCGAAAGCCTCGGCGGGACCTTACAAGCACTCAGCATTCCCTACCGCGACATTGCCCCTGCCGAGTTGATCGCGTTTCTGAACGATCTTCTCGTCCCCGGCATCGACAACGCCGAGAGTTCTGACCTCTATTCCCCGCTCGACCCCATCCACCAGCAATGTCTGCGAGGCGATCTCGTCACTGAAATCTCTCCCGACCGTATCGTGCTCAAGGTCAGCCGCGATAGACGCGGCGGCCAAGCAAGCGGGCCAGATTCGGGACACACCTTGCAGTCCTCCAGAGAACCCGAAGCCTTCGACTGGCGCTTCTTTTCGGTCCGGCAAATGCCGCGGCAATGGGCGCCCTGGGATGTCCAGAAGCTGATCGGCGACGTGCTCAACGACAAGTTGCGCTTCGGCTGCAACGTGCTCACAGCCCTGGGGTTCGTCCTGTACGATGAGGATGCAACGGCTTCGCGGGCCGGCTTCAAGGTGCTGCGCACTACCAGCCTGGCCGACTCCCGCTCCGCGCGTTTCCTGCCGCAACTGGCGCTGCAGCGCGACGAGTGGCAGCAGGTCCAGGCGGAACTGCGAGAGGGGCGCAAGCTCGTCCAAGCCTACTATGCCGTGGGCGCGCTGTCGCCACTCGGCAGGGGCGATGCCAACGAACGTCTGCTCAATTCTGTCTACAAGGCAGCTGGCTGGGACCTGGTTGAAGAGCGCTTCTTGCAGACGATGGCTCTGCTGGCGGCCATGCCGCTCACGCTTCCCAATGGCCTTTCGGGCGATCTCAAGCGCATGAAGCGGCTGCGTACGATGCTGAGCAATACCGCAGCAGCGATCGCGCCACTCCAGGGCGAGCATACCGGCGGTCCGATCCCGCACATGCTGCTGGTGGGACGGCGTGGCCAACCCTTCTTCTGGTCGCCGTTCCAGAATGCCGCCGGCAATCACAATGTCGCGGTGTTCGGCAAGTCTGGCTCGGGCAAGTCGGTCTTCCTCCAGGACGTCTGCTCTGCACTTGCCGGAGCCGGTGCCAAGGTCATCGTGATCGACGATGGGCGCTCGTTCGAGCACATGGCCAAGGCCTTCGGCGGCGCATTCGTCGAGTTTCGGCTGTCGTCGGGTTTTTCGCTCAATCCCTTCGACATGATCGATGCGCGGGCGCTCGAGAGCGATGCCGATGGCGAGGACTACGAAGTCGAGTGCCTTGCCATGCTGAAGTCCATCATCGGGCAGATGGCGCGCCAGCAGGACCGCCTGTCCGATACCGAGCGCGGTTTGATCGATTCTGCTGTCAGCCGGGTGTGGAGCGAGCACAAGCGCGCAGGCACGATCGATGCGATCGCCGCTGCCCTGCGCGCCAGCCCCTCGCCGTTTGCCAGTGATCTCGCAGATGCGATGTCGCCGTTCCTGTCGGGCGGCACCTACGGGCGGTTCTTTGCCGGATCCTGCTCGATTGACCTGACGGCAGATCTCACCGTTTTCGAGTTGTCGGACCTGTCATCCAAACCCGAGCTGCGCTCGGTCGCACTCACTGCGCTGATGTTCCTGACGTTGCGCGTCATGCGCGATCTCGACCGCTCGGTTCCCAAGCTGACGATGATCGATGAAGCCTGGCAATTGCTCGGTGGCGGACAGATGGGCCAGGCGATCGAGACGTATGCGCGTACCTGCCGCAAGTACGGAGGGGCGCTGGTCACAGCGACACAGTCCCTGAACGATTTCTACAAGTCGGAAGGCTCGCTGGCGGCGCTCGAGAACAGCGATTGGTCGGTGGTGCTCCAGCAAAAGGAAGAGACGGTCAACGATCTCGCCCGGCACCAGCGCTTCGAAATGGACAAGCACACCGAGGCGCTGATCCGCTCGCTGAAACGCAATGGCACGGAATACTCCGACGTCCTGATCAAGGGACCCGAAACACTTGCCGTCGGACGGCTCGTGCTCGATCCCTATTCAGCAACGCTCTACTCTTCGAGCCCCAAGGTCTTCTCGGCGATCGAAACGCTGGTCGGCCGGGGCGTGCCGCTCGCAGATGCGATCGAACAGGTTGCCTTCCCGGATCGCGCGGAGCCCGCAATGGCGGCGGAGTCCGGGGCATGATCCGCTATCCTGCCTTGGCGCGCTTGGTGCCATCTTCCGTGAAGGTCCAGGACACCTGCCACTTGGGCCTGTACCTTGCCGGGTGGTTGCTCATCAACATCTGCTGCACCGCGGCGATCTGGCTTGCGTTGTTCATCGTGCTCGGTGAGTTCACCCTGACCGGCACGTTGCTGCACCTCGACAATTTCGCGAGCCGCTATCTTGCGGCCGAGGCCGCACATCAGACGCACTTGCGCGACCAGTTCTGGATCGCGAGCGCGGTCCTGTTCCTGGGGCTAGCGGTGCTGCGCGCCGGATCGCTGCCGCGTTGGCATTCTGAACGCGCGCAAACACCTTCCAAGGAGAGGTCCCATGGTTGACCGCCGCCTGGCCGGGGAGGTCAGCCCCGGACCTCTGTTCGAAACAGACACTCCGCCAGTGCCTTCGACGACAATCGCCGCCAACGCGCGACGCCGCTCGGTCGACTGGAAGCTGGTGGGACTGATCGGGTCTATAGTCGTAGCCGGACTGTGGGGCGCCTGGGTCACGCGTGAACTGCTCAGCACCCCGACAGCGCCAACACTGGTGCGTGTGCAATTGTCCTCGATCATCGGCGAATTTGTCGCAGCCCAAGCGAGATCGCAGACACCCCCCGATGTGGTGACCGCCGAGACGAAGGCCTTCATGGGTGCCGTGCAGCGCAATCTTGAAGCGCGAGGCGCGCGCGGGCAGGTCGTGCTGGTCGGCGAGGCCGTTCTGTCCGGGAACGTTCCCGATGTGACGATGGCCGTACGCCGGGAAGTCTACGCCAAGGTCCCGTCGCCGGGCGCCAGGACCGCCACCAACAGCCCCGTCATCGACGCAATGCGCCAGGTCATGGCACCCAATCCCGCAAGCGCAGTCCGCGGCAGCGCTACCGTCAGGGAGGCTGGTGATGCCGAACCCCGCTGAATGCTCGCGCGCAACCCGGCGCTGGCTCGCCATTGGCGCCCTGGGCCTCACGCTCATCACAGGATCGGCGCTTGCGGACTGGCGCGATGATCATGCCATCCTGATCAACACCACCCGTTCGATGCCGGAGTGGGCCTTCTTCATCGACAAGGGAAGGATGCCACAGCGAGGTGACCTGATCGTCTTTGCGCCGCCCGACATTCCCTTGGTCCGCGCCCATTTCGGGCGAGAGTCGGCTCCGTTTGCCAAGCGCGCGCTCGGCATGCCTGGTGACGTTGTCACCCGGCAGGGCGAGACCGTCCTCGTCAACGGTAGGCCAGTTGCCCGGCTCAAGGCGCGGACGACGCGCGGCGAAACACTGACCCCGGGGCCGACCGGCATTGTGCCTCCAGGCTGCTTCTATGCGGGCACTGCGCACAAGGATGGCTTTGACAGCCGCTACGCCGAGATCGGCTTTGTCTGTCAGCGCCAGATCATCGGCTCGGGTGACGCAGCCTTATGACGCGCCGGACGAGCACGCGGTGGGGCCAACGCACGTGGGGCATTCCCAGTGCGGCCCGTCTTGTCGCGGGCATTGCGGGCATCGTGGTCGTGGGCTTTGTCGCGGGATCTTTGCCCGCTGCCGCAATTGATCATGGCAGGATGGGTGAGATCTTTCCGGTGATCGAAACCGACATGCTGACCGTCATTGCCACGCGATTACACACGCTCGAGGCCACAGGCAGCATCGCGCAACTACAGGCCCAAATGCGGGACACAGCGATCGCGAGCGTGCGCCGGCCAGCGCTCGTGGCAAGCTTGAGTCCCGCGCAGGAGCGCCGCGAGTGGCTGTTCGATCCATCCTTCGTGCTCCAGCAGGACGTGATGGGCGCCAATGGCGAACGCATTGCCGCAAGGGGCACGCGGGTCAATCCGCTGGATCTTGTTCCGCTGCCAACGGATCTGGTCTTCGTAGATGGCCGCCGAACGGCGGAGCTCGACTGGGCCACGCGTCACTGGAAGCCGAACGAAGCCAAGGTCATTTTCGTTGCCGGTTCGCCCTTGGATGCGATGAAACCCTTCCAGCGCCGCTTCTGGTTCGATCAGCGCGGTGCCTTGGTTGCCCGCTTCGGCATCCGCCATACGCCTGCCGTCGTCACGTCAGCCGACCGGCAGCTCCAGGTTGCCGAAGTACCCGTTCCCGACAGGCCAATCGTCAGGAAGTCCGGCTCATGACCCCGAGCCTGCGCACCATCCTGCTCGCGGTGTCGCTCCTCCTGGGGACCATGACCCCGGCCAAGGCCGCGGGCGCGCCGTGTCATGGCAGCTTTGTCAATCCGATCACCGATGTCTGCTGGTCCTGCCTATTTCCACTCTCGGTCGGTGGTCTGGCGATCTGGAAAGGCTCGCGGCCGGACCCTAAGAATCCTTCGTTTCCGCTTTGCGCCTGTGGCAGCCCGATCCCGCGCATCGGGATTTCGATCGGCTTCTGGGAGCCGGCGAGGCTGGTCGATGTCACCAACAAACCGTGGTGCTTCCCGAACCTCGGCGGCATCCGCCTCGACCCCGGTTTCGACATCGGCGGCGGCCATGTCCAGGGTGCAAGCCAGGTGGGCGGAAAGGCGCAGAACAGTTCGCAGTGGCAGGCGCACTACTACGTCTACCCGCTGCTCTACTGGATGGAGATCCTGACCGATTTCCTCTGTTTCGAGCAGACGACCTTCGACATCGCCTATGTCACGGAGCTCGATCCGCTCTGGCAGGATTCCGCGCTGACCTCGATCCTCAATCCCGAGGTCGCTCTATTCGCCAATCCTGCTGCTACGGCGGCTTGTGCTGCCGACTGCGTCGCATCGACCGCGAAGCTGCCGATCGACCAGCTGTTCTGGTGCGCCGGCTGCAACGGCAGCATGTATCCCTTGAACGGTCATGTCGCTGCACATGTCACCCCGGTCCAGGCCTCGCGCCTGGTTGCCACGCGGATGCTCTACAAGATGCACCGCAGCGGTCTTGCCTGGGGCACAATGGGCTCCAGGGCCTTGTGCTCGAAATACCTTATGCCGGTCATGCGCAAGCAGCAGTACCGCCTGCAGATGACCAATCCCACGGCAACGGTGAAAGGCCGCTACGCCTGCGCACCGCTCGGTGCCACCACGATCAACCCGCAGACCGGCAAAAGTTACCCGGTCAAAGGCGAGGATTTCGGCTACCTCGTCTGGCGCAAACGCAACTGTTGCGCTTTATGAAGTCGCAGTGCGTCCCTCTCGAACGCAGAACGCTGCGGCTGACGGCTCGCCTTGTAACCCGTCTTTTCGGACTTGCGATGCTTGCTGCCGTATCGGGAGTGACAGCGCAGAGCATTGACGGGCTTGATCTCGAAGCCATTCGCGCAAGGAACAGGACCGACACTGACGAGCTTGAAGCGCTTGTCGCGTCGGCGCTGAAACGGGCCGAGGCGCAGAGTGGTGCGGCAGAGCAGGTCCGCGCCGAAACGCAACAGAACTCCGGCCGCGGGCAGGAGACGCTTAGCGCCCGCGCTCCAGCGGGGGTGGTTGATTTCGACGCGATCCTTGATGGCGCTGTCGCAAATGCAAAAGTGCCGATGGGCGAGGGACCCTTGCTTATCGTCTTTGCCAGCCTGTCGATGCCGCAAGCCTCGCTCCAGCATCTGGTGCGCGATACCACGCGGGCAGGGGGTGTCGTCGTCTTCAGGGGCTTTCCGGACAATAGCGTCAAGACTTTTGCCAAAGGCCTGATGCGCGTGGTCACAAGCGAACAGGAAGAGGCGCACATCGCCATCGATCCGCGCTTGTTCCGCGCCTTCCGCATCGATGCCGCGCCCACCTTCGTCGTGGCAGAAGGCGGCTACGAGCTCTGTGACGAACTCGATTGTACCAACGCGTTGCCGGCCCATGCGCGCGTGACCGGCAATGTCAGCCTTGCTTATGCGCTCGAGAGCTTTGCCGCCGCCAATGAAACCGGTGCGGCAGTCGCGCGGACTGCGCTGAACCAATTGGAGAAAGGGCGCGGGCAATGAAGGACCCGGCCTTGTTCGCCGGTCTTGCCGCGCTAGGCTATGTCGCTGTCGCGGCGAACGCCTCTGCGCAGGTCTATATACCGCCACTTGACGATGTGATCGAAGCTCTACCGGCACTGCCAACCGCGCCAGCCCAGGCCTTGCCGGAGGCGGGTCCACCCCCGGGAAATGCGGAAGGGCCGACCTCCGCTGCCCAGGCAAAAGCGGAAGCGCGACAATTAAGCAGTGCGTTGCGGCAGAGCTACCAGGGCCTGACTGCGGCTCCGGGCGCAGCGGCACAGATCCCGGGCTACGCCCCGAACTATCCGCAAGCAACCCGCTACTACGACCATGCCGATGCCTTGGCCCCGGACGGTGCGGTCGCGGCAAGCCAGAGCGAAGCCTGGCGCACGGCCAATTCCACGTCGCGCCCGCGTATCGAGGTCCAGCGCGAGGACCTGGCACGCGCCGCCGCCATCGCCAAGGATCCGACCCGCTTTGTCGACGGTGTGGCCGCCGACGGCAGCGGCGGGGCCTGTACGCCTCTGCCGGCGGGATCGAATGGGCCCGGCAGCGTCGAGATGACCTGCAACGTCGGAGAAAGCATCGTCGAGCATGAACAGAGCTGCAAGTCGACGCTTGAGGTGAAGCCCTGGGAGGCCCTCGACTATCAGTATGTCTGCGTCGCGTCACCCACGTACAACGGCTGCGGAGCCCTGGACGGTTCGGCGCAGTGCCTCAAAACCGGTACCACGCCCGTTCCCGAGTACGGCCTCACCGTTACCTCCTATACTTGCAACGCGGCCGTTTCCGATCCGGACGCTTTCCTTGTGGGCACAACGACCGCGCCGCCACCTGTCGGCGCCTTTGAAGCGGGTGGTCACGTCTATCGCTGCAATCGCGCAGGGCTTGCAGAGGCTCTGAGCGTCGATCCAGCGACCGGGGCACCACTCGGATACCTCACGGGCTTGCAGCAATGTACGCCAGATCTCGGCACATCCTCGTGCACGCGCACAAATGTCCTGTCCGCTGGTCTCGTCGAGCGCGACCTCTGCCTATCCTGGGACTTTGCAGGCGATCCCATTAACGGTGGCAAGCTGCGCTGTATCGAGACGGCGCCGAAGGAAGAGGTCTACGCTTGCAACGCCTTGGTGCCCGGCCTCCAGCCCGAGCGCAGCGATACGCGGTGGTTCACCGCGCAATGGACCGCAAGTCCCTGCACGGCCGATCAGGGAAACTGCACGTCGACCAACGAGATCTGCAGCGTGCCCGACGAAACCCGGGTCATCGCCGGCATTCCGGTGCAGCAAGCCTGCTGGGAAAAGACACGCACCTCTGTGTGCAGCCAGGCCACTGGTGGCAACAACGACTGCGGCGCGATCGAAGCCACGCCCGGGTGCCGACAGACCGGCGAGATCTGTCTCGACGATCCGCCCGATCCGGGTCGGTCCTGCAAGGTCACCGAGCGTACCTATTCCTGCCCGGTTCCGGGCTCAGTCACCCAACCTCAGCAATACCTCTGCTCGGGCGACATCTATTGCCTAAATGGCGAATGCGAGACGGTCGAGCGCGAGGCATCGGACGAGTTCGAGGATGCACTGGTCGGGCTCCATGCCCTGGGGCAGGCCAATGCCGAATTCAGCGAGAATGACCTGTCGCTGTTCCAGGGTAACCGCGAGACTTGTGCCAAGAAGATCTTCGGCATTTCCAACTGCTGCACTGGCAAGGGCGCCCCCATTCTGACCCCGTGGCTGTGCAGCGCCGCCGAACAGCAGCTCGACAAGAAGGACGATGCCGGCCTGTGCCACAAGGTCGGGACCTATTGTTCCTCCAAGGTGCTTGGCGTCTGCGTGACCAAGCGCGACGCCTACTGCTGCTTTGCCTCGAAGCTGACCCGCATCCTGCAGGAACAGGGCAGGGTGCAACTCCGCAAGCCTTGGGGGCGCCCGAAGAGTGAAAGCTGCGAAGGCTTTACTGTTTTCGAATTCCAGCAGCTCGACCTGTCGGTCATGAACTTTTCCGAGATTTACGCCGACTTCACCCAGGCTGCGCGCCTCCCCGAGGAGGCCGCGATGCTGGTCGAAGTCCAGAACCGCATTGGCCAGTTCTACGGTCAGGCCCAGCCATAACCCCGCACGTGCGGATTCCGACGATCGCGCGCATGTATTGCGATCTGATGCCGCGCAGCGTTCCGATTTGATCGCGCGCAGGTAAAGCACCTGATCGTTGGTATCTATTCGCACTATGGTTTGGCGTTGGTCAAGC
>NZ_JAIZDA010000003.1 GCF_020404405.1 Novosphingobium sp. FKTRR1 | reverse complement strand
AGCTGACCGGCATCAACCCACACGTCTGGTTGACCGACACGCTCACGAAGTTAGCCGGCGGTCACCCAGCCAACGTTGTTGGCGAGCTCGTGCCCTGGACGCCCGTGGTCTGAAAACACCGCTTACGGAAAACCAGCGGCATTGAAGATCATACGATAGCGCTCGCTTGCCCGCTCATGCGCAGCGGCAGTGCTGATCTGACGGACCATCAAAGCGGTGGTGATGCTGATGGCGACCAGGCTGACGCCAAGGCGCATGGCCGGGGACGCGATCGGCTCGCCGCCATGGGAGATGGCATAGGCGACAATCGCAAGAAAGGTGCAAACCGCAGCCGACGCGTAGACCGGTTTTCCGGCGTGGCCGCGCGCAGCGATCAATATGACCGTCGTGTAGAGAACCGCAACGGCGCCCTGTAACGGACTGAGGATATCGAGCGCAAATATGCCAAGCGCCACCACGATTGCGGTAGCCGTATGTACTTTTGCCGCCAGTCGTCTCGCTTCCGGATCGCCCCGCATCCACGCCTCCGACAGCGACCAGTATGATCGCCACAAGGCGGAAATGCTTAACGATATTCCGATTAGCGGCAAGTAGATCGGATATTTCGCCGGCTGATCACGACACATGATCATCATTGTTGCCGCTCATGTCCTGCCACAACATCATACACAGGTTTGGGGTAAGCCGGACTGACCCGAAACCTGCGTATGATACCCGGATGCCGAAGTTCCCCCGATAATCGGTGCATCGGACACACAAGCGTTGCGTCCGTCCAATGGAGGACAATCATGGCCTACCTCACCACTGCTGACGGCGCGGAGATCTACTACAAGGACTGGGGCCCCAAGGACGCTCAACCGGTCATGTTCCATCACGGCTGGCCGCTGTCGGCCGACGATTGGGATGCCCAGATGCTGTTCTTCCTCGCCAATGGCTATCGCGTGGTGGCGCATGACCGCCGCGGGCATGGCCGCTCGTCGCAGATCGATACCGGTCATGACATGGACCATTATGCCGCCGATGCTTTCGCCGTGGTCGAGCATCTCGATCTTCGCAATGTCGTTCATGTCGGCCATTCGACCGGCGGCGGCGAGGTTGCCCGCTATGTCGCAAAGTTCGGGCAACCTCAGGGCCGTGTGGCCAAGGCGGTGCTGGTAAGCGCGGTCCCGCCGCTGATGGCCCAGACCGAGGCCAATCCGGGAGGCACGCCCGTTGCGGTGTTCGACGGCTTCCGCAAGGCGCTGGCGGACAACCGCGCCGCCTTCTTCCTCAATGTCGCTTCGGGACCGTTTTACGGCTTCAACCGACCCGGCCAGACGGTCTTGGAAGGCGTGATCAACAACTGGTGGCGTCAGGGTATGATGGGCAGCGCGTTGGCGCACTACAAGGGCATCAAGGCCTTCTCCGAGACCGACCAGACCGAAGACCTGAAAGCGATCACTGTCCCCACCCTGGTGATACAGGGCGACGACGACCAAATCGTGCCATATACCGATGCCGCGCTGCTTCAGATCAAGTTGCTGGTTAACGGCACGCTGAAAATCTATCCGGGCTATCCACACGGGATGCTGACGACCCAAGCCGACGTCATCAACCCCGATCTTCTCGCGTTCATCCGGAGCTGAGCACGAAGCGAGCGGCAGATACGCCTCTGCCGCCGCTTTTTCCAAACGGAGGAATCAATGAAAAGCGCCGACGATCGCGACCATCAACGTTTCCCGACACTCGATCCTATGCAGATCGCGACCGCCCGGCGCTTCGCCAGTGGGCCCGAAACAGACTTCGCTCCGGGCGAAACTGTCTATGCGATCGGGGCTTCGGATGTCCCGGCATGGCTTGTGCTCGACGGTGCGATCGAGGTCGTCCGGCGCGATGGCCTGAACGGTGAAGCGCCGATCGTGACGCATCATGCCGGACAGTTCAGTGGCGAGGTGAACCAGCTTGCAGGAAGGCCGTCGATCGCCGGTGGCCGCGCCGGAACACAAGGCTGCAGGGCACTCCCGTTCGATCCCGCGCATCTGCGGGCGCTGATGGTCGGAACCGCTGAGGTTGGCGAAATTGTCATGCGCGCGCTGATCCTGCGCCGTGTAAGCCTGATTGCACAAGGCGGAGCGGGCACGATCCTGATCGGCGTGCCGGGGAGTGCCGACGTCGTCCGGTTGCAAGGGTTTTTGACCCGGAGCGGATACCCCAATCTTGTCCTTGATGCGCACGCGGAAGGCGAAGGCAAAGACCTTGTGGAGCGGACGGGCGTCCTGCCCGAACAACTGCCGTTGGTCGTCTGCCCGACCGGTCCTGTTCTCAGGCGCCCCAGCAACGCCGAACTTGCTGCGTGCCTTGGCACCATTCCGACGCTCGACCCCGCGACCATTTATGACGTCGCCGTGGTGGGTGCCGGTCCTTCAGGGCTGGCGACAGCCGTCTATGCGGCATCCGAGGGCCTGTCGGTCATTGTGCTCGATGCGCAGGCAATAGGGGGGCAGGCTGGCGCGTCCGCGCGGATCGAGAATTATCTCGGCTTTCCAACCGGCATCTCCGGGCAGGCACTCGCCGGGCGCGCCTTCAATCAGGCGCTCAAATTCGGCGCCGAGATCGCCATTCCCATTCGCGTCGAAAGCCTCGACTGTTCCGGGCCCGAACTGGCGTTGGACCTTGCTGGCGGCCACAGACTGCGCGCGCGATCAGTGGTCATTGCCACCGGCGCGCGCTACCGTCGGCCCGAAGTGCCGGGCCTCGCCGCATTCGAAGGCGCCGGCATCTCCTATTGGGCTTCGCCAATCGAGGCGCGGTTGTGTGTTGGCGAGGAAATCGCATTAGTCGGCGGCGGCAATTCGGCAGGGCAAGCGGTCGTCTTTCTCGCCCCCTATGTCAAACGCCTGCACCTGGTCGTGCGGCGCGAACTTGCGCAAACCATGTCCCGCTATCTGATCGATCGCATTTCAGCGCTGCCCAATGTAGAATTGCATGTCGGCAGCGAGATTGCGGAGCTGGAAGGCGACCGCACCAGCGGTCTGTCCGGCGTGACTTTCCACAATCTGGACAGCGGTGCCCGCGTCCATCGCGCGGTACGTCACTTGTTCCTCCTCATCGGAGCCGACCCCAATGCCGATTGGGTCCGCGATTGCGTCGATATCGATGCGAAGGGTTTCGTCATTACCGGACAGCGAGGGCTGTCGCTGGAAACCAGCGTCTCGGGCGTCTTCGCGATTGGCGATGTGCGCGCCGGCTCGACCAAACGCGTTGCGGCTGCGGTTGGCGAAGGCGCGGCGGTCGTTTCCCAGATTCACGCCAAGCTGGCCGAGCCCGCCGCGAAGGAGATAGTATGACAACCTGTTCCCACAGCAGCAGCATCAACGAAGTTCGTCCCAGCGCACCGGGCTGCGAGGAATGCCTCAAGATCGGTAGCCCCTGGGTGCATCTTCGAATTTGTCGCAGTTGCGGCCATGTCGGCTGTTGCGACCAGTCACCCCATCGCCATGCAACCGCGCATTTTCATCAGACACATCATCCGATCATCGAAGGCTACGATCCTCCAGAAGGCTGGGGCTGGTGCTATGTCGACGAAAGAGAAATCGACCTGCCCGATCAGACGCCGCAGTGGGGACCAATTCCGCGGTACGTTTGACCCCGGCGGTCTCCGCCATTCCCGAGGCGGTTCACGTCCCTCCATCAAGCAATTGCAGATCTTTGCTCAATCGTTGTCGGGCCAGACTTGTGCGAAGAACGGATTGCGGGCCGCATTCTCGCCATAGCTGTCTTGGTCGAATTGGCATGTCGGACACCAATGGCCGCCTTGCAGGTAAAGGCGCGGGGACATCGTGAAATCATGCCCCCTTGCACAGCGCCACTGGGTCGCCCCGTCCGGTTCCGGCGCAGTAGCACCAGCAAACCTACCACCGCGAAATGCTGCCGCTGCAGACAGATCGACAGCAGTCAGGTCACCGATGTCAGCGCAGGAATCATATCCATGATCAAGCAGCGAAACCTCACGCGATGGCTGAGCAAACGCAAAGTCTTTCCAGTCTGTCGGCAGTTTTTCCCACGCTTCGCGGGAGCCAAAGTAGGCATCAATGTGGGCGCGATCGTCGTTCTCGATCCAGTTGAGCGTTCCACCAGGCCCACGCGCCAACTTTTCCATGCGCTTGAACCCTGCCCCCGGAAAAAGCCGCGCCAACAGCTTGATGAATGCAGGCATGGACTTGGCCACGCCCCGTGCAAAATCGTCCATCGTTTCGCGGCGGAACGGCACCAGTGATTGCAGTTTATCGGAATCGGCATACCACTGACCGTGAAAATTTCGCGTTGCCGACCAGTTCGGGCGAGAACTGCCAAACGCGTTGGCAACACCGAGTGCATGGCTGGTCAACTTTGCGAACTCATGGTTGACCAGGCGCATGTCTTTGCCACCACCGATGTTATAAAAACCGCGCCAGAACGCCGCGGGCACGGCATCCTCACAAGTATTGGCGGCAAGTCGGGCAGAGTCTCCGACAGTGACCCACTCGAACACACCGTTAAAGGGATTGTGAAAGATGATCGGATCGTGCGTCTTCCACATGGTGGGATAGAGTATTCCGGTTTGTCGCAGGGAAACCCACTTGGCGACACCAGACTGAGCGACGATGGCCTCGGCCTGGGTTTTGCTGACCGCGTATTGATCGAACCGGCTGATCTTGATCGGATCACCCGTGCGCCCCCAATGCACCGGCGCATTGCGGTGTCCCGTCTGCGCAACGGTTCCGATATAGACCAGCGCCGTCGCATCCGACTGCCCCGTCGCCTTGATGGCCTCGACGATATTGCGGGCCCCTCCGACGTTCACCTTCATGGTAAGTTCGGGAACGTGATCGGCCATAGGCGAAACCAGGCCCCCAATATGCAGAACCTGATCGGCGCCCTTCACACCTGCGAGCACATCCTCATATCGGGTAAGGTCGCCCCACACCCATTCAAGCCCGGCTGTGCCATCGAAGCGTTTGACCACCGGGTGTGCTTTTTCTTCAGGGCGAACCAGCGCACGAACCTGAAATCGGTCGCTCCGTCCGAGCAGTTCGGCCAGTGTGGCGCTGCCCATGTTTCCTGTTCCACCGGTAAGGAAAATCGTTTTCTTGCTGGTCATCGACGATCTCCGGTCGGCATGGAGGCAGGTTGGTTCGAAACGGGAATGACCGCCGCGAATGCACGCGGCGGTCATCGTACTCAGCAGGATCGGGCGCGCATCATGATACGCCCGATAACGGCACCGATCAAAACTTGTGGCTGATCGTGGCGCCAAACTCACGCGGATTGGTCACGTTGACCGTGCGATAGCCGGAGTCATACGGGCCGGTCAGCGCATTGCCGAGCGAGATGTTCGTGATCTTTTTCTCATTCAGCACGTTCTTTGCGAAAATCCGGGCTTCCCAATTGCGATCCTCGGACCGCACGCCAAGGTGCAGGTCCAGCAGATTGCGGGCCTGATAGGCGAAGTTGACCTTGGTTGAAAACACGCTCGGACGGTAGGTGTAAAGAGCCGACAGGAACGGCGTAACCTTGCCAAGCGGGAACCGAATTTCCGACGACGCCGTCAGGCTGAAATCGGGAGCATCGGCGAGACGTCCATTCGAAATGCAGTAGCTGGTATTTCCAGTGCCCGTGATTTTCGCAGGCCCGGTCTGATTTGGCACGCCGGTGCCGGCAAAGTCATTGCACGGCAGACGGGCGTTATCATAGCGCGCCTTGTTGTAGGCAGCATTGATGCCGATGTCCCAATCGTTGGTGGGGCGCGCATCCAGGGTCAGTTCAACCCCCTTGATCGTTGCCTTGCCGTTCGCGTTGAACGAGAAAGCCGCATCAGGCGCCTGAGTGGCATTGTTGATGGGGGCCGAGCCAGCGGCGCCGCAAACACCATTGGTGTCCGGGCAATTGTAATAGATGCCATCGAACCGTGCGAGATAGTTGTCGATCTTCTGATAATAGGCAGAAATCGCGAAACTGACACGGCGATCAAGTGCCGACCCCTTGAGGCCAACTTCAAAGGAGTCGGTCTTTTCAGGCTTTGTCTGGATCAGGTCGGCGCTAATGCCGACAGGCGTGGCGACGCCGGTGCTGCCAAGCCGGAACGAATGGCCATAGGCGACATAAGTCGTGAGTTCAGGCGTGATCTGATAGCTGATGGTCGCTCCGCCCGTGATTGGCTTGCCGACAGTCTGCGAAAGTTCGGGCGGAACGCCGACAATGCTTTGCGTGAACGGCGCAACCGGGAAAATCAGATTGGCGCCCCCGCCGACAGGGACCAGCACTTGTCCACCGGGCGAACTAGCCGTGATATCGGTTGTCTGGATCGCCTTGATATGGGTGTAACGGACACCGGCCTCGACCGAGAACGGTCCGGACTTGTATCCTGCTCCAGCATTGAAGGACAGTGTCTCGGTAAAGACCGGCACTGAGACTTCGGTATGGATAGGAAGGAACAGTCCTGCCGAGAGCGGAGCTGCGGCTGCATAGCTATTGTTGGTTTCCGTATCGAAGACTGTGCCCGTGCGCTTTGAATAGAACGCACCAGCGCTATAGGTAAGACCTTCGGTGTTGTTCGAACGGACCCGCGCTTCAAACGATGTCAGGTAGTTTGGCACCCGCACCGTCGAGGTTCCAATGGGCTCGACAACCGCATTGCCCGAATCAAGGTCGCGAACGCTATCAAGAAGCGCAAACTGATGCGCTGCGATCACCGACGCCGTAACCGGACCAAGATCCCAATCGAGATTGAGGTTCATGTAATGGAAGGTATTCTTGAAGCGGTTTTGCCCGGTCGAGACAGCAAGGTAGTCCGAAACTTCCGCTGGCGGTCCAGAGCGAACCGTGCTGCCGGACGGCAGCAAGATTGCAATCGGAACACTGAAGCCCGGCGCAATTGGCGCAGAACCGACGACAAACGGAGCTACCGTCGCCGGAATTGCACCGGGCCCGAAGACTTGTTGGTTCTGAATGTTGTCGGCATGCAAGAACTGGTAGGTCGCGTAAGCGGTGAAGTTCGAGCTTGGCCGCCAACCCAGCGTGATACGCCCGCTTTCGGTGCGGCTGCGCGAACGTTCGTTCCGCGTGACGTTTGTCACGCCATTGCCGCGATTGCCATCGAGCAGGCCCGCGACGCGAACCGCAAACTTGTCGGAAAGCGGGATCGAAATACCGCCTTGAAGATTGTAACCGTCGCGATCGGTCGCAGTTCCCTGCACATACCCATCGGTGTCGGAGAAGCTGGGTTTGCGGGTCGCGATCGTGATTGCACCGGCAGGCGAGGTCAGGCCGCGAAACAGGCCCTGCGGGCCGCGCAGCACTTCGATTGCCTGCAAGTCGTAAAGCGCAGTGTAAACAAGCTGAGCGTCACTTGGCGCTTCGTTGAAATAGACCTGAACCGATGGAGCCGTGCCCGAATCCGGGTCGAAGGCTATACCACGCAGGGTTGTGGTGTTGTTGCGACCGCTGGTGTTGGTCAGTTCAAGGCCCGGGGCGAGCTTCGAAATGTCCTTGGCGTCAAACAGATTGAACTTCTGCAGCTTTTCGCCGGAGACGACATCAACGCTGAGCGGTACGTCCTTGAAACTGCGCGAATCACGCGTTGCAGTAACGACAATGTCGGGCACGCTTGGGGTACCAGCATCGGCAGATGCTTCAGCCGCCGCAGCGTCAGCCGCATCTGCATGCGCAAAGGTCGGCACGGTGAGTGCAGCAATGCTGCAGCATAGCAGCAAAGCACGTGTGGAATGAATGGATTTCAAAGTATTCCTCCCCTTTTTTGATACATCTGGCCACGCTGAATCGTTCAAATTCCAAGATAGCTCATGCTCATCCGGGTCAGGCGGCCGCGAGTTGAAACTTCGTTACTGGCGCCTCATCCGGGTAGATCAGCGGCGTGCCGAAGTCATAGGCTGCCACCAGCGCGCGGATGAAAACCGGATCTTGAAGTGGATTGGTCGGCGTCTCCACCTGTATGCCGCGCGCGCGCATATCCTTGAGCAACGTCTCAAAAACCCGATCGAGTGTCAGGTCATCCGAACCATCCATGTTCTTTTTGAGCTCGGCAAAATCCTCGAACACTTCCCCCGACCAATGCACCAAAAAGCGCAGCTGATCCGTGTGGACATTCTGGATGACATCGCTGCCGTTCATCAGTCGCCAATTGTTCTTGTCGGACGGGTCACCTGCGAAGACCGTCTCGAACCTCAATCCCTCGGGACGCTGACGATCGAATAGGCCATTCGCCTCGCCGCGGTGATACATCATTTCGTTCTGGACCAAGACGCCGCGGTTCCAAACCGGCGGCTGCAGGCGCCGTGGCGCCTTGGCGGGGCCGTCAGGCCAATACGTGAAGCCGCTCGTCGGATCCTTGCTGAACCACGTGATCACTTGCGCCATCTTGATCAGGTAATCGCGAAAGAGACCCGATTTGCCCATGACGGAGCAGAGCCAAGTCGGCGAGTTTTCGTAGCGAACACCGCGGAAACTTGGAGAGTCGAGGTGCCCCGGATCATAGTTGCCGCAAGGCCCGTTGATATTGAACAGCATCATCTGCGGCTTGGCATACTGGGCACCCCAATACGCCTTGGCATGATCGATAAACGCTTGATTATAGAAGCAGTCGCTGATCTCGGGAAACAACGCCGTGGAATAATTGCCGTAAAAACCGCGGAACGTCGGCGTGACGAAGCTGTCCAGCGATGGAGTGACGCCGTCCGGCAAGGCACCGGACATGGTGGCAATCAATTCATCGATGTTGGCAAAATGCTGCGCGATAATCAGCTTCCACGGCCCTGCGGTGCGCACGACATCCAGCAGGCGTTCGCGCTGGTCTTCGGTGAAGGGATCACGCACCTCCACCGGCGGAGAAGCCGGACGCAGAATATCGGAAAGAGCTTGCCGCGCAGCGACGCCGTCCATGCCTCGACTCCCAAACTTTGGCTCGATTGACCTCGAGATGTAAGTTAGTTTGAACTTACCCACTGCACCGGCAGCGGTCAATGAACGATCAGCGCACCACGCAAAAAATCAGTCACTCCTGTTCGATTGTTGCCATTTTACCGCACAGAGTCCCGTATATGCGTAGAATTTGGGCACTAGCCATTCGCACCATCTGGTTGTAAGCAATCACTCACAAACACAACTCTTGGGAGACAGCCAACTCATGACGACCCGGATTTCAGCGGAACACGCACTGCGATCGGCTGTGCCGGATTCGCCCGAGCTCGCTCGCGCCCTTGCCGAAGCGAACGTTCCAACGTTGCTGGCGGCGTATGCCCACCTGACGCAAGATGCGGCTTTCCTTGAGCTTTTTGCGCAGCATATCCGACCTGCCTACTCCCATCCGCCGACGGACATTCCCGCAGCCCTGGCCGACGTACTTCGCGCGAGAATGCGGCGCGTGCTGACGACTCGTGAAGGCCTTGCATCGGCGCCGCCGACGGACGCGCTCATTCAGCAAATCATGAGCGTGACGGTCGGTGAAACCGTGGAGGATGAGTTCCTCGAACTGGTCGAAGATCAGTGCGGGTTCAAACCGTGGATCGATCGTTCACAGGTTGCAGATCGCCCGATCCCACCGGTCGGGTTCAAAGTCATCGTGATTGGCGCTGGACTGACCGGCATGGCTGCGGCGACCAAGCTGCGCGAAGCAGGCTACGATTATGTCGTGATCGAGAAGAACGCCGATGTCGGTGGGACCTGGTACGAAAATCGCTACCCGGGCGTGGGCGTGGATACGCCAAGCCACTTCTACAGCTTCAGCTGGGAGATCTGGCCAGACTGGCAGCATTATCACCCCCAAGGTGCCGATATGCAGAACTATCTGCTTGAGGTTGCCGCAAAATATGATCTGCGCCGCAACATGCGGTTCAATACCCGCGTCGATCGACTGACTTACGACGAAACGTCTGGAACGTGGAATGTGCGCGTAAGCAAGGCGGACGGATCGACCGAAAACCTTGTCGCAAACGCGGTGATCAACGGCCACGGGCCGGTTAACCGCCTCAAGTTCCCGGATATTCCAGGTCTTGATGGCTTCAGCGGCCCGGTAGTGCATACTGCGGCCTGGTCAAGCGATCTGGACGTTTCGGGCAAGCGCGTCGCCGTGATTGGCACTGGCGCGAGTTCAGCACAGCTTGTTGGGGCGATCGCCCCCAAAGTGGCCGCACTAACGGTGTACCAGCGGACCAAGCATTGGGTGCTTCACAACCCTGAAATCGCCCATGAAGTGAATCAAGGCATGAAGTGGGCGCTTGCCAATATCCCGACTTTCAAGGAATGGTTCCGCTTCCGGGTCTACTGGGGTGCAGCCGATGGTCTGTTTGCTAACGTCCTGAAAGACCCAGCTTGGGAGGGCAACGATCTGGCCGTTTCCGAGTTGAACGAAGGCACGCGCCAGTATGCGTTGTCCTACATCCGGCAGAAGTTCGCCGACCGCCCCGACCTGATCGAAAAGCTGACTCCGGACTTTCCGATCTTTTCGAAGCGGATCATTCTCGACAATGGCTGGTTCGACGCCCTGCGGCGAGAGAATGTACACCTCGAAACCAATGGCATCGCCCGGATCCTCCCGAACGGCATCGAGGCGAAGGACGGCACGGTGTTTGAATGCGACGCGATCGTCTGCGCGACTGGCTTCAATGTTGCGAAAATGACCGGCAACCTCGTGATAAAGGGCATAGGCGGTCGCGATTTGGGCGAGGAGTGGGGTGAAGACGATCCGCGTTCCTACATGGGCATGTGCATTCCGGGTTATCCAAACTATTTCCATACGGTTGGCCCCAACAGCGCCCCCAACCACGCCGCCGGGCAGAACCTGATTTCGGAATGTCAGGTCAACTGGATCATCGAAGCGCTGGATCGAACCGTGAGTCAGCAGGCCAAGGCGTTCGAAGTGACGCAGGACGCATTCGATGCCTGGAACCGCAAGGTCGAGGCGCGGATGCCGGAGATGATCTGGACTCATCCCAAGGCCAACAGCTACTATAACAACTCAAAGGGTCGCGTTTTCCTGTCGTGGCCATGGCGCCTTGTGGATTTCTTCAACGAGACCCGAGGCCCTGCGGAAGGGAGCTACACCCTCCATCGCTGATCCGGACAAATGTTGGTTTGGCCGGGTTGCACTTGCGCAACCCGGCCTCGCCATCCTAGTCTGTCGGCATGAAGCGTAGGCGAATATCCGGCATAGAACGCAAGTCCTTGATTTTGGACGAGGCGCGTCGCATCTTTTCGAAACATGGATTTGAAGCCGCGCGCACTCAGGATATCGCGCGTGCAGCGCAAGTGTCCGAAGCACTGGTCTATCGCCATTTTCCCACAAAGCAGGCGCTATATCGCGCCGTGTTGCGCCGCACGATCCGCGACCAGAATGCAAACCACGAAATGGTGGGACTGCGCAACATCACCCCGCGCGGCTTGATAACCAACTTGCGGACCTACTTCCAGATTGTGGTTGGCGGCGGCCCGGAACATGTCACGGAGGGCTTTCGCCTGTTGCTGGCGAGTGTCGCCGGAGATGCCAGCTTCGCCAGCCTGATCTATCGCCGTGCGAACCGAATGATGAACGAGCGGGTGCATCAGGCACTGGTCCAGGCACACGCGTGCGGCGACATCGTGGGCAAAGTGCTCGATGCGCGAAACACCTCGATGTTTACCGAGCATATCGGAACGATGATGAATACCCTTGCGAAAATGACCTCGCAGCCTTCTCCTTACTCAGGCGACAAGGCGCAGCTCGTCAATGACGCCGTCTGGTTTTGCAGCCGGGGGCTGGGCTTCACCGAAGAAGCGATTGCGCGCTACCTTGCCGATGCCGATGGCGAGGGTGACCCCGCCCAGACTTTGCGCGATGACGCCTACCCGACGCGCAAGGCCGGATAGCAGGCCAGCAACCAACAGCGAGGAGCGCCAACCAGAGCGCAGGTTGCGCATGGTCGCGCTGCCTGCAGTCGGCGTTTTGTGTGTAGGCTTTGATGTCAGCGCCCCCACCAGCGCACTCCCCTGTTTCGGCAAGGAATTTGTCCACGCCGCCTAGTCACGCAGTTCGGTCTTGAGCACTTTGCCTGCGGCATTGCGCGGCAGGTCGTCAACGATCACGAAGCGGCGCGGCACCTTGTAGTTGGCCATGTTGGCCTTCGCCCAAGTTGCCAGTTCAGGTTCGGTTGCATGCGTTCCCGGCCGAAGAACGACGAAAGCCTTGCCCACCTCACCCATGCGCTCATCGGGCACGCCAACGACCGCAACCACACCGATGACGGGGTTCGCGGTCAGCAGTTTCTCGACTTCGGCCGGATAGACGTTGAACCCGCCTGAGATGAACAAGTCCTTCTTGCGGTCGGTTATGGCAAGATAGCCATGCGCATCGATGGTGCCGATATCGCCGGTGTGCAGCCAGCCGTCGGCATCGATCGCCTCGGCTGTTGCCTGCGGATCATCGAGGTAGCCGCGCATGACGGCATGACCGCGCACCAGCAACTCGCCCGGAGTGCCGGCTGGCTGGTCGTTTCCGGCATCATCGACGCACCGCACCGCGATCCCGGGCAGCGGATAGCCGCACGTGTTGGCAACCGTGTGCGCATCATCGCCCTGCCGGGTCATGGCAATGGCTCCGCATTCGGTCATGCCATAGCCGTTGACGATGTTGGACATGCCCAGTTCACGGCGCATCCGTTCCACCAATGCGGGCGGCACCGGGGCCGCGCCGGTCACGGCAACCCGCAGCGACGAGAAGTCGCGCGGTTTATCGCCCGCCAGTTCCTGCAACAGCATCTGATAGATGGTCGGCGGCCCCGGAATGAAGGTGATCCGGTTCTCCTCGATCTGTCGCACCATCTGCGCCACGTCGAACGTGGGCATCGGCACGATTGTCGCGCCGCGCAACAGGCAGGCCGCCCAGCCCGCCTTGTAGCCGAAAGTATGGAAGAACGGATTGACGATCAGGTAGCGATCGCCCGCCCGCAGATCGACGCGGGTTGCCCAATCGCCGAACGTCTGCGTCACCTGCCGATGCGCGGTCAGCGCGCCTTTCGGCCGGCCGGTGGTGCCCGAAGTGAAGATGATATCGGCGATATCGTCGGGCGAAAGGCGCGCGAACGCGGCTGCGACCGCTGCGTCGTCGGCGCCGCTCCCACGCGCAACGAACGCCTCCCACGCCGTGTCGATGTGCACGGTTTCCCGCAAGTCCGGCAGGGCTTCACCCGCGATCAGCGTGGCATAGTCCTGATTCAGGAAGTCAGCGGGGGCAAACAGCAGCTTGACCCGCGACCGGCGCAGGATGTCGTCCGCCTCGGCTCCCTTGAACCGGGTGTTCAGAGGAACGATGGCCGCCCCGACGATCTGCGCCCCAAGCGCGGCAAGCATCCACTCGCGAGAGTTGGGTGCCCAGATCGCCACCCGATCGCCATGGCCCACACCGCTGGCCAGCATGGCCGAAGCCGCAGCGCGGGCATCGGCCCACACTTCGGCAAAGGTCCATGTCCGCTGCCCCACGATCAGGCCGGGCGCATCGGGCCATTGTTCGGCAGCAGCCCGCGCTGCTCCCGGAATGGTTGCAGGCCATTTGCCCATCGCGTCGCTCATGTGTCTCTCAGATCCCCTGTGGAGCCGTCTCAGGCGACTTCGAACAGTCCGGCAGCCCCCATGCCCCCCGCCACGCACATCGACACGACGACGTACTGGAGCCCCCGCCGCTTGCCCTCGATCAGCGCATGGCCGACGAGACGCGAACCGGTCATCCCGAACGGGTGGCCGATGGCGATGGCACCGCCGTTGACGTTGAGCCGCTCGGGATCGATGCCCAACTTCTGCTGGCAATAGACCGCCTGCGATGCGAACGCCTCGTTGATCTCGAACAGGCCGATGTCATCGAGCTTCACCCCTGCGCGATCGAGCAGCTTGGGGATGGCGAAGACCGGGCCGATGCCCATTTCGTCCGCGCCGCAACCCGCCACCTGAAACCCGCGATAGATGCCCAGCACCGGGCGCCCTTCAGCCCGCGCGGTTGCAAGGTCCATCAGCACTTGGGCCGAGGCGCCATCCGACAACTGGCTGGCATTGCCTGCCGTCACGTGGCTGCCCTCTGCAACGACCTGACCGTTCTTGAACACCGGCTTGAGCCCCGCCAACGCCTCGTACGTCGTTCCCGCGCGAACGCCTTCGTCCTTGGCCAGCGTGACCTCTTCCTTGCCGGTTTCGTTGCCTTCCTTGTCGAACAGCGCCTTGGTGACGGTGACCGGCACGATCTCGTCGTCGAACTTGCCCGCTGCCTGCGCGGCGGATGCGCGCTGTTGCGACAGGGCGGCAAACCGGTCTTGCTCCTCACGACTGACACCATAGCGTTCGGCGACGATCTCGGCCGTCTCGATCATGGCCATGTAGGCATAGGGGTCATGCGCCTTGACGAATTCGGAGCGGTTGCGGAACGCGGGCGCGTGGCGGTTGAGGGTCAGCGAGATGCTTTCCATGCCCCCTGCCACGGCCACGTCGATTTCGTTGCACATGATGCCCCGCGCGGCGAGCGCAATGGCGTTGAGACCCGATGAACACTTGCGATCGAGCGTGAAGCCACCGGTCGTGTCGGGCAGGTTGGACGCATGGACCGTCAACCTGCCCAGATTGTAGCTCTGCGTGTTCCAATGGTTGCCGACGCCCAGATAGACGTCATCCACCCGCGCCGGGTCGATCCCCGCCCGATCGAGCGCGGCATTGACCACATGGGCCGACAGGACCGGCGCCTCGGTATCGTTGAAGGCACCGCGATAGGCTTTGCCGACGCCAGTTCGCGCGGTGGAAACGATGGCAGCTTCACGCATATCAAAATCCTCTCAGGCAAAGCCGTGCATGTTGGCCGGGCCCCAGAAGGCCCGCATTTCGATGACTTCGTTGTCTTCGTTGAACTTGAAGGTATCGATCACGTCGATCTGCCGGTGCGATCCTTCCCAATGCAGATGCACCGAAAAGGGGAACGCCGCATAAGCGCCAGCCACGCGAACCGGACCCTCCAGCTTGAGCTTGGCGCCGGTCTGCATGGACCCGGCGTAGAACGCATGGATAGCCTCACGACCGTGCTGGATCGGCGTGCCGATCGGATCTTCGACCGTGGCGTCGGCAGCAAACAGCGCCGTCACCCGGTCGGCACTGCCGACCTCGAACGCGGCGACGTATTCATGGACGGCGGCTTCCATCTTCGCTGGATCAGGCATCGTTCTCTCTCCTTTTTTCGGCAGGCCGTTTTTCGGCAGGCCCTTGGCCGGCAGGCGGTTTGTCGGCAGGCGCTCAAGCGGCTCCATGGTTATCTGGCGCCGGAAAATAGCGGCTGATCGTGTCCAGTACGCAGGCCGGCTTGTCCTGACCCTCGATGCCGACGGTCACGCGCACGACCGACTGGATCGCGCCCTTCACTTCCTCGACCGAAACGATTTCGCCGGTGGCGCGAATGCGGCTGCCGACCTTGACCGGGTTGAGGAACCGCAGCCGATCTGCGCCGACATTCACCGCATGGGCAAAGCCGCGTACCTCGATCAGTTGGGGCAGGAAGTGGTTGACCAGACTGAGCGTCAGGTACCCGTGGGCGATGGTCCCGCCGAACGGTCCGTCCTTTGCCCGGTCGACGTCCACATGGATCCACTGGTGATCGCCGGTCACTTCGGCGAACCCATCCACTCGGTCCTGCCCGATCGCCAGCCAGTCGGTCGGCCCCAACTGCGTGCCTTCCTTGCCGACCAGATCGGCCGGGCGTGCGAATACTTCCGTCATCGTCATGCCCTCTGGCTGGAAACCGGCACGATCTCGCCGGTCATGTAGGAGGAAAGGTCGCTGGCGAGGAACACCATGACGTTGGCCACCTCCCACACTTCGGCCGGGCGGCCATAGGCCTCGGTCTTGACCAGTTCTGCCAGCCGCTCCTCGGTGGTCACTTTGGCAAGGAACGGGTGCATCGCAAGGCTGGGCGCCACCGCATTGATCCGCACGCCGTGATCGGCCGCCTCCAGCGCGCTGCAGCGGGTGAAAGCCATGACGCCAGCCTTGGCCGCCGCATAGTGCGCCTGCCCCTTCTGCGCCCGCCAACCCAGCACCGAAGCGTTGTTGACCATGACACCCGACCTTGCCGCATACATGATCGGCAGGAACGCGCGGGTCATGCGGAACAAGCTGGTCAGCGTGACATCGAGCACGCGGCTCCACTGATCGTCGGTCATATCGACAACATCGACCTCGCCCCCCAGCCCGGCGTTGTTGATCAGCACGTCCACTTTGCCCAGCGCGGCGACGGCGGCATCACGCAGACCCTGCACGGCGGTTTCGCTGGTAACATCGCACACGAACGTGGCGGGTCGCTCGCAGCCGACTTCGGACGCGATGCGGTCGGCCGCCTCTCCCAAACGGCGCTCATGAAAATCACTGATCAGCACGCGTGCGCCCTCTTCGGCGGCGCGCTTGGCCACGGCAAAGCCGATACCGGTGCCGGCAGCGGCGGTGATGACCACGGTCTTGCCCTTCAGCAGGCCAAGCGGCGTGGGATAGGCGGGGACAGGAACGCTCACAGGGCACCTCGGGGCATGGTTCGGGGAAATTCCGGCAGGATCACTGCGCACCGCGCGGTTCACGCGGCAGGCCAAGACCGCGCTCGGCGATCAGGTTGCGCTGGATCTGGTTGGTGCCGCCGTAAATGGTGTCAGCGCGGCTGAAGAGGTACATGTTCGGCAATGTCGACCAGGCGTAGTGATCCCCATCGGCCACTTCGGCGCCCTGCCCGAGCACGTCCATCGCCAGTTCACCGAGATTGCGCCGCCAGGTGGCCCACTGGATCTTGTAGGTAAGCGCGGCGCCATCGATGGCCGAAGGATCGCCCTGAGACAGCATCCGCAGCGCGCCGTACCGCATCAGCCGCAAGCCGATTTCCGCCTGCGCCAGCCGCTGCCGGATCACCGGATCGCGCGCCTTGCCGTTGGCCTGCGCCGCATCGATCACGGCATCGAGTTCATTGCGGAACTGCATCTGCTGGCCGAGCGTCGACACACCGCGTTCGAAAGCCAGCAGCGCCATCGCCACCTTCCAGCCATCGCCCGGCGCCCCCAGCATGGAATCGGCTGGGCAGCGCGCGTCGGTCAGGAACGTCTCATTGAACTCGGCCTCGCCGTTCATCTGGCCGATCGGCCGGATCTCGATGCCGGGCTGGTCCACCTCCATCAGCAGAAACGAGATGCCCTTCGGCCCTTTCGAGCCTTCCTCGCTCCGCGCGACGACAAAGATCATGTCCGAGTAATGCGCCAGACTGGTCCAGACCTTCTGCCCGTTGACGATCCATTCGCCGCCTTCGAGCCGTGCCCTGGTCTTGACGTTGGCCAGATCGGACCCGGCATTGGGCTCGGAATACCCCTGACACCAGATCTGCGTACCCGCCGCGATACCGGGCAGGTACTTCGCCTTCTGCGCGTCGGAACCGAAGGTCAGGATCGTCGGCCCGGCCAGTTCGACCCCGATGTGGTTGATGCGGTTGGGCGCTCCGGCACGCGCGTATTCCTCGGCAAAGATCACCTGTTGCGCCAAAGTCGCGTCCCGACCGCCCCATGCGCTGGGCCAGCCGATGCACGACCAGCGGTGCGCCGCCAGCTGCTGTTCCCACTCCTTGCGCCGGGGGATGGCATCGCCAAGGTTGGGAATGCCCCGGATGTCGGCAAAAGGCCCGGTCATCTGCTCTTGCAGCCAGCCTGCACATTCGCTGCGGAATGCCTCGTCGGCGCTTGAAAAGCCAAGCTTCATGCCACTGCTCCCAAAATCAATCGCGCCACTTGTTCGCGGTGCCACTGGCTGTCGCCCAGCATGCTCATGATCGAGCGCGCACGCTTGAAGTAGAGGTGCGCATCATGCTCCCACGTAAAGCCGATGCCGCCGTGCAGCTGGATCATGTTGCCGGCGCACATGTGATAGGTATCGGCGCAGAACGCCTTGGCCGCATGCAAGGCCAGTGTCGCCTCATCGCTACCCTCGTCGATCGCGCAGGCCGCCCAATAGACCGCCGAGCGCGCCTGTTCGATCTCGATCATCATGTCGGCCAGACGGTGCTTGTATGCCTGAAACGAGCCGATCGGACGGCCGAACTGCACCCGTTCGCGCGAATAGGCGACGGTGCGGTCCAGCGCGGCCTGCGCGCCGCCCAGCGCTTCGGCGGCAAGACACAGCCACCCGGCCGCCAACGCCGCTGCCATCGCGGCGGTTCCGTCCGCCAGCGGCTCGGCGCCAACTTCGGTCAGGACGATGGTGGCGAGCGGTCGCGTCTGGTCCATCGTGACATGGTTGGTCGCGACCACGCCTTCGCCGCGCAAGTCGACGAGCCAGGCATCATCGCCGGTATAGACCAGCAGGATATCCGCAGCGCCACCGTGCGGCACGAACGACAGCGTTCCGCTCAGCAGACCGCCAGAGGCGTGCAGTCCCTCGCCCCATGCCGCAGCAGCGATCACGTCGCCATTGGCAAGGCCGGGCAGCCATTCGGACTTCTGCACATCTGATCCGCCTGCCGCGATGGCACGGCCGACCATGGCCAGCCCCAGTAACGGCATGGCCGCAACATGAGCCCCGGCAGCTTCGGCAACCAGCGCAAGTTCCAGAATGCCCAGCCCGGCACCGCCATGGTCCTCGGGCAGGCCGACGCCTGCAAGGCCGAGTTCGCTGGCGAACGCATGCCACAACGCCCGGTCGAACCCCGCGTCGGCACCCGTCGCCTTCATGGCGGCACGGGTGCGCGCGCTGGTCGCGTTTTCGGCAAAGAAGGCGCGGACGGTATCCGCGATCATGGCCTGCTCTTCGGTGAAGGCGAACTCCATGTTACGCTGTGCCCCATACCTTGCGCGGTGCCACCCGCTGATCGAGCAAGCGGTCGACCACGTCACCCACTTGTGCCGGTTCCCAGCGCGCTTGCTGATCGACGGACGGACCTTCGCGCCAGCCATCTTCCAGCATGATCTTGCCACCTTCGAGTTCGAACACGCAGCCGGTCACGTGTGCGCTATGCGCACTGCCGAGCCAGACGACGGTCGGTGCGACATTCGCCGGGTCCATGGCATCGAATGCGGCCGCTTGCGTGGCCATCTTGTCGGCAAAGGCCTGCTCGGTCATGCGGGTGCGGGCCGACGGCGCCAGCGCGTTGGCGGTGATGCCATAACGCCCCAGTTCGGCCGCCTGCACCAGTGTCAGTGCGGCGATGCCGCCCTTGGCCGTGGAGTAGGCCGCCTGCGCGATGCTGCCCTGCAGCCCAGCGCCCGACGAGGTGTTGATGATCCGCGCATCGGGATCGCGACCGTCCTTCTGTTTGGCGCGCCAATAGTTCACGGCATGCCGCGCGATGCAAAAGTGCCCGCGCAGATGCACGTGCATGGTGGCGTCCCATTCCTCTAGCGTGGCCGAAACGAACATGCGATCGCGCACGATCCCGGCATTGTTCACCACCACGTGCAGGTCACCGAAGGCGTCTAGCGCGGCATCGACGATGCGCTTGGCCGCATCCCAGTCGGTGATGTCTTCATAATTGGCAATCGCCTTGCCCCCTGCGGCAACGATCTGGGCCACGACCCCATCGGCGGCGCTGGTATCACGCCCTTCCCCGCCCAATGACGTGCCGATGTCATTGACCACGACGTTGGCGCCTTCCGCCGCGAACGCCAGCGCATAAGCGCGACCAAGGCCGCCGGCTGCACCGGTGATGATGACGGTACGGTTGTCGCAGATACCCACGATGCTCTCCTTCAGGATGCTTGCGCCGCGACCGGCAGCAACAAGTGCTGCGACAGGTCGCCAACGAAATCGATCAGCGAATAGTCGCGCGTAGCGAACCGCCACGCGTCATTTTCGCGCACAAAACTGTCATGATAGCGTCCCGCACAGATCGCCTGGAGCGGCAACGCGGGCGTTTGCTGGAACACGGTATAGAGCGAACGGCAAATCGCCGTGCCCGCAACGTCGTCGACCATGATGATCGGATTGGTGATCACATGCTTGGTGCGCGGCGTGCCGCAAGGGTGGATGCGGACAAACGCGCGCCACTGGGCCAGCATTGCCGCTGCGCCTGCAACCTCATGACCATCGGCAAGCATGACCCGCGCCTTGTCGAACATGGCGGCAACGTGCTCCAGTTCTCCGGCGTCCATCAGTTCGGCATACCGGTAGAGCAGATTGGCGATATGGGTTTCCGGGCTCATGCCTTGGCCGCCCTAAAGCCGCTCGATGATGGTGACGTTGGCCTGCCCGCCACCTTCGCACATCGTCTGCAGGCCATAGCGGCCCCCGGTCCGCTCTAGCGCGCCAAGCAGCGTGGTCATCAGCCGCGCGCCGGTGGCGCCCAGCGGGTGGCCCAAGGCGATAGCGCCGCCCTGCACGTTCACCTTGTCATGCGGGATGCCAAGCTCCTTCATCCATGCCAGCGGGACCGAGGCGAACGCCTCGTTGCATTCGAACAGGTCGATGTCGGCCACCGTCATCCCCGCCTTGCGCAGCGCGTGCTGGGTGGCCGAAATCGGTGCGGTCAGCATCCATACCGGATCGTCGGCGCGGACCGAGAGGTGGTGCACCCGCGCGCGGGGTTTCAGCCCATGCTCCTTGACCGCGCGCTCGCTGGCGATCAGCAAGGCGGCCGCGCCGTCGCAATTCTGGCTGGCCACGCCTGCGGTGACTGCCCCGCCTTCCTGCACCGGCTTGAGCGCGGCGAGCCCTTCGAGCGTGGTCGCCGGGCGGATCGTTTCATCGTCCTCAAGCCCGGCAAGCGAAGCGATTTCGCCCTTGAACCAGCCGGCATCGGTGGCCGCCTGCGCGCGCTGGTGGCTGGTCAGTGCAAACGCCTCCATATCGGCGCGGCTGATCCCCCACTTGTCGGCGATCATCTCGGCCGACGCGATCTGGTTGAGCAGCCCGTCGCCATAGCGCGCGCGCCATGCGGGCGATCCGGTGAAAGGGTCGCCGAAACCATACGGTTGCCCGGCGAACATCGCAGCGGAAATGGGGATGGCGTTCATCGCCTGACTGCCGCCGGCGATGACCAGATCCTGCGTCCCGCTCATCACGCCTTGCGCGGCGAAATGCAGAGCCTGTTGCGATGACCCGCATTGACGGTCCACCGTCGTGCCCGGAACGTGCTGCGGCAGCCCTGCGCACAGCCACACGGTGCGACCGATGTCACCCGCCTGCGGGCCGATCGTGTCGCAGCACCCCCACACCACGTCATCGACCAGATTGGGGTCGATCCCGGTCCGCGCGACCAGCGCCTTGATCGGGTGCGCACCAAGGTCTGCGGGGTGAACAGCGGCAAGGCTGCCCTTCTTGCGCCCGATGGGCGTGCGCACGGCATCGACGATATAGGCTTCGGGCATGTCAGGCCTCTCTGGCAAAAGTCTGGTCCGGCCCGACAGGCCGGTTGAACAGGCGGTGCGCCACGCGGGCGCGGTGGAAGGCCGGGGTGCCCCAGCTTCCGGTCAGGGCAAGCGCTCGCTTGAGGAACAAGTGCACGTCCACTTCCCACGAATACCCCATCGCGCCGTGCACCTGGATCGCGGCGCGGGCTGCTTGATCGGCAGCTTCGAGCGCGACAAGTCTGGCGTGACTGGCACGGGCACGCGAATAGACGTCGCGCTGGTCCACCGACGCCGCTGCCGCGGTCACCACCGGCCGCGCGAACTCGATCGCGGTCTGGGCCGAGGCGAGGTGGTGTTTGACCGCCTGGTAGCTGCCGATCGGCTTGCCGAACTGCTGGCGATCCCTGGCATAGGCGACGGCCAGATCGACCGCGCGCTGGGCAAGCCCGATGCCTTGTGCGGCGGCGAACACTGCGGCGCGATCTGTCGCCAAAGTCCAGTCAGCCGGTCCCAGATCCTCGGCGTCGGCGGGGTTCCACGCCACGCGGAACACCCGGCGGAGCGGATCGATAGTGCTCGCAGGCGTCAGAAAGACCGCATCCGCCCGCGCGAGGTAGGCCCGACCATCCCTTTCGAAAAGGATGGCGCTAGCAACATCGGCGCTCGCCACCACCGGATTGGCGGCAGGGGCTATGGCGATGATCGCGGCAGGATCGGCCAGCAGCGCGTGGCCGGGGGACAGAGCCGCGAGCATCGGCGCTGCAATTCCGGCACTTTCGACCAGCGGTTCGGGCAGGGCGACATACCCGGCGGCTTGCGCGATCAGGGCAAAGTCCAGTTCGGTCAGGCCAAGGCCACCCTCGCTTTCGGGCAGCATCAGCAAGGTAAATCCGTTCTCGACGATTTGCGCCCAGCGGTCGGCAGCGAACGCCACCCCCTGTTCCATCATCTTGCGCCAGTGGTCCGGCGTGCAGGTATCGCCGAACAAGGTTGCGGCGGTTTGCGCGAACATCTGCTGTTCGTCGGTCAGGGTGAAGTCCATCGGTCGTCTCCCTCCCCGATCAGCGCGGCAGACCGAGCATGCGCTCGGCGATGATGTTGCGCTGGATCTCGTTCGAACCGGCGTAGATCGGCCCGGCCAGCGAGAAGATGTAATCGTCGAGCCATTCATGCGCGCCGGGTTCTGGCAGCAGTTCTGCATCGGGGCCCAGAATGGCGAGCGCGGTCTGGTGCAGATGGATGTCCATCTCGGACCAAAAGATCTTGTTGGTGCTTGCCTCCGGCCCGATTTTTGCTCCGGCCATCAGGCGCGAAGCCGTCTGGTAGATGTTCAGGGCATAGGCCTCGGCATTCATGAACGCGCGCACGACATCGGCTTCCAGCGCGGGATCGGCCCCCGCACCTCCGGACGTTTCCTTGCGGCTCTGCCAAAGGTCCGCCAATGCCGCCGCCGCCACCTGATAGCGCGCAGGCGAGCGCAGCATCAGGCCCCGCTCGAACCCGGCGGTCGCCATGCAGATGTGCCAGCCCTGCCCTTCCTCGCCCAACAGGTTGAAGGCGGGCACGCGCACGTCCTCAAGGAAGATTTCGGCAAAACCGACGTGACCGTTGATCTTGCGGATCGGATTGCGGGTGACGCCCGGCTGATCGAGGCGGAAGAAGATCAGGCTCATCCCCTTGTGCCGCTCGCTGCCCGGTTCGCGGAACAAGCCGAACGCCCAGTCGGCAAAGGCCGCGCGGCTGGACCAGATCTTGTGTCCGTTCAGGACATAATCGTCGCCGTCCCGCGTGGCAGTGGCGCGCACCCCGGCCAGATCGCTGCCCGCCTGCGGTTCCGACCAAGCCTGCGCCCAGATTTCCTCGCCGCTGGCCATCGGCGGGAGGAACCGCTGCTTCTGTTCGTGCGTCCCGAATTCCATCAGCGTGGGGCCAAGCAGGAACACGCCGTTCTGGTTGACCCGCCCGGGCGCTCCCGAACGGTAGTATTCTTCCTCGAAGATCAACCACTGGATCAGGTCGAGCCCGCGCCCACCGTATTCCTTGGGCCAGGTCACCATGCCCCAGTCGCCGCTTTTGAGCGTGGCTTCCCACGCGCGGTGCGCTTCAAAGCCGGCGCGGGTGGCGTCGTAATGCTCAAGCGGATGCGCCGGAACATGAGCTTCCAGCCACGCGCGCACTTCGGCGCGGAAAGCCTGCTGTTCGGGAGTGTATTCCAGCCGCATCAGAACTTGGCCGCCTTGCCCGTCTCGACAAAGGCGTCGCGCGCGCGCTGGCTGTCCTCGTGCATGTACATTTCCAGCGTGAAGCCCTGTTCCCAGCGATAACCGCGATCGACATCGCGCGGTTCAAGGCCGTTCAGCGCCTCCTTGGCGATAACCAGCGCCTTGCGGCTCTTGGCGGCGATGACCGCGCAGAATGCATGTGCCTCGGCCACCAGATCGGCGCGCGGAACGACCTTTTCGATCGCCCCCAGCCGCCATGCCTCTGCCGCCGGAATGGTCCCCCCGGTAAAGAAGGCGGCGCGCACCTTGTGCAGCGGCAACATGCGCGAAAGATGGCTGGCGCCGCCCATTGCGCCGCGATCGACCTCGGGCAGCGAAAAGAACGCATCGTCTGCCGCAAGGATCACGTCAGCCGCGCCGCAGATGCCGATGCCGCCGCCGATCACGAACTTGTGCGCGGCCACGACCACCGGGATCTCGGCATCGCGGATCGCCTTGAAGGTCAGGTAGTTGCCGCGATTGAGCACGGTGATCCGCTCTGGGTGCGCCTGCATCTCCTTGATGTCGACGCCGCCGCAGAAGCCGCGCGACGTCTCGGCAGCGCGGATCAGCACCAGATTGGCAGCGGGATCGGTGGCAGCGGCGGCGATGATCGCTGGCAAGGACATCCACGTCTCGCTGTCGAATGCATTGACCGGCGGCACGTCGAACACGATTTCGGCGATGCGGTTGTTGACGGTGAGCGTTATCGGCATGGGTCTGCAATCCTTGAATCTTCGCCGACGCGCAGCGCGGCCAGCCGGTCGCGCGCTTCGGCCATGATACGATCGACCAGTTCCTGACAGGTCGGCACTTCGGTGATCCGTCCGCCAACGACGCCCGTGGCCATCACGCCGTGTTCGATGTCGCCATCGACCACCGCTTTCTGGATCAGCATGGGCATCGTCGCCGCCATGATCGCCTGCCGAAGCGGCACATCGCCGTGGCCGGTCATGCCGCGCGCGGCCTTGATGAAATGCAGCCAAGACGCGCCGGTCTGGCGCTTCATCTCGCGCCCCGCCTCGAACGCGCGCAGCCACATGCCGATCGTGCCCGACTTCTCGATCCGGTCGAGCAGCGCGGTGCGCACCATGCGCTGCGGAATTCCGTCAAGCTTGGTCGTGACCACGATGCCGTCTGTGCTCGCCTTGAGATAGACGGCCTTGGCGCTGTCGGGCACCGGACTTTCGCGCGTCAGCAAGAAGCGCGTGCCCATCGCGATACCCACCGCGCCATAGGCCAGCGCGGCGACAAGCCCGCGCCCGTCGGCGAAACCGCCACTCGCAATTACGGGAACCTGCACCGCGTCGAGCACCTGAGGCAACAGGATCGTGGTCGGCACCGAACCGGTGTGACCACCACCTTCACCACCCTGCACGGTCACCATGTCGACGCCCAGTTCGACCATCTTCTGCGCGTGTTTGACCGCGCCGACGGTCGGGATGCACAGGATACCGGCGTCCTTGAACCGCCCGATCATCTTGGCGTTCGGGCCACGACCGAAACTGACCGCGCGAACCTGTTCGCTGTTGGCCAGGATCAGGTCGACGATCTGGTCGGCGCCGGGCTGGAACGAATGGAAGTTCACCCCGAACGGCTTGTCCGTACCCCGGCGCACGGCCAGCAGCTTCTCGCGGCATTCATCGGGCGTCATCACCGCCGCGCCAAGGAAGCCAAAGGCCCCGGCATTGCTGCTGGCGATGACAAGGCTCGGCTCCGCCACCCAGCCCATCGCGGTCTGGATGATCGGGACGGCGCAACCGAGCCGTTCCACCAGTATCGTATGCAGCGGATCGGCCATCAACTTGCGCCCGATTCCCGCTTGTTGGCGGCGGCGGCAGACGCCCCGCTGACCCCGGCGATCGAGTTTCCGGTAACCAGATCGTTCTGGGCATGGGCGAAGTGATGCATGTGGAACACCGCATCCATTGCCGCGCGCTTTCCGCGCAGTTCCTCGACATGGTTGACCGCCTGTTTGGTCAGCCAGTTGCCCAATCGCCCCTGCCCGGCGAGCTTTGTGGCCCAGGCCTCGGTCGCGGCGCGCAGTTCGGTGCGGGGCACGATCTTGTTGACCATGCCAAAGCTGTAGGCCCGCGACGCTGGCATGCGTTCGCCCAACAGCAGGAATTCCTTGGCCACACGCGGCGGCAGTTCAAACGCATGGGCAAAGTATTCGACGCCGGGAATCCCCATCAGCGGGTTCACCGGATCCTGAAAGAAGGCGTCCTCGCTCGCCACGATCAGGTCGCAGGCCCACGCCAGCATCAGCCCTCCGGCAACGCAGGCACCCTGCACCATGGCAATGGTCGGCTTGGAAATGTCGCGCCAGCGGCGACACATGCCCAGATACTGCTCCTGCTCACGCGTATAGAGCAGCTCTGCGCCCGGCTTGTTGGTGTGCGGAGGCAGCATCAGCCGCTTGTCGAATTCGTGGTGCAGGTCGCGGCCGGGTGTGCCGATGTCGTGCCCGGCGGAAAAATGCTTGCCATTGCCGGCCAGCACGATCGCCTTGACCGCATCGTCCTGAACCGCGCGGTTGAACGCATCGTCCAGCGCATAGGTCATCT
The DNA here is from genome assembly GCF_020404405.1 of Novosphingobium sp. FKTRR1. GTDB lineage: Bacteria > Pseudomonadota > Alphaproteobacteria > Sphingomonadales > Sphingomonadaceae > Novosphingobium. The sequence continues at coordinate 363,361 of NZ_JAIZDA010000003.1, read as the reverse complement.
GGCCGTTCTGGGCATTGTTGAACGCCGGGCGGTTCATGGTGATCCACGCCACTGCGCCGTCCACCTCGTAAAGAACGGGGCTGTCGGTTTCGTAGGCGATGTCCACGGCTTTGGGTTCGACAAGATCGTTCATGACGTCACCTCGCTGGGCCGGGCCACGGGATTGTCCTTGATGACACCGGACCGGATGTTGTGCGGATCAAGGCTGGCAATGATCGCCAGAGCCTCGGCGTCGGGCAGAGGCGTTTCGGGCAGAGTGTCGGCGCGATGGAGCGCAAATCCGGTGGCCGCCTGCACGTCCTCGAACGTGACTCCGGGGTGCAGCGAAACGACGCGGATGGCGTTCTGCGGCCCCTGAAAATCCATCACGCACAAGTTGGTGACGATGGTGCGCAAGTTGACGGCGGAATAATTGCCGCCAGCCACGCGCTTGGCCGGATTGTAACCGACGCCCGAAATCATGTCGACTTCACCGGGCACGAACACGCGCGGCCCATGTGCGGGGAAAAAGAACGAATTGGGGTGATGGATGGTGTTGCCCGGAAAGCCGCGCACGCCCAGCATCTGGGTCTTGGGCTGGCGATACGTGCCGCCCATGTACGACAGGTTGATCTGGCCGAACCGGTCGATCTGGGTAGGCGTGACCATCGCATGGCGCCGTCCCGACCAGACCGCCGCATCGAAGAAGCGCGAGAACGGCAGGTAGCCCGCAGGCTTACGGTCATCGTACCGGCGCGGGCCCAGTGGCACCGGCTGTTCGACCAGATAGCATTCGCCATCGGTCATCATCAGTTCGGGGCTGTGGGTCAGCTTGGCAAGGCCAGCGGCAAGGCGCGGCACGGGGCCAACCCCGGTCGCCACGATTTCGCCATTGCCGCGAAACGCTTCCGAACACGCGAATATGCACAGCTCTGCAAGGGTGATGTCGCTCATCAGAAAATCGGCAGCGGCAAAGCCGCGACCGCCTCCTTTCCGCCAAAAGTTGCAAGATAATCGGCCTCGGTCGCCCCGACGAAGCGGTCCTTGACCGCATTCCAGTCGCCCGGATCGCGCGCGGCGTCGGCGTAAGCCTTGAACGCCTTCATGTCCCAGCCATAGTGCGGCGGCATCGAGCTGGGATGGGCGCCGGACGGCAGTTCGACCACACCCGAAACGAAGCAGCGCTCGAACAGGTTGGCCTGCGCATTGTCGGGATAATGGTCTTCCATCCGGTCGACCAGTTCCTCGCAACTGACGAAGGACTTGGTGGCGGCTCGGGCGAACCATTCGTCGTAATAGACGTCTGGCCCGAACACCTGCACGTTACCGCGCCAGTCGCTGCGGTTGACGTGAATCAGCGCCGCATCGAGCCGCAGCGCGGGCATGGCGATCAGGGTTTCGCCATCGGCATAGGGGCTTTGCACCGTTTTGAGCCCGCCAAGTTCGGCAAGGTCGGTGCCCAGCCCGACCCGCGTCGGCAGGAACGGCAACTGGAACGCAGCCGCCTTCAGGCCCCATTGGAACATGCCCTCGTCCAGTTCGAGGACGTCGATCTGGCCAGTCTCGCGGGCCTTGCGGAACCATGGCTCAAGCGGGATCGCATCCAGCGACACGAAGGCGAACACCACCTTGCGCACTTTTCCCGCCGCGCACAGCATGCCGACATCCGCGCCGCCATAGGCCACAATCGTCAGATCCTTCAGATCGGACCGCAGGATTTCGCGCACCAGCGCCATCGGCTTGCGCCGCGGCCCCCACCCGCCAATGCCGAGTGTCATGCCGTCGGACAATTGCGCGACGACCTCGGCCGCGCTCATCCGCTTGTCGAGTGTCACGCCTTTTCTCCTTGTGAGGCTTGTTCTTGCTGCGCCGCCTGTTCTTCCATGGCTTTCTGCCAAGCCCAGACATGCCCCCACTCGCTCGGCTGAAGATGGGCGGTCGGCACCCATGTCACCGGATCGATGACCAGCGGATCGGCACCGATCTCAAGGTCGAAACCCGACGGGGTCTGCATGTAGAAGCCGAACGTCTGGTCATTGACATGCCGACCGATCGAGGCGCTTTCCGGCACTTTGTTCAACCGCATGCGGTCATGGCATTTGCCCACGTCGCTCTGCGTCTTCATCTCGAGCATCAGATGGACGCAGCCCGAAGGTGGAACCGGCATCTGCCCGAGCGCGACCGAATGATGCCGGCCATTGCGCGCGTGCATGAAGGCAAAGCCCATGCCCGGATCGTTCGGATCATCGCTGAAATGGAAGCGCGGCACGTCGGTGTCGCCAAATCCGATGGCCTTGTAGAAGGCATAAGTCTCGTCGAAGTTGGGCGCGGCGAACACCGCGTGGCCCATGCCCATTTCGCCGGTGACGAAACCGCTTACCCCCGCTGGCGAGACGAACGCGACATCATCGCGGCGATCACCGTGGAAGAACTCAAGCCCATTGCCCGCCGGGTCGCTCGTGCGGAAGAACGCAGCAACGCCGCGCCCCGCGGCCTCGTCGGCGGTTCCAGCCACGACCGGTCGGCCCAGCGCGACGATCTGCGCGCGCAGCGCCTCAAGTTCGGCAGCGTCGTCCACTTCGTAAGCGGCGGCAAACAGCCGCTCGTCGGCTCCAGCTTCGATCCGAAAGCGGAACGGCCGGTCGTCGATCCGGTACAGTGCCGCGCCATCCGGGGTGTGGCCGGCGGCCATCACGCCGACGACTTGCGTCAAAAAGCGGTCCCATTCCGCCTGTTTGGCCGTCGTGATCACGACATAGCCGAGAGCCTTGATGCCCATGGCCTTCAGTTTCCTTTCACAAGATCGAGGAAGTAGGGTCGCTCGCCGCCGCCATCGACGTTGATGCGCGCACCGCTTACCCATGACGCAAGACCCGAACACAGCCACAGCACGGCCCCGGCTACATCGTCGCCGCGCCCCATGCGCTGCAGCGGCAGCGAACGCGCAACGGCGGCCTGCGCGGCCTCGTCGCCATAAGTCTCGTCGCTGGTCTCGGTCTGCATCAGCCCGACGATGATCGCGTTGACGCGGATGCCGTCCGGTCCCCATTCCTGGGCGAGGCTTTGCGTCAGGCTGAGCAGCCCGGCCTTGGCCGCACCATAAGCGGCGGTCATCGGCGAGGGGCGGATGCCCGAAACGCTGGCGATGTTGACGATGCTTGCGCCGCCTGCTGCCAGCAAGTGCGGATATGCAGCCTGTGACAGATACATCGCCGAATGCAGGTTCAGCTTCAGGATCGCGTCGAAGAAGCGTGGCGAGGCCGTGGCGGCGGCGGCTTGTGGTGAACCACCCGCATTGTTCACCAGAATGTCCAGCCGCCCGTGATCGCGCGCCACCGCGTCGACAAAGGCCTTGGCCTGTTCGGCATCGCGCACGTCGACGGCATGAAAGTCCATACCCGCCGGCAGGTCGTCGGGACGATTGCGACCGCACACGATCACGCGCGCCCCGGCCTGGACCAGCGCCAGCGCGATGCGCGCGCCAAGCCCGCGGGTGCCGCCGGTGACGATGGCCACCCGCCCCGCAAGGTCAATCGACATATCCGTGTTTCCTATGCCCGTCACGGGGCCCGTTCTCCCACCATCGCCGCACTTGAAATTCATTCCGCAGCGGATTCGAATTTGCACATATCGAAAGCCGTATAGCTTTTCAATTGACGATTTGCGTACCACATGGCAATTCAAATTACGCGAGCAGCAAGATTTTGCTGCAAAATGATTCGACCGAGGGAGAGAAAACGAAGATGGCCAGCGCAGCCACTTTGCCAGTTGCGGAGATCAGCATCCCCACCCCCGGGCAGTTGCTTGATCGCGCCCGCGCGATGGTCCCCACGCTCAAGGAGCGAGCCCGCAAATGCGTGGCCGAGCGCGATGTTCCGGCCGAGTCTATCGCCGAGATGCAGGAGGCGGGCTTCTTCAGGATCCTCCAGCCCAAGCGCTGGGGCGGCTATGAAATGCATCCCAACGCCTTTTACGATGTGCAGAAGGCTTTGGCCGAAGGCTGCATGTCCACCGGCTGGATGTACGGCGTGGTCGGCTGCCACCCTTACGAGATCGCGCTGTTCCATGAAGAAGCGCAGGCCGAAGTCTGGGGTGACGATGCCTCGACCCTGGTATCCTCAAGCTATCAGCCGGTCGGCAAGGTGACGGTGGTGGATGGCGGCTTCCGCCTGTCGGGCCGCTGGGGCTTTTCCACCGGCTCGGTCCATTGCCAATGGGTCGTGCTCGGCGCGCTGGTCCCGCCTGCTGAACAGGGTGGTGCACCCGATATGCGGGCGTTTCTGCTGCCGCGCAGCGATTATACGATCGACTTCGACAGTTGGCATGTCTTTGGCCTGCAAGGCACCGGCAGCCACGACGTGATCGTGGACGACGTGTTCGTGCCTGCCCATCGCACGCACCGCTCGATCGATGGTTTCCTCTGCCGGAACCCCGGCCAGCAGACCAATACCGGCGCGCTGTACACGCTGCCTTGGGCGCAAGTGTTCATGCGCTCGGTCTCGACCGCCGCATTCGGGGGCGCACGCGCGGCGATCAATGCCGCCATCGACATCGCGCAAAGCCGCGTTTCGACGAACACCGGCAAGGCGTCGAAAAGCGATCCCTTCCTGCTCGCGGCGATCTCGAAGGCGCACGCGCAAGTGGTCGAGATGGAGCAGACCCTGCGTCTGACCTTTGACGACCTGATGGCTTATGCGAACCGGGGGGAACCGATCCCGATGGAGAAGCGCACGCTGTTTGCCTACAATTCCGCCACCGTCGTGCGCCGCATGGCCGATCTTGTCGATGACATGGTGCAGTTGCTGGGCGGTCGGGCGATCTACACCTCCAGCGCGATCATCCAGCCCTGGCTCGATCTCAACGCCGGTCGTGCGCACGTGGCTAACGATCCGAACAACCGCACGACCGATCTGGTCGGCGGGATACTGGGTCAGGCGCCAACCTTCACGTTCCTTTGATGAGGTCTGAGGCATGACTGAACTTCGGCAGGCAACCTATCGTGTTGCGGGCGGCTACGACATCCATGTGAGCGAGGCTGGCGATCCGGCAGGCCCGGCGGTTGTATTCCTGCACGGCAGCGGGCCGGGGGCATCGGGCGCATCGAACTTCCGCGGCAACATCGCGGCATTCGCACAAGCCGGATACCGCGTGATCCTGCCCGACCTGATCGGTTATGGCGCGTCATCAAAGCCGGAAGGCATTGATTACACGCTGCAATTGTTCACCAATACGGTTTACGATGCCCTGCGCCAGCACGGCGTGAGCAAGGCGCATCTGGTCGGCAATTCGCTGGGCGGCGGGATCGCCTTGTTGCTGACGCTGGACCATCCCGAATTTTCCGACAAACTGGTGCTGATGGCGCCGGGCTGCGTGGCCGAACGCGAAAGCTATTTCGTCATGCCCGGCATCGCCAAGATGGTGTCCAACTTCGGCGGACCGGACTTCAATCTGGCCGAACAGAAGCGGCTGGTGTCCAATCTGGTGCACCCGGACTTCGCGCCCAACGTCACCGATGCTTTGGTCGAGGAACGCTTTGCCGTTGCGCGCACCCAGCCCAAGGACGTGCTGGTACGGATGCGCACGCCCGATCTTTCGCCGCGTCTTGGCGAAATCGACAAGCCGATCTTCGTGTTGTGGGGTCTGAACGACGAATTCTGTCCTGAAGCACATTCACGGCTGTTCCTCGATCACTGCAGCGATGTGCGTACCGTCACGTTTGGCCGCACCGGCCACTGGGTGCAGGTGGAGCGCGCAGCCGAATTCAACGCTTATGCGATCGATTTTCTCAATGGCTGAAGGGTATCCGCTTAACCCTGATACCCTGCCAGCGGTGTTTCGCGCGGCGATGCGCCGGCTGGCAGCGTCGGTCGCAATCGTGGTCGCGCAAGGTGCGGACGGTCCGGTCGGGATGGCTGCGACTTCGATCACCTCGCTGACCGTCGATCCGCCGGCCGTGCTGGTCTGCGTCAACCGCGCGACCAGCCTGCATGCCCTGCTCGAACCGACGGCACCGCTGTCGGTCAACTTGCTGTCCCGCCACCAGCAGGCCGTATCGGCAGCCTTTGGCGGCGGCGTTCCGCGCAGCGAACGCTTCAAGGTCGGCACGTGGAGCACCGGGCTCAATGGCTTGCCCTTGCTGGATGAGGCACAGGCCAACTTGCGCTGCGTGGTCGATGCGATGCTGGCCTATGGCACCCACAGCATCGTGATCGCGCGCGTGCTTGAGGCGCAAGTCAGCGAGACCGTTGCGCCACTCATCTATCAGGACGGGGCCTATCTGTGAGCAAAGCCGAAGATTTTGGTGGCGCCTTGTATCGCGCACTGCGCCAACGGCATACGTTGCAACCGCTGATCCAGCAGGACCCGGCGCTCACCATCGATGATGCCTATGCAATCAGCCTGAACTTCCTGTCGCGTCGCCTGGCCGATGGCGAACGGATCGTCGGCAAGAAGATCGGCGTCACCAGCAAGGCGGTGCAGGACATGCTCGGGGTGCACCAACCCGATTTCGGTTTCCTGACCGACTGGATGCAGGTTGACGGCGATATCGATATCGACGGCAAGGCGCTGATCGCGCCGCGCGCCGAGGCGGAGATCGCCTTCATCCTGAAAAGCAGCCTCAACGGTCCGGGTGTGACCGCAGCCGATGTGCTGGCGGCCACCGCCTCCATTGCTCCCTGTTTCGAGATCGTCGACAGCCGTATCGCCGACTGGAAGATCGGCATCGTCGACACAGTGTCCGACAATGCGTCCTGCGGTGTGTACGTGGTCGGCAAAGAGCGTCTCGATCCGGCCGGACTGGACCTGCCCAACCTGCACGTCGCGGTGACCAGGAATGGCGAGCCCTTGTCCGAAGGATACGGCCACGCCGTTCAGGGTGATCCTGCGCAGGCAGTGGCGTGGCTCGCCAACACGCTCGGCGCCTATGGCGTGACGCTCGATGCCGGGGACGTGATCCTGTCGGGCAGTCTCGTTCCGCTGGCCCCGGCGGCAAAGGGCGATCGCTTCGAAATGACCTTGAGCGACGATACCGGCCCGTTGGGCACGTGCGTCGCCAACTTCGTGTAAGGACTGCTGCAATGGCACGCATAAAGGCCGCAATCATCGGATCGGGCAATATCGGCACCGATCTCATGATGAAGATGATCAAATACCCCCAGAACATGGAACTGGCGATCGTGGTCGGGATCGATCCCGCCTCCGAGGGTCTGGCCATGGCCCGCGAACATGGCATCGCCACGACGCACGAAGGGCTCGAAGGGCTGCGCGCCCATCCGCTCTATCCCGAAATCGGCATCGCCTTCGACGCCACGTCGGCTTATGCGCACAAAGTCCACGATGCGGCCTTGCGCGCCGACGGCATTCAGGTTGTCGACCTGACCCCGGCCGCGATCGGTCCGTTCATCGTGCCGCCGGTCAACATGGAAGCCAATCTTGGCGCATCCAATGTCAACATGGTGACGTGCGGCGGACAGGCGACGATCCCGATGGTCGCCGCCGTCAGCCAGGTGGCCAAGGTCCACTATGCCGAGATCGTGGCTTCGGTCTCGTCGCGCTCGGCGGGCCCCGGCACCCGTGCCAACATCGACGAATTCACCCGCACCACGGCGCGCGCCATCGAGCAGGTCGGCGGCGCAACGCGCGGCAAGGCGATCATCATCCTCAACCCGGCCGAACCACCGATGATCATGCGCGATACGGTGTTCACCCTGTCCGAAGGCGCTGACGAGGACGCCATTCGCCAGTCGGTCAAGGACATGGTCGCCAAAGTGCAGGCCTATGTCCCCGGCTATCGCCTGAAACAGGAAGTGCAGTTTGAGCGCTATGGCGACAACACCAAGCTGAAGATTCCGGGGCAAGGCGAATTCACCGGGATCAAGACCATGATCCTGCTCGAAGTCGAAGGCGCGGGTGATTACCTGCCCAGCTATTCGGGCAATCTCGACATCATGACCGCTGCCGCCAAGGCGACCGGCGAACTGCTTGCCGCACGCCGCATGGCCGCCGCCGTGGAGACCGCACAATGACCTCGACCTTCAACGTGGAAGCGGGCGACAAGCTTTACATTCAGGACGTCACCTTGCGCGATGGCATGCACGCCATCCGTCACATGTACGGGATCGATCACGTCAAGGCGATCGCCGCTGCGCTCGACAAGGCGGGCGTGGACGCGATCGAGGTGGCCCACGGCGATGGCTTGTCGGGTACCAGCTTCAACTACGGCTTTGGCGCACACACCGACTGGGAATGGCTGGAAGCGGTTGCCGAAGTGCTGGAAAACAGCGTGCTGACAACGCTTATCCTGCCGGGTCTGGGCACGGTCGAGGAACTGCGCCGCGCCTATGACATCGGGGTTCGATCGGTGCGGGTCGCGACCCACTGCACCGAAGCCGACGTTTCGCGCCAGCACATCGGCATCGCCCGCGATCTGGGGATGGACGTGGCGGGCTTCCTGATGATGAGCCACATGATCGAGCCCGAACTGCTGGCGCAGCAGGCGCTACTGATGGAAAGCTATGGCGCGCAGTGCGTCTATGTGACCGACAGCGGCGGCGCATTGGACATGGACGGCGTGCGGGCGCGGCTTGAAGCCTATGACCGGGTGCTCAAGCCCGAAACCCAGCGCGGCATGCACGCGCACCACAACCTGGCGCTGGGCGTGGCCAACTCCATCGTCGCGGCGCAATGCGGCGCCGTACGGATCGACGCCAGCCTTACCGGCATGGGTGCAGGCGCGGGCAATGCTCCGCTTGAAGTGTTCATCGCCGCCGCCGACCGCAAAGGCTGGAACCACGGGTGCGACGTGATGGCGCTGATGGATGCCGCCGAAGATCTGGTGCGCCCGCTGCAGGATCGTCCGGTCCGCGTCGACCGCGAAACGCTCGCGCTGGGCTATGCCGGGGTCTACTCCAGCTTCCTGCGCCATGCCGAAAAGGCGGCGGAGACTTATGGGCTCGATACCCGCACCATCCTTGTCGAGCTTGGCCGTCGCAAGATGGTCGGCGGACAGGAAGACATGATCGTGGACGTCGCGTTGGACATGCTGAAAGCGCAACAGGCCTGACCCGACGATTTCGCGCCAGCCCCGCAAACGACAGGGCGGCGCCGCAGGAGAGCATTTGCATGACCGAGGTGTCGCTTTACCACCCCTTCCCCGTTGCTGAAGTGCCGGGCTGGGACTTCGAGACCGATGTCGCCGTGATCGGCTTCGGGGCGACGGGGGCCTGCGCCGCGATCGAGGCGCGCAATGCCGGCGCGCGGGTCATGCTGTTCGAACGCAGTTCGGGCAGCGGTGGCGCGTCGGCCCTTTCCGGTGGCGAGATCTATGTCGGCGGGGGCACCGACGTACAGAAGGCCGCCGGTTTCGACGATACCGTCGAAGATTTCACCACATACCTCAAGCTGGCCGGTGGACCTTGCGCAGATGATGCCAAATGCGAGCTTTATGGCCGGGAGGCCCTCAACCACTACCAGTGGCTCAAGGATCAGGGCGTGCCCTATCGCGGCAACTTCCTGCCCGGAAAGCACATCGAGCCGACCGATGATTCAACCCTGATCTTTTCAGGCAGCGAAGCCGCAGCACCGTTCTGCCACAAGGCCAAACCGGCACCGCGCGGCCATGTGATCCAGCACATGGGCTGGGGCGGTGGGCGACCGCTGGTCGATATTCTGGAGGCGCGCGCGCGCGATCTTGGCACCGACATCCACATCGATGCCCGCGCCACGGCGCTGATCACCGACGGTGACCGGATCGTCGGTGCGATTGTGCGCATCGACAACCAGAACCGCTTCGTGAAGGCGGAAAAGGGCGTGGTGCTGGCCACCGGTGGCTTCGTGTTCAACGAGGCGATGCGGCGAAAGTACTGCCCCGACAGCTTCCGGGTGAACAGCCCGATCGGCGACAAGGATGACGGTATCGGCATCGAACTGGGCGTTTCGGTGGGCGGCGATGCCATCCACATGGACCAGTTCTTCACCACCTGCCCCTGGACCATGCCCGAAAGCCACGCCTATGGCGTTTTCGTCAACGTGCAAGGCCAGCGGTTCATCAACGAGGACTGCTATCACGGTCGCGTCAGCCGTTGCGCGGTCGACCAGCCGGGCGGCAAAGTCTACCTGCTGCTTGACGTCGCGCACTTCGTTCAGCCGCTCGATCTGGCCGGAATCACCATCGCCGCAACCGGCGCGACGTGGGAAGAAGTCGAGGCGGAGCTTGAAATGCCCGCAGGCACGTTGTCCGCCACCATGGCGGTCTACAACGCGCACGCCCGCAACGGCAGCGATCCGCTGTTCGACAAGCAGCCGCCGATCCTGAAACCGCTCGATCAGGCACCGTTCGTGGCGCTCGAACTCAATTTCGAGACGAGCTATTTCAGCTTCTTCACGCTGGGTGGCTTGAAGACATCGACCGATGGCGAAGTGTTGAACCGCGCCGGGCAGCCTATCTCCGGCCTGTTTGCAGCAGGGCGCTGCACCTCGGGCCTGCCCGCTTGGGGGCATGGCTATTCGTCGGGCATGAGCCTTGCCGACTGCACGTTCTTCGGCCGACAGGCAGGCCGCAAAGCCGCCGCCTGATAACCTGCCCATACCCACAGAAAGGGGACAAAGCCGTGCTGCTCGAATGGATGAAAACCGCACCCTCCCTGGCGCAAGACCCGGTTTCAGGCTTCGATCCCGATGCGGTGACCGTCAGCCAGACTGTCGAGATCGCTGCCCCCGCCCGCGTGGTCTGGCAGGTACTGACCGACATGCCGCGCTACAACGAATGGAACCCGTTCTGCGTGCGCGCGGAATCGACGCTTGAATTGGGCGCAGCGGTCAACATGACACTGATGAACTATGCCGTTCCCGGCTCGCTGGTTCCCAACTGCGAGTTCATCTGCGCGATCGAGCCCGAGCGCCTGATTTCATGGGAAATGGTGCATAGCGACTTCTGGCCCTACCCGGCGCGGCGCGATCAGGTGATCGAGGCGACCGGACCCGCATCGTGCCGCTATTTCTCGACCGATGCTTTCCTTGGCGCCAACGGCATCCACGTGTTCCGATTTGCCGGGCCGTGGGTCAAGCGCGCCTTCGATGACAGCGCCCATGCTCTCAAGGCCCGGTCCGAAGCGCTGTTTGCCGCCGAAAAGGGAGCCTGAAACGATGGCTTATACACTGCAAAACCTGTCCGACATCGAAGAGATCAAGGTACTCAAGCATCGCTATTTCCGTGGCATCGACACGGCGGACATGGCGCTGCTTGGCGGTCTGTTCACCGAGGATGTGGCGGTTGTTTACGACGGAGGCACCTACCGGGTGTCGTTGGCAGGGCGCGAGGCGATGCTCGAATTCATCGCCAATTCGTTCCATTCGGGCGCCGCAGCGATGCACGTCGGCCTGATGCCCGAGATCGCCATCACCGGCGACAATTCGGCCACCGGCATCTGGTATCTGCAGGACGTGTTCATCGACCTTGAAAAGGACGATCACACCTTCGGCACGGCAATCTACACCGACACCTATCGTCGCGAAGGCGGAGCCTGGAAGATCGCGTCGACGCATTATGACCGCGTGATCGAGGTGCTGACCAAGTTCAGTCTGACCAATGGCCGGGTCAGCGTGCAACGGCTCGCCACGACCGGGCGCAAGCCCGACGAACGCACCGATATCAGCCATCTGATCCATTGGGACGAATGACGACCGCCCCGGTCGTTGCCTGCCCAAACCGTGGAGAATTCGTCCGATGCTTTCCAAACTGAACCTTGCTGGCACCGACCTTTCGGTCAGTCAGCTGTGCTATGGCACGAACATGCTGGGCTGGATGCTCGATCAGGGAAAGTCCAACGCCATCCTCGATCGGTTCTCGGAACTCGGCGGCAATTTCATCGATACTGCCCGTTCGTATGGCGACTGGATTCCCGATGGCCCCATTGGCGCCAGTGAGCGTGCAATCGGGGCCTGGCTGAAGACGCGCAACCGCGCCGATGTGGTCATAGCCACCAAGGGCGGCTTCTTTGACATGCGGGTCGGTGATTATCGCAATCGCTGCACGCCAGAGGACGTGACGCAGGATTTGGCTCAAAGCCTCGATCACCTCGGCATCGACACCATCGACTTGTATTTCCTGCACATGGACAATCCCGAGATTGCGGTCGAAACGCTGATCGACGCGCTTGTCGGCCATCAGGAAGCCGGGCGAATCCGCCATTTCGCCGCATCGAACTGGGCGGCCGACCGCATAATCGCTGCCAATGCCTATGCTGCGACCATCGGCAAGCCCGGCTTTGTCGCATCCGAGACGTTTTGGGGGCTGGCCAAGCCCGACGTGGCCGCGGCAGCAGCGCAAGGCTACCAGCACTACTACGAAGGCGAATACGAAGCGCTCCATGCCTCGGGCCTGCCGATCATCGCCTATGCCGCGCAAAGCGGTGGCTATTTCACCAAGTTGGCAAGGGGCGACGTGAACGAGCAGCTTGCGGCACGGTATGGCAACCCCGCCAATGAAAAGCGGTTCGCTGCTGCCAAGGCGCTGGCCGAAAAGCACGGTGTGTCGATCAATGAAGTCGTGCTCGCATACCTGCTGTGCCAGCCCAATGCGACAGTCCCGATCTTTGGCGGATCGAGCGTCGAGCAGATTGAAGGCAGTGTGAAAGCAGCGGCGCTCAAACTGACCGAAGCGGAACTCTCCGAGTTGCGCGCAGCCTGATCGCCACCAGTCGGGCGAGGGATCATGGCGGAGAAGACACTGTCTTCTCCGCCATTTTAAGCGTGCGTGGTGCTCCAACCCATTGCGCGACGTACACTATCGACAGCAAGTGCAACGCGCTCGGCCCGCGACACGCCGGCAGTTACCGCGCGATCGCGCGGAATTTCGACGCTCAGCGGACAGTCTGGGGGCAGCGCGCGGACAAACCCGACAAGGTCGAAGCCGCCTTCCCCGGCCAGCAGACGTTCGGACGATGCCTCATAGTCAAGGTTGGCCGGTGCCAGTGCCGGACCATCGGCTAACTGGCCATAAAGGATCGTCCCTTTTGGCGCCGCTGCCAGATCGGAGACGCGCTCCCCCGCGCGCATCAGGTGAAGCAGATCGGCGTTGATACCCACCTCGCCGGGGCGATTGATCGTCTGGACCAGTTCGAGCGCCGACGCCAGTGATCCGACCTGCGAAGGCGGATAGAACTCAACACCGACCTTGTGTCCGAAGCTGGCCGCCAGATCGCAGAACGCACCGAACCGATCGACCCGGCGTGCCGGATCGCGGTCATAAACCAGCACGTTGAGCAGCATGGCATCCAGATCGGCGGCACATTCCATGGCCACGCAGAAGTCCTGCACCTCGGTGCGCCCGGCCAGCGTGAACGGATAGGCCACGTCCAGCACCACGCCTTGGTCGTCCATGCGCCTTTGCAAATCCCGACGGGCCGCCAAATCCTTGTATATGTCGAACGTGGGCATCAAGGGCAGCACGTCCATCGGCTGCATGAACAGGCAAACAGCATCGCAGCCCGCAGCACGGGCCGCAAGTGTGAGGGCGAAAGGGTCGCTGTCAATTGCGGTGATGTGGTCGAGGGCAAGGCGTTGCATGATCCGACGTGCCTAGCCCAGCCGCAATCTGCGGCAAAGCGGTCATTGCGCAAAATTTTATGCACTTTACCCTTTCCCCCACCATTGCGTCCAGACCTGCTTAAAATTTTACGCAAGATGGGTGATTTTCTTGTAAGTGTTCACTAACTCTATTGTTCCGACCCACGCCCGCTGATAGACTTGCGCCCGAAACCGGCAGGTGATCGTCACGCAACGCCGGCGCCATTGATGGGACAGGAACCCGCGATATGACCAATGCTTCAGGTGCCGAACTCAGCATGGGACACCTTGCCCTTCACTATGGCCAGGCAGAAGACGGGCCGGCGGCCGCGCGGCTGCTGCTGGAGCTGGGACTGGAGCAAACGCAAGTCCTGCCACTGCCGAATGGCAACTTCTATCGCTTTGTCGTCAATTCCGGCCATTTCGCGCGGGGTGACGGGATCGTCTATCTGTCGGCCCTGCCCGAACCGCAGGTGAAACTGATCGAAGCGATCCATGCCGCGCTCAAGGTCGGCACCGCTCTCGAAGACGATGCGGTCAAAGCCTACCGCGCGATGATGGCGACCGATTTCGAGGCAAGCTTTCACTTCGGCTTCCTGCTCGAATCTCTCGATGAACTGGAGCGTGTGGTCCTGCGCCTGCGTGACCTGAACGACAACGATCCTGCGTTCAAGGGACGGCTCAATATCGGCCTGAACCGCGCCCGGCGCGGCGATGCCGCAATCGACGCCCGGCTTGACGCCTCGCCGGTGTACGGCAGTTGCAGCCGCTATGCCTATGGCAGCAATGGCGTGCAGGCATTCGTCGAGACCGATCTGGTCCGCGCAGGCCAGCTTGGCGAGAGCATGGTTTTCGAACTGGACTACGTGTTCCCGGGGGCGGCCAGCCACATCCTGTCGGTCGTCGAACTTTGATGGGTCGTGCGGCAAGCATCACCCCTGTGCCTGCCGCGCATCAGCTCTACAAACTAAAGCGAGACCACGCGAATGTTTGGCGTCGGCGTGCTTTCCGCGCCGATCCAGCGCCACAAGGCCGTACCCGCGCGATGTCCGGCAAGATCGACCCAGTTCCCGAACCCCGGATCGGTATCGGCACACACTACCACGACGCTGCCATCGGGCTCGTACCGCGCCTGGCTGTTGTTGATCCAAACTTTCTGATGAACGTGATCGAGCGATTCCATCCACCAGTTGTCGATCTGGAAATTCCACATGCGGCATTCGGGAACGGGCGATTCGATCACCAGCGCCTCGCCGGGCTGCAGTTCATAGTAAAGGTGCGCATACCAGATGTTTGGATCGCCCCCCGCGCGGTACCAGGTCGACTGGTCGGCTTCATGGAAGCGGTTTGGCGTTGCCTTGAACCATTGCGACCAGTTGGCGAACGTGCCGGTGGTGCCCCGCACCCACTGCGCAGCGGACAGCAATTGCCGCTCGATCGTCTCGGGCGTCAGCAAGGCGGGTACCGCCGGTCCATCGCCGATCCGCTCTATCGCGACGTCAGCGGCGACTTGCGTGCGCTTGTCATCGAAGGTCTGCCGCACGATCAGCAACGAGGAATCGTCGGCCAATGGCAGCCAGTTGCCGGGCTTCGGCTGGCGGCTGACGATAATCTCGAACGCGCCGTCGGGGCCAAATTCCATCTGTGCGAATTCGATTTCGCCGGTCGAGGCCATCGTGCCGTCGATGGCATAGCGGTTGGCCTTGCTGCCGATCGAGAAATACGGGACGCTGTTGCGCTTGCCGGTAATGCGGTATTCGCGCTGGGGGCTGATCACGCATTGCTGGTAAAGGTTGTCGGGGTTGTCGGCGCCGATCTTGATCTTGTCATCACACAGCAGGAACAGCCTCGGGAAATCCGGATCAGCGCTATCGACCAGCATGTTGAGCGCGGTTCGGGTCAGCCTGCTGAGGTACCGCAACCCCTCCGCCTGATCGAGCGGTGTGGTCGGCGTTTCCGGCCGGGCCAGGATCTCGCCACATTCGGCAAGCGCTGCACAAAACTTGCGCCAGACATGATCGAGATGCTGCGAATCGGTGGTCATGGCCGTTTTCCTTCAATGACTTGGTAAGATCGGAAAGAACCTTGAGCGAATTGGAAATTCTTGATCGACGCTTGCGCCAACTGGAAGATCGCGAGGCGATCCGCGAACTGATCGCCCGCTATGGCCCGCTTGCCGATGCCGGCATGGCAAACGAACTGGCTGCACTTTGGACCGAAGATGGCATTTATGAGATCGTCGGATTTTCCAAGGCGGTTGGACATGCCGAAATTGCCGGCCTGATCGATGGCCCGGTTCATCAGGCGCTGATGGCCGATGGCTGCGCCCACCTGCTCGGCCCGGTCAGCATAGCGCTGCATGGTGACGAGGCCGAGGCGCGCGGCCACTCGGTTGTGTTCCGGCATGATGGAGAAGGGTTTGCCGCCCATCGGGTTTCGGCCAATCGCTGGTCTTTGCGGCGCACGCCTCAAGGCTGGCGTGTCACCCATCGCGCCAACGCCCTGCTCGACGGCACAGAGGCCGCACGCCTGTTGCTTGGCAGGGCGTCATGATCCGGCAGCGCGTCACCCCGCGAGCAATCCACCATCAACGGTGAACAGTGCGCCCGTGATCTTGCGCGCCTTGTCGCTGGCAAGGAACGCGAACATCTCGGCAATGTCCTCGGGGTCGCAAACGCCGTCGAGCAGCTTGGGCACGTTGCGCATGACCAGCGCCCAGTCCACGCCTTCGGGCGGAGCGGTCTGCGTGGTCATCGGGGTATTGACGTGGCCGGGGCAGATCGCATTGATCCGCACCCCGCGCGAGGCGAACTCGATCGCCAAGCTCTTGGTGATGGCCGCCACCGCATGCTTCGATGCCGCATAGGCAACCGTGTAGGCGATGCCCTGAAGCGCCGCCGTCGACGCCGTGTTGACGATGTTGCCGCGGCTGGCGACGAGGTGCGGCAAGGCCGCCTGGCATAGCGCGAACACCGAAACCGTGTTCACCTGCATGACCATCTCGAAGTCCTCGACGGAGAAGTCTTCGGATTTGCCCCATTTGAGAACGCCGGAAATATTGCACAGGACGTCAAGCCCGTCGCTTGCGGCAACGTCGACAAGCGTCCGGCAGGATGTGGTATCAAGCGCATCGAACGGCTGGATCCGGGGTGCAGAAGCCATCAACGCCGCCGTTTCCTCAAGCCCGGCAACGTTGCGGTCGCCGATCGTGATGCTGGCTCCTTCGGCTGCAAAGCGGATGGCCGTGGCGCGTCCGATGCCCGATGCGGCGCCGGTGATGAGAACCTTCTTGCCTTCAAACAACATCGACCTCTCCCGCTTGTTTTATCGTGATGGGTCAGGCTGCCTCATCCCACCAGGACGAGGCAGCCGGACGATTTCGGTCAGAACTTGACGCCGACCGTGACGCCGTACGTACGCGGATCGGGGAAATAGCCGACGGTCAGACCACCAAAGCCGGGACCGAAGTCGATGAAGTTGGTGGGATTGCTTTCCTTGGTCAGGTTCTTGACCCACAACGCGAACTCGGCCTTGGTCCCGCCCAGCGGAACATCGGATACCGCCGCACGCAGGTTCACGATCGTGCGCCCCTTCGACCGGGTGTTGTTGGCATTCTGGTCCGACGGATTGGCCGTCACCAGCGCATAAGGGAACGTGTAGTAACTGGCGACATAGCTCAGATCGCCATTGAGGTTGAGGCGCCCCCAGTCACCGCGCGCCACGCGCAAGTCCGCGCCGACCGACGCGGTGGTCTTGGGCGTATGCGGGAAGGCGCGGTTGTCGGCCACGTTGGTGTCAACGCCGTTCACCGCCTCGATATAGCTCTTGTATTTGGGGTCGAGGAAGGCGAGCGAGCCGTTGATCGTCAGGGCATCGACCGGGTGCAGCACGGTTTCGATTTCCAGACCGCGCATGCGCGCTTTGGCCGCGTTCTTCACGATCGAGGAGGCCGCGCCATTGGCCGTGAACACCGAAAGCTGGATGTCCTTGTGCTCGTCCCAGAACGCCGCAAAGTTCAGGATGACCCGACCATCGGCGAACTTGGTCTTGAGGCCGATCTCGTAACTGTCGACCTTTTCCGGGCGATAGGGATTGCACAGTTCGATCGCACCGGTGGGACAGGCGGCGGTCGGCGCGCGGAAATCGTTGGTTTCGCCATTGAAACCGCCCGACTTGAAGCCCTGCGCGAACCGCGCGTAAAAGTTGATGTCGCGCGTCGCCTGATAGGCCAATGTCAGCGCCGGGCTGAAGTTGTTGTACTTCGCATCGGGCACCGAGCCATAAGGCAGGTTGACCGCCGGGGTAGCCGGGTTGTTCAACACCTGCAGATAGCGGCGGACATCCTTCTTTTCATGCGTGTACCGCGCCCCGACGGTAACCTTGAAGGCGTCGGTCAGGTTGTAATCGACCTGTGCATAGGCGGCGAATGCCTCGGTGTGCGAGCCATAGTCCGACTGGAATGCCGAACCACCGCCGAAAAAGCTTTGCGGCCCAAGCGTTTCGGCCTTTTCCTTATAATAGAACAGGCCGGTGACATAGTTCAGCTTGTTGTCCAGCGCCTTGCCCGTCGCCTGCAGTTCCTGGCTCCAGCTGTAGAAGCTGGTATCGCGTCCGGTATAGGCAACCGGCAGCGGAGAACCGTCGAGATCGAGCCGGTCGCTCCATTTCAGGTTGCGGTAGGCCGTGATCGACTTGATCGTGGCGTCACCCAGATCCAGCGCCATCGTCAGCGCGTGGCCATACGTCCGCGACCGTTCGTAAAGCGGATTGCCGTCGATCGACGCGGACGACTGCCTTTGCGGGTTCACGTAGAGGTTGAGCGGGAAGAACGCGCCGCCGAACGCATAACCGGGCGAATTGGGGTCGAAGATGTCCTGCGGCAACCCGTTCTTGTTCACCCGCACCAATTGGGCATAGTCCGGCCGCTGATCGAACTTGCTGTAATCGAACATGTAATCAGCGGTAAAGGCGCTGCCTTCGGGGTGGAAGCGCAACTGCACCATCGCGCTCTTGCCATCGAGATCGTTGGTCCGGTCGCCCGACGGAGGCCCTGCCAGAAACGCCTGCGGATAGGGGTTGGGGACGACCTTGATGAAACCGTCACGCTTTTGCACCTGACCCGACAGCTTCAGCGAAAACGGGCCGAAAGCGGGCAGATCGAGTACCACCTTGCCCTTCCAGTAGTGTAGTTGCCATACGTCGCCTCAGCCTTCAGGCCCAGTTTGCCGCTGGGCATCTTGGGCACGAGGTTCACCGCGCCGGCCAGCGCGTTGCGACCATAGAGCGTGCCTTGCGGGCCACGCAGGATTTCGACCCGCTCCAGATCCGCCACGTCAAAGATCGAGCCTTGCGCCTTGGCGATATAAACCCCGTTGAGATACAGGCCCACGGCCGGTTCCCAGGTGACCGCCGGGTTGATCGTGACCGAACCGCGAATGGAGATTTGCGAGATGGTCTTGTTCGACGGCGCCCGTTCGATCTTCACGTTGGGCGCGATCGAACCGAGCGTATCGATCGACGTGATTCCCCGCGTTTCCAGAAACTGACTGCTGACCGCGGAAATCGCGATTGGCACGTTCTGGATATTCTCTGCGCGCTTTTGCGCGGTGACCACGATTTCACCGATCCCTGAACCGGTCGAGGCACCATCAGCCCCGGTTTGCGCCGTCTCCTGCGCCAAAGCCGGAATCGCACAAAGCGACAGGCTCGTCAGGGCGGTCGTGGCGAACAGCTTTCTCATCATGTCCTCTCCTGCAGGTCGCGCCATCCATGCGCGTACCAAAAATCCAGATGCCCAATATATTTTCTTTACGTTATGCGCAACAGATATGCTTATGCGTCTAGAAATGGCATAAACATCTACGCAAATCGTCATAACGCGCAACGTTAAGGGACAGCGCCACCGGGAGAGGCACTTGATGGCCAGCCAAGACACACCACCACCTGTGGACGCGATCCCGCCAAGCCCTTGGCAGCGCGCGTGGAGCAGCCGTCCGCTGGCCGCAACGCCTGCTTCGGGCCAGCCGGTTGGCGACTGGGGCCTTGCCATCGATGCGCCGCTTCGCATCGCCGACCCAGATGCCCACCCCTGGCAGGGCGATGCCGACATGGTGGTGGTGGGCCTTGGCGGAGCCGGGATCGCCGCGGCCCTCGAAGGGCTTGAACGCGGCCTTTCGGTAATCGGACTTGACCAGTATGACGGCGGCGGTTCGTCGGCGGCCAACGGCGGCGTCTATTACGCAGGCGGCGGCACCTCGATCCAGCGCGAGGCTGGTGTGATTGACGATCCGGCCGCGATGGAAGCCTACCTCAAGTGCGAGGTCGGCGACGTTGTTGCGCCCGAAACGCTGACCCGGTTTTGCCACGAGAGCGTCGACAACTTCGAATGGCTGCGCCAGCACGGCGCTCCGTTCAGCCCGGCCCTGCACCCCACCAAGACATCGTACCCGCCGCTCGACAAATATCTGTATCACCCCGACAGCAGCCTTGCCGGGCCGTTTTGCGCGATCACTCCGCCTGCCGCGCGCGGCCATCGCACCGTGCACAGGAACGGCAGCAAGCCGTGGGGACTTGGCGCCGGGATCTACAATCCCTTGCGCGCCGCGGCGCTGGCGCTTGGCCTCGATTTCCGCTCGCACGCAGAAGCCCGGCAACTGGCCTGCGACAGCGACGGACGAGTGATCGGCGTCAGGGTTGAATGGCTGGCCGATCCGGCGATCCGCAAGCGGCATTCGCATCTGGTCGCGCAAGCCAATCGCTGGATGGCCATGCTGTCGCCAACTTTTCCCGGCGCGCGGATCACTTACGCGGTCGGCTTTCGCTACCTCGCTCGCGCCCGAGCGCTGGAATCCAGTGCGCGCAGCAGCGCCTGGCTGCGCGCCCGGCGCGGCGTGGTGTTGAGCGCGGGCGGCTTCATCTGCAACCCCGCGATGGTCCAGCACTTCGCGCCCGAATACGCCGCAGGTCTGCCCAACGGCACCCTTGGCGACAATGGCAGCGGAATCATGCTCGGCGTATCTGCCGGTGGCGATGCCGGGCTGATGGAGCGCGTTTCGGCATGGCGCTTCCTGTCACCGCCGCGCGCATGGGGTCAGGGAATGCTGGTCAATGCGGGCGGCCAGCGCTTTGCGAATGAAACCTGGTACGGCGCACGCATCGGGGACGAGATGATCGAGCGCAATGCCGGTCGCGGCTATATCATCCTGGATCGCCGCTTGTTCCGCCAATCCTTCCGCGACGCCTTCGGCAAAGACGTGTTGGGGTTTCAGCGCGACATCACGCTGGTCAACGCGCTGTTTGCCGCCATCAAGGCACCGACGCCCGAAGCGTTGGCCCGCAAGCTGGGCCTGTCGCCGGTCCTGTTCGCGCAGGAACTGGCGCTGTACAACAAGTCCGCGCAAGGCGAAGCGCCCGACCGCTTCCACAAGTCCCCGGCCGACATGGCGGAACTGACGCAAGGTCCGTTCTATGCCATCGACGCCTCGGTCGATGCGCGCATGTTCCCCATCGCCTGCATGACGGTGGGCGGCCTGTTAGTGGATGAGGCGAGCGGTGCGGTGAAAGACCGTTCGGGCGCGCCGCTGCCGGGCCTTTATGCCGCCGGTCGCAATGCAGTGGGCATATGCTCGAACCTTTATGTCAGCGGATTGTCCTATGCCGACTGCATTTTTTCGGGGCGCCGTGCGGCACGGGCGATAGCGCAGGCGCCGGCCTGATGGCGGTCGACGTGCAACCGCGGCAGAGCATGCCACCGCTTGAATTCGATTACGTCATCGTTGGCGGTGGCGTAGGCGGCTGCATTCTGGCCAACCGCCTGTCCGCCAATCCATCCACGCAGGTGCTGCTGCTTGAGGCGGGCGGCAAGGACTCCAGCCCGCTGATCGCGGCGCCCGGCGGCCTTTTGCCGATCATGATGGCGGGCCGCCACGCATGGAAGTTCATGTCTGCGCCGCAAGTCCACCTTGATGGCAGAATGCTTTACCTCCCGCGCGGCAAAGTGCTGGGCGGTGGATCTTCGATCAACGGCATGGCCTATGACCGTGGCTTCCATTCCGACTATGACCGCTGGGCGCAAGCGGGCAATCGCGGATGGTCGTTTGCCGAAGTGATGCCCTATTTCAAGCGGCTGGAAAGCTTTTCGCCCGCGCACGACGATTGGCACGGAGCGGACGGGCCAATTCAGGTAACCCGCGCAGGTCAGAACCATCCGTTTGCCCGCGCTTTCATCGCGGCCGGACAACAGGCGGGCTATCCTTTCTGCGCCGACCTGAACGGTGCGATGCGCGAAGGGTTCGGGGCGGTTGACCTGACCGTGGGCAAGGGGCGGCGCTCCAGCGCCTCGTCGGCCTATCTGCGACCTGTCCTCAAGCGCCCCAACCTGACGGTGCTGACCCATGCGCAAACGCGCAAAGTCCTGTTCGATGGGCGGCGGCCCAGCGGAATCGCTTTCGTCCATGCTGCCACCGAGCGAACCGCGATCGCGCGACGCGAAGTGATCCTGTGCGCCGGAGCGATCAATACGCCGCACCTGCTGATGCTGTCGGGCATCGGTCCTGCCGCCCATCTGGCCGAGCACGGTCTGCCCGTTGTCGCCGACCTGCCGGGCGTCGGCCAGGGTCTGCAGGATCATCTCGCCGCGCACGTCAAATACCGTTCGACCAAGCCCTATTCGATGCTGCGCTACGCCAACCCGCTGCGTGGAGCGCTGGCCATGGGCCAATACCTGCTTGCCCGCAGCGGCCCGCTGGCCGATCCTGGCATGTCGGTGGCCTGCTTCGTCAAGTCCGATCCCGCGCTGGACGAACCCGACATCAAGATGCTGCTGGTCTCGGCGCTGTTCGGCAACAACGGGCGCACGATGGTACCGATGCATGGGTTCTATGCCCATATCAACGTCGCGCGCCCCGAAGCCAGAGGCTCCGTCACGCTGGCCAGTGCCGATCCCGATGCTCCGCCGGTAATCGATCAGAACTACAACGCCACCGAGAACGACCGCCGCGTCATGCGCGAAGGCATCCGCATCGCGCGGCATGTGTTCAACCAGTCGGCCTTTGACGAGGTGCGCGGCGATGAGATCGCCCCAGGCCCCGACGTGCAGAGCGATGCGGAGATCGACGCCTACATCCGCGCCAATGCCGAGGCCGATTATCATTCGGTGGGAACGGCGCGAATGGGACAAGACGCCATGGCCGTCGTCGATGCGCAGCTCAGGGTCCATGGCCTTGACCGGCTGCGGGTGGTCGATGCCTCGATCATGCCGCATCTGCCCGGCGGCAACACCGCGATCCCGGTGGCGATGATCGCCGAAAAGGCCGCTGACATGATCCTTGGCATCGCGCCGCCCGCGCCCGCTGCCATTCCCGGAGACCGCTGATGAAGATCAAGGCCATGGTCGCCCACGCCCCCAATACGCCGCTGGTATGCGAGGAACTCGATCTCGCCCCCCCGCGCCACGACGAAGTGCTGATCGAGATCATGGCCAGTGGCCTGTGCCACACCGACCTCAGCCAGTTGGAGGGCAAGGCCGCGCCCTACCCCTTCCCGGTTGTCGTCGGCCACGAAGGCGCCGGGATCGTGCGCCAGATCGGCAGCAGCGTCACCTCGGTACAGGTCGGCGATCACGCCATCCCGCTTGGCATCGGCGAATGCGGTACCTGCCGCAACTGCGGTTCGGGCAAGACCAACTTGTGCGAGGTATTCCTTGGCGAGATCGCCAGCCAGCCGACGCCGTTCACCCGCGACGGCCAGCGCGTTTCGGCCTATTCGGGGGTCGGCTCGCTGGCGCAGTTCGTGGTGATGAACGAACGCAACGTCGCGCCGATCCGCAAGGATGTGCCGTTCCATCTGGCCTGCACCGTGGGCTGTTCGGTCGCCACCGGCGTGGGTGCGGCGCTCCACACCGCGCAAGTTTCTCCCGGTGCGACCGTCGCCGTGTTCGGCCTTGGCGGCATCGGCCTCAACGTGGTTCAGGGCGCACGGCTGGCCGGTGCCAGCCGCATCATCGGGGTGGACATCAATCCACTGCGCGACGGGCAAGGGCGCCGCTTCGGCATGACCGATTTCGTCAACGGAGCGCAAACCGATGCGGTCGAGGCCATTCGCGCCCTGACCGACGGCGGGGCGGATTTCGCCTTCGAATGCGTCGGCAACGCGCACCTGATGCAGCAGGCGTTCGACAGCACACGGATTGGCTGGGGCTGCACGGTGATCCTTGGCGTGCCGGCCGATGGCGAAGTCATGCAGATCGTGCCATTCGCGCTGCAACTTGGCCGCACGGTCAAAGGCTCGTTCATGGGCAACATGAAGGGCCGCAGCCAAGTACCTGGCCTGCTTGACCATTTTGCCGAAGGACGGCTCAATCTGGTGGATCTGGTCACGCACCGACTGCCGATGGACCAGGTGAACGAGGGTTTTGCCCTGATGAAGTCTGGTCGGGCATTGCGAACGGTCGTCAGCTTCGGGGATGATGCGGCATGATCAAGGTCATCGCCCTGCTCAAGGCCAAGCCCGGCCTCTCGCGCGCCGCGTTCATCGCCTATTATGAAACCCGCCACGCACCGCTGATCCTGTCATTGCTGCCGGGGATCGCCGACTATCGCCGCAACTATGTCGCCCGGTCCGGCGCGTTCGAAAGCGCAGTCGCGGCCATCGACTTCGACAGCGTGACCGAGATGCGCTTTGCCGATCGCGCCGCCTACGACCGCTTTCTCGCCCGTGCGGCCGAGCCCGCCATTGCCCAGGCGATCGCGCAGGATGAGGAAAACGTGTTCGACCGGACGGCCACCCGGATGTTCGTTGTCGATGAGACTCCCTCGTCGGTCGGCGCGCCCACGCTGCTGGCAGAGCTTGTTGCCGAGCGCGCGATCCGCGATGGCCTTGCCCGGTTCGCCCGCGTACTCGACACCAAGGACTGGGCCGCGCTGGCGGACGTGTTCACGCACGACCTGACATTCGACTATGGCTTGGGGGAGCAGGCAGGCATCGCTGCACTGACCGCGAACATGCGGCGCTTCCTCGATGTTTGTGGTTCCACCCAGCATCTGATCGGCAGCATTGTGGTCACGATCGATCCCGGCGCCGTTACCGCAACGAGCCGTGCCTATGTGCAGGCCCGTCACCAACGCCGCGATGATCCGCTGGGGCCTGTGTTCGATTCCAACGGCGAATATGTCGACCGCTGGGAGCACCGGCCCGAAGGCTGGCGCATCGTCCGCCGCGATGCGCTGTGGCAGACGCAAAGCGGCGAGGCAGGCGTCATCTATCCGCCTGCCTGACCCCTTCCCGTGGATTTCCGCGATCAGCTTCCGCGCGACACCGGGATCAGCGCGCCACTGATCGCCCGCGCGTTGGGCGATGCCAGAAACACGATCACATGCGCCAGCGCTTGCGGCCTGACCCATTGGGTGAAGTCCGCATCGGGCATGTCGGCGCGGTTGGTCGGCGTATCGAGTATGCTGGGCAGGACCGCATTCACGGTGCAGTCTGTACCCGCAAGCTCGGCTGCAAGGCTTTCGGTCAATTTGTGCACGGCGGCCTTCGACGCGGCGTAACCGCCCATGCCTGCGCCGGCAAGCGCTGCGGCACCTGCGCCGATGTTGATGATCGATGCCCCCGCCGTAGCCGACAAGGTCGGCAGCGCCGCCTTGGTCATGGTCACGCATGTCGTGGCGTTCATCGCGAACATCCGTCCCCAAGTCGACGGCCCGCCATCGGCAAGGGTCTGCCAGACGAAACCGCCCGCCACATTGACCAGCACGTCGATTCCACCTTGGACCGCAATCACGTGTGCGACCGCCTTGTCGGCGGTGGCCGCGTCGGTCAGGTCGACGCCGCCGATGTCGATGCCGCCCGGATTCGGATCGGCGGCAGCGGGCGCAAAGTCGATGCGGGCGACCTTGTCACCCTGTGCCCGAAACGCTTCGGCCACGGCGCGGCCAAGCACGCCAAACCCGCCGGTCACGATGATGGAACGCATGGCACTCTCCCATTTCCATGGCGACACGACCATGGTGCCGCCTTACTATACGCTTGCCCTCAGGGCCGTTGCGAGTGGCGGATGCCGCCGTCGACCACGAATTCCGCCGCGGTGATGTAACTGGCTTCATCAGACAGCAGAAAGCGGATCGTCCGGGCAATTTCATCGGGCTGGCCAAATCGGCCCGCGAAAATACGCGGGCCATAAAGCTGCGCCATCGTGTCGCGCATGTCACCAAGGATGGGCGTGTCGATCATGCCGGGGCTGACCGCGTTGATGCGGACACCCGATCGCGACAACTCGTCCGCCATCGAACGCACCAGCGAGATGATCGCTCCCTTGGCCGCCGTATAAATCGGGATCGCGGCGCTGCCGAACCATGCGTTGATCGAGGCGATCGCCACGATGGCGCTGCCCGGATTGGCCTTCAGATCGTCCATGAACGCCTGCGCCAACAGGATCAGCGCGCGGACATGCAGACCCATCCCGGCATCGAAATTGTCGGGCGTGACCCCATCGATTCCGGTCTGCACGGCAGTTCCCGCCCCGTGGACGATACCCCCGACCGGACCGACCGCTGCGCGGGTCGCCAAGGCAGCGGGCATCACCGCCTGCGAATCGCGCAAATCGACCGAGAGCCCCGTTGTCGCAACGCCATATTGCGCCGCGATCGCTGCCGCTGCGGCCTGCGCCCCTTCGGCGTTGATGTCCCACAAGGCAACCGGCCTACCCACCGCCGCAAGTGCCCATGCGGTCGCCAGCCCGATGCCCGAGGCTCCGCCGGTGATCACCACGGCGCTGTCAGGCGCACCAAGACGCGGGGAATAGTCGGTCATCCAAAGCACTCCTCTCAATCGCAATAGTCGCTACGGAATCAACTCATAATTCCGCATTTTAGTCATTAACAATTCCATAGACATCAAATATGGAGGTTCACAGGATAATTTTTCACGCAAAAACATAAAGCCAGGCGGAGGCCGGAACATGTTGCTGAAAGATCAGGTTGCCATCGTCACCGGGGCTGCGCGCGGCGTTGGCAAGGGGGTTGCCACCGCCTTCGTCAAAGCCGGTGCCAGCGTTCTTATCGTCGACCGCGAAGTGGAACTGGGCAATGCCACCGCCGCCGAACTGGGCGAATTGGGGCAAGTCCATTTCCTGCCGGTCGATCTGGCCGATCGCGAGGCCCTGCCCGCCATCGTGGCCGAGGCTGTCGGCCGCTTCGGGCGGCTGGATACGCTGGTCAACGCGGCGCAAGCGTCGGCGCAACTGCCTCTGATCGAAACCTCGATCGAGGCGATGAACATCGCGTTCGATACCGGCTTCTGGCCCACGTTCCTGCTGATGAAGGCGGCCTATCCGCATCTGGTCGCAACGCAAGGATCGGTCATCAACTTCGGCAGTGGCGCGGGCATTCAGGGCATGCCGACCCAGGCATCCTATGGCGCCGCCAAGGAAGCGATCCGCTCGTTGTCGAAAACCGCAGCGCAGGAATGGGGCGAACAGGGCGTACGGGTGAACGTGATCTGCCCGTTCGCGCTGTCGCCCGGTGTCGAGCAATGGCGTCAACATTTCCCTCAAGCCTATGAAGGGCAAATCGCCAAAGTTCCGCTGCGCCGCATCGGCGATCCCGAATCCGATATCGGCGCGGCCGCGGTGTTCCTTGCCAGCAGTCTGTCGGGGTATGTCACCGGTCAGACCCTGATGGTCGATGGCGGCCAGACCCGCACGTTCTGATACCCGCTCGCAATTTGGCGCGACAAGTGCGGCAGGTCAGTCGGCCGGACCAAGATCGGGCGTCCAGGGCACCCCGTTGATGTGCCCGCCACCATCGACAAACACGGTGTTGCCGGTCAGATAGCGCGCATCCTCACTGGCAAGGAATACCGCCACACCGCCGATGTCCGCTTCAGGATCGCCCATGCGACCCATCGGATTGGATGCCGAGATGGCTGCAGCCACATCCGGCGCTGTTTCCTGAAAGCGTCGGTATGCTGCCGAAACCGCAGCCGGGCAGATCACGTTTACGCAAATTCCGTAACCGGCCCATTCCCGCGCGGCACTGCGTGAATAGGCGCGCACCGCCTCCTTGGCGACGTTGTAATCCGCCGATCCCATATGCGCGTTCACGCCGTTGAGCGATGCCATGTTGATGATCCGCCCCCACTGCCGCGCCTTCATATGTGGAAGCGCACGCTCCATCGCCCATTTGGTGGCATAAAGACACATCTTCAGTGCCGCTTCGAAGCGCGCATCGGTGTTCTTCTCGATGCGCTGCGGCCCTGCGCCGCCATAGGCATTGTTGACGAGCACATCGATCGCGCCAAAGGCCTCGACACAGGCATCGACCGCCCCGGTGACCTGATCACGCTGCGTCACGTCGCAAGCGATGAACGCAGCGCGCGCGCCCATTGCCTGCAGTTCGGCAACTACAGCCTGCCCGCGCACGGCATCGACATCAGCGACCAGCACTGCCGCCCCTTCGCGCGCAAGGCGGAGTGCGATTCCGCGTCCGATGCCATCCGCCGCACCGGTGACCAGTGCGGCGCGCCCCGCCAGGCGACCCTCGCTCATGCCGCGCGTTCGGTTGCAGGTGCGACCAGGCAAACCGTGTCGAACCCGAGCACGTGCGCCACACGACCCAGCCCCACCCACGCGGCAACACAATGCGCCAGATCGACGATCTCACCGTCATTGAACACGGCGTGCATCCGCGCCCAGAACCGCTCGTCGGCGCTCAACACCTTGGGTTGCTCGGCAAAGCGCTCGGCAAACTCGATGGCCAGCCGCTCACGATCCGAAAAGTCCGATGCAGAGCGCCAGCTGGCCACATGGTCGTAAAACGCCTCGTCCGGCGGCGGGCCGTTGTCGGTCACCATGCGCCCGGGCGTTTCACCGCCAACGCTGAACATGGTCGGCGCATCGCGCGCGGCGCGGAACGTCCGGCAGATCTGGCAGCCGTTGATCTGCGCGGTACGCATCCGCGCGCCTTCGAACTCGCGCAGCGACAAGCCGCTATCGCGATAGACGCTGCTGGAAAAGGCCTGAGCCGCTGCCATGATCGGCACGGCATGATTGCGGCTGGCATATCCATAAAGGTCGTGTTCCAGACCCTCGGGTAAAGTGATGCGGACCATTGTCCCTGTCCTTTCCGATCAGGCGCCGGGCGCGCCCGGGAAGCCGTGGTAATAGACGCCGGTGGTCATGCCGCCATCGACGACCACTTCGGTCCCGTGAATGTACGACGCATCATCGCTCGCCAGAAACAGACTGGCTGCAGCCACTTCCTCAGGGCCACCGATCCGCTGCAAGGGCACGTGGGAATAAGTGGTGTTCAGTTCTGCGCGCGATACACTGCCATGATTGCTCATGATGGTATCGACGCCACCGGGATGCACCGAATTGACCCGCACCCCCTTGTGGCCCAGTTCCATCGCGGCAACCTTGGTCAGCCCGCGCACGCCCCATTTGCTCGATGCATAGGCGACCAGACAGTTGGCGCCCTTCATGCCGTCCACCGACGAGATGTTGACGATGGCCCCCTTGCCGCGCGCGATCATGCCGGGCGCGACCGCCTTGATGCCAAGGAACTCGCCGACCAGATTGACATCGAGCACCCGCTTGAAGTCGTCGTGGGTGGTGTCGAGCATCCCCTTGAAGATGATGATCCCGGCGTTGTTGACCAGTACGTCGACACCGCCGAACGCGGCTTCCACCTCAGCCACCAATGTGGCCCACGCCGCCTCATCGGTCACGTCGTGCTTCCAGAACCGTGCGTTCTCGCCCAGTTCGGCGGCCAGCGCCGCGCCTTCGGCATCCAGCATGTCGGCAATGGCGACCTTGGCCCCTTCGGCCACGAACAGGCGGCTGGTTGCCGCGCCCATGCCGCGTGCACCACCTGTGACGATGGCAACCTTGCCAGCAAGTCTGCTACCCATCTTGTTTGTCTCCCGTTGTTCAATCCGAATTTCTGTCAGGCGAGCGTCGGCGCAAGCCTGACCGGTACCCGCGAAATGGCGAAATAAAGCGCGGCGACGCCGATGCAGGCTGCTACGATCACGAGGACGACAGGGTCGTAGCTTCCGACCATATCACGCAACACACCCGCCAGCGGGGGCAGGCCGAAGTTCATCGGCAGGGTCGCCAATCCAAAAAGTCCCAAGGCGCGCGTCAGCGAGCGGGCGCCGAACCGTTCGCCCGCCAGCACACTGATCGCGGGAAACACGGCGGCGCCACCCGCGCCGATCACCAGCGATCCCAGCGCCATCGGCCAAAGCGACTGCGTCAGAAACAGCGCCATCCAGCCCGTTGCCGTGCCTGCCGCAATCAGCGCCAGCGCCCTGCCGCCGCCAAGCCGCGCGCACAGCAATCCCGACCCGAATGCGCCGACCACGCTGGCACCGCCCATGACCGCCGCCAGCAGCGACGCTTGTCCGGCAGCAATGCCGCGCTCGATGCCGAATGCCACCAGATGCGACGACGCTATGATGCCGACTGCATGCAATATGCCCGATCCCAGCACGATGCCCCAGAACAGCGGCTGCCCAAGCATGGTGGTCGCCGACACTGCACCGCCCGTACCCAAGCCGGTCCCATTGTCGTTGTGATGTCCGGGCACCGAGCGGATCGCGGCAGTGCCGGCAACCTCGTCCTCGGGGGCGTCGACGATGCCGAATGCGAACGGCAGCAGCGCAACGTGGAGCGCGGCCAGGGCGAGGTAGAGGCCCGACAGCCCGCCTTCGCGGATCAGCGGCAGCGTCACCAGCGGAACCAGCACCATCAGCACCGGCATGTTGACCAGTCCGGCAGCAGGGCCGGGATTGCTGCGGAACCAGTTTCCGGCCAGCACCGTGGACGGCAGCGGTCCGAAGCCGACCAGCCCCAGCCCGATCGGCACCGCATAAGCGAACAACACCATGCCGATGTTCGATGCCAGCGCCAGCAGGACATACCCCGCCGCCGACATGACGATCCCGCCCACCATCATCGCGCGCAAGCCGATGCGGTTGATCAGCGGCGCAGCGAGGGGGGCGGCCAGCCCCATCATCATGACCGCAAGTGCGATCCCGAGGCTGGCCAGTCCGCGCCCGACGCCGAACTTCTCCTGCAAGGGTATCAACGCCACCCCGAACGACCCGAACGCGCACCCGATCGCCACGTTCTGGCACAAGAACCCGCGCAGCAGCATCATGCGCGCTCGCCCGGCGGGGAGGGGTGCGCTCATGCCTTGTCCGAAACCTCGGGCACCGGCGGCATCGCCGGCACGTTGTGGTTCCACCCCATCTCCTCGTACCGTTCGGCAATCCGCCAACCGGCCGGTGTGCGCACCAGTTTGTCGCGATACCACAAGCCGATGAAGAATACCTGATCCGGCCCATCCGCCGGGCGGTAGGTCATCGGGTTGAACAGGATCGTCCGGCTGCTGGCGATATCGCCGTCCAGCACAAGGCGCGTCGTTGCCACCATGTGCTGGAACATCGGAAAGCGCTCCAGCGCCTGCGGCAGCCAGGCCTTGATCTCGGCAAAGCTGCCGCTGACCCCGCCCGATTCGGTGTAGTCGATCCGTGCATCGGGGGTGAACACGCTGTCGAGCGCATCCCAGTCGCGTTCATCGATAGCGAAACTGTAGCGCGCGAAGAGATCCTGAATCTCGACACGATCGGATATTTCCTGCAACGGCAACACAGGCATTCCCCCACATTTTCGGAGCCGTTTTCGAATCATTATACGAAAATAGCGCCTGACGACTTGTTTTTTGGCTTCTGTGCGTAGCAATCTGCCCGAATGGCTTGCCTACCGCAAGCCCTTCCCTGCACAAGTTCATGGCGGCAAGTTCGGGGCGGCAAGTTCGGGGCGGCACGCGGTCAAACGAAAGGGCCGCCACCGGGCAAGGGAGGCAAAAGCCTCATCTTGCCCGACGGCGGCCACATCTGCATTAACGAGTCGTCGGTCAACGACCCCCGAAGCTGTACCGCAGGCGGACGCCATACATCCGCGGCTCGCCAAAAATCTTGGTCTGGCCGCCGATCGTCTGGAACGTGCCAGTGTTGCTGGTGGCGTATTCCTTGTCCGTCAGGTTGGTTCCGAAGACCGACACGTCAAGACCGCTGCCAAGCGCGTTCTTCCAGTCGATCGATACGTTGAGGATGCCGAACGACGGCAGGCGAACGCCCGGTTCGTTGACCGTACCATCGGGGAAAGTCTCGGTCGAAAGCGGCGCGGTATCTTGCGCATCTGTCCAGTTATAGCTCACGAACAGGCTGAGGTCGCCGACCTTGGCCGGGGTCGGGATCGACAGCCGACCATAAACCGACACGATGTTGGGCGAGAGATATTGCAACGGTCGACATGTCATGTCCGCACCCGCAAACACCTTGGGCGAAGTTACCGATGTCGCGGTGCAATCCCAGACACCCGAGTTCGAGTCGAACTTGAACGACTTGTAGTGCGAGCTGAGATGGCTGTAGTTGCCGCCCAATTCGAGCTGCCTTATCGGTCGGATCATGCCCTGCACTTCGACGCCCTTGATCACTGCCGAGGCCGTGCTCAGCGTGATCGCGCCATTGCCGCCGGTCGCATTGTTGCGGTCACCCGCCGCGCGCTGGATATTGGTATAATCGAGATAGAAGCCGTTGACGTTGAACACGGTCGGCACGCCGCCGACGGTGAAGTTCGACTTGAAGCCCAATTCGTAGTCGGTGACTTTTTCAGGGCCGAACGTACGGGTGTTATCGTACACCGCATAGCTGTTGAAGCCGCCTGCCTTGTAGCCCTTGGTCACCTTGCCATAAAGCAAGAGCTCCGACATCGGGCGATAATCAAGGCCGATGGTCCAGTTGGGCGATGAACTCTTCAGCTTGGCGCCGAACTGGCAATCGGTTTCGGGGTTTGTGGTGAACTGGAACTTCCACGAGCAAAGCTGGCCAAACTGCTGGTTGCCCACCGGGGTATAGCTCCACGATGCGGTCGTCCCTTCCACCGTGTCCCAGGTGTAGCGATACCCAGCCGTGAGACGCAGTTTGTCGAGCGAGGGCGAAAGGGCGCCGAAGTCGAACGTGCCTTGCGCATAAAGCGCCTTGGATTCATTGGTCACACCGATGGTGCTGGCGCCGATCCGGCACCCCGTCGCCATGGGATTGGAACACACGGTGATCGCCCAGGATTGCATGCGTCCATTGGGTGACTGCTTGTAGTAGAACCCGCCGACCGTGTAAGTCAGCTTCTTGTCGAGAGCGGTGCCCTGAAACTGGAGTTCTTCGGTAACCGTCTTGTACCAGTCGCGGGGCGCGGTGCGGCTTTCAACCGTGGTGCCGGTGTCATAGACCGGCGCGATCGTCCCGTCCTGATCGTTGGCATAATACGACTTTAGCATCGCATAACTGACGATATTGCGCAGCTTGAGCGCATCGTTCAGATCGATGTCGGTGGTATTGCTGATGCCCCAGGTTTCGGTCTTGGCAAAGTCGTCGACGCCGTGAGCGACCGAGCGTATGCCGCGCGCGTTCTGGTCTTTGATGAGATTGTCGTAATACGAACAATCCGTCGCGTGCTTGCAGAAGTTGAAGGTGGTCGGAAAATAGGTATCGAGCACCCTGAAGTAACCGGTGTTGAAGCTTTGCGCGACCGACCCGGTGCCATTGCTGTGCGAATAGCCATAATAGGCCATCGTGTAGTTGGTCACACCCTCAACAGGGTTCAGCCACAGGCCGATACGCGCCATGCGGGTGTGCACGTCGTCGCGATCCTTGTTCCAGTTCACGTCATGCGTGAAGCCGTCGCGATCGCGCGAAGCTGCGACCACACGCACCCTGATCTTGTCCGAAACAGGGACGTTCAGCACCCCTTCGAATTCGGTCATGTTGTAATTGCCGTACCCGCCGGAAAGATAGCCTTCCAACTTGTCGGTCGGCTTGGCCGGGGTCAGCAGGATGGCGCCGCCGGTGGTGTTGCGCCCGAACAGCGTGCCCTGGACGCCCGAAAGCACCTGCACGTTTTCCAGATCGGTGAAATTGCCCGGACCACCCTGCCCGCTCAGCGTGATCGCCGCAGGCAACGGCACTTCGTTCATATAGACGACAACCGCCGGCGAGCCTTGGAACGAGGCGCTCTGGCCACGGATCGACGGCGACATCACCT
Organism: Novosphingobium sp. FKTRR1; assembly: GCF_020404405.1. GTDB lineage: Bacteria > Pseudomonadota > Alphaproteobacteria > Sphingomonadales > Sphingomonadaceae > Novosphingobium. The sequence continues at coordinate 329,709 of NZ_JAIZDA010000003.1, read as the reverse complement.
CGCGCGAGGCCTGTCCGTTGGATGCGATGACCAGCGAAGGCACCGACGCCTGCATATCACCGAGGTTCTTCAGCCCACGCTCGCGGATGCTTTCGGCCGAAATCGCGGTGATCGAGATTGGCACGTCCTGCGCGCGTTCGGCGCGGCGATTGGCGGTGACGATAATCTCGCCGATCGAGGGCGCTCCTGTCGCTTCACTAGCGGAATCGGCAGCAGATGTCTCGGCAGCGGCCAGGGCACTGCCCGGCATCAGGAACGCGCTTGCGGCAACGCCAGCCAGCATCATGGTGTCCGACCAGACCATCCGCCGGTTCTTCAAAGGCTTGTCGTGATTCACGGTCACTCTCCCTCTCCCAGTTTACCCTGACTGGCGGCCGCCGGGTTTTCCCGACTGGCCACCGGGGAGAGAAGGCGCACGACACCGCAGCTTGCGACACCATGGGTCGCAAGTCTTTTTGTCGCACCGCTGCACAGCATGGTGGCCGCCCAAAAGGCAGCCCCGCGCACTGACGGCACCCTCTTTCCCGGTATTCTAATTGCTTCGCAGCTATCGCTTACAATCTACGCAAACCAATAGCAAGTGCATACGAAAATACTCGTTTGCGTAATGCTTGTCGCGATTTTGGCCCGAAGTGAATACCGCGTCCGGGGAGTACCGTCAGGTCAGGCAATGATCGCGGGATGCGCCTCACGGGGGTCGCCCAGCATCGCCCGCCAGGACGGTGGCTGACGCCCCCCGGCTTCGACAATGCCGTACTTTTCAGCCATTTCGGCGGTAATGACGGTCTTGCCGTTCAAGCTGGCAAGGTCGGGATCCGAAAACAGCGCATGGATCACCCGCCCGTTGAATTCGGGCGTTTCGGCATTGGCCATGATCTGCTCGTACTGTTCGGGATGCTCCTCGCGCGTGCGGGCGCTGCGTTCGGTAAGCAGGGGCCCCATCCACAGCGCGATCGCCGCGACTCCGGTGCCGCGAAAGTCGACTCCCATGTCGGCCGCGAATTTGTCCACGCCCGCTTTCTGGGCGCCATAAGCAGCACCGTGCATGTAGCAGACCGACCCGAACGACGACGTAAACGCGATCAGCCCGCTGCCCTGCCGCACCATCAACGGCGCCGCATGCCATGATGCAAGGTAGGCCGAGCGCAAGCCGACATCGAGGATATCGACAAGGTCCGGCGACTTTTCCCAGAAGGGCCCCGGCTTGACCAGATCGTCATGCAAGGCGGCGGCATTGTTGACCAAAATGTCCAACCGACCGCTCTCGCGCGCGACTTGCGCGAACAGGGCGGCAGTCTCGTCTGCGCTGGCGTGGTCGACCCGCACGGCGATGCCTTCGCCGCCAGCGTCGGTGACGGCTTGCGCGGCAGAACCGATCGTTCCGGGCAGATCGGCATCGCCTTCGTTCAACGTTCGTCCGGTGACATAGACCCGGAAACCCTTCTCGCCCAATGCGCGGGCGATGCCACGCCCGGCGCCGCGACTGGCGCCGGTGACGACGGCGACCTTGCGCTCGGCCCCGCTCATACGCCGAATCCGCCCGATACCGAGATCGACTGCCCGGTGGTGTAGGCCCCTTCGTTGCTGGCGAAATACACACAGGCATGGCCGATTTCCGCCGCGCTGCCCCAGCGCTGCAGGCACAGCAGCTTGTGCGTCTCGGCCACCCATGCCTCGTCGAGTTGGCCCTGACGGGTCAGTTCATGCAACTGTCCGGCGTCGATCACGCCCACCAGCACCGAATTGGCGCGGATATTGTGCCTGCCCTCTTCCTTGGCGATACCCTTGACCAGTTGCTCGTTCGACGCCTTGACCGCCACTGACATGCCATCGCGCGCCGGCCACCAGTCATGCCCGGCCGACCCCAGCGTGACAAAGCTTCCGCCGCCCTGCTCGCGCATGTGCGGGATGACGGCCTGTGTGGCGGCAAAGAAGCCATGCACCTCGACGTCGAATGCATGCCGCCATTCGCTCATCGGCGTGTCGGCAAGATAGCGCTGGTTGACCAGCGGTCCGGCAGCCCAGACCACCGAGTGAATCCGGCCATGCTGCGCGATCGCATCGGCGATCACGGCCTCCACTTGGGTCGGATCGGTCACATCGGCAGTATGGACGCTTGCCTTGCGGCCTTGCGCTCTGGCATCGGCAGCAACCGCCTCGGCCACCTCGCGCTTGCTGCGGCAGACGACCGCGATGTCACTGCCCTGTTCGGCAAAGGTGCGGGCCACGCCCTGCCCGATGCCGCCGCTGCCGCCGAACAGCAGGGTACAGCCTGCCGGAAATGTAGCCATCGATCTTCTCCCTGTTGCCCGCCGTATGAGACGCGCGCCTGCCCGACCGTCCCGTTGCCGGGATAGCCGTTCGGACGCGCATAACCTGACGGGTCATGTCGTGTTGTTAAGCTGCCTGATGCCCCGGTCGCCGGTCGAGCGTCACAGCCAGACCATTGACCCGCGCCTGAATCTCCGGCGCCATCGCGCGCGGGTTGTAGAACTGGCGATACCAGGTGCGGACTTTGCCGTATGGGCCGTCGTTGGGGATCGCCAAGGGGTTGATGCTCGCCCGCTTGTTCGCCCAGATCTCGACGTCCTGCGCAAAGGCAAGGCGACTGCCTTCCTGATACATCAGCGCATTGGCGCGATCCTCGGCGGTCGTCTCACGCGAACCATCGTGGACCTTGACCATCAGCGCATGCCACGAGCGCGTGACCCCATCTTCCACCGGGGTGTTGGCGATCATGATGAAGCTGTCGAAGGCGCCGGCCATTTCCGACTGGAGGAAGCCTGGTCCTTCATACCAGGTATCGAGCACCAGTTGATCGCCGTCCGCCGCAGTCAGCGTACGATGCCCGGCGCTGTAATACTGGTGGATCACATGTCCCTGAAACTCGTTGGCAAAATACTGCCAGTCCTTGGCGCCATGGATGGGGATGAAGTGGCCGAAATCGGCCATGTTGTCGACGATCTCGATCCCGTGACTGTTGAGGTCGCCCATGCAGTCGATCTTCCATTCGACCCAGCCCGGCTCACCATAGTGACCGCCGAAGTTGGCCAATTCGACATCGGGTTCGAGCCCTTCTTCATCGTGCCATACCCAGATGATCCCGGCGCGCTCGATGGTCGGATAAGTCCGCAGCTTCGCCGCCTTCGGGATGAAGTCCGAATAGGGAATGTGGTTGCAGGCGCCATCGGTACCGAAGCGCCAGCCGTGGAACGGACAGCGGATCGATTCGCCTTCGACATGCTCGCCATCGCGCACGATGTACGACGTGGTGTTCTTGGCGAGGTGCGCGCCCATGTGCGGGCAATAAGCATCGACGACATAGGCCGTGCCGCTTTCGCCACGATAGAGCACCAGATCCTTGCCGAAATAGCGGATCGGTGCGGGGATGCGGGTGGCATCACTGGCCGCGCCGATCATGAACCAGCCACGCGGGAAGGTGTATTCGCCAAGCGCATAGTCGCTGGATGTTGCCATGGTCATCAACTCCTGTTGCCGCACTGTTTCATCCCGGAGATATCAGCGCAATCCCGTGCTGTTTAGCGAATTTGATACCGATTTGCGAAGAATCTTGCACTGCACACCACTTGTGCAAATATGCACGCCCATGGAATGGAGCGATCTTCAGGTCTTTCTCGCCGCCGTGCGCACCGGATCTTACACCGCAGCGGGGCGATTGCTCGCGATGAATCGCACCACGGTGGGGCGGCGAATCGACGCGCTCGAAGCGTCGCTGGGCGTACCCCTGTTCGCCGATACACCGCGCGGCCCCGCGCCGACCAAGGCTGGCGAACGGCTGCTCAAGGCTGCCACCGACATCGAGCGGGAAGTGGCCGGCATGCTCGACGACCTCGCCCTCGGCGCTCAGGCAGCAGGCTCGGTACGCATCGCCGCAAGTGCTGGTATCGTTTCGGAATTCCTGCCGCAACTGCTCCGGTTCCAACAGGCCAACCCGCAATGCGCGATCGAATTGCTGGGCGAACTGGATGCATTGGATGCGGTGACCTGCCGTCGCGCGGACCTCGCCATCGCTCTGGTCCGCAGCCCGCCGCTGCGCCTCGCCGGAGAGCAGGTCGCGGTCCTTTCGCAAGCGCGCTACGTCCGCCACGACTTGCCCGACGATGCGCCGCATCTGGGCTGGGGGCATGAACTGGATGCGGCGCTGCCGGGAGGACACTGGGCAGCGGCCAACCCGTCCGGGGAAGCCGCCGAGCGCGCGGGATTGATCACCTGCAACAGCTGGCCACAGATGAAACAGGCGGTGCTGGCGGGCTTCGGCAGCGCTGTGCTGTGGTGCTTTGCCGGTGACGCCGAGCCAGGCTTGCGCCGGATCACGCCACCCGACCCCCGACACGATTGCCCGCTGTGGTTGCTGCATCGCGCCAAGGCACCACCCGGCCCCGGCCTGACCAAGCTGATCGCTTTTTTGCAACAGGCGCTGGCCACCCGGCTCGCGCCCGACAAGGACATTGCATGACCGAGACAATTCCTCCGCAGGCTACCATGAAAGCGGCCCTGCAAGCGTATGTCGACCGCACAAACGCAGGCGATGCCGAAGGACTTGTCGCGCTGTTCGCACCCGATGCCATCATCGAAGATCCTGTCGGATCACCTGTGAAACACCACGGCGAGTTTGCGAGCTGGTTCGCCGATTCCGTGGCCTTCGGCGCGCAGATCACCCCGGTTGCCCCCATGCGCGGTTCGCATGGCAATGCCGCCGCGCTGGTGCTCGATGTGACATTCACACCATCCGGCGGACAGCGCCTGCGGATCCGCTCGATCGATGTGTGCACGTTCGATGCCGCTGGGCTGATCACATCGCTGCGCGCGTACTGGGGGCCTGATGACGTGGAACCGGTGACGTGAATCCGCTCAGCCTCAACACCTTCAACGGTTCACCATGGGTTGGCGGCGCCGGCGATCTGGGCAGATGGGCAGACGCAGCCGCGGCAGCGGGATTTGCCCTGCTTGGGCCGGACTGCCCCTCGATCGACGCATGGCTGGCAACAGGGCGGACCATGGCAGGACTATCCCGGCGGCTACGCGATGCCGGCATTGGCTGCGAGATCGTCGGGGTCTGCGCGATGCTGGACGGCAGCGCCCAGCAACGCGCGGCGCTGGCTCAAGCCACTCGGCATGCCCAGGCGTTGGGGGCTAACTTTTTGCAGGTAAACGTTTCTGCACCTGATGCGGCAGCCCGTTTGGCAGCAGTGGAGCAGGCGGCAACGGCAGTGGCAGGAACCGGGTTGAGGCTGGCGCTTGAATACATGCCCATCACACCGCTCTGCACGCTCGCCGAAACGCTCGCCATCGTCACCAGCATCGGCACGGACACGGTCGGGGCGCTGGTCGACAACTGGCATCACGCGCACGACCCGCAAGGGTGGGAAACACTTGCCGACGCGCCGCTCGATGCCATCGCCTATGTCGAATTCGACGATGCGCAACCAGCACCTGCCAATGCCTCATTGGATGACGAGACCATGCACCGGCGCACGTTCCCCGGCACAGGGGTGCTTGAGTGTGCCCGATTTGCCAGCCTCTGCCGCGCACGAGGTTACAACGGCGTGGTCAGCGTCGAAGTCCTTGACCGGGCATGGCGTGATCGGCCTTTGTCAGAATTTGCCGATACCTGTTTTGCCACCACACGCCCTCATTGGGCGTGAACTCCGCCAATGCCGCCACCGGCCTCAACCAATCTTCGCAGTTTGCGCACGGCAGCCTGTGGCGTGGTCAGTACGGGCTCGGGGCGCAGCGGCGTAACAAGCGGCAGTGCTCGCGCCATCGAAAACTGTCCGATCACTGTTACATCGACCTTTCCAATAGTTGCCGCTGCCTGCGCGGCAAGCCGATCATGACCAGCTTCGTCACCGGCTTGCAAAGCGGGAAGCGCACCGTCAGCCACGATACCCACCACCTCAGGCAGGGTCTGCCCACGCGCCCTTGCGATCATCTCGATCTCGCCCGTGAGCGGCGCAAGCGATCCGGCGAACGTCAGCAACACGGCAATGCGCCCTCCACCATCCACGCCCGCGCAGATGTCCAGCGCCTCATCGAAGGCCCCTTCGTTGGGCGAGACAACAGGAATGGTGAGATCTGCCTTCACCCGGTCAATCGCCGGACGAAAGGCGGAGCAGGTGAACAGGATGCCGACCGGCTTGCGCGTGCCGTCCGAAACCGAAGCAGCATACCGACCGAGCGCGAGAAACCGGTCGATGATCGCGGGGGTGATTTCCCCAAGCGTGGCGTAGTCGGCAGCAAGCGAATCATCGAGCAGATTGTGCGCCCAGGCTTCCGGCCAGATTTCCCCCATCGCGGCCATTGCCGGACCTGGGGATTGGGCCAGAGCGCTGATCAGGCCGATGCGAGGTGCAGCGTTCATAGGGGGTCCTTGCGTATGCGTACGCGCGCAGGTTTCCGCCATTTCGACTGGAGAGCAAGATGCTGAAACTGAATGGCAAGGTGGCACTGGTCACCGGGTGCGGCTCGATCGGTCCCGGTTGGGGCAACGGCAAAGCGATTGCCACGTTGCTCGCCCGGCAGGGAGCGACGGTTTTCGGGGTCGATGTCAACCTGGCTGCTGCCGAGGCAACCCGCGCGGTTATCGAGGCGGAAGGCAATGCACTGGCCATAGCCGCATGCGACGTCACCGATGGTGCGCAAGTCGATGCGCTCGTTGCCGATTGCGTTGCACGTTTCGGCAGGCTCGACATCCTGATCAACAATGTCGGCCAGTCCGAGCCGGGAACGCCCGCGACGATGGAACCGGATGTTTGGGATCGACAGTTGCAACTCAACCTGACCAGCGCCTATCGCACATGCCATGCCGCCCTGCCCGTGATGGAAGCCCAGCGCTCTGGCGCGATCGTCAACGTTTCGTCCGTTGCCGGATTGCGCTGGGTTGGCAAGGATCAGGTCGGCTATGCCGCTGCCAAGGCCGGATTGATGCAGTTTTCGCGCGTCACGGCTGTCGCCTATGCAGCAAAGGGCATCCGGATGAACTGTGTCGTGCCGGGGCTGGTCTTCACGCCCCTCGTTCGCCGGCTCGCGGATCGATATGGCGGTGGTGATTTCGAGGCGATGGTAGCGCGGCGGCATGCGCAAGTACCCATGGGACGGATGGGCGATGCGTGGGATGTTGCCAATGCCGCGCTGTTCCTTGTTTCGGACGAAGCGCGCTACATCACGGGAACCGAGATCGTGGTCGATGGTGGCCTCACCGCCTCGACCGGTGTGGTCGGCTGATGCAACGCCCGCTGGTCGGCAGAGTGCCTTGAAAAACTCGGCGCCCGCCGTGAAATCATGTTTGTAATCACTTACAAATAATGGCAGCTGATCGGCATGGACGGTGTCAAGGCCGCGACTCCGCCGACAAGAAGCGGTTCCCTGATGCGGACAAACCAGTGGATGAGGATTGATCATGACGAGCACCGCGTCTGTTTTTCGCCCTGTTGCCCCGCCGCAGGTCATCGAGAACGCCTTTTCGGCCGAACAGCATGCCCGCATGCTCGAAGTGGTGCGCACCAATGGGCCGTGGTCTCTGATACTGGCGCAGCATTTCAAGTCGCCCGAAGAGGTCATCGCCACCACCTCGGGCCTAGTGCCGGAAGGCTTCACCCCGACCTGGGACATGTTTCTGAGCCCCGTGTTCCGTGGTTATCTCGCCAAGTCATCGACTGTGCTTTATCCCGAAATCGAAGACTGCTTCCTGAACAAGGGCTTCCTTGACCTGGTGCGCGGCTATTGGGGAGCCCGCTATGCCACGCCCGAGAACATGCTGTTCAATATTCAGGGGCCTTGCCAAGGCGGCGGTAGCCCGCATGTCGACGCCACGCGGTATCGCGGAATATCGTTTCACAACACGCCGATCTGGCTGATGAACACCATGGTCAAAACAGGCCTGTTCAAACAATGGCAGCAGAAGAAGGCGCAAGTGATCACCTGGTACTACAAGGGCCGGGTCGGTGGCGGATTCAACTACTGGCCCGAAGGACCGCAAGGCCAGCCCACCCAGATCAAGGCACCGATGTGGGGACGGGCCGTGGTGGTCGAGAACGAAATGATGTTTCACACTGCCGAGACGACCGGCCCCGCGACCATGCGGCGCCCGGATGGCCTGACCATCAACACCTTGATGGGCGCAGATCCGCAAGACCCGACCGGCTGGCAACTTACCACCGAAGGCGCGGTGATTCAGCGCCTTCCCGAGGAGGAATTCCGGTTCCTGGTCCATTGGGGTGCGGACATCTTCATGGACCTGTCCGAACTGAAACGGGCGCTGGACCACAGCGACGACCTTACCCACGAGATGGTATTCGACACGATTATCGCCGATCTCAAGGTACGTGGCGAACATTTTGATATTCCGAGCGATCCCTTGACCGACAAAGCGTTCATCGGCCTGCTTACCCGCGTCTATGATCCGGGTCAGCCGGCCATCGTACCGCCAGAACCCGAAGAGCGCGTGGCAGCCTGAACCGAGCCTGGTTCGGCGAGCTGGGTGCGCATCGCCAGCCTGACAACCCAATCTGACACAAGCACCGCGACATGATCACAAAGGACACAATCTCCATGACCCGAACCATCGTGATTACCGGCGCTGCATCCGGGATTGGCAAGGCTACCGCCGAATTGTGTCGGGCGGCGGGAGACACCGTCATCGGCGTCGATCTTTCAGGCACCGATATCTCCGCAGATCTCTCCAGCCCCGAAGGGCGCGCGACAATGATCGACGAAGTGCATCGTCTGGCCCCATCAGGAATTGATAGTCTGCTGGCCGGAGCGGGCGTCTCCCGACCCGACGCGATCACGATCGCCGTCAACTACTTCGGCGCGGTGGCGACGCTTGAAGGCCTGCGACCGCTCTTGGCCAAGTCTCCCTGTCCGCGCGCGGTGGCGATCTGTTCAACAGCCGCCATCCTGCAAGGCAACGACGCTGTGGTGCAGGCCTGCCTTGCCGGGGATGAGGCAGCAGCGCTCGCTGCTTGCGCCACCGCCCCGATGAGCGCCTATCCGGATTCGAAAAGGGCGCTCAGCTTGTGGTTGCGCTCGGCAGCGGTGCGACCGGAATGGGCTGGAGCGGGGATCTCGCTCAATGGCATTGCCCCCGGCGTGGTGCTGAGCCCGATGACCGCGCCGCTGTTCGAAGACCCGGCGATGGTCGCTGCAATCCGGCAGAGCAACCCGATCGTCACGCGCGCTTATGCTCAGCCCGAAGAGATTGCCGAAACCATCCGTTTTCTGCTGACGGTGAACAGTGCCTATCTGCTCGGCCAGATCCTGTTCGTCGATGGCGGTTCGGACGCATTGCTGCGACCCGGCCAGTTCTGAGCGTAGCCTTGCGCGCAGGCGGCCGAACCAAAATCACTGCCGGAAATGACCGGCGCGGGCGGCAGCGAACATCGGCAGGCGACTGTAAACCGCATCTTGCGCCCCGGGCTCGCCCATCTCCACGCCATCGTCGATGGAGGGCCCCTCGCCACGCGCAAGCGCCCGATCCTCGAACCAGTCGAGCACGAGCGAGCGGCGCCAGAACCGCCAGACACCGTCTCGCTTGCGGTAGCGATCAAGATAGCGGCCTCCGGCGATGATCTCGCGAACGGGGGTTGCCACGGTGCGGTGATAGGCGACCGTCTGCAACTCGCCCTCGGCGCTGTCACCGTCGATCAGAAACAGCATGTTGCCGATCGAATGCACGGTGGCCGCCCAGTTGGCCATCATCGCGGGCAACCACGCGACATAGGCATCAGGACCGCCGCAGAACATCGCGCCATGATCGTCGATGGCATCATCGTGATAGAGACTGCGCAGCAAGACATAGTCGCGGCGGTCGATCGCATGGCAATAGGCCTGGACGAGCTGCTGGAGCGCAAACTGGTCGGCGATATCTGCCGATTGCCAGACACGTGGGGCCAGTGACACGGCATCCATTGGCAGCCTCCAAGCTTTGCGAACGAAGCTTTCGCCCCAATCTTGTATCGCTTCATGCGCAAAAATTCAACTTTATGAATACGCAAAAAATTGACTTCATCGCAAATTTTACCGAATATGCGTTGAATCAGAAAATCCGAGAGAGGCACCGATGACCGAGCAAACCACTGCGCCAGAGGATCGACTTCCCGTCGCCCCGTTGGACTTCACCGGAAAAACCGTTCTGGTGACGGGTGGCGGCGTCGGCATTGGTCGCGGCATCGCCACTGCCTTTGCCGATGCCGGAGCGCTTGTGGTAATCGCGGAAGTCGACGCGGCAAGGGCAGCCGACGTCGCCGCCGCGCTGCCCAACGCGCGGGTAGTCGTTTGCGACGTGCTGGATCGAAGGACGCCGGAACTGCTCGCCCACCGTATCGCGGCCGAAACCGGTCGGCTGGACGTGCTGGTCAACAACGTCGGACACTTCGTCCATGCGCAGCCTTTCGCAACGCTCGATGATCAGCAGATCGACGCCATCATCGACACCAATCTTGGCCATGTCCTGCGGATGACGCGGGCGATGCTGCCTTTGCTGCGCAGGGCCGCTCCGGGATCGAGCATCATCACCGTCACCTCGATCGAGGCGCATCGCGGCATTCCCAACTGCGCGGTCTATGCCGCTGGAAAGGCCGGTGTCTCGGGCTTCACCCGCAGCATCGCGCTGGAACTGGCGCCCGAGGGCATCCGGGTCAACGACATCGCGCCCGAGACGACCGACACGCCGCAGGTGGCGCTGGATGTCATGATCCCGCAGTCCAACCGGGCGCATATGGACAAATGGATACCGCTGGGTCGCTTTGGCAGGCCTTCGGATTGCGCGGGCGCGGCGCTCTATCTGGCCAGCCCACTGGCGGCATGGGTGACGGGCACGGTCCTGCACGTCGATGGCGGCGCGCTGGCCGCAGCGGGATGGGTGCGCACGCCTTCGGGCGAATGGACGGTGACGCCGCTGGTTTCGGGCAACGCGTTGCAGTTTCCCGGGCAAGGCGCTCCGGCATGAGTGTCGCGGACATTCTGGCGCTGCGCCACACCGCAGAGATCTATGCGCGTGGAGCAGACCGTCGGTGCAAGGACGATTGGGAAGCGGTGCTGGCCGACGACGTGGAGATCAGCGGCCCCGGATTCCATACCATCGGCCGCGCGGCCAACCTTGAATCGATCGACCTGCTCGCGCGCATGTTCCGTGCCACGCGCCACCTGATCCACAACCAGACCGTCACCATCGACGGCGACATCGCTTATGGCGAGACCGTCGCCACGGCCGAGCATGTCGTGCCGCAGGCAGAGGGCGAAGCGTTGCTGTGCTGGGCGATCCGCTATCAGGACGTGTGGCGGCACGAGGCCGACGCGTGGCGCTTCACCCGGCGCGAACTGGTGGTCGACTGGCAGGAACTGCGCCCGCTGGCCCCAACTGGCGCGCTTTGAGCGCCCCCGATCCGCCTGTTACCAAAGGACCATGCACCATGAAGATCTTCGTTGCCGGTGGAACCGGCGCACTTGGCGGCCATGCCGCGATCCATCTTGCCGCGCTTGGCCATGACGTGACGGTCGGAGGTCGCAAGGCCCCGCACCCAGCCACGCCGATGGCGACCATGCCGTTCCTGCAAGGCGACTATGTGGCCGGAGACTATACCGCCGATCGCCTGCGCGGATTTGACTGGGTGGTTTTTGCCGCGGGCAATGATCCCCGCCATGTCCCCCAAGACGCCGATTTCGAGCAGTTCCTGATCAAGGCAAACCACGAGGCCGTACCCGCCTTCTTTGCCGCCGCGCGCGAAGCAGGCGTAAAGCGGGCCGTACAATTGGGCAGCTTCTATGCTCAAGCGGCACCCGAACTCTTGGCAGGCAACAGCTATATCCGATCGCGTCTGGCGGCTTGCGAAGGCGCGCGCGCCGAAGGGCGGCCCGGTTTCGACGTCATCAGCGTCAACGCCCCGTTCATGGTTGGAACCGTGCCCGGCCTGCCCAGCGCGATCTTCGAACCTTATACCCAGTGGGCCAAGGGGATCATCCCGATCCCGGCCTATGCCCCGCCCGGCGGCACCAACTTCATGTCGTTCCGCTCGCTGTCACAGGCGATCGAAGGTGCGCTTGAGCGTGGCGAGCCGGGCAAGGCCTATCTCGTGGGCGACGAAAACCTCTCGTTCGCCCGCTATTTCCAGCTCTTCTTCGATGCGGTGGGCAACCGCGCGACCGTGGAAGTGCGAGACGAGGAACTGCCGCTCCTGCCCGATGTCGCCATTCCGCAGGGCCGCGCGAACGCCATCAGCTATGAACCCGATCCGGCCGAAGCGTCGCTGCTCGGCTATGCCCGCAGGGACGTCGCCAACGCGGTGGCGGAGATCGTCGCTCAGTTCGGGTGAAGCGCCAGTTCGATTGCAACCGGCGTGGACCGGGGCGGAGCAAGGCTCCGCCCCGCCAGCAATCAGGGTGCGACCCAATCGCCACCATTGACGTCGAGCGCCGCGCCGGTCACTTCGCTGGCATAGTCCGACAGCAGGAAATAGACCGCCTTGGCGCAATCCTTGTCCGGCGGGATGTGCCCGACCGGGATTTCCGATGCGCGCTGCGCCTGAAATGCAGGTCCACCTTCGCCCAGCCCGGCGATGAAGCCGTGCAGCGGGGCGCCCATCATCCACCCCATCAGCGCGGTGTTCACGCGGATGCCGGTGCCGCCCAGTTCGACCGCGAGCTGGCAGGTCATCTGGTTAAGCGCCGCCTTGGCCATGGCATAGCCGCCTTCGCCCGGCATCGGCTTGCGCGTGGCGAGCGTGGAAACGTTGACGATCGCGCCCGCCTTCTGCGCCTTCATCGTCGGAATCACGGCCTGAGCCATGCGCAACGCACCCACGGCATTGACGTTCATCGCCTGCAAGACCTGCTCTATGGCATGGGCATCAAGCGGGCCCCAATCCGGATGGTAATAGGCCGAATTGACCAGACCATCGATGCGGCCCCACTGGTCGATGGCGGCCTGAGCCAGCGCCTGACACTGGTCGGTTTCGGCAACGTCGCAGGGCACCGCGATCGCCTGACCGCCCGCCGCCACGATTTCGTCGCGCAGGGTGTTGATCGCATCGACCGAACGGGCCGAAATGACCACGCGGGCGCCTTCAGCGGCGGCGCCGCGGCACACGGCTTGCCCCATACCCGGCCCGGCACCGGTGATGATGACAACTTTATCCTTCAGGATCATTCTTCTCTCCCTTTGTTTGGTGTCTTGTTCAATCGGCCATGAACGCGAAATCGCGCGCGATCTGCTCCTGGCTCAGGCCGAATTCCTCGGCGCTGTATTTGTGGCGCGGGCGCTTGTCCCTGACGTTGTCGGCCATGCAGGCCTCTGCAGCTTCGCGATCGGCTGCATCGAAACCCAGCCCGACCGCGATCATCACCCGCTCAAGCGTGCCGATCGGATCGCTCACCGTATCGCGGTAATCGATGTCGATCACCTGACCGGCCGGAAGCGTCCGTCGCAGCGCCGCAAACCGCTCAAGCCCGGTCTTGAACCGCGCGGTCCAATAGGCGCCCTGAACTTCGCGGCGATAAGTGGTCGAGGTGTTCACGCTCATCGACGCGCACATGCTGCAATAGCTGGGCAGCACATCGGCAACGTCGCGATTGGTCATCACCAACTTGGCATCGGGGAAAACCGCCAGCAGGCCGTTCATCCCGCCCAGCACATGATGCGGCGTTTTCAGCACCCACTGCCGCCCGTGCCGCCAGGGGCTCTGATGCTGGATCGCCTTGAGCCACAACAGCAGGTCGCGATAGGCCGGCGCATGATCCTGATCGGCCATCCAGAAGCCATAGGACGGCACGTTCATCATCGAATCATACGAAGTCGACAGGAAAGTCCGGTCCAGCAGGATAACCTCCTCGGACACCACCATCGCCTCGATCGGGTCGATGCTTTCGAAGTCCGGCCAGAGTTCAAGCAGAGAATCGACCACCTGCCTGGCCATTTCCTGGCGCGGCGTCGGGTCGCCCGGCACCTCGCCCGGGAACGGCAGCGGAAAGGTGGTCTCCCACCAGAACAGCGACGTCAGCTTGGGTGAACTGGCCAACAGCCGCTGCACCACGGTTGAACCAGTGCGCGGCAACCCGACCACGACACAGGCTACATCGATCGCTTCCTCGTGCGCTTCGGGATGGTCCTTGAAGTACTGGACCAACTTCAACCGATCGGACAAGGCACTGGCGATGCGCATTCCGGCCCCGGCATCGGGCGCGATCAGCCCGGCCTCGGCATTGACCCAATCGACCAGCTTCGACAAGGGTTCAAGGAACCACATGTCGCCATAGTCGTCGAGACCGGTCTCGGCACGCGCACGCGCCAGCAAACCATCGACCGACAAGGTATTCCGGGCGTTCTGATCCATCCGCGCATCGCTCCCTGATTTGTTCTGGACACAAACCTAGACCTGAAACCCCGGACGAAACCCCCCAAATGGGTGGTCACCTGCAATTCGGATCAGAAAACCGGCCCGGCCCCCCCCAAAGTCTTTGGCAACCACCTGATCGGGCCGGACGCACAAGAGTGGCCCACACCGACAACAGTCGGTGCAGGAGCGCCCTTGCGGCAATCGCAGTCCTGTATCAGGCCAGCGCGCTGGCGAGGTTTGCGCCCGCGCGGGCAATCCACTGTTGCGCATCGGGGACCATCGCGCTCATGCTGAAGAAACCGTGGATCATGCCCGGTGCCTGCGCATGATCAACGGAAACGCCGGCTGCGACCAGTCGGTCGGCATAGGCATTGCCTTCATCGCGCAACGGGTCGAACTCGGCGGTAATCACCGTGGCCGGAGCCAGCCCGGCCAGGTCAGGCTGGCGCAAAACCGCGGCCAGCGGCGCTTGCTCAACCGGGGTTTCGCCAAGGTAGTGCGCCCAGAAGGCTCGCATGGCCGACGTACCGAGGAAGTACCCGCCTCCCCCGTTGGCCGCGTAGGACGGTGTGGCGAAGTCTGCATCGGTCACCGGATAGATCAGCAACTGATGACGCAACGCAGGACCACCTTCATCGCGCGCGCGAATGGCGACCGCAGCGGCCAGATTACCGCCCGCACTGTCGCCCGCCACCGCGAGCCGCGTGGCATCGACGCCCAGCACCTCACCGTTGGCCGCCGCCCAGACGAGCGCGTCATGACAATCGTCCAGCGGCAGCGGATAGGCCGCTTCGGGCGCCAGGCGATAGCCGACCGACAAAACCGCCGAGCCACTGGCAACGGCCAGCTCGCGGCAAGTGGCGTCGTGGGTGTCGAGCGTACCGATCACCCAGCCTCCCCCATGAAAATACAGGGTGAGCGGCGGAACCGCGCCATGGCCCTGCGGGACATAGAGGCGGGCTGGAACATCGCGGCCGGGCAAGGGCAAGGTCAGTTCCTCGACCCGCTCCACCGGCACGACATCGCCCACGGCGAGCGGATTATCCATCATGGCCCGCAAGCTTGCAGGAGGCGTTGCTTCCCAGTCCAACCCGGCAAGCGGCGCCATGGCTTCAAGAATCGGCAAAAATGCTGGGTTCAGAGGCATCGCGGGTCACTCTCCGTTCATTATCGTGTTGATCAAGCCATACCCGCATTGGCCGAAAGCAAATACCCCGTTCGGGCTATGCGGTGATCTGCCAGCCTGCCTCGCGCACCGAACTCATGTCCAGTTCGCGCATGACACCCAGCATTCCGTACCACTTGCGCGGCAAGACTGCGGTCTCCCGGTCCCGGTCAGAGAGGGCCTGAACCTCGCCGCGCAACTTCTCGATCAGTTCGGCCAGTTGCGCCGCGCCGACATCCGACAGCTTGACCAGCTCCGAGGCATAGGCGGTTTCCGGCGCGGAATAGTCGAGTTCGAAATACAGTTGCTTCATGTGTCGTTCGAACAGCGAACGCAGCGGAGCCTTGCGGAACACCAGCGCCCGATCGACCAGCGGCCTGACCTTGCCCTGCCGGAGCCGATCGACCAGCGCCAGCCGCTCCAGCTTCAGCAACGCGGTTTCGAGCATGCGCGACGGCAGCGAATAGTCAGCCGCAATCTCGTCGGGCTGGACCCCTGCAAGGATCGCCATGAACAGAAAAGACAGGAAAATGTCGGCCGAAAGCGCGCGCTCCTGTGCCAGCGTCAGCTCGCGCGCAAGGCCAAGCGGCGTATCCTCGGCTTCGCGCGCCAGATCGCCGATGGACATGCTGGCAAGGCCCGCCAAGCGCTCCATCCGGTCGACCGTCAGCCCTTTGCCGGCGAGCCATCGCTTGACCGTGGCCTCTCCCACCCGCAGTTCCGCAGCGAGCCGTGCCGCCGTCCAGCCCTCTTGCCGCAGCCGCCGTCGCAGGACCGTCAGCATTGTCGCGCTTGTTGATTCATGTCGCATGATGATCCGCAAGAGATCGTATAATGATCCCCATGGCAAGCAAATCCTTTAGCCAATCGCGTTCCGCGACTATGCATAGAACTGCGAAATCGGAAAAACGGACGTCGACGAGCGCCTGAATGCGCTTTGGATGAGCCTCGATCTTTCGCAAACGAGAACGGATTGGGAGAGCGAGCGTGAACGACATCCTCATCAGGAATGGTACCGTCGTCGACGGCACCGGAGCCCCCGCCTTCAAGGCGGATGTGCGCATCCGCAATGGCGCGATCGCAGAGGTCGGCCCCGACCTGGCGCCTCAGGGCGAACGCCTGTTTGACGCCACCGGGTGCCATGTAACCCCCGGCTTTATCGAAAGCCACACCCACTACGACGGCACCATGTGGTGGCAGTCCGATCTGGACCCGCTGCCGGGCTATGGCGCCACCACCATGATCATGGGCAACTGCGGCTTTTCACCCGCGCCCTTGCACAAGTACATGCCCGCCCAGCGCGAAATGATCGGGATATTCTCGTTCTTCGAGGACATTCCGGAAGGCCCGTTCATGCAGAACCTGCCGTGGGACTGGAACAAATGGTCGGAATATCGCGCTTCGGTGGAACGCAACGTGCGCGTGCCGCTGAACTACGCCGCCTATGTAGGCCACATCGCCATCCGCCTTGCCGCGATGGGCGTCGAAGCGTGGGACCGCGAAGCCACCCCGGAAGAAATCGCCAAAATGGCCGAGCTTCTGGATGATGCTTTGGCCGCAGGCGCGCTAGGTCTGTCGGACAACATGCACGACCACGATGGCCAGAACCGCCCCGTACCAACTCTGCGCGCCAACGACGCCGAGTTTGCGGCGCTGTTCGACGTCATGGAGAAGTATCCGGGCTGCTGCTATCAGGTCATCGTCGACACGTTCATGCGGATGACCGGTCCTGCCAACCTTGAACGGCTGGCGCGGCTGCTGGGCGGTCGCAACATCAAGTGTCAGATTGCCGGCGCCGTACCCACGCTCGAATTCCAGAAGCCGATCCTGCCCGCCATGCAGGAAAGCGTGCGTAAAATGCGCGAAGCCGGTGTCGACGTGTGGCCCGGTTACGCCCACGTGTCGCCCACGTCCACGCTCAGCCTGATCAAGTCGCTGATCTTCGCGCAATCGAACGACTATGTCTGGCACGAAGTCGTGCTTGAGGACGAACATTCGAAGAAGGCGGCGCTGCTGGCCGATCCGGATTGGCGGGCCCGTGCCCGCGAAAGCTGGGATACGCAGGCCTGGCCGCATTCGCCGATGCGCAACCCGCACGAGTTGTTCCTGCTCGACAGCGAAAACGGGGTCGGCCCGCTCGGCATCACGCTCAAGGAATACGCCGACAGCCTTGGCCTGCACCGGTCGGATGCGATGGCCGAATGGATCTTGCGCAACGGCACGCGCTCAACCGTCCACATGGCGCCCTTCCCCAAGGACGAAGATCTGACGATGGAACTGATGCTCGACCCTAAAACGGTCGGCAACATCTCGGACGCGGGCGCGCACCTGCAAATGCTGTGTGGCGGTGGCGAAAATGCGCTCCTGCTCACCCAATATGTGCGGGACGAAAAGAAGCTGACGCTGGAACAGGCCATCCACGTGATGACCGGCAAACTTGCGCAGCACTTCAACCTCAACGATCGCGGCGTGATCGCGCCAGGCAAGCGCGCCGACATCGCCGTGTTCAACATGGACGAGGTCCAGCGCCGCGAGATGGAAAAGGCGCATGACGTGCCCGACGGGCGCGGCGGCACCACCTGGCGCTTCACGCGCAAGGCCATGCCGACGCGCCTCACGCTGGTCAACGGCGTGCCGACCTTCGAGAACGGGGCCTATACCGGCGCAACTCCCGGCGAATTCCTGACTCCCGCCAACGACCAGCTCGCGCTGGCTGAGGCTGCGGAATAGGCCGCTTCGCAACCGTTCTCCAACTGGCAGGGGGCTTTGCATGCAAGCGCTCCCTGCCACTTTTCGCAATTGCCGACCAAGAGGAACCCCAACATGAACGATGCCCAGATCGGTGACGCCGACCGCGCTTATTTCAACGGGAACATCAAGACCATCTCGACGGACAGCTCGGTACTGGTCAGTTCGTCGCGTTATCTCAACGATGCCAACTTGCGTTCGCTCATTTCGCAGGAAATGCTGCGCCGCAATGGCCCCGACATGCCCAACACGGCCTACATTCCCGAGGTTGCGCAGATCCTCCACAACCTTGAAGACATGCCTCGGATCATCGAGCTGTTCGAGCGCGAGAAGGCCCGCCTGCCCCGCTTTCGCGAATGGCTGGAAAAACGCAGTCTGGCCAATTTCACGATCGCCGAACTCGAGCATTGTGCCCCCGGCACGCTGGGCGCCGCGATCCGCGATTTCATGGTCAACTCGGGCTACCAGCTCGACCTGTTCTTCCAGGAAGTGCAGGTCGTCAACGACTTCACGTTCTATCTGCGCCAGACCGCGCTCACCCACGACATTGAGCACATGGTCACCGCCTTCGGCCCCAACCATGGTGGCGAAGTGGCCCTGATCAATGCCAACATGCATTCCAAGGCCCGCTATTTCCATCCGGAACTGAGCGCGTTCTTCAGCCGCATCGCCTTCTATCTCAAGGCCAAGACCATCATGAAGGATGGCCTGCACTACCCCGAGGCGATGGTGCTCAATCTGGAAGCGGAGTTCCTCGGTGCCGAACAGGGCCGCAACTGGGCCTATCCGCTCATGCTGGTCGACTGGCGGCAATATGTCGATGTGCAGATCACCGACATCCGCAAGGAGCTCAACATCACGCCGGTTCTTGAAGCTGGGCGTTGGGATGCGACCAACCGGCTGTGCAACGAAGATGACCCTGACTACGGCATCCCGCTGTTGGAGGCGGCGGAGTAACGAAGATTACTGCGCAATCCGCGCCCGACGTTGTTGCAATGCACAAAAACGCCGGAGAATGAACTGATACCGGGCGGTTCTGGGCAGCGATGTCCGGGGCCGCCCGACGTGTTCTGCAAGGGGGGCAAACTCCTGCAACAAGAATGGTCAACGAAAACAAAACGGGAGAGAAGATCATGAAACTGACAAAATCGTCGAAGGGCCTGCTGCACACCACAACGCTGGCGCTCGGCGCGTTGTTGGCAACGCCCGCTTGCGCCGAAGCCGATGCAGCCGCGGCACCGCCGCAGTCGGGTTCGACCGTCATCAATGACGCGCAAGTGCAGGAAATCATCGTGACCGCACAACGGCGCGAGGAAAGCCTGCAAAAGGTACCTGTCGCAGTCAGCGCACTCAGCGGCGCACAACTTGAAAACCTGCGCGTGACCAGCGTGCGCAATCTGGCCGGGCTGGCACCAAGCCTGCAGATCAACACGCAAGGCATCCAGTCCAACCCGACCATCATCATCCGCGGCGTATCGTCGGGCACGTCGAGCAATTCGGTCGACCCCAAGGTCGGCATTTACATCGACGGGGTCTACATCGGCCGCGCGGTCGGTTCATTGCTCGATTTCGGCGATATCCAGCGCATCGAAGTCTTGCGCGGGCCGCAGGGCACGCTGTTCGGCCGCAATGCCACGTCGGGCGCGATCAGCGTGACGACAGCCGCGCCCAAGGGCGAATGGGGCCTGCGGGCGACGGGTTCGTATGGCAATTTCGATGCCTTGCGCGGCAAGTTTTCGATGGACCTGCCCGCCTTCGGCCCGCTCTCGGTTCGCCTGTCCTTCCTGCACGACGAGATCCGTGGCGATGTCGACAACCTTCTGGCCGGCAAGTCGCTGAACATCGCGCCGCGCGCGGCTGAGTTCGGTACGCAGCAATACGCGCCCAGACTGGGCGAACGGCGGGTCAATGGTGGCCAGGTTGCCTTGCGCGGCGACTTCGGCAAGCTCGTCGCTGATTACCGGTTCGATTACACCGACAGCCGCGCCTCGGGCCGCGCCATGCAGAACCTCGGCGTGATCCCTGACGCATCGGGGCAGTTGCTCGCACCGATCGTCGCATTGCAGCCGTATTTTGGCGGCATCACCAATTATAACGTGACTGGTCCGCTGAACGCGGCTGCGGCGGCGACCAGCATGGAGCACACCGTCACCCAGGGGCACAGCCTGACACTGACGTATCAGGCCAACGACCACTTCACGATCAAGTCGATCACGGCCTATCGCAAATTCAGGCAGGATCCGGTCATCTTTGACCTCGGTGCCGCCGGTGGCTTGCGCTTTACCTTCCAGCAACTGGGCGCGCTGATCACGCCGGGCCTGACGCCGCAGCAGATTCAGGCTGCGTTGTTCAATCCGGCCAACGTGCCGGGGCCGAACGATTACTTTTTCCCGCTGCTGACCGCCCGTGCAACCAGTCAGACCCAGTTCAGCCAGGAACTGCAGCTCCAGTTGTCTGGCCCGGCCTATCAGCTCACCGCCGGCCTGTTCTATTTCCACGAGCGTGCGCCCGGCACCGAAGTGCTTGGCATTCTGGAGCCGACGCCGTCGGCAACCGTGGTGCCAAGCTTCTTTGACTCGGTTTTCGGCAGCGGGCTCACCCGCACCGTGGGGCGCAACACGTCCTACGCCGGGTATGGCCAGTTGACCTGGCACGTGACCGATCAGATCGATCTGACCGCCGGTCTGCGCGGCACGATCGACAAGCGCAACCTGCTGATCTCGGCGATCTCGGGCGCGCAAGGTGGCTCGCTCGGGGTCGGGGATTACTATGCCGAATACAAGAAGCTGACCTATACCGGCATCGCCACTTGGCGCCCGACCGACCAGACCACGCTTTTCGCCAAAGTGGCGACCGGCTATGTCTCGGGCGGCATTCTCAGCGGCATACCCTATCGGCCGGAGAACCTGACGTCGTATGAACTTGGTGCAAAGACCCAGTTCCTTGACAACCGCGTGCGTTTGAACGTGTCGGCCTATTACAATGACTACAAGGATCTGCAGACCCAGAACTTCATCAACGGGCGGCAATTCTTCGACAACGCGGGCAAGGCCAAGATCAAGGGTATCGAGGCTGAGACCGAAATCGTGCCTGTGCGCGGCCTGACGTTGAGCGGGAGCATCGCCTACACCGATTTCAACTACAAGCAGTTCATCCTCAACAATGTCGATGTGGCATCGTTCGCGCGCCCGACCTACTTTTCGAAATACACCGCGCGCGCGGCTGCGGTCTACAATTCGCCCGAACTGACCAATGGCGGGGCGCATGTGACCGCCACGATCGAGGGGCGGTATCGCAGCTCGTACTATCTGACCTCCACCCCGCTCAGAAACATCCTGAACGGCCAGCCTGTGCTCGAAGACCAGAACAAGCAGCCGTCTTACTGGCTGGTAAACGGTCGGTTGGGTCTGGCTGACCTGCATCTTGGCAGCAGCAAGGTCTCGGTGTCGGTGTTCGGTGAAAACCTGCTCGACAAGCGTTACATCGCGTTCGGCGCTCCGGTGTTGTTGTTCACCGGCACGTATGACCGCGGCCGCACTTATGGCGTGGAAATCGGTTTGACGCTTTGATCCGGTGCCAGCCCCCGCCAACCATGGGCGGCGGGGGCTGGCCTGTTTTCAAGAATATCCGGTCATTCAGGTATATCCGGGCGTTCAGGTATATTCCGGCCAAGCGAGCGATGCCTCGCTGCTGTCCAGATCGTTGGCGCCGACAATGCCAAGCGCAGCCCTTGCCTCGGCGAGCGGCATATGGAACACGTCCTCGTACTTGGCCATGAAATAGGGGCCGGACTGTTCCCCCACATCCATACCGCAGCGCATCGCGCGCAGCACCGTCGGAAATGACTGGTGATAGTGCAGGCCTGTTCGCGAAATCAGCCGCAGCGCTCCCAGCAACTGGCCCGGATTGATCAGCCCGACAAGTTCGGCATCGAGGAAGCGGGGTAAATTGCTCAGCCGCCCGAAATAGGGCACCAGCTCACCGATAATATCGAAGCCGCCGCCACAGACGATGTGTTCAAGATCGTGCGTCTGGCCGCTGCGCAGCGAGAAGTACTGGAACTGATTCTTTGGCTCGAACCGGGGAACGATATCGATCTCGAACCCGTTGGCCCGCAGATACGTGCCGAAGATATGGCCAAGCGAGCCCGGCGGATTCGCCAGAAGCTCATCCACCGTGAAACTTGACGAGAACCCCTCGACGAACCAGCGGTCAAGTTCGGGCCAGCGCGCGCGTTCTTGCGTGAACAGGGCCTCGATCCGATCGACATCGAACAAGTCGGCCAGAATGCCGTAAAGCTTGTGCGCATCGAGCGTGGTCGGCGTGTCCTTGCCGCTCTTGCGCAGGAACGCGGTGGCCAGCCAGTCGCGCAGGCGCGGTTCGTTGAGATACGCAGAGGAACTGATCAGACCGGTGCTGTCGGTCGTCATCGGCCGGGCACCGCGCGCGAGGTACGGAAGATCGTCTGCCATGGTCGTCGTCTCCTCTCAAATCAGCGCGCGAGCCATATCCGCCGGAATTCGGACGGGCATTTCCAGCAAGTGCTGCGCCATGCTTTTGGCCGCCGCATCAAAGCGCGGCGACAGATTGATCCCGCCGCCTTGTGCATCGTGCGCCACGAAGTTGATGGCGTGGCATCCCGGCACGTCCCAGGCCTCGACCCGGGCATAAGCGGGATCGTCGAACAGATGCCGGTACCAGTCGGCGACGGCTTGCTCGGTCAAGACCGCGCGGATGAACGGGAGAAAGGCGGGTTGCCGCGCGATCACCGCAACGTTGAACAGCCGCCCCTTGTCGCCACTGCGCGCCCAAGCCAGCCGGATCAGCGGGACTTCGACCGACCCGGCCTCAACCGGCGCTGGTCGCGATGGTCTGCTGATCAGGTCGGACGCGAAACCGGCAGTCACCGGATCGACAAAAGACACGTCATCCCCCTCGATCCGTACCTGCGCGGTGGCGCGATCGCGCGCGATCAGGCCAAAGAACATGCCGGTGAGCGGGAAAGCGCGCGGGGCCGCAATGATCGGCGCGATCGACGTTCCCACCGCCATGTTCATGATCGCGGTCGTCTGTTCGCGCCCGAACAGCGCGCAGGCGGCCGGACTTTGGTGGTCGACGACGATCTTGAGCAGCACTTCACGCGGGAACAGCGCCTGAGCACGCGGGCCATAGGCGGTTTCGGTGCCGATCACCTCGACGTGCGTCGTGCTCCATCCACCCCAGCCGCGTTCGTCGAGCATTCTGCCCGTCCGTTCGAGCAAGGCAGCCGCCTGCCGTTGGGCCTTTGCCACGGCGTCGATGCCGGTCACCGGGATCAGCGCGACCGACCGCCAACCGGCATCGTAAGTTGCGCAAACCTTTAAAGAATCGGTCGCCGGATAGCCTTTGGCACCGCTCACCCTGACCCGATTTTCGCCGACTTGCTCCAGCGTCACGCCGCTGAAGTCGCAGACCACATCGGGGACGATGTAGGCTTGCGGATCGCCCAATTCGTAGAGCAATTGCTCGGCGATCGTGCCGACCGTGACAAGACCGCCGGTTCCGTCGGGCTTGGTGATGATCATGCTGCCATCGGCGTGGCATTCGCCCACGGGAAAGCCGATGTTCGCCCAGTCCGGCACATCCTGCCAGTCGGTAAACGTGCCGCCGGTGGCTTGTGCGCCGCATTCGAGCAAGTGACCCGCCACCGTGCCAGCGGCGAGCAGGTCATGGTCTTGCGCGGTCCAGCCGAATTCGTGGATCAACGGCCCCAGAATCAGCGCGGAATCGACCACACGCCCGGTGATGACCATGTCCGCCCCCGCATCGAGCGCCCGCGCGATCGGGAACGCGCCAAGGTAGGCATGTATGCCAAGATCGCCGCCGGGCAGCGGCATGGTGTTGTACATGTCGCGCAGACCCTCGGCGCGCAGTTCCGGCACCAGATGCTCGACATCGTCGCCGGTCACGGTGGCAATGCGCAAGTCCAGACCAAGCTCGCGTCCGCGCGCGCGGATCAGCTCGGCCAGTCCTGCGGGGTTCATGCCACCCGCGTTGGCAATCACGCGAATGTTGCGCGCTTTCAACTCCGCAAGGAACGGGCCGACGTGGATATCGACGAAATCGGGCAGAAAGCCCGAGGCGGGATCGGCCAGCTTCATCCGGCGAAACAGGCCCATCGCGCCTTCGCCCAGATAGTCGAATGCCAGATAATCGAGGTCGGGGACGGTCAGCAATCCGGGAACCGCGATGGCGCTGTCGTTGAGCGCCCCGCTGGCGCCCCCGATGCGCACGACCTTTCCGGCGCGATTGTCCGCCATGTCATCCCCTTCCCGTCGGTGCGCTGGACCTGTGCCCCACGTCACATCTGCAAGTCATTCGGGGAAGTTTCAGCCACAACGCCAGACCGGGCAAGAACTATCTACGCAAATTCATGACATCATCGCATTTTTCTGACGCAATGCGCATCCAAGAAGCCATTTTGGCGGCGCCGCTGTTTGACCCACGGTCGCGTTGTCAAACGCTTCCTTCCGGGAAGGCGGAGAGCAATGCGGCATCGACCAGTTGCGCCTGCCCGTTCACGCCAACCGCGGAAGGCGAGAGCAGGAACAGCGCCACTTCGGCAACCTGCTGGGGATCGAGCAGGCCCTGATAGGGCGGCAGCGCCAGTTGACCGGGAGACACGATGTCGAGGCTGGGGCTCGCGCCGATCAGCGGGGTGGAGACGCCACCGGGGCAGATCGCGTTGACCCGCAGGCCCTTTTTGGAAAAGTCCCGCGCGGCCGATCGGACCAGGCCCAGCACGCCGTGCTTCGACGCGGAATAGGCGGCGGCATCGGCAAACCCGATGACGGCAGCGGCAGAGGCCGTGACCACGGCGGCGCCCCCGGCGCGCAAATGGCGATGCGCCTGCTGCAAGCCCAGGAACGCGCCCTTCAGATTGATGGCGACCAACCGGTCGAACACGTCCTCGGTCACGGCGTCGAACGGCACATAGGGCTGCAGCACGCCCGCATTCAGGAAGGCCACATCCAGCCCGCCGAAGGCTTGCGCGGCCGCGTCAAAGGCCTGCGCATTGTCGGCCGCCTGCGATACGTCGGCGGCCAGCGCGATGGCTACGCCGCCCGACGCCTCGATCCGCGCGGCGATGGCCTGCGCTCCGGCAAGGTTGATGTCCACGACCGCCACCTGCGCGCCCTCGGCTGCGAGCCGCTGCGCGGCCATCGCACCGATCCCCGAACCGCCGCCGGTGACCAGTGCGACCTTGCCCTTGAACATCATGTCGTTTGTATCCTCTGCCTCGGTTGGTCTTGGTTCGTAAGCGCGCTCAGGCCAGACTGGCCGCGCTGGTCAGCAAGATGCGCACAAGGTCTGCCTGACCACGCGCCCCGGTCTTGCCGTAAGCGATCTTCGAATAGCCCCGCGCCGTCTGTTCGCTGATGCCGAGTTCGGCGGCGGCTTCGGCAATCGTGCGGCCCCGCGTGATCGCCAGCGCCAGCCGCGCCTCGCTCGCGGTCAGGCCGAACAAGTGCACGAACTGGTCGATCCGGCTTACCCCGGTCTGGCGATCGCCATGGAGGTAGGCGGTGACCACAGGCCGGGCCGGACCGGACAGCACGTGGTCGCCTGCCGGGCGCAGCAACATGTCCAGCCA
This sequence comes from Novosphingobium sp. FKTRR1, assembly GCF_020404405.1. Lineage (GTDB taxonomy): Bacteria > Pseudomonadota > Alphaproteobacteria > Sphingomonadales > Sphingomonadaceae > Novosphingobium. The sequence continues at coordinate 303,812 of NZ_JAIZDA010000003.1, read as the reverse complement.
AGGCTCGTCAGACAGCCGCACCGCGCGCGGTCGCGCCAGCGGATCGCTGGCAAAGTCGCGCAACGCCTCGTTCAGGCGGCGCGATGCCTCAGCCGAGCGCAACTGCAACCGGCCGCCAGGGCCCATCCGCAAGGCATCGCCGTGGCGCAGCAGGTGGTCGGCCTGCGCATCGCGATCCAGCACATGCCCGCGCGCATCGAGCCGCAGCCAGCCAAAATTGAGCCGCCGCACCGCCTCTCCGCAGATTCCGGCGTGAACACGCTCGCGCTCGATCACCGAATAGAGTTGCAGCGAGATCGCCAGATGCGGCGCAAACCCGGCGAGCAGCGCATCGACATCGCCGGAAAAGTCGGTTTCGCCACGCCAGATCACCAGCACGGCGTTGTAGCCGCCCGGAGCGGTCACGCGCATGATCCGCTGGAACTGGCGCCGACCGGGGATCAGGAACTCGTGCAAATAGCGCGCGTGCAGCGGGTTGCCCGGCTCGATGAATTCGCCGAGCGCATGGACCCGACCGGGGGCAAGGCTGTCATAGGGTACCGGATCAAGCGCGTGAAAGCCCGCCTTGTACTGCGGCATCAGATCTTCAAGTTGGGGATCGCCCGCCGAAATCTCGGTCGAATCCGTGATATGCGCGTCGCCCTGACGAAAGAACATGCCGCAGAATTCGGCCCCGACGTGGCTCTGCAACCGCGACAGAAAGGCCTGCCAGGGGGGCGTTTCCAGTGGCCCACGGTGAAGCAAGGTCAGCAGGTCTTCGCCCCCCGGCGGCGCGTCTACCCGGTCTATCGTCGCATCATCCACCATCGATCGCCTCAATCGTTGGCCCCGGTGAGATCGCGCGCGGCGATGTAGCCAAAGGTCATCGCCGGTCCGATGGTGACGCCTGCGCCCGGATAGCTTTCGCCCATGGCCGAGGCCGCGTTGTTGCCGACGGCATAAAGCCCCGGAATGACTGCGCCATCGCCATCGACCACTTGCGCCTTGGCGTTGGTCGTCAGTCCGCCATTGGTGCCGATATCGCCCGGATAGATCGGCATCGCATAGAACGGTCCGTCGGTAAGCGGGCGCAGGCACGGGTTTGGCTGGTGGCGATAGTCGCCGTACATCTTGTCATAGGCTGCCTCGCCCCGGCGGAAGTCCGGGTCATTGCCTGTGGCCGCACCGGCATTGAAGCGGGCCACGGTGACGCTGAGCGTGGCCGGATCGACCTTCATGGCAGCGGCCAGTTCGGCGATCGTGCGCCCCTTCTTCAGGATCGCGCGAACGCCGCGCGCCTGCATCCAGTCGGGGACAAGCGGCAGCAGCGGCCCCATCGGGAACTGGTTGCGATAGCGCGCATCGAACACCATCCAACTGGGCGAAGCGTCGCCATGTTCCAGCTCGCGCCGGGCCATTTGCTGGCCGACGATGTGATAGGACGCCGCTTCGTTGAGATAGCGCTGCCCCTTCTGGTTGACCATGATGCACCCCGGCAAGGCGCGCTCGATCGTCACCAGTCGTCCGCGATCCTCGCCCGGAACATAGAACACCGGCGCCGCCCATGCCGATTGCAGGTTCATCGTGCCAGCGCCGATTGCCTTGCCCGCGCGGATCGAATCGCCGGTATTGCTGGTTACCCCGCCCGAGCGCTGGGCGCTGCGATAGAGCGGCGCATTGGCATCGCGCATCGCCTGATTCTTGTCGAACCCGCCCGCTGCCAGCACCACGCCCTTGCGCGCGGCGATCCGCAGCGGCTTGCCATCGCGCTGCACGACGATTCCGATGACCCGCCCCGTGCCATCGCGCACCAGTTCCTGCATCGGCGTGGACAGCCACAGCGGCACATTGGCCTCCTTCAGCGCCAGCCGCAGCCCGCCGGTCAGCGCGTTGCCGAGCGTGAGGCGGCGATCCTTGCGCGAGCTGAACCGGAACGGCCAGTCGAGCCAGTATTTGGCCATGTTGCCGGCCAGGTGCCCGAGCCAGCCCTTGGTCCGGTAGAGCAATTCGTAGGTTTCGGCGAAAGTCCAGTTGAGGTAGCCGAACAGGCTGGCCGCTGGCGACGGGAAGCGCTGCGTCTTGAGATCATCGCCCAGCAGCTTGCCATCGAACAGTTCGGGCAGATGCGTGCGAAACCCGGTGGCCGAACCGCCGGGATTCTCTGCGTGATAATCGGGATAAGGCTGCGCGGTGTAAACGACCTTGGCGTTCGCCGTTACCCAGCGCAGCATCGCCGCAGCATTGTCGACATAGGCGCGGATATTGGCGTCGGGCACGTTGTCGGCCGACAAGGCGCGGACATAGCGGAACGCATCGTCGAGGTTGTCCTCAAACCCTGCCGCCTTTGCCTGATCGCTTCCGGGTATCCAGATGCCGCCGCCCGAGGTGGCCGAAGTGCCGCCCCACAGCTTGTCCTTTTCCACGATCAGCACGTCGGCCCGGTTGTGCGCCGCGATCAGCCCGGTCAGCAGACCGCCCGCGCCCGACCCGACGACCACCACGTCGACCGTCTTGTCCCAGTTATCGCCCCGGTTATCGTTCATGTGCATCCTGCTCTTGGATCATCCCGACGGGCTGCGGCGGCGCCACCACCCTGCCGGAATATCCTTTCTCCCGAATTCCAACGCAAGTTGCGGCCACACTTGCCACAATGTCAACTCCATGCGTAATATGAAGGCAAATTAATTACGAACACATGGGAGAGCGACATGGCTGGCGATTCATCCGCGCTTGGCGGCAAAGTAGCGCTGATCACCGGTGCCGGGCAAGGGATCGGGCAAGGAACCGCCCTTGCCATGGCGGCCGCCGGTGCGGTTGTCGCCGTTGCGGGCCGCACGGTGGAGAAGGTCGAGGAGACCGCGCGGCTTGTCACCGCACGCGGCGGCCGGGCGCTCGCCCTTGCCTGCAACGTCAGATCGGCCGACGATCTTGCGGCGGCAGTCGCCAGCACCGTCAACGAATTCGGCGGCATCGATGTGCTGGTCAACAACGCGCAGGAAGTACCGCTGGGCATGCTCGACGACGTGACCGACGAGGCATTCACCGCAGGCTTCGAATCCGGTCCGCTTGCCACCTTGCGCCTGATGAAGCTGGTCCGGCCGCATCTGTCCGCGCGCGGCGGCGGCACGATCTTCAACTTCTGTTCGTCGGCCGGAATTCGCTGGGACATGAGCGGATACGGCGCCTATGCTGCGGTCAAGCAGGGCATTCGCGCGCTCACCCGCGCGGCCGCTGCGGAATGGGGCCGCGAAGGCATCCGCGTGCTGACGATCGCGCCGCACGCCGAATCGCCGGGTCTGAAATGGTGGGTCGAAAACAACCCGGACGAGGCTGAGGCATTCTTCCGCACCATCCCGCTTGGCCGGATCGGCAAGCTTGAGGAGGATATCGGGCGGGCGCTTGTCGCGCTGTGCGGACCGGACATGGGCTATCTGACGGGCGCGACGATTCCGCTCGACGGTGGCCAGGCAAACTTCGACTGATCAGGCAGGAGCGAACTGATGGAAAAGGTGATCGCAGCCTTGTGGGCGCCTGCGGGTGAAAGCCGTGCGGACTTCGGCAGCCGGCTGTTGCAAAGTCTACCCGCCGCACTCGCCGGGGCGGGCGCGAGCGGCATCCGCCTCAACTTGCGCGACGCCGTGGTGGCGGATGCCGATGCGCTGGTGCAGCAATGGCAGGCCCCGCAGCAGGACGCGGTCGTGCAGTTCTGGCTGCCCTCGGCCAACGCCCGCTTCCGGGGTGAAATCGACGCGCTGCTCGGGCGGGCAAGCGCCCGGTTTGCCGCATGGCTGGTGTGTGAATCGACGATCATCGCCAACACAGCGCACCCCGCGCAGGCCGGACAGCGGACGCCCGGATGGAGCCAGGCGAGCTTCATCTCGTTCCGCGCGGACATGACGCGCGCCGCTGCCATCGCGCACTGGCACGGGCACCACACCCGCGTGGCGATCGATACCCAGACGAACTTCGAATATGTCCAGAACCTGATCGTCCACCCGCTGACCGACGATGCACCTGCCTATGACGCATTCGTCGAGGAGTGCTTTCCGCTGGAGGCGATGGTCGATCCTGCCGTCTTCTTCGACGCGATCGGCGATCCGGCCAAGTTCGAGGCCAATCTTGCAGCGATGAACGACAGTTGCGCCGGGTTCATCGACTTTTCCCGAATCGACGTGCTGCCCACCAGCCAGTTCGACTTTTCCCCGGCGACCCAAAGCGCCTGATCGCTCATTACATGATCCTTCAGGGATCGTGAATTGATCCGATTTTGCCGACCCGGCGTGACGCTTGCGATCGTCGGGAATACCATGTCGCCGCGTCCGACCCGCATCAACGAGGTCGGCCGCGGGGAGACAGGCCATGGCAAGCGCAGCACTTCCGTTGCTCGATGGCGCGGCACCACTGATCGGGCATCTGGCGCAATTCTTCCGCGACCCTGTCGCCGTGCTCAAGCGCGGCTACCGCACGCGCGGCAAGCTGTTCGCGCTGAACATGATGGGCCGCCGCATGAACGTGATGTTGGGCCCCGAACACAACCGCTTCTTTTTCGAGGAAACCGACAAACTGCTGTCGATCCGCGAATCGATGCCGTTCTTCCTCAAGATGTTCTCGCCCGATTTTTACTCGTTTGCCGAAATGGACGAGTACTTGCGCCAGCGGGCCATCATCATGCCACGCTTCAAGGCGGCTTCGATGAAGCAGTACGTGCCGATCATGGCCGAGGAGTCGCTGAACCTTGTCGCGCGGCTGGGCGATGCGGGCGAATTCGACCTGATCCCCACGCTCGGGCCGGTGGTGATGGATATCGCCGCGCACAGTTTCATGGGGCGCGAGTTCCACGATCAGCTTGGCCACCAGTTCTTCGACTTGTTCCGCGATTTTTCGGGCGGCATGGAATTCGTGCTGCCGCTGTGGCTGCCGACGCCCAAGATGATCAAGAGCCAGCGGGCCAAGAAGAAGCTGCATGTGATCCTGCAATCATGGATCGACAAGCGCCGCGCCGCGCCGCTCGACCCGCCCGACTTCTTCCAGACCATGATCGAAACGCGCTATCCCGATGGCCGTCCGGTGGCTGACGAGATCATCCGCCACCTGATCCTGCTGCTGGTATGGGCGGGGCATGAAACCACCGCTGGCCAGGTGAGCTGGGCGCTGGCCGACCTGCTGCAAAGCCCGACTTACCTGCAGGTCATCCGCGACGAACTGGCTACGGTCATCGGTGGCAGCGATGGCCACGATCTGAGCTGGGCACAGGCCGTCGCCATGGAGAAGATGGACCTCGCCCTGCGCGAGACCGAGCGCTTGCACCCGGTGGCCTTCATGCTCAGCCGCAAGGCGAACGCCGATATCCAGCGCGAAGGCTACCAGATCCGCAAGGGTGACTTCGTGCTTCTCGCCCCTTCGGTCAGCCACCGGATGGAGGAAACCTTCCGCAATCCCGATGCTTACGATCCCGAGCGGTTCAATCCGGCCAATCCCGATGCCCAGATCGAAAGCAACTCGCTGATCGGCTTTGGCGGCGGGGTGCATCGCTGCGCCGGGGTGAACTTTGCGCGCATGGAAATGAAGGTGCTGCTGACTGTGCTGATCCAGCATTACGACATGGAATTGCTCGACGAAGTAAAGCCGATCGCCGGGGCTGGCACGTATTGGCCCGCGCAACCATGCCGCGTCCGCTATCGCAAGCGGAAGCTCGATGGCAGCACCGGCGCGGATATCGCCGCGCTCGCCCAGGCGGCGGGTTGCCCGGCGCATAGCCAAGCCTGAACTGCGGGAAACCGATGGCCAAAGTCACCTATGTCCAGCCCGACGGCACCAGCCGCACATGCGTCAACTTCGAAGGGATGACGCTGATGCACCTTGCCGTCGGCAACCTTGTCGACGGGATCGACGCCTTGTGCGGCGGGATGATGCAATGCGCCACCTGCCATTGCTACATCGCAGACGAATGGCTCGACCGCGTGGGCTCTGCGCCGGATGATGAGCGCACGATGCTTGAGGCGATTGACGGGGTGGACATTCGCCCGAACAGCCGCCTGTCCTGTCAGGTGCAATTGGGTGAGGAGCTTGACGGGCTGGTGGTGCACATTCCGGCAGAACAGCCGGGTATCTGACCGCTACGACAGAACTTGCACAACAGAACCGGCGCAGCAGAACCGGCGCCTGATCCGCCAACTATTGGCGCGTACCCGTTTTGGCGCCGATCATGCCCAGTCCTTCCAGCCAGTTCTGCAGCAAAGTCGGCCAGACGCTCAGCGCCGGATCGGTCATGCCCAGCCCCATGCCGTGGCGGCCATTGGCAAAGATGTGCAGTTCGGCAGGCACTTTGGCCGCTACGAGGGCGTTGTACATCAAGGTCGCGTTGGTCGGCGGCACCACCTGATCGGCCGTTGTCGCCCACAGGAACGTCGGCGGCGTATCGCTGCGCACATGCTCGGCGGGCCTGATTTCAGACAGGGTTGCTGGCGTCGGCTTTTCCCCGCTCAGGACATTCGCATTCCAGTGATTGCTGGGCAGGTCGATCGCCGCATAGCCCAGCACCGCGAAATCGGGGCGGCTGCTGACGCGCTCCACCGGATCGGCGGCCACGGGATCGCCCGCATCGAACCGGGTTTCGGCCATCGCGGTCAGATGCCCGCCAGCCGAAAAACCGATCATGCCGATCCGGGCCGGGTCGACTCCGTAGTCCGCGGCATGCGCCCTGACCCAACGGATCGCGCGCTTTGCGTCGAGCAACTGCGTGGGGTGGACATACCCGGACGGAGTGAGCCGGTAACGCAGGACAAACGCGGTCACGCCGTGCGCGGCAAACCAGTCGGCCACCTGCCGCCCCTCCAAGGCGGTGGCGAGCATCTGATACCCGCCGCCCGGTGCGACAACCACCGCCGTGCCGAACGACGTCGTCTCACCCGGCGTGACGATGGTCAGGGTCGGCACATCCTGCACCCCCGAACCGAGCGCGCCGGGAGCGGGGCCATCCCACAGCGGCACCGTCCTGAGGGTCAGGGCATCGCGCGGATCGCGCGGCGCGGACGCGACAGTTGGTCTGGCACCGCCAGTGGCACCGGGCGCCTTGGCCAGCGCCGTGTTGATCCTGGCCAATGTCGCCTCGGTCAACAAAGTCGGCGCATATTGGGCAATCTCACGAAGCGGCAGATTTGCAGCCGAACGGATTTGCGGGTTATCGGCCAAAAGCGGCACTTGTTCACGCAGCACCGCAAGCGCCGCCGGGTTTGCGAGCAGTTCGCCGACGGTGGAGTCGACCGTCAACGTTGCGCCAGCGACGGCTTCGCGTGCGCTGGCGATCTGACCACCGCCGACGAAACCGCACGCCAATGCCAGGATGGCCACCATATTGCGCAACGCCATCCAATCGAACTCCCGCAGAAAAACCAATCGATGTCGTACGATACGGTGAAAAGCCGAAAGTCGTCCAGATTTATTCAACCCGCATCAAAGCCCCACTTGCCTCAGAACCAGGCGGCGTGACACACCCGCTCAATCGCGGTCGCGGTCACCGGTCCCCTGCATCAATTCAATCCGGTGTCCGCCCGCATCGGCCACGAACGCAAGGCGCATCTGCCAATCGGGAGCCTCGATCACGCCGGACAGATCGCGCCCGCCATGCGCTTCTACCGCTGCGATCGATGCTTCAAGGTCTGCGACCATGAACGACAGCAGCGCTTCTCCCTCAACAGGCACTGGCTTGCCCAAGTATTCGATGAGCGCGAAATCGGCCTTAACTTTACCTGGCAGAGCAAAGAACAACTCGCGCAATGGCGCATCGCCAGTATCCACGGCGATGCGCGTCGTTACCACGAACCCGAGTGCACCTGTGTAAAATTCCTCCAGCGCAGATAAATCGCCGACTATAAGTTTGGCAAAAGCGAAGGAAAGCGCGGCCATCGACGACAACTCCCAAAAATTCAGGTTCTGGCGGCCTGTTCCACGGCATCTGGCGGAATATTGACTGGCCCGCCGATATTGTAGGCCTGCGCCAGAACTCCGACAAAGGCATTGTCATGCAGGGGGTCAGTCGGAACCTCAAACTGCACGCCGCGCTTTTTCATGTCATCGATCAGGATATTGATCGCCATTTCTGCGGTGATGTCGTCAGTATGTTCGTACGTCCGCTTCAGGTCCGCCATGTCCTTGAACAGGCGTGCGCCCCAATGCACAAGAAAGCGCATTTCCTGCGACGGAACCTTCTGGTTGACCTTGCCGAAGGTTTCCAGTTGCCAGCCTGTCGGATCGTCAGGATCGGCACCGAATGTGGTGGTAATGTCCATGCCCTGCGGCTTACGCTGAGCGACCGGACCGGTCGCCTGCCCGTGGTGGAACATCATCTCGTTTTCCACCACCACGGCCTTGCCCCACATCGGCGCGTTGATCTGCAGCGGTTCGCCGCTCGGGCCGTTGGGCCAGCAGTTGAAGCCGCCGCCGACCTTGCCGTTGTAGTACCAGGCAATCACCTGCCCTTTCTTCGAACGCCACCGATCAAACAGGCACGACTTGGCCATTGTCAGCAGGAGCCACAATGGCGCATTGTCCATGGTCAGGCCGCGGAACACCGTACCATCGAGATGGGGCGGCCCGCCAATCGGCGTGGGCCCCTGAATATTGAACAGGAAGGTCTCAGGCTCAGCATACTGGCAACCCCAGTAATTGCGCACCAATTCAAGAAACCGCGAGTTGTAGTAGCAGTCCTCCAGTTCGGGGTAGAGGCACACGCCCCCACGGCCAAGGTAGCCGCGAAATACCGGATTCAGCCCGATCATGTCCCACGTCAGCTTTACGCCTTCTGGCAACGAGCCGGACAGCGTGGCCACGACCTCTTCGGGCGTGCTGAAATTCTCCGCCATGATCAACGGCCAAGGCCCATTGTCGCGGACAGTCTTGAGCAAACGGGCATGCTGGTCGGCGCTGTAGGCATCATCGATCAGTTGTGGCGGAGCAACGGGGCGAAAGTTTTCTGCAAGTTGATGGATCATGGCAGGTCTCTCCGGTCAGAACATCATGCGGAACGAGCGGGTGGAGGTATCAGGCGGCAATCTGAAGCTGCCCGACAATACGGCGGCTCACCGCGCCCGGTGTCGGGTCGTCGAGCCAGTCGCGCAGCATGTTGTCGATCCAGATGACCGCACTGTACAATCCGGTTGAGGTCAGTCGCTCGTCAAAACGGTCTTTCATGCTGGCGTAGTCGTCTTCCGAAAACTGGAAGAGCATATCCGTGACGTAATCGACGATTATCCAGATCGCGGTCGAAAAAACCGATGCCTTGTAGTGGAACCGCAAAGTATCTGGATCGAGCGCGATGCCGCCTGCTGCGTGATATTCAGCGATGAACGTCGCAATCGTATCGTGAACCAGTTGAATGTAGGCTTCCGGTTCGGGCATCATCAGCATGCTGCTAAGCGCCTGACCGATGCTCATCTGCCCTGCCCCGCCCCAATCGAGCAGACCGACTTGCAACTGGCCATCGCCATCGCGCCAATACCAGGCATTATCGATGTTCAGGTTCGAATGGCACAATCCGGTATAATCCGGGTCGGCATGCAGATAGGCGTTAAGCGCATCCTTGTGCGCCAGACCGAACTGGAGATCGTCCCGCCAACGGTTCAGAAAATCGGCATCGGTGCCCTCGGCAACGAACAGTTGCGGGGCAATGCGGCCGATAAAATCAACCAGGCGATCGATCTTTGCAGCCGAATCCGGCGATGGCCAGAAATCGCGCGCAGCCCGCGCATAGGGGAAAATCTCCTCGACCTCATGCCCCATCGCCCCGGTCTTGTGTGCCGCCACCAGCTTTGCCAGCGCCTGCGTCAGCACCCGATAGTGATCACCAGCCTCGGGAACCAGAAAATCGTAGCCTTTGTGATGGGCTGGTTCGATCGGCGCTACACCAAAGGCAATTTTGCCCGTGATAAGAATGTAGTTGGCGGTATCGGTGCAGTAGTCGGCAAAGTAGTATGGCGCTGTGTCGACTGGCACCTTGCCCGTTTGCGAAAGCCGCGCGATCTCGACTTCGCCGTGCGACATGCCAGCCAGACCGAATTTGCGCTCAACATCTGCCGGTGGCATCTTGATGAACAGCTCGGTCTCGATCGTCGGATCGTCCTTGGCGTAGGTGATCGTCACCAGGGCGTTTTCCGATGCCCCTTTGACCTCGATCGGCTTGGTCGACAGAATGGCAGTAACGCGGTTGTCGGCGGCCAGCACACCGGATGCATGAAAGGCCTTTGTCAGAAAGTCGGGCCCGAATTCCTCCAGCATCGCCAGCGAAAAGGGAAATTCCAGCCCGTAAGCATCGCCGGGCCTAACCTCGCGATGGCGCTGCTGAAATGTCGCGAAATCGGGTTTCAGCGAGGGCGCCCGTGGCGCGTTCTCCAGAACGGCCCCCTCCACCCAGCCCGCAGGGGCACTGATCCTGATCCGTCCGTCTTTGCCGCCGATCTGCGCGCAGACGACCACCGCACCGCCGGGCAGCTCTGCAACACGAGAGCCCGAGCCATCGGACCGTTGACTGACAGACGCAGTTGAGCCATCTTTCACCCGGTATCTTTGCCCCGAAAGCAGGGTCAATGTATCTGCAATCACAGCGCTTATCCTTCCTGCGCAGGCCGCTGATCGGCCGACAGATAAATCAGGGATCAACCGAGCATCTGCGTCACTTGCAGAACGTGCCCTTCGGTATCGGCCACGAAAGCGACACGCATGCTGGCTTCCGGAAGTTCGCGGGCCGCCTCGATCAGTTTGCCACCCGCCGCGAGCGCTCGCGTCACGAACGCGTCAAGGTCTTGGGTCGCAAAGCCCATGATAAGCTCCGCCGTGGCGGGATGAGCCACATCGTGAAACCGCGCCAGAATGAACATCGGCCCGCCCGGATAAGTCGGCAGATAGATGACTTCTGTCACCGGACGCGCATCGATCACCGCTTCGACCCGGTGCATCTCGATCAGACCGACCACCGACGCGTAAAACGCCGTTGCCGCGTCGAGGTCGCTTACAAGCAGCTTGGTGAACATGAAATCGGTGTCGAGTGCCTTGGCACTGGGTATCTGGCTGGCCATCAATTGCTCTCCCAACGCATTGTTCTATTTGAGAAGTAATCCGGTGAAACCGGCGCCATCGCGGCAGCCGCCCTCAGATCGTCAACAAGGTGAGTTCCGGCTCACTGGCAGGATGAGCACCGGCGGAGCGGACGACCGCGAAGTCGCCAATCCGTGGTGACCGGGTGACGTGCCAGATGTGCGAGTTATGGCGGGGCACCGCCAGGATCACCTTCGCCCCCTTGTCGCGGTAATAGCCATGAGCATCGCCGCACTGGACCCACGCCGAATTGGCCAGACCAGCATCCATCTCATCGACAAAGGCGCGCGTAGCCGCTGCGGTCACATCGACCGAAGACAGGCCTTCGTTGACCATCCATTGCAGCAGTTCGATCACATAATGGACCTGCTGTTCGCTCACCACGGCGTGATTGGCGACCAGATAGCTGTACGGCGCCCCCATGAACACGAAATTGGGAAATCCGGGGATCAGCATACCCTCGTAGGAATAGGGGTAAGGATCGAACTCATCCTTCAGCGTCTTGCCGTTGCGCCCCCTGATGTCGAACTGCCGCCCGAAATGCAGTTTGTAACCGGTTGCCAGCAGGATTGCATCGCATTCGATGCGCGTGCCGTCAGCGAGGATGATGCCGCCGTCAAAAGCTTCCGCCATCGCACCGCGCACAATACGGACATTGGGCTTTTTCAGCGTGTTGTAAAATCCGCAGTCGAGGATCGGACGCTTGGAGAAAACAGGATAGGTCGGCCACAACAGGGCCTGCATTTCCGGATCATCCGGGAAATGGCTTTCCAGATAGCTGCGGCACATCTGCCGCATCGCGTCATTGATCGGACCAAAACCGCCGGTCTTTGCCGCGTATTCCGCGTCCTTCATGACCATGCCGTGCATGTCGCCCAGCGCACTGGCAAGGCTTTGCAGGCGCTTCCATTGCACCACGAACGGAATGTTCTCCATCTGCCAGATTTCCAGCGGATCGACCGGATCGTGGGCAGTCGGGTTGGGAATGATGTGTTCCGGCTGGCGCTGGATAATGACCATTTCCCCGACCTTGTCGGCCAGGGCCGTGGCGATCTGCACCCCTGAACAGCCAGTGCCGACCAGCACGACCTTCTTGCCGGCCAGATCGACCGAATGGTCCCAGCGGGCACCGTGAATCACCGCACCCTTGAAGGAATCCAGATTTTTGACGTCTGGATAGTTGGGCGCATTGTTCGGCCCTACTGCCATGATCAGTTCGTTGGCTTCATAGGTTACCGCTTCACCGCCACGGGTTGCCGATACGATCCAGATCTGGCGGGCCTCATCCCATTGCGCACCGGTTACCGTCGTTCCGAAATGGATATGCTCGTTCACGCTGTACTTCTCAGCCACTCGTGACAGATAAGACAGGAATTCCGGACCGGTCGGATAGTACTTGGTCCAAGCAGCATTCGGCTCGAACGAGAACGAATAGACGCGGCTGGGTGTATCGACGGCAGCTCCGGGATAGGTGTTTTCCAGCCAGTTTCCGCCAACTGCGTCAAGGCGCTCGAGTATCGTATAATCGAAGCCGGCCTGCTGCAGTTTCACCGCTGCATTGATTCCCATCATGCCGGCCCCGACAACCAGCACTTTGAACCCGGCCGGCGGCAAAGCCTTTGGCATGCTCACCCGCGTATCCGTGACAAAGCCGGCATGCTGCAGAGCGGGATCAACCGACATCTCCGGAATGTCGATACCCAGCGCAAGACGCGACATCGCGCGGAACAATGGCTTGTCCAGACTGGTCAAGACAGGCGGGCGGCCAGACAGCAGCGCGACCTTAAGCCGATTGCGCACTTCTGCAGCCACCTCGACCGCAGCCTCGCTCGGCTTTTCCTGCTCGCCAAAGTTGACGAATGCCTCGCGCAGCTTGTGCTGGGTACCTTCGAGTGCCGGACCAAACGTGTGCAGCAGCGTCCGATCGCCAGTGATCTGTATCAGCGACAGCAGCGCAACAACGGGATCAAGCGCGCCAATGGCCTCGTCCAGGGTCACGCCATCGCCTTTGAATTGGGCCTGCATCCTCGACTCCTCGAAAAATCGCGCTCTCGGGCGCCTTCCGGGAATTAATTACAACAAAGTGTGTATTTAGTCAACGGAGCTGTGGCGGCTTGCCAGAATGACCGTGGTCGGCGATGAAACCGGTGATGACAGGGAACGCGATCAGTCGGATGCCGGCCCGCAAGGGTGCGGGTCGGCCCAACGCCGAAGAAGCCGAACGGAAAGCTGCCGCGCTGATCGAGGCAGCGCTTGAAGAGTTTGCCAGCCGGGGGTTTCGCGGCGCCTCGTTGCGCACGATCGCCGCAAAGGCGGACATTTCGACACGAACATTGTACAATCGCTATCCGGACAAGGTGGCGCTGTTTGCGGCGTGCCTTGAAGCTTCAAGCGCGCAGCTGCGACGTGCCAGCAGCGAGCCGGACCTTGTCGCACAATCTGCCCAAGGCACCGGTCTGGCCGGTGAACTCATCGCGCACGTCGTCGCGGTAATGGGTCAACTCTCGCAAGAACGCAGTCGGCAAATTGCAGCGCTGCTTTATCGTGAAGGTGCAGAATTTGCCGAAGTGCGCGAAATCGCCCGGCTGCAATTCGAACGCTATCAGGTCGATCCGATCGTCGAGATAATGCGGCGCCACGGGCTTGATGGGCCAACCATTCGCGATGAGGCCACACAATTCGTGGCCATGGCGTTCGGCGAATGGCAACGGCGCCTGCTGTTTGGCGGGCCACCGATGTCATTGGCCGAAATGGAGCAACAGGCAGAGCTGGTCGTCGGCATCTTCCTCAACGGCGTTGCATGCCGACAGAGCCCGCCCCCAGCTCCTGAAGTCACCCGCTCCTGAAGTCCCCCGCTCCTAAAAAGCAGTCGCCCCGCCATCGATCAGCAAGGGATGGCCGGTGATGAAGCTGGCCGCATCGGAACAGAGCCAGACGACGGCCTCGGCCACTTCCTCGGGACGCCCCATGCGCCCCACCGGAGTCATCGCCTCGATCATCTTGCGCACCTGCGGGTCGGCGGCGGCCTGCGCGCTCATCGCCGTGTCGATCACGCCGGGACACACCGCGTTTACCCGGATCCCCGACGAAGCCCAGCGCAGCGCGCCATGGCGCGTCAGGCCGATGACCCCATGCTTGCCCGCCGTATAGGCCGGTTGCGCGGGATTGCCGACAACACCGTTCATCGACGCGGTGTTGACGATGGCCCCGCCACCGGTCCGCAACATGACCTCGGCCTCTTCACGCATGCACAGCATCACGCCGGTCAGGTTGACGCCGATGCTGCGCGCCCAGACCGCATCGTCGTATTCGTTGGCCGTGATCGAATTGACCCCGGCATTGTTGAACGCAAAATCCAGCCGTCCGAAAGTGGCGACGGCGGCGGCGACCATCGCCTTGACGTCATCCGGCTTGCTGACATCGCAGGCTTGCCACGCCGCCTTGCCCCGCCCTGCAGCGGCGATCATCGCCACGGTCTCGCGCCCGCCGTCCTCGTTGACATCGCACACCAGCACGCTGGCCCCTGACCGGGCGAATGCCAATGCTGCCGCGCGACCGATGCCGCCCGCACCGCCGGTCACCAGCGCCACTTTGCCATCAAGCCGATAATCGATCATCGCCGGTCCCCCGCTCAGTCCCGCAGACACATGCGAGATTGTTGCATTACGTAAATTTTCCAATACAATATAGCGCAAATAGAGATTTGAAAGCGTAATTTCATAAGGATTGCGAATCTTGAGCCTGCTTTTCCAAGGCATCCAGCTTGGTGCGTTGCAGCTTGCCAACCGCATCGTCATGGCACCGATGACACGCGACCGCGCCGGGCCCGGCGATGTTCCGACCGCGCTGATGGCGCAATACTATCGCCAGCGGGCCAGCGCCGGACTGATCGTCAGCGAAGGCACCCAGCCGAGCCCGGCGGGCAAGGGTTACTGGCGCACGCCGGGGCTCCATTCGCAGGCACAGATCGACGGCTGGGCCAAAGTGGCCGAAGCGGTCCATGCCGAAGGGGGGCTGATCGTCATCCAGTTGATGCATGTCGGACGGGTGGCCGTGCTCGCCAATCGCGGCTTTGACGCAGACGTGATCGCACCCAGCGCCATCGCTTGTCCCGACAAAGTGCCCGGCCCCGACGGCGTGCCCGCCGACTGTGCCGCGCCTCGTGCGCTGGCGGCCGATGAATTGCCCGCGCTGGCCGGGGAATTCGCGCAGGCCGCGCGCAACGCAAGGGCCGCCGGGATCGACGGGGTGGAACTGCATTGCGCATCCGGATACCTCATCAACCAGTTCCTCGATCGCGGCAGCAATCGGCGCGAGGACGAATTCGGCGGCGATAGCGCAGGACGCGCGCGCTTTCCCGCCATGGTGGTCAAGGCGCTGGCCGAGGCGATCGGCGCGGATCGCGTCGGCGTGCGGATCTCGCCCGGCAACCCCTACAACGCGATGGACCCGAGCGATCCTGCCGAAACCTTCGGGGCGTTTCTTGCCGCCATCGACCCGCTGCGTTGCGCATACCTGCATGTCACCGACTTGGCGCTGCCCGACTTTGACACGCTGGGGTTCCTGCGCGCCACATGGTCCGGGCCGATCATCGCCAACAACGGGCTGAACCGCGCAACGGCCGAAGCGCTGCTGGCATCCGGCGCGGCGGATGCGACATCGTTCGGCCGGCCGTTCATCGCCAACCCCGATCTGGTCGCGCGTTTCCGCAAGGACGCCCCTCTGACCAAGCCCGACTATGCCCACCTCTATACCGGCGAGGAACATGGCTATACCGACTATGCCGCCCTGCCCGGCTAAGCGCCCTTTCCGGCTTGACGCTTTACCCAGCCGCAGCATTGCTGCAGCATGGCGGCGTGCGGCTTGCAGCATTCGCTCGCCCTTGAAGGATCTGGCTGATGGTCGACGGTGAAATCGCCTACCTCGCGCGCGGCGTCATGCCGGTCGAAACGCCCAGCAGCGTGCTCGTGTCCTCGTCGAAATATCTGAACAACCCGCGCCTGCGCGATTGGCTGGCCACGATCCTGTTGCGCAAGAATGGCCCGGACATGCCGCCACAGGCCGAGATGTGGGAATTCCTGCCGATCCTTGAATCGTTGCGCGATCACGCGCGGATCGAACAGATGTTCGAGGACGAACGCCGGGTGAACCCCTTGCTCGACGCGTGGTTCAAGGAAGGGTTCTATTCGACATATGCGATCGCGGATTTCAAGGACTACGCCCCGGGAACGCTTGGCGGAATCTTCCATCGCTGGATCACCCAGGGCGATTACCAAATCCAGATCACGCCATGGACCGCGCCAAAGACCCAGCTTGAATTCTACAATCTGCGCTCGGGCCAGACCCACGATTTCGAGCATATCCTGACCGGCGGCGGGTTCAACTTCATGGGCGAACTCGTGCCCTATTGGTACCGGCTGACCAACGTGTTCAAATACATCAAGAATCCCGAACTGGCGGCGGAGCTGAGCGTGATCCAGATCTTCGGCTCGCTGCGCTATACCGTGCGCACACTGCTGCATTACCCGCAGGTGTGGCCGACCGCGGTGGACTGCATCCAGCGCGGCATCACCGTCGGGCAAGCCAGCGACGCGCTGTTCCTTGCCAAGCTGGAAGACCATTTCCACCTGCCGCTGGATCAGGCGCGCGCCGCGCTGGGCGTGCGCAGCGCGGTCGACGTCGACACCGACCGCGAAGGCGCATTCTGGGCCGGGCGTGGTCCGCTTTCCCAAACGCTGGAGCCGGTGGCATGAAAGCAGACTTCCTGATCCGGGGCGGCCGGATCGTCGATGGTACGGGCGATGAACCCTTCATCGGCGACGTCGCCGTCATCGCGGACCGGATCGCCTATGTCGGCCCGGCGTTTGCAGGCGAAGCCAGCGAGCTGATCGATGCGACCGGGCTGATCGTCACCCCCGGCTTCGTCGACATTCACACGCATTATGACGGGCAGGCGATCTGGTCCGAGACGCTTTCCCCCTCGTCCTCGCACGGCGTCACGACGGCAATTCTGGGCAACTGCGGCGTCGGGTTCGCGCCTTGCCGCCCGGACGATCATGACGCCCTGATCCGCGTGATGGAAGGGGTGGAGGACATTCCCGGCGTGGTCATGGCGCAAGGCCTGCCGTGGGACTGGGAGACTTTCCCCGACTACCTGAATGCGCTGGAGCGGCGGCGCCGCGATATCGATGTAGCGGCGCTGTTGCCGCACAGTCCCTTGCGGGTCCACGTCATGGGCGAACGCGGCGTCGCGCGCGAGGCGGCGAGCGCGGACGATCTGGCCCGGATGAAGGCCATCGCGCGCGAGGCGATCGACGCGGGCGCCATCGGGTTTGCCACGTCGCGCCTGTTGATCCACCGCACCAAGGCGGGGGACCAGATCCCCAGCTATGCCGCCGATGCCGCCGAACTCAAGGCCATTGCCGAGGCCATGACCGAGGCGGGAACGGGCATCTTGCAAATGGTGCTCGATGCGCCGTTCGCATCCTGGCAGGACGAGGTCGCGCATCTGGTGGCCGTGGCCGAAAGCTGTGGCCGCCCGGCGACTTTCACGCTTGCCACCTCGAACCATGGTGCTGCGACATGGGAGCAGGCGCTGGCCGTGGTCGATGCCGCCAACGCGCGCGGGTTGCATATCGCGCCGCAGATCCTGCCGCGACCGATCGGCCTGATCTCGGGCTGGGAACTGTCGACGCACGCGTTCTGCCTGTGCCCGGACTATCTCGCCATCGCGGATCTGCCGCTTTCTGCCCGACTGGAGCGCCTGCGCGATCCCGCCGTCCGGGCAAGCCTGATCGCACAGCGCCCGGAAGCCGGCCATCCGCTGGCCATGATGACCCGCAACTGGGACTGGATGTTCCCGTTCGCCGACCCACCCAACTACGCGCCTCCCGCCGAAACGAGCATCGGCGCGCAGGCGCGTGCGGCCGGGCTGGCACCCGAGGCGATCGCCTATGACCTGCTGATGGCGCGCGATGGCCATGGCATGATCCTCAACACGTTGGGCAATTTCCACGAAGGGCGGCTCGATGCGCTGCTGCCGCTGATGCAGCGGCCCGATACCGTGCTGGGGCTGGGCGATGGCGGCGCGCATTACGCGGCCATCTGCGACGCCAGCTATCCCACGTTTCTGCTGACCTACTGGGTGCGCGACCGCGATGGCGAGCGTCTGTCCTTGGCGCAGGCGGTGCGCGCGCTTTCGGCAAAGCCTGCGCGCGCGGTCGGGCTGGAGGATCGCGGCCTGCTGCGGGCCGGATACAAGGCCGACATCAACGTCATCGACCAGACCGCCCTTACCCTGCATGCGCCCGTCGTGCGGAATGACCTGCCGGGCGGCGGACGACGGCTCGATCAGGCGGCGACCGGTTACGTCGCCACTTTGTGCAACGGTCAGGTCATCCGCCGCCAGGATCGCGCCACCGCCGCCAGCCCCGGACGCGTGGTGCGCGGATGCCGCCAGGCGCCGGTCGAGACAACCGAACCGGCGTTGTGAACCGCGCGCCATGGCCCGAGGATGGCGACCCTCAGGCCCCGATCCTCGGGCACCTGCCCTCAGGCCGCAACCGGTACCGCGCCGAAGGCAAGCACGCTGGTTGAACCGTCCTCCGCAATCGCCTCGGTCAGCATCGAGGTGATCGTGCTGACGGTTTCGGCAATCCACCAGCGGCCATCCTTGCGGCAATAGGTATCGTCGTACTCGACCGCGAGCCGCACGATATGGCGCGGCCCGGTCAGGATCGTACGGAAGTTGAGCGACCACTTGCCGGTGGCGCTGTCCGCGCCGGTCAATGCGATCTCCCAGTTGGTGGCATGGTGGATGTCATAGACGCCCGGCTGGCACCCCATTTCCCGATAGACGGCCACGAAAGCGTCGCGATCGGTGAACTCGGGGAAGTTCTGGTACGCAATCCGGATCGGCCCCGGCGCAAAGCAATCGCGCACCGTATCAGGATCCTTCAGATCGCAGGCGCGCAAGTACCGGGCCTTGAGCGCGCGAATTTCCTCCTTGTCCTCAAGCGCGGCAAGGCGTGCGGAAATCTGTTCGAGGCTGGCAGTCACGGCACGTCTCCCATCGGGCCTTTGCGCGGCCCCATTCATCAGGTTACCCGGCATTTTTTCCGCATATCAAGTGGAAATATCCAAGCAATCGCCGATATGCGTCGCCCAATCCTACTCCGTCGCGCGGACTTGCACTTTCGGAGCCGCCTGCCCGCGCCGCATCGTTTCCAGAAAGCGGTCGAGCGGCGCCGGCTCGGCCACTGGCGCGCCCGAATCCCCTTCGCGCGCCCAGAATTCGGCGAAGCTCGGGAACAGCTTGTGGAAATTGCCTTCGACCCATTCGGTGCCCGGCCAGCGCATCTTGGCGGGGCCGACCGGCGGCTTGTTGAGGTCGGTGGCATACCAATAGAGCGGCAGGCGGCGGGCGAAAAACCAGCGCCCCTCCACCCGCACGTAATCGTCGGCGTACATCATCTGCATGATGACCCATTCGTCCGCCCCGCCCGCCGCCGGCGTCTCGTGCTCGTTCTTGGAATAGACGATGCCGTGCGCGCGATCCTCGGCGTCGAACTCGATGATATGGCCGCCGATATGGTGCGATGTGCCGGTAAACGGCGCGCGCAAGGTGCGGTCCATATAGGCCCGCAGCGCCTGCCGCCCCGATGCGCCCTTGCCCACGCGCACCTCCGGCTCGAACAGCGAAACCATCGCGTCCATGTCGCGCATATCGAGCGCCAGCGCATACTTGGCGGGCAATTGGCGGATGGCGTCGAGCGCTTCGAGCCGCTCGATCCGGCGGAGCAGGGCGGCGTCGGTCATGGGTATTTCCTTTCGCGCAAGTGCATGGGGCCATCCGCGACCGAAGCCGGGGGACCAGCGCCCGATCAATAAACGGCGGCGGGATTCTTCGGCCGCGGGCTGCCCAGCATGGCGCGATACGACGGCCGCTCGTGCCCGCGATCGGTCACGCCCAGCGTGCGCGCGATTTCGGCGCCGATCAGCGTCTGCCCCGAAAGCGCCTCACGATCGGGCGCACGGTCGATGGCGTCGATGATATGCGCGGTGAATTCCGGATTCTCGGCAGTTTCGAGGAAGCCTTCGTACTGCTCAGGATTGGTCTGGCGCGCGATCAGCGAGCGTTCGGTGACCAGCGGCCCCATCCACACCGACACCGCGATCACGCCGGTGCCATGCAGGTCATGCGCCATATCGTGCGCGAACTTGTCCAGCCCCGCCTTCTGCGCGCCATAAGCGGGCCCGTGCATGTAGCACGATCCGCCGAACGACGATCCGAACGCGATGATCCCCGAGCCTTGCGCCACCATCATGCGCGCGGCATGCCAACTGGCTACATAGGCCGAGCGCAACCCGACATCCAGAATGCCGACCGCGGCCAGTTCCTTCTCCCAGAAAGGTCGCTTTTCGATCAACTGGTGGTGGATGAACGTCGCGTTGTTGACCAGCACGTCAAGCCGCCCGTGGTCGCGCGCGATCCGTTCGAACAGGCTGGCAACTTGCGCATCGTCGCCATGATCGCACAACACGGCATTGCCCGTGCCACCCGCCGCCGTCACTTCGTCCGCCGTTTCCTGCACGGTGCCGGGCAGAACAGAGCCATCCCAGCCTTTGGCCCAGCCTTTGGCACTACCCGACACGGTGGAGCGCCCGGTGACATAGACGGTGTAGCCCAGTTCGCCAAAGCCGCGCGCGATCCCGCGCCCTGCCCCACGACTGGCCCCGGTCACCAGCGCAACCCGCGCGCCCGCCGCACCATCACCCGCCATACCCTCACCCCGCGATTCGACGCCGCTGCGCCTTCCGCGCCACCGTGGGGGATTGCTATGCGAAATTCAAGAACTCATCGCATTCGCATATGGCGGCAGAAAATGCCGATCTGATAAGATTTGCGCACCGAAGAGCTCAGTTCACCACCTTTTCGGTCGGGACAGAGCCATGTCCGTCACTTGGGCAGCTTGGCGAACTCCGCGTCGATCTGCGCCAGACGCGCATCGGTCAGTTGGTCCGCCGCGAACTGCTGGATCGACTTGAGCGTCATCGAGCGCGCCATATCGATCTGGGGGTTCGTGGTCATTCCCGGTACGATCTTGTCGAGAATGAGCTTGGCTGCGGGGTCATCGATAAGCGTGCCGATCTCGGTATCCGCAGTCGTGTACTTGGGGGCGCTGGCCGGTGGTGCGGCAGGCGTCGAAGCGGCGGCCGGGGTTCCGTTGGCGGGGGCAGCAAGCACCGAAGCGGGGAGTGCGACTGCGCCAAGCACGATGGCGGCGATGAGAGCATTCGGAACCTGACGCATCCTGATTTCCCCTTGGTCACGACTCGCGTGATGGTTTCAAATATATTGTACGATCGCGTACGAATATCAAGCGCTCACCAAGCGGCCCGGCCTGCCAACAGGACTTCGACGAGGTTGCAGGCGAATGCCTCAAGGTTCGGTGCGTTCGCCGGATCGGCGTCCTCCTGGATCTGGAAGCCGGTGATCGCGCCGACCAACATCTGGGCAACCGCCTGCGGATTTCGGACAGGAACACCATCGCGCACCGCCGCAGCAGCGATATCACCCGCAATCAAGCCAACGATATACGCATATCCCCGGTCATGCATCGCCCGCGCGAGCGCCGGAAACCGGGTCCGCACCGACAGGACAAGGCGCTGAATACCCAGAACATCGGGCCGCTGCAGTGCCATGGCGATCGTGCGTGCATGGTGATGCAGACGTTGGCCGATGACATCGGTCAGCAAATCGTCGCCCAATGCCGCTTCATCCGACCATTCCTTGACCGAGGCTTCGATCACGGCGGTGAACAGCGCCTCCTTGGACGGGTAACGGGCGTATAGCGTACCTTTGGAGATGTCGGCCAGGACCGCAACCTGCTCCATGGCCACGCTATCGTAGCCTTCTGCCAGAAACATTGTGCGCGCTGTCACCACAATCGCGCGGTCGATTGCAGAAACGCGGGCGGCTGTCGGCCTGCCGCGACGGGATCTTACGGGATTTGCGGTTGCCTGCATGACTGCGGCTTGTTCCACACGCAGCCGACACTGGCAACGGCCGACCCAATTAATCGAACGGTGACGGACATTTTATTGACAAGCGCCCCGCTCACGCCATAGCTCTGCCTCAAGGACGCACGCCAACTGTCCGGACCGAGAGAGGCATCGTCATGCACAAGCGCCAGTTTCCCTTACCACTTGTGCTGATCACTGCTGTGGCGGCTCTGGCGCTGCCACCGACAGGCGTGCTTGCGCGCGCACCGGCAACAGGCTCGGTCCCGACCCCCAGAGAGGATGCCCGTGCCGATGCATGGGCCCGCGCAACGCTCGCCCGTATGAGCCTTGAGGACAAGATCGCGCTGCTCCACGGGCGCTTTCTCGCGCTCGTCGCCCCGGCGCAACGCCCCGCTGGCATTACCGTAGGCGCGGGCTACGTAGCGGGGAACGGCGGGCTTGGCATTCCCCCGCAAGTCGCCACCGATGCCAGCCTCGGCGTCTCCAACCTGATGGACATGCGCAAGGGCGATGTCGCCACGGTCCTGCCATCGGGCATGGCAATGGCCGCAACCTGGAACCCCTCGCTCGTGCGCGAAGCGGGCAGAATGATCGGATCGCAGGCGCGGGCCAAGGGCTTCAACGTGATGCTGGCGGGAGGGGTCAATCTGGTCCGCGATCCTCGGGCCGGGCGCAACTTCGAATACCTGGGTGAAGATCCGCTGCTTGCGGGCACCCTGGTCGCCGCCCAGATCGAAGGCATACAGTCCAACGCGATCATTGCGACGATCAAGCATTTCGCGCTGAACAATCAGGAAACCGGCCGCGCCAACGCCTCTGTCGAATTGGCCGAGACCGCCATGCGGGAAAGCGACCTGCTGGCCTTTCAACTGGGGATCGAAGGCGGCAGTCCCGGAGCGGTCATGTGCGCCTACAACAAGATCGGTGGCAGCTATGCGTGCGAAAACCGCTTCCTGCTGACGGATGTGCTGCGCCGTGACTGGGGCTATCGCGGCTTCGTCATGTCGGACTGGGGCGCGGTCCATTCGACCGAAGCGCTGCTCGCCGGACTTGACCAGCAGCAAGGCGAACAACTGGACAAGAAGCGCTGGCTATCGACCGAATTGCTGGCAGGCGTGAAGGCAGGCGCGCTGCCGGTCGCTGCGGTGGATACGGCCGCGCGGCGCGTCTTGCGGACCATGTTCGTTCACGGGCTGGTCGCGCGCCCGCTGGCCACCGGACCGATCGACTATCAGCGCGACGGCGCGGTATCGCTGCGGACCGCCGAGGAAGCGATCGTCCTGCTCAAAAACGAAGGCGATATGCTCCCGTTCCCGGCCACGGTGAAACGGATTGTCGTGGTGGGTGGCCACGCGGATATTGGCGTGCCGGCCGGTGGCGGTTCAAGTCAGGTGACCCCTGTCGGAGGCTTTGCCAAAGTCGAGACGGTAAAGGATGGCGCTGCGGCGGGCTTTGCGCGCAAGGTGTGGGGCGGCACCCCGCCACTTGACGCGCTGCGCCGCGCCTTCCCCACGGCGGACGTGCGCTTTTTCGACGGAAGCGATCCGGATGCCGCAGCCGCAGCGGCCAGCAACGCCGATGTCGCGGTGGTCTTTGCCGAGAAGTTCAGCACCGAGGCGATGGATCAGCCCGACCTCTCGCTCGATGGCAGGCAAGATGCGCTGATCGATGCGGTGGCAAGCGCAAATCCGCGCACCGTCGTGGTACTGGAAACGGGCAACGCCGTGGCCATGCCCTGGCTGGCGAAGACTCCTGCGGTCGTGGCAGCATGGTATTCCGGGCAGCGGGGCGGCGATGCGATTGCCGGCGTGCTGGCTGGCTCGGTCAACCCGTCGGGCCGGTTGCCGGTGACCTTCCCTGCGAGCACGCAACAATTGCCCAATCCGCAGCTTCCAGGGTCCGGCTTGCCCCCGCCCAGCAAGGAAGATCGCGCGACATATGGCGTGAACACCAACTCCCCGCCATTCACGATCCGCTATCCCGAAGGCGCCGACGTGGGCTATCGCTGGTTCGATCGCACCGCGGCGGCACCGCTATTCGCATTCGGTCATGGCCTGTCCTATGCAAGCTTTCGCTATGACGGCCTGCGGGTAAGCGGCGGCAGGACTGCAACCGTGGCCTTCCGTGTCACCAACACCGGCTCGCGGACTGGCGCCGATGTGCCACAAGTCTACGCCACGCTGCCCGGCAAGCCACGTCGCCTGATCGGATGGAGCAAACCCGTGCTGGCGCCGGGCGAAAGCAAAGTGGTGCGCATCACCGCTGATCGGCGATTGCTGGGCACTTTCGATTCCACGGCGCACCGTTGGCGTATCGCGCACGGACCGGTCGGAATCGAAGTGGCCCGCTCCGCCACAGCGCCAGTGCTGACCGGTAGCGCCATCATCGCGGAAGGCACGATCAAGCCCTGACCTTTGGCAGGAAGATTGACACCGACGTCACACGCGGTGGCAGGGAGAGTGAAAATGCAGATCAACAGACGCGAAGCGATCGGGATCGGGCTGGCTGGCGGCACAATGGCCGCTATGCCCCTGCCCGGCTGGGCCGGGGCGGCGCCGTCCGCGCAAGTGCTGGCGCTGCAAGTGTGCGGTCTTGATACACCGCTGGCACTGGGTGACCTTCCGCCCCGCTTTTCCTGGCAACTGGCGTTTGCAGATCCCGCCATGCGGCAGACTGCCTTTCGCGTTCTTGTTGCCCGTAACGCCGCTGACCTTGCTGCGGACACCAACCTGTTGTGGGACAGCGGCCGCGTCGCCTCGGACCGGACGGTCGATATTGCCTATCAGGGCCCCTCCTTGCCTTCGCGCGCGCAGGCGCACTGGCAGGTGCAGGTCTGGACCAACCGCAGCAAGGCACCAATAACCAGCGCACCAGCCGTGTGGGAAACCGGCTTGGCACCAAGCGATTGGCAGGGTGACTGGCTCGCCAGCGAAACCGACGTCGCCAGGGCAGATCGGCTGGCTGGCCTGCACTGGATTGCAGGCAGCGCCCCGGTCAAGGCCGGGCAGGCGCGTCAGTTCCGCTGGACCTTTGCAAGCGAGGCCGCAGCGCCTGCCGAATTGTGCCTGTCAGCCAACGAAACGACTGGCGTGTGGCTGAATGGCGTGCCGGTTTCCGCCCCTCAGGATGGTCCGGTGCGCTGGACGCAGATGGCTGTCTACCCCCTGCAATTGGCCAAGGGGCGCAACGTCATCGCCGTGTCGGTTACCCGCCGCGTCGGCTTCGGCGTGGCGCCGCCAGTGCTGGCCGCCCTCTTGCGCCATGGTGCGGGTCTGACAGCGCGCCTGACCACGGCCAGCCGGGGCTGGAAGGTCAACGTCGGCGCAAGCGATGGCTGGCACGAACCAACGCTGGACGATGCGGCCTGGCCAGATGCCATCTCCGCCACCGGCACGCTTCCGATCGGCGAACCCTGGCCGACAACGCCAGCCAGCCGCCTGCGCAAACCCTTCGTCGTGACGCGCCCTGTTGCGTCGGCGCGCCTGCATGCAACCGCACTGGGTGTCTACGAGGCATCGCTGAACGGACAGGTCGTCGATGACCGCAAGCTGGCGCCCGAGTTCACCGACCCTTCAAAGCGCGTGCTCTTCCAGACCTATGACGTATCGGACCGGATCATGCAGGCCGCAAACGTGCTGGGCTTCGAGGTCGCCGACGGTTGGTATGGCGGCAAGTTCAGTACCAGCGGTCGATTTGCGTTCGGCTCCGCGCCGTGCCGGTTGTTGGCGCAGCTTGAGATCACCTACCGCGACGGCGCGCGCGATGTGATCGCCACCGGTCCCGGCTGGCAGATCGGCGACAGCCCGGTGCGCGAAGCCAGCCTGTATGACGGCGAGGTGTTCGACGCCCGGCTTGACCAGACCGACTGGGCGCGCGCGGGTGCATCGTCGATCGGTTGGCGAACGGCGGAGTCCGTGCCCGCGCCCCACGTCGCCATGGAGCCGCAGCGCTGCCCGCCGATCCGCGCGCTCGAAACGTTGCAGCCCGCCGCCGTGACACGACTTGCTGCTGGCCGATACCTTGTCGATTTCGGGCAGAATTTCGCGGGGTGGCCGCGCCTGTCGCTCACCGCGCCTGCCGGAACCCGCGTCAGCATGCGCTTTGCCGAAATACTGAAGGCGGATGGCACGATAGATCAGGCCAACTTGCGCACGGCATGGGCGCGCGATGTCTATGTTGCCGCAGGAACGGGGCATGAGACATGGGAACCCCGCTTTACCTATCACGGCTTTCGCTATGTCGAACTGAGCGGCGTTCCGGATTCGCGATCCGCGTGGCATCTGGAAGGCAGGGTTGGCCATCAGGATCTGGCGCTTACCGGTGACCTGCGCGTGGGCGATCCGGTCGTGCAAAAATTCTGGCACAACGCGGTATGGAGCCAGAAGGCCAACTTCTTCGGCCTGCCTACCGATTGCCCGCAGCGCGATGAACGACTGGGCTGGATGGGCGATGCAGAAGTGTTCTGGCCAGCCGCCGCCTATGCCATGGACGTGCAGGCCTTCACCGCACGTATCATGGAGGACATGCGCCACGGGCAGTCGGCCAAGGGCGCGTTCCCCGATTGCATTCCGCCATTCGTGCCGACGATGAACCTGTCGTCACCGGGGTGGGCAGATGCCGGCATAGTCCTGCCCTTCACCGTCTGGCGGCAGAGTGGCAGTACCGGGATCATAGCGGCAAACTGGTCCGCGATGGAATCCTACATGGACTGGATTGCTGCTGCCAATCCAGCAATGCTGTGGCAGAACGGGCGTGGCGCCGACTATGGCGACTGGCTGTCGGTCGATGCCAATCCGGCCAATCCGGGCGATGCCACCACGCCGAAGGATCTGATTGGCACGGCATTCTGGGCGGCTAACGCCGACATGATGGCCAGAATGGCAGCCGCAACCGGTAACGATGTGGCTGCCGACCGTTACCGCACACTGTTCAAGGACATCCGGACGGCGTTCAACGCCGCGTTCGTCAAGGCAGATGGCAGCGTCGGCAACAACAGCCAGACCAGCCACGTATTGGCCATCCGCTTCGGGTTGCTGACACCCCCGGCGGTTGCCGAATCCGGACGGCGTCTGGCCGCAGACATAGCCCGGCGCGGCAATCACTTGTCCACCGGCTTTCTCGGCACGCCGCATATCCTCGATGCCCTTGCCATTGCCGGGCAGGAAGCCACCGCCATTGGCCTGCTGTTGCAGAGCAGCTATCCGTCGTGGGGCTATATGGTCGAAAAAGGCGCCACCTCGATGTGGGAGCGCTGGAACAGCGATGCGGGCGATGCCGGGATGAACAGTCGCAATCACTATGCCTTCGGCGCGATCGGCTCGTTCCTGTTCCGCAGAGTGGCCGGCATCGATGCTGCCGAGCCGGGCTTTGCGCACCTGTCGATTGCCCCGATCATGGACCCCCGGCTGAAGAGTGGCGGGGCCACCTATCACAGTGTGCGCGGCGTCATACGCAGCAACTGGGTCGCAAAGGATGGCAGGTTCAAGCTGGAGGTGGACCTGCCCGCTGGCGTCGCGGGTGATGTGGCGTTGCCCGGCGGGCGCAAGACGCGGGCCGTTCCGGGCATGAACCGCTTTTCAGGCACGTTGCCCTGATCGCGCAAGGGCGAGAGCGAAGGCGCCGTGGGATTGCCCGCCCTTGCGACCTTCGATCAGGCAGGGTTCACACAGGAACCTGCGCGCGCACCCAGTCCACCGTACCGGCAGCGTCAGCAAGACGGGCGCCACCAAGCACCGTGTTCCAGTACCCTTCTGACCCATCGGCGGCGCGCCATTCATGCATGCGCCGGGTCAGAAGCTGGAGGTCATATTCCTCGCTGATGCCGATCGCCCCGTGCACGGCATGAGCCGTATTGGCCACGCGCGCCGCTATCGCTGAAGCCGTTGACTTGGCCACGGCAGCCACGGTCGCACCCACGTCCAGTCCACCGGCGCATCCGAGCTGCGAGGCGATCCGCACGGCGATCATGTCTTCAGCCATCACCGCCAGCGACTGCTGCAGGGCCTGCTGCCTGCCGATCGGCTTGCCGAACTGCACCCGTTCATTGGCATACCTTGCTGCCATGTCGGTCAGCCTTGCCGCGGCACCGCTGATCAGGGCTGCACGCAAGACCGCTGCGATAGGGCGCAAACCCTTTGCCGGACGTGGCAGCGCCAGCCCGACGATCGGGCCCGTCCAGACAAGCCGCGCAGCCAGAGCATGATACACCCCTGTTGCCACCGGTGACAGGTCGCCGATGCCCGTCAGTACCAAACCGGAACCGGTATCGACCAGCACGTGTTCGGCCACTTGCGCGCAAGGCACGATCTGGCCGGATACCGCAGAGGTCGCCAGCACGATCGGCCCCTGCGGAATTGGCACGCCAGCCCGGGCAAGCAGCGCACGCGCCACCATTGTCTCGCCAACCGGGAGCGGTACTGCCCTTGCCCCCACTGCGGCGATCAAGGGCTGCACATCGGCAAGCGACAGACCTGCCCCGCCGTGTTGTTCATCGACCAGTGCATCCAGAAAGCCGGAAGCGGCCAGTTCCCGCCACATCGCGACCGCCGACGCGCCGCCCTCGACAGCGCGCACGGCGGCGGGCGTGACCAGCGCTTCCAGCATCCGGTCAAATGGTTCGAGAAGCTCGTTCATTATCGTGATCCTTCCCGTTTCGTTACCGCAAGCCCATGCCGCGCGCGATAATCCCGCGCAGGATCTCCCGCGTTCCGCCGCGCAGGCTGAAGCTTGGTGCGATGTGCGTCACGTAAAGCAACGTGCGGTACAGCGTGTCGCTGATCGCTTCATCCGGGTGCGCCGCCAGATCGTCGGCAATGGCTTCGGGCAAGTCCTGTTCGAAGGTCGTTCCGCGATCCTTCACGATGCTTGCTTCCACGACCGGGCTATCCCCCGCGACAAGCCGTGCGGTGCAGGCAATCGACATCGCGCGCAGCGTTGCCAGTTCAGCCGTCAACCGCCCGACCAGCGGTGCGGCATCGCTGCGGCCCACTTCCTGAAGGTGCCGGACCCAGGCATCCAGCAGCACCACACTGGAATAAATCCGTTCCGGCCCTGAACGCTCGAACGCCAGTTCGGCGACAACCTGCGCCCAGCCCTGCCCCTCGATCCCGATCAAGGCATCTGCGCCAAGTTGCACGTTCTCGAAGAACACTTCGGCAAAATGCGCATCACCCGTCAGGTCCACGATCGGTCGCACGCTCACGCCAGGCGCCTTGAGGTCGATGATCAGTTGCGACAGACCGGCATTGCGGTCCGCCGCCGTACCCGACGTGCGCAGCAAGGCGATCATGTAATCGGAATGCATGGCATTGGTGGTCCAGATCTTCTGGCCATTGACCACCCAGCCGCCGTCAGCGGTGCGGTCGGCGCGGGTGCGCACACTGGCAAGGTCCGAACCCGACCCCGGCTCGCTCATCCCGATGCAGAACAGGGCCTCCCCCCGACAGATGCGCGGGATATACGTCTGGCGCTGTTCTTCCGTACCGAAGTTGAGGATCAGCGGCGCGCTCTGGCGGTCGGCGATCCAATGCGCCGCCACCGGCGCGCCAGCGCTGAGCAGTTCTTCGACAACCACGAAACGTTCGAATGCACCGCGCCCGCCCCCGCCATACGCGGTCGGCAGCGTCAGCCCCAGAAAACCGGCCTCACCCAACGCGCGACTGAAGCCGGCGTCAAATCCTTGCCAGGACCGGGCACGCCGTTCAAGCGGAACAGCCGCGATGTGGCGCGCGATTAACGCGCGGATGGACGTGCGCAAACCGGCATCATCGGCAGGCAGCGAAGCAAGCGTGAGCGTATCGAACACCGGGGAAATCCTGTCACGACGCGGCGGAAAGCGCCGGGCGACACCCGCGATGCGGTAGCGCAACGCCGCAATCAAATATTTATTTTCTCAAACTCGATAGTGGATGAGTATCGTCTGTGGCCAGCGACGCGGCGACGAAGTTGCTGGCCAGCGGACCGGCGTCGCGCGCACGCGCAATACCCATCTCGATCGGAATCGGATCGGCAAGCTGTAGCAATCGCACCCCTTCGGGCGCAAAACGGATAGCGCGCGCCGGAACCAGCGCCACCCCCAGCCCCGCCTGGACAAGGCTCAGAATCGTCTGAACTTGCGTTGCCTCCTGCGTCACGCGCGGCGCGAACCCCGCTCTTTGGCAGGCCAGACGAATGGTCGCGTGCAGAACGCTGACCGGACTGTAAATGATGAATGGCAGTTCGGCGAGATCGCTCAACGCAACGCCCACGGACTGGCGCGGCCGATCGAGCCGGGCGGGTAACGCCGCGATCAGCTGGTCGCGCTCGATCACGTCGATCACCACGGGACTGGCATCCATCACCGGCAAGCGGACCAGACCCACATCGACCTTCCGCCCGACGATGGCACGGACGATCTCGACGCTGTTCATTTCCTCGAGCACAAGCTCGACATTCGGAAAGGCCTCGCGAAATGGCGAGACAAGGCGCGGAAGCAGGTTCGCGATTGCCGACCCGATGAAGGCGATGACCAGCCGCCCGCGCAGCCCGGCGGCCCCTTGCCTCACCGCGTCGCGCACCAGTTCTGCTTGCGCAAGCGCTGCACGTGCCGGAAGCAACGCCGCAAGACCGGCCGCCGTAAGGCGAACCCCTCGCGGATCGCGTTCGAACAGGGGTGTGCCGAGTTCTTCTTCAAGCTTGCGGATCGCAACGGTCAGGGGCGGCTGCGACATATGCAAGCGCTCGGCGGCGCGATGGAAGTTCAGCGTCTCCGCCAGAACCGTGAAATAGCGCAGCTGCCGCAAGTCCATGATACCGATCCACTATCGTTCAGGTGACAATTAATATTAGCGGACCCGTGCAGGCAGGCATAGCGACAAGTCGCACCTGACCCTTTCGGGAGAACCAGCGTCATGGACGAAATCCCCTTCCTGCAGATCGAGCGTGATGGCCCGGTGGTCATCGCCACCCTCAACCGTCCTGACGAACGGAACGCCATTTCGACGGCTGCGCACAGCGCGGAAATCGCCGGGTTCTGTGCCGCCATGACCCGCGACACGAGCGTTCGCGCCATTGTCCTCACCGGTGCGGGAAAAGCGTTCTGTGCAGGCGGCAATGTCAAGAACATGCGCGACAAGACCGCCATGTTCGGCGGGGCCCCGTTTGCGTTGCGCAACAGCTATCGCACCGGCATCCAGCTCATTCCGACCGCGCTGTACGATCTTGAAGTGCCCGTGGTTGCGGCCATCAATGGCCCGGCAATCGGTGCCGGGCTCGATCTGGCGTGCATGTGCGATGTGCGGATCGCATCGAACCGGGCGCTGTTTGCGGAAAGCTTCGTAAAACTGGGTATCGTGCCGGGTGATGGCGGTGCCTGGCTGTTGCCGCGCATCATCGGCATGGCGCGCGCCAGCCTGCTGACGCTGACCGGTGAGACAATCGATGCCGCCAAGGCGCTGGAGTACGGCCTTGTCGCCGAGGTGGTGGCGCCCGAGCAGGTGCTGGAGCGGGCGCTTGCGGTGGCAAGGGCCATTGCTGCCAATCCCGGACATGCCACCCGCATGGCCAAGCGATTGCTGCGCGAAGGGCAGGACATGAAGCTTGCGCCGTTGCTTGAACTTTCGGCGGCCTATCAGGCACTTGCCCACCACACCTGCGACCATGCCGAAGCGGTCGCCGCTTTCCTGGAAAAGCGCCCGCCGGCGTTCACCGACCAATGACCGGCCCATCGGACCGCACCAGCACCGGCCCGCTGGCCGGGATCAGGGTGCTCGATCTGTCGCGCGTTCTGGCCGGACCCTGGTGCTCCCAGATCCTGGGGGATCTTGGGGCAGAGGTGATCAAGATCGAGCAGCCCGGACAAGGCGATGACACCCGGCGCTGGGGTCCGCCGTTCCTTGACGATGGCAGTCGCGATTCGGCCTATTACCTGTGCGCCAACCGCAACAAGCGGTCGGTGGCCATCAATATGGCCGATCCCCGGGGCGCCGCCCTGATCCGGCGCTTTGCCGCCGAAGCCGACATTGTGATCGAGAACTTCCGCGTCGGCGGACTGGCCAAATACGGGCTGGATTACCCCTCGCTCAAGGCGATCAAGCCGGACGTGATCCATTGCTCGATCACGGGGTTCGGCCAGGACGGGCCGTACAAGGATGTCGGTGGCTACGATTTCCTGATTCAGGGGTTGAGCGGCTTGATGAGCGTCACCGGCAGGCCCGATGACCAGCCGGGTGGCGGGCCGATGAAAGTGGGCATCCCGTTCAGCGACCTGTCGACCGGGCTTTACGCCGCAGTGTCGATCCTTGCCGCGCTCCATCACCGGAACCGTACTGGCGAGGGCCAGCATATCGACCTTGCACTGCTGGACACGCAGGTTTCGCTGCTGGCCAATCAGGCTTCAAACTGGATGAACGGCGGCATGGAGCCGCGGCGGCTGGGCAACCAGCATCCCAATACGGTGCCCTATCAGGACTTCTCCTGCGCCGATGGCGACGTGCTGGTGGCGCTGGGCAACGACCGCCAGTTCCGCGCGTTCACCGCGATGATCGGTGTGGCCGACCTTGCCGATGACCCGCGATTTTCAAACAGCGCCTCTCGCAGCGTCAATCGCGCCGACCTGATCTTGCAGATGAGCGCGGCGATTGCGCAATGGAAAGCCGCAGACCTGATTGCAGCCATGGAAAAGGCCGGATTGCCTGGCGGCAAGGTCAACGAGATCCCCGAAATTCTCGACCATCCCCAGATCAGGGCGCGTGGACTGGTCCACGAAATCCGGCGGTCCGACGGCACACCGGTACGTTTTCTCGGGTTTCCCGCAAAACTCTCCGCCAGCCCGGCCGATTATCGCCACGCGCCTCCCCGTTCGGGGGAAGACACGATTGCCATCTTGGAAGATAAGTTTGAACTTACTAACAAGGAAATCGAGCGGCTCATCAAGGCCGGCGTGATTGCGGAGAAGCTGTAATGACAGGCACAATCTTGCAGGGACAGAATTTCATCGACGGCGGCTGGCGGACCGGCGCGGTCGGCTTCGAAACGCGCAACCCTTCGGACCTCGATGAAGTCGTCGGCGCCTATTCGAAAGTTGGCGCGGCTGAGGTCGACGAAGCCATGGCTGCCGCGACGCGGGCCCTGCCGGGCTGGCGCAGCTTCAACATGCAGGCCCGCGCCGACCTCTTGCGCAAGGCCGGCGACTTGCTGATGGCACGCGCAATCGAGATCGGCGCCCTGCTCAGCCGCGAAGAAGGCAAGACTTTGCCCGAGGGAATTGGCGAAGCAAACCGCGCCGGGCAGTGCTTTCACTACTTCGCTGCCGAAGTGGTTCGCGCGCAGGGCGAATGGTACAATTCCATGCGCGATGGTCACAATGTCATCGTCACGCGTGAGCCGGTCGGTGTGGTTGCAGCGATAACGCCCTGGAACTTCCCGATTGCGTTGCCGGCGTGGAAGGTTGCAGGCGCGCTGGCGTTCGGCAATACGGTCGTCCTCAAGCCATCCAGCTTCGTGCCCGGATGCGCGGTGCTGCTGGCCCGCATCCTTGAAGACGTGGGCCTTCCGCAAGGCGTATTCAATCTGGTGATCGGCGATGGTCGGGCAACCGGCGACGTGATGATCGATCGCGCCCAGGCGGTTACCTTTACCGGCGGCACCGAGACCGGACGCGCGGTACTGCGCAAGGCGGCCGAAACCATGACCAAGGCTCAGCTCGAACTTGGCGGCAAGAATGCTTTCGTGATCCTTGATGACGCCGACCTCGATCTGGCCATCGAGACCGCCGCCAACGCCGCATGGGTCCAGACGGGACAGCGCTGCACCGCAACCGAGCGGCTGATCGTGACGCGTGGTGTCCATGATCAGGTCGTCGAGCGGCTCGCCGCCAAGGCGCAGGGCTATCGGATTGGCCATGCTCTGGACGCCGATACGCAGATCGGCCCGGTGGCCAACGAAAAGCAATTCGCTGAAAACCTTGCCTTTGTTGAAACCGGCCTGCGCGAAGGCGCCGAGCTGGTGGCCGGTGGTGTCGCTGTGGAGCGCAGAACCCGCGGCTATTACATGACCCCGGCGCTGTTCGCTCGCAGCACCGAGGCCATGCACATCAACCACCATGAATCGTTTGGTCCGATCCTGTCGGTCATTGCCGTCGACGATCTGGATCAGGCGATTGACGTGGCCAATGGTACCGAGCTTGCTCTGTCGTCGGGCATCGCCACCACCAGCCTGCACAGCGCCGAAAAGTTCCGCCGCGAATCCAAGGCTGGCATGGTCATGGTCAACACCCCGACCGCAGGCCTCGAATATCATGTGCCGCTGGGTGGGCGTTCGCCTTCCGGCTTCGGCCCGCGCGAAAGCGGCGCGTCATCGGCCGAATTCTTCACCGAATCCAAGACGTCGTACATCAACCACGGCGTCAACTGAGCGAGGATCGTTTCATGACCACGAAAGTCGGCTTTATCGGCCTTGGCGCCATGGGTTTGCCGCTGGCCAAGAACCTGCAACGCAAGGGCTTTTCTGTCCATGCCTATGATATCTGCGAAGCACGGGCTGACGAGATCGTCGCGCTCGGCGGCACCAGGGCGTCCTGCGTCGCCGATGCTTCGAAGGGTGCGCAAATCGTCATCACCTGTTTGCCGGCCACACCTCATGTCGAGGCGGTCGTGCTGAGCGCTGACGGGGTGCTTGCCAACATCGATGACGGCGCGCTCCTGCTGGAAATGTCGACCATCGATGCCGGGGGAACCGACAGAGTCGCTGCTGCCTGTCAGGCCAAGGGCATCGGCTTTGTCGACAGCCCGATCGGCCGGCTGGTGCTGCATGCAGAGCGCGGGGAATCGCTGTTCATGGTGGGCGCGACCGACGCCGACTTTGCGCGGGTCGAGCCTTTGCTGCGGGCCATGGGCAAGGATATCAACCGCTGTGGCGGGCGCGGAATGGGAAGCAGGATGAAGCTGGTGAACAACTTCCTCCTTCTTACCATCGCGCAAGTCAGTGCCGAGGCTGTGGCACTTGGCACCAAGCTCGGTCTCGACATCGACACCATCCTGCAGGTCACTGGCGGTACTACTGCCCAGAACGGCCAGTTGCACACGCTGATGGTCAACAAGGTGCTCAAAGGCGATGTCACCCCCGGTTTCACCATTGACCTGGCCTTCAAGGACATGACCCTGGCAATGACCGCGGCTGCCGAATTGCGGATGGGCCTGCCTGTCGGGGCAGCAGCCCACGCCGTCTATGGCGGGGCGCGCGCCACCGACTATGCGACAAGGGATTATTCGGCCCTGCTGGAATACGCGTGCGCCAATGCAGCGATCGCAACGCCGCGCACCTGACAGCCCGAGCAACTCGACCCTTGACAAAACGAACCATATGGGTTATATGCCCCGCCGTGACGGGAGCTGGGGCGTGAGCGCTTCGCCTTTGCGACCCGGCGCGCGGTCGGCGCTTTCCCCAGGACGGAGGCGTCCGCATTCGCGGCACGAACGGCGGAACCGCTAACTTCCGCCGTGGGATCGGGCCCCAAGCCCGCAAGGTAGTCCGGCAAGAGCGCGAGCCCGCCCCGGTGCCTGCGTGCCCGTCAGGGTCGAGCGAATTTGGTCCCTCTACGCGCCACTTTCGCCATTCGCACAAACCCGCGTCGAGAACCCAAACCAGCGCCGACCGCACCCGTCCGCGCCTTCCCCACCTGCCAGCGGCGTTAACCGGACTCGCCACCCGGCCCAGACCCGTGCGCGAATTCCGCGTGCGGGTTTTTTGTGTCCGGAGAGGGCGGTTACCCCCACCCAACCCTCCCCCGAGCGGGGGAGGGCTTTTTTGTGGGCGGATGGCAGGCAAGGCTGGGCCCGTCCGCTTCAATCGGCGACGATGTGGCGAACCATTTCGGCCAGTACCGGCGCTTTCTGTTCCTGAAAAAAGGCGATGCGCCCGGCGATGATGTCCCTGCTCATTTCGGGCTGGCTGTGGACCCAGAACTTGTTTTCGGCCATTTGCTCAAGGAACAGGCGGCATCCTTCGTCCAGATCCATGCCGTGATCGCGCATCATCTCGAACATGCGCTGGCGGTGGCCGCGTGCGTTGTCCGGCTCATCGCCCGCAACGTCGCTGCCCGCGCCGGCATTGAAGATGTTGGTCTTCATCATGCCCGGAATGATCGAGGACACGTGGATTTGCGGTGCCTTCAGCTCCATCTCGAGATAGAGGCATTCGCTGAACGATTGCACCGCGTGCTTGGTCACGGTGTAGGCGGTCTGGGCGGGCATCATGCCGAACGCGCCGACCGACGACAGGTTGCCGATCCACGCTTCCTTGCCGGTCGCGATGATGCGCGGAACGAAAGCGCGCACGCCATGGATCACGCCGTGCAGATTGATGTTGAGCGTCGCTTCCCAGCGCGCCGTCGGCACTTCCCAGGTGTAGCCGACCGTCTCGATCCCGGCGTTGTTGATCAGCAACCGTACTTCGCCATGGCGGTCAAAGACAAGCTCGGCCAGTCGGTCGAGTTCTTCCGGTCGCGAAACGTCGACCCGTACCGGTTCCGCCTTTCCGCCAGCCGCAACGATCTGATCAACCGTGCCCTGCGCGGCAGTTTCGTCAATGTCGGCAACCATGACAACCATGCCGAGCGCACCGGCCCGGCGCGCCAGACCTGCGCCAATGCCCGAACCGGCACCCGTGATCACGGCGACCCCGTCGCCAAATACCTTTGCGTCATGCGCCATCAGAAAACCCCATTGATGATGTTAGTCGGACAAGTGTGTTTTGAGAAACGCGCTGGCATCCTGAAGCACCGCGCGCGCTCCGGGCAAAAATCCTACCCATGATGCGAAACCATGGACCATGCCCGGGTAGCGCTTGAGCTGCGTAACCACGCCTGCTTCGACCAGCTTGCCGGCAAAGACCTCGGCATCGTCTCGGGTGGGATCGCATTCGGCCGTCCCGACGAAATGCGGCGGCAGACCGGCATGGCTGGTTGCCCGCAACGGCGAAGCACGCTGATCGTCCTGCTGCGACGGGTCGCTCAGGTACTGTTCCCAGAACCACAAGACATCGTCAGCCCTGAGGATCGGACCATCGGCAAATTCGGCTGCCGACGGTGTTGCAGTGCCGGGATAATTGCAGGAACCATAGATGTTCACGACAGCCCGCACGACCGGTCCACCAGCGTCGCGGGCGATCAGGGCGGCGGCGCAGGCGATGTTGGCCCCGGCGCTGTCGCCTGCAAGCCCAAGCCGGGCCGGATCGCCACCGATGGTGGCGGCATTGCTGGCGGCCCATTGCAATGCGGCAAAGCTGTCATCCACTCCGGCGGGGAATTTGTGTTCTGGCGCGAGCCGGTAATCCACCGAGATGACGATGCTCTCGCTCCAGGCACACAATGCGCGGGCAATCATGTCCTGCGTATCCAGATCGCCGACGACGAAGCCGCCGCCATGCATGTAAACGACCACCGGAAACGGTGCCTCACCAAGCGGCGTGTAGATGCGGATCGGCAAGGTGGCTTCATCAGCGGACCCTCCGGGCCCCGAAATCGTGCGATCTTCGGTATGCGCCACAACCGCATCTTGTGCTGCGGGGATCGCGATCGAGCTGTCCCGCACGGACTGTCGCAAGATATCGAGGGGCACATGACGGACCCCCGGCCATTCGGGCATTGCGGCAAGCATTGCGACAATCTGAGGGTCAATTGGCATGATCCGGCTCCCCTTCATGTCCGTGAAACCAACGGAGCCCTGCGTTTGAAGCCAAGGTCACAGCCACCGATCCTTCCCGACACGATTTGTTTTCTGATGCCTTGCGGGACCAGATATTGAGTATTCACTTACTTTATAGAAACCTACCGACCCGAGTCAATCGCCTGAAGCGAGCGCCTGAAGCGACTGCCTGAAGCGACTGCCTGAATCGACCGGCGGCGGCATAACCCGTTCGGGTCATGCGCCGTCCACCGCGCGCATTACCCTTTCGGGCAAATGACCATAGTCGATCGGGCGTCGCCGGACTTCCGATCGCAGCGGGCAAGGGTCGATACGGGAGAGTGAAGCGATGAAATTCTCGATCATCTATGAAGCGCAGATGGTGGACACCAGCCGGGCCAACGAGCAGGCCGTGTTCCTCCAGATCGTCGAGCAGGCGAAGTACGCCGAAACGATGGGCTTCGATTGCATCTGGTGCGTCGAGCATACCGCGCTGACGCAATATGCCCACATGTCGGCGCCCGAGACCGTGCTGGCCTTCATCGCCGGGGCGACCAGCCGCATCCATGTCGGCCATGGCGTCGTCTGCCTGCCGCCGGGCATGAACCACCCGGTCAAGGTGGCCGAGCGGATCGCCACGCTCGACATCCTGTCCAAGGGACGGCTGCATTTCGGCGTCGGCAAGGGCGGCACGCAGCAGGAATCGGGTACGTTCGGCTATGACCTGTCGACGCTGCAACCGATGATCGACGAGGCGATGTACCTGATCCCCAAGATCATGGTGCAGGACGAGATCGAGCATGATGGCGAATACATCACCATCCCCAAGCGGCCGATCCATCCCAAGCCCTATCAGGATCCGCACCCGCCGATGTACATGGCCTGCACCCGCGAAGCGACGCTGACCATGGCCGGATCGCGCGGCATCGGCGCGCTGGTGCTGGGCTTTTCCGGCCCTGACGAGATCGCCAAGAAGAACGCGATCTATCGCGAGGCCTTCCGCACCCGCAAGGCCGAGGACCAGGTCGGCTTCCGCCCGACCGAGCACCTTGCCGCCCTGTGCGCCGCCACGGTTCTGGAGGACCGCGAGGAAGCGCGCCGGATCGGGTTGCGCGGCCAGCGCTTCTTCGCCGAATCCATCGCCTATTGGTATCAGGGCGGCCCCAAGCCGACGGTGGACGAAAACCTGAGCGCCGAAGATCACGCCAAAGTGCTGGAGCAGGGCAAGCAGGCGACCGTCGCCTACTTGTCGGAGGAAGCCATTCCGGTGGGCGACGAACACGTGTCGAACTATACCATTGCGCAAGATGCCTATGGCACGCCGGACGATTGCATCCGCTATGTCCAGCGGCTGATCGATGCCGGGGCGGACGAAATCCTGTTCATGTTCCAGATGGGCGGCATTCCGCACGCAACCATCATGGAAACCATCCGCAACATCGGGGAAAAGGTGATTCCGCACTTCCGCGCGCAACAGACCGAAGCGCGCAAGGCGGAGGAATTCGTCCCCGCCTGATGAACCTTGCGGGTTTGCCTATGCCGACATTGGCGGATACGCATGTCGGCATGGGCGATCCGATCGATCCCGAAAGCTCCGATCTTCTGGCCCGGCTCTATGCCGGAATTGCCAGCGAGGCGCCGTGGCAAAGCTTTCTTGAAGCGCTCGCGCGGTGGATGGCGTCGACTTATGCCACGGTGATCCTGACCACTCCGGGCCAGCGCCAGCCGGGCACCATCGTCACACCCGGCGCCGACCCGCAGTTCAGCGAGGATTACATCTCGAGCTTCTTTGCCGACGATCCGTTCCGCGATCTGCCCGAGGGGCAAGTGACCTCGCTGGCGCAATTTGCCGCCACGCACCCCGATGCGCTGTTTCCGGCCTATCGCGAATATCTGCAACTGGCAGGCGGCGAACAAGTGCTCGGCCTCGACTTGCGGTTCGGTAGCGACAAACCCGGCCGGTTCGAGGCGCGCCTGCGGGTCAGCCGCGATGCGAGCCTGCCCGATTTCACCGCCAACGACAGGGTCCGGCTGCAAAGCCTTGTCCCGCATTTGCGGATCGCGGTCGACTTGTTCGAGAAGCTGCAGTTTGCCGGGGCGCAGCGCGGCGTGTTCCATGCCGCGGCGCAAGGGCTGGGGCTGGCGCTGGTCGTGCTCGACCGCGCGCGGCGGATCGTCAGCACCAACGCCTTGGCCGAGCGCTTTCTGGGCGAAGGCGAAGGCGTTTCGCGCAGGGGCGACGAGATCGCCTTTGCCGCCACGGCCGATCGCAAGACGATCGATGCCCTGCTCTCGCCGCTGGACGGCGCGGCCGGCGCCGGGGTCACGCGGTTCCGCATCAACCGCCCGGTTCACGGCGATCTGGTGGCGACCGCGCGGCCCCTGGCGCTTCCGGCGATCCATTCGGGCACCGGCGCGCTGGCGCTGTTCCTCGCAAGGCCGGCCAGCGATATGCGGCTTGATCCGCAAGTGCTGCGCGACGTGCTGGGGCTGACCATGGCCGAGGCGCGGCTGGCCTGCGTGCTCAACGCCGGACTGACGCTGGTCGAGGCCGCGCGGCAGCTTGGCATCGCCCACAACACCGCCAAAGTGCAGTTGCGCTCGGTCTTTGCCAAGACCGGGGTTCATCGTCAGGCGCAGCTTATCGCGATGCTGGCGACTCTGGCCAACTGAGCCGACCGACGAGCGCCCCGGATTCGGCTGGCCCGGATTTGGCTGGCCCGGATTTGGCTGGCCCGGATTTGGCTAGTAAGTGTCGCCGCCACCGCCCGGGACTGGCCATCCCCACGGTTTGTGCGGTTGACAGCATTGGCCGAAAAAGTAAGTAAGTGCCCATGACAAGGAAGCGCTTGCCCGGCAGCGAACGCCGGACCCAGATCGTAGCCGCCGCCCGCCGGGTGTTCTCGCGCAATGGCTATGATGGCGCCAAGACACTCCAGATCGCCCGCGAAGCCAATGTGTCCGAAGCCTTGGTCTATCGGCACTTTCCGTCGAAGCTGGCGCTCTATCGCGCGGTCTTGCGACAGGTGTTCGTCGAGCAGGACCAGAACTGGGAACAGGTCGGCATTCGCGATCATGGCGCGGCCGGCATCGTCAAGGCGCTGAACGGATTTTTCCGCGCCTGTGCGCTTGAAGGCGACAAGCTTGAATCGATCGACCGCCACCGCATGACGCTGGCCAGTCTGGCGGGTGACGGCAGCTATGCCGCGCTGATCTATCGCCGCTCGCTGCGCCGCAACCAGCAGACCGTGCAGCAGGCCAATGTCGAGGCGCGAGCGGCGGGCGAGATCACCGGCGAACCGTTGGACGTCAACACGACATCGATGTTCGCCGAACACGTCGGCACGATGATCGGGGCGATCAGCGCCCTGCCCCCCGCCTCACGCCCCTATGGCGTCAGCGACGAGGAACTGGCGCGGCAGGCCACGTGGTTCTGCTGTCGTGGCCTGGGAATGAGCGACGCGGTCATCGCCCACCAACTGGGCGAGGGTTGATCGCCCGCGCCGATCGACAATCCGGCGCGGGCCCCGACAGCCCGGTTCAGGCCGACAGCGCGTAGTCTTCGAGCACCGGCGCCTTCATCGCATCGACGAACGCGTCATAGCTCCACGGCCAGCTTGCCGGAACGCCGGTGGCGTCCAGATACCAACTGGTGCAGCCCGAACCGAAGATCGTCTTCTTGGCCGCAGCAATCCGCCGTTCCTCATAATGCGCGTGCGCCTCTGCCGTCGGGGCGAACGCGCGCGCCTTGCGCTGGCGCAGCAGGTCGAGCAGTTGCTCGGCATAGGCCCACTGCATTTCGGCGATGTCGATCAGCGAGAAGTTGCCGACCGGCCCGGTCGGACCGTTGAGCATGATGAAGTTGGGAAAGCCGGGCACGGTGACCGCGTAATAGGCGGTTGGCCGCACTGCCCACGCCGCATCCAGCGTCTGCCCGCCGGTTCCGGTCACGCCAGCCGGGCGAATGAAGCGGTCGGCATGGAAACCGGTGGCAAGGATCAGCGTGTCGAGTTCGTGGAAGGTGCCATCGACCATCCGCACCCCCGCAGGCTCGATCCGTTCGATCCGCCCGGTTTCGACGAACACCGCCGGATGCTGCACTTCCTCGTAATAGCACCACGAGTAGATCAGCCGCTTGCACGCCGCGCGATAATTCGGCCGCAGCTTTTCGCGCAAGGCCGGATCGCGCACCGAATTTTCAAGGTTGAGACGGCAGTACTCCTCGATCTCGGCCATCTGCGGACCGTCGATGTCGGTGATCCCGTCGGTGAAGCGCTTGATCGCGCCGAGGTATTCGTCGTTGTAGCGGATCGCGTCGATCAGGCTGGGGTCGGCGCGGAAGGCGGCGCGCTCTTCGTCGCTGTAGGTGAAGTAGGGCACCGGCATGATCCACTGCGGGCTGCGCTGGAAATGGACCAGCTTGTCCACCCGCTTGTTGATCGCGGTCAGGATCTGCACGCCCGTGGACCCGTTGCCGATCAGGCCGACGCGCTTGCCATCGATCGGCGTATCCTCGCGCCATTGCGCCGAATGGACCTTGGTTCCGGCAAAGCTGTCCAGCCCCGCAATGTCGGGCAGCTTGGGGTGGTGCAACACGCCCGACGCGGCGACCACCACATCGGCCACGATCGCATCGCCACCGGCCACGCGCACGGTCCACTGGCTCGCCGCCTCGTCCCAATCGAGCGCGGTCACTTCGGCGTTGAACCGGATGTGCGGCCGGATGCCGTACTTGTCGGTCACCATCTCGAAATAGGCCTGGATTTCGGGGCCTTTGGCGTAATAGGCGGGCCACTCCGCATAAGGCTCGAACGAGTACGTATAGGCGTGCGCCGGAACGTCGCAGGTCAGGCCGGGATAGCGGTTTTCCCGCCAGGTGCCGCCGATCCGCGCCGCCTTTTCCAGCACCACGAAGTCCTCACCGCGCTGCTTCAGTTTGATCGCGGCCAGAATGCCGGCCATCCCGGCCCCGACGATCACGGTCTTGAGCCCGCCAGCAGGCGCGGAGGTCTTGTCACTCATTGTCGATCCCCATCCGGTAAATCTTGTTGTCGGATCGCGTCTTGGCCCGGCCCAAAGGCGCACACATCACCCGCTGGGGTTATGGCTGGCCAAATCGTGCTGACTTGCGCGCGCTCCGCATGGCGCCTTCAATGCATCAGCGTGCCGCCGTTGATGTGGAGCACCTGTCCGTTGATCCAGCGCCCGTCCTCGGACAGCAGCATGGCGACGACGCCCGCGATATCCTCGACTTTGCCAAGCCGCGTGCTGCGCGTCTGCGCGATGCACTGCGCGATCCAGTCGGGCGGCACCTGACCACCGGCGATCAATTCGGGCGTCATCACGAAGCCCGGCGCCACGGCATTGGCGGTGATGCCCTCCTTGCCCCAGCGGCTGGCGACATGGCGCATCAGCGCGTTGAGCCCGCTTTTCGCCATCGCATAGGCAGGCCGCTCGGGCTCGCCGGCATCGCCCGCCGCCGATGATGTATAGACCAGCGCGCCACCACCGGCTGCCAGCAGATGCGGCAAGGCCGCGCGGGTGCACAGCAGATGGCCGCGCAAGTTTACCGCAATCGTCCGATCGAACACCGCAAGATCAATGCCCAGCGCATCGCTGTCGGCAAAGATCGTGCGCATGTCGGCGGCGTTGATGTGCGCGCCATCCAGCCGACCCAACCTCTCGACCGCAGCGGCAAAGGCGCCATTGACCGATGCCTCGTCGGCAATGTCGACCGGCACGGCAAAGGCCTGATACCCGGCGTCGGCCATCCGCGCGGCCACGGCCTGTGCCGCCGCCAGATCGATGTCCGCCACACAGACCCGCGCGCCTTCCCCGCACAAGCGCTCCACCGTGGCCGCACCGATCCCCGTGCCCGCACCAACCACGATCAGCGCCTTGCCAGCCAGACGCGCCTTCTGCATCCCCATCGCAAAATCCTTGTTGCTTGCGCCCCCTGCCGCTTCGTCAGGAAAAGGGGCTTGGCTTTACGCCCATCATTAGCGTAACCTAGTCAGGCATTCGTTACGCAATGACAAGATCAAAAGCCGATCTGAGAGGATAAATGCGGTTTTCCGGACCCCTACGCCCACGCCTGCCTGAGCAAGCGAGCCACCGCTGACCGCCTTCAAGCACAGGACACGTTGCCCATGTCGAATCTCTATCCGCACCTGCTCTCTCCCGGTCGCATCGGCACGATGGAGTTGAAGAACCGCATCGCCGTGACCGCGATGGGCGTCAGTCTGTCGGAGGATGACGGCACGGTCGGCGAACAGTTGATCGCCTATCATGAGGAACAGGCCAAGGGCGGTGCCGCTCTGATCATCTCGGGGGTTGCCGGGGTGGCTTGGCCGGTCGGCGCGGTGGCCATGCGGCAGACCGCGATCTCGGACGACACGTTCATTCCCGGCCTGAAGGCGATGACCGACCGGGCGCATGCGCATGGTGCAAAGATCGCGGTCCAGTTGCACCATGGCGGCTTCGTCGCGGGCTATTCGCATGGGCGCTGGGGGCATCCGCTGTGGGGGCCGGCCGTTCCGCCACCGGCCAAAGGCAACTTCACCGACTATTTCCTGATGGAGGAACTGGCGCCGCTGGCGGGGATGGAAATGCCCGAGATCAAGGTTCTGGAGCAAGCCGATATCGATCTGGCGGTGCAGCAGTTCGGTGAAGGCGCGCGCCGTGCCAAGGAAGCCGGGTTCGACGGGATCGAAATCCACGGCGGCCACGGCTATCTGCTGTCGTCGTTCACCTCACCCTATACCAACACCCGCACCGACGGTTATGGCGGCAGCCGGGAGAACCGTCTGCGGCTGACGCTGGAAGTGATCGCCGCGGTCCGCAAGGCGGTCGGCCCCGACTACCCCGTGTGGATCAAGCTGGATTCGCGCGAAGTCGGCAAGCCCGGCGGGATCACGATCGACGATGCCATCGCCAACGCGAAACTGGTCGAAGCCGCCGGGGTCGATGCCATCACCGTGACCGCCTATCACGATACCGGCATTGGCAAGCTGCATTCGGAATCGAACATTCCGCACCTTGAAAGCTTCAACCTGCCGGCCACGGCGCAGATCCGCGCGGCGGTGTCCATCCCGGTCATCGGATCGGGGCGCGTCGAAGCCGACGCCGGAGACAGC
Source organism: Novosphingobium sp. FKTRR1 (assembly GCF_020404405.1). Taxonomy (GTDB): domain Bacteria; phylum Pseudomonadota; class Alphaproteobacteria; order Sphingomonadales; family Sphingomonadaceae; genus Novosphingobium. Next base: position 258,925 of record NZ_JAIZDA010000003.1, on the reverse strand, counting down.
GCCATCGGCAAGGGTGAGGTGGACTTCATCGCCATGGGCCGCAAGCTGCTGGCCGACCCTTACCTGCCCGCCAAACTGAGGGCGGGCGAACCCGAATCCGTAAGGCCTTGCGTCTATTGCTACACGTGCGTCAGCGCGATCTACATGGGCCAGCCCTCGCGCTGCGCGGTCAATGCCTCGCTCAGTTTCGAGTTTCAGGGCACGCCGCCCAGCGCCGATGGCAAGCCCCGGCACATCGCGGTCATCGGCGGCGGTCCGGGCGGGATGGAATCGGCGCGCCGCCTTGCCGCGCTCGGCCACAAAGTCACGTTGCTCGAAAAGTCCGACCGGCTTGGCGGCACGCTGCGCTTTGCCAGCCTTGCCTATGAACCCAACGAGCGCCTGCTCAACTGGCTGCGGCGCGAGGTAAGGCTGGCCGACATCGACGTGCGCCTGTCCACAACGGCAACGCCGGAACTCTTGCGCAGCCTGAAGGTGGATAGCGTGATCGTCGCGACCGGCGCGGTGCGGGGCATGCCGCCAATCCCGGGCAACGATCAGGATCACGTCTTTTCCGGAGACGACATGCGCCGCATGATGCTGGGCGAAAGCTCGGACGATCTGAAGCGCAAGACCGGCCTGTTCACGCGCCTTGCCACCAAAGTCGGCGCGGCTACCGGCGCCACGGCCAATCTGGCGCTGGTGCGCAAGGCCACCCATGCATGGATGCCGCTTGGCGACACGATCGCCGTGATCGGCGGCGAACTTGTCGGGCTGGAGCTGGCCGAATTCCTCGCCGAACGCGGGCGCACGGTCAGTGTCATCGATGACGCGCCGCGCCTTGGCCGGGGGCTGACGCTGGTGCGCCGCATGCGCCTGCTTGCCGAACTGGCAGAGCACGGCCTGGGCCTGCACGCGGGCGTATCCGACATCGCCATCGGCAAGGATGTCGTCACCTTCACCGCCGCCGACGGGACGCACCAATCGGTCCCGGCGGCAAGCGTCATCGTGGCGCGCGGCGCGCAGGGCGATCTTGCGCTCGCCGAAACGCTGCAGGCCTCAGGGTTCGACGTGCACACCATCGGCGATGCCAACGGCGTCGGCTACATCGAAGGGGCGATCCGGGGCGCTGCCGAAGCGGTCCGCATGATCGCAACCCCGGTCCCCGCCTGATCTGCGCGACCAGAACAACCAATAAGCGCGGGGATGCATCAAGAATGGGCCGCTACACGATCAAGGACCGCAAGGTCGAACCCAAAGTGATCGCCGAGGCTTCGACCCGGCGCTTCACCGCCGCTTCACTGGAACAATGAGGTTGACGCCCGCGCCCAGCATGCGCAAATCCCGAAGGTATTCGAAACCCATGCCAGCGAGCGATATGACATCAACCTTCAACTTCGATGCGACCGACGTGAACATCGTTGCGCAATTGCGTCTGGATGGCCGGGCGAACAACCAGCAAATCGCTGAAAAGCTGGGCTTGACCGCAACCACCGTGTCCACCCGCATCAAGCGGATGGAGGATGCCAACCAGTTGCGCGTGGTGGCGGTGTCGGACTTCGGCGCGCACGGGTTCAACTTCCTGCTGCGCATCGCGGTGGAGGTTGACGGGCGCCCGGCGTCCGAAGTGGCGCAGGAATTGGCCGATCTGCCGCAGGTATTCGCCGCGCACATCGTCACCGGGCGGTACGATATCGACATGCTGGTCGCCCTTCACGACTTCGACGATCTGTCGACGCTGCTGCTCGACAAGTTGTCGACGGTTCGCGGCATCCGCTCGCTGACGCCCGCGATCGTAGTGGACATCATCAAGTATCAATTCGAAGTCGCTCCGATCGAAGACAGGGACTGATCGCCGTGCCAACTCCCGTACTCGATACACTCGACCACCAGCTGATCGACCTGCTGTCGCGGGATGCGCGCGTGTCGAACCGCAAGATCGCCGCCGAACTGGGCGTGACCGAAGGCACCGTGCGCGGCCGCATCAAGCGGTTGCAGCAGGACGGGCTGATCGCCTTTACCGCGGTCACCGGCTTTGAAATGGCGCGCAAATCGCGACTGGCCTTCATCAACGTTCAGGCCGACGTCGACAAAGTGCGCGACGTCGCCCGCGCGATCAGCGAGCTGCCGCAGATCAATGCCGTCCTGATCACGATGGGTCAGTTCAACATCACCGCCATGTGCCTGATCGAGGAACTCGACGCGCTGGTCGAGATCGCATCCGACCAGATTCTTGTCATTCAGGGCGTCCACCACGTCGAAACCTCGATCGCGGTCAAGACGATGAAGTACAATGCCAAGATGGCCAAGATCACCTCGCTGCAGGCGATACCCGCCGATCAGGACTGAATGAGCAACAATCACCGCCAGAGATTGACCACTTCAGCCTAAAAGCCCCCTTCCTTGTTGTGTTTGCGTATTTTCATATCTAGATAATAACGCAAATGGCAACCGTCCGTCAGAATCGCGGACGCAAGGAAGGACAGACCGAATGGATCGCCAGCTTAGTGGCCGTGCCGCGCTCGTGACCGGCGCGGGTCAGGGTGTGGGTCAGGGCATCGCCCGCGCCCTTGCCGCAGCCGGGGCCGATATCGTGCTGGCGCAACGCCGGATCGAGGAAGCCGAGCGCGAAGCCGCCTATCTGCGCGAAACCCACGGGGTGCGTGCCTTCGCGCATGGCGTCGACGTGACCGATGCGGCCGCCGTCGATGCGCTGGTGACCGCGACGGTCGAGCAGCTCGGTCGGCTCGACATTCTTGTCAACAACGCCGGCGGCAGCTTCCCCAAACGGCTGGAAAACCACACCGACGCCGACATGGCCGGATCGTTGGACCTGAATTACTGGTCGGCGTTCTGGGCGATGCGCGCCGCCTTTCCGGTGATGAAGGCGCAAAAGCACGGCCGGATCATCAACATCGGTTCGCTCAACGGTGTCAACGCGCACATGTTCACCGTCGCCTATAACGCCAGCAAGGAGGCGCTCCGCGCGCTCACCCGCACGGCGGCGGTCGAATGGGGGCCGTTCGGCATCACCTGCAACGTCATCTGCCCCTCGGCGCTGAGCCCGCAGGCCAAGGACTATTTCGATACCAACCCCGAAATGGCCGCCGCGATCCTGTCGCAGGTTCCGGTCGGGCGCTTTGGCGACGCGACGCAGGATGTGGGGCCGGTGGCCGTGTTCCTCGCCAGCGCAGGCAGCAGCTACATGACCGGAAACACGCTCTACGTCGATGGCGGCGGGCACATCAACGGCGTGGCCTGGCGGCCCGAGGTTGAGGACTGATCGGCATGACCAACCATTCCCAACGCCCCGAAGGCAGGCATCCCGAAGGCAGGCGACTTGATGGCAAGCGGGCCGTCGTCACAGGGGGCGCGCAGGGTATCGGCGCGGCCATCGCCCGACGCCTTGCCGCCGAAGGGGCTGTCGTCGCACTGCTCGATCTGGATGCGGAGCGCGCTGGCGCCGTGCTCGGCGCGCCGCATGTCGGCATTGCCTGCAATGTTTCCAGCACGGCCTCGGTCGATACAGCCTTCGCGCGAGTCGCCAGCGCCATCGGCGGGGTCGACATTCTGGTCAACAACGCCGGGATCGGCAGCGCACCGGGCGATGGCATGGACAAATACTACGCCGCGCAAGCCGCACAGGCGAACGATCCGGCCACCCCCGTGGACCAGACCATCCATTGCGAGGATCAAGGCTGGGCGCGCGTGCTCGACGTCACCCTGAACGGCGCCTTCCGCTGCACCCGCGCGGCGGTGCGATTGATGGCAGAGCAAGGCATCGGCGGTTCGATCATCAACATCGGCTCGACCGCTGCGCTGGCCGGCAACGGGCCGATCCCCTATTGCACCGCCAAGGCTGCGGTTCTGGGCATGACCCGCGCGCAGGCGGTGGAACTTGCCCCGCGCGGCATCCGCGTGAATGCGGTGAATCCGGGCGCGACCGAGACCCCGATCTATGCCCCCTTGCCGCAGGAGATAAAGGACAAGGTTGCCGCCGACAGCCTGCTCAAGCGCCTTGCCACGCCCGATGAAGTGGCCGGCGCGGTGGCATTCCTTGCCAGCGATGACGCCAGCTATGCCACCGGCAGCACCGTGACCGTCAACGGCGGCGCCTATTTCTCCTAGGCGGCGATCGGGGACTTGCTCCGTTTACAGGAACAAGTCCTTGTTTTCGCCGCCCATCAGCATGTTGGCATAGTTGCGCGCAAAGCCCACCGGGTTGTTGGCCACGTGCGCGCGCGCCATGCGCACATCATGCCACAAGTCCTGAAAGGCGTTGCCCGCATAGACCGACCGGCCGCCCGCGATATCCATCAGCAAGTCCATTGCTTCGATGCAGCGATCACCCACCAGACTGGCCTGATAGCGATAGCGCGCGCGGTCGAGCAGTGACGGCTTCCATCCCACCGCTTCCATCTCGTCATAGGCGCGGACCATCACCGCCGCCGCTTCTTCGGCAAGGATCGAGGCGCGCGCGATCCGGTCGAGCACGTCGGGATCGGTGGCGCTTTTGGTCATGTCGGTGCTGCCAAGCCCCACCCGCTCGCGCATCAGGGTGATCGCATGGCGGACGGCACCGATCGCGCTGGTATTGACCACGCGGATGAACACTTGCGCCCACGGCAGATCGTAGATGCCCGGCCCCTGATGATGCACGCCGTTGAAGCCGTCCATCTGGCGGTGGGTATGATGATCTGGCACGAACACCGGCTCATCGATCACGATATCGTTCGATCCGGTGCCCTGAAGCCCCATCGTGTACCAGGTATCCTCGATCCGGTAGTCCTTTTGCGGAACCAGAAAAGTGCGATAGCCTTCCTCGGGGATCACGCCGCCCAGCAGCACCCAGTTGCAATGCAGCGACCCGCTCGACCAACCCCACCGACCCGACAACATGACCCCGCCATCGACCTTTTCGGCCTTGGCGCCGACCGGATTGTACGAACTGGAGATCAGCGCATCGGGCCCATCGGCAAAGACTTCGGCCTGCGTGCGCGGGTCCATCATCGCAATCTGGTAATTGTGGACTGCCACGATGCCGAGCGCCCAGGCCGTGCTCATGTCACGTTCGGCAATGGCGATCTGGTCGAGGAAGAAGTCCTGCGGGCGCCCCTCGCTGCCGCCATAGGCCGCGGGCGTGAAATGGCGGAAAAAGCCGTCCGCGATCAGCGCCTTGACCACATCATCGGCGAGACGCCGAGCCTTGCGCCCTTCATCGCCACGCGCCGCCACCAGATCGAGCGTGGCTGCGGAAATCGCCATAAACATTCTCCCGTTCGGCCCATGCGCAAATGTTGGAATCAATCACTGCGCAAGCGATGCATTTATTTTTTCGTAAGCTGAATTTGCGTCTCTTGTAATCAGAATAAGAACGCATTGCCCAAAAAGACAGTGGGAAAAGCCTCATTCTGGAGAGGCTTTGCCGGGATCGTCGGGTGAAGCCATTTTTGCGCAGGATTGCCGCCGTTTGCGCAAGGGCGGTCCTTGCCCGGCACCGTCCGATACCCTAACGCTGATGCACGGGCCGCGATCTTGTGGGGAAGACGTTGAGCGAAGAACTGCCGGCACGACGCCAGCGCGCTGCCACACTTGATGAGACCGATCACCGCATCATCGCGGCACTGACCCGCGATGGCCGCGCGCAAAGCACCGCCATCGGCGAGGAGCTCGGCCTGTCGGGCAACGTGGTGGCAAACCGCATCCGGGCGATGGATGCCGCAGGCGCGATGCGCGTGGTCGCGCTCGCCGATTTCCGGATCCATGGCTACCGGCTGCTGGCGCGCATCCGCCTGCGGATCAGCGGCCGTCCGGCAAGCGACGTGGCGCACGAACTGGCCGCGCGCGACGATGTGCTGTCTGTCCATATCACCTCGGGCCGCTATCCGGTCAGTTGCCTTCACGCCTTTCGCAATGCCCGCGACATGATCGAGGCGGCGCGCGATGTGTCGGCGGGCATCGCCGGGGTCGAGGATGTCGACGTCGAACTGATCAACTCGGTCTATCGCTACAACCCCACCGTCGGACCGCTCGAACCGCGATGATGCCCGAAACTCCATCCTATCCGTCGACCGACCAGCTTGACCGGGAGATCGCCACGATGCTGGCGGGCGATGCACGGCTGAGCTTTCGCAAGATCGCGGCCGATCTGGGCGTGACCGAAGGCACCGTGCGCGGACGGGTGCGGCGGCTGCAGAATGCCGGCCTGCTCAAGCTGATGCCGATCATCGACATCGCGCGGATCAACGAGCCGGGCGACAACGGCCAGCACATGATGTTCATCACCGTCAAATGCGCCAGCGGCAAGCTCGATCAGGTGCGCGATGGGCTGCTCGGCCTGCCGCAAGTCAGCGCGCTTTACGATGCCAATGCCGCCTTGCGGCTGGTCGCGGTGTGCATTCTGCCCAGCCTTGCTGATGGCGCGGCCGTGACCGACAAAGTGCTGGCCCTTGACGGCATTCGCGAGGTCGAGACCGAATTCGTGTTGCAGTCGATCAAGTACAATGCCGCCATCGGCCCCATCGCCACCGTGAACGATCTGCGCGGCCTTGACGCCGAAAGCCGATGATCAGGCGATAAGGCCCAAATTGAACCCGAAATGAGAGAGCCGTTGCCGATGACCGACCTGTTCGCACCGCTGACTTTTTCGCACGGCGCGGCGATGAAGAATCGCCTGATGCTGGCTCCGCTGACCAACCAGCAGAGCAACGCCGACGGCACGCTGTCCGACGGCGAGTTCGACTGGCTGACCAGACGCGCAAGCGGCGGCTTTGGTCTGGTGATGACGGCTGCGGCGCATGTTCAGGCGGTCGGGCAAGGCTTTCCCGGTCAGATCGGCATATTCGGCGACCAGCATCTCGATGGGCTTACCCGACTGGCCGCCGAGATTGCGAAGCGGGGCGCGCTGTCATCGGTGCAATTGCACCACGCTGGCTATCGTTCACCGGCAAATCTGGTGGGCACGCCCGTCGGCCCATCGGACGATGCCGCTACCGGCACCCGCGCGCTGACGCTTGATGAGGTCGAGCGGCTGCGCGACGATTTCATCGCGGCGGCGCGGCGCGCCGACAAGGCAGGGTTCGACGGCGTGCAGGTCCACGGCGCGCACGGCTACATCCTTGCCGCGTTCCTCTCGCCGGTCAGCAACCAGCGGCAGGACCGCTATGGCGGCAGCCCCGAAAACCGCGCCCGTCTGGTGTTCGAGATCATCGACGGCATCCGCGCGACCTGCAAGTCGGACTTCCAGATCGGCTTGCGGCTGTCACCGGAACGCTTTGGCCAGGATCTGGATGAGGTGATCGCCGTCGCGGCAAACGTCATGCGCGAAGGCGTGATCGACTACCTCGACATGTCCTTGTGGGACTATGCCAAGGAACCGGCAAACGAAGCGCGCAAGGGGCGCACGCTGATGAGCTTCTTCACCGAACTGCCGCGCGGCACGGTGCGCCTTGGCGCTGCTGGCAAAGTGATGAGCGGTCAGGCCGCGCGCGCGGTGCTGGACGCAGGTTGCGACTTTGTCAGCATCGGCCGCGCCGCGATCCTGCGCCACGACTTTCCCGAGCGGGTCAGGCGCGACGCGGATTATCAATCCCCGGCCCTGCCCGTCAGCCGCCAGCACCTTGCCGACGAAGGGCTGCACCCGCCGTTCATCGCCTACATGGCCGGATGGCCGGGCTTCGTCGCGGAAGAACCGGTGGCCTGATCGCTCCGGGCGGTGGCTTGGATCAAGCCACCGCCCGCCGGGTCATGCATAGTAACGCGAATAGAATTTGCGGAACTGCGGAATCGGGCCGTCGCCGTCGCAGATGATCGGGTTCGGTTCGTACTTCTGCCGGTCCCAAACGACCTTGTCCTGATCGAACTGCTTGCAGATATCGCGGATGATGGCGCGCGCCACACCCGCACGTTCGCCTTCGGCCTGCGCGCGCGGCTGGGTGAAGCAGAACCGCGCGTGGACGTGATCGAGTTCCACCGGCGTGATGCAGGCCACCAGTAGCGTCTCGGATATCCCGGTAAAGCGGGTCCAGCTTTGGCCGGGGCCGACGGTGTCATAGCTGATGCAGCCATCCACCTCGCCCCACGGCGTGCCCATCTTGGCGCGGACATCGGCACCGCGCCCCCAGTCGCCCCAGCGCAATTCGCCCAGCGGCACATTCGCGGTGCCGTGAATATAGCGGAAATGCGCCACATCGACGCCGTTTTCGGCCATGTTCTGAAGCGAGCCCCACACATTCCATTCGTGAACCTCAAAATCGGTCCATGCGGGATCCGAGCATTCGGGCAGATGCACCACTTCCCACAGCGGAGCCTCATCCTGCGGGTGGTACCATGCCCAGATCCAGCGATTGGCTTCGACCACATGCCAGGTCCGCGTGCACTTGCGCTTCACTTGCGGGGGAATGGCCTTGGCATAGGGAATGTCGGTGACGTTCCCGGCCTCGCCATCATAGCGCCAGGCATGGAACGGACACTCCAGCAGGTTGCCATGCACTTTGCCGCCATGGCCCATATGCGCGCCAAGGTGCTTGCAATAGGCATCGAGCATCCGCACCGTGCCATCCTCCCCCCGCCAGATCGCCAGATCCTGCGCGAAATAGCGCAAGGGCTTGACCTCACCCACAGCGAGGTCGGCCGACAGGATCAGCGGATACCAGCCGAACGGAAACCCGATATCGAGGTTGCGCTCCTGCACCGAAGCGCGCCCCTTGGTCTCGGCAAGCCGCCAGTCGCGCAGATCCTGTCCTTTCAGGTTGCCGAGGATCTGCCACACCGCCACCGGAGGGGTGCGGGCATCGGTCGCAGCATTGGACATAACGGAGCACTCCACCTGAAAATCACGCTAGATTGAAAACCCGGATCGCGTTGTCGCGCAGGAACTTGGGCCAAACCTCGTCCTTGAACGGAACTTGCGGCATGTCGCCCATGATCCGGTCGAGGCTCAGCCCCATCGGAAAATACCCGGCGTAGAGCACTTTGTCGGCGCCACGCGTGTTGGCATAATCGATGATCGCCTTGGGATAGTGGCGCGGGGCAAAGGCGCTGGTAGAGTAATACAGGTTCGGCCACTTGAGCATCAGCTTGACCGCCAGCGCCTCCCACGGCTCGGCCCCGTGGCGCATCACGACCTTCAATTCGGGGAAGAACCAGCACACCTCGTCAAGGTGTTCGACCTTCTGCGTTTCCATCGGGATGCGGGGTCCGGGGATGCCGACGTTGAGCAGGATCGGCAGTCCGAGTTCCTCGCAGGCGGCATAGATCGGGAACATGTACTTGTGGTTGATCGCCACTTGCGGCAGCGTTCCGGCCGGAAAGCAACTGACCGCCGACAAGCCGACTTCGGCATGGATGCGCTTGATCCGCCGCACTTCCTCCATGCCCTTGTTGGGATCGACCGGCAGGTCGAAAAAGAAGCGGTTGGCGTACTGCGCCTTGGCCCGTCGCGAGCTGTCGTTGTCGTTCCAGCCGACGAGCGCGCGCGCGATGCCGTGCTTGTCCATCTGTTCCACCACCCAGCGCAGGTAATCATCCTGCTGGCCTGACTGGGGAATATCCTTGAACATGTACTGCGCGGGCATCGCGAACTGCTGCAAGGTCTGCGCGTCCTTGATCAGCGGGCGGAACGCCGCGAACCATTCGGAGCGGTCCTCGGCATCGGGAATGCCCAACATGCAGTCGATGATGCCGATATCCTGGGGCATGGCCATGTCATTGTTCTCCCAAAAGGCTGTTCCACGCCTGTCGCAGCGCGATCTTGTCGGCCTTGCCCAAGGCGTTGCGAGGCAAGGTTTGGCGGCTTATCGCCACCCGATGCGGCGCCTTGTAGCGCGCCAGTCGTTCGGCCACGTGATCGACGATCGCCGCTTCGTGCAGGCCATCGGCCACGACCACCGCCACCAGCCGTTCACCCAGCCGGTCATCGGGCAAGCCGAACGCGGCGCATTCGTGCACGCCCGCGATCTCGCCGATCACCCGCTCGACCTCGGCGCAATAGATGTTCTCGCCGCCCGAGATCACCATGTCCTTCTTGCGGTCGACGATGAAGACATAGCCGTCGGCATCGACCATCCCGACATCGCCGGTGCGCAGCCAGCCGTCGGGAGACAGCACCGCCGCCGTGTCCTCGGGCCGGTTCCAGTAACCCTGCATCACTTGCGGGCCGCGCACGACGATCTCGCCAACCCCGCCGACGGGCTGGTTTTCGCCATCCGCAGCGATGATCCGCACGTCGACCAGCGGCAAGACACGCCCGGCCGAAGCCGGTCGGCGCAGGAAATCGGGGCCGACGGCCTGCGCGATCGCGCCCGAGCACTCGGTCATGCCATAGCCGGTGCCGATCTGAGCCTGCGGGCAGGCCGCATGGATCGCGTCGATCAGGTTGACCGGCAAGGCCTGTCCACCGCAGCCGATGTTGCGCAAGTTCGCCAGATCGCCGGCCACCAGTTTGGCGCGATGCACGATGTCCCACAGCATCGTCGGGACGCCGCTGAACATCGTCACGCCTTCCTCCGCGATCAGCCGCACCGCTTCGGTGGCGTCCCACCGGCGCATGATCACGATCTTCGACCCGGCGAGGAACGGGGACAGAAATCCCGAACCCAAGCCCGAAACATGAAACAGCGGAAACACGAGCAACGCGGCCTGCTGCGGCATTCCGGCGAGCAGCGCCTCGGCGGTCATGCCGTACTGGCTCGCCATGTTGTGCAGCACCATCGCGCCTGCAAGCTGCGTGCTCATCAGCCCGGTGATCAGGTTGCGATGCCCCAGAACCGCGCCTTTGGCACGGCCGGTGGTGCCTGAGGTGAACAGGATGCTGCACGGATCGTCAGCCCGCGCTGCGGCCCCGCCTGATGCAGTGGCTGCACTGGCAGGCGCCGCGTCGCCCGGATCGGACGCCGCTGTCAGATCGAGCGTACGCCCGGAATATCCTGCCGCGTCCAGAGCCTGCGCCGCTGGCCCATCGACGAGTGCAATGGCAGGGTCGGCATCTTCAAGCATGGCCAGCAGCTCAGGCCCGGCGGCGCGGCTGTTGAGCAGCACCGCAACACCGCCCGCCGCGATCACCGCGAGGTAGCCGATCAGCCACTCGGCGCGGTTGCGCATGCAGATCGCCACGCGTTCGCCCGGTGCAATCCGCAAGTGTGCCGCCAGCTGGTCACGTCGCGCAAAGACCTGAGCGAAGGTCAGACGCCGTTCGGTTCGATCCCCGTCGAAATCGACCACACAGGTCTGATCCCCAAACCGCCTCGCTCCCTCGATCATCTGATGAAGGTTGGCAGGCGCGCGCACGAACTGACGCATCCCGTCGATCACGCCCATTTCAAAGATGGACCCCTGCTTGGCGATTTCCGCCAGCACCGGATCGACCAGGCCCAGCGCAAATTGCGACCCGGCTTTCTGCACCGCCTCAGTCATGCGCTGATCATCGGCAAAGTATGAAGCGGGCGTCTTCCCGCCTGCTTTTGCAGCGCCCTCAGGACCATCCGTCGCTCTCCCGACTCGATCTGTGAAATTTCTTATCTTCGCCAATTTGGCGCATATGCATATTTTGGACAAGACAATTTTACGCATTGATGCGGGATGATCGGCCGATATTTTATGGTATGCAGATTTCCGGGCGTGTTCGATCAGATCGAGGGGTCAGGAACGACGTGCTGCCCTGCGCCGCGTTCGAACGGCAGCGGATCTTGAAAACGGAAGGAGCAGGAAGAGCCGGGCGCGAGGCCGACACGCCTTTGGCCTGCCCGTTGCGCGCCTTGCACTGGCAGTAGAACCAATCATTGGCAGCAGAACCGATCACTGGCAGCTGGACCAGTTACCAGATGCTCTGGGCCCGCATCGGCCGGACCGTGACCAGTGAGCTGCCAAGATTGAGATTGCCGAGCGTGCGCACCTCGAACAAGGCCTCGAAAGCATTGTCGCCGACCTTCGCGGCAATCGCATCGAGCTGCGCCTGATCGGCGGCAACTTCCGACATCTGCACGATGCCGGGGTCGCGCGTACCGGCAATGATCAGGATGCGATTGCCGGTCGGGCCTCGCAGACTGGCGATATAGCCATAGTCGCGCTGCGGAACTTTGCCTTCGGCAACCACGTTCCAGTCCGATTTGAAGCGGCGGCTGGTGGTCTTGTCCACCAGTTCATCGAAGGAATCACCGATCTTGAAGCCCGATGCGCGGAACAGAGGATCTTGCAGCGCGCCCAGACCGCTGAAGAACCCGACATAGACGATGTTGGCTTCCTTGAGGATTTCCGGCTTCACTTCGGACATGTTCTCGACACCCGGCCTCACCCCGCTGCCACGCGCCGCGGCGTTGACGGTCGGCAGCAGACTGCGCAGCGCCCGGCCCGTGCCGATCGGCAGATAGTGCAGGTTCACGTCCCGATAGACCCGCGCCCTGTCAGGGTGCAGGACCACATAATGTTCGAGATCTTCGCGCGAATTGACGGCGAAATCACGAGTCAGCCGCGATATGGTGACGTTGTCCGTCGTCTCGCCGAAAATGTAATAGTCACCCAGAACGAGCAGCGTCGGGCGCCGGTTATCGACGATCGGCCTCCAGAACGCGGTTCCGATAACGCCAGAATCGGGCATTTGCCGCTGCGCATAGTAATACCAGCCCAAGGCGTTGATCAGTGCAAGGCCGATCAGGGCGAGCCATAGTGGCCGGATGGGCCAGCTTGTCCTGGCACCGACCAGCGGCGGGGTGACGGCAGCAGGCTCATCGGCCGCAGCAGGCTCGACAGCCTCATCACCCGTCGCGCCCGCTGCCGCCAGAACGAGCCGATACTCCCCCAGCGGGATCGAAATGCGGCAATCGTGGTGAGGCAGGCGCGCGTAATGCTCACCCAGTTTGCGCCGCAGCCGGTGAATATAGACCCGCACCGACGCGTCGAGCATCTCGTCGAAATCGGAGGTCTTGCCAAACACCTCCTGCGCGACCTCGATCCCCTTGGGCACGCGCCCCGCCAGCGAACATTGCAGCAGGAAATCAAACAGCTTCACCAGCGGCTCGGACCGCCCGAGATCGCCGCTTTCGCGTACCCGGGCGGCCTCCTTTGCCAGACTGTCCCTGAATTCCATGTCCTTTTGGGTCATGCCCGGTAGCTATCAGGCTTCGGTTTCCAAACAAGCGCAATCGGGACAGCTCTATACGTGTACCGCTCGGGTAACGCGGTAACAGGGGCTGCAACATGTACGTTACCGTTCGCTGCTGGACGGGTCGAACGGGGTTGGCCAACGCTCCGCCCATGGCACACCTCCCTGACATCCCGCACATCGCTGGCCCGGCATGGCTGTCCGTTTGAAGACCCGCAGCGCGGTGTGGGCGGCGGTCGTGCTGGCGATCGCTGGCACCACGGCTGGCCTGAGCTGGTGGCGAGCCAGCGCGCAGGCAGACGTTCTGCGCGCCGACCCGGATGCGATCCTGCGCGATCCCCGGCTTCGCAGCGTGGCACTCACCAACGGGAAGCGCGTTTTCGACAAACATTGCGCGGCCTGCCACGGCCCCGATGGTCGCGGCGACATAACCTTGGGCGCATCCGATCTGACCGACAGCGACACCTTGTACGGCACAGGTTCGGTCGCCCAGATCGAGGAGATCGCGCGATACGGCATCCGCGCGGGCAACAAGCACGGCTGGAACCTGGCCGTGATGCCAGCCTATGCCAGCAAGGTGCCCGACGCCGCCGAAGCCTTGCCTCCGCAATCTCCGGCGCAGATCGAAGACCTGACGCAGTACCTCCTCTCCTTCACCGGCCGCACGACCGACGTCTCGGCGATGAAGCGCGGCATAACGGCTTATACCAAGGCAGGCTGCTGGGATTGCCACGGCCGCGACCTTGGCGGTGATCCGGCGATTGGCGCGCCGAACCTGACAGACGCTGTCTGGCTGTATGGCGGGCGTCCCGAGGATATCCGCCGCACCCTGCAACGCGGACGCGCGGGCAAGAGCCCAGCGTTCGCCAGAGTTCTGACCGCTGCGGAACTGCGCAATGTCGCCGTCTACACCGCCTCGCTGGCCCACCCAGGGCAGGAAACGAAATGAGCAAGCAACCTCCCCTTGCCAGCGACCCGCAAGTCGCGATCTGGGACATCCATCAGCCCGTCGGCCGCCGCTCGATGCTGTTGGCAGCCGCTGCATCGCTGATCGGTCTGGCCATTGCCGGGTACGGATTGTTCACCGCACAAGGCACGCGCACCGCTGCGGTCCCGGCCGAAGACGCCGCGCTGGTCAACAATGTGCCGATCCTGCGCGCGGATCTGATCGCGCAGATCACGGCGCTTTACAGTGTGCCGCTCGCCCAGACGACCCTCGCCCAGCGGCAGAAGGTGCTGGAGGACATGATCCGTGAGGAACTCTATGTGCAGCGCGGGATCGAGATGGGGCTGTCCAACGACGATATCGATGTGCGGCAGGCTCTGGTTCAGGCGACCGAAGGGCAGATCGCGCAGGACGCGATGACCTCGAAGCCTGCCGAGGACGAACTGGCGACCTGGTACGGCAGCCACATGGAAAAGTATGCCAGCGAAGGCCTGGTCACGCTGCACGAATGGCTTGTCCCACGCGGCAGCGATGGCCAGCAGGCGGTGGCGGCTTTGCGCAAGGGTGCCGCGCCAGCATCGCTCGGATTGAAAACCACCGGCCGGGTGGATGACGGCGAGGAATTCTATTTCGCGGCGGAACAGCATCTTGGCGAGCCGCTCTTTGCCATCGCCCGCAAGATGGAGGACGGAACGGTGTCCGCCCCCATTCCCATGCCCGATGGGCTCCACATCCTGCAGATGATCCGCAACAAGCGGCCGGTCACCACGCCTTATGCGCAAGCCCGCGATCAGGTTCTGGCCGACTTTCTCGCCGACAAGGTGGCGCGCCTGCAAGCGGGCAACCAGCGCTTCCTGAAGAAGCGGGCGGACATCAAGATCGCGTCGGATCTGAAATGATCATGCGCGGTCTGGAACGCCTGCTCCTTGCGCTGGCAGCCACGGTCCTTTGCTTCAGTGCATCGGCCCATGCGCACACCCGGTCCGAATCGCATTCGACCTGGCTGGTCGATGGCAGCTCGGTCCATCTGACCTTCTCGGTTACAGACCTTGAAGCACGGCGCCTGACGTCTGACGGTCGCCCACCCAATGCACCGCAATTGATCGCCTATCTGTCGCCCAGAGTGGGGGCCACCGCCGAAGGGCGGCCGTGCTCTCTGGCCGGCAAACCGCGCCCGGTAGCCGCTGCAACAGGCTATCGCCGGATCGAATTCCTGTACGATTGCCCGTCCGCCGAAGAAATCGTGCTGCGCGATGCGGCGTTCTTCGAACTGGTGCCGACCCATGTCAACATGGCGCAGATCCAGACGGCCAAGGGGGACTTCGTCGAGGATGTGCTGACCAGTGACAGCCAAACCATCGACATGAGCCGGGCGCAGGGTGGCGAGATCGAAGGGGCCGGCTTCCTGACATTCATCAAGATGGGCCTCATGCACATCTTCACCGGGCTCGATCACATGAGCTTTTTGCTCGGGCTGGTCCTTATCTCGCGGCGGTTCAGGGATCTGATTTTCGTGATCAGCGGCTTTACCCTGGGGCACAGTCTGACACTCGCGCTGGCCGTGACCGGGATCATTCGCCCGCATGCCGAATTCATCGATGCCCTCGTCGCGCTGACCATCGCGCTGATCGGGATCGAGAACCTTGCGGTGCAAGTGCACCGGCCACGCCTGTTCGCGATCTGGACGGCCATCGGCCTGTTCGCGATGGCGCTGCTGAAGCTGTTCGGGATCGGTCTGCTGCCCTTCACCCTGCTGTTCGGCGCGGGCTTGTTCGCGTCCAATTACCTGCTGGTTGCCGGACATGTGCGCGACGCCGGGCGGCTGCGCCTTGTCGTGACGCTGATATTTGGCCTTATCCATGGCTTCGGCTTTGCCGCCGACTTGCTCAACGAAGCGATACCCCCCGCCAAGCTTGCCGAACTGCTGGTCGGTTTCAACCTTGGTGTCGAACTGGGCCAGCTTGCGGTGGTGTCCATCCTTGTCGGAGCGGTCGGCCTGCTGCGGCATTTCAAGCTGACGCTGCCACGGCCGATCGTGGTCGACCTGTGCGCGGCGGGACTTGTGCTGGAAGGGGTGTACTGGTTCGTCAGCCGCAGTTTCAACTTCGCCTGACCCCGTAAACCCCTGCCCGTAAACCCCTGCCCGTAAACCCCTGCCCGTAAACCCCTGCCTGTAAACCCCTGCCGTCGGTACCGCGCTACTCCAGATTGGCGCGGGCCGCCGATTTGGCCGCTGCGGATGCCGTTTCCGCATCGACCCCCAGAGCCTTCAGCACACCGGCCATGAGTGGCGTGATCCGGGCGATCAGGCGCTTGACGGACTTCTTCCGGTCAATCGAATCCTGCAGCATGACCAGCATCGCCCCAACGACCAGCAAAGTCGCGGAATCGGGCGGGATTCCCTTGAAGTGCCCTGTCTCGAGGCCCTCGACGATGATCTCGCGCGCCTTGACGTTTAGCGGTGCCTTCTCGTCCAGCAACTGCGGCGAAAGCTTGATCAGCGCGGCGACACTTTCGGGGTGGTCGATGGCGAAGCGCAAGATGACGAACGAGCCGCGCACCAGTCGCTCCGGCGGCGGGGTGGCAGCGTCGATGGCCGAGTCCAGCAAGTGGGCGACATGCCCGCGCACCATGCGGAACAGCTCGTCAGCAAGCGCCTCCTTGCTTTCGAAATGGTTGTAGAGGCTGCCCTTGGCAACGTCGGCCTCACGCGCGATGTCGTCAATGCTGACACCATCGATCGAGCGGGCCGCAAAAAGCTGCTGGGCCGCCTCAAGCAGGGCGAGGCGCGTACGCGTGCTGCGCCGGTCACCTTTGTCGGTCGCGCTGCGGGCCGTATCCAGTTGGCCAAGAAGCGACTGTGAAGGCTTTGAACCTTCGGTGAGCCGAGGCCGAACGGCCATACCCGATTTCCTCTATATCCACATCGTGTGGCGACGGCCACCGCCGCGCTGCTTTCCCCTTCACCCAAACTGACCGTTCGGTTCAACTAAAATCCTCACAAATGGGCAATTCGCAAGCTCAGAAGTGGAACTTCACGCCCGCCCGGATGGTTCGCGGCTCGACCACGCGGCTCAGACGCCCCTCTGTCGGAGCCGCATCGAAGCCGGGGATATAGGACGAATACCAATAGGCGATGTCCTTGTCGTGGCTGTCGAAAAGGTTCAGCGCTTCGGCATAGATCTCGAAGGCCCCAAGCGTTCTGGCGCCGCGCAGATTGACCACATTGCTGCCCTTGTCGCGCTGGGAATTGTCCTCGATCAGCGGATAGGGCCCAAGGTGGCGCAAGCGGATGCTGGCCTGCCACGGGCCCTGCACGAACGAAACCCCGGCCGACGCCGCATTTTCGAAGGCGTTGGGGATGTAGTCGCCGTTGTCATAGCGGGCATGGCTTGCCGTGTAATTGGCATCGATCGCAAGCCACGGCGCAGGACGCCAGAACGCGACGATCTCGTAACCGCGGCGACGGCTGGCGCTGGTTGGCTCGACAGCGTTCGAATCGCCCACGAACTTCAGCTCGCTGCCAAGATCGAGCCACCAGTAGGTCGCAGTCAGCGTGAAACCGTGCTGCTGAAAGCGCAGCCCCAGTTCCTTGCCGGTGCCTGCAACCAGCACCGGTACCGGCGGCGTCGTGACCGCACCGCGCACATCGTTCGAATGAAAGCCCCTGCCCCAGTTGGCATAGAGTTCCAGATGATCGCTGACCTGATAGGCCGCCTGCGCCTTGGGCGAGAGCACGCCGTCCGAGCCTGAGCCCTGACCCAGCGCCGCAGCTTCGGCATCGAGCGCGCGCACCGTATAGTGATAGTAATCGCCGCGCAGCCCGCCCATCAGGCGCAGTCCCGCAAGTGGCCGCCATGTCGCCGAAGCATGCAGCGATGCCGAAGCCTCATTGACCCGGTAAAGCCCCAGCGAACTCACCAGTTGACGGGCGGCGGTGCGCTGCACGCCAACCCGCTGGATCGCATCGAGCCGGTTCTCGGTTCCCAGGGCAAGCTCGAACTTGTCCGAGAACGTCCAGTCCTTCTGGGCGGTCAGGCCATAGACCGCACGACGATCGATCTGGTGAATCTGGGCGCTGGCCCCGCTCGCATCGTGGTATTCCGGGTTCGAGAACATGTCCCAATCGTAATACTGGGCATAGACATTCGCGCGCCAGTCCTTGCCCGAAAGCTTGGCATTGGCGATCAATCGGGTGGTTTGGCCGGTTGCGGTCGGGTCGGGCGAGCAGAACGCATCGGCGCAGAGCGCAGAGCCGATGATCCGCTCGGGGATCTGCTCGGTCGGCTGCCATGTGCCACGATAGCCGTGCAGCGTCAGTTCCAGCTCCCCGTGTCCTGTCGGCCTGGCGAACTTCAGGAACCCGGCATAGTGGCGCAAATGTTCGGGCTGCTGCCATGGGCCGTCATAGACGCGGAATTCGCCGACAGCGGTAAGGTCGCCCCCCGCAACGCCCTTGGCCGTCCCACCCACGGCAAACCGGCGGTGACCATAAGAGCCGCCCTCCACCGACAGCCAGGGACGATCGAAACGGTCGATGGTCGACATGTAGGCCGCGCCAGCCATGGCGAAATCGCCGCCATCGGCGCGGTAGGGGCCCTTGCGGAAATCCTCCCGCGCGATGATTTCCGGGATCAGCCCGTTAAGGTCGAGATAGCCCTGACCGTGCCCATGCGTGCGGAAATTCATCTGCACGCCGTCGATGTAAGTGCTGAAGTCCGAGCCATGATCGAGGTTGAAGCCACGCAGGAAATACTGGTTGGCCTTGCCGCTGCCCGAATGCTGCGCGGCGATCATGCCCGGCACCGCTTCGAGCAATTCGGCCGTCCGCAACAACGGGCGAACGAGCAGATCCAGACCGCTGATGGTCCCCTCGCTGGCGGCATGAGCGATCCCGATCTTGGCCTCGGCCCGTCCAAAAACAACGATCTGGGTGCCGGTTTGTCCGGTGGAAGTTTGTCCGGTGCCGGTTTGTCCGGTGCCGGTTTGTCCGGTGCCGGTTTGTCCGGTGGCTGGGGCTGCCGCTGGCGCATCGCTGGTGACATCGCCGGGTGGAAGCGGTGCCTGCGCGCGAAGTGGCACCGACTGACACAGAACGGCGGCCAGAACTACGCTGGAGCCTTGGCGGATGCATGTTTTCATGCGGTGGACCTCTCCCGATCGATCTGAATACTGCTGACAGGCGCCGTCCCGGTTGCCGAACCGTGGGTGGCACGAACGCCGTCGCGCATACCGGATTGCGGTTGCCCGACATCGAACGCTAGTGCGTTACAGTCTCAAAATTCGTTCTGTAACGTCGCAAAATCAACATTTTGCGGAGCGCGTCCCAGCGCACGTCCGGTGATCGCGACTGCGCCTGCAAAAGAACAGGGGGCCGACACAACGTGCGGCCCCCCGGCATTGGTCAGCGCTGCGCCCGGCTCATGCAAGCGGATAGGAATAGCCGATCCAGCGCCCCAGAAAGACGATGAGCATCCACAAGGTCAACGACGCGAAACCGGCAATCCGCGCCGCTCTTGGCGTTCGCACCTGATCGTCCCATTCGCCGACCTTGCGATAGGCGGTCACATGAAAGACCGCCATGTTGATCCCGGCCAGCAGAATGGTCAGCAGCTTGAACCGGAACGGCAGGCTTTCGTAATAGCCCGTGGCGTTGGACACGAACAGCAGGCTTCCCGTAATCAGCGCGACGACGAACGCCACCCAGGTGAAGGGCAGCATGTCGATGGTCAGTTGGCGCGCGCCACGGCGATGCGATGCGACGCCCAGCAATCGCAGATCGACGATGGCGATCGTTCCGACAACCACAGCGATCATCAAAACATGAACGCTCTCCAACATGGGAAACAGCGTATCGCTTTCGCGGATCGCCGCCCCGACCGCTGAATCATACAGCATCTGCATGAGACCGTTTACCGGCACATCAGGTTCCATAACGTCATTCTCCGCACGAATTCTCGGTTATTGGGCGTATGCGATCCAGCGGCCGCAAAAGATCACGGCGACCCAGATGGCCAGCGATACCCAGGCCAGCGGCTTGATCAGCTTCGCCATGCGCGCGTGCTCGATCCGGTAGTCCGGATGCAGGATCGGATAGCGAAACAGCAGGGTCAGGATGAACGCGCAAAGCACCAAGCCCATCTTGGCCCAGAACACCACATTGCCGACCACGCGGTCCGGCTCGCCCAAGCCAAGCACGAAGCCGGTGCCAAGCAGCAGGGCCAGCGCCGACCACATCCACGGAAGGTGTCGCCGGACCACGGCCTGCGGGGACTCATCGGTGGCAAGCACGCCCGCAAGGCGCAGATCCATGACAATCGCGGAGCCGATCACCACCGCGATACCAAGGATGTGAACGCTTTGCACCGCCGGGATGATCCACGAAGTCTCGCGAATTCCCGTACTGATCGCAGACCCGTAGACCGCACGAATGAACTCATCGATCGCCATACTTAAAATCTCCCCAGTATTCGTGCGATCTCATCCCGAAAAATCGAGCCTGAATCGCAATCGAGGATAATGTCAGAACATCCGTATCCCTGATCTCGCATCGGCTGCAGAAACGCTTGTAGAGAACGGTTTTCAGGGCGGTTGCGTACCGTTACACCGGCATCGCTACTTGGGAGCGGCTGGCACTTCGGCCGCCCCAGGTGGCGGACCTGAGCCGCCCGGCCCCATCGGTGGCAGGCTGTCCCAATGTTCGATCAAGCGGCCCTTCGCGAGCCGGAACATGTTGAAAATGACTAGCTGCTTGATCTTGCCGGTTGCCGGATCGGGCATTTCGCGGCTCGTCACCATCGTCACAAGATCGCCCTGCGCCATGACGGCCAGCGTTTTGGGGGCGGCGCGTGGCGGCATTGGCGGCATGTGCTGGAACATGCGCACAAGCTTGTCACGCGCGCTACCGGGTCCGGGCAGGTTGGCGAACGCCTCTCCGTGCTGGACATAGGCCGGGTCGATGTACTTGGCGGCAATCGGAGCGATGCGCTGGGCGGTGGTGCCTGCCGCATCCGCCGCGTTCAAGGCCGCGTAGAAATCGACCACGACCTGCTTGTTGCGCGCTTCACCGCGCGTTTCGTGCGCCAAAGCCGGCGATGGCGCACAAGCCAGCACTGCCGGGATCAGCATCAGCCGCAGACACAGGCTTGAGCGCTGTGGAACATGGGTTGTCGGTGGCATGAGGCCTCCTGTCGGCGAGAGGATGGGTCAGTCCTGCGGCTCGGGCACCAGCCCGGCGTCGGCGCTCACGCTCGGATCGCCGACCTGCTCCTCACAGTTGTATTCGGCGAAAACCGCCTGATACGGCTCCCAACCGAACGTCCGGGCGATCGACCAGGGCTTGGTGTAATAGGTCGGGTCGACGATCGTCGTGATGATTTCGAGATAGGGCACGTGGCCGCCATCGTTGACCTTGCGGATGCGCTGGATCAGCTTGCCGTTTGCCGAAAGCGGCGTGCCATCGACATCGAGCCAGATCGCCTGCCGGAAATCCTTGGTCTCGACCACCAGCGTGCTGCCGTCCCAATGACCGACCGAGCGCCCCATATACAGCTTGGCGTCAGCCGCTGCCACGTTGGCCGGTTCGAGCAGGACGTTCCACCTGCCGTGGTATTCCTCGAAGATGAACTCGAGGTGGTCCTTTGCCTGGACGATCTGGAAGGGGAAGTTCAGATCGCGTTGCCACTGCGGACCGGGCGGACGGCAGGTTGCCGATGCGTTGATGAACGGCTTGCCGTCCTTCAACGACTGGACGCGGCGTGACAGAACCTTGACGCCCTCCATCGTGAAGGGAACCGCCATTCCGTACATGTCCTTCTGCGCGCGAAACTCCAGCGGCTGGCTGTGGATCCACGTGCCCTGAAGGTCATGCGGATCGGACGGCGGCATCGGCGCATCGGCCGGGAGCGGCGGTCTGGGCGGCAGCCCGCCGGGGCCGGGCGGTGGCAGGCTCGCCGCAATCTTTTGCGCAGGCGTCAGCACGGGGCCCGGCGGGACGCCCGGAGGTGGCCCGGCCGCTGCGCCGGGTGGCAACCTGAGCTGGCCAGCGCCGGGCGGCGGACCCGACGTCGGGCCTGATGGTGGACCGCCGAGTGGTGGTCCCGCCGGGTCCGGCAGGCCTTGCGCCGACGCGGCTCCGGCGATCAGCGCCAAGGCCATCGCCCCGGCCAGCAAGCCACCGTTTGCGCAGGCGGTGAACAGGGCGTGGTTCCTCATGACGGCATGCTCCAGATCAGATTGTGGCCGCTTCACTTCGGAAAGACTGGCTGTTTGGCGACGAGACGATCGAGGCAGACGTCCTCGGCGAAGATCGCATCGGGCTGGCGCTTGTACGTGACCACGGCCTCCCACGGCCTGCTGAACGTTGCCGGATCCTCGATCATGATCCGGTCCTCCAGCGTATCATGATCGACCAGACGGTAGCGTTCGGTGACCTTCAGGTCATAGCCATGGGGCACAAGATCATCGATCAAGGTGCGGTCCGAGGCCCCTTCCATGACCGAGACGAGCGTATCCCCTTCCCAGTGGCCGTTGGATTTTCCGGTGGCCGTGGGTACGAGCGCCATGCCCATGAAATCGGGCTGGGGCGGCACGCCGACGTTGATCTGGCGCAGCGCGCGGTTCCATTCGTAATCGAACGTGACCACGTTCTGCCGATACCAGATCTTGAACCGCTTTGGCGTCAGTGCCAGCCGCGGAACGCCGGGGTTCGAACAGCGCGAGAGCGTTATGTCGTAATCGTCGAACCGCCCCTTTGCCCGTAGCGCCTTGTTGGCGGCATAGGCCTTGCGCCCCTCGGCGGTGAAGGGCACCTCGCCGGTGACCGGCTTGAGCACGGTTGTCGGCGCAGCGATCTGCCAGACGCCTTCAATATCCGGCGTGGCGGCCAGTGCCGGGGCTGCGCTGGCAAGAGCCAGAGCCGCAGCGGCCGCAGCAACGCGCACGACCGTCCGGCGAAGCGTGTGTTCGATGACCATGTCGCGTCCTTCAGTTTCCGCCAGCGCGGGCAGCTTCGGTATCGGAAAACGACTTGCCACCCGGCAAGGACAAGCTCGCCAGCGCACCACCGGGCTGACCACTGCTGTTGGGGTGGTAGGTGATCTTGATCTTGTCGCCGCGCTTGAAGTCGCGCGGGCTCAGGCCCTGCCGTGCAAACATCAACGGGCTGCCGCTGATGATCGACATCTGCTTGGGCACGCCCCGTTCAAGATAGATCAGGACCAGCGAGGAATGCGGCGCGCCCCAGCGAAATTCCTTCAGCGTCCCTTCGGCGGTACTGGTCTTGCCCATGTCATAGGCCGCGAACGAATGATGGGCGTGCGCAGGCGCAACCGAAAGGCCGAAGCAGGCCGCAACGGACAGCCCGACAGTCACCGAATTCTTCAGGAAACCCATCATAAAACTCCAAATCAGGCCGTCGCGTCAGGCGCTTGATGCGGATCGGACGATCGTGACACGAGATCTGGTTTCACCGTTATCGGTGGCGCAGGTGCGGAGTTAGATGATTCATTTCAGCAACGGCCGCCGCCTAGGCGGCGCCTTGATACTCCCCGTCCGAGCGTTGCATGAGTTGCAGCTTGGCTGTGGCCAGGATGTCCGCAGTGGTAACGTCGCCGCTTTCGATGGCGCGCAGAATGCGGCGATTGAGCCCCATCACATCGCTGAGGTGCAGCGGTGTCGGCGGTTCCCGTTCGACAAAGATGTTGGCAAGCCCGAGCGAGCGCACGATGATCGCGAGCAAGGGGTTGCCGGTAAGATCGAGCAGCCGGTTTTCCAGCGTCAGCAATTCGAAAGCATCAGGGCCGGTTGCCGGGCTGGACGGCACCGATGGAGGCAAGCCCGTAGCCTTGACCCGCCGCGCCGCCAATGCGGGTGCGCTGCTGATCAGGGCATGTATCGCCTCACGCAAATCCTTCGGCGAGCCGGCGCTGGCGACCAGACACGCTGCCAGCAGGCGGATCACACCGGTCGGTGGCGCGGGCGGAGCCAGCTCGGTGCCCTTGCGCCCCCTGCGGCAGCGCACGATCCCGAAGTCCTGAAGAATGCGCCGGGCCTGACGAACGGCGGCGTCGGTATAGCCCAAGCGGTCGGCAGTCTCCCATTCGGCTTCCTGCGTGCCCGTGTGAGCGCCCAGTTCGCGCGCCAGCCTGGCCGCCAGCGCCATGGCCGACTTGCGCCCGGCCAACGAGAAGCCGCGTTCAGGCACACCCAATGCAACGACCGGCGCGTCCTCGCTGACCGGCCCCAGCAGCGCGTCAAGGTGCTTCAACGCATCGGAAAGATTGCCTTGGCCGATCGCGGTTTCGAGCGGCTTGCTGCGCGGCGGCACCGCGCCACTGCTCGAAATCCGTACAAGGATCTCGGCGAGCTGGGCCAGATGACCCATGGTCCGGTTGCCCGCCCGCTCGGCAAGCTCGACCGCCAGTCCCCATTCGCTGATCGCCCCGTGCCAGGCTGGCGGCGCGGCGCGGCGCTGGACGGCTGCGGTCACCACCATCCGCCAGACCAGCAGACGAAACTCGACGATGCAGGCGTGTGTTCCGCCGTTCAGCGCCAGATACATCAGCGCCGCCCCCGCGACATCTTCAAGCGCAGGTGCCGCAACGAACAGGCCGCCGCCCGGGCCGCGACGCACATCCAGCAGGCCGCGTGCCTCAAGAATGGTCACCGCTTCGCGCGACGCCGGCCGGCCAAGACCAAGACGCTTCTGCAACTGCGGCAAGGCACCAAGCGACTGGCCCACCGGCCAGCCCTGTCTCAGCAAATCCATTTCCATGTAGAGAACGGCTTCATGCGCAAGACTGGCAGGGGTAACGGCACCAATCATCCGTGCACCGAGGAGGTGCATCTCGGCGATGCCCGAACCCAATCGATCAGCGACATTCAACATAGCTCAAAGCCCTCTCACCTCTCGAAAATCGAGTTGCGCGCTGATCAGTTGCGGATGAATTCTGCGTCGAGCACCACAGTGACCTTGCCGATCATGCGGGCCATCGGCTGGGCGGTGAAATCGCCCCAGTTGATCGCCATGGTCCCGGTGAAACCCGCCGTAGGCGCGCCCTCCATCGACCGGCCTATGCCGACGAGTTCGGCTTCGATCGCCACCGGCTTGGTCACACCCATCAAGGTCAGTTGGCCATCGATCGTGGCGCGGCCGCCATCCCTCACATGAACAGCCGTCGAGACGAAGCGGGCCTCGGGAAACTTCGCCACGTTGAGCGACTGCGCGCTTTCCGGGGGAATCTTGTAGACGATCGGAGCATAGTAGGGCTTGGCGTCCACCGTCACATCGAGCGCGATCGCCGCAGGATCTGCCGGGTTCCAGTGCATGGTCCCTTCCCGCACGCCGAAGCGCACGACATTGTAGGACATCCCGCGGTGTGAGACCCGCGCAACGACAGAGGAATGTTCGAGGTCGATGCGATACGTGCCTTCCGGCGCGGCCGCAGGATCCTTGGTTGCCGGTGCCATCATCGCGGCCGGGACGCCTGCCGGGGCGGTTCCGGGCGGTGTGCCCTGCGCTTGGACCACACCGGCCACAACAAGCGTCAGAGACGCAGCGGCGATCCACGGTTTTGGCCAACGAGTACCGTTGTTCATAATGCATTCTCCCAAGAAACCGCCGGTTTGGCCGACGTGTTCGCCACTGTTGTCGCCATCCGGATTTCAGGCTGGGGTTCTGGCCCGGCTCTGGCCGGATGAGGGCCAGAACGTGCTGCGTTGGGATGGCGACCGGCTGAGGGCATCGCCCTGCTTGCGGTCACCTTGACCATGCACGCGCCACGCGCCGCAAGTGATCCACGGTTCGGAAACGTTACAGTTCAACCGTTACAAGCTGCTGGTTATCGTACGAAACACCGGAACAGCCGACCGTTCGCGGCCGGTCCGCCCCACGCAAACTGACTGGATGCAGCTGCGCAGGGCGGCCCGAAATCAGGCTCTCCGGCTCAGGCAGGCTCGACCACGCGATGGCTGTTCATGGCCACGGCAATACCCGGCCCGGTGAACTGGACCATCTCCGCATCGGTGTATTCAAGGATATCAAGGTCGGCGATGCCGTTGACGATGTGCGAGGACAGCGGAAGCTGCTCGAACGTGGCGCGGTGCCAGTTCAGCGCGCCCGCACCCGTCCAGCGGCGAAACTCGAACTCGTCGAAGTTGATGTTTGCGACAGCACCGCCGCTGCC
This sequence comes from Novosphingobium sp. FKTRR1, assembly GCF_020404405.1. Lineage (GTDB taxonomy): Bacteria > Pseudomonadota > Alphaproteobacteria > Sphingomonadales > Sphingomonadaceae > Novosphingobium. The sequence continues at coordinate 232,719 of NZ_JAIZDA010000003.1, read as the reverse complement.
GGGCAACGCTGCCGAGGTGGTGACATAAGCCAGATCAGCGCCTTCGCGCCCACCGACGCTGGTGCGCGGCATGTACTTGTAATACATCTGCGCGCCACCGTTCGAACCCGGAAGCTGGCGCAAGGGGTTCGCTTCTTCGACCAGATCGGTCAGCGCGATATCGAAGAAGGTGTGATCATACCACGATGCCTCGCACGATGCGGTGCCGGCGCCCTCGTTCCAGTCGATATCGGTAAAGTTGGCGAACAGCTTGGGAAAGCCAAGCTCTTCACGGCCGGTCAGGATTGCGTCGGGCGAGCCTTCCCAGATGATCGGGCAGAGTGCACCGTCCAACCGCTCGGACTTGCCTTGATAGGTCACCGGGAAATCGACCGACAAGATGCCGTAGCCGCGCCCAGCCAGCCAGTAGAGGTTCTTGAACCAGGCGCAGCTCACCGAGACGATCGGTTCGCCGCGCAGGCTGAACCCTGCCGGCAGAAGCTTTTCAAGTTTCGCCGGATCGGTGCGGTAGCCCACTTTCATCCATTGGGCGTTCATCGAACCGCCCTCTTCCAGCGTCCACATCCGTCCCTCACGGTGCTGACGCGGACCCGGAGCGGGGCCGAACATGATCGGCATACGATAGCGCGATTCAGGGTTGGGAATGAAGGTCATCTGACAACTCCAGTTTGGTCGTTGGGAACAGAAATGAAGTCCGGCGCATCGGGCGGATCCTGACACTTGCCGGGTAAGCAGGATGGACGTTCAGCCGACGGCGGTCTTTCCGGCCATGGCGCGCCAGGCGTCCTGCAGTTCGTCCGGATTGCCCGTGCCGAAAACATGGCGGTCAGGCCGGATCAGCACGGCATCAGCCGCCGCGGCCGCAAGCCATTGGCCAAGCGGCGCGGCGAACTTCGCGATCTCAGGGGCGTCAAGGCTGATGGCTCGAACCGATCGATCCCGAACTTGCGCGTCCGAGCGGGTCACGAGCACGGGCCCGTTCCCGCAAACCGCATCGAGCAGTTCGCCGTCTGCAGCCCGTGGCTGGGGGAACAACGCACCGGCATGGGGGGTGCGCGTCAGGAACCCGTCCACAAGGTCCGGATACGCCACCGACACGTCCTGCGCTCCCGAAGCCTTGCGCGCCAGCATCGCCTGGTTGCGCCCTTCGGCCGCCGCCGGATCGAGCAGACACACGATCTGGCCCATCGCGATCGCTGTGGCGATGATCGCGCGAACGTGGGGTTCACGCTCCTGCTGGTAGGTGTCGAGGATTGCCTCGTCCGCCTCCGCCCGGATCACCGCGCCCAGCTTCCACGCAAGGTTGGCCGCGTCACGAATGCCCGAGCACATGCCTTGCCCCGCAAACGGCGGCATCTGGTGCGCGGCATCGCCCGCGATCAGAATGCGACCGACGCGCCACTTTTCAGCGACCAGCGCGTGGAAGCGGTACACCGCCTTGCGCTCGATCGCGATGCGCTCGACGCAGTCCCACGGCTCAAGAAGGGCGCGGATTCGCGCATCGTCGAGCATCTCCTCGGGGCTTTCACCCGGCTTCAGCATGAACTCCCAGCGAAACCGCTTGCCGCTCATCGCCATGTGCGTGACCGGACGCTCCGGGTCGCAGAGCTGCTGGCACACGATCGGCAAATCGCCCGGCTCTTCGATGATGGTGTCCAGCACGAGCCAAGGCTCATCGAAGTTGTAGTCGTCCAGCTTGATGCCCAGCGCTTCGCGTACCGGGCTCCACGAACCATCACAGCCGACCACATAGCGCGCACGGATCTGGCGCGGTTCGGCTCCGGCCGTCACATCGACGGTGACACCGGCCTCATCCTGCGCCATGCGCTCGAAGGCCACCCCGAGTTCGACCTGCACATCGAGTTCGGTCAGCCGATCGCGCAGAACCTGCTCCACGGCTGGCTGGTGCAGGGCGTAAGTTTCAGCCCAGCCAAATGCGCCAACGGGAGCAACCGGAAAGTCGAGCAGAACCTGCCGATCGGCGGTAAGAAACTGATAGCGATCGGGAATGCGGCACAACGGAGCGATTCGCTCTGCCACGCCGATGGCCTGAAAGATGCGCATGATTTCGTGATCGAACACCGCTGCGCGCGGCAAGGGGAAAATCGTGGACGACCGGTCGATCGCGATCACCTTGAGCCCCTGAATGGTGGCAAGTGCGGCCAGAGCATCGCCCACCGGGCCAAGCCCGACGACCAGCAGGTCACAGTCAAAATCATGTTTCATTTCAGAGCTTTTCCTTCGGAATTGAATGTCGGAAACATCGGTCCGGCCGCTTTGGGTTGGCGGGCGAACACGGCTTCCGGCAGCACCCCGGGCCCACGGAGCGGCAACCGCTTTGGATTGATATCCTCGGCCCTCATCCCAACCCTTCGCTTATTTGAACTAGACAGTCATAATTGTCCGATGTAGTCAACTCATGTCCGGCTGTCAGCAAAAAAGCGGCCCCGGTGCCTTCTCGGGCACTGCCGTGGTTGCCAGCAGCGAGCGAAATTGATGCACCTAGCTTGCGCCAAGGCGGTTGCTAACGTGGTCAGATGCGGACGCTTTCGTCACCTGTGGTGGCGGGGGCAAACACACCGGGCGGACCATGCCGGGGCTCTGATGGGCTCGACGGCCGGTTCGGCCACGATCAGAACGTACTGGCCCGATGAAGGCCAGGCCAAGGGGGGATATCCATGAACCGCGCGCAATTCCTTTTGACGACTTCGCTGCTTGCCTGTGCAGCCACATCGCAGACCGCCGTTGCCCAAAGCACGGCGCCCGCTGCGGACGCGACTTCATCCGCCGCGCAAGTCGGCCCGACCGCCGCCATCCAGGACATCATCGTCACCGCCGAGCGCAGGTTCAACACCGCGCAGCGAACCGCAGCCGCCATCAGCGTGCGTTCGGGCAACGACCTGCTCACGCAGGGCCGCTACGAGTTGAAGAACATCCTCGAAGACGTTCCCGGAATCTCGGGCGGCGCATCGGCCAGCACCAACACCTCGCAAGCAGGCGGTACGGACAATCCGTCGACCGGTCTGGTCATTCGCGGCATTCAGTCCAACTCCGGCGTTGGCGGCAGCGCCACCTCGACTTCGGCAGCCGCTGCGATTTACGTGGATGACGTCTACAACGGCGTAGGCGGCGGATACGACATCAGTCGGGTGGAAGCACTGCGCGGACCTCAGGGTACGCTTTACGGACGCAGCGCCACCGCCGGTGTCGTTGCCATCCACACCAACGATCCGAACCTGAAGGACATCGGCGCCGAAGTTTCAGCAGAACTCGGCAACTACAACTTGCGCCACTTCACCGGCAGCGCGAACCTGCCGATCGTCGAGGGCAAGCTGGCCTTGCGCGTTTCCGGAAACCATTTCGAGCGCGACGGGTATTACGCCACGCAAGGCGATGCCCGCAAAAGCACGAGCTTCCGGGCCAAGCTGCTGTGGACGCCGACCGACAATTTCTCCGCCCTGCTCGGCTATGCTCAGGAATTCAATGACACCCAATCGGGTGGCGTCGCGATCTCGCAACGCAACTCCCCGACCGATTTCGTGTTCCAGCCGCAAGCCGTGGGCACCGGCAAGAACCATTTCCGGCAGTATTGGGCCAACTTCAACGTCGACCTCGGCCCGGTGACGCTGACCTACATTCCGGCTTACCGCACCTGGTATCAGTACACGACGGCGGTCGCCCGCGTTTCGCCCGGCGGCCCCAACATCGACAACTTCGTTTCGACCCCCAAGGACAACTTCATGACTCATGAAGTGCGGCTGCGGAACAGCGATGCGGATGCAAAGTTCCGGTGGCAGGCTGGCTTCCTGTATTATCGGAATTCCTTGAGCGAAATCAACAATCTGTTCAGCTATGACATTCCGCCGGCTGGTGCTTATGTGTTCAAGTCGAACACCCACAAGGTCACCACCGCCGCCGGCGTGTTTGCCGAAGGAACGTATGCGTTCACGCCTTCGACGCGACTGACCGCCGGTATCCGGTACGATCACACCAAGATCGAAATCGATCAGGATTATACCAGCGTCATCGGGATCACCCAATCGCTGGCCGGAACCGACCGCCTCGCCACGTTCAACAACGTGACCTACAAGGCGCGTCTCGAACATGACCTGTCGGCGCAGAACCTGATTTATGCGTCGATTGCCACCGGCTTCTCGCCGGGCGACAAGTCCTTGACCCAGAATGCGCTGGGCACACCCACCACGCAGATCCTCAAGGATCAGACGCTGACGACCTACGAAATCGGCACAAAGAACCGGTTCCTGAACAATCGCCTGCAGATCAACGCGTCGGGGTTCTACAACGTGTACGGCGGCTATCAGACCGCTGGCATCAACATCGCACCGCCGGGACCGATCCGTATCTTCCAGACGATCACGGTTCCGGTAAAGACCTACGGCGCCGAACTGGAAGTGCAGGCCCGCCCCTGGGCAAACGGCACGTTCGGCCTGAACGGTTCCTACACCCACGCGCGCTATGGCGATTTCGGCGCATTTGCGCAGTTCTTCTCCACCCACACCATCTCGCCGGCACCTCCGGTACAGATCACCGGTTCTTACGACCACCGTGTGAACATCAGCGACACGGCAACGCTCGTGCTGCGTGGTGCTGTCCGCTACGTTTCGGAACACGACAGTTCGCGGATCACCGTGCAGATGGCGGATTTTGGCGGCGCACCCTACGTTCGCGTTCCCGCCAAGGCGCTTGCCGACCTGAACGCGAGGCTGGAACTTGGATCACACCTCACGATCACCGGCTACGTCCGCAATCTTTTCAACGAGCGGTACCTGCCTGACAACTGGAACATCGCCAATGTCTTCCCCGGCAATCCGCCAATCGTGGCAGTTTCGTCCAACACGCTGAGCGATCCGCGGACGTTCGGGATCATCGTCACCGCCCGATATTGAGGTCCGTGCCGGGTTGTGAGGTGACCCGCCTCGCTGCCCGGCAATGGACAGCACCAGCGCCGAGGCTTCGACAGGTCCGTCCCTTCGGGGGGAGGGACGGCCTGATCAGAGCCTCGGCGCTTTGGCTGGAATGGGCTGGGGGGGTGTCAGGGCTGGGGGATGTCAGGAGGGTCCATAGGCGGGCCGGCAAGTTCCCTCACCGCCTTGCACTGGGCCGTTTTGCTTCGAACCTCGAACGCCTGCCTCATGAGTTTGCGCCACAAACGAAAAGGGCCTGCCGCGACGATCGCGACAAGCCCTTTCTTCTGGCGGTTGCTGAACGATCGCGACGTGTCAGCGACCCTGGGCCTTGTCCTTCACGTTGATTTCAAGTTTGCCCGTGGCCTCGTCGAAATAGTCGCGGTTATCGGTGCAGGCCCATTCCTGCGGCTCGTTGCGCTGCTCGATCCCGCGCAAAAACCGGCGCGGGACGGGACTGTAGGGCTGCTTGAAGATCGTATCGTCGTAGATCGTCAGTTGCAGTTCGAGCGTGTTGAAGTCGATCAACCGCAGCCGTTCGACCAACCGAAGGTTGGGCCCGTGCTTCCCGAAGATGACGCTGGCGAGCGGCGAATGGTCACCGTCACGCAGCTGGCTGGCGGGAAGTGTTCCCATCTGGAAGATCGTGTCTGCCGCAAGGCCGGTAGTATCGACAACCAGCGTGTCGCCCTCCCAGTGGCCGATGGACTCGCCCAGATAGCTGGGATTGGGCTGCTCGCTATGCTTACGCCCGTCGGTGTGGATGAAGCGCGTCATCCCTGAGGATTCGATGTAGACCGCAATCATGCCAGGGGACTGGAAAAACTTCATCGGCATCCCGCCGATGTTCTGCACGAACGGCATTCCCAGCGGTTTGCAGTTCGTGAACGGGCTGTCCTCGGCCGGCTTGTATCGCTTGATGTACTCGAGCGCTGCAGGCGTGTAGTCCGGGGTCTTGGAGAAATCGTCCGCGATCGGGCTGATCGATTGCCAGGTGCCTTGCCAGAAGTCGGGCTGACGGGCGATTTCCTGCCAGGTCGCGGCTTGCTGTTCGGCCGTCCGCGGCACCGCTGCGTCCTGCGCTTGCGCTGCCTGCGGGACCAGCATCAGTGCGGCAAACGAGCAGAGGCTGCCCGAAACGGTACGGATCGCAACCGTCCGGCCGGTGGATCGTGTGAGCTCGATCATTTGTAGGGTTGTCCCTGTGGCTTGGTGGGCAGTCGGCTGGGGCCACCGGCGAGGGCCTGCCCGGTCGAACCGGCAGGATCGGCCAGCACTTTGCCGTTCGCCAGAAAGATGGTCTGCATCGCCCCGATGGTCTGGCCGTCGCGTCCGGGGTGGATGTCGATGGTCAGCTTGTCACCGGGCTTGATGTCCGCCGCGTTCCAGCCCCACCGGCTCATCATGTTAGGGCTCGACCCGACCAGCGACCATTGCTCGGTCGTGCCGTTGGCCCGGCGGACCACCACGATCAGCCAGGTGTGCGGATTGGCCCAGGTCCATTCACGGACGGTGCCCTGCACGGTCACAAGTCTGGCCATGTCGAACTTGCCGAACGAATGGTGCGCCTGCGCTGTCGGGCCCCACAGTGTCGCCACAGCGGCGACCGCCAGCTTCCATTTGCCTATTCTGCTTTGCGCGTGATGAGTCATTGCATGCTCGCTTTTTGAATTTGATCGGTGGTGCCTGCGGGGTAACCCGATCCGCCACGCGAATGACCCGAACGGATCGCGTAGCGTCCCGGGGACATGATCCCGTTCGGATCGACCGCGTCCTTGATCGTTTCGAGAAAGTCCCGCAGCGCATGGTCGTTGTAGGAATAGGTGCCCATGATCAGGTCGAAGAAAGCCGGCGCAGTGCGATATTCGCCCCATCCGCGCGCCGTTGAGATTTCGACCAGTTCGCGGATGATCCCTCGGATCTTCGCGTTGACGGTGGCGGAGCGTGTCACCGGCAGGCCGACGGCGAACAGGAAGGCGCGCTCGAAAATCGCCGACGGAAACTGCAGCGGTGGACCCGGCAGTCGGTACTTGCGGGTGATCGCGGCAAACACTTCCATCGCCTCGATCGCGGCTTCGCCGGTACGCGGGATCACCGGCGAGAAGAAAACGTGCCCGACAACATCCTCTCCGTCATAGGAGACCATCGGGCCGAGGCTGAATGTCCGCAACGACGGGATACCAAGGGGGCCGGTGTCGAACAAGCCAGCCAGCTCCTCTGCCGGGAGCGGCAAGGGCCGTACCGGGTTGAGTTTGCACCGTGCGCCCGGAATCTTGCCCAGCGCCTCGCAGATGCAATCCCACTGTGCCTCGATCAGCCGCCTGGGGCCATAGAGGTTGAATTCGGCGGACCAGAACGGCGTGCCCGAAGCGCTGGCCGCGCTCTCGAGCTTGGCCATGTCGACACCGGCAGGATCGCTGAGGATGGCGAAGATGGCTGGATCGGCCGGCTTGGGTGGCCCCGCTTCATGCGCCGCATCGCCACGCGTCCCCAGCGTCGGGCTCGACAGCGTCCACAAGCCCTGAACGATCTTGCTCTGTTCAAGTCGGCCGATCGTGTCGACCAGCGCGATGATGTCCCGGTAGTTCGGCACCGTAACGATGCCGGTGGCAATGTTTTCGGGCGGCGGCATGAGCCAGAAGCCCATCTTGGTGACCACGCCATAGTTGGACTGCTTGAACAGCCCGTCGATGCGCGGCCCGAAACCCGGCTTGAATTGTTGCCAGGTCTTGGCACCGGGCATCGCGCCCATGCCGGTGCGCATCATCCGGCCGTTCGGAAGCACGACCTCGATGCCGCATTGTGCGTCAAAATGGCTGCGATAGGGGGCAAGCGTCACGCCGACCCCACCGTCCAGCGCATTGCCCAAAACGCTGCCCCAGCCCGGACTTGGGCAATCGATCCACAGCTTCAGACCCTTGTCCTGAATATGCTGGTAGAGGTCGAAATAACTGACCCCCGGTTCGACCACGACGTAACCGTTGCGCTCGTCGATCTCGACGATCCGGTTCATCCGTTTCAGATCGAGCACCACACTGCCCGCAAGCGCGGGCGCCGCGCCACCATATCCCAAATTCTTGCCGGTGGAGATCGGATAGATCGCAATGCGATAGCGGTTGGCGATCTTGACCAGCTCGACCACTTGCTCGGCCGTGTCGGGCGCGAGCGCTGCCGAAGCGGTTCGTTCGTCGGTTTCGCCCCAGTTCACCGAATAGGAATCGCGATAGAGTTCGAGATCCTCGTCGGAGGTGAACACCCACTCCTGCCCGACCACTTTGGCAAACTGCGCCAAAGCAGCGGTGAAGTCCTCTTGCGAAACGTTGGGCGGCAATTTCATGACCACTGCGCTGCGCCCGTTTGACCCGATGGCACCGACGACTTCCTTTCGATGATCCAGACATGCACCACACCATCCGCCCGCGACGGTGCGTAAGCACCGGGAGGCGACAGGCCGGGCGCGGCAGCAGGCCGAGCTCCGCTCAGGAATGCAGCAGCGGCCTTGCGCAAAGAGCTGCAATCGGTGCCGTTCGCTTCGGCGCGAACCGTCAGGCGATGGCCATGATCCCAGGCCAGCCGTTCGAGGCAGAACAGCGTTGCGCCCGAACTGATCCCCACCAGCGCCTCGCTGTCACGCAGGCATTGCTGCAGCGTGTTGTGCGCGACGGCATCGAGCGTGAGGTCGACAACGGGCATGCTTCGCCTGCTTACTTCAATCAGTGCCGACAATTCGCGCGGCTGCCGGACCGTCCGGTCGATCAGCAATGCCGAGATCGCGCGATGCGTTTGCACGCCGGGCGGAAGCACGCCCGCAATCGCTGCACCGGCCGGACCGATCGTCGACGCTGCGACCAGCGCGTTGCCAAGCAAGGCTCTGCGCGTGATCATCGGCCGTTCCGGTCCGTCAGCTTCCGGTGCGGACTTGTGAGGTACGCTCCGATTTCAGCTACTTGGGCGTCGCTTATCTCAGTCTTGCGAAACGATGGCATGAACGAGGCGCCATGCCGCACCGCGTATGCGATCAATGCGGGGCTGAGATCGGTGCGTTGGTCAAGTATGGCAGGCAGCGCGCCATTGTACTTGCGCTGTAGCGACAGGCTGCCCGGCCCGGTGGGCGTGCTGTGGCAATCACCGCACCATTTCGCATAAGTCTTGCCGCCAGCCTCGCGCGCAGCGGACACCCTTGGCGCGGGTGCCGCGCCGACCAAAGCCAGCATGGCCACGCAAGATCCCAAAAGACGCTTCGTTCTCGGGCTCACATCATGTCCCACACTTGGTTGAACCATCGGTGCCGAACCATTGCTCGACGCCGGATATTTGGCGGGGCCGAGCCGAATGCCCGGCCTCACCCGGATCACTTCGCGCCGATCACAGTCTTGCGTTCAAGAATGCGCCATTCGCCTTTGCGCTTTTCAAGAATGTCCTCGTAGTGGCCCGGAAGACCGACGGTGGTCACCTTGGTCTTCAAATCCGGGTAGACACTGATGAACAAGCCATAGTGCGTGGCGTGCGTGGCACTCTGGAACTCGAAATGATGGCTTAGCGACAGATGCCACGGCGCGATGTTGCTACCGATGGCGTTGCCACCCGGAGGCGGGCCCGAAGGAGCGCCGGGCGGCGGGCCCCCCGGAGCAGCACCCGGAGGAGGACCGCCCGGAGGAGGACCGCCCGGAATTCCGCCCGGCGGGGGCCCCTTGGGGCCTTCAGCCGCCATGCGGTAGGGCATGGCAAAGCTCAAGCCTGGCTCGGGCTGGGCAATGATCTTCGCTTCCGGCCAGAACGCCTTGTCGAACCGCGCCATGTCGTGGAGATCGAGACCCAGCGAATAATTGTCGACCGCCGCGTTCACCCCGACCCAATCGTCCACCGTCGGCGCATAGGCCGAGCCGGCAGCGCCACTTGCAGGCGTTTGCGCGGTTGCCGCCACGCCGGTCACGAGCAAAGCTGCTCCGACCAGGGACGCCCCCATTTTCACCCAATGTTTCATCTTCCCGTTCACCTTGTCGAGAGCCGCGTTGCAGCCGTCAGTGCGCGTCTTTTTCTTTCAGCTTTTTCAGGACTTCGGCCGGATCCTGCAGGATCGATCGGTTGGTCGCCGGATCGAATTCCAGAGGCTCGCCGCTCCCTCCGCAAACCCATTCGGCGGGCAGCCCGGCATCGCCACGGTTCCGCTTGAAGGTCTGCGTGTTCGCGACATAGGGCTCGGTCCAGACGGTATCGTCGTAGATCGTGAGCGAGATTTCGAGGGTATCGGGATCAAGCAGCTTCATCCGCTCGACCATGCGCAGGTTCGGCCCATGCGGCCCGAAGATGGCCTCGGGCGGCAGAACGAAGTGTCCCGTACCCTGACCGGGGAAATTGGCGTATTGGAACAGGATATCGTCTGCAAAGCTGGTGCTTTCGACCACGAGCGTGTCGCCCTCGAAGTGGCCGATGGAATCGCCCAGATAGGTCGGGTTGGGACGCTCGGCATGCTTGCCGTTCACCTTGATGAAGCGGGTCATGCTGCTGTTTTCGATGTAGATCGCGATCAGGCCCGGTTCGTAGAAGAACTTCAGGGGTGACCCGAGGCGCTGGATGGTCGGCATACCGGGCGTCTTGCACCCTGCGCCGGCGAAGGGGATGTCCTCGATCGGCTTGAACTTGTCGGCATAGGCCTTCGCCTGCGGCGTCAGCGGCGTGTGCGGCTCGCGGTCCAGAAACGAGGTGATGCTCTGCCAGTTGCCCGAGAAGAAGTCGGGCACCTTGGTCACATCGGCCCAACTGGACCCCAGCGGCTCAGCGTGGACGGCGGACGGAAGCCCAAGCATTGCCGAGCACATCGCCGAACTCAGGGCAGCAGCGAACAGGGATTTGCGCATGATCATCGATGTCGCCTTCGTTACTTGTGAGGTGCCGGGGGCGGACCGAAGCCGGGAGGCGGCGGAAAGCCCGGCGGCGGCGCGCCGAACCCGGACCCCAGCACTTTGCCACTGGCCAGTTTGACTTCGCTGATCAGCGCAACCGGCCGCCCGTCGCGGCTTGGCTTGCCGGTGACGGTGACCTTGTCGCCGGGCTTCATATCGCCCGAGTTCCAGCCACTGCGCGAAAGCATCCCGGCGCTGCCGCCTTCAAAACCCCAGATTTCCTGCGCACCGCCCGGCTTTGCGACACGGATGTAGAGCCAGGAGTGCGGATTGGACCACACCCACTTTTCAACTGTCCCGGTCACCACGACGTTCTTGGTCATGTCGAACGGCGCAGCGGAGTGATGCGCCGATGCGGGCGCCACCGATGACGCAACCAGCAGCATTGCCAGAATACTGGTTATCCGGTTTGAACCTTGCATTTTCACCGCGTTCTGCCTTTCGAATGTCTTGGCCAAGCCGCTATCGGGCAAGCCGCCGATCAGCCTGCCGCCATTGAACAGACCAGTGTCATCCGCCCAAATCGGTCGGGAAGTTAGGTGCCACAATTCGTTGCTGCTCGCGGCCCGCGGTGGTGGCTGCAAGACGCATGGGATCAGTATTGTGGCAGCTAACATCGCCTTGCCCGGCGGCGGTATCGCGTGAGCTGGCAGGGCGGGCAGCGACCGATTCGCCGCCTGCCCGTTGGTTCTGGGAAAGGGCAAAGCCGCGTGAAACTCGCAATCTTTCAACACGAAGGCGTCGAGCAAGTGGGTATCGTCAAGGACGGCATGGTCCAGCCGGTGCCCGGCCTGGCCGACATGACCGGGATCATGGCCGATTTTGCGGCCCATGAGGCCGCGCTGCGCAGCCTTGAGGCGTCATCCGAAGGCTGGCTCGCGCTCGATGCGGTCAAACTGTGCAGCCCCGTCAAACGGCCCGGCAAGATCCTCGCGATCGGGCTGAACTATGCCGACCATATCGCCGAGTCCGGCCGGGAGACACCACAGCAGCAGATGTGGTTCCTCAAGGCGTCGAGTTCGATCGCTGGACCCAATGATCCGATCCAGTTGCCCAAGGCCTCGCCCGACAGCGTCGACTATGAAGTCGAACTGGTCGCGGTGATCGGCAAGGGCGGTCGGCACATCACGCGCGAGGAGGCGCCGCACGCGGTGTTCGGCTATTGCGTCGGCAACGATGTCAGCGTGCGCGATTGGCAGGGCCATTCGCCGCAGTGGTCGATCGCCAAGTCGTTCGACACCCATTCGCCGATCGGACCGTGGATCACGCTGAGCGACGAGATGCCCGACCCCCACGGACACACAATCCGCTGCTCGGTCAATGGCGACGTCCGCCAGAATTCGAACACCGCCAACCTTGTGTTCGATGTCTGGGCGCAGATCGAATACCTGTCTCAGGCCATGACCCTGGAGCCCGGCGACCTGATCTTCACCGGTACGCCGGGCGGCATCGGCTGGGCCCGCCAGCCGCGTCTGCTGCTGCAACCGGGCGACACCTGCCGTTGCGAGATCGAGGGCATCGGACATATCGAAGCAATCTGCACGCCGGAATGATGGCCCATCGCGTCGCACCGCACTGTGTCGGCACAGATATTGACCGATATGTATATAAATGACTATATCGTTCAATAAAATGGATGCACGTCGCACGGCGCACGCCCATTTTGGCCGGAATGAACCTGGCCCGGACAACCTTGGAGGGTCTCTGCGGTGAGTATCGCAAAAGCTTATGATGTCGCGCACGTGCGCTTTCGTGCGCCCGACCTTGCGAAGATGCGGGCGTTTCTGCTCGATTTCGGGATGGTGGACTCGGTGCCCGAGCAGCCGAAAGGGCAACTGTTCATGCGTGGCACCGGGCGCGCGCCGTTCCTGCATTCGACCGAGCAGGGCGAGCCGGGCTTTGCCGCGCTGGGCATCTGGGTTCGCGATCTGGCAGACCTTGAACGGCTTGCGGCGCATGACGGGGTACCGGTGGAAACCTTCGATGCACCCGGCGGCGGTTTCGTCGTGCGGTTGAGCGATCCCGACGGTTTCGTGATCGAGGCTATCGCCGAGCAGCGGCCCTTGCCTGCCAACGAGCGGACCTTGCCCTTTCCCGACGTGTGGAACCATGGGGGCACCTATCCGCGCGTCGCCCGCTTTCGCCGTGTCAAGCAGGGCCCCTCACACGTTCAGCGGCTGGGCCACTGCGTGTTCGGAGTGACCAATTTTCGCCGCTCGGAGCAATGGTACAAGGAGCGCTTCGGGTTCGTCACCTCCGACGAGATCCAGCCCGAGCCGGGCATCGCCATCGGTGCGTTCCTGCGCGCCGACCGGGGTGACGAACCGTGCGATCATCACACGATCTTTCTGTTCGAGCGCCCCGGCGCGCCGGCCCAGTTCATGCACTCCGCCTTCGAGGTCGCCGATATCGATGACCTGATGGCCGGGCACGACCATTTGCGCGAAGCGGGCTGGCATGCCCACTGGGGCGTTGGGCGCCACATCCTCGGCAGCCAGGTCTTCGATTACTGGAACGACCCGTTTGGCCACGAAATCGAGCACTGGACCGATGGCGATCAACTCAAGGCCGCCGACGGCGGCGGCATCGTCGGTTTCCGCGAACTGCTTGGTGGCCAATGGGGACCACCCAACCCGGTACTCGCGGAATTCGTGAAGTAGCGTGCGACCGCGTGAGCGGCCTGCAAGGCTGCTCACCAAGAATCTGATTTGGCAAGGGAGCGTTTCCGCATGGCGGTCGCATTGATCACTGGGTGCAGTTCGGGCTTTGGCGAAGCGATGGCGCTTGCGTTTGCCGATCGCGGCTATCGGGTCGTCGCCACGATGCGCCGCCCCGAAGCCGCTCCCGACAGCCTCAGGAACCTGGCAGCAGCCAGACCTGATGCCATCGTGCTGGCGGCGCTGGACGTGACCGACGCGGCCATGCGCAACGCCATCATCGAGCAGACGCTGGCGCGCTTCGGGCAGATCGATGTCCTGATCAACAATGCCGGTGTCGGCGCGCGCGGTGCGTTCGAGGATATTCCCGAAAGCCAGTTTCGCACGATGTTCGAGACAAACCTGTTCGGACCGCTCGACCTGATCCGGCTGGCGCTTCCACACATGCGTGCGCGTGGGACCGGCCGCATCATCAATGTGACGTCCGTCGCCGCCTTCATGAAAACCCCGTTCATGAGCGCATATTGCGCCAGCAAGCATGCGCTCGATGCGGCGACTGCGGCGCTCAACATCGAAACTCGCAGCTTCGGGGTCCGGGTTGTCAGTGTCATGCCCGGGCCGTTCAAGACGGCGTTGCCGCAAAAGTCGCTCGATCGCGAGGCCAGCGCGCCCTACGCTGCGGCCGCGGCGCAGTTCAATACCAATTTCGACGGGCTTGAAGCCCGCGCCCCGGATGACATCAGTCCGGTGGTCGCGGCCGCCCTTGCCGCGGCGACGGACCCAGAGCCACAATTGCGCTACCCTGCGGGCACGGAAGTCGTGCACATCCTGCAGCCGATCCTGCAAGCGGTGGCGCCGATGGAAAAGATCGGCCTGCATCTGACCGGTCAGGCCTGAACCGAACGCGATGGTCATCCCCCAGTCGAACCTGTCGCATCGGCGCGCTTTCCTGACAGGGGCGTTGTCCGGTGCGGCGGCGCTTGGCGCGCGACCGGCCATAGCCGCAACCCTGCCCCGCGCGCGGTTCGATCGGGCCACGTATGATCGGTATGTGCAGTTGATGAATGCCAGCGACCCGCGCGTCGTCGATTTTTACGCCGATGACATCAAGTTCGTGATGAACATCACGGGCAAGTCTGCGGTGGCGCAGTTCTACGCTCGCCACCGGCCGTTCGTGACAGAGTCGCTGGAAGTCCTGTTCTTCTGTTCCGACAGCACGGGCGCCGCGGCAGAAGTGCACAGCACGCTGCGCTGCATTCGCGACTGCAACGACACTTCGGTGTTCGGTCGACCGCTCAGGGCTGGCGAGACCATGCGCACGCACGGTTTCCTGATCTATCTGCTGAACGACGCAGGGTTGATCCGCGAGATCAAGGGGCCTCCGCCCGAGGTACTGCAGGACTGGCGGCCTTAAGCCGAAGCCCCAGCCCCAGCCCCAGCCCCAGCCCAAACCTAAACCGCCTTCCCAGCCGATCCGCGAAGCCGCCCCAACAGGGCGAACGCTGCAGCCGCAAGGCACAGGATGCCCAATGTCTGCAGCGTTGCGGGAAGGTTGCCATCGTTCTGATGACGCATGTAGGCAACCGCCTGGCTGCTCAACGGCTGCCCGAGCCACCATCCGCTCATGAACAGACCCGTTCCCCGGCCCCGCACCTCGAATGGCAGCCGCCCCATCGCCCACACCACAAGAGCCGGCAGAAGCATGCCCGATCCGATCTGGTTGATGACGAGCCACCCTGTGAATTGTCCCACCGTCGGCGCATGGTTCATCAGCACATAGGACAGGCCCAGCAGACCGAATGCGCACAGCAATTGCGCAGGAACAACCAGCCGTGCCGTGAACTGCCGGTAAAGCAGCGTTCCGCCAGCCACCGACAACCCGGCAAGGCTGCTGAAGAACCCCAGCGCGCTTGGGCTGCTGATACCGTAATAGTCGTTGAGCACGTTGCTCACCTGGATTTGCATGGTGAAGAACATGGTGCCACCAAACACCGCCAGCATGGCAATCGGCATGATCGCGCGCCAAGGAAAGCGCCCGTCCGCACTCGCGGCTTGCTCGCTCAGCTCGTCGCGCTTGCTCGGCTCCCACGTCCAGATGGCCAAAGCTCCCGCGAACAGGATGCTGACGCCGTATGCAGCAAAGGCCGCACGCCAGCCGAAAATGCCCAGAGCGCCGCCCAGCAAAGCCAGCACAATCGAGGCCAGCGAGGCCACGGCCGTCTGGTTTGCCAGCCACTTTTCCCGCTCCCGGCCGTGGAAATAATCGCCGATCAGGGTCGTGCTCGCTATGACCACCAGCGCTTCCATCGCGCCCAGAACCGCGCGACTGATGATGATCGAAATCAGGCTTTCCAGAAAGATCGGCATGATGCCGACAAACGCATAGATCACCAGCGCGGCGATGCAGGTGGTGCGTCGTCCGAAGAAATCGACCACAACTCCGGCAACCGGCGACAGCAAAGCGACGCACAGCGCTGGCAGGGTCAGCATCAGCGGCACGAGATATTCAACCCCCGGCACATCCTTGTAATGCGCCATCATGCCCGGCAGGACCGGCACCAGGATGATCAGTCCCATCACCGCCATCGTGATCGGCAGCAGCAACAAGATGCCCTGCAATGTGCCGGCTTGGCGTTCTGAGACTGATATTGGCATAGGCCCGGTTCCTCGATGCGATCGTCGTGGACAGCCTATTGCGGCAACGCAGCCCGAGTTAGGTGCATAGATTCAGCGCAGCCGGACTGCTTGCAGCCGCCGTGTCAATCAGCGGTCCAGCCGCCATCGACCACAAGGCTGCTGCCTGTCATCAGGGCCGAGGCATCGGACGCAAGGAACAGCACGGCCCCCATGATGTCCTCCACCTGCCCCACCCGCCCCAGCTTGATCTTGGCCAGAACGCTGGCCGTGAAGGCGGCGTCCTCGAAAAACGGCCGGGTCAGCGGCGTTTCGATGAACGTCGGCGCGATCGTGTTAGAGCGGATTCGGTGGGGGGCAAGATCGAGCGCGATGGCCTTGCTCAACCCTTCCAGCGCCCATTTCGAGGCACAGTAAAGCGAACGGTTGATACCGCCGACGTGCCCCATCTGCGAGCCCATGTGGATCAGTGAACCGGCAATGCCTTCATCGATCATGCGCTGCGCTGCCGCCTGCGCGACGAAGAACGCGGCTTTGACATTCAGATCGATCACCGCATCGTAGTCGGCTTCGCTGACCTGCGTCATCGGCTTGGGCCGGTTGGTGCCGGCGTTGTTGATCAGCACGTCAAAGCCCGGCCGTTGCGCGAAGAACGCGGCAACGGCAGCGAGATCGGAAACGTCGAGCCGCGCGGCCTCGGCACGGCCGCCCGCCGCGGCAATGTTCGACGCCGCCGCCTCGACCTCGCCCAGACTGCGCGCGACCAGCGTGACATGGGCCCCCGCCTCGGCCAGCGCCGCTGCACAGGCAAGCCCGATGCCGCGCCCCGCGCCGGTCACTACGGCGCGGCGACCATCAAGCCGGAAGCTGGGGGTGACCGGCAGGGTCACAGCGCCTCGCGCGGGGCAGCCTTGCCAGCGTAGGGCACGTTGACATGGCCGTAGCGGCGGACCCGGATGTTGGCCTGCTCGCCGTGCCCGGCGAAGCCCTCAAGCGCGCAAAGCCGACTGCAATATTCGCCGATCATCGCCGACGCTTCATCGGTAAGCACGCGCTGGTACGTGCAGGTCTTGATGAACTTGCCCACCCACAGGCCGCCGGTATAGCGCGCCGCCTTGCGCGTCGGCAGCGTGTGGTTGGTGCCGATGACCTTGTCGCCAAAGCTGACGTTGGTCCGTGCCCCCAGAAACAGCGCGCCGTAATTGGTCATTTTCTCAAGGAAATAGTTCGGGTCAGCGGTCATCACCTGGACGTGCTCGGAAGCGATCTCATCGGCAATGCGGACCATCTCGGCATCATCCTCGGCGACGATCACCTCACCGAAGTTTTCCCACGCGCGGCGCGCGATATCGGCCGTCGGCAGAATTTCGAGCAGCCGGGCGATCCACGCCATCGTCTCGTGCGCCAGCTTTTCGGACGTGGTGAGCAGCACGGCGGGGCTGTCGGGCCCATGCTCGGCCTGACCGAGCAGGTCGGTCGCCGCCAGTTCGCCATCGCAGCCGATCTCGTCGGCAATCACGAGTGTTTCGGTCGGCCCGGCAAACAGGTCGATGCCGACCCGGCCGAACAACTGCCGTTTGGCTTCGGCAACGTAAGCATTGCCGGGACCGACCAGAATGTCGACCGGGGCGATCGACTGGGTGCCCAGCCCCATCGCGGCCACGGCCTGAATCCCGCCCAGACAATAGATCTCGTCCGCCCCGGCGAGCGCCTGCGCGGCGACGATCGCGGGAGCCGGCTTCCCGCCGAACGGTGGCGCGCACGTAACGACGCGCGGAACGCCCGCGACTTTGGCTGTGATCACCGACATATGAGCGGATGCGAGCAGCGGATATTTGCCGCCCGGGACGTAACACCCGGCGGCGCTGACCGGCAGGTTCTTGTGGCCAAGCACCACGCCGGGCAGGGTTTCCACCTCGACATCGTGGATGCTTGCCCGCTGGATCTGCGCGAAATTGCGCACCTGAGCCTGCGCGAACTCGATATCCTTCAGGTCTTGCGGCGAAAGTGTGTCGATGCACGCCTGCACCTCGTCCGCCGAAAGCCGGTAGCTCTCCCTATCCCACTGATCGAACCGGATCGAAAGTTCGCGCACGGCAGCATCGCCACGCGCCTCGATGTCGCCAAGGATGCCTTCAACGGTCTCGCGCACCTGCCGGTTTGCAGTCGCCTTCGCCTCAACCGTCGCCCCGCGCTTCAAATAGCGTGCCATCCGCTTTTTCCCTTGTGCCTAACTATGAAAACCTCCGACCCGGGCGCAGCCTGCCGCCCTCGTCAGAGGTCTGCCTGAACGTAAGCCTGATCGATCGCGCCAAAGATTGACCGTCCATCGACATCGAACATCTCGATGCGAACACGGTCGCCAAAGTGCATGTAAGGTGTGACCGGGTGGCCATGGTCGATCATTTCAATGGCGCGGCGCTCGGCGATGCAGGCAGAGCCGACCTCCCGATAGTTTGCGTTGGAGATCGTGCCCGTACCGATCAGCGTACCGGCCGCCAGATTGCGCGTCCTTGCGGCATGCTGGACCAGCTCACCGAAGGAAAAGCCCATTGCACCGCAGTCCGGGCGGCCGAATTGCGCACCGTTCCAGTGGATATGCATCGGCAGATGCACCCGCCCATCCCGCCAGGCATCACCCAGTTCGTCAGGGGTCACCGCCACGGGACCGAAGCTGGTCGCGGCTTTCGATTGCAGAAAGCCGAACCCGGTCTTTATCTCCTTGCCCGCGATCGCGCGCAGGCTGGTATCGTTGGCAAGCATCAACAGACGGATGTGGGGGTCGGCCGCGACGGCCTTGGTGCCCATCGGCACGCGGCCCAGAATGGCGACCAACTCTGCTTCGAAGTCCATGCCATCGTCGGCGCTGGGCAGTCGCAGATCGTCACAGGCGCCAAGCAGTTCGTCGCCGGCCCCCTGGTACATCAGCGGCACGGTGTGCTTGTCAGTCGGCGGGTCGAGACCGAACACCGTCTCCATCAGATCGCCGTGCGAATGGAACGCCGATGCATCAAGCCACTGCCATGCCCGAGGCAAGGGTGCGGCGGCGCGCAACGGATCGAACGAGTCCGATTGCGCGCCTTCATCCGCATTGAGCGCCTCATACACGTGCATCAGCAACGGGGCGGCCCGATCCCAGTCCTCGATTGCCGCCTGCAGCGTCGGTGCAATGCCGTGGGCTGGCACCGAGCGGCTGAGATCGCGCGAGACGACATGCAGCACGCCATCGGGTGTACCATCCTTGAGAGTTGCAAGTTTCATAAACGATCGCCTTCATGGCCAAGGCCCGGACACGCATTGGGCCGGTCGGCGATTTGCTTACGATGACTGACCCGCCGAAGTTAGGTGCCGGGATTCATCTGCGCGCAGCCCCAATCCCGGCGGACACGCGATCAGATCGGATAGTGTCCGGGCAGCGTCTCAAAAGTGATCCAGCGCAGTTCGGTAAAGGCATCGACGCCCGCCTTGCCGCCGAACCGGCCATGGCCCGAAGCCTTGGTTCCGCCGAACGGCATCTGCGCCTCATCATGCACGGTTGGCCCGTTGATGTGGCAAATGCCTGATTGCACTTGCCGGGCAACGCGCATCCCGCGCGCGATATCCCGCGTGAACACCGCGGCCGAAAGGCCGTAGTCGGTATCGTTGGCAAGTTCGATCGCATGGGCTTCATCGCGTGCGCGGACGATCGCGACGACCGGCCCGAAGCTTTCATCGCGGAACAGCTTCATGGCCGGCGTTACTTTGTCGATCACGTGCGCGGGCATCAGCACGCCTTTTGCATCGCCCGACACCAGCGCTTGCGCGCCTTGCGCCAACGCATCGTCGATCAGCGCCATCACGGTACCGACGGTTTTCAGGTCCACCACCGCACCCAGAGGCGTCTGGCCTTCGCGCGGATCACCGCAGGGCAACGTGCGCACCTTTGCCTCGAACTTCTCGGCAAACGCATCGGCCACGGCCTCGACCACAATGATCCGCTCGGTCGACATGCAGATCTGGCCAGAGTTCATGAACGCTCCGAAGGCCGCCGCCTTTACCGCTTCGTCCAGATCTGCATCGTCCAGCACGATAAGCGGAGCCTTGCCTCCCAGTTCCAGCAATACGGGCTTGAGATGGCCCGCCGCGCGCTGCGCGATAATCTTGCCGACGTGGGTCGACCCGGTGAAATTGATACGGCGGACTGCCGGATGGTCGATCAGAGCCGCAACGATTTCGACGGCATCCTCGGGCGCGTTGCTGATCGATTGCACCGCTCCTTCGGGCAGGCCCGCTGCCGCAAAAGCCTCTACAATCAAGGCATGCGTGCGCGGGCATTGCTCGCTGGCCTTGAGCACCACGGTGTTGCCGCAGGCCAGCGGCATCGCAATCGCCCGAACGCCCAGAATGATCGGCGCATTCCACGGCGCGATCCCCAGCATCACGCCGACCGGCTCACGCAAGGCCATGGCGACGCAACCCGGCTTGTCCGACGGGATCACCTCGCCGCCGATCTGCGTGGTCATCGCCGCCGCTTCGCGCACGATGCCCGCTGCCAGCGCAAGGTTGAACCCGGCCCAGCCTTGCGTAGCACCGATCTCGCCCATCATCGCCGCGATGAACTGAGGCGCGCGCAATTCCAGCTCGTCGGCCGCCTTCATCAACAGTGCACGGCGCGCGTTGGGGCCCATGCCCGACCAGACCGGAAACGCGGCTTGCGCCGCCGCACAGGCCGCATGGACATCGGCAACGGTCGCCGCCGGTGCTGTCGTTGCCACTTCGCCCGTAACCGGATTGCGACGTTCAAAGGTTCTGGTGCCGGTCTGCGGCATGGTGCTCTCCCAAACTCGTGATGCGCAAACTCATGACGGCTGCACGGCCAACCACAGCGCAGCGGTTGGCGGCGATCAGGCCTAGCCCGATCGCCACTGTCCTTCAGGCTTCGTTGACGAACCGGTTCTCGATCGCACCAAGGCCTTCGACGGCCACGCGCACGACGTCGCCGGCCTTCATGAAGCGGTCGCCCGCGATGCCCACGCCCGCTGGCGTGCCGGTGGCGATCAGATCGCCGGGTTCGAGCGTCATGACTTGCGAGAGGTAGGCGATCTGATCGTAGATATCGTAGATCATTTCCCCGGTGCTGGCCCGCTGGCGCTCCTCACCATTGAGTTCCAACGTAATCGTCAACGCATGGGGGTCGGCGATTTCGTCGTCCGTGGTGATCCACGGACCGATCGGCCCATGGGTGTCGAACGACTTGCCGAGCGTAAACGTGGGCGAGCGGAACTGCCAGTCGCGCGCCGTCACGTCGTTGCACACGACGTAACCGGCGATGACCGAACGCGCATCTTCACGCGACACGTGTCGGCAGCGCTTGCCGATCACGACGCCCATCTCGGCCTCATAGTCGACCCTGTCGGGTCCGGCCTTGGGCACGTCCACATCGCCAAACGGACCATTGATGCAGGTGACCTGTTTGTTGAACCAGATCTGGGTTTGCGGCGCGGTCACCCCGGCGGCGGCGGCCTCGTCCACGTGGGACTGGTAGTTCATGCCGATGGCAAGGAACTTGCGCGGATCGGCAATCGGCGCGTCGAGCGTGACCGAGGACAGCGGCCAGGAAGGCGCAGCGATGGCCTCGATGGCATCGCGAACCGTGTCCAGTTGCTCAAGCAGCAGCCGCATCGAGTTGCCGATCTCGGGCACGGCGGCGCTGATATCGACGATCTGGTCGCCCTTCACTTTGCCAAGGCGGGTGTGGCCATCAACGGTAAACCGGGCAAGCTTCATCGATCTCGATCCTTTTCAGAGCATCATCTCGGGCCTCCCGCGCAGCGCCGGGAGGCATAGTCCTGCCAAGGACACCTTCGCCATTCCCGATCCCGATCAACGCGAGCGATCTTTCAGTCTGACTAATTAGTTCAAAGCTGACTGTCTAGTTCAATATTTTTGCGCTAAGGCGACGCCATTGCGCCGATGGGCTTGTCGCAAGAGTGCGGTGCGGGCCGAGCAATCAGGGCGCAAAGCCAAGGAGGAGATATGACCGTGATCGCGGCCGAAAACGATCTGAGCACATCGCGCACGCCGGGCAGCGGCGACGAACGCTACACCCGCGTGGCCATCTACCTGCACTGGATCATCGCCACGTTGATCCTGTGGAACTTGCTGAGCGGGTTCCTGATCTGGGATCTTGCGCGCGACTTCTTCAAGGCCAATCGTCCGCTTTATGGTATCGGCATCACGTTGCATCTGTCTTCGGGAATGACCGTTCTTGCGCTGACGGTGGTCCGCATCGCGTGGCGTTTGATGCACGAACCCCCGGCGCATGCACCGGATATGCGGCCATGGGAACGCCATGCGGCCCACTTCGCGCATTTCCTGCTTTATGCCGGCATGGCGCTCATGCCGCTGACCGGCTGGGCCATCCTGTCGGCGCATCCCCCCGCCGGCTCGCCCGGCGCGCTGGTCGCGCCGTCACCCATGGCCTCCGGTCCCATGGCGTCGGCACAATCGGCTCCGGCAACGCCGTCACCCGGCGGGCGCAAGATGCAGCCGCCGGGAATCTGGTGGATCATTCCATTGCCGACGATTGCGCCTATCGCCGATATCGGCCGCGAACCGGGCGGCGTGGCGCCACAACACAAGCTGCATGAAGACCTTGTGGAATGGCATGAGATCGGTGCTTATCTGATGCTCGCGCTGTTCGCGCTGCATGTGGCGGGAGCCTTGAAGCACCAGATCCTTGATCGCCAACCCGAACTGCAACGGATGGGCTGGCGCAAATCGAAATCGCGCCGCTAAGCAGCTGCGACCGTCGCAAGACTTCGCACGCTTCAGTCTGGCCTAACAAGCCAGCTAACGACGGGAAGGCGCTCTCGAGGTCAATCTTGGGAGCGCCATCTTGCCGCCTATGGATTTTTCCTTTGTATTCTGGATGCTTGCCCCAACTTCTCGCTCCGCCCCTGCCCGGCCCTGCCGAGGCGAGATAAAAGGCAATCAAGCAAAACGAAACCATCTCTATGGATAAGGAAATTCTCCAACATTTGATAATGCATTATTGAAAATCCTCAAATGTTTTCAATAACAACGTATTATTGTGTTGAATAAATTAGAATATCTAAAATCTGTTTCTTAAGTTTCCGGAACATTACATTTTGTGTCCGGGTATTGCTCTGCTTGAAGGGCAAAAGAACGTCGCTATCTGGCCGCTGCAATTGCGAAAGGATGGTGCGTGGCGCGGCAGAATGTGGGGATGCGACAGGTCGGGCGGTGGATTGCGCTGATCCTTGGTCCGGATGGCCCCTATCTGCGGTTGGCGCTGCTTTACGGAGCGGCGATCTCGCTGCTGTCGCTGGCTACACCCATTTCGGTGCAACTGCTGATCAATGCGGTGGCCAATATCGCCATGCCCGCACCGCTTTTCACGCTGTCGGCGATCTTGTTCACGCTGTTGTTGCTGGCAGGCTTGCTCAGCGCTTTGCGTGTCCAGATGATGGCGCTGTTCGAGCGGCGATTTTTCGCGCGGATGATCGCGGAAATCACGTTGCGCGCGGTCCATGCCCGCAATCCATTCTTCCACGATGCGCGGCGCGGCGATCTGTTCAACCGCTTTTTCGACATGGCCACCGTGCAAAAGGCGCTGACCAGCCTGCTCGTCGGAGGCTTTGCCATCGTGCTGCAAGGCGTTGTCGGGCTGGTCGTCACCAGTTTCTACCACCCCTTCTTTCTGGCCTTCAACGTGGTGCTGGTCACGCTGATCGCGCTGATCCTGATGGTCTGGGCGCGCAGTGCCTTTACCACCGCGATCGCCGTCAGCCATTCGAAGCACACTGCAGCGCATTGGTTGCACGGGGTGGGTGGCTCGAACGGTTTCTACAAGTCCAGCCGGCACATGCATTTCGCCATCGACCGGTCCGAAGCGCTGACCGCCGACTATGTGGCAAAGCACCGCGCCCATTTCCGCTATACCTTCACGCAGACCATCTGCCTGCTGTTGCTGTACGCCTGCGCCAGCGCCGGGTTGCTGACGATGGGCGGCCTGCTGATCATCGCCGGGGAACTGTCGATCGGGCAATTGGTGGCGGCCGAACTGATCCTTTCGGGGGTGTTCTATGGCATCGCGCAACTGGGCAGCTATCTGGACGTCTTTTACGATCTGGTCGGCGGGCTTGAGGAATTGTCGCTGTTCTGGGACGTTCCGCAAGAAAGCCCGCCCAAGCCCGATGCCCCCGCATTGCCTGACGGTGCGATCGCCTTTCGCGACGTGGAATATGGCGATTACCACCTGAACTTTTCGGTCGGCAGCGGCGAGCAACTGGCCATTCTGGCAGCGCCCGGCGTCGACCGCGCCGTATCGGTGTTGCTCAAACGGCTGGATACGCCCGCGCGCGGCCTCGTTACCGTAGGCGGTGCGGACATCGGCACGTACGACATGTTGCGTTTGCGCTCGGATGTGGTGGTGCTCGATCGCCCCACGATCGTCGACCTGTCTTTGCGCGACTATCTTCTTCTGGCCAGCGGCGATCGCCATGATGCGATGATCGCGGCGCTCGATCTGGTCGGGCTGGCCGATCGTGTGGGCCAGTTGCCCCAAGGGATGGACACGATGCTCTCGCCACTCGGCTGGCCGCTGGCGGTGGGCGAGACGATGGCGCTCAAGCTGGCCGGCGCCTTGCTCGCGCGGCCGAAGGTGCTGGTGCTCTCTGCGCTGTATGACCTACTGCCACCGCACAGGCTGGACAAAGTGCTGGGCAATCTGCGCCAGACCGGCACCAGCGTCCTGCAATTCACCGGAAGGCCCGAGGGCCTGCAACGCGATGGCTGGCTCTGGCTGGGCAACCGCGAGCAGATCCGCGCCGGGCAACTGGATGACATCCGCCTTGTCGCCGGTTTTTCTGCGGAGGCTCGGGCATGAACCGGTCCGCACACCGCTTCGAACGCTTCACCACACTGCGCGCGATGCATCCGCCCCGCGTCATGCGGGCGATGGCGTGGATGATTGCGCTGACCATTCCGGGCATCGCCGCCTTCCTGATCTTCGTGCCGTGGGTCCAGACGGCTCCCGGACGCGGCGCGGTAACCGCGCTGGACCCGCATGACCGGGTGCAGCAGGTCACCGCCATGGTGCCGGGCCGGGTCGAGCGATGGTATGTCAGCGACGGGCAGGCGCTCAAGGCCGGCCAACCGATCGCGCGCATCGTCGACAATGACCCGGACGTGCTGATCCGCATGGCAGCAGAGCGCAACCAGGTTCTGGCCCAGATCGATTCGGTCGCGCAAGCCATGGCGGTCGCCCGACTGGACGTCGACCGCACCCGCGCGCTGCTTGCCGATGGCCTCGCATCGCGGCGAGACTTTGAAACGGCCCAGATCAAGGTAGCCGACCATGCCGCCAAGCTCGCTGAGGCAAAGGCCAAGCTCAGCCGGGTCGACATCGCGCTCAACCGCCAGTCCGCGCAAGTGGTGCGCGCGCCGCGCGATGGACGGATCCAGGCGATCAACACCAGCGTCAGCGCGGCAGTGGTCAGCGCGGGCGACTGGCTGGCGACACTGGCGCCCGAACATTCGCAGCGCGTGGTCGAACTGCGAATTGACGGACGCGATGTGGCGATGGTGCGACGTGGCCAGCGGGTACGACTGAACTTCGAAGGCTGGCCGGCCATCCAGTTCAGCGGCTGGCCATCGGTGGCGCAGGGCATGTTCGACGGACAGGTTCGGTCGATCGACCCGTCCGCGCTGAACAATGGTCTGTTCCGTGTGCTCGTCGAACCGCTGCCGGGCGCGCGCCCATGGCCGGACAGCGCCTTTGTGCGGTTGGGATCGAAAGTGCGCGGCTGGATCCAGATGGAAACCGTCAGCGTCGGCTACGAACTGTGGCGTCAACTCAACGACTTCCCGCTGGAAATGACACCGCCGGAAAACCCCGGTCCGCGCAAGGGACTGGGCAAGGCGCTGTCCGACAAGGGCGAGAAAACCAAGGACAAAGCCAAGACTAAGGCCGATTATGAGGAGGAGGGCAAGTGATCCGCCAGTTGGCGGGCATCGCGCTCGCCCCTGCCGCGCTGCTCGCCCTTGCCGCTCCGCTCGCCCCTGCCGCGCCGACCGCCAGTGCGGCAGAGTTGAGCTTGCAGCAGGTGTTGCGGTCGTCGGCCGCGCATGCGCCGCAAATTCTCGAGGCCGTCGCGCGCCAGAAACAGGCCGATGCGCGCCTGCTCTCGACGCAAGGTCTGTATGACCTCGTGTTCGAGGGCGATGCGCAATGGCGCGCGCTCGGCTACTATGACAACGCCAGCGCAGAGTTCAGGGCCACCCGCCCGATGACCGGCAATGGCGGCGCCACGTACGCAGGCTATCGCCTGTCGATGGGACCGTTCGCCTCGTACGATGGCAAATCGATCACCAATGGACTGGGCGAGGTGAAAGTCGGCGCGGTCTTTGCCCTGCTGCGCGACCGGCTGATCGACGATCGGCGCGGGCGGATGGCGATTGCCGGGCTCGACACCGAGCTGGCCGAACTTGAGCGCGAGATGGTGGCGGTCGGCGTGCAGCGGCGCGCGATCGAGGCCTATCAGCAATGGGTTGCGGCGGGGCAGCGGCTGCGCATCTATCGCGACCTGCTCGACCTTGCCGCTGCACGGCAGACCTCGATCGAAAAGCAGGTTGGCGCGGGCGCACGACCAGCCATGCTGGCGGTCGAAAATCGGCAGAACATCGTCCGCCGACAGGCCTTGCTGGTGCGCGCCGAACAGGATCTCGAAGTTCAGGCAAACGCGCTATCGCTGTTCCTGCGCGATGAGACGGGGCAGCCGCTGGTGCCGAAGTCGGAAGATTTGCCCGCTGCCCTGCCGCGCCTCGCGATGCCCACGGCAACGCATGAGGACGACGCGATCAAGGCGCGACCCGATGTGCAGATGCTGATGACCCGGTTGCAGCAGGCCTCGACGCGCAGTGCATTGGCGCAGAACGAGCTTCGCCCGCGCCTCGATCTGCGGGTCGAAGGGTCGAAGGATTTCGGGGACGGCGGCCCGCTTGGCTATGTTCGCCAACCGCTCGAGGCGATCGTCGGGGTGCGCTTTTCCGTGCCACTGGAGCAGCGCCAGGCGCGCGGCAAGATCGCCGAGGCCACGGCCGAAACCGACGCGTTGGTCCACCGCCGCCGGTTGCTCGAGCAGCAATTGACGGTGGAGATCGCCAATCTGAAAGCGCAAGTGACCGGCTCCGACAAGCTGGCGCATCTGGTTCTGGACGAGGCTGGCCTCGCCGCGCGCATGGCCGAGGCCGAACGGCGGCGTTTCAGCCTTGGTGCCAGCGATTTCCTGTTGGTCAACTTGCGCGAAGAAGCCGCTGCGGACGCACGGTTACGTCAGGTCGAAGCGGAATATCGGGTGTCGGCATCGCGGGCGGAACTGGTCGCCTCGCTGGTGGACCGGGAGCAATTGGGACTGGAATAGCGCGCCCCGACGCGCTGCGGAACCGACTAAGCGCCCCGCTCGAGCGCCGCAATGATGTGCTGGGCAAGACGGTGCGCGGTGCCCGAAAGCCCCGGCGCTTCGATCAGCGCGATCTCGGTATCGTAAAGCGGCGGCAGCCCCGCATCTTCGCCCACCGCAACAAGGCTGGCAGGCATCATCTCCAGCGGCAGCACCGTGATACCGAGCCCGGCACGAACGGCGGAAAGACTGCCCGCCAGACTGGTCGACGTATAGGCTATCCGCCAGTTTCGACCGATCGCATCGAGCGCTTGCGTGGCCCGTTTGCGATAGACGCAGGGTTCGGGCGAGACGACCAGCGGAACGCGCGCGAAGTCGGCTACGGACTGCCTGTCGCGCGCCACCCAGACCAGCGGCTCACGCCAGACGCGCACCCCGTCCTGCCGCTCTTGCGTCGGTTGGCGCTTGACCAGAACGAGATCGAAATGCCCGGCGTGAAAGCGCTCGAGCAGATTGAGCGTCAGATCGCAGGTCACTTCCAGCTCGACCAGCGGATGCGCCCCGGTAAAGGCGGCAAGGACCGCCGGCAGATGCGCGGTGGCAAAGTCCTCGGGCACGCCGATGCGCACCGAACCCGTGATATCGGGCTCGAACATCTCGGCCACTGTCGCATCGTGCAGCCGCAGGATCTGGCGCGCGGGGCCGATCAGACGCTCTCCATCGGGCGTGATCGCCTGACTGCGCGGGCTGCGCAGGAACAGCGTGCGGCCAAGCTGCTCCTCAAGCCGTTTGAGCTGGAGGGAGATCGCAGACTGGGTGCGGCCAAGCCGTTCACCGGCACGGGTGAAACTGCCCAGATCGGCTATCGTCACAAAGCACCGGAGC
Organism: Novosphingobium sp. FKTRR1; assembly: GCF_020404405.1. Lineage (GTDB taxonomy): Bacteria > Pseudomonadota > Alphaproteobacteria > Sphingomonadales > Sphingomonadaceae > Novosphingobium. The sequence goes on along the minus strand of NZ_JAIZDA010000003.1, from coordinate 204,310 downwards.
AGGTCGATATCGAGATTGCGCAACGCCATGACCGCGACTCTATCATTTCAATCACCAATCTTCAAGATTTCTGAAATTCGTTTCCAAAATCTTGATCCATGCTGCACCTGCACGGTCAGGACAGGGCCATCGCCGGAGCGGCGGCTGACAGGAGCAGCACATGAACCAGACCACGTTGACAGCAAGTTCGCGGCAATGGAGCAATACCGCGCTGTATCGCCTTGCGCCGCGCGCCGCCGACCTGCCGGTCATCGCGCTGGGCGCGGTGGTCGTCACCGCGCTGGCGCTTGGCCTGGCGACACCGAACACCGCAGGCATGGCGCTTGGCTGCCTGAGCGTGCTGGTCACGCTCGTCGTCCTTTCCTTTGCGCGCAGGCAGCTTCGGGCCGATCCGCGCGCGGCGTCATTCGCGCGTATGGCGGTCGGACTGGTGATTGCCACCGTGCTGACCGGTCTGGCTGGTAACGTGCTGCTGCTGGTGGCGGGATGGATCGCGAGCGGGCGGCTGATGGCCGGAATGATCGGTCATGCCGATGACTGGGCCGAAGCCCGCGCCGCTGCGCGCCGTGCCAGCCTTGCCTTTGCCGCAAGCGATCTGGCGCTGGTCGGTGCGGCTTTGCTGCTGGTGCTGGGCGCCGGTTCGAGCGATCTTGCAACGATCCTTTCAGCGGTCCCGTCGATGACCCAAACCGTGATCGCACCGGCCGCGTTCCTGCTGGTGATCGCCGCTCTGGCGCGCTGCGCCCTGCCGCCGTTCTCATCGTGGTTGATGTCCTCGCTCGCCGCTCCGACCCCGGTTTCGGCGCTGATGCACGCAGGCTTCGTCAACGCAGGCGGGTTCCTGCTGATCCGGCTCGCCCCGGTGCTGGAAGCGGCCCCATCGGCCCGGTTCACGCTGTTTGCAGTGGGCATCGCGGCAGCGGTGTTCGGCAGCGCCATCATGCTGGTGCGCAGCGATGTGAAGGGCTCGCTCGCCGCCTCGACGATCGCGCAGATGGGTTTCATGCTGCTGACCGTGGCGCTGGGCGCCTATGCCGCGGCCTTGTGGCACATGGTGGCCCACGGCTTGTTCAAGGCCTGGCTTTTCCTCGGCTCTGCGGGCACCATCTCAAGCGCTTCGAGCCGCGCCAAGGCCCTGCCGCAGCCAATCCCGGCAGTGATCGCGCTGACGACCCTGACCGGCGCTCTGGCAATTCTGCAAGCGCGCTCGGACTTGCCGCTGCTGCCGCTGGGGCTCGCTTGCGCGGCCCTGCTCAGCGCCTTTGCCGTGGGCCTTGGCGCGGCCGGGCGCAGCCGGCTGAGCGCGGTCACGGTGTCCGTTCCGGTAATGCTGATCGCGCTGAATGCCGGAGCGCTCGGCGCGATGGCGGCCTTGCAACCCGATGCGGGCATGCCGCTGCTGTCCCCCTATGCCCAGTTCGGCCTGTTATCGCTGTTTCTTGCGGGCGGCGTGCTCCAGCAATCGCTGGCCAGTGGTGCGCGAAGCCTGCCCCCTGCCCTTTACGCCCGGCTGATCCACGCCGGAACCCCGGCTGCCTGAAGTTCCCCATCCTGACTCACCAGAAGGACTCCCGCCATGAACCTCGCGACCGGAAGCCTCGTGAAAACCCCCTCGCCCGCGATCTGCACCCCTACGGAACGCGAACAATTGCTCGCTCTCGCCTCGATCGCCACGCAGACCGTCGCCCCGCTGTGGCCGCTCGACAGCGCGATTGCGGTGAACCCGCTTTCGGGCTTCGAAGATCAGCCGTTCGAAACCGCCGTGGTCGAAGCGGCGGCGCTGTTCGGTGCGCGTCCCACGCTGTCCTTGACCGAATGGCGGCAGATGCTGGCCGATGGACGGATCGATCCCGTCATGTTGCGCAAGGTGGTGGTGCGTGCGCTGGGTGGGCTGGACGAGGCCTTTGCACCGCTCGGCCCTGATCTCAATGCCTACAACATGCTGATGGCGCGGCTGACCGAGCTGGATGCGGACGATACGCCATCGGTGCGGCGCACGCTTCCGCCCACACTGGCGGTGCTGGCGCGCTGGCTGGCGGCGTTCCTCGATCGCACGGCAGGATCGCGGCTTCCCCACCGCGAGCGTGGGCTTTATGCCTGCCTTGCCAGCGCGCTGCGGCATGATCCTGCCTTGCGCCGGGCCAGCGATGCAAGCGGCGCGAGCTGGCTGGCACTGGCACCGGCGGACCCTGTCGACATGCTGCTGCTTGCCGCCCAGCGTGACGGGATTGCGCCCGAGCGGCGGTTGGCGTGGCTGCGCACGTTGGTTGTGGCTCTGCCGGGTTGGGCGTCACACTTGCGCTGGCGCAGCGAACATGCCGGGCCGCTGGCAAGCTCTGGCGCGCCTGCGACAATGGTGGACCTGATGGCACTCGTCGCGCTTGTTCAAGGGACGGCGCGCCGCGCTCCGCAGGCCGTGGCCGACAAACCGGCAAGCGACACGGTCAAAGCGGCGCTGCTTGCGCACTTCGGCCTTGATGCAGGCACGGCGGCGCATTTCTCCGAAACGGCAAATGCACGGTTTACGAGGGTCGCCGAGCTGAGCTTCGCGCAACTTGGACTGATCTTCCAGGAAGCCGCCGAGGCAAGCTATCTTGCCTCGCTCGCCCCCCAACTTGAGGCAGCCTCGGCCCGCCTGACCGCACCGCAAGCCAGCTTGCGGCCTGACGCGCAGGCCGTGTTCTGCATCGATGTTCGTTCAGAGCCGATGCGGCGCGCGCTGGAAGCGCAAGGGCAGTTTGAGACGTTGGGCTATGCCGGGTTCTTCGGACTGCCGATCGCGCTCAACCCCGCCTGTGCCGCGCCGACACGCAACCAGTTGCCGGTGCTGCTCTCGCCCGCCCATGTCGTGCCCGAACAAGCCACGCAGGGTCGCGAGGCCGAGGCCGGGGCGCTGCTGGCCCGGCACGCCGCGCTGGATGATGCGCAGGCCATGCTCGACACCACCAAAAGCGGCGCAACCGGCTTTGCCACCGCAGAGGCGACCGGTCCCGTGGCAGCCGTCGCCATGCTCGCACGCACGCTGGCTCCGCGCCTTACCGCAGGTCTGCGCAAGCGCCTGATAGGAGAACGCGGCCACGTTCTGACCCCGGTGGCAAGCAACGATCACGATCACGCCGACCATCTTTCCGGCGATGCAATCGGGCTGGAGCAGCGGGTCGCTTATGCGCGCGGCATGTTCACGCTGACCAGCCTTGCGCCAACGACCGCGCGGCTTGTGGCGCTGGTCGGCCATGGCGGCTGCACCACGAACAATGCCTATGCCGCCAGCCTCGACTGCGGGGCTTGCGGGGGTCATCCGGGTGGGCCGAACGCAAGGCTGATGGCGGCGATACTAAACGACCCGCAAGTGCGCGAGGGGCTGGCGGTTCAGGGCATCGCCCTGCCCGACGACACCTGGTTCATCGCGGCACAGCACGATACCACGCAGGATGACGTGCAGATCTTCGACCGTCAGCTGGTTCCCGCCAGCCACGCCGATGACCTTGCGCGGTTCGAACAGGCGCTCGGCCTTGCCGGGGCGCAGTGCCGCGAGGAACGTGCCGCGCGGCTTGGGCGCACCGCCGACGACCTGCTGACCGGCGCGGCGCACTGGGGCGAAGTGCGGCCCGAATGGGGACTGTCCGGCAATGCCGCCTTCATCGTCGGCCCGCGCACGCTGACCCGCACCATGGATCTTAGCGGCAATGCGTTCCTGCACAGCTATGACTGGAAGCAGGACGGCGACGGCAGCGCGCTCACCGGGATCATGACCGCACCGATGATCGTGGCGCAGTGGATCAACTGCCAGTACCTGTTCTCGTCCATCGACAACGCCGTTTTCGGCGCTGGCGACAAAGTGACGCAGAACGTGGTCGGCGGTTTCGGCGTGGTTCAGGGCAGCGGAGGCGACTTGTGTATCGGCCTGCCCCGGCAATCCCTGTTCCGCGACGACGGATCACTCTACCACACGCCGCGCCGCCTTGTGGTGATCGTCGAGGCTCCGTTGCAGCGCGTCGAAGACATCGTCCTGCGTCACGATGCGGTCGGCCGCCTTGTCGAGAACGGCTGGGTCAACCTGGTGGTGATCGATCCGTGGAAGCACAAGGCGCACAATTGGGTGCGCGGCGAATGGGTGGCGCGGCCATGCTGAAAGGCATGGCCCGCGCGCCACGCGATGCGCGGCATCGATCCGGGAGTGGCTAGGCCGCGCGGCACCTTGGTATTGGCCATGTGCGCCCGCGCCCAGTCGGCAAGTTCGGTCTCGGTCGCGCTCGCACCCGGACGCAACACGACGAAGACCTTGCCGATCGCGCCCATCCGTTCATCCGGAATGCCGATCTCCAGACTGGCGGCCAACGGCTTCTCGACTGCAACCTGATTATCACCATTGCCGCCATGGCCATGACACAGCCTGCGTTGCATCACGCGGTCCCGAGCGCTTGTTGCCATCGCGCTGCCAACTGGTTCGCGTCACCGCCCGCGAAGATATAGCGGTCGGGGCGCACGAGCACGGCGTCCACGCCATGTTCGACCAGCCACCGCTCGACCGGCGCGCGAAAGGGCGCGAGGCAGGGATCATCGAGCGCCACGATCTGAACGCCCGGAACGTCGGCGCTGGCAGGGTGCCGCGCGATCAGCCACGCCCCCGGGCCAAGCCCATCGTCCGACCGGGCTATTGCCCCGGCATTGACGCAGACCTGAGGGAAATAGGCGCCGGCAGCGGGCTCCCCGGCAAGGATAAGACCGCCGCCGATGGGGGGATAGTCCGGCGGACCGTCGGGCAACTTGCCAAGCGCACGCGCAATCCGAAACCCCCAATCGCGCGCAAGGGCTGCCCTGCGATTGGTGATACAGACCGTGCGCCCCATGCTGATCGCCATCTTGATGGTTGCCCGCACGTGGGGCTCGCGCTCAAGCTGATAGGCATCGAGCACGCTGTCGCGCGCACCATCGCGCACGACCGCAGTCAACTTCCATGCAAGGTTTGCCGCATCGCGAATGCCCGCGCATAGACCCTGTCCCGCAAAAGGCGGGGTCTGGTGCGCGGCGTCGCCCGCAAGCAGGACGCGCCCCTTGCGCCAGCGCTGCGCCACCCGCGCACGGAAGGTATAGACTGCCTTGCGCTCCAGCGTCACCGCGCCGTCGACCTGCCATGGCTCCAGCAGCCGCGCAATCGCGGCATCGCTGCTGATGTCTTCGGGGGATTCGCCCGGCTTGATCATGAATTCCCAGCGATGGCGACCATTGCCCATCAACACGCAAGTTGTCGGCCGCGCTGGGTCACAGATCTGCAGATTCGTCGTCGGCAGCCGCGATGGATCGTGCACCAACGCGTCGACCACCAGCCAGGGTTCCTCGAAACCCAGATCGTCAAAACCGATCCCCGCGGCTTTGCGCACCGGACTGCGCGCGCCGTCCGCCCCGATCAGAAAACGCGCTCGCACCGCACGCTCGCGTTCGGCATCAGCCAGCGTTGCCACCACGGCGTCGTCTGTCTCCTGCCAGCGAACCAAGGCGGTAGAAACTTGCAAGGTAGCCAGAGGCAATTGCGCCAACCGGCTGCGCAAGGCCTCCTCGATCGAGGGCTGGTGCACCATATTGGCGGTCGGCCAGCCACCCTCACCCATCGCGGCCGGCGTCTCGAAGCGCAGCAGCACAGTGCCTTTGGCGTTGCGGAATTCATAGCCCGAGGCGCTGCGCGAGGTCGCCATGATCCGGTCGGCGACACCGATGTCCTGAAACACCCGCATCGTCTCATGATCGACGTGGGCCGCGCGCGGCAGGGGATAGATCGTCTGCTCCTTTTCCACCACCAGCACGGACAGGCCCTGTTGTGCGAGCAGTGCCGCCAGCGTCACACCGGTTGGGCCACCGCCCGCGACGATCACGTCATGGTCAAAATCCGCCATCTTGCCCGGCCTTTCAGACTTCGTCCGCCATCACGCCTTCGATCGCGCCAAGCCGGTCGATCTCGCAGCGCACCACGTCGCCTGCTTTGAGGAAACAGCGCGGTTCCATCGCCGCGCCGACGCCACCGGGAGTGCCGGTAAACAGCAGGTCGCCCGGCTCCAGCGTCATCGCCTGCGACAGATGGGCAATCTGCTGGCGCAGATCGAACACCAGGTGGCGGGTGTTCGAATCCTGCCGCTTCTCGCCATTGACGAAGCAGCGGATGCCCAGATCGTGCGGATCGCCAAGCTCGTCGGCGCTGGTCAGCCATGGGCCAAACGGCGCGTGGGTGTCGAAGCTCTTGCCCAGCGACCACTGCGGGCTGCTGTGCTGCCACAGCCGCTCGGTCACATCGTTGCCGACGCAATAGCCGAACACATGGTCAAGCGCCTGCTCGACCGGGATATGCTTGCCGCGCCTGCCGATGACCGCGACGAGTTCGACTTCATAATCGGCGGTCGCGGTGCCGCGAGCGATCTGGATCGGATCGAACGGTCCGTTGACCGAGGTCTGCGCCTTGGTGAACCATACCTGCCGTTCGGGCACGGTCATGCCGGATTCGGCGACGTGATCGGCATAGTTCAGCCCGATCGCCCAGATCTTGCCCGGCCGCAGCACCGGCGCATGGAGATGAACGTCCGCCAGCGCAACGCCGCCACCGGCCAGCGCCTTTGCCTCAAGCTCTGGACGCAAGACGTCCCACTGCGTGATCAGGTCGATCATCGTTCCGGCAACGCCGGTGGGCACGACGGTATCGGCGATGACAAGACCGGAGCCGGTCTGTCCGTTGTGCGTGTAAGTCACCAGCTTCATGCGGAAATATCCTTTGATCGGGAGGCAAAACGGTTGCGCAGGCGGGTGAGTGTGGCGACCAGCGAGGCCGCCAGACGCGGCGAAGGCGCCAGCTTGCGGGTGAACAGCGGGTTGGGCGCACCCCATTGCACTGCCAGCAGATCGATCAGTGTTCTGGTCTGCGGCGGATCGTGCGCGGTCAGCAGGTCGCCATCGGTCCAGTGTTCCAGCTCGTGCCCCCAGGGATCTTTCCAGTAATCGAAGATCTGGCTGCCCATGATGTGCCGCCCGACGCCCCATGCCGCCTTGCGCTGGCCAGCCTTGAGGTGCTGGTGCCCCAGCATCAGGTCATCCAGATCGAGCACTTCGAAGGCGGCGTGCATGAACCCCGGCTTGCCCGGCAGTTGCGCAAGAAACAGCGTGTGATGATCCGATGGCACATCGCCCCGGTCGCACCGCAAGAACGCACCGATGGCAAGCTGCGGCGCGGCCTCGATCTCGTCCGACGTAAGAAAGCCGAAGCGCTGCTTGTACCATCGTTCGGAACGGCGGAAATCCGACACTTTGAGCACGCAATGGCCGATGCGAAAGACATGCGCCGGTCCGGATTCCAGCCGCACCAGATCGCGTTGCCGCACGCGCGCCACAACGGTGTTGCGCATCGACGAAACGCCGCCGGGGCGCGGTTCTTCGACGTCCTGCCCGGCGATGACCTCGACCAGAAAGCCGTCAGGGTCATGCAGCCGCACCACAAATCCTGCACCCGGCGCATCGAACGGTTCGACGCTAACGCCTTCGGCCTGTGCCAGTCGTTCGAGATCGGCAATCGATCCTGCCCGCAAACCGAGCGCGATGAAGCCTGCCTTGCCGGGTTGCGTGGCGTGGACGAATGGCCTGCCATCGCTGCCGCGACCAAAGAGCCGCCCGGCCTGCTCGAAGGGTTCAAGGCCGAAGTCGACAAGAAACGCGCGCATCGCGGCGAGGTCCGGCGCCGCAAAGCGCACGTGGGCAATATCCTCGATGCGGATCAGGCTCATCGGCGATTCTCTCCGGCGCCATCGGCGTTTCCCGGCAATGTGCCGTCACCGATTCTCTCTTGACTATTTGGTCATTTATGCCAATGTGACCAAATGGTCAAGTCGAGAGAAAATGACATTGCGCGCCCCACCTCCGTACCGTCCAGCCGGGCCTTGCGCACACGCACGGCCTTGCTGGATGCCGGCCTGCACTTGCTGGCAGAGCGGCCGGTCGATGCCATCGCGGTTGACGAACTGGTCGGTGCAGCGGGCGTGGCGAAGGGGTCGTTCTTCAACCACTTTGCCGACAAGCACGCCTTTGCCGCCGCCATTGCCGAAGACATTCGCGCGGAACTGGAAGCCCGCGTCGAACGCTTCAACGCGGGGGAGGAAGCGGCGCTTGTGCGGCTGAGCGGAGGAATGATCGTGGCTGCAGCCTTTGCGCTGGGCGAGCCGCGCCGCACGACGATCATGGCGCGCAACGCCAGCAGCCAGACGATGCAGGACCACCCGCTCAATCGCGGGGTCATCGCCGATTTGCGCGCATCGTGGAAACAGGGCCTCATCGCCCCGGCCAATGAGGCATCGGGCGTGCTGTTCTGGCTGGGTTGTTGCCACACCGTGATGAGCGCGCTGGTGACGATGCCCGATGACGGCCCCGCCAGCCTTCGCGTTAGCGTTAGCCTTCGCGTTCTGGCCGACATGATGCGTCAGGCGCTGCGTGGACTTGGCGCGGCTCCGGAGGCCATCGCCAGCCTTACCGCACCAGCGACGCTGGCGGCACGGCTTGACCGGGCGCTGTCCACTGCCGATTACGTCGTAAGCTCATAAATCGCGTAAACCGGCGAGAACCAGAACAGAGGAAGCTTGATGGCCCGCATATCCCTGCGCCACGACACGAATGACGGCCCGCGCCTGGCCAAACGGATCGATGAACGGATCGGTGCCACGATCCGCAAGCCTTCGACCGTGCCCGATCTGGGCGCACAGGCCAACCTCGTGATCGACCAAAGGAGAGCATGACCATGCCCCGTCCGCTGACCCCGTTCGACGGCATGGACATTCGCTCGCTGCTCGATCGGCAAGCGCACGTGCGCGGCGATCATCCGTTCCTGATCTGGGAGCCGCTTAACGGCGCAGGCGCGCAATGGAGCTATACCGAGTTTGTCGATCAGGTCCGGCGCTTTGCTGCAGGGATTGCCGCACGCGGTGTCGCGCCTGGCGAGCGGGTACTGATCCACCTCGACAACTGCCCCGAGATGCTGATCGCCTGGCTTGGATGCGCTTATTCAGGTGCCGTGCCGGTCACCACCAACGCCCGTTCCGCGGCCGACGAACTGGCCTATTTCGCCGCGCATAGCCGGGCGGTGGGCGCCATTACCCAGCCCCGCTTTGCCGCGCTGGTCGCCGCCGCGACGCCGGGCATCGGCTGGCGTACGGTCACGCCCGATGACAACGGCGAGCCCGCGACGTCCGACACGTCGGGGTTTGAACCATTTGCCGCGATCGACGGCAATCCCGCGACTTTGCCCGCGCGGCCCCATGATCCGTGGGCACACTTCGGCATCCAGTACACCTCTGGCACGACCTCGCGCCCCAAGGCCGTGCTGTGGACTCATGCCAATGCCCTGTGGGGCGCGCGGATGAGCGCCAGCCACGAGGATCTGCGACCCGAGGACGTGCATCTGGTGCACCTGCCGCTGTTTCACACCAATGCGCAGGTCTATTCGGTGCTTGCGGCGCTGTGGGCGGGGGCCAGCGTGGTACTGGTGCCCCGGTTCTCGGCATCGCGGTTCTGGCCGATCTCGCTGCGGCACCGGGTGACGTGGACTTCGATGGTCCCGTTCTGCGCCAAGGCGCTGCTCGACCAGCCCCTGCCGGACAAGCACCATTACCGCTTCTGGGGCAATGCCATCTGCGATGCACCGTGGGATGCACACTTCGGAGTGACCACCATCGGCTGGTGGGGCATGACCGAGACGATCACCCACGGCACCGTGGGCACCACCCATCACGCCAATGCCCCGATGGCGATGGGACGGCCCTCGCCCGGCTATGAAATCCACGTGCTGGACGATCAGGGCAATCCGGTCGGCCCCGGCGAAACCGGTAATCTGCTGGTGCGCGGACGGCGCGGCGTGTCGCTGTTCCTTGAATACGCCGACAACCCCGAGGCGAGCGCCGCCGCCTTCCGCGACGATGGCCTGTTCATCACCGGGGACCGCGTGACGCGCGGGGCCGATGGCTTCCTGTACTTTGCCGACCGCGACAAGGACATGCTCAAGGTCGGCGGAGAGAACGTCGCCGCGTCCGAGATCGAACGCGTGATCCAGTTGGTCCCCGGCGTTACCGAAGTGGCAGTGGTGGGACAATCGCATCCCATGCTCGATGAAGTGCCGGTAGCCTTCGTCATCCCGGCCGATGCCGATGATGCGCAACTGGTCGGTCGCATTCAGGCCGCCTGTACGCAACAACTGGCCGGCTTCAAGCAACCGCGCGCCATCCGGCTGGTCGACAGCCTGCCCCGCTCCACGCTCGAAAAGGTGGCGAAAGCGGCGCTGCGCGCGCAACTGGCGCAGGAGCCGGCATCTGCCACCTGATCGGGCCTTCGTACTGTCATCCGGCTCGACCTGCGCGAGCAACAGCCCAGGCTTATGCGTTCTTTTCCGGCGCCAAAGGACCATAGTACCACGAGGCCGTGACGCCTCCGTCGATCAGGATGTCACTGCCGGTGATGAAAGCACCTTCGCGCCCCAGCACGAACGCGGCGAGCGCGCCGATTTCATCGGGCGTTCCCGCACGCCCCGCAGGAGAGCGCTCCAGCATCTGACGATACCCGGCACCGCGCGGCCCGTTGAGTTCATCGTTGGCCAGCGGCGTGATGACGATGCCGGGCGAGATCGCGTTGACGCGCGCGCTGCGCTCGGCCCAGCGGACTGCTTCGGCCTTGACTCGCAGGCCATTGGCCCGCTTGGACATCTGATAGGCGTGCAGCGTGTCGGTGATCCGCTCGGAGGCCAATATTGGCAAGGCCAGCAGATCTTCTGCCGGAGTGGTGGCCAGCAGACGATCTTCCTCGATGGTCAGCGCGGGCATGCGGTACCCTGATTGCGAGGAGATCACCACACCGGCCCCGCCGGGCGCCATGATCGCGCCAAAAGCTTCCAGAACCAGCGCTGTGCCATACAGATCGACCGCAAGGATGGTGGCAACCGGTGCCTGCGATGGCGATACCCCGGCCGCATGGACCAGCGCCATCACCGCGCCCATCGCCGATGCCCGCTGCGCCAGCGCTTCGACCGCTGTTCGGGATGTGATGTCGACCAAGGCGGTTTCGACCGCGAATCCGGCATCGCGCAACACCAGAGCGGCAGCGTCTACGCTTTCCTGCCGCAGATCCGCGATCAGCACCTTGCGACCCGCGCTGACGCGGCGCGTAATGGCCAAGCCGATGGAGCCGGCACCGATAAGAACAACCACCTCATTCATGGCAAATACTCCTGCGTTGGAGGCTGAGCGGATCAGCGGTAAGACATGGCGAGCACAGCCTCGGGCAGGCGCGAACCGGTAACAGCCACGGCGGCAAAGGCCTGCTCGATCCTGCCCATGTCCTCAGCCGACAGCGCGACTGCACCGGCCCCAAGGTTTTCCGCCACACGGTCGAGCCGCCGGGTGCCGAAAATGGGCACGATGAACGGCTTGCGAGCGAGCAACCAGGCCAGCGCGACTTGTGCTGACGTGGCGCCCTTCTCCGCCGCCAGCGCACCGACCAGATCGGCAATCTGCTGGTTGGCGGCCAGCGCCTCGGGGGAGAAGCGCGGCGAGTTCGCGCGGAAGTCGCCGGGAGCAAAAGTTGCGTCAGCGGCAATCTTGCCGGTCAGAAAACCAGCGCCCAGCGGTGACCACGGTACGAAGCCGATCCCCAGTTCCTCGCAGGTCGGCAGGACTTCCGGCTCGGGATCGCGCGTCCACAGCGAGTATTCGCTTTGCACCGCGGTAAGCGGCTGCACCGCATGGGCCTTGCGGATGGTTTGCGCGCTCGCTTCCGACAGGCCGAAATGATGCACTTTGCCCGCGGAGATCAAGTCCCGCACGGTTCCGGCCACATCCTCGATCGGCACCGCCGGATCGACGCGGTGCTGATACAGCAGGTCGATCGCCTCGATCCCAAAGCGTTTGAGGCTGGCATCGACCACGTCCCGGATGTGTTCGGGACGGCTGTTGAGCCCCGCGCCGCGCTTGCCGGTGACTGGGTCGATGTCGAAGCCGAACTTGGTGGCGATCACCACCTTGTCGCGGATCGGGCGCAGAGCCTCGCCGACAAGTTCCTCATTGGTCCATGGACCATAGGCTTCCGCCGTATCGAACAGCGTCACGCCGAGGTCGTGGGCACCCCGGATAACCCGGATGGCCTCGGCCTTTTCAGGAGCCGCGCCATAGGTCGAGGCAAAGCTCATCGTGCCAAAGCCGATTTCCGACACGGCCAGCGAGCCGAGAAAACGCGTTTTCATGTCATTCTCCTGCGGGAGCAGAGCAACCGCACGCACTCCGGCGGATTGCTGCGATGACGTCGATATAGGACGCCCCGGACCCAAGGATTAGATAGCTGAACACACTATGGCTTATGAATGCCGCTCATGAACGCCTTGTGGGCGATATGTTGTGGGCAGCATGGCTCACCCGCGAAAGCACTCCGCTTCGCCAACGAGGCGGAACGCCGATGAAGGCTGGTGCCGATCAGGGTAATTGAATGGGCGCCCGGCGTGGGCGAATTCCCGGACATTGAGCCCGCCCTCGGTTGGCAACCTGACATTGATGCAGCGGTGGCCGGCAAGGTCTTCGCGGCGCATTTATTATCCTGTGATATGACTTCTTGCGGAACCATACCTCTAATCACCGCAATCACCCTGCCGTATGGTTGCCCCTCCAGTTGGTCGCATCCCTGCTTCGACCCGCCCGGAGGAGAACCGTCGTGAGCAAGAATTTCCCCGTTGCAGAAGTGATCGTCGTCATCGGTGCAGGCGGGATCGGCTTGGCCATTGCGCGCCGTCAGGCCATCGGCAAGACGCTGTTGCTGGCCGATATCAATGCGCCACAACTTGAGGCTGCCGCCACCGACTTGCGTAGCGCCAGCTATCGCGTCGAAGCGCAAGTGGTAGACGTGACCTCGCGCCAATCGGTCAAGGCGCTGGCCGAAACGGCCGCCTCGCTGGGTAGGGTGATGCAGGTCATCAATACCGCAGGGCTTTCACCCAACATGGCGCCGGTCGACCGGGTGCTCGCCGTCGACCTCTATGGCGCCGCGCTGGTGTTCGAGGAATTTGGCAACGTGATCGCACATGGTGGATCAGGCCTCATCATTTCCAGCATGGCCGGGCACATGATGCCTGCGCTGCCGCCCGGACAGGACAAAGCGCTGGCCCATACCCCGGCTGACGAACTGCTGGCATTGCCGTTCCTCAACGGCGACGCCGTGCCGAACACGCTGGTTGCCTACATGCTGGCCAAACGCGGCAACATGCTGCGCGTCCAGGCCGAAGCGATGAACTGGGGGGAGCGCGGTGCTCGGGTCAACTCCATCAGCCCCGGCATCATCGTGACTCCACTGGCCCGCCACGAACTGGAATCCGAAATCGGCGGGATGTATGAAGCGATGGTGGCAGCATCGCCATCCAGACGCATGGCGCCCCCCGAAGAAGTCGCTGCCGCAGCGGCCTTTCTTTTGGGGCCCGACGCGGGCTTCATCACCGGCAGCGACTTGTTGATCGACGGCGGCGTCATTGCCGCGATGCGCGCAGGCAAACTTCCCACCCCCGGTTGAACCTGGCAGGCAGCGCCGGCAGGCCGTCGCGAGGCACAGTCATCCGCCTGATGATCTGCGGGCAGTCCGATCTGCGGCGAAGTCGAAGGCGAAGCGACCGTGCTGCCGATCGACTATGCCGCTTCGGGCAATTGCGGCAGCGTCTCGCTGAACCGCAGCGGCAAGGGCAAAATTGTCCGTGTTCGCCCGCTTGACGCGCTGAATCTGGCGTCATGCGGCCTGCTCAAAATCGATGTCGAGGGTATTGAATCTGCCGTTCTGCGCGGCGCGGCTGACAAGATCGATCGCTGCAGGCCGATCATCTATGTCGAGAACGTCCGCGCCGCCAATCAGCAAAACGTCATCTCGCGCATTGCCGATCACGACTATTGCCTGTTCTGGCATCTGCCACGGCTGTTTTCCGCCGCCAACTTTCGCGGGAACCAGCAAAACATCTGGCCGGGTGCTTCATCGATCACCATGCTTTGCCTGCGAGGCGGCGTGGTCGAAGGCGCACAGACCATCGATCCGAGCAACTGGACCAGCCCGGCAAACCTTGGCAATCGATCGGAACTTTCGCTCGACCTCGTTGACAAATGCGGGCGATCTCTGGATCAATTCACAGCTATGAGCGATGGCAAGATCACAGGTCCGGCAGCCTACTTTCCTTCGATCGAGAAGAAATACGGCCGCCCGATTTCCCACTGGAAGGAACTGGTTCTTGCGGCGCTCCCGGCGCGGCACATGGAGCTTGTCGCCATGTTGAAGGATCAGCATGGCCTGGGCCACGGCCATGCCAATGCCATCGTTGCACATACCCTTGCAGAGAAGCACGCCTGAAGCAGTTCGTCTTATGCGCTACCGCGAATGGCTCGAATTCATGTCGGTTCGCGTGGGATACACCATGTGTAAGCGGCAGCTTCGACGGTTTCGCGGGCGTCAGACCTGAGGTCTCGAACCCTGCGTCCGAGAAGAAGAAATCCAGTCCTTCGCCATCAGCGCAACGCAAACTGACGCTGGCATGCCCGCCTTCTGCACCCGGCGACTGTCGGCTGGGCCCAGCGGGGTTGCCGAAGCCGCAATGTCAGCGCGGCATCAGGCAAACTTTTGCCGGACACGCTCGGCCAATGCCTGTGCGACGCTTTCGATCACTTGATCCCACCGCCCCCATTCGCGCTGCCGGAACAAGCGCACCGAAGGATACCACGGTGTGTCCTCGCGCTCCAGCAGCCAGCGCCAATCCGGCAGCAAGGGCAGCATGACCCAAGCCGGGCAGCCGAGCGCACCCGCCAGATGCACCGGCGAACTATCGATGGAGATCAGCAGATCGACCTCGGATAATATCGCCGCCGTATCCTCGAAATCGCGAATGTCCGGGCTGAGGCTCACGACATTCATGTTCTTTGGAGGAGTCAACGCCTGCCCCTCGGTTGGCCCCTTCTGGATCGAAAAGAACGTGACACCGTCTTGCGCCAATGGGGCCAGTTGACCGAGGGTCATCGAGCGATTGGCGTCGTTGAAATGGGTCGGCCGCCCGGCCCACAGAAATGCCACCTTCAATCCCGGCTGCGCGCCCTGATACGCACCGAGCCTTTCCGCCCATTGCGCACGCCGATCGGGCAAGGCTGACAAGTATGGCATCGGTTCGCCGGGAAGATCGCGCAATTGCAGTCCCATTGCCATGGGCAGGCTCATCATCTCGCAATGCACGTCAAAATGGGGGGGGAGTTCCCCGCGAAGCGTGATGGCATCGAACCCGCCCATGCGCCGTGCGAGGCTCGCCGTCTCATGGTTGATCTCAAGCACCACGGTTGCCTGGCTGCGTTCCTTTGCCCACGCCACCATGCGCATGAACTGGAACGTGTCGCCGTAACCTTGCTCGTCATGGATCAGCAGGGTCTGCCCCGGAATCGGGCGGCCATCCCACCGCGGTCGCTGAACCTTGCGCTCGATCCGCGAGGTATGCGCCAAGCTGTAGCGATGGCTGTATTCGCGCCAGCCGGCATCGAACGCACCCAAAAGCAGCAGCGTTTCGGAAAGGTCGAAACGGCTGGGGAGATGCCCGGGCAAGGCATCGACAAGCATCTGCTGGATCGGGCGGGCCTCCTGCAGTCTGCCCTGAACCCGCAAAGCCTGCGCTAGCAACGCCCACAAGGTCACCGGGCCCGTACCGCTGGCAAGCATGGGCCGAAGCAAGGCTTCCGCTTCCCTGCCGCGTCCTGCGATCAGCAAAGGGCGGATCTGCGCCTCAACCGCCTGCACATCCATGGTGGCACTGCTCAAATGAGGGACGCCATCGCGCCCCGCTTGGCGGTAGGCTTGGCCCGCGCCTTGCGTGAAGCATGCACAACCGGATCAGCGACAGGGACCGGGCCAGAAGCCAGGCCAGAAGCCGAAAGGGGGACTGGCCCCAAAGCCTGCGCCGTTCGAACCGCACCATTCGCAATGGCACTGTCACCTTCAACACCCAGCGCTGCCAACAAGGGCGCCAGATGATTGGCATACTTCCGCCAACGGCCGACGCTGTTGTCATGCAGCGGTTGTCGCACCTGGTTGATGCTTGCAGTGCGGACAATGCGGGCCGTTCGATGAAAATCGAGGCAGTTTGCATCCCAGTCGAGACCGCAAAACGCGATCAGGCGCTTACTTTCAGCCTCAATATCATGAACAACATCTTCGTACCGCACCTCGATGAAGCGGTCTGGCGGAAGCACCTTGCGCCAATGCTCCATCAGACGTTCATAGCTGCGATAGAACAGGCCAAGTTCGATCAGATCGTAACTGAACAACTGCTCGCGCGTGAACAGCTTGGTATAGCACGATAAACACGTATCGACCGGATCGCGACGAACGTGGATGATCCGGGCATCAGGCAATATCCGGTTGATCAGGCCGGCAAACAAAAAGTTGGACGGCATCTTGTCGATGAGCCGATTGTGCCGCCCTGCCAATGGTACGATCTTTTCAAGGTAGCGTTGACCCAGCACGGCTTGTTGCGCTGCGTCCAGCTTAGCAGCAATTGCCGGATAGGGCCCCGCCTCGTTCACCAGAGTCTGCAGAATCGACAACTCACCGGCCCCGCAAACCGACGGGTGCGATGCCATGATCTGTTCGATCAGCGTGGTTCCCGATCGAGGCACCCCTATGACAAAGACCGCCTGCTCGCTTCCCCCAACGGCAACGGTCGGTGCCTGAATGCGTTCGGCCGGAAAGGCCGAAATGATTTCGGACAGCCAACGATCGGTCGCAACCGGATCGTAAGTGAACGTGGCGCGCTTCAGACGATTGCCTTCGTGCAGATGGGCAAAGCCCCGATCCGCGTCCCCCGCATCAAGCCAAGCTTTGCCCAGCGCGAAGTGCAGGGCGGTGCGGTCAGCCTTGCTATGCAGGCCATCGGAGGCAACCAGCGCTTCCATCGCAGCGATGGCCGGATCATCAGGCTTGCACCGCCGCATGTCGGACAAGTTGAACCAGGCTGCTGCAGACCGCGGATACTGCGCCAGCACCTGTTCGAAAGCGGCCTCGGCCGCATCACTCTCGCCGCACTCCATCAACGCTATGCCGCGATTGACCATCGCCTTTTCCGACGCAAATCCGATCGATCTTGCCGCACGCTCAAACGCTGCCAGTGCATCGGCGGTGTTGTTCTGCGCTTGCAGGATTTCGCCAAGGACGTTCTGCGCCTCACCATCTTCTGGCGCGGTTGCCACCGCCCGCCGCGCGTCGGCAAGCGCTTCGTCCAACCGCCCCAGATGGCGCAGCGCGGTCGCCCTGACCCCCAAGCCGCCGACATGAAGCGGCGCATAAGCCAACAGCGCATCCATCCAGCGCAGCGCTTCGCCGTGATTGTTGCGGCCGACTTCAACCGCTGCTGCATTGATATAGGCGTCGGACAGGCGCGGGTTCACCGCAATCGCCTTGCGCGCCAGTTTCAATGCGTCGCCCGGTTGGCCAAGATCGTTGAGCAGGTTGGACAAGTTACTCAACGCTTCGGCATAATTGGGCGCAATTTCGAGCGCTTTTTCATAGTTCTGGCGCGCCTGCTCCAGACGCCCCAGTCGCTTGAGCGTATTGCCCAGATTGTTATGAGCTTCGGGATAAGCCGGCTGCAGGGCAAGGACGCGCTCGAGACAGGCGAGGCTGTCGTCCAATTTGCCCGCTTCCTGCAGGATGATGCCCAGATTGTTCCACGCGGCAACCAGCGTGTTGTCCATCTTCACGGCACGTCGCGCCGCCTCCTCCGCCTCTGCCAACAAGCCTCTCTGGCGGCACATTTCGCCCAGATTGCTGAGATAAACCGCCTGTACGCGCGGTGCCTGACAAGCCCGGCGCAAATGATCGATCGCGATATCGAGATTCCCGAATGCGTGCGCCATCAGTCCCATCAGATGCAGCGCGTCCGACTGCCCGGGCCACTGGGCCAGTACATGCTGGCACAGCACTTCGGCCTGATCGGCCTGTCCCGCGTTCCAATGGGCATGGGCCTTAGCCAACGCCTGTTCGATCGTCATTCCGTTCGTGCTCATGCGCTTTGCATACCTCGACAAAACGAAAAGCGACGCGGAGTTGGGTTCGAAACGGTGCAATGGCCACACCCACACCAACCAAGACTGATGCCCGCGGCGTCGAGACAGACATTGTTCAAGGCTGCAGTGTGCTGCTGCAACAGGGCATTCCCAACCCTGCTGAGAGCCGCTCCTGAGGACGCCTAGGCGGCGTGGCCAAATTCCACGTGGCCACGGCTTTTGACTCCAGCCCCTGCGGGGTAGCCCCTTAAAGGGCCCCAGCAGCGTTGTTCAGCCTGGAAAGAGGGCCACTCTTCCTGCAGCTTTGCGCCCCGCGGGGGCCCTTTACAGGGCAACCTTGGCCACGTGGAATATCCACGCTGCCTAGAAGTTTACCGTCAGCTTGACCGTTCCGGAATGGCTCTTGAAATCGCGACGCAGCTCACCATCATACTGCGCGCTGATCATGAACCGGTCAGAGGCCTTGAACGAAAGCCCTGCCCCCAAGACAGCGCCATTGCGTGCCGTGCGGGCCGATTCGCTGGAGAACGTCACCCCACCAAGCACCGCTTCGATCGGTATTGCGCCATTGGAGTAGTTGTGCGCCCAGGCCAGCTTGACGTTCGGCGCAATTTGGCCGGAAGCGGTTTCGAAAATGCTGGCCGCCTGAACACCCAGTTCGTGACCGAACACATCGACGTCAAGCTTATGGACTTTCAGGTTCGCTGCCCCTCCGCCGGTCTCGGCATATCCCGCATTATGGAGGTGAACCTCACGTATGCTGGCATACGGGGTGACCGACGCGAACTTGGCAAGCGGGATTGTGTAGCTCGCTCGCAAATTGCCCAGGTACTGCTGACCATTGTACGAGGCTTGCGCCGTGGCTTGAAGGAAATCGATCTGCCGCCGCTGGCTGTAATGATTGAAACCGAACCCGAACTGACCATCAAACACCAGCCCGGTTTCGCCAAGGCCGCCGGAATGAAGCGAGAAATACGCCGTCGCCTGAAAACTGTCGAGCGTCACCCTGCTGCCAGCAATCTGACCCCGCCCATAGGCGCTGCTATTAACCCAACTGATCGCGGCGCCCGCAACCAGCGAGGATGTGCTGGCAAGATCGGCTCCCGCCATGACGCCGTAATTGCTGGCCTTGTACGCGGACGCTTCAGGCGAGTTGGAGCGCCTTGCGCCACTGACGAGGAACTGGCCCCAGATAGCGCCTCTGCGGCCTTGCGATCCGGCCGATAGCCCGCGTTCCTGCCGCCCGGTCGCGTTTGCGGCAAGGATATCCTGATGCTGCACGATCGCATTGACCGCAGGCGAAACCGCAACCGCGATTACCTGGGGAGCCAGCTGCGATGGCGCAAGCTGGATGATCCCCCGCTCCTGCTCTGGTCCCGGCAAAACCGCCAGCGGCAGAAGGATATCGGTGATGACCGGGATGGCAGCGGAACCGCCCGAGTCGGCGATCAAATCGAGCGCCGCACCTGTCCCGACGCCGGGGCCTCCCGCCAGAACGCCGGTCGGGGCGAACCGGGTCGGTTCGACCGGCGGTGGCGGCGAGATGGTTCCGGCAATATCGCTCAATGTAAGGACCAATTCGGACGCGCCGCCACTCGAAGCGGTCGAGAATGCTCCGTCCAGACCCGCCACAGATGCCGTCAGGTTGCTGTAGGACAGGCTACCGCTGGCTTTGACCACCGCATAAGACTGACCCGAAGCGA
This sequence comes from Novosphingobium sp. FKTRR1, assembly GCF_020404405.1. GTDB lineage: Bacteria > Pseudomonadota > Alphaproteobacteria > Sphingomonadales > Sphingomonadaceae > Novosphingobium. The sequence continues at coordinate 184,542 of NZ_JAIZDA010000003.1, read as the reverse complement.
TTGTCCCGGTTCCCAGCTTAACCAGTGTTACATTCGTACCGGTAAGGCTGGCCGATCCGCTCACCTGCAACTGCCCATAGGCCGCGGTGGATGTGACCCCGATCAGCAACTTGCCACCGGTCTGATTGTAATTGCCGGTAATGGCGACCGGCTTGTTCACCGACAGCGTACCACCGTTGACCACGACGCCGTGGCTGCCGACGTTGACCGCATCGTTGAACATGATGTTGCCGGTCAGCACGAGATTGCCGCCCGTATTGGTGATCGTACCCTGGCTGCCATCGGCATAGCCGGTAAGCGTACCGAAGCTGCCGTCGCTGCCCCCGGCAATCGCCAGATCGGCGGCCGCCTCGTTCGTGACATTGCCCGCGATCACGCCGGTGTTGGTGATCGGACCCAGCGCGCCCGCATTGTGGATCGCGGCGTTCGATCCGGTCAGCGTGCCGCTGTTGGTCAGACTGCCGAGGCTGCCGCTCGCCGCGACATAGACCGCCGTCGCCGCCGACAGGTTCCCTGTGTTCGACAAGCTGCCAAGGCTGCCCCCGATGTAGTCATTGAGCGCGCGCGCCACCAGATTGGTGCCGCTGGTTTGGGCCTGCAGGGCAAGGCCGGTTACCGACCCCGTCTGGACCGTCACCCCGTCATAACCCGACCCGGTTCCGCCCTGAATCAAGGTGCCAGCAGCCGATCCGGCCAAGTAGTTGGCAGTTCCCGATACGCTCGTCGCGATCGTGCCGCCGGTGAAGCTGGCAGCGCCGCTGACCACCAATTGCGCACCGCTGGCAAGCGTCAGTGCGCCGCTGCTCTGGCTGAAGCCGCCGGTGACGTTGACCGTGTTCGCCAGCGACAGCGACCCGCCATCGTTGACCACGGTGTGGTCGCCGACGTTGATCGCGTCATTGAGCGCAATCGCGCCGGTCAAGACGACGTTGCCGAGGGTGTTGGTGATCGTGCCTTGCGTATTGGCGGCATAGCCGGTCAGCGTGCCGCCGCTGATCTGCAAGGCCTGCGCCGACAGGTTGTCGATGTTGCCCGCGATCACGCCGGTGTTGGTGATCGGACCCAACGCGCCCGCATTGTGGATCGCGGCGTTCGATCCGCTCAGCGTGCCGCTGTTGGTCAGACTGCCGAGGCTGCCGCTCGCCGCGACATAGACCGCCGTCGCCGCCGACAGGTTCCCTGTGTTCGACAAGCTGCCAAGGCTGCCGCCGATGTAGTCGTTGAGCGCGCGCGCCACCAGATTGGTGCCGCTGACGCCGCTGGTTGCCTCCAACCCTGTGAGCCCGCCCGTCGACACGATGCTGACGCCAGCGTAGCTTGAGCCTTCTCCGCCAAACACCAGCGCTTCGCCAAGCGTATCGCCAGCCAGATAATTGCTCGCAGACGAAAGTCCGCTGAGGTCGGTCGCGATCGTGCCGCCGGTGAAGGTGGCGGCCTGGGTGACAACCAGCCTGCCCGCGCTGCCAAGGTTCAGCGAACCGGCAGTCTGCTGATAGTTGGCGTCGATGGTGACCGTCCGAGACAGGCCAATGTCCGCACCCACGTTGCTGACCGTCAGGCTGGATGAAGCAGTGCCCACCGCAACGATCGTGTCGTCAAGCAGCAGCGCGCCCGACGCGAAAGTCAGGTTTGCGCTGGCGCCGAATGTGCCTTGCGACCCTTCGATGCCTGTGAAAGTGCCTACAGCCCCATTGGCCCCGCCAAGGATCGTGCCGATCGTGCCGCCGGACGTGTTGATGTTGCCAAGGATCGTTCCGCTGTTGGCAATCGTGCCGAAATCGCCGATTAGCACATCGGACCCGCCCGACATGGTCCCGCTGTTGTTGACCAGTTCGATCGAGCCTTCGCTCCCTATGCCTGTCGCGCCACCTTCAATGACGCCGCTGTTGGCGATCATGTCGATCGTACCGCTATTATTGACCGCGAAAGCACCGCTTATCGTTCCGGTATTGGTCAGTTGACCGATGGAACCCGCGTTCCACAATGCAGTGAAGCTGGTTGTGGTGATCTGACCATGGTTGGACAAGGTTCCTACGCTGCCACGGTTGACCACACCTGTGTACCCACCGGCATAGGAACCGTTGTTCACAATCGTTTCGACACTGCCGGTCGAAGCAATGAAGAGGCCAAATCCCGCACCGTTTATCGCATCGCCGTTGTTCAGCGTCGCCAAAGTTCCACCGACATAATCATTCGCAATGGTCAGAAGCAGTTGGCTACCGTCCAAATGTGTCGACGCGTCAACCTCGATGGGAGCGTTGATCGAAACATTCGAGCCGGTCAGATCCAGACTTGCCGCGCTGATCAGCGTGGAACTGCCGTGCAGGTAGTTGCCGGTGCTGGAAAGGATGGGCACGATCAGACCGCCGCTGATCGTCGCTCCATTGCTGACAAGAAGGCCGCCATGCTGGGCATCGATGCCGAGCGCTCCGCCGGTCTGGCTGTAGTCACCGGTGATGGTGGTAAGCGTGTTGAGCTTCAGGTTCGCGCCCGAGTTCACGACCGTGTGTCCGGTTGCGTCGATGTTGTCATCAAGCAGCAGATTGCCCGACGCAAACACCAGATCGCTGGCCGTGTTACTGATCAGACCATGTCCATTGCTGCCGGTCAGGGTGCCGACCGCCGCGCCGCCGCCACCGTCGATAGTCAGGTTGTTGGCGCTCTCGTTAAGAATGGTGCCGCTGATCAACCCACTGTTGGAGATACCGCCAAGCGCTCCTGAAGCACCGATGTGGACGGCATACCCTGCACTGCTGGCAATCGTTCCGGCATTCACGAGCGTCCCGAGGCTGTCTGCAAGATAGAGCCCCACACTGGCGCCGGTGATCAGACCACCGTTGGTCAGCGAACCGATGGAACCTGAGTTGAAAATGCCGATTTCGCCACCGATGGTGCCACCTTCGGCGTTCTCCAATACATCGATCGTCCCGCCCGTATTGAACAATCCGACGTTGTTGCCGATCAGTCCACTGTTGCTCAACGTGCCGATGCTGCCGGCGTTGTACAATCCGGTCATCATCGCGTCATTGGCGGATTTGATCGTTCCGGTGTTCTCAATCAGTCCGATCGCGCCGTAATTGCTGACGCCCGCGCTGCTGCCGACGATGGTGCCGGCGTTCGCAAGGGCACCGATCGTGCCGTAGTTCGCCAACCCGGTGGCACTACTGGCCTGAGCACTGATGATCCCAGCATCCAGATTGACCAACGTGCCGATCACATCGCTGTTCAAGAAGCCAAAACCGCCCTCAGTGGCGGTGGCCCCGATCAGCCCGGCATTGACGAAAAGCCCGATGGTCGCGCCGTTATAAAGGCCCAGGGCACTGGCGCCGCCAACACCGAGCAATGTCCCGGCATTCCCCAAGGCACTGATCGTGGAATCATTTTCTAACCCGACCGGACCCTCGATCAGGCCGTAATTGACGACCGTATCCATCACGCCCAGATTGCGCAGGCCGCGGGCCGCGCCATGCAGCGTTCCGTTATTGGTCAGGCTGCCGACGACGCCAGTATCCGCGACCAAGAACGCAACCGCCGGCCCGACTATCGTATTGCCGATCGTCAGGTTCGTCAGGGTACCGTCGATGTAGTCATTGTCAGCTGCCATCAGCAGGTTGTTGCCGCTGGTGGTCGCCGCCACGGCCAAACCGGACAAACTACCCGTCGCCAAAAGACTGACTCCGGAATAGTTCGACCCGGTTCCACCCGCCACCAAAGTGCCGCCAACGATGTCGCCAACCAGATAATTGCCGGTTGTCGACACCGCACTAAGATCCGCCACGATCGTGCCGCCGGTGAAGGATGCCGCCTGCGTGACGACAAGTTTGCCCGTGCTGCCAAGGTTCAGCGAACCGGCGCTCTGCTGATAGTTGGCGTCGATGGTGACCGTGTGGGCCAAAGCGATGTCAGCGCCGACGTTGCTGATTGTCAGACTGCTTGCCGGGATAGACTTGGCCAGGATCGTGTCGTTCAGCAGCAGCGCGCCCGATGCGAAAGTCAGGTTTGCGCTGGCGCCGATCGTGCCTTGCGAGGTGCCGTCAAAGCCAGTGAACGTTCCGATCGTCCCGTCACCACCGCCGACGATCGTCCCGATCGTCCCGCCATTGCCGTTGATATTGCCGAGAATGGTGCCGCTGTTGGCGATTGTGGCGAAATTGCCGGCAATCGCATTGCTGCCGCCCGACATGGTGCCACTGTTGCTGACAAGTTCGACCACGGTGTAGTTCTGGATGGCGTTGCCCGCCCCGGCGATGACGCCGCTATTGGTAATCGTGCCGATCGTGCCGGTGTTCAGGATCGCCCAACTGCTGTTGGTGATCGTACCGGTATTCACCAGTTGGCCGATGCTGCCTTGGTTCCAAAGCGCAGTGAAGTTGGTGTTGGTAATGCGGCCTGAATTGCTGAAAGTGCCGATCTGCCCAAGGTTGTTCACGCCGAACTGGCTTCCGCCAAGCGTACCGCTGTTGGTCACCGCGCCGATGCTGCCAGTTGCGGCGACATACAGGCCAGTGCTGGCAGCCGTGATCGCCGCGCTGTTGTCCAAAGTCGCCAGAGTGCCGCCGACGTAATCGTTGGCGATCGATAGCAGCACTGCGGTGCTGGTCGTGTTCAACGATCTGGACAGCCCGGCAAGGCTTCCGACCAAAATCGTCGAGCCGCTGGTGTTCAGGCTCGATCCACTAACCAGCGTGTAAGTGCCCTGCGTATAATTGCCGGTACTCACAAAGTCCGATTGTACCGTTCCGCCGCTGATGACCACGGCACCGCTTGCAATCAGCCCTCCCTGTACCGGATCGATCGCTAACGTGCCGTTGATCTGGCTGACGTCACCGGTGACATTGACTTGCGAGTTGAGCGCAAGGTTTGCGCCCGAATTGATAACCGTGTGGCCGGTTGCGTCGATGTCATCGTCAAGCAGCAGATTACCGGTAGAAAACACAAGATCGCTGGCTGCATTGCTGATCAGGCCATGACCCCAGTAGCCGGTCAGAGTCCCCACCACCGCGCCAATACCACCGTCGATGATCAGGTCGTTCGAGCTGAGGTTCGTGATTTGGCCCGCGATCAGCCCGGTGTCGCTGATGCCGCCGAGCGAAGCGCTTGGTGAAATCAACAAGGCAGTGGGGGCAGTGATCGTCCCGCTGTTCAGCAGCGTGCCCAAAAGAACGCTGTCGACGCCATTGCCAATGTACATGCCCCCGACATCGCTACTTATCGTGCCACTATTGTCGAGCGTACCAATTGTGCCGTAATTTTCACCGATGCCTGCCTGTGCGCCAATGATCGTCCCGGTATTGGCTATCTGCCCAATTGTACCGTTGTTAAATATGCCCCCGGAGACGCCGCTGATCAACCCGTTATTGATGATCCGACCGATCGATGCATTCGACAGGTTACCAATACCGCTGCTTTTGCTGCTGACAACGGTTCCATTGTTAAAGATAGTATCAATGCTACCTTCATTGGCGATGCCGCCAATAGATGGCCCCGAGTCACCTCCACCAATCATTCCGGTATTGGTGATGGTGCCGATATGCCCTCCGGATAGGATATGGGCGCCGGCTGTTGCGCCAAACAGCGTACCATCGTTGCTCAACGAAGCGACATCGCCCGTCCCGTCGACCACGAGACCTTCAGACGCGGTGCTGATCGTGCCGGAGCTTGTGATCGAGAATTGACCGATGCTGCCGCTGACGGTCTGGGGCACGGAAACGATCGTGTTGGAAATCGTGGTGTCGGTTGCATGCAGCGGTTGGGGCATGACCAGACTGGCCCCGAAGGCCAGCGCCGAAACACCTGCCAGATGGTATTGAGCCTTGCGATTCAGCTTCGCAGACGTGTTGCTCTTCAAGACCACCGGCATTCCCCCCCAAGATTTTCTACCAACCGCGCCGCTCGAGGACATGAGCGAACCCTAACACCAGCTAGAGATGTGTGGTTGTGGATCAATTTAGGGCGCACTAGTACAAATGCCGTATCGAATTTGGATCAATTCGAACCAAAATTGATCCGTTATTTATAGGAGCAATGAGTAATTTTGCTTAGGGATCTTTGTATTGGCATCTACTTTCACGACCGGGCCGAACTGCGGGGCCGGACAGGTGGGCCGCCGGTCTTGGTCGGCCGGTCTGGTCGGCCGGTCTTGGTCGGCTGGATCATGCGTTGCCGGGAAGGCAGGCCCAGGATCATGCATCGGAATTGGCGACAAATGGCCCCATGGCTCGCCCCGACGATGCCACCGAAACCGAGCAATTCCGATGCTGGAACTCCGCACCCCACCCCAGCCGACCGACGGGCTATGCCGGTAGGTTCACCGCAGAAAATCGAGTGCGGTGCAGATGTGGTAAAGCGAACTTGCGGGCATGTGGTCGACAAGGCTTAGGCCATGCCGGTCTGTCCGATCGATCCAGCCCCCCGGCACCGCAGGCGCAAGAAATCTATGCCTGGCGCTGCCCAGTACCTCACCCACGCCGTTTGGGCGAGCCGCGTGACCCGTCGGAATGGCAAATGCCTTGGCCGCTTCCATGGCGGGCCACAGGCGATAGGTGCGAGCCAATGGACCGGCAGGCCCAACCTGATCGACGACCCCGCCTTGCGCGTCCACTCCGCGCAGCGCCTGACGCATCAAGCGATCGATCCTGTCGCCGGCAGGAATGCCGCAGACGACGGTGCAGCGCGTCAGCAGCCAGACCCATTCGAAATGGTGCCCCGGCTCGAACGTCCGCCCCCCGTCAACCGGGGTCCAGTGATCGTCGAAGAATTCGGGCAGCACCGCGTCAGGGGAGGCCATGAACCACCGATCGAACAGCGCAATCATTGCCTCAATCTGCCGAGCGAAATCGCCAACCGCACCGCATTCGTGCAGGGCAAGGAAGGCTTCGAGCAAATGCATGTGCGGATTCTGCCGACGCGGCAGCACCGGCACCGGCCATTGCTCCAGAAAACCGCCGGCCGGATGGGCCATTTCCCGCTCCAGAAAGGCCAGCGTGTTGCACACCAGCGCGACATAGCGGGGGTTGGGATCGAGACGGATCAGATCAGCCAGCGCCAGCAAGACAAAGGCATGGGCGTAGAGATCCCGGCGGAGGTCGATGACGACACCTTGCGCGGTGCAGGAGAAGGCCCAGCCCTGCTTTCCGTCGTCGACCGCATAATGGGCGATCATCGTCTCGCCCGCCCGCAAGGCCAATTCGGCGCCGTCTCCGAACCAGCCATTGCGCGCAGCAGTGGCATAGACATGGACCTGCCGGGCCTGCACCATCACGCGACGCGGAACTTCGTGTTGCGGCGCGCCATCCAGCCCCAAACGCTCGACGAAGCTGCCGCGTCCGCTGTTGGACTGCCGATCAAACCCGGCGCTGCTCCACAATGGGAGCGCCTGCTGGCAAAGCCAGTCGATCCAGAACCCCGGTTCGTCTGCGTTCACAGGCGATCCAGCGCACCAAGTACGAACCGGTCGAGACTGCCGCCGGTATACAGGAAACCCGCGATACCAGCCCGGGCCGCCGCCTCAAGATCAGTCGCCTTGTCGCCGATCAGGAAGCTGCCGCCCCGCTCGATGCCATGGCGCTCAATCAACCGGTCGAGCATACCGGGCGCAGGCTTGCGGCATTCGCATGTCAACGCATACCGGGCGACACTGCCTTCAGGATGGTGCGGGCAATAGGCGAACTCCGCGATCCGGGCGGCATCGCCAAGATCGGTCTGCATGGCGGCATGAACCCTGGCGATCGCGTCTTCTTCGAACAGCCCGCGCGCCACCCCGGACTGGTTGGTCACCACGAACAGCATGAAACCCATGGTGGCCAGTCTGGCCAGTGCCATTTGCGCACCCTCGATCCACTGGATTTGATCTGGATCGGACAGATATCCGGTGTCGACGATCAGCACGCCATCGCGATCGAAAAACGCCGCCCGCACCGGACGTCCCGCTTCGCCGTCGGGTTCCAGCGCGCCGTGATGCTCTGCGAAGGCCGGTTTTACATTCATTTCCGGGGTTGGTTCGCTTGGAGGGTCGGTCGCGCCGTGGTTAGGCAACGGCAGCGCCATCACAAACGAGGGATGGATCGATGTTCGAGCGATTGTCATTCCCGCCGCTTTTCCGCCGGCCCCCGTCGATTTGCGCGATCCTTGCGGCAGCGCTGCTGCTGGCCTTGGGCAACCAAGGCATTGCGCGCACATCCGCGGTGGATCTTGTGCGCAAGGCTGGCTGGCAATGGGCGGTCATCGCGTCGGGCAGGTTCGATCTGGCGACAGCGCGCCGAACGGGCAGCAGCGGAAGCGGCGCACTGGTCGTGTACATTGAGGGCGACGGCCTGGCTTACGCGGCGCCCGCCCAGCGAGCGATGGACCCCACCCCGATCGATCCGCTCGCGCTGCGGCTCGCGCTTCAGCATCCAGGTGATGGGGCGGTCGCCTGGCTGGCACGACCCTGCCAATATGGCGCGCGAAGCCGCAATTGCCGAAGCGATTACTGGAGCATCGCGCGCTACGCGCCCGAAGTGATCGACAGCGCCAGTGCAGCGCTGGATCGCCTGAAGGACGACACCGCTGGCGCAACGCGGCTGATCCTCGTCGGTTATTCCGGTGGCGGCGCTTTGGCGGCGCTACTGGCAGAGCGTCGGCATGATATCGCAGGGTTGGTGACGGTCGCAGCCAATCTGGACCTTGGCGCGTGGGTCACGACCCATGACCTGACCCCGCTCACGCAGTCGATCGATCCGGCCACTGACGCGATCAGTCTTTCACGATTGCCCCAGGTCCACTTCGTTGGCGCCGATGACCGGGTAGTCGATGACCGGATCGCCAGCGCGTTTGTCGCGCACATGTCCGGCGAGCCACCCGTGACGATCATTGTCGTGCCCGGACAGGATCATGGAAGCGGTTGGGCAGTGCGATGGCCTGCGCTTGCAACCCGCGCCGAGCTTGTCCGCATGGAGGGCTGGCGATGAGACGCGACGATTCCGGCAGCGCAGCCGCTTGCAACGCTGAACCCCAACACATCCTCGTCGTCGGGGATGCGATGATCGATCGCTACATCATTGGCGAGACCACGCGCATCTCGCCCGAGGCTCCGGTTCCCATCGTGCGGGCCAGCCGCGAGGAAGTGCGCGCGGGTGGTGCCGCCAACGTCGCCGCAAACGTGCAAGCACTGGGCGTTGCGTGCACGCTGCTGACAGTCTCCGGCGATGATGAGGCTGGCGACGATCTGGCCGGACTGATGAGGGCGCAAGGGGTCACACTGGACCGCGTAATCGACCACGGCCAACACACCACCCAGAAGACCCGGCTGATCTCTGGCACACAGCAAATCGCCCGCATCGACCATGATGGCTCAACCAGCGCTATGGCAAGAAGCGTGTTGGCCAAGCGCTTTGCGGAAAGTCTCGATGGGGTCAGCGCGGTCATCTTTTCCGATTACGACAAGGGGGTGCTGGCGGAATTGCCCGCGCTGCTCGCTCTGGCCCGACAGCGTGGAGTGCCCACATTCGTCGATCCCAAAGGCAGCGATGCAGCGCGCTATGCCGGAGCGTCACTGTTGAAGCCCAATGCGCGCGAGTTTCATGCCCTTTTCGGCGAGTGCAACGAGGACCAGTTGCCCGTCCGCGCGCGACTGGCGTTGGAGGCGCTTGGCCTCGATACCATCGTGATAACGCGCGGCGCCAAAGGCATCCTGATGGTGTCGCGCGACGGCGAGATTGTCGATCACCCGACCGCAGCCGTGGAAGTCTTCGACGTGACCGGGGCTGGCGATACCATCATCGCGGCACTTGTGGTCGGTCTTGCGCAGGGACTGCCAATGGCGGCGGCCATTGGTCAGGCCAACCTTGCCGCTGGCATTGCGGTCTCACGGCCGGGCACATGTGTCGTTACCCGCCAAGATCTTGATGAACGACTTGACCGTGGCGATCACGCATCGAGCAAGCTGGTCCCCTTGCCTGTGCTCCGACGCAAGCTGCGCGACGCCCGCGAAAATGGCAAGCGCGTGGTGTTCACCAACGGTTGCTTCGATGTCCTTCATGCCGGACACGTTCGTTTGCTCGATCTGGCCAAACGGCAGGGTGACGTATTGGTCGTCGGCCTGAATTCCGACGGTTCAGTTCAGCGACTGAAAGGGCATCATCGCCCGGTCAACAGTCTGGACGATCGCGCTGAAGTGCTCAGCGGCCTTGCCAGTGTCGATCATATCGTCATGTTTGAAGCAGAAACGCCGCTGGACCTTATTATAGCGATTGAGCCGGACGTGCTGGTAAAAGGTGGAGACTACACCGCGGATACCATCGTGGGCGCCGACTTCGTGCGCGATGGCGGAGGCGTCGTCGTGATCGCGCCGCTACTGGCCGGGCGTTCGACTACGGCAATTCTCGGCGCTCTGAACGGCAAGCCAGGTAAAGTTGGACTGCCCGATCAGCAGGAACGCATGGGCATGAGTGCCATAAACGGTTGCCGCTGTGCAAACTGCTTCGGGCCTGCAATGGTTCGGTGCAGTGGTCCCGACACCGATCGCAACCTGCTCTGCGGCTAATGTTGCCGCAACGGGCGCGCATGCCCACTTTCACTTCGTTTCTCGCTCGCCTGCGATCCAACCCGGCTACTTCGGGCCACCGTCGGGGCTGATTGCGCAACGCACCGCAGCCGACCCTGCACAGAGCATGGACCAACTGCGCCGCAGCGTTTCGCCCAGAACAGCTGTTAGCATAGTCAGCTTCAGCGTGTGTTCATGCTAACCCAATCCCGAAGTCCTCCTCAAATTCCATTATATCAAATAAAATCAATATTTTAGTAAATAACAAAATTTGTTTGACGAAACCGCGCTGGCTTGGCACATAGATAAAACAATTTTCTTTAATGAGTCTCTCGGAGGCTCACATCAGGAGAGGAATGCCGATGCGTTCAAAGGCCATCAGGTCTAGCGTGTTGTCGTGTGCCGTTTCGGTGCTCGCCATCGCGTTGCCCTTGCTTACCCCGGTTGCAGCGTCCGCTGCCGCTGCGGAAGCTGCAGCAGACACCAGCACCCCGGCGGATGATGCCGCCCCGGCCATTGTCGTCACCGGCATCCGCGCTTCGATCGAACGCGCGGTCAGCGTCAAGCGTAACGCGGTCAGCGTTGTCGACGCGATTTCGGCCGAAGACATCGGCAAGCTGCCCGACGCAACCATTTCGGATTCACTCCAGCGCATCCCGGGCGTGCAGATCCGCCGTGACGCGGGCGAAGGCAGCACAGTCAACGTGCGTGGCTTGCCCCAGGTCGTCACCCTGATGAACGGCGAAGCCTTCCTCGGCGCTGGTTCGATCAGCTCGGTGCAGCCCAACTTCACCGACGTTCCCTCGCAGTTGCTGTCGGGCGCAAGCGTCATCAAGTCGGCCACGGGTTCGCTGATCGCATCGGGTATCTCGGGCACCATCGACCTCAAGACGCGGCGTCCGTTCGATCTCAAGACCGGCGTGCACGGCGCGCTTTCGGTCGATGCCGGCACCGGCTCGAACACCAAGAAGTTCGATCCGCACGTCAACGGCTTGCTGTCGTGGCGCAATGACGACGTTGGCCTGCTCATCTCGGGCGTCTATTCCAAGGACCATCTGGGCAACTCGTATTCGGGCATCCAGCGCGATTTCGGTGGCCGTCTCGCCGATGAATCGCTGGCCAACGCCACTGGTTACGGCGGTTTCCGCTTTGACGATCCCACGCGCGGCACCAATGTTCCGGGCGGTATCGACGTGAACGGTAACGGCACGGCCACCGACACGTTCTTCTCGCCCCAGGCACACACCGGCTGGAACCGCGTGACCGAGCGCCAGCGCATCGGCGTCAACGCCTCGTTCCAGGCGCACTTGTCCGACACGCTCGAACTGGTGGCTGATGGCTTCTATACCAAGCAGAACCAGTACACCGGCACCTCGGGTTTCCAGGCGCAGGGCGTAAACTGGCAGGCTGCCGACTTCGTGCCCGGCCTCAGCCGCGACACGGGTTCGACCATCAACGGCTTCCACTTCAACACGACGCAGAAGTACAACTACACGCTGCAGAACTTTGACAGCTATTCCGAACTCAACCGCGCGATCTCGAAGTCGACCAACCTCAACGCCGAACTGCGCTACAAGGGCGAAAAGCTCAAGCTGACGCTGCGCGGCCTGTACGGCAAGGCGGACTACAAGCTCGACAACAGCTACGCCCAGTTCTCGCTGTCGGACGGCAATCAGTGGTTCAACGGCGTCGGCACCTACCCGGCGTCGCTGGGCGGCAACCGCACTTTCAACCCGCTGGGTTATCGCTACAACACGCTTCCGGCAGTCATCGACTATTCGGGATCGAATGTCGCCTTCACGCTGCCCAGCCAGTTGAGCAGCGAGCTGAGCAACAAGAGCGCCTATGCGCTCAAGACCGTCTCGTCGGAAAACAACCAGCGTTCCAGCGCGGACATGAAGGTTCTGCGGCTTGACGGCAGCTATGAATTCGACAGCAATTTCAACGTCGAATTTGGCGCCCGCTATGGCGATCGCAGCACCGACCAGACCGTGTTCGACCGTGCCGCCCCGCTCTATGCAGGCAATGGCGCCTCCGACCCGGCCGGTTGCTTCGTCAAGTGGAAGGCGTTCGACGTTCAGATGAACGCGCCTTCGTGCTCGGCCAGCAATGCCGCAGGGCAATTCCTGACCGCTGGGCTGACGCGTCTGGCCACCGACCCTTCGCTGGCCGGTATCCTGACCAAGTCGACCTTGCCGGTTAGCGGTGTCGGCGCGATCTACACCATCGATCCGATGGCGATGAAGGATCCCCTGTCGTTCCAGAACAGCTTCTATCCGGGCAACAAGGAGTTCATCCAGCCCGGCCAGACGTTCTCGGTCGGCCTGAAGCAATGGTCCGGTTTTGGCCAGTTGAACTACGCAGGCGAAATCGGTTCGATGGGCTTCCACGCCAATGCGGGCCTGCGCATCATCAACACCAAGCTGCATGTCATCCAGCACCGTTCGGGTGCGGGCCAGCCTTATGGCCTGCCCAACGCCGACATCGGCACTCTGACAACGGATCGCTCGTTCACCGACTTCCTGCCCGCGTTCAACGCTGCGCTTGACGTGACCAGCAAGCTCAAGGTGCGCGCGGCGTTCTCGAAGAACATGACGCTGCTCAACCTCGACCAGTGGGGTGGCGGTCTCAACCTCAACTACGCTATCGACACCACCACCAATCCGCCGGTGTTCCACGTCGCTGGGGGCAGCTCGAACGGCAACCCGCAGCTCGATCCATGGCGTTCGACCAACTATGACTTGTCGGTGGAATATTACCTGGGCCGTACCAGCGTGATCAGCGCGGCGTTGTTCCGGGTCGATGTGAAGAGCTTCATCCAGAGCGCGACCATCATCCGCAAGGACATTCCCGATCTTGACGGGGTCGTGCGCTCGACGGTGCCGATCACCGCGAACGTTCAGGGCAAGGGCGGCACGCTGCAGGGCGTCGAACTCGGCGGCAAGTATGGCTTCGACTTCCTGTCGGGCTGGCTGGGTGGCTTCGGTGTGGATGCAAACTACACCTACTCGGACTCGACCTCGGGCAACCACGATCTGTCGGGTGCGAAGGAGCCGTTCCACGACAACTCCAAGCATCAGATCAACGCTGCCGTGTGGTATGAAAAGTATGGCCTGCAGGCGCGCGTTGCCTTCAACTATCGCTCGAAGCGCGCTGAACAGTCGGACTTTGCGGGCATCACGGGGCTGACGCTCTATCAGGCGCCGACCAAGTACATCGACGCCTCCATCGCATATGACTTGAACAAGCAGGTCACGATCTTTGCCCAAGGTTCGAACCTGACCGGTGAATCCGAGCACTACTATCTGGTCTGGCCCGACCAGAAGGCGTTCAACAACCTGTACGAGCGCCGGTTCCTGGTAGGTGCCCGCGCCCGGTTCTGATCACTTACACCATCCTCTCCCTCAACCTCAGGGCGGCCCCAGGGCGCTGCGATCAGCACCCAAAGGCCGCCCGCCTTTTTCAGGACAGGCCCCTGCCCCATGCAAGCCAACAGCGATCCTAAGCCAGATGGTGCCGATGCCATTCGCTCGGTGGTCGTGGCCGGTGGCGGCACGGCGGGCTGGATGGCTGCAACCTATCTCGCCGCGCGGCTGGAAGGTCAGGGCGTCAAGATCACGGTCATTGAATCGAGCGCCATCGGTACGGTCGGTGTCGGCGAGGCGACGGTTCCGGCCATCCGCGACTTCTTCAAGGCCATCGGCCTGCACGATTTCGACGTGCTGCGCGCCAGCAACGGCACGCCCAAGCTGGGGATCGACTTCGCCGGTTGGGCTGGCGAAAACACCCGCTTCTTTCACCCGTTCGGCCTCTACGGCCTGTCATCGCGCGGCGTGCCCTTCCACCAGTACTGGTTGAAGCTGGCGCACGCGGGCCGGCGGCGCGATCTGGCCGACTATAGCTTGTGCACCGAAATGGCGCGGCAGGGAACTTTCATGCTGCCCGTCGATAACCCGGTCAATGAACTGGCGGTATTCGACTGGGCCGTGCATTTCGATGCCGCGCGTTTCGCCGCACTGCTGCGCGAAGTCGGTCAACAGCGCGGAATCCAGCTGATCGACGATGTCATCACCCACGCCGTGTTGGATGGCCAGACCGGCCATATCGCGCAGTTGGAAACCAAAGCCGGCCTGTCGGTCACCGGCGACTTGTTCATCGACTGCACCGGCTTTCGCTCGATGTTGCTGGGCGAAACACTGGACAGCAAGTGGGTCGACTGGACGGGGCTTTTGCCATGCGACCGCGCGGTCGCGATGCCCTGCGCTGCGGCGACTGCCTTCGATCGGCCCTACACGACCAGCACCGCGCGCGAGGCCGGTTGGCAATGGCGCATTCCGCTGCAACATCGCGTCGGCAATGGCTATGTCTATGCATCGAGCCAACTCGGCGATGACGAGGCGGCGGCGGTTCTGCGCGGCAGCCTTGAAGGCGCGCCGCTGGCCGACCCCAACTTCATCCGCTTTGGCGCGGGCCATCGGCAATCGTTCTGGGTTGGCAACTGCATAGGCGTCGGGCTGGCAGCGGGCTTCCTTGAACCGCTCGAATCCACCGCAATCACGCTGATCCAGACGGCGCTGGAAAAGCTGGTCGATCTGTTCCCCGACCGGCACTGCGATCCGGCATTGGCTGCCGAGTTCAACCGCGCCACGACGCTGGAATACGAGCGTATCCGCGACTTCATCATCCTGCACTATCACGCCAACCGCCGCCATGGACAGCCCCTTTGGGATGCCATGCGCGCAGCCCCGCTGCCCGACAAGCTGGCGCACAAAGTGGCGCTGTGGCGGGCACGCGGAAAGCTCGTCCGCTATGAATGGGAAGCCTTCCTCGATCCCAGCTGGCTGAGCATGTACGCCGGGTTCGACATGCTGCCCGCCCGGCATGACCCGCTGGCCGACCATTTCACCCAGGCGCAAGTCGAACAGGCGCTCGATCACATGCGTGAAGCGATCGTGGCCGCAGCGGGCCACGCCCGCCCGGCCCGTGACTTCGTGGCCCGCCTGAGCGGTGCCGCAGCGCCGGTCCGCGCCGCCTGACCCCCGCCCAAAACGGAGACTTATTTGATGAACGTTCGCATTGCCGGCATTGAACTTGGCGGCACCAAATGCGTCGCCACACTCGGCGATGTCGAGGGTCGCGTTATCCAGCAATTCACCGTGCCCACCACCCTTCCCGGCACGACCCTGCCAGCCCTTTCCGCCATACTGGCGCGCTGGGCTGACGAAGCTCCTTTTGCGGCACTCGGGGTTGGCTCGTTCGGGCCGGTCGGCCTGACCCATGGCACCCCCGACTTCGGACACATCACCGCCACCGCCAAGCCAGGCTGGCGCGATACCGATGTCCTGCGCACGCTGAGTGCGGGTCATGCGGCTCCGTGCTCGTTCGACACCGATGTCAACGCCGCCGCGCTGGCCGAGCGGCGCTGGGGCGCGGCCCAAGGGCTGAATGACTTTGCTTATGTTACCGTAGGCACCGGAGTGGGCGTCGGGCTGATCGTCAACGGACAACCCACCCGCGGGTTGGGCCATTGCGAACTGGGCCATATCCGCGTGCCCCGCCTTGCCGGAGACGATTGGGGCGGCAACTGCCCCTACCATGGCGATTGTGTCGAAGGTTTGGCGGCTGGCCCGGCGATAAAGGCACGGTTGGGGCGCGATCATATCCACGCCATCGCGGCAGATAGCGACGTGTGGATCGGAGTTGCCCATGCTTTGGCGCAGATGTGCCATGCCATGCTGATGACTGCTGGTCCGCGCCGCATCCTGATCGGCGGCGGCGTGGCCAATGGCCAGTCGCATCTGCTGCCGATGGTAGAGAGCATGGTGCGCGAGAGTGTCGCTGGCTATATTCCGCTGCCGGTCGACACGTTCATCGTTCCACCGGGCCTTGGCGATCAGGCGGGGCCGCTCGGCCCGATCGCACTGGGCCTCGACGCGCTGGATGCGCACCGCATCCATGCGGAGTGACCACGCGCAGCCTGACTTATCCGTCGGTCAGATTGGTCCACAAAGCGGTCGATTTGGGCAGCAGAAAGTGGCTGAACGGCAAGATCGCAGCCCCGACCGCAGGCGCTTCGGTCGCCAGACGCGCCTTCAGCACTGGCGCCAGTACCGGCACATGATGCCGGTGGGCCGCCAGTTTGGCGTTGAGCGCATGGGACAAATCGTCGATCCAGCCAGCAGGCAGGCGGCCGCCAATGATGACCGCACCGGGATTGATCAGGCAATTGATCGACACCAACGGATCGACCAACTGGTCGCTGGCCGCCTCGATCCAGCGCTTGCGCACCTGATCAAGCTGGGGCGCATCGCTATGCAGTTGCTGTTGCGTCAGCCCTTCATCGGCCATCATACGATAGACACCCGACAGCGAAACCAGGCTCTGCACTTGTTCCGGCCCGCCCTTGGCCAGCAGGAAACCGATCTCTCCGCTGCGTCCGTTGGCACCGCGAAAATAGTTTCCATCGATGACCAGACCGCCACCAAGGCCCGACGATACCAGCAGATAGAAGAAGCTGGCAGCACGCAAACCATGGCCCAGTTGCTGCTCGCCCATCGCGGCTGCCGCCGCATCATTCTCGACAAAGACCGGCAGGCGGAACGGTTCGGCCAGCAGCGCGGCAATGTCGGCACTTTCCCAGCGCTCATAATCGGTCGGACGCCCCGGCAGGTCGACCAGACCGAAGTCGTCGGGCATCGCCACCCCAACCCCCACCAGCAAGTCCGGATCGATCCCGGCTTGCGCGACCAGCCCTTCGGCAGAAGCGCGGTAATGTTCCTGCACGTCCTCGGGCGCCGGAAAGCCGATGTCGCGGGTGGCCTGCGCCAGCACCTCTCCAGCGAAGTTGACCAGCACGACGGTGATGTGGTCGCGGTCGATATTGACGCCAAGCGCGTGGCAGGCGTCCTTGTTGACCACCAGCTTGGTCGCTGGCTGGCCGCGCCCACCGCGCTGTTGCCCGGCCTCGACGATCAGACCCTCGGCGGCAAGGCGCTTGGTGATATTGGCGATGGATGGGGGCGTAAGCCCGGTGATCCGCGCCAGATCGACGCGCGTGATCGGACCGTTGACCCGGATGGCATGGAGCGTGACGCGCTGGTTGTGGTCGGCGGCACGTTCAAGATTCGTACCCGAAAGGCGCAGCGAGCCATCCTTCATCGTGCACCGTTCGCGATCATCGGGTCGCGGGGCTGGCAAGCCATCATCAAGCATCCTTTCAAAGCGACCCCGGCCTTCGTCATCCTGCGCTGCCTTGTGCTGGCACCGTCTGTGCCACAGGCGCAAGCCGCGGACCAAATCTTAATTTAAACCATTTTATTTATATGAGGTCTGCCATGTCCAGATTGAAACTCGGCCTTATGCTCGGCTTTGCCGCCATCGTTCCTCAAACCGCCTGGTCGGCAGAGCCTGAGTTGTCGCCTGCGGCAACCGCGCACGCCGCGCAATGGCCGGTCGCGCATTGGCCCTGGCGCACCGATCGCAAGATCGAGGCCCGCATCAAGCATCTGCTGGCCGCGATGAGCGTCGAGGAAAAGGTCGGGCAGATCCTGCAGGCCGATATCGCCAGCGTCACGCCCGAAGAGGTGCGCCGCTACCACTTGGGGTCGGTGCTGAATGGTGGCAACGCCGGTCCGGGCGGGGATGACTATGCGCCTGCCGAGCAGTGGCTGAAGCTGGCCGATGCGTTCTACGATGCCTCGATGGATCGCTCCGCTGGTGGCCATGGCATCCCGGTGATGTGGGGCACCGACGCCGTCCACGGCCATTCCAACATCATCGGAGCAACGCTGTTCCCGCACAATTCCGGCCTTGGGGCGATGCGTGACCCCGCGCTCATCCGCCAGATTGCGGCCGCCACCGCCATCGAGGTGCGCACGACCGGGATCGACTGGACATTTGCGCCCACGATCACCGTTCCGCAGGATACGCGCTGGGGCCGCGCCTACGAAGGCTATTCGTCGGACCCCAAGCTGGTGACCAGCTATGCCGGTCCGTTCATCGAAGGTCTGCAGGGCAAGCCGAACACCGGCGCGGTTCTGGCAGGACCGCACGTGATCGCCACGGCCAAGCACTTTCTGGCCGACGGTGGCACCGCGCAAGGGCGCGATCAGGGCGATGCCCAAATCAGCGAAAAGACTCTGCGCGATGTGCACGCCCCGCCCTATGTCGCGGCGATCAACGCGGGTGTCCTGTCGGTCATGGCCAGCTTTTCAAGCTGGAACGGCGAAAAGATGACCGGCAATCGCAGCATGCTGACCGATGTGCTGAAGCATCGCATGGGCTTTGGCGGGCTGGTTGTCAGCGACTGGAACGCCCACGGGCAAGTCGCAGGCTGCACCAACGCCAGTTGTCCGCGCGCGGTCAACGCCGGGATCGACATGTACATGGCGCCCGATAGCTGGAAAGCGCTCTACACCAGCCTGAACGCGCAAGTGCGCGATGGCACTGTGTCAAAGGCCCGGCTGGACGAGGCTGTGGCGAGCGTCTTGCGGGTGAAACTGCGCGCAGGGCTGTTCGAGGCCGGTCGCCCCTCGGCGCGGCCCTATGCCGGGAAGTTTGACCTGCTGGGCGCAGCAGAACATCGCCGGATCGCCCGCGAAGCTGTCCGCAAGTCGCTGGTTCTCCTGAAAAATCAGGGTGGGCTGCTGCCGCTGCGCGCTGGCTCGCGCATACTGGTAGCGGGCGATGGAGCCGACGATGTCGCGCGGCAATCGGGCGGCTGGACCCTGTCTTGGCAGGGCACCGGCGTTACCCCCGCCATGTTCCCCGGCGCGACCAGCCTGTGGCAGGGCATCCGCAGCGCGGCCGCCAGCGCAGGCGGGGCAGCAACGCTGTCGCCCGATGGCAGCTTTTCCGGTCAGCGTCCCGACGCCGCGATCGTGGTGTTTGGCGAAACGCAATATGCCGAGTTTCAGGGCGATCTGACCACGCTGCGGCTAAAGCCCGAGCAACGCGGCCCGCTCGAAACGATGCGCAAGCTGAAGGCACAAGGAATCCCGGTGGTGGCAGTAATGCTGACCGGCAGGCCGCTGTGGACCAACCCCGAACTGAACGCGGCCGATGCCTTCGTCGTGGCATGGCTGCCCGGCTCTGAAGGTGCAGGAGTTGCCGACATGCTGCTAAGCCCGGCGCAAGGCAAAGCGCCCGAGTTCAACGGACGCCTGTCTTTCGCCTGGCCTGCGACCGCGCGGCCGGACGGTCCGGTCCTGTTTCCGCTGGGCTACGGCCTGACCAGCAAGGTGCCGGGCGCATTGGCGCCGCTCAGCGAGGAACCTGGCGTTGCCGAAGTCGCTGCCAGCGCCGACCTCTACCTTGCCAAAGGCGTTGCCGGACCGGGCTGGTCGCTGGAAGCAAGAGACGAAGGGGGCAGCACGCGCATCACGACGGTGCCCGCCGTATCGGCCGGTGGACGCGTGGCCGTGACCGCGACCGATCATGTCGTACAGGAAGGCGCGCGGCGTTTCACGGTGTCGGGCTCGGGCACCGCGTCGGTCGCGATCACCAGCCATGCCGCGGCTGACCTTTCGCGCCAGACCAATGGCGAGATGCTGCTGGTCGCCACCTTGCGCATCGACCAGCAACCGGCCGCCCCGCTCCATTTCTCGCTCGGCTCGGGCGCTGCCACGGCGCGGCTTGATGTGGGTCAGATGGATGCCCTGCCGGTCGGGCAGTGGCGGCGCGTGGCCGTGCCGCTGAAGTGCTTCCGCACAGCTGGCGCGGACATGGCCAAAGTCGACATGCCCTTCGCCATAGAGTTCGCCGGTCCCGGCAGCCTCAGCCTGTCCGAAGTCAGGCTGGGGATGGAGGCTGACGTTACCCTGAATTGCGCGAAGGGAGGCTGACAGCCTCAGTCCCGCGCATTGCCCGAAAGGCGCCTCGCCAGATCGTCGAGCGAGGCGCCACGGGTTTCGGGAAACCAGCGCCAGACGACGAAAACTTGCACCGCCATGGCCAGCGCGAACCCGGCAAACGGCAGCGCTGGCCCATGTGCCGCCATTACCGGAAACGCGAAGCTGATCGCCGCGTTGAATACCCAATGCGTGCTGCTACCCAGCGCCTGGCCCCGCGCGCGGACCGCCGTGGGGAACAACTCGCTCAGGTAGACCCAGATCACCGCGCCCTGCGAGAGCGCAAAGAACGCGATGAACATCACCAGCAAAGGCAGCAACCACTCGCGCCCCTGACCGCTGGCAAAGATCGCCGTTACGCCGACAAGGGCTAGACACGTCCCGACCGCGCCCGCCAGCAGCAACGGCCGTCGCCCTGCCCGGTCGATCATGGCCATGCCGGTCGCCGTTGCCAACAGGTTGGCAAGGCCGACCGCCACTGCCTGCTTGTCTGCCGACAGACCCGAAAATCCGGCAGCCGAGAAAATGTCGTTCAGGTAATAGAGAATGGCGTTGATGCCCGACAACTGGTTGAAGGCGCCGATCGCCAGCGCCAGCAGGATCGGGGTGCGGTGAAGGCGCCACGACAGCCGTCCCTCAGCCTCGGTTCCTGATGCGGAAGCTCCCAGCGCAAGCCCCAGACGCTCTGCCGCACTTTGCGCCGCCGTCAACAGCCCTCGCGCCTGCAGCCACGACGGACTTTGCGGCAACCAAGGTGTCAGCACCGCAAAGACCAGCGCGGGCACTCCGGCCATCGCCAGCTTAACCCGCCATTCGATCGCGCCCAATCCTGCGCGCGCGACCAGCGCGTTCGACAGATAGGCGAGCAAAATTCCCGAAACGATGGCAAGCTGAAACAGACCGACGCGGCGCCCGCGCTGGGCAGGCTCGCTGATCTCTGAGATATAGACCGGCGCCACCACCGAGGACGCACCGATGGCCAGTCCGCAAGCCAGCCGGAACAGGCAGAAACTGACCAGACCTTGCGCCATGGCGGTGCCGACAGCCGCGATCACGTAGAGCCAGCCCAGCCACACCAGCACCCGCCGGCTGCCCAGCGCATCGCCCAGCCGCCCGGCCAGAGCGGCGCCCGCCAACGTGCCCCACAGCGCAGCGGAAACCGCCAGACCCAGCCCCTGCGGCGTCAGCGCGAACGTCTGTTGCAAAGCCTGCGTGACGCCGGAAATCACCGCGGTGTCGATGCCGAACAGCAGCCCTGCCAGACTGGCCAAAACCGCGCTACGCATGCCGACAGATGGCAGAAAGCGCGCATCCGGTGTTTGAGATCGGTACATTTCAGGGCCTCCTCATTCTTATTTCAATTTTACTTATTAATAAAATTGCCCTACGTTGCAAGGGTTCAGCCGATCTGGAAAGGTCGGTTTGCGATCGCTGCGTTCAGCGCGGAGGCATGGGAGAGGAATATGAGTTCGCGCATTTCGGGTCGGCTCAAGGCCGATGGGATGGTTGCCTCGGCGCTTGCGCTGACGGTGGCGATGATCTCCCCTGCAACAGTGGCAGCACAATCAGCAAAGGCGGAAGCGCCCGCGATTCCCGCAGGGTTTGGCCCCTACAACGCAGCATTTCTGGCCGGAGGCGTGGGGATCGATCGGGACGTGGTCGCACCCGACTTGTTCGCGGCCGATGCCAGCCAGACCTTTTCGACGTGGGTTGCCCCCAGCGAATTGAGCAAGGGCACAGTTGCCCTGATCTCTCTGGGCGCGCTTGGCGGCCCGATCCGCAGTCTGGCACTGGTCGCCGGTGCGCCCGCCCTTATCACCGGTGCCGATGACCAGCGCTTGGTCGCTCCCAAGCCGCTGGTCGCAGGACAATGGACACACCTTGCCGCCGTCCTCGGTCCCCAAGGGGCGCGGATTTACGTGAACGGGCAATTGGTGGCTGCGCAAGCCTTGCCGACGCCAGCAGTTGCCGCCCAGATCCATATCGCGGCGGTGATCGATGGCCAGCCCCACTTCAATGGCAGTCTGGCGGCCGCGCAAGTTACCCCGGGCATCATCGCTCCCGCCGCCATTCTTGCCGCAGCCAAGGCTCGCCCCGATTTCGCGCTGATTCAGACCTGGCAGGTCGGCGTCGGCTGGGAATGGCAAAAGACCGCCAACACCGGCTATTGGCGCCAGCAAGACCCTTGGACCTTGCCGCAAGCCAGAGGCGAAACGACCGCGCCCAAGGCAAAACCGGTCGTGGCGCAACCGGCGCTGGAAGGCCTGTCCGCAGGGCGGTGGCGGATCAACGGCTGGCAATTGGCTGCCGCGCCCGAAGTTGCACAAGATGGTGCGCTGCTGTCGCGCCCCGGCAAGCCGGGTGGAACGTGGCGGACCGCGACCGTGCCCGGCACCGTGCTGACCACGCTGATCGATCGCGGCGTCTATCCCGATCCCTATTTCGGGCTGAACAACCTGAAGATTCCCGAAAGCCTCGCGCGGCAGGACTATTGGTATCGCACCAGCTTCACGCTGCCGCCCGAGGCGCGGGGCAAGCGCCTGTCGATCGTGCTCAATGGGGTCAACTACACCAGCGAGGTGTTCATCAACGGCGCGCATCTGGGTGGCACCAAGGGCGCATTTGCGCGCGGCCGCTTTGCCTTTGACGCGGTTGCTGGCGAAAATGTCATCGCGATCAAGGTTTCCCCCCCGCCGCATCCGGGCATCCCGCACGAACAATCGATCAGCGCCGGGGTAGGCGAAAACGGCGGCCAGCTTGCCATCGATGGACCGACTTTCGTGGCGACCGAGGGCTGGGACTGGATCCCCGGCATCCGCGACCGCAACACTGGCCTGTGGCAGGACGTCCAGCTTGAGGCTAACGGCGCCGTGCGGCTGGGCGACCCGCAGGTCATCACCGACCTACCGCTGCCCCGCACCGACAGCGCCGATATCACCATCGTCGTGCCGGTAGTGAACGACAGCGGGGCGGCGCAGTCGGTAACCGTCACCGCCAGCTTCGACGATGTGCGCGTCAGCCGCACGATCACCGCCGCACCCGGCGAAACCGAGGTACGCTTCACGCCTGCTGAGTTTGCTGCGCTGCATGTCGGCAATCCGCGTCTGTGGTGGCCCAACGGCTATGGCGATCCGGTGCTGCACACGCTCAAGCTGGATGCCAGCGTTGCGGGCCAGACCGCGGACACCGCCACCACCCGCTTCGGTATCCGCGAGGTGTCGTACGACCTGTCGCTGATGGACAAGGCGGGCCACTTGCGACGCGTCAATGTGCAGACCACCGATGGCCGCAGGGATGGGGTCAAGCTGATCGACGTCCGGCATGAGGCGATCAAGCTGAGTCCCAAGGGCTGGGTTGAATCGCTGACTGCGGCGGGTGAAAGCTCGACCGCCGTGCGCGATCTCGGGCCCGAGGATACCCTGCCCGAACCGCACCTGACCTTGCGCGTCAACGGCGTGAAAATCGCTGCACGCGGCGGCAGTTGGGGCATGGACGACGCGCTCAAGCATCACGAACGCGCGCGGCTGGAGCCCTATTTCCGGCTGCACAAGCAGGCCAACCTCAACATCATCCGCAACTGGATGGGCAACAACTCAGAGCCCGAGTTTTACGATCTGGCCGACGAGTACGGCATGATGGTGCTCAACGATTTCTGGCAATCGACCCAGAATTTCCAGGTCGAGCCGCAAGACCCGGCGCTGTTCCTCGCCAATGCTGCCGACACGGTGAAGCGCTATCGCAACCACCCCTCGATCGTCGTCTGGTTCGGCCGCAACGAAGGCGTGCCCTATCCCATGTTGAACGAAGGGCTTGATGATCTGCTGTTCCGGCTGGACGGCACGCGCTGGTTCACCGGCAGTTCGAACACGGTCAACTTGCAGGGCTCGGGCCCCTACAACTATCGCCAGCCGGAAGGGTACTTCACCGACCTTGCCACCGGCTTTTCGGTCGAGACCGGCACCCCGTCGCTGGCCACGCGCGAAGCGGTCGCGGCCTATGTCCCCAAGGCCGACCTGTGGCCGCTCAGCGATACGCTGGCCTATCACGACTGGCACTTCTCGGGGAATGGCGACACCAAGACCTTCATGGCCAGCCTTGCCCGCCGCTTTGGCGAGGCGACCAGCTTCGACGACTTCGAGCGCAAGGCGCAAATGATCAACCTTGAAGGCCACAAGGCCATGTTCGAGGGCTTTCTCGGTCACTTGTGGACGCGCAATTCAGGCCGCCTGCTGTGGATGACCCACCCTTCGTGGACGTCGAACGCCTGGCAGATCTACAGCTCGGACTACGATACGCACGCCGCGTTCTATGGCATCGCCAAGGCCTCCGAACCGATCCACGTGCAGTTGAATCTGCCGGGTAACGAGGTCGTGGTGGTCAATACCACGCGCGATCCGGCGCCCGGCTTGACCGCGACCACACGCATCCTCGGGCTGGACGGCAAGGAACTGTTCGCGCGGGCCGACCGCCTGAATTCGGCGGCCAATGCCGACACTACGCTTGCCGCAGTGCCGCTGGCTGACGTTTTGGCAAAGCACCCCATGGTGCTGGTCACGCAAAGCCTGACCGACAGCGCCAGGCGGACGATCTCGTCCAACTTCTATTGGCGCGGGCGCGATGAAGCCAGCTACCGCGCGCTTGGCGATCTGGCACCAGTCGCGCTAACGGCAAAGCTCGATAACCCGAGCGCTGTCGGCGAAGAACAGGAACTACGCGTCACCCTGGCCAATCCTGCGACCACGCCCGCGCTGGCGGCCAAGCTGACGTTGCTCGATGCCAAGGGCGAGCGGATTCTTCCGGCCTATTACAGCGACAACTACGTGTCGCTGCTGGGAGGCGAGAGCCAGACGGTAACGATCCGCTACCCGGCACGACCCGGCCCCGCACCGCATGTTGCGCTACGCGGCTGGAACGTTGTGCAGGCCGAGGCGCGCGTTCCATGATACGTCGTGCCATGCTGGCTGCCGCCGCGCTATGGGCCGTGGGCGTTCAGGCTGCGCCGCCACCAGCGCCAGAGCCAGTGCCAGCGCCAGAGCCAGCGAACGTCGCAGTGACGGGCGGCACGATCCGGGGCGCGACCGACGCTGACGGCACGCTGGTGTTTCGTGCCATCCCCTTTGCCGCACCGCCACTGGCCGATTTGCGCTGGCGCGCGCCCGCATCCGTCGTGCCATGGACGGGAACGCGCGACGCCACTCGCGCCGCGCCGTCGTGCCTGCAGAACGATTATGGCTGGAACCATGCCGACTATGTCCGTGCCAGCGAGGATTGCCTGACGTTGGACATCGCCACGCAGGCTTTGTCCGGCAAACGTCCGGTAATGGTGTGGATCCACGGTGGCAGCAATCGCGCCGGTTCGGCGGGCGAGACGATCCGTTCGCCTCTCGCCCGGCGCGGCGTGGTGCTGGTGGCGATCCAGTATCGGCTGGGCCTGTTCGGCAACCTGCCGCACCGCGCGCTTGCCGAAGAACAAGGCGGTAAGGCAGGCAACTATGGCCTGATGGACCAGATCGCCGCGCTGCGCTGGATACAGGCCAACATCGCCCGGTTTGGCGGTGATCCGGCCAAAGTCACCATCTTTGGCGAATCCGCTGGCGGGCAGGATGTCGGCCTGCTGCTGGCCTCACCCATGACTCGCGGCCTGTTCGCTCGCGCCATCCTGCAAAGCGGCACGCCATCGTTCGGGCTGTCGTGGCGGCCGTTGACCGAGGCGCTGCGGCTGGGCGACCAGTTGGACGCTGTGCTGGGCACCGATGGCAGCCTGCCACCCTTGCGCAGCGCTTCGGCCCATGCCCTGCTTGAAGCCGACAAGGCGCTGCATGACCCGGCCTTGCAGCACGACGACTTTATGTGGCTGCGCACCACGATCGACGGCGCGGTCCTGCCCGATACGCCAGCAAGGCTCCTTGCGCAGGCCATGCCCCGCCCTGCGATCATCGGGTCGAACCGCGCCGAGTTCGGCCTGCCGGGGGGCCGCCCCCATCGCGACGCGGGCGTTGATGCCGCCTTTGGCCCGCAAGCCGCACGCGCCCGCAGCTTCTACCGCCTCGACCAGCCCGACCCGCCCGCCGATCCGCGCCTTGGCACAAGGGACTTGCGGATTGCGACGGACATCCTGTTCCGCTGCCCCGCCGGTCAATGGGCCGGTGTGCTGAGCGCCGCAGGGGGGCGGGTCTGGCGCTATGAGCTCGACCTTGCGCCCGGTGGCGGACTTTCGTTCCACGGCTCGGACATGGCTTATGTGACCGGTGGCCAACGCTTTGGCCCGCAATCGCTATCGCTGGCGGACTACTGGTTGAGCTTTGCCGCGACTGGCGACCCCAACGGCGGTTCGCGACCACACTGGCCCAGTTTTGACGACAAGGCCAAAGCCCAAGTCCTGTTCGATGAGGCGGGTGTCCATCCTCAGACCTCGCCCACAACCCCGTGTGATTGGATGGTCACGCCATGATTTCTGCCTCTCTCATGCCCAATCGGCGCAACCTGCTCAAGGCGCTGGCCGTTGTGGCGCCTGCTTGCGCGGCTGCGCCTGCTTTCGCCCAATCGGCGACTGGAACCGCCACGCCGCCCGCACCGCCCTGCCCGGTCGAAACGCCTGACACTGCGCGTGCGCATACCGACTTTGCCTGGCTGTCACGCTATGTCGACGACAACCGCATGCTGCTGGCCTCAGGCGTACCGGTACGGATCGTGTTCATGGGCGACAGCATCACGCAAGGGTGGCGTGACAAGGATCCGGACTTCTTCCCTGAGGGCCGGATCAACCGGGGAATAGGCGGACAAACGACCCCGCAAATGCTGCTGCGCATGATGGCCGACGTCATCGCTCTGCGCCCGCGCGCGGTGCACATCATGGCCGGAACCAACGATATCGCGAGCAACACCGGGCCGATGACCGCACAGATGACGCGCGACAATCTGGCCGCGATGGCCACTCTGGCCAAGGCCAACGGAATCACGGTGCTGCTCGCTTCCATCCCTCCGGCAGCCAACTATCCGTGGCGACCGGGGCTCGACACGATGAGCCCGATTGCCGCACATAACGTCTGGCTGCGCGACTATGCCGCAGCCAATGGTCATGTCTGGGTCGACTATCACCCAGCGCTGGCCGGGCCCGATGGCGGCATGCGCCCCGGCTTTGCGGTCGACGGAGTCCACCCCACGCTCGATGGCTATGCCGCGATGAACGCGGTGCTGCTGCCGATCCTGCAAAAGCTGCGGGTGGCCTGATCGCCATCGCGCCAAAGTCTCTGGAGAAACTCCATGTTTCGGCACGTTCTTGCAGCAATGATGGCTTTGGCAGCGAGCTGGGCCATGCCGCTGGCGGCGCAACCGCTTCCGGTACTGGCCGCGACACCGCCGATGGGGTGGAACAGCTGGAACCGCTATGGCTGCGGCATCGATGAAAAACTGATCCGGGGCGTGGCCGATGCGATGGTCGCCAACGGCATGCGCGATGCCGGCTACACTTTCGTCAACATCGACGATTGCTGGCAAGGCGAGCGCGATCCGGACGGCTACATTCAGGCAGATGCCCAGCGGTTTCCGTCGGGGATCAGGGCATTGGCGGATTATGTCCATACGCGCGGGTTGAAGCTTGGCATCTATTCCGACGCCGGGTCAAAGACTTGCGGCGGCCGTGCGGGCAGTCAGGGCCACGAGTATCAGGACGCCCGGCAATATGCGCGCTGGGGCGTCGATTACCTGAAGTACGACTGGTGCAACACCGGCACGGGCGCAGCGCAGCGCAACCCGCGCGAGGCCTATGCCACGATGCGCGATGCACTCGACAAGGCCGGGCGACCGATCGTGTTCTCGATTTGCGAATGGGGCGACAGCAAGCCCTGGGAGTGGGCACAGGCGATCGGCCAACTCTGGCGCACCACCGGCGACATCGGCAACTGCTGGGATTGCCACCTTGGCCATGGCGGTTGGAGCAGCCTGGGCGTCCTGCAAATACTCGACAAGCAGGACGGCTTGCGGAGCTTTGCCGGGCCCGGCCACTGGAACGACCCCGACATGCTGGAGGTCGGCAACCTTCCTGACCTCAACGCCAACCGTTCGCACTTCGCGCTGTGGGCCATGCTCGCGGCACCGTTGATCGTAGGCACCGATGTGGTCGGGATGAAGCCGGAAATCACCCGGATACTAACCAATCCGCACCTGATTGCGATCGATCAGGATGCATTGGGCATTCAAGGCTTTGCTTGGCTGCGTTCAGGCGATGTCGAGGTCTGGGCGCGTCCACTGGCGGGTGAGCGTTGGGCGGTGGCGGTCCTGAACCGTTCTGCCCAGCCGCAGACGCACGTCATCGACTGGTCGGGCGAACCGTTGAGCGACAATGTTTCGCAAAAGTCCGCCGATCTGGGCAAGCGCCGGTTCAAGCTGGTCGATGGCTGGACCGGCAAGGCGACCGGAGATACCGCGACCCCGCTGAAAGTCAGTCTGGCGCCGCGCGATACGGCGGTGTTCATCCTCGAGCCCGCCGCCTGATCTCGCAAAAAAGTCCTCCCAGAGCGCAAGGAGCGCCCGGGGAGGACAGGTCATGCGTTCAGAACGAAGCCGACAGCGAAAAAACCACCGTCGCCTTTGAAATCGAGGCGCCATCGCGGACGCGACCGAAGTTGGGCTGCAGGTACTGCGCCTTCTTTTCGGATATGTCGGTATCGACATAGGCAATGCCCAGCGTCACCGGCCCCAGCGCGAAGTCGGTGCCCAGCATCCAGTCGAAGTACTTGCCGGTCGGCGCAACGCTGGTGCCATTGGGGCCAAGCCCGCTGTTGCCCTTGCTATAGCCAAGGTGCGCCTTCAGCGTGACCGGCGTATTGGGCACGCCGCCGCTGACATCGCCCCACAGATAGAGGTTGTCCTCTTTGGCAAACGGCTTGTCGGGTGTGCCGGTGGCATAGCTTGCACCCGAATTGTACCACTTGCCCAACGCCTGCTGCTTGGGCGCATAGGCGACCCCGACAAGGACGCTGGCAGGCCCGACGGTGCTCGAAACCTTGACATAGGGTTCGCCGAAGTCGGTCTTGGCCGCGCCTGCCGGATACATGTACCAGGTCAGGCCGACATCGACCGCTACGCCCGCGCCAATCTCGCGCTTGAAACCGCCGACAAGGTCAAGTTCGGTGTTCGACCCGCCGAACGTGCCCCAGCCCGACAGGTTCGAGGCCCAGACGCTACCGTACAGGCCGCTTTGATGGCTTACGGTGAAGCCGCCCTGAATCGCCACCGAACGATCGGACTGCGAAACACCGCGGAATCGATAGTCGGACACCAGCCCGACTGTCCCCGATACCGTCACCGCCTTGGGCGCCTCGGTGGCCTCTTCGGCATGGACGGCAACCGGCAAGCAAAGAAACGCCGCAGCCGCCGTGGCAAAACGGAGAGCGGAGGGTGCAAAAGACTTTTTCATTATGGAACGTCCTCCCTGGGAAAGGTTGGGGTTCCCACCTGCGCCCGCCGCGTGTTGCCTCTCGCCCGATCGGACGGGGCCGACATCGCGCCGGGACTCTCCGGCTACCGACCACGCATGTCTCGCTGATTGCCATTTCGCGACAAAGTGTTGCCACGCAGATCGGGCGGAGCGGCGCTGGCAGGGCACAAAGAAACGGGCCGGAACACATGGCACCCGAGGGGGGTGGGCGCACGGTTCCGACCCGCTTGAGGGACCGGCCTGAATTGGGGCTTGGGGACAGGTTCAGGCCAGCTTCGATCCTGGCATTCAGGCCGGGATGGGAAGGTTTCGCAAGATCGGCTCCTGCCCGGTGACGTGGACTTCGGCACCACCCTGACGGCGCCGCGACAACCACTCGCCCAGCGTTTCGGAAGTGGTGTGGTCGATCGCCCGCACTTTGCCGAGGTCAAGATGGACGCGCACGCCGGCAGGCAAGGCTTCGAGCACGCCAAGCAGACGCGGCATCCCGACGAAAGTGGCCGCTCCGTCGAGCGAGACCCGCTCGCCATCGCCTTCGGCCCGACGGTCAACCTTGAGCAGCAAGTGCCGACCGTGCGGCAGCAGCTCGACCAGCGACAGCGCGATGCCAGCAATGACCCCGGTCAACAGGTCGGTGGCAACGACCAGACCGAACGTCACCGCCCAGGTCACAGCCGGCAGCAGGCCATAGCGCTGGAACAAGTGCTGCGGATGTTTCAGGCTGACCAGCTTCCATCCGGTCACCACCAGCACGCCGCCCAGTGCCGCCATCGGCACTTCGCGCAGCAGCCACGGCAAAAGAGCGACGAAGCCGAGAATCCATGCGCCGTGCAAAATGGTCGATGTCCGCGTCGTCGCCCCGGCCTGCACGTTGGCCGAACTCCGTACGATCACGCCGGTCATCGGCAAGGCGTTGACCACACCGCACAGCAGGTTGCCGATGCCTTGCGCCCGCAGCTCCTTGTTGTAATCGGTGCGTACGCCGTCGTGCATGCGATCGACCGCAGCAGCCGAAAGCAGGGTTTCCGCACTGGCAATGAAGGCGATCGCAAGCGCCGAAACCAGCAGCGCCGGTTGCGCCAGCGAGGCGAGCCAATCGCCGCCACTGGTGGGTAGCGCAAAGGCGCTCGCCAGCGAATCCGGCACAGCCACGCGCGCGACCCCAAGGCCAAGGCCCCACGCCAGCAGCGTTGCCGCCGCCACGCCGAGCAGCGCACCCGGCACCAGCACGAGCGACTTCGGCCGCAGCTTTTCCCAGCCGATCATCGTGGCAATTGTGACCAGACCCAGTAGCAGCGCGAGTTCGGTCGCGCGCATGTCGAGCGGGGTCAGTCCCAACAAGCGTCCGGGCATGGCGGCAAGGTTGGCCAGACCACTAGACAATGGTTTGGCATCGAACAGGGTGTGGAACTGGCCGACCACGATCAGCGCGCCGATCCCGGCGAGCATACCATGGACCACCGCGGGCGAGATCGCGCGGAACAAGCCGCCAAGCCGCAGCACACCGGCGACCAACTGGATCAATCCGGCCAGAACCAGGACTGGCCCCAGCGCGGACAGGCCATGATCGCGCACGAACTCGAACACGATCACGGCAAGGCCCGCCGCCGGGCCGCTTACCTGCAGCGGCGATCCCGCGAACAGCCCGACGACAAGGCCACCGATGATTCCGGTCACCAGTCCCTTTTCCGGCGGCACCCCCGACGCGATGGCAATGCCCATGCACAGCGGCATCGCCACCAGAAAAACGACGATCGAGGCGGTGAAATCGCGGGCAAGGAAACCAAAGCGGCCCGGCGGACCGGCCTCCCTGGCAACCTCAGCATCCAGTGCTGGCGTGGCGGCGCTCATTCTGCGGCCTCCAGCGTGGCAAGGGCATAGCGATGCGCGGCCGGTTGCGCGACGGGAAGCGGGCGATCCTCACGCAGCGGGACGAACTGTCCGGTCTCGCCGTCAAGGCCAAGCACCTGACCCGCGCCGATATCGACAAACCAGCCATGCAGCGCCATTTCGCCGCGCGCGATGGCCGCCGCGACCGATGGGTGGGTCCGCAGATGCGCGATCTGGGCGATCACGTTTTCCAAAGCCACGGCGCGCGCCCGTGCGTTGCCATGCAGATGCGGGCTGCAACTCGACACCACATGCTCGGCCGCCGCACCATGGCGCAGCCACGCCACCACGTTGGGCATGCCCTCGGGCACCTCGGGCGCCGCCAGCGCCTTCATCGCGCCGCAATCGGAATGGCCACAGACGATGATGTCGCGCACACCCAGCGCCACCACGGCATATTCGACGGTCGACGACACCCCGCCGTTCATTGTCGCATAAGGCGGCACCATGTTGCCCGCATTGCGGCAGACGAACAGCTCGCCCGGTTGCGCCTGCATGATATGCTCGGGCACGATGCGCGAGTCCGCGCAGGAAATCATCAGCGCTTTGGGCTCCTGCCCCTCTACCGAAAGCTTCGAAAACAGCTCGCGACTGGCGGGAAACACCGACTGCTCGAAGCCGAAGACGCGGCCGATCAGGTCGTTCATGAAGCTTCTCCTTGGTAGTATCTGGCAGCGCGGCCGAACGCCGTGCCTGCCTGTTATTTCCAAGTTAGGAAGCTGGTTTTGCCTGTTTTTTGCGTGTGCGTAAGGAAATGTTGCTGCACTGCAGAAGTTTCAGCGCGAAGCCCTGTTGTTGCCGTCGGCCAATGCCGCGCTTGGCAGGCGAATGGTGACGATCAGGCCGCCCTCGGGCCGGTTGGCCAGCGTCAGTTGGCCACCCTCCAGCTTTACCGCGCGCCGCACGATGGCCAGTCCCAGCCCCATCCCCGGCGTGTCGCGCCCACGCGCAGTGTCGAGCCGGACGAACGGTTGCAGGACATCGTCCATGCGCTTTTCGGGAATACCCGGGCCATCATCGGCCACAGTGACAACCGCATCAGCCCCATCGCGCACCACACTTACTTGCGCATTTCCGCCATAGTGCAGCGCGTTTTCCACCAGGTTGGCAATGGCGCGACGGATCGAGGCGGGTC
Organism: Novosphingobium sp. FKTRR1; assembly: GCF_020404405.1. Classification (GTDB taxonomy): domain Bacteria; phylum Pseudomonadota; class Alphaproteobacteria; order Sphingomonadales; family Sphingomonadaceae; genus Novosphingobium. Next base: position 151,708 of record NZ_JAIZDA010000003.1, on the reverse strand, counting down.
TCGCCATCACCGGCAGGGCATCGGCACCGGCATACGTGGCGTCGCCACCATGATCGGCGGCGTTGTCCACCAGCGTCGCCGCCATTGCGGCAAGGTCGACCCGTTCGGCTGGCAAGGCATCCGCCCCGGCATCGACATAGGCTTGCAGCGATTCGAGCAGGCTCTGCATCTCCTCGATATCACCGGTCAATGCATCGCGCTGGTCATCGGGCAGACCTGCGCCCTCCAACCGCAGACGCAACCGCGCTAACGGGGTGCGCAGATCGTGCCCGATCGCCAGCATCGACTGGGTACGCTGCTGCATCGTACGGTAGACTCGCTGCTGCATCCGGTTGAAGGCGCGGATCAGCAGGCGGATCTCTTCGGTTCCACGCTCGGGTATCTCGCGCGGGGAGGCGGTGCCGACCCGGCGGGTACCGTCGATCAGCAAAGCCAGCGGACGCAGTGTCACCCGAAACAGCGCCCACGCCAGCAGCACGAGCATCAGCGTCGGCAACAGCAACAAGCTCAACCGCCCGGCGCTCAAGCCCCAGGCTTTGCTGGCGTGGGTGCGGAATTCCAGCACCGAACGGTCCGCCAGTACCAGCGCGCCATCGACATTTTCCCCGGACTTGCGGGTATCCATGGTCAGCCGCAGTCCATGCTGGGCAAGTTCCGGGGCGATCTGGACAACGGGCGTCCGCAAAGCGTCAAGGTGTTCGGGAACGCTTGCGGTCTGGCGCTCGCCCGCCGGTTTCCAGCCAAGGACGAAGTGTGGCGAACTCAGGTGTTGCGCAGCCTTTGCCCGCTCAGCCACGGGCGTCTGCTCAATGGCGCGTGACGCCAGCGTCAGATGCTCGGCGATCCGCGCGGCGTCATCCTGATGCAAGGCGAACGTGCCTGCCTGATCGAACACCAGCGTGTTGGCGGTGAAATCGACCGCAGTGACCAGCAGCAGTATCGCCAGCAGCCGTTCGGGCAGACCGAAGCGACGGAAGGGTCGCCAACGGGTCAAGCCGCGCTGACCTCTGCCCGCAACATGTAGCCCGTTCCGCGCACGGTGGTGATTGGTGCGGGGCCACCGGCCGACCCAAGCTTGCGGCGCAAGCGGCTGACCAGCACGTCGATGCTGCGATCCGAGCTATCGCCCAGCCGCGCGCGCGACAGCTCGATCAGCCGTTCGCGCCCCAGCACGCGCTGGGGGTGGGCCAGAAAGGTGGCCAGCAAGTCGAACTCCGCTCCGGTCAGATCGACCAGCGAGCCATCCGGAGCGTGCAGTTCGCGCCGGGCCAGCGACACGCTCCAGCCATCGAACCGTACGGTACTGGCTCCACGCGCGTGGACGCCGCCGCCTTCGGCACCACCCACGCCGCCAGCCTTGGCATGGCGGCGCAGCACGGCACCGATCCGCGCGACCAGTTCGCGCGTGCTGAACGGTTTGGGCAGATAATCGTCGGCGCCCAGTTCCAGCCCGAGCACACGGTCCTCCTCGCTGCCGCGCGCGCTCAGGAAGATGATCGGTACGTCGCTTTGCCGTCGCAGCCGGCGGAACAAGTCGATTCCGCTGGTGCCGGGCAGCATGATGTCGAGCACGATCAGATCGACCGGATCGTGCTCGAGCGCCACCCACATCTCCGCTCCAGTGGCGGCAGTGCGGACGCGATAGCCGTTTTCGCGCAGGGCGCGAGCGGTGAGGGTGCGCAAAGCACCATCATCCTCGACCAACAGGATCGAAGGACTGGTCATGGAATCAACTTCAAAATCGTTTTCCGGCAATGGGCTGGCCTTTCAACGTCGCGTCCGGGCGACAAGGCATAGCCGTGATCGGGGGCGCACCGCCAGCCCGCAGAACACCCGATAGGGTGCTGCGGGGCGATGTCAGGCACGGATAGCGCAATCAGCGAGCGCGCAGATCCGTTTCGGTCAGGGCCAAAGCCTCGGCAGGCTGGCGATCGTAGGACGGGCGCAGGCAGCCCCGGTTCTTGCTGGGATCGGGATGGCAGGCAACCATCACGCTCGATGCCTTGGGCTTGGATGCCACAGCAGCACGACGGGCCGCTGGATCGGCTTCGCGGAAGCAGCCCTTGTTCTTGCTGGGATCGGGATTGCAGGCGATGGTCGCCGCGCGCACCGGCGCATCGTGCAGCACCGGCAGTTCAGGGGCGGGCACCACCGCAAACGATTGGGCAAGCGCGGCGAAAAGGGTCAGGACAGGCATGAGCAATCTCCGGTAACAGGTTGTGTCTCAACCGGAACTAAGGAGCGTGGTTTGCGCAAACACTTCCGGTCTGTAACGAAATGTTGCCCTGTTGCTCAAACTTCCGGCAGGCCAAAGCCGCCGCCGCCCGGTGTCTCGATCACGAACAGATCGCCCGCCTCAAGCGCGACCTCGGCGCGGCCCGACAGGCGCTCGACCTGGCCATCGGCGCGCTCGACCCATTGCCGCCCTGCCGCCCCTGCCAGCCCGCCGCCAAGCCCGAATGGCGCCTGATCGCGCGAAGACGACACCAGCGTGGCCACCATCGGCTCAAGCGCCCGCACCGCGCGCACCGCGCCGTCGCCGCCGCGCCAGGCCCCTGCCCCGCCCGAGCCATGACGGACGCCGAACCGCTCCAGCCGCACCGGCAACCGCCATTCCAGCACATCGGGATCGGTGATGCGGGTGTTGGTCATGTGGCTTTGCACCGGGCCGGTACCGCCAAACCCCGGCCCTGCGCCGGTGCCGCCGCCGATCGTCTCATAGTATTGGTGCGTGGCATTACCGAACAGGAAGTTGTTCATCGTGCCCTGCGCCGCCGCGCTCGCCCCCAGCGCGGCCAGCAACGCATTGCACAATTGCTGGCTGATCTCGGTATTGCCCGCCACCACCGCTGCACCGGGCAAAGGCGCCAGAAAGCAGCCCTGTGGGATGACCAGCTCGACCGGGCGCAAACAGCCATCATTGAGCGGTATGTCCTCGCCTACCAGACAGCGCAGCACGTACAGAACCACCGCGCGGGTCACCGCCGACGGCGCATTGAAGTTGCCGGAATCCTGCGGCCCGGTGCCAGTGAAGTCGAAGCGCGCAGTGCCACCTTCGCGGTCCACCGTCACCGCCACGCACAGCGCCCGGCCATCGTCGAGCCTTGTCGCAAAGCGCCCGTCGCGCAAGGACCGCAACATCACCCGCACGCGCGCTTCGCCATGGTCAAGCACGTGGCCCATGTAGCCGCGCACCGCATTCCAGCCATAGCGGACGATCAGTTCGGAAAACTCGCGCGCGCCAGCCGCGTTGGCGGCCACTTGGGCACGCAGATCGGCCAGATTGGCGGTGGGGTTGCGCGCCGGATAGCGCGCTTGCGCCAGTACCTTGCGTAGTTCCGCTTCGTGCAAGACCCCGCCGCGCACCAACAGCAGGTTGTCGAGTACCACGCCTTCTTCCTCCAGCGTGGTCGAGGATGGCGGGGTAGACCCCGGCGTGGTGCCCCCGATATCGGCGTGGTGCCCGCGATTGGCAACAAAGCCGCGCAATTCCAAGCCCGCATCGTCGAACAGCGGACTGATCACGGTCACATCGGGCAGATGCGTCCCGCCGTTATAGGGGTTGTTGAGCACGAAAGCATCGCCCGGCTGCAAGTCATCATGCCGTTCGCGCAGGACCGTACGCACGCTCTCGCCCATCGCGCCCAAATGCACCGGCACATGCGGAGCGTTGGCGATGAGCTGTCCTTTAGCATCGAACAGCGCACAGGAAAAATCGAGCCGTTCCTTCATGTTGACGCTGGTGGAGGTGCTTTGCAGCACAGCGCCCATCTGCTCAGCCAGCGCCATGAACTGCGCTGAAAAAAGTCCGAGCAGCACCGGATCGACTTGATCGGCGTCCGGCTCTGCGCGCGCTGCCGGAATGGCGCGCACCAGCACCAGTTCGCCGCCCGGTCGCACTTGCGCCTGCCAACCCGGTTCGATCACCGTCGTCGCCAGCCCCTCGCGTAGTAGCGCCGGTCCCGCGAGCGTAGTGCCCGCGCCAAGCACGGCACGGTCATACACCGGAGCAGCGTGTTCAGCGCCTTGCGTGTAGAGCGCGACGACTTCGAGCGGCACAGCCGCGCCTGCTGGCGGCAATGGCAGACGCTCGACAGGTTGCGCCGGTTGCACCGCTTCGACCACCAGTTCGGCCACGATCAGCGCTCGATCCGGTTCGGCAAAGCCGAAACGGGCGCGGTGGGCGATGGCAAAGGCCTCGCGCATCGCTTCAAGGCTGCCAAACGGAACACCCAGTGCCGTGTCGGTGCCACTGGCGCGCAACCGCAGGGTGGTTGTCACGACCAAAGGTCCGGCCTCGCCGTCCGCAAGTTCTGCACGCGCCGACGTCTCAAGCTCGGCGGCAAGCGCGTCCAGCCGGGCAAGCAAGTCGGGACCAAGCGTCGCCTCCACCGCCGCGCTGCGAGTCGCGGTACGCTCGGCCAGCCCCATGCCATAGGCCGACAGCACGCCCGCCAGCGGGTGCAGCAGCACGCGCTCAAGGCCCAGCTCATCGGCCACCAGACAGGCGTGTTGCCCAGCCGCACCACCGAACGCCTGCAAGGCAAAGTCGCGCACATCGGCCCCGCGCGCGCGAACCAGACGCTTGATCGCCGCCGCCATCGCTGCCGCGCCGATGTGCAGGAATCCCTCGGCCACATCGCGTGGGTCGCGGCCATCGCCGATCGTTGCCGCCAGCGCGGAAAAGCCCGCATCGACAGCCTCGACATCGATCGGCAGATCGCCATCCGGGCCAAAGATCGCCGGGAAATGCGCGGGCTGGATCTTGCCACACAGCACATTGGCATCGGTCATCGTCAGCGGGCCACCGCGGCGGTAACACGCCGGTCCGGGATCGGCCCCGGCGCTGTCCGGCCCGACCTTGAAGCGCGCGCCGTCATGATGCAGCACCGACCCGCCGCCCGCCGCGATCGTGTCGATCGCCAGCATCGGCACGCGAATGTCGACCCCGGCGATCTCTGCCTGAAAGGTGCGCTCGAAAGCCCCTGCATACAACGCGATGTCGGTCGAGGTGCCGCCCATGTCAAAGGCGATCACCCGGTCGAACCCCGCCGCCTGCGCCGTACGCGCTGCGCCGACGATGCCGCCCGCCGGTCCTGACAGGATCGCATCGCGCCCGCAAAAGTCCGCTGCCGTCGCCAGACCGCCATCGGAACGCAGAAAGAAGAGCGGCGCGCCGCCGAGCTCGGCCTCCACCTGGGCGACATAGCGGCGCAGTACCGGTGAGAGATAGGCATCGACCACCGCCGTACGCCCGCGTGCCACCAGCCCCAGCGAAGGGCTGACCCGATGGCTGGCGCTGACTTGCGCAAAGCCTTCCTCGCGCGCGATTTCGGCGATGCGCGTTTCCATTTCGGGATAGCGCCAGCCATGGATCAGCGCGACAGCGCAGGCGGCAAAGCCTTCTGCACGACGACAGCGCAAGGCAGCGCGAACCGCCACCTCATCGAGTTCTGACAGTACGGTGCCGTCTGCACCGACCCGGCCGCCCACTTCCTCGACCGCTGCGTGCAAGGGTCCGGGCAAGGTTACCGCCAGATCGAACAGCGCCGGGCGCGTCAGATGGCCCATGGCGAGCAGATCGGCGAACCCTTTGGTTACCAGCAACAATACCGGTTCGCCCTTCCGCTCAAGCAAGGCGTTGGTGGCGACCGTGGTGCCCATCTTCACTTCGGCGATGGCGCTGGGCGGGATCGCATCACCCGCAGACAAACCCAGCAGGCGGCGAATGCCCTCCGTGGCGGCATCGCGATAGGCGTCAGGGTTTTCGCTCAACAGCTTGGCCGTGTGCAACGCGCCATCGGGTGCGCGCGCGACGATGTCTGTGAACGTGCCGCCCCGGTCGATCCAGAAACGCCAGCCTGCTGCCACTCCGGTCATCGCATCCCCTGACCAATCACCCGTTGCGAAAGGCGCTGCCATAGCTTTCGAGCACTGGAGCGCCACCCGGAAGCGCTAAAGCACGGGCGCCTTGGCGGGGAAATAGCCCATCTTGACCGGTTCGATCCCCAGCAACAGATTCGTTCGCTCAACGGGGTGAATGCGATCTTTTCTCACACCGTCCGCCACCAAGAGCGGTCACGCACGGGCGAAGGACCAGCTTGGCGACCGTGCGATCGCCCAAGTTGAGGCTCGGCAAAGGTTATCACTCTCGAAAAAAGTCCAATTATTTTCGTAAGCAGAGCGAGTTAGCTTCCATTTCGGATGGAATTCGGCCACGGTTTTGGGGCGATGGTTGGGTGAACATACAGTTATTGCCAAGCCAAGGCGTTGTGGGCAGCACGGGGAGTTACCGACCGGAACGTGGCTTGCGAGAGCCGATGGGCCAGAACAAGACGGGTCGGACGAAGATGGGGGAGTACCAGTGAGCAAAGACCCAGCCTCGGCCGCGCGGCCCAAGACAGTGCGCAGCATTGCCGAACTGGCGGTGATCGCCAACGTGTCGATTTCGACCGTTTCGCGCGCGCTTACCGGCAAGGGTTCGCTCAACCAGGCGACCCGGGATCGCATCCGCGCGCTGGCCGATGAACATGGCTTCCAACTCAATGTTTCGGCGCAGAACCTTCGGCTAGGCCGCACCGGCGCAATCGCGGTGCTGTTGCCGCTGGGCCATGAACGCGGCCAGCAACTGTCCGATCCGTTCTTCAGCTCGATGCTGGGCCACATCGCCGACGCATTGACCGGTCACGGTTATGATCTGCTGCTGTCGCGCGTTCTGCCCGACCGGCCCGACTGGCTTGACGTGTTCGTCCGATCCGGCCGAGCCGATGGCGCGATCGTGATCGGGCAATCCGATCAGGGTGCGGTGTTGAGCCAGACCGCGACGCACTACGATCGTCTGGTGGTGTGGGGCAATCCCAACCCAGCAAATGGCTATGTGACCATCGGTAGCGACAACGTTACCGGCGGGGCCATCGCGGCCCGCCATCTGATGGCGCGCGGACGCCAGAATCTCGCCTTTTTCGGTGCCTCTACCGCGCCTGAATTCACCGCGCGGCAGCAGGGCTTTCTCGACACTTTGCCCGATGACATTCGCAGCCGGACCAAGATCGTGCCGATCCCCTTTACCCCGGAAGCCAGCTTTGCCGTCGCCAGCCAGTTCTTCGCGCTGGGCAACCGTCCCGATGGCATATTCTGTGCTTCGGACGTAATTGCCATGAGCGTGCTGTCAGCCGCGGCCGATGCCGGGATCAAGGTGCCGCAGGATCTCGCCGTGGTCGGCTTCGATGACATTCTGCTGTCGCGCATTGCCTCGCCACCGCTCACGACCGTGCGGCAGGATATCGAGGGCGGCGCGCACCGGCTGGTCGACAGCCTGATGCGCAAGCTGGCGGGCGAACAGGTTGAATCGCACTGCGCCAGCCCGGCACTCGTCGTTCGCGAAAGCACCTGAACGCCCGACGCCGCGCTCCCATAGCAGCAAAGCAAAGCCCGCAGCGCCTTAGCAGACTGCGGGCTTTGTTGTTTTGACGCGGGGCTTGGGGCAACCCTGTGCGGATTGCCCCGTCCTGCCGATCAGAAGCTGGCGCGAACGCGGATACCATACGTGCGCGGGGCACCCAGATAGCCGTTGGTGTCGCCGGTCTGCAGCGGCGTGTTGAAGCCATAGGTGAAGTACGTCTTGTCGAAGAGGTTCTGAACATACCCTTCGACCGCGATGCCTGCCTTCAGCTTCACGCCGAGGTTGGCATTGACCAGACTGACTGCGCCTTGCTCGTCAAGCCCGGCGGTGTTGATCAACTGGCTGCCGGTGTATTGGTACTGCACCCGACCAGTGACATTCACGTTGTCGTTTACCGGCAGATCGACGTTGACCGCGGCGTTTGCGGTAAACTTCGGGGCGTAACGGAAGCGCGTGCCCGACAGCACCGGATCGATGTTCGGGTCGACATCATATTTGGCCTGCATCACCCAGGTTGCATCCGCGCTCAGCGTCACGCCCCTGGTCAGCTCAAACAGGTTCTCGATTTCGAGCCCATAGTCCTTGGCCGCCTTGGCATTGAGCACGGTGAACTGCAGACCCTTGAACTGGGCAACCTGCAAGTCCTTGATATCGTAATAGAAGAACGCGACGTTCGTCCGCGCGCGACGGTTCAGGTACTGAACCTTGGCCCCCAATTCGAACGCATTGACCTTTTCCGGGCGATAGCTGGGGTCAAGCGGCGCTGCCACCTTGGCGCCGGGGTTGAGCAGGCCGATCAGGTACTGCACTTTAGCCGGCAGCTTGTTGAAGAAAGCCGCGTTGTTGAACACGGTACCCGCGCCGTTGGCGTCGATGTTGACGCCGCCGGCCTTGAAGCCGCGGTTGTAGTTACCGTAGATCATCACGTCATCGACCGGGCGGTACTGCAGAGCCAATGTGCCCGACAGTGCCTTGTCGGTGTGGCGAGCGTCATAGTTCGGGCTGGGACCGACGCCGAGCAGCGTGAAAAGTTCGGTCGGCGCCACGGTGCGATAATACGTGTTGGCGAACGAACCCTGCTTCTTTTCGACCGAGTAACGCAAGCCCGCGATCACGTTGAACTTCGGGTTCACCGCGAAATCGACGTGCGCAAATCCGGCATAGGAGCGCGCCTTGCCGCGCATGTCCTCGACCGCCCAGGTGCCCGGCGCGGCATAAGCCGTGTTGGCCGGCAGACCTGCCGCGCCCAACACCGCATTCCAATAGGCCTGTGCCTGGCTGGCCCATGGCAGAGTGCGGCCCATCGTAAGCTTTTCGTCAGACACGAACGCCCCGAACACGGCATCGGCGTTGAGCGCCTCGATCTTGGTGTTGTAGGTCAGTTCCTGCGAGATGAAGCGGCTCTTGAAGCTTTCGTAATAGCGGAAGATGTCGGCCCCGGTGAAATCGGGGTCCATGTCCTGCTGGTCGACCTTGAATTCGCGATAGGCGCTGACCGACTTCAGCGTGCCAGCACCAAGGTTCAGGTCGATGTGCAAGGCGGCGCCCACATCCTCGATCACCTGCTTGCCATTGCCGTTGAGCGTCTGCTCGCGCTTGGACAGATCGGTCGAGGGCACTTTGCCACCGCCGAGCGTGGTCAACAGGTCGATAAGCGGCTGGGTCGGGCCGTTGTGCAGATTGGTGGTGGCGTAGCAGCAGTTGCCCTGGCTGTGCGAATAGTCGGCGATAAGCCGCACCGTCAGGTCAGCGGTGGGTTCGAGCAGCAACTGGCCCTTGACCGCATAGCCCTTGTCCCCGTTCAAATGCTTGCCATCGGTCGGGTTGGTATAGACCCCGTCGCTGCCAGAAGCCATTGCCGCAATGCGGAATGCCGCCTTGTCCGACAGGGGTACGTTGACCGCACCACGCACCAGCACGGTGTTGTAGTTGCCGTAGTTGGCGTCGAAATTGCCCATCAAGCGGGTGGTCGAAGGCTTGGCCGATGCCAGCAGCAATGCCCCGGCGGTGGTGTTCTTGCCGAACAGCGTACCCTGCGGGCCGCGCAGTACCTGCAGATTGTCGATGTCGAGGAAGTTCTGCAGCGCCGCACCGGCGCGGGTGCGATAGACACCGTCGATGAACACGCCGACCGAACCTTCGAACGAACGGCTGTTGCCGGTGGTGCCAAGGCCGCGGATGATCAGGTTGGCACTCGACGTCGCGATGTTCGAAACGCGGAAGGTGATGCTGGGGCTGATCGCCTGAATGTTCGACACGTTGACCACGCGCGCCGTTGCCAGCGTATCAGCATTGGCGGCGGTGATGGCGATCGGCACGTTTTGCAGGTTTTCGCTGCGGCGCTGCGCCGTCACGACGATTTCCTGAAGCCCGGCCGGTTCTTCGGCACCTTGTGCGGCAGTTGCACTGCCTGCGGATTGGGCAAAGGCAGGAACGCTCAACACGCACGCGACAATCGCTCCGGCAGTGCCGGTGCGCCAGAAACCCTTCATGGCAAATCCTCTCTGTTTCAGCGCTCTACGGCGCCCACTGGGGCAGAACAGGACTTTGGGGATGCCCTGGACTGCGCTTTTAGCCTGCTTCAATTCCTTGATTAAATCTTGACACTTTACGCCATCATCATGACCGATTACGCCATAGCCCCATGGACCACGACCCGATCGCCCATCCTGCCTCGATGCAGCAGTTCCTGCGCTATGCCCGCGTTACCGGGATCGATCTGGAACGGGTGCTGTACCCCGAATTGCTGGCGATCCTGACCGACAGCGAGAACGTGGAATTTGTGCCGGCCTATGCGATGGTCGAGACCTTGCAACTGTGCGCGATCGTGGCGGAGAGGCCCGATCTTGGTGCGGCGTTCGCCTCGTGGTGCAATCTGCGCGGCTATGGCCCGCTCAGCCTGCTGTGGGACCACTGCCCGACCGTTGCGGATTCGATCCGCGTCAGTGGCCGCTTCCTCCATCTTGAGACAGAGGCGATCGGCTCGCGGCTGGCCGAAGAAGGCGACGACATCGTGCTTCAGCAGTTCATGATGATCCCGGCGCGCTATGGCGGCAGCCAGTTTCTGGAATGCACGATGACGCTGCAGATGCGCGTGTTGCAATTGATCATGGGCGATGACTGGCATCCGCTGCGGATCGAGTTTGCCCATCCGCCGCCGCCGCGCATGACCGTACATCGTGGCCTGTTTCGGTGCCCGCTGGTCTATGGCGCGGATCGCACTGCACTGGTGCTGCACAGATCCGAGCTGGGCCGCCGCACCCCCAACGGCAACGCACATTTGCTGGCGTTCCTTGAACAGCAGCTTGAACGGACCGGCCGCAACCAGCGGCGCGATGCAGCGCAGACTGTGCACCAAATCATCGCGGCCAATCTTGCCGGAGGGGCCATAACGCTGGAGCGCACGGCCCAGCTACTGTCGGTCAGTCCGCGCAGCCTGCAGCGCCGCTTGGCCGACTGCGGCCAAAGCTTTGCCAGCGTGCTTGCGGCCGAACGCCGCCGCCTGGCCGAGGAGTACTTCGCCACGCAAAGCAAGCCCAACCTTGCCGAGCTTGCCTATCGTCTGGGTTATACCGAGGCGAGTGCCGCCAGCCGCTTTCTGCGCGCGCATATGCGGACCGGGGCGCGCCCGCTTGCCCGGCGCGCGCACCAGCAGCGGTCATCGGCAGGCGGCAGCACCGACACCACCGCCTGACCGCTGCAAGCCGCCTTTGCCAGTTCAGGCGACGAAGCGGTCGAGCCGGTCCCGCACGATCGCTTGCGCGTCGGCGATGATGCGGTCGATCAGTTCCCGGCAGGTGGGAATATCATGGATCAGGCCCTGCACCATGCCGGCCCAGAACACCCCCTTCGACAGGTCGCCGGTCTGAAGCAGTTCCTTGCCTGCCACGCCCGCCACCAGTTCGCGCACGTCCTCGAACACCGCGTCGGGTTTGGCCAGACGGCGCGCCACTTCTTCGGACACCGGGCTGCGCCCGACGCGCGCGGTGTTCTTGAAGCTGCGGAAGATCAGGAAGCTGCCGCGTTCATCGTTGTCGATATAGGCCTGCTTGACGTTGTCGTGGATCGGCGCTTCCTTGGTAGCGCAGAACCGCGTGCCCATGTTGATGCCCTCAGCGCCCAGTGACAGCGCAGCCACCAGCCCGCGACCGTCGCCGAATCCGCCGCTAGCCAGCATCGGGATCTTGACCTTGTCTGCGGCGGCCGGGATCAGGATGAGCCCTGGAATATCGTCCTCACCGGGGTGCCCGGCGCATTCGAAGCCATCGATCGAAATCACGTCACAGCCCGCGCGCTCAGCCGACAGCGCATGGCGCACGGCGGTGCACTTGTGCAGGATCTTGATGCCGTGGGGCTGGAGCATCTCCCAGATCTCGCGCACAGCGGGCGTTCCGGCGGTTTCGACCACTTTGACCCCGCCATCGATGATGGCCTGCGCGTAGGCCTTGTAATCGGGCGCGTTGATCGTCGGGAAGATCGTCATGTTCACGCCGAACGGCTTGTCGGTCATGCTGCGGGTGCGCTCGATTTCTTCACGCAGCTTTTCCGGCGTCGGCTGAGTCAGCGCGGTGATGATGCCAAGCCCGCCCGCGTTCGACACCGCCGACGCCAGCTCGGCATAACCGACATTCATCATGCCGCCCTGCACGATGGGGTGTTCGATTTCGAGAAGTTCGGTGATCCGGGTCTTGAATGCCATGTCCGCCTCTCCTGACGTCGAGCGCTCATACGCTCCGTTTAATCGATCGATTAAATCAACTTCCGGCGCTTGGCAAGCTGCATCGCGCGCTGCCGAACGTCGTCAGCCGCGAAAATCCGGCTTCCGCTTGGCCAGAAACGCTGCCACGCCTTCCAGCCCTTCGGCACCGGCGGCCGCGCTGGCGATCGACTGGGCTTCAAGGTCAAGATGCACGGCAAGGCCATTTGTGTGCGCTTCGGCCAGCAACCAGCGCGCCTTGCCCAATGCCTGGGTCGGACCGTCGGCCAGCTTGGCCAGCAGCGCCGCGCCTTCGCTCTCCAGCGCTTCAGCCTCGACCACCCGGGTGATCAGGCCCAGCGACACCGCTTCTTCAGCCTTTACTCGCCGATTGGTCAGCACCATCTCTTGCGCCACACGCAAGCCGACCAGACGCGGCAACAGCCAGCTCATCCCCCCGTCGGGCGTCAAGCCGATGGCCGAATAGGCAGCGGTGAAGTGCGCACCGGGCACAGCCAGCACGATATCGCCCAGTGCGGCAAGGCTCAACCCGGCGCCAGCGGCCGGGCCGTTGACCAGCACCACCAAAGGCTTGGCCATGTCTGCCAGCGTCGAAACCGCATCGTGCAGGGTCTCGGCCAACTGCCGCAGCACCGGCCCTGGCGAGTCAGCGGCGCCCGCCATCAAGCCGATGTCTCCACCGACACAGAACATCCGCCCTGCGCCTGTCAACACGACCACGCGCACCGCAGGATCGGCGGCCGCGTCGCGCGCACCGTCGCGCAAGGCTTCGGCCAGTGCAAAATCGATCGCATTGCCCTGTTCGGGGCGGTTCAGCGTCAGCCGGGCCACACCATCGGCCGTCTTTTCCAACAATACCGCACTCATCGACAGGACTCCATTGCTTCACGCGCCAGCAGGGCCAGCCTGGGAAAGGCCTCTGCCCGTTGGCGCGACTGGGTGTTGGACGCCGTGCCTCGCAGCGTCCGCCCCTTGATGCCATGGAAAATCGCAGCAAGGCGGAAAAAATTGAACGCCAGATAGAAATCCCAGTTGTCGATGCCGCTGCGCCCGGTGCGCGCGCAGTAGGCGGCGATGTAGTCCGCCTCGGTCGGCAGCCCCAGCGCCACCGGATCGGCTCCGCCAAGGCCCGCAACGATATCGCCTGGCATCCGGTACATCATGGCGTGATAGGCAAAGTCGGCAAGCGGGTGCCCCAGCGTCGACAGTTCCCAGTCAAGCACCGCCAGAACGCGCGGCTCGGTCGGGTGGAAGATCATGTTGTCGCAGCGGAAATCACCGTGGACGATGCTGGTTTCATCGCCTGCGGGAATCGCGGTCGGCAACCATGCGACCAGCGCGTCCATATCCGGATTGCGCCCGGCCAGTTCGTCTTCAAGGTATTGCTTCGACCATCGTCCGATCTGCCGCGCGAAGTAATTGCCCGGCCGTCCGAAATCGCCCAGCCCGACCGCTTCGATATCGACCGCGTGCAGCGCGGCGATGGTCGCATTCATCGCATCAAAGTACGCGGCACGCTCACCGTGCGGCACGTCGCCGAACCCCGCGTCCCAGAAGATCCGCCCTTCGACCATGCCCATCACGTAAAATGCGCTGCCCAGCACGGCGTCATCGTCGCAAACACCGTGGATCGTGGGGACCGGCACGGGCGTCGCGCCCAGCGCCTTGAGCACGCGCGCCTCACGCAGCACGTCGTGGGCGCCCTTCAACAGCGGCCCCGGTGGCTTGCGCCGCAGCACATAAGCCCCGCCCGGCGTGGTCAGCCGGAAGGTCGGGTTCGATTGGCCACCGTTGAACTGCGCGACCGTGAGCGGCCCGGAAAAACCCGCGACGTTCGCCGCCAGCCAGCCCTCCAGCGCCGCCACGTCCAGCGCGACGCGCAAGTCCCCGACGCCGGTGTTGGCCGCGGCAATGTCGGCCGACGCCGCGTCAGTGGGCATGGGCGTGGTTCCAGTCGCGCTTGATCTTCTTGGCCAGGCTCCACTTGTGGACCTCGGTCGGGCCGTCATAGATGCGGAAGGCGCGCACTTCGCGGAAGATCTGCTCAACAATGGTCTTGTCGGTCACCCCGGTGCCACCCATCACCTGCACGCACTTGTCGGCAATGCGCATAAGCGCTTCGGACACGGCCACCTTGGTCATGCTGCTTTCGACCGTGCCCAGCACGCCGGTGTCGAGCACCCCTGCGCACCAGTCGATCATCAGTTCGCTCTGCTTGATGTCGATCAGGTTCTCGGCCAGTTGGAAGCCGACCCCTTCGTGGTCGATCAATTGCTTGCCGAAGGCTTTGCGGCGATTGACATAGTCGGTGGCGATTTCCTGCGCACGGATGCACCCGCCAAGCCAGCGCATGCAGTGCGACAGGCGGGCCGGACTCAGCCGGATCTGTGCGTACTTGAAGCCTTCGCCCGCATCGCCCAACATCTGGTCGGCCGGTACGCGCAAGCCGTCGATGGTGACTTCGGCGTGGCTGCCCGGCATCGAACTGTCGATAGTGTTGGGCACATGGGTGATGGTGATCGCCGGATCGGGCAGATCGACCAGGAACATGCACGCCCCGCCCTTGCTGTCGGGATCATCCGACTTGGCCATGACGATGCCGACTTTGGCCCCTTCGGCCCCGGTGATGAACGCCTTCTTGCCATCGATCACCCAATGGTTGCCATCGCGCCGACAGGTGGTGATCATCATCGACGGGTCGGCACCCGCGCCTTGCAGATCGGCCGGTTCGGTCATGAAGAAGGCCGACCGCGCCCGACCCGAGATCAACGGCTTGAGGAAGCGCTCCTTCAGGTCGGGGCTACCGACATGGCCAAGCAGGTACATGTTTCCTTCGTCGGGAGCCTGCGTGTTGCACGCCAGCATACCCAGCGGCGAAAGCCCGGACTTGATCAGGATGACCGCAGTTTCGCGCTGGTTGAAGTGGCTGCCATCGGCGCGGATGTGCGGGGTCAGCACGCCAGCCTCACGCGCCAGATCGCGCAGCTCCTGAACGAGTTCGTCGGTCGGCGCGCCGTGATGATCCCGGCGCGGATCGTTCTCGTACGGGAACACGACTTGCCGCACGAAAGCTTCGACCTTGTCGGCAATTTCCAGCGCTTGAGGGCTGATGGTCATCATGTGATCCTTGTTCAGCGAGGGGCCATGCGGATGGCGCCATCCAGACGGATAGTCTCGGCGTTGAGCATCGGGTTTTCCACTATGCTCTGCACCAGTTGCGCGTATTCGTCGGGTTGGCCGAGGCGGTTGGGAAACGGCACCTGCTTGCCCAGCGAATCCTGCGCATCCTGCGGCAGGCTGGCCAGCAGCGGGGTCCAGAAGATGCCCGGCGCGATCGTGTTCACGCGGATGCCATAGCGGGCAAATTCGCGTGCGATCGGCAGGGCCATACCCACCACACCGCCTTTCGACGCGGCATAGGCGGCCTGCCCGATCTGGCCGTCGAAGGCCGCTACCGAGGCGGTGTTGATGATCACCCCGCGCTCTTCGGGGCCGACGGGATCGGCATCAAAGATGCGCGCGGCAAACTTGGACAGCACGTTGAACGTGCCCAACAGGTTGATCGTGATGATCTTGCTGAAATCGGCCAGCGGAATGGCCTTGCCGTCGCGACCGATGACCTTGGCTGGAGGGCCGACGCCGGCACAGTTCACCAGAATGCGCGCCTTGCCGTTGACCGCCTCAGCCTCGGCGATCGCGTTGTCGACCGCCGCCTCGTCGGTGACGTTGACCGGAAAGAACGACGCGCCGATTGCGGCGGCATGGCTTGCCCCCAGTTCGGCGTTGAGGTCGAAGATCGCAACCTTTGCCCCAGCGCGGGCCAGCCGGGCTGCCGTTGCACCGCCAAGCCCGGACGCTCCGCCCGTGACGATCGCGGCCACACCTTCGATCTGCATGTCTGTCTCCACTTAGCCAGGAATACGAATGAGTCGGTATTCTACTCATGAGTATATTGCATTCTCGCAGGTATGCGGTCAATTACCAGTGACCATGGACGACAAGCCGACCACGCCTTCCCCATTTCCTGACGCGGCCCAACGACAGGCTGCGCGCGAGGCCAAGCGGCAGGCACTGCTGCGCGCGGCCGTGCGGATGTTCAACGAACGGGGCTTTCACGCGACATCGCTCGACGATGTGGCGACCAGTCTCGGCGTATCGAAGCCGACGATCTACCACTACCTTGGCAACAAGGATCAGGTGTTGCTGGAGTGCGTTTCGATCGGGCTTGCGCAATTGCTGGGCGCGGCTGAGGCGGCGCGCGCCGTGCCAGGTCGCGGGATCGACCGGCTGCGCAGCTTTCTGATCAGCTATGCCTGCGTCAACATGGACGATTTCGGGCGCTGCGTGATCCGCACCGGCGATGAATCGCTCTCACCCGAAAGCGCCCGCCGGTTCCGCGACCTGAAGCGCGGAATCGACAACGCCTTGCGCACGCTGGTTACAGAAGCAATCGCCGACGGCTCCGTGGCCGCCAACGACCCCAAGATGCTGGCCATGGCGCTGGCTGGCGCGCTCAACTGGCCAGCACGGTGGTTCGATCCGCAAGGGCCGCTTTCAGCACAAGACGCCGCGCGCGCCTTGGTCGATGCCCTGTGCGCGGGTTTTTCGCCGCGCTGAGCTGACTTACTTGGCCAGCCTGGCGACGATGTGCTTGGCCGCGACGGTCACGTCCTCCCATACTTCGGCAAAGTCATCCTCGCCGCCGTAATAGGGGTCGAGCACCGCCGTGCCATGACGACCGGGCACCACATCCATCAGCAACCCGATCTTGGCCAGCGGCCGCCAAGGCGCGACAGCGTGCAGATCGCGCAAGTTGTTCTGGTCCATCACGTAGATGTGCCCGAACTTGCGAAAATCGGCTTCGGTCAGTTGCCGGGCGCGATAGCTGGAGATGTCGATGCCATGGCGCAGCGTTTCGGCTTGCGCGCGCGGGTCGGGCGCATCGCCGACATGCATTGCACCGGTGCCTGCCGAATCGATGGACACGGCAATGCCTTGCGCTACCGCCTCGGCGCGCAGAGCAGCCTCAGCCATCGGAGAACGGCAAATGTTTCCGAGGCATACGAACAGAACCGACTTTTGGCTCATTGGATTGCGTGTTCCCTTTGACCGGGCCTTCCCATGCCGATCAGAAACGCATCCTCTCCTTGCAATGCAACAAACCCGTTACGCGACGAAATGTCCAGCCATTTGCGCGCGACCAGCACCTGCCCGATGGCCCCGCCCAAGGTCTCGCCGGGGCCCAGCAGGATCAGGTGATCGGGCGCAAACTCGCGCAAAGCGACGGTGATCGCGGCGGTGAAGTCATAGGATTGCAGGATTTGATGCCCGAAAGTGTAGTCCCACAAGGCGCGGGGTACCGTCTCGGGCCCGCGCCAGATCGCACCGCGCCCGTCGATCAACGGGATCTGTGGCGCGCCAAACCATTCCACCGGCAGTTGCGAGCGTGCCGCGCTTGCGCTGGCCGCCATCAGCGGTGTGTGGAACGGCCCATGCCCGGCCAGCCGCAACGGCGGGCGCGGCAGCGGCGGCAGGTCAGCTTCCAGCGCCGCGAGCGCCTCAGGCGCGCCTGCCACCACCAGCATGCCCCCCAAACGGATCGACATAAGCACATCATGCCGCGCCATGGCGGCGAGCACGGCCGTCTCGAGTGCGGGATCGACCGTCCAGTCGTCCCCCGCCAATACCAGCACGCTTTGCCCGCCGGGCGCGTGGTTCTGCGAATTGACGCCCATTGCATCGGCGATGGCAAAACCGTGTTCGCCGCTGACCGCCCCGGCGCAGGCAAGCGCAGTGTACCAGCCCATCGAATTGCCGGTCACCGCCACGATGTCGAACTTGTCGCGCGCGATGGCCAGATAGTCGAGGTAGGCGCAGGCATGGATCAGTGGCGCGGCCACATCGCCGCGCAAATGCACGGCAGGATCGAACTTCGCCGCCCCGTCCAAAGCCGTAAGCGCGGGTTTGCCCACCTCTGCCCGCAAGGCATCAAACCGGGCGAGCCACGGATTGCCGCCATGATGGCGCGCCAGATAGCCCAGTTCGGGCGCGTTGTAGGTGCCGCGCCCCGGACACACGACGACTGCGGTCGGCTTAGCCAAGGACCGTCTCCCCGCGCACCATCGCCAGCCCCTTCGTCACGATCATGTCGCGGCTGGGCAAAGTATGCGTGGCGGCGCGCGCCAGCGGGATGAAGCTGTCGGTCGCGGTCAGCCGCGCCACCGGGCGGTCGTTCATCCGCTCGGCAAAGAGCGCAAGCAGCGCCTCGCTGTGCGATCCGGTGATCCGGCATTCATCGACCACCAGCACGTTCCGGCACGGCGCGCAGGCCGCCAGCACCGCTTCATCGTTGACCGGCCCCAGCCAGCGCAAGTCGATGATCCGTGCAGCAACGCCCTGCTCGGCCAGCAGTTTCTCCGCCTGCCGCGACAAGTACACCCCATTGCCGTACGTCACGATGGCAAGGTCGGTTCCCTGCCCCCACTGACCGATCTCGCCAAAGCCGATCGCGCTGCCCGGCTCGCCCGGCGGCTGGTACAGGCTGGTCCACAACCCGTCGCCCTCGGCGTGCAAGTCGCGGGTCATGTAGAGCGCAATCGGTTCGACGAACACGACCACGCGCTGCTCTTCATGCGCCAGACGGACGCATTCGCGCAGCATCGCCACCGCATCGCGCCCGCAACTCGGCACCGCCAGCACCACACCCGGAATATCACGGAACACGGCCAGCGAGTTGTCGTTGTGGAAGTGCCCGCCGAAGCCCTTCTGGTACGGCAGCCCGGCGATGCGCAGGACCATCGGGTTGGTGAATTGCCCGTCCGAAAAGAACGATAGCGTCGCCGCCTCGCCCCGGATCTGATCCTCGGCATTGTGGACATAGGCAAGGAACTGCACTTCGGGCAGCGGCAACAGGCCGTTGTGCGCCGCACCGATGGCAAGGCCCAGGATCGCCTGCTCGTCCAGCAGCGTGTTGATCACCCGCGCCGAACCGAAGCGCTGGTGCAGCTTTTGGGTGACTGCATAGACCCCGCCCTTGGGCCCCACGTCCTCGCCGCAGACCACAGCGTTGGGGTATTGCAGCAGCAGATCGGCCAGCGCCCAGCTCAGCAGCTTGGCCATGTGCTGCGGCTTTTCCATCGCCGCGGCATCGTCGGCGAACAGCGCGGCACGGGCTTCGACGGAGGCAAGCGGGCGCGCAACGCCTTCACGCTTTGGCGGGACGATGCTGGCCATCACGGCGGCGGCATCGGGCAACTTGGGGCGCTTGATCGCCAGTTCCACCTGCCGCGCCAATGTCGCCTCTATGGCATCGTACTGCGCGCGCAATTCGGCGGCGGTCATCACGCCTTCCTCGATCAACAGCGCGGCGCTGGCCAGCAGCGGGTCGCGCGCCTCGTCGGCACGGATGTGTTCCTTCGACAGGTAAGTACCCTGCACGTCGTTGCCCGCGTGGCCATAGAGGCGCACCGTCTTCATGTGCAGGAACACCGGCTTGCGCTGGCGGCGGGCGAAGTCCACCGCCTCCTTCGCCGCGCGCCAGCTGTCGATCAGGTCGCTGCCGTCGCAGTCGATGTAACGCAGGCCCGCGCGGTTCTGCCAGTTCGCCTCGATCCAGCCCGGCGGGGTGCGGGTGGAAATGCCGATGCCGTTGTCCTCGCACAGGAACACGATGGGCATCGGCGTGTTCTGGTAAGCGGCCCAAGCGGCGGTGTTGAGTGCGCCGACGGCGGTGGAATGGTTGGCCGATGCATCGCCGAACGAGCACAGCACCACGCCATCTTGCGCCAGCACGGTGTCGGTCCAGCCCATGCGCCGGGCGATGCCGATGCTGAACGCCGCGCCCACCGCCTTGGGCAAGTGGCTGGCGATGGTCGAGGTTTGCGGCGGGATCATCAGCCGCTTCGATCCCAGCACCTTGTGCCGTCCGCCCGAGATCGGATCGTCGGCGCTGGCGGTGAACGAGAGCAGCATGTCCCATGCCGGGGTCTCGCCGGCCACGCGGCCTGCGCGGTGGATCTGGAACGCGGCATCGCGGTAATGCAGGAACGCGATGTCATCAGTCCGCAGCGCCTCGGCCAGCGCGGCGTTGCCTTCATGCCCCGACGATCCGATCGTATAGAACCCTTCCCCCCGCGCCTGCAGCTTGCGACTCAATCGGTCCAACTGACGGCTGAGCATCTGGCTGTGCACCAGCGCTGCGGCCCGATCGGGCGCCAACCCCGCCTCTGCCAGCCCAAGGTTCGACCGGCGACGCAAAGTGCCGCGATCAAGTGCGGCAAGAAACTGCAGGTGAACCTGCTCGGCGGCATCCATCAGCGCGATCCGATTGCAATTAAGATCATGCTTCGGGCTCTAGCGCAGCGAAAGACCAAGTGCCACACCTAGCGGCGCGACAGTTGGCGCAAACCGGGAAATAGAATTGCAACGGGCTTTTCCAAGGAAATGCCATGATCGCGCAACCAGCTATGACCAGAAGGAACCGATTTTTGGGAAAGGGAGTGCTTCATGAAGATCACCGTAGAAACGCTTGTCGCCGCTCCGTTGGCCGAGGTTTGGGACGCCTATGTCACCCCTGAAGATATCGTGCAGTGGAATGCAGCGTCGGACGATTGGCATACGACCAGCTCGACCGTCGACCTTCGTGACGGCGGCGAATTCAGCTCGCGCATGGAGGCAAAAGACGGAAGTTTCGGCTTTGATTTTGCCGGAACCTATACCTCGATCAAACCCCATCAATCGATCAGCTACACCTTCGGCGAGCGCAATGGGCTGGTGGAGTTCATCGACGGTGCGCAGGGCGTGACAGTTCGATCAACCTTTGACGCCGAGGATCAAAACCCCGTCGAGCAGCAAGCGGCTGGCTGGCAGGCGATCCTCGACAGATTTGCAAGTTACGTTGCGGCCAAACACAAGGCCCACTGATAAACCTAGCGATCCTCCTGCACCGGATTGCTTCGTCCACGCACCCTAGCAATGACAAACCACGGGTGATGGATAGGAAAGGGGGTACGCGCCTGCTTCCTCACCCATCCCCATCCACCGCGCGCCGCCCCAGCGCGGGGTCGTCGGTGAAGAAGCCGTCCAGCCCTTCGGACAAGTAGCGTCGGATTTCGGCCACGCTGCCCTCCACGTTGCGCGCGGCGGGGGCTGCCCCTTCGGTGCGGTAATCAGCGGCAAGGAACTGGTTTTCGGGGCGGAAGGTGTAGCAGCCGACCAGCAGGCCCACCCGGTGCGCCTCTGCCACCACATTGGTCGATGCGCCAAGCTTGCCGTCTGCGTCCAGCGGGATCAACTGGCGCGTCCACGGCGCGACCCAGTCGGCATACTTGGCAATGTCCGCAAGCCCTTCAGGCGTGAGCATTTGGGCATAAGTCAGCGTGCCCATGGCCTTGATCACGTCACCGGGGCGCTGGTCATCGGAATCGATCAACTGCATGAACTGCACGTTGGGCCGGTCGCCCAGCACGCCGCGCAGCGCCTTAAGGTTGGCGATCTCGAACGACTGGACGATCAGCGGCGCCTTGTCGAGGTAGCGGCTGGCGGCCACTTCCTTGACGAAGCGGTCCTCTGACGGAAGGCCGATCCCGGCGAAATAGGTCGAATGCTTGATCTCGGGGATCAGCCCGATGGTGCGCCCGCGCGCCGCCGATTCCGCTGCGGCGAAGTCGATGATCTCGGCAAAGCTGACGATGCGGAACATGCCGTCATAACCATGGCTTTCGGTGCGCATGCCATCGCCCGTCAGCCGTTCGCGCGCGCGCAGGGTGCGCAGCTCGTCGAAGGTGAAATCCTCGGTGAACCAGCCGGTCTGCTCGATCCCGTCGATCACTTTGGTCGCCTTGCGGTCGGCGAATTCGGGGTGGGTGGCAACGTCGGTGGTTTCGGCGATGTTGTTTTCGTGCCGCGCCACCAGCTTGCCATCCTTGGTGCCGACCAGATCGGGTTCGATGAAGTCGGCGCCGTCGGCAATCGCGCGGGCATAAGACCCCAGCGTGTGTTCGGGGCGCAGCGCGCTGCACCCGCGATGGCCGAGCACCAACGGCTTGGCCGGGCGCACGGCAGCGCGCGCGGCTCCGGCTGCGGCCAGTGCGCCTGCGGCCAGCGAACCGGCGATCATCGTCCTGCGTGACACGTTCACAACGCCTTCTCCATCCTGCGCCCGCCGACTATTCCCCGTCACGAGCGGCATAACGGCGCGCGATCGTGGCGCAAGCCATCAACTGCGCCTGATGGAAGATCATGATCGGCAGGATCACTGCACCCGCCACCGCCGGGGTGAACAGGATCTTGGCCATCGGCACGCCGCTTGCCAGCGACTTCTTCGAACCGACGAACACGATCGCGATCTCGTCAGCCTTGCTGTAACCCAGCGCGCGGGCGAGCCATGCAGAGCCGAGCAGCACCAGCGCCAGGATCAGCAGCGCCAGTGCCAGCACCACCGCCAGTTGCACCAGCGGCACCTTCTGCCACAGCCCTTCGACGATCGCGGCCGAGAAGGATGAGAACACCGCCAGCACGATCGTGCCCCTGTCGGTGAAGGTCAGCAGCTTGCGGTTGCGTTCGGCCCACCCGCCCAGCAGCGGACGCAGCAGGTGTCCTGCGACAAACGGCAACAGCAGTTGCACCGCGATCCGCCCCACCTGATCGAGCGAGATGCCCGCCTGCGTGCCCAGCAACAATCCGGCCAGCAGCGGCGTGACGACCACGCCGAACAGGTTCGAAAACGCCGCCGCGCAGACCGCCACAGCCACGTTGCCGCGCGCGATCGAGGTGAAGGCAATGGCCGATTGCACAGTGGACGGCAGTGCGCACAGGAACAGGATACCCATCCACAACTCTGGCGTCAGCGCGCGCGGGATCGCCAGATGCAGCCCCACGCCGATCAGCGGGAACAGCACAAATGTCAGCGACAGGATCAGCACGTGGACCTTCCAGTCTGACACCGCGCTGACCAGCGTTTCACGCTTCAGCCGCACTCCGTGCAGAAAGAACAGCAGCGAGATCGCCACGGTCGTCACCACATCGACGATCTGCGCGCCAACCCCGCTCGCGGGAAACAGGCTGGCCAGCGCGACCGTCGCCAGGATGATCAGGATGAACGGATCGATCTTCACGAAAGGCTGACCACTTCAAGTTGGGGGAGCGGCGCCGCGCCCGGTTGTTCGGCCCAGTGCAAGGCGTTGAGCACGCCGCCATCGGCGCGCAAATCGGCCACAAGGGCGGTATCCACTTCGGCAAAGACCCATTGAGCCGCGCCTTCGATGCCGATGGCCAGCACGCCGTCCTCGGGCATGCCGCGATCGGGCGGTCCATAGATTGCCGCCGCCCCACGGTTGACGTCGACCGCAGGGGACCATTCGGCGTCGCCCACCGTCGGCGCCTGCACGGCATAGCACTGACCTTCAAGTGCCCGCGCCTGCGCCCCCAGCCGGACGCGCCAGTATCCGTGCAGGCTGTCAGTGCAACTGGGCACCAGCAGCACTTGCGCTCC
The DNA here is from genome assembly GCF_020404405.1 of Novosphingobium sp. FKTRR1. Lineage (GTDB taxonomy): Bacteria > Pseudomonadota > Alphaproteobacteria > Sphingomonadales > Sphingomonadaceae > Novosphingobium. The sequence continues at coordinate 128,098 of NZ_JAIZDA010000003.1, read as the reverse complement.
GGCCTCCACCGCCGCGCGCGCGAGCAACGGGAACTCGCTATCGTAACAGATCAGGATCGCCAGCTTGCCCAAGGCGGTGTCGATAAGCTTGATCGCCGTGCCCCCGACGATGCCCCACTGTTCCCGCTCGAACCGGGTCATCACCAGCTTGTCCTGCGTCACGCTGCGGCCGTTGGGAGCGAACAGGCGCGCGGCGTTGCGAAAGCGGCGGTCCGCGTCCTTGCGCGGGGCGCTGGCGGCAAGGATGTGCAGACCATGGCGCGTGGCCAGTTCGGCATGCAGCGCATCGACCCGTGGCAGCAGCGCCGATACCGTCTCGATCGAACCGGCCAGATCGCCCATCGTGACGGGGTCAAGGCTGGCCAATTCCATCGCGCCATATTCGGGAAACACGGCAAGGCCTGCCCCGCCCGCAGCCGCTTGTTCGACCCAGGTAGTCAACTTGGCGACATAGGCATCCCAGCCATCAAGCAAGTCGATCGGGTATTGCGCGGCGGCGATGGTGAAGCGGGTCATGCGGCGTTCTTCCATTCGCGCAGCCAGTATTGCATCGACTTGGGGCTTTCGTGCGCCTCGCCATGCTCTTTCCACGCAAGTTCGGTGACAAGTCCGGGGATCAACGCATAACCGCGCCGCTGCCAGAATGCATCGAGCGGGGTGTAATCAGCGGGTCGCGCGGGATGATCGTCCGGGCGGATGACGGCCGCAAAGCATGCCGCATTGGCACCGCAAGCGCGGGCCTGCGCCTCGCGCGCGTCGAAAAACGAATGGCCGATGCCGTGTCCGCGATAGGCCGGCAGCAGCACACTTTCGCCAAAATAGAACAGCCGCGTGGCATCTAGCCCGCGGTGTTCGAAGGGGCTGCGGAATTCGGCCTTCTGGTGACGCATCGGCGCCGCCGTGGCCGCGCCGACGATGCGTTCACCGTCAAATGCCGCCACCAGCACGGCATCTTCGGCCTGCGCATATTCGCTGAGGTACTGCGCCTCATACGCCCGGTCCCCGTCATAGAGGTAGGGATAGGCGGCAAAGACCTCTATCCGCAACGCTGCCAGATCGTCGAGCGCGGCGGCGATCTCGTCCCCGGTCAACGCCCGAACGGCAATCGCCATCAACCGACCACCTGCGCCGTCCAGTCGGCAAGGTTGTAATACATCGTCAGCCGGGCGATCTTGGCGCCTTCGATGCCGATGAAGGCGCCTGCAGGTAGGACATAAGTCTGCCCTGCCGCTTCGGGCAGGCCCTCATCGGTGGCAAGGTAAGCACCGTGAACCACGAACTCGGCGGCCGCGCGGCTGCCATCGGCGTTGACCATCAGCACGATATCCTCGAGCCGCTCCTTGTAGCAGCGTTCCATGTGCTGGAGGAACGTGGCGAACACGTCCTTGCCGGTCTGGCGGGTGCCCTGGTTGATGTCATGCGCCACGTCATCGCTCAGACAATCGAGCATGCCTTGCCAGTCACCGGCATTGAAGGCGGAATAGTAGCGGTTCAGCAGGGCAAGCGTGGCATCCTGGCTCATCGGTTTGCGGGCTCCATCTCCATACGCGCGCCGGTCCTAGCCAATCGGCTGCGGGCGCGCCAGATCACGCGGCCAATAAGGTGCATCCAGTCCGGGTCATCATGAAAAATGTTGGCGCACCATCGCAAAAGGTCATTGCCAAGTCCCGCGTATGGGCAACACATTGCATGGCCTGTCCGGTATGGAGAGAACCCTCGATGCAGCGCCTCCCCGCTCTTGCCTCCGCTCTGTGCCTGCTCACTCTGGCGACACCGGGTGCGGCCCAGACCGCCGCCGCTCCACTCGCGCCAAAGCCCGCCGCAATCGAGGTGGACGGTGCGCCGCCCGTGCCGTTGGCGATTGCCGAGGCGACGAGGCCATATCTGGAGTTCCGCAGCGTGCGCTTTCAAGGGTGGAACCCGATCGACCGGACCATGCTGATCGCCACGCGCTTTGCCAACACGCGCCAATTGCACACCCTCACCGGCCCCTTGATGGACCGCCACCAGATCAGCTTTGAATCCGAACCCGTCAGCGGCCTGCTGATGCCCGGTGACGGTACGCAAGTGGTGATCAAGGACAAGGGCGGCGACGAGTTCTTCCAGTTCTACACACTCAAGGACGGGCGCCTGACGCTGTTGACCGACGGCAAGAGCCGCAACGAAGTGGGCGCGGTCAGCCACGACGGGCATTGGCTGGGCTATCGTTCGACCCGCCGCAACGGTGTGGATGCCGATCTTTACGTGATCGACCCACGCCATCCCGAAACCAACCGCTTGGTGGCGCAAGTGACCGGCGGCGGCTGGCAGATCGGGGATTTCGCCCCTGATGGCAAGACGGCACTGGTCACCGAATATGTCTCGGTCGCGCGCACCAATCTGTACCGGCTGGATCTGTCCAAAGGAACGCTTACCCCGCTCGGCGGCCCCAAAGCCAAGCTGGCCCCGGCCGCGTTCGGCAAAGTCGCCTTCGCGCCCGATGGCAAGTTGTGGGCAACCAGCGACGCCGGCTCGGATTTCCTGCGGCTGGGCACGGTGGACCTTGCCAGCGGACGCTTCACCGCGCGCTCGCCCGAACCGCGCGGTGATGTCGAGGATTTCGACATCGCTCCGGACGGACGTTTCATCGCCTATACCGTCAACATTGCGGGCGAATCGAAGCTGCGGCTGTTCGTGCCCGCTTCGGGGACGATGCGCGACGTGGCCAAGCTGCCCGCTGGCGTGATCGGCGCAATGAAAGTGGCGCCATGGGGCACGATCGGGCTCTCGCTCGAATCGGCGAAGTTCCCGGCCGATGCCTTCAGCGTCGATCCGATCTCGCTTGCGGTCACCCGCTGGACCGCCAGCGAGACCGGTGGGCTCGACCCGGCACGCAACGCTGCCGCCGAACTGGTCGAGGTGAAAAGCTTCGATGGTGAGCCGGTCAGCGGGTACCTCTATCGTCCAGATCCGGCAAAGTTTCCGGGCAAACGCCCCGTCATCGTCGACATCCACGGCGGCCCCGAAGGCCAGTCGCGTCCCGGTTTTCGCGGGCGGACCAACTATCTGGTCAACGAATTGGGCATCGCGGTACTGCTGCCCAACGTGCGCGGTTCGACCGGCTTCGGCAAACGCTTCGTCGCGCTCGACAACGGGCCGTTCAAGCGCGAGGATTCGGTGCGCGATATCGAACCGCTGCTCGACCGGCTGGCCGCCGACCCGCAGATCGACGGCGCAGCGATGGCCGTCACGGGTGGGTCGTACGGGGGGTATATGTGCTATGCCAGCGCGATCCGCTATGGCGCGCGACTGAAAGCAGCGGCCTGCGCCGTGGCAATCAGCAATTTCGTCACGTTCCTGCAGAATACTCAGGGCTATCGCCGCGACTTGCGCCGGGTGGAATATGGCGACGAGCGCAACCCTGTACAGCGCGCTCAACTGCTCGCCATCTCGCCCCTGACCCACGCCGACCGGCTGGCAATCCCGCTGATGGTCACCACCGGCGGCAACGATCCGCGGGTGCCGCGCAGCGAGGCGGAACAGATGGTCAAGGCAGTACGCGCCCAAGGCCGCACCGCCTGGCACCTGATCGCCCTCGACGAAGGCCATGGTTATGCCAAAAAGGCCAATCAGGATTACCAGTTCTGGACCGAAGTCGCCTTCTGGAAACAGAACCTGCTGGGCGAGCGTTAGGCCATCGGCCCGCAAGGCGGCATCGCGAGGCGCAGCCCCCCTAAGCAGCGTGGACAATGGCCACCATGAAGGGATGACCGCTATTGAGGATCGCCGATAGCGGATCAAACGGCGGGAAAGGCGTGGGGAGCTGCCGTTCCTGTGTTCTGGCTCACGTGCTATGTCGTTCCTGCCAGCGTGACAGAATTGGTAGACGTGTCGCTACAGCGATCCTCGGCAACGGGGTGCGGGTTCGATCCCCGCCGCTGGCAATAGCTTAAACTGGGCGGTCAGTTGCCGTTCCGCGTCTCGCGCAAAAAGCGTCCATGAATGTATGTCCAAAGCACTGGGCGCAAGGTCAGCGCGAAGTCGAACCCTCCCTCATAAACCCGTATCGCGGGTCGGCCGAGCTTGTCACTCGTGAAGTCTGGCTCCCGGTGCCAGCTTGCGAATTCGCCAACTTTCTCCACGCCCTTGTCGGTGACGCGCCAAACTCGGACACGATACGCCGAACCTCCAGCCCACTTGGAGTAAAGCAGGCCGTTTTCGCCATAGAATAAGCCCAAGGGGCTGTCGCCGACGGGTTCGCTGTAGCTCATTGAATGAGAGCATTTAGCCACGCACTTAATCTGGATCTTGTAACCGTGGACACGATCTTCCTCTATAATTGCGAGGAAGGTGGCTCGATCAGCGTCCACGCGGAGAGAAGCCACTGGAGTGGACTGAACAGCACCGAGGGCGAGAACGGCAGAGAACCAATGCAGCATTGAGAGACATTACCGCCGCATCAAATGTCCGCAACTGGGCGAAGGCGACTCTTCGGACCGACCTGAGCCAAGAGCGGTTGACAATCCTGTCGGCTCGGCTTCGCTATGGCAGAAAAGTCGTGGGGAGCGGTCATTTCCTCCTCCAAACCACCGTCGCCCCGTGCTTGACACGGGGCTTGGCTTTCCTTGCGGCCTCGCGTTTGGCATGACTGCCCGATCGAAAGGGGCGGTTGGGTCTATATCATGGCGAACTCGCCCTGGGGCGGCGCGGAAATGTAGCCAAGCCCCGTGTCAAGCACGGGGCGACGAAGGTGTTGTGTTTTGGTGGCGTTCACGTCCGCAATGGCGTCGTATCCGGAAAGTTCGTTGCCAGGGAAAAATGGCGGATAGCTGACGCTTCTGGCACGCCCGAACTTGTCCACACGCCTTAGGCACCACTCGGGCTGTGCGCGGGGGGCGGCGCCAGACGGTGCCGCTCCCCGCGCCCAAGTTCAGCCGAACAGCTTGTTGGCGGTGTCGGCCACGCGCTTGCCCAGATAGCGGGCGCCGTCGAGTTCGGCCGCGCTCGGCTGGCGGCTGCCGTCACCCGCCGCGATGGTGGTGGCACCATAAGGCGAACCACCGACTACTTCGTCCACGCCCAACTGGCCCTGGAAGCCATAGTCGAGCCCGACGATGGTCATGCCGAAGTGCAGCAGGTTGGTGATGATCGAGAACAGCGTGGTTTCCTGCCCACCGTGCTGGCTGGCGGTGCTGGTAAACGCCGCACCGACCTTGCCGTTGAGCGCACCGCGCGCCCACAGGCCGCCTGCAGCATCGAGGAACGCGGCCAGTTGGCTGCTGATCCGGCCAAAGCGTGTGCCGGTGCCGACGATGATCGCGTCGTAATGCTCCAGTTCGGCCACGGTGGCGACCGGCGCCGCCTGATCGAGCTTGAAATGCGCACCCTGCGCGATCTCGAGCGGAACCGTCTCGGGCACGCGCTTGACATCGACGTGCGCCCCGGTGGCGCGAGCGCCTTCGGCGATGGCGTTGGCCAGAGTTTCGATGTGGCCATAGCTGGAGTAGTAGAGAACCAGAACCTTGCTCATGGGGATCATCCTTTTGACGTGAGGGCAGGATGCGGGCCGCACCGCGCCTTTGGGGGAGCGGGGGGATCGAGCGGCACGGCCCGCAAAGGGTATGCCGTGCTTATACGCTTCAGCCATCATTCAGTTCAGACAGATAAGATAGCATGAGTTGTTCAAGTTTTTCGAAATGCAACCCGGAATTGCACCGCGCGGCGTTTTCGCCTATGGGCGCGGATCGCAGCCCCGGCCTTGCGATGATGTCACTTCGCTGGTGACAGCTTCGTCTGCCGGGGTTTTTGATTTGCCGCGAAGGGCCTAGAGTGCCCGCGCGCGCTCACGACGCACAGGAAGAATCGCCCATGTCCCGTCGCCGCCAGATCTACGAAGGCAAGGCCAAGATCCTTTACGAAGGCCCCGAACCCGGCACCCTGATCCAGTATTTCAAGGATGATGCCACGGCTTTCAACGCGCAGAAGCGCGGCACGATCAACGGCAAGGGCGTGATCAACAACCGCATCAGCGAGTATGTGTTCACGCGGTTGTCGCACATCGGCATCCCCACGCACTTCATCCGCCGCCTGAACATGCGCGAGCAACTGGTGCGTCAGGTCGAGATCATCCCGCTCGAAGTCGTTGTGCGCAACGTCGCCGCCGGTTCGATCAGCAAGCGGCTTGGCATCGCCGAGGGCGAACCGCTGCCGCACACGCTGATCGAGTATTACTACAAGGACGATGCGCTGGGCGATCCGATGGTCGCCGAAGAGCACATTGCCTGCTTCGGCTGGGCCAACAACGAGGAGATGCAAGACATGTCCTCGATGGCGATCCGCGTGAACGACTTCCTTGTGGGCATGTTCGCCGCGATCAACATCCGGCTCGTCGACTTCAAGCTTGAATTCGGCCGCATCTGGGACGGCGACTATGCCCGCGTGATTCTGGCCGACGAGATCAGCCCCGACGGCTGCCGCCTGTGGGACATGACCACCGGCGAAAAGCTCGACAAGGACCGCTTCCGCCGCGATCTTGGTGGCGAAGAAGAAGCCTATCAGGAAGTCGCGCGCCGCCTCGGCCTTCTCGAATCCGACAACGGCCCCAGCGAAGTGTTCGACCTGGGCGCCCACCGCAAGCTGCGTACCAAGAAGTAAGCCGTGATCACCGCGCCGCCGGACCTGGTCCAGCGGCGCGGCTGCTTAATTCCCCCGGCCCGCACTGGCTAGGCGGCATCGTCCTTCGCCTTGGGCTTCATCACACTGCGGACCGAGACGAAGCGATTGAGCACGTCGAACCAGAACGGCGCGCCCAGCGTCGCCGCAAACGCCGTGATCAGATAACCCGCCAGAAGCAGCAGGATCGGTCCAATATAGCCCAAGCATGACCCGCTTTGCGCGGTCGGCCCATGCGGAAACACCGCCTGAATGCGCTGGACGGTCGCACCCGACCAGCCGATCGGCAACCCTATCGTATCCTGAAGATCGCCGAACAACTGGTCGATCGGCACTTGGGGTGCTGGCGGAGCGTCGTTCTGCACCGCTTCGCCCGTCGCAGCATCGCTCGGTAAGGCTGAACCATCGTCCGCCGGTGAAGCAGTCGTCGCGGTATCCGCTGGCTCTGCGGTTGGCATGGCCACCGGTTGCTCGCCCTTGCGCCGCCGTTCCTGTTCGGCCGCCACGAACTGCGTGGCATAGCCGCTTGCCGCCTCGCGCGCCTGCGGGCTGGTGGCAAGGTAGTTGCCCACGATCACCGCATTGATGTTGAAAACCAGCGCGGCGGCAAGACCAAGGCAGAACAGGATCGTCTGCGTGCGCCGCTTGTACCAGCCGGTCGCCCGTTCCATCACGCTGTCGTACAGATGGGCCACGTTGGCTTCCAGATCGACGGCGCCGGAAATCGCCGAATTTTCAAGCGTCAGGAACAGCTTCTGAAGTTCGGCTGCAAACTTTGGTGCGCTGGCGATCGGCTGCTTGGACTGGTTGTAAACCTCGCAAAGCACGGCAGTCATGATGTCGGTCGGAATGTAGGAAGGGAGTTTCTGGCGAGCATTACGCAGACTTTCACCGGGTTTTCCAAGTCCCAGCGCGCGTAAGGCCTCGTCTCCGCCATCCGTCGCCTTGTGCAGCGCGAACACCAGTGGATGATTGAATACGAGCTTCAAGGTATCCTGATCACGTTGAAGCAATTCGTACAGGCCACGCACCAGATCGCCCGATCGACTGCGCATCCACGTTTCAACAACCTCCCGAACGGCAGTAAGGATCAGACTTACCAGAAGGAAAACCAGAACAAGACCAATGCCGACGTCAAGAATTGCCGAGCCGAACATGCCGATTCCCCCCGCCAGTTCGACAAAAGGATATCAACGAACCGCCATTTCTCCACATTAAAATTGCGGCTTGTTTTAGGCGGCGTAGACAAATTCCACGAGGCTTAGGCCACACCACAGGAGACCAGAAATGGTGCGGCAAGTCCTTGGTCCGGCCGCTCCGATCCAAACCGAGCCTTTCAGCGAACAGGGGACTTTTGCCCGGCGCAAAGGCCCGCTACCGTGCGCGCTTGATCAACAGGTTGGGGCGGATGCGATGCGACGAATGGCGGCATGGACAAGTCTGGCAGCGGCAATGCTTGGGACAACCGCCCTGCCCGTCATGGCAGGAACTCCCGCCGCCGCGAGCTATGACGAACGCCCTGCAAAGCTGGAACAACCCACTGCATACCGCGATTACGAACGGCGCAGCGTCGACATCCCGATGCGCGACGGGGTGAAGCTGCACACTGTCATTCTGGTCCCCAAGGGCGCACCAATGCCAAAGGGGGGCGCGGCCATGCTGCTTACCCGCACGCCCTACAATGCCGAGGAGATGACCAGCCAGCATGCCTCTGGCCGCATGGCGATCTCGCTCGATGGCTATGACAGCGCGCCCGAAGTGGTGGCCGAAGGCGGCTACATCCGCGTGGTGCAGGACGTGCGCGGCAAGTACGGGTCCGAAGGGACGTATGTGATGAACCGCCCGTTCGTAGGGACATCGCTCAACCCGACCAAAGTCGATCACGCTACCGATACTTACGACACGATCGAATGGCTGGTGCACCACGTGCCTGAAAGCAACGGTCGGGTTGGTATTCTGGGCATCAGCTACGACGGCTTCACTGCCTTGGCTGCGCTGGTCAATCCGCACCCTGCGTTGAAGGTCGCGGTGCCGATGAACCCGATGGTCGATGGCTGGCGCGGGGACGACTGGTTCCACAACGGCGCGTTCCGTCAGTACAACCTCAGCTATATCTGGGAACAGGTCGGCACCCGCGACAACTCGAACAAATACGAAGTGACCGAGGCCGACGCCTACACCCACTTCATGCGCTATGGCTCGGCGGGTGCGGCGGCGAGCGCGCATGGGCTCGACCAGATCGGCTTCTGGCAGAAGTTGAAGGCACACCCGGCGTGGGACAGCTTCTGGCAGGAACAGGCGATGGACAAGATCCTCGCCAAGGCGCCGCTGACCGTACCGACGCTACTGGTCCACTCGCTGTGGGATCAGGAGGATATCTATGGCGCGCCCGCCGTGTGGAAGGCGCTGAAACCGCAGGACAAGGCGGGCAACCTGTTCCTCACGATGGGCCCGTGGTTCCATGGGCAGGAAATCGAGCGCGCCGACACGCTGGGCGCGGTGCGGTGGGATGCCGACACCGGCAAGTGGTGGCGCGCGCACGTACTCGCCCCGTTCCTTGCGCACTATCTTTACGACAAGCCGATGGATGTGGGCACCGTCACCGCGTTCCAGAGCGGTACCAACCGTTGGCAGACGCTGCCGGGCTGGCCGACTGCGCCGGCGACCGCCAAGCTGTTCCTGCACGCTGATGAGACGCTGGGCTTCGATCCTTCGGCCAAGGAAGGCACGGTAGATTACGTGTCCGATCCGGCCAAACCGGTGACCTACGAGCCGCGCCCGAACAAGCTGGTGGGCTACGAGGAAAACCCCTGGCCGACCTGGCTGACCGACGACCAGCGCCCGGTTTCGGGCCGCCCTGACGTGCTGACTTTCACCGGCCCGGTGCTCGACAAGCCGGTGACCATCGCTGGAACCCCGATCGTCCACCTGACCGCCGCCACCAGCGGCACCGACAGCGACTGGGTGGTCAAGCTGATCGACGTCTACCCCGACGAGGTGCCCGGCGACCGCGCAATGGGTGGCTATCAGTTGGCGGTGGGGATGGACATCTTCCGCGGCCGCTATCGCGAAAGCCTGAGCGTGGCCAAGCCGATCACGCCCGGCACGCCGCTGGAATTCACCTTCGACCTGCCCCCTGCCAACCACGTGTTCCGTGCCGGGCACCGCATCATGGTGCAGGTCCAGTCCAGCTGGTTCCCACTGTATGATCGCAATCCGCAGACGTTCGTGCCCTCGATCATCGATGCCAAATCGGCCGACTATGTGAAGGCGACGCAGAAGATCAGCGTCGGAGGGACGAACGGCAGCTACATCGCGCTGCCGGTTGTCCCATGACGCCGAGGGCAAGTACAGGGCAGGCGGCGTGGTGTTGGTGCACCGCCGAACCATTGCGCACTCTCGCCTGACACGGCAGTTTGCAGCCATGTCAGTCCGTCGTGGCCCGTCCGGGCTTGTTCGTCGTCTATGCGTGTTGCTTGCCCCGACGCTGTTACTTTCGGGTTGCGCCGCACCGCAGGGCCATGTCGCCTCCGCCCTCAAACCAGCGTGGGCATTCGCGAAAAGCGACCTTGCCCCCGAACCGGCATGGCGGTTCGGCACGTTGCCCAACGGCATGCGCTTCATCATCCGCCGCAATGCGACGCCGCCCGGTACCGCGCTGGTGCGGCTTGATATCGATGCCGGATCGCTGGATGAACGCAAGGCCGAGCGCGGCTATGCCCACTTTGTCGAACACATGGCCTTCAATGGCAGCACCCACGTGCCCGAGGGCGAGATGGTCAAGCTGCTGGAGCGCGACGGGCTGGCGTTTGGCGCTGATACCAATGCCCAGACGAGCTTCGAACAGACCACCTACAAGCTTGACTTGCCGCGCGCCGATGGCAAGTTGCTCGACACCGCACTGATGCTGATGCGCGAAACCGCCAGCGAACTGACGATCACCCCGGCAGCGGTCGGGCGGGAACGTGGGGTGGTCCTGTCCGAACTGCGCGACAATCAGGGCTATCAGCTGGCCAACCTGAAGGACCAGATCGCGTTCCTCTATCCGCGCGCGACTTATCCGCAGCGCCTGCCGATCGGCACGGTGGCATCGCTCGAGGCGGCCACGCCCGATGGCCTGCGCGGCTTTTGGGCCCGGCAATATGTGCCTGAAAAGGCGACGGTGATCGTGGTGGGCGATTTCGATCCGGCAGCGGTTGAAAGCGCCATACGCGCCCGCTTTGCCGACTGGCAGCCTGCTCGCCCCGCTCCACGCCCCGACCAGGGCAAAGTCGAACGCAAGCTGCGCGGGCGCACCGACATCTGGCTCGATCCCGCCCTGTCCGAGCGCATCACCGCCTCGCGCCATGGCCCTTGGCAGGATGAGCCCGACACCATCGCCAACCGCCGCACCGCGCTGCTGAGGCAAATCGGCTATGGCGTGATCAACCGCCGGTTCCTGCGGGTAACGCGCGCGGTCGATCCGCCGTTCCGGGGCGCGGGCTATGGCACCGGCGACGTTTTCCGCATCGGCCGCACCACCAACCTTGTCGTGGATGTGCAGGACGGTGGCTGGCAACGCGGGCTAACGGCAGCCCGTGCGATGCTCGATCAGGCACTTGCCCATGGCTTCACGACCGAGGAACTGGCCGAACAGGTCGCCAATATCCGCACGTCGCTGGAAAATGCCGCCGCCGGGGCTGACACGCGCGGCAACGGCGCTTTGGTCAGCGCCGCACTGGCACTGCTACACGACGATCAGGTGCCGACGGGCCCGGTGGCCGGGCTGGCGCGCTTCAATGCCTTCGCCCCGTCGATCACGCCTGCCAGCGTACTGGCGGCGCTGAAGCAGGAAGCGCTTCCGCTTGCCGAACCGCTGCTGCGCTTTCAGGGCCGCACCACGCCAGCAGGCGGTGCCAAGGCGATCCGCAAAGCGTGGGATGGTGCGGGCGGTGGCACCGCTGCGTTCACCTATGAGCCGGTCAAGGGCCCGTTCGCCTACACCGACTTCGGCCTTCCGGGAACCGTCGCTGCCGACACGCGCGAGCCGCTGTTTGCCATTCGCACGGTGCGCTTTGCCAATGGCGTTCGGCTCAATCTGAAGCGTACCGCGCTCGAAAAGGACCGGATCGCGGTGCGTTTCGCGCTTGATGGCGGGGAACTTCTGTCGAGCAAAGCGAACCCGCTGGCCGTCGAACTGGCAGGCTCGCTGGCCGCAGGGGGGCTCGGAAAGCACAGCCAGGACGATCTGCAGACGCTTTTGGCCGGGCGCTCTGTCTCACTCGGTTTCGGCACGGTGGGCGATGTGTTCGCAGGCGGCATGACGACGACACCGCGCGATCTGGCGTTGCAACTGCAGGTCTTGGCCGCACTGATCAGCGATCCCGGCTACCGGCCCGAGGCCGAGGCGCTCTATCGCCAGAACGTCAGCAACTTTTTCAAGCGGATCGATGCCACGCCGGGGTTGGCGCTCAACAATGCGCTGGGCCGCATCCTGTCGGACGGCGACCCGCGCTTTTCCGTTCAGCCCGAAGGCGCCTATCAGTCCCTGTCGTTCGCCAAGCTCAAGGCAGCAATTGCCGATCGTCTGGCGCACGGCGCGTTGGAGATCACGCTGGTCGGCGATCTGGACGAGGACGCGGCCATCGCTTCTGTCGCCCGTACGTTTGGGGCGCTGCCAGTGCGCGAGGCCGACTTCCGCGCCTATGCCGCCGAGCGCCAGCGCGCATTCACCGCCCGGCGTGGCCAGATCGTGGTGCGCCACAAAGGCGAGGCCGATCAGGCGACGCTCCGGCTGGTTTGGCCCACAGCCGATGACAGCGACCCGGTGCTTTCCGCCACGCTCGAACTGCTGCAGGAAGTCGCCGGGATCGAGGTGCTCGACAGCGTGCGCGAGGCGCTGGGCAAGGCCTACTCCCCCGGCGCCGACTCGTCGCAATCGCGCATCTGGAGAGGCTGGGGCACCTTTTCGTTGCAGGCACAGGTCGCCGTGTCCGAAGTCGCCGCCACCCGCGCCGCCTTGCTGCAGGTGGTCAAGGCACTGCGCGATCATCCCGTCGATGCCGATGTGCTCGCCCGCGCCCGTGCACCGATGCTCGAAGGCATCGACAACACCCTGAACACCAACGGCGGCTGGATGGGCCTGGCCGAACGCGCGCAAAGCCACCCCGAACGGCTGACCCGCTTTCGCTCTGCCCGCGCAAGGCTGGAGACGCTCACCGCCGCTGACATCCAAGCTGGCGCCCGCCGCTTTCTGGCACCCGATGCGGCGGTGGAGGTGCTGGTCCTGCCCGAGGGGGCCAAGCCGGGCTGAGCCGCCTAAGCCACCGTATCCTGATAGCGGCGTACCGCCACGGTCCCAAGGATTGCCAGCATCAGCGCCAGCACGCCAAGATCGGTCGCGGCATCGGCGATGGTCCAGCCTTTCAGCATGATGCCGCGCACCAGCCGGATAAAGTGCGTGGTCGGCAGCGCCTCCGCCCCGATCTGCGCCCATTGTGGCATGCCGCGGAACGGAAAGGCAAAGCCCGACAGCAGGATCGAGGGCAGCAGGTAGAAAAAGCTCATCTGCATCGCCTGCAACTGGCTTTGCGCGATCGTCGACAAAGTAAAGCCCAGCGCAAGGCTGGTGATCATGAACAGCAAAGTGGCGCCCAGCATCAACGGCAGCGGACCGCTGAAGGGCACTTGGAAGACAAACGCGGCGGCCAGCAGGATCACCATCACCTGCACCAACCCGATGATCAGATAAGGCACGATCTTGCCGACCATCACCTCGAACGGACGCAAAGGCGTGGCCAGCAGGTTCTCCATCGTGCCCTGTTCCACCTCGCGCGTGACCGACAGCGCGGTGAGCATGACCATCGTCATCGACAGCACGATAGCCAGCAGACCCGGCACAGTGTTGTGGCTGGTGATGCCCTCGGGATTGTAGCTCCGGTGGAGGACGACATCGACCGGCGAACTGCCGCCCGCTCGCGCCGCAAGCGGGCCGATCAGGTCATGCGCCAGCGCACTCGCAACCGCGTCGCCGATGGCGGCCAGCGCGTTGCCGGTGGCAGCAGGATCGGTGGCATCGGCGGTGACCAGCAGTTGCGGACGCCGTCCCTTGACCAGATCACGCGCGAAATCGGGCGGTATCGTCACCACGAACTGCACCGCCCCGCGCTGCAGCAACCGCTCACCCTCGCCCGGTGCGGAAACCACCGCAACCACGCGGAAATAGTCGGTGTTGCGCAAGGCCGCATCGATCGCGCGCGCAAAGTTCGAGCGGTCGTTGACCTCAAGCGCCATGGGCAACCGATGCGGATCGTTGTTGATGGCAAAACCGAAGATCATCAACTGCGCCAGCGGCATAGCCAGCATCATTCCGATGGTGCCCCGGTCGCGCAGCATCTGGCGTACTTCCTTGAAGATCATCGCGCCGATGCGTTGCCAGGCGCCCGCGATACCGCTGGTCAGGCTCATGCCCGCACCACCACCGAGGCGTCCTCCGCCCCGCGCATCAGGTGGATGAACACGTCCTCAAGGCTGGGTCGGCCGACCCGAAAGGCAATCTGATCCGCCCAAGGCGCCACGGCTGCTTGCAAAGCCGCCAGATCGGGTCCGCACACATGCAACGCAGTGCCGAACGGCGCGGCCATCGCCACGCCCGGGCGCTGCTCGATGGCGCTGGCAAGCCGGTCCGCCCCCGGCCCCTCGCCCACCAGCGCGACAAGTCCCGACCCATCGACAACGTCGGCGATGCTGCCACGCGCCAGCATCCGGCCATAGGCGATATAGGCAATCTCGTGGCACCGCTCGGCCTCGTCCATGTAGTGGGTGGAAACCAGCACCGTCATGCCATTGGCCGAAAGCGTGTGGATCTGGTCCCAGAACTCGCGCCGGGCCTGCGGATCGACGCCAGCCGTCGGCTCGTCCAGCAACAGGATCTCGGGGTCGTGGAGCACGCAGGCAGCCAGCGCCAGCCGCTGCTTCCAGCCCCCCGAAAGCTTTCCCGCCAACTGGTCCGCGCGCGAGGCCAGGCCCAGTTGCTCCAGCGCCTGCGCCACACGCTCCTTGCGCCGATCAAGGCCGTGCACTCGCGCAAAGAACTCCAGGTTCTCGGCAATCGTCAGATCGGAAAACAGGCCGAATTTTTGCGTCATGTAGCCGACGCGGCGCTTGATCGCGCCACGCTGGCGCCGCAAGTCGAAGCCCAGCACTTGTCCCTCGCCCGCGTCGGGGATCAAAAGTCCGCAGATCATCCGCAAGGTCGTGGTCTTGCCCGATCCGTTCGGACCCAGAAAGCCGCAGATGCGCCCGCGTCCGACCACCAGATCGACCGCATCAACGACCGTCCGCCCGCCAAAGCGCTTGGTCAGACCGTGCACGTCGATCACCGGCTGGCTCAGGTCCGCTTGCGGCTGGGCCGGTTGTGCAGGGGCTGGCGCGTTCATCACGGCTGCACCGCCACCGGCAGGCCCAGCGGCAGCGGTTGATCCGCCGGCAAGGCCGCCTCGACCATGAACACCAGCTTGGCGCGGGCGTGCTCGCTGTAGATCACTGGCGGCGTGAACTCGGCGCGCGGCGCGATGTAGCGGATCGTCGCAGTGCGCGGCTGGCTGCAACCATCGCAAGTAAAGGTCACCGGATTTCCCGGATGCAGCGCGGCCACGCGATCCTGCCCCACGAAAAAGCGGATCTTGCGCCGGTCGGCGGGGATCACCGAAACGACCGGCTGGTTGGCGGCAACCCATTCACCTGGATTGTAATAGACCTGCTCCACTTGCCCCGCCACGGGCGAGACAGGCGCGATTTCCTGCCGCTGGCGCTGCTGAGCCCGCAAGCTGGCCTGTGCGCCCGCAACGCCTGCCTGCGCCGCGCGCTGCTGCTCGATCCGCCCGGCGGTCATTCTGCCAGCGCTTTGCTGCGCCTGCGCCTGCCGGATCGCGGCGGCGGCTACGTCACGCGCCTCACGCGCGGCATCAAGCTGCGTCCGACTGGCAAAGCCCTTCGCTGCCAGCGCGGAAAAGCGCTCAAAGTCGGCCTCGGCACGTGCGAGTTGGGCGCGCGCAGAAGCTTCGGCCGCACGCGCCTGATCGATCTCGGGCGCACGCTGGCGCGGGTCGGTCAGGTCGGCGGCCTGCGCACTGGCGTTGGCGACTTGCGCTGCCGACGCAGCAACCGCCGCATCGACGCTGCGCGGATCGAGCGTGAACAGGCTTTGTCCCGGATGCACCTCCGCCCCACGCTCGACATCGCGGCGCGCCAGCGTGCCCGCGACCGGCGCGGCAAAGTACAGCGTCTCCCCCTCGACATAACCGAGCCATGGTTCGGTCGCAGGCGCCGGCCACAAGGTCCATGCCCCGGCGCCGATGACCACAAGTCCGGCCAAAGCGATCAACCGACGGGGTATGGCCATGGTCATAGCACCTTGCTGCTTGGGGTGTTGTCACTTGGGTTGTCGTCGCTGGCGTTACGCTGCATCAGTCCATGAAGCACGAGATCGGCATGCGCGCTGGCCATCGCATTGATATCCAGTAACGGCGCCCCGGCCGGTTCGAACACGATCTTCCACAGGGCCGTGAGCAGGATGCCACCCGCGACGCTACGCGCGGCCAGCGCGGGATCGACCGGCGCGAACTCGCCCCGCGCCACGCCGTGCGCGATCAGCCGCTCGACCGCCGCCAGCACCAGCGCGATGCCATGATCGTGATAATGGCGGACAAGATCGGGGAACAGCGCACCCTCCCCAACGATCAGGCGTGGCAGGAACGCGGCATCGCCACGCGCCATCCGTTGCAGCGCCGCGTGGATGAACGCCTGCAGCAAGGGGCCGACCGGCTGCGCAACCGGATCGGGCACATCGAGCACTGGCAGCATCGAGCCGACCAGGTCAGCCACCAGCGCTCGGAACAGCGCCTCCTTGTCATCGAACATCTGGTACAGCGCCGAACGGCTGACGCCAACGCGACGCGCTATGTCTGCCATGCGCGCCGCAGCAAAGCCGCGCTCGGCAAATTCGTCGCGCGCGGCCGCCAGAATGCGCTCACGGCGATCGGATGGGGTGACTCGGGCCATGCTCTGATAATAACAGACACGTGCGTTATGAAAATGGGTCAAGCGCAAACCTTGCCCTCGGCCGCGCTTGGAGGCATAGGCGCGCTCGAGTCTCAAACCCCGTTCCTTCGCGAAAGGCCCGCCAGCGATGAAAGTCCGCGTCCACGTCAGCCTCAAGAACGGCGTGCTCGATCCGCAGGGCCGCGCCATCCATCACGCCCTCGAGGGGCTGGGCTTTGCCGGCATCAACGATGTGCGCGCCGGGCGCCTGATCGAACTCGACGTGGCCGATGACACCTCCGATGAAGCGCTCGATGACATGTGCCGCAAGCTGCTGGCCAACCAGGTGATCGAGAACTACCGGATCGAGAAGGTGGCGGCCTGATGGG
Organism: Novosphingobium sp. FKTRR1; assembly: GCF_020404405.1. GTDB lineage: Bacteria > Pseudomonadota > Alphaproteobacteria > Sphingomonadales > Sphingomonadaceae > Novosphingobium. Next base: position 111,038 of record NZ_JAIZDA010000003.1, on the reverse strand, counting down.
CGGCCCCGGCAACGGCTTTGCAGCCGCCGTCATCACCTTTCCCGGATCGAACTGCGACCGCGACATGGCGGTTGCGATCGAGCAGATCTGCGGCGGCACGGTCCACCGCGTGTGGCACGGCGATGCCAGCCTGCCCGAAGGCCTTGACCTGATCGCGCTGCCCGGCGGCTTTTCCTATGGTGACTATTTGCGCTCGGGCGCAATGGCGGCCCGCTCGCCGATCATGCAGGACGTGATCGCGGCGGCCGGGCGCGGCGTGCCCGTGCTGGGCGTGTGCAACGGCTTTCAGGTACTGACCGAAGCGGGGCTGCTGCCCGGTGCGCTGGTGCGCAATGCCGGCATCCGTTTCGTCTGCCGCGAAGTGGCGCTGACGGTTGGCACTACGCAATCGCAGTTCACCTCGGGCTATCTGCGCGGCCAGCGCATCTCGATCCCGGTGGCGCACCACGATGGCAACTACTTTGCCGATGCCGCGACGCTCGATCAGCTTGAAGCCGAAGACCGCATAGCGTTCCGCTATGCCGAGCCGGTCAACGGTTCGCAGCGCGATATCGCCGGTGTGCTCAACGGTGCGCGCAACGTGCTGGGCATGATGCCGCATCCCGAACGCATGATCGAGGCCGCACAGGGCGGAACCGACGGTGCGCGGTTGTTCGAATCGATCCTGCATGGACTGAACGTCGCCGCCTGAGGCAATCGCGCGGTCACGACGTAAGCGTCGCGAACCGCGTTCAGGCTACCCGGCCCCGCGGTGCGTCGGTCATCTGCATCACCCGGCGCGCTTCGGTCGCCAGCATCGGACGGCCGAACAGATAGCCCTGCACCTTGCGGCAGCCCAAACGCCGCACTGCCGCGAATTCCTCGACCGTCTCAACCCCTTCGGCAGTGGTTGCCATTTCCAGGCTCTCGGCCATGGCGACGACGGCGCGCACGATCGCAAGGCTTTCAGCGGTGCCGCGCGCGGCGCCCTGCACGAAGCTGCGGTCGATCTTGATCGTCGAAAAGCGCATCGTGCGCAGATAGCCGAGCGATGAATAGCCGGTACCGAAATCATCGAGCGCCACCGCACAGCCCAGCGCCATGATCTGGTTGAGCGTGTGCTGGGCGGTCGTGCCATCACGCACGAACACGCTTTCGGTAACTTCGATCTCCAGCCGGTGCGGTGCCAGACCGCTTTGCGCCAGCGCATGGACCACCGTCTCGGCAAAGTGGCTGTCGAGCAACTGCTCACCCGAAACGTTGATTGCAAGCTTGACATGCGGGGGCCAGTTGGCCGCTTCCTGACAAGCGTTGCGCAGTACCCATTCGCCGATCGGGACGATCAGCCGGGTTTCTTCGGCCACCGGGATGAACTTGACCGGGCTGACGGTACCATGGTCGGCACTGTCCCAGCGCAGCAAAGCCTCAAATCCCAGTACCACTTCGCTGGCGGCATCGACCACGGGCTGGAACACAAGGCTCATTTCGCCGCGCTCGATCGCGTGGCGCAACGAGAATTCCAGCCGCCGACGCTCTTCAGCATGGGCATGGAGCGCGGGTTCATAGGTGCAATGCGCCGAACCACCTTCGTCTTTGGCACGGTAAAGCGCCAGATCGGCATTGCGCATCAAGGTTTCCACGGTCGAACCATCGCGCGGTCCGATCGCCGAACCGACGCTGGCGCCGACATAAAGCTCGTGGTTGTCGACCTGGTAGGGTTGTGACAGCGAAGCGATGACGGCTTGCGCCACCTGTTCCACCCGATCAGCGTCGGCGCCATCGCGGATCACGATGGCAAACTCGTCACCCCCCAGCCGGCCGCACAGTTCGTTGCGCGTCATCAGTGTCTTGAGCCGCTCCGACACACGCGCCAGCAGGCGATCGCCGACCTGATGGCCCAACGTGTCGTTGACCGCCTTGAACCGGTCCAGATCAATCATCAGGAACGCGCAATGATTGCGGCGCTGTTCGATGCCGCGCATCGATTCGCCCAGCGTGTGCGTCAACAGCGCGCGGTTGGGCAAACCGGTAAGGGTGTCATAGTGCGCCAGAAACGCGATTTTTTCAGAGCTTTCGCGCTGTTCTGTAACGTCTGAGCCGACCCCGCGAAACCCGGTGAAAGCCCCGCTGTCATCAAGAATCGGCGATGCGGCAAGTTCCCACCAGCGGACTTGTCCGCGCAAGTTGACCCGCACCAGCAAGCCCGAAAAGCTTTCACGGCGCTTCATGCGTTCGGCAAGATCGTGCAGCGAGGAATGGAAATGCCCGCTTTCCCAACTGTCTCCGGCGATCAACTGGATCAGCGGCTTGCCCTCGATATCGTTGACATCCTCGCCCAGAGCATAGGCAAAGCGCGGGCTTGCGGTGCGCACCCGGCGACCGGCATCGACCTGCCATAGCCAGTCGGCATCGCCTTCCTGATGTTCGCGCAGCAACAGCGAGACGACTTCGCTCTTTTCGGCAAGGCCGGCCTCAGCCACTTTGCCCGCCAGAATGACGCGCGCCGACTGCAGGATGCCGACGCACACGACCACCGCGAAAGCACCGGCGATCACGGCGGCCATTCCCATCCCGTTGATGGCGAACCCGATCATCCCGGCAGCCCCCAGAATGGCGCTGAAAAGTACGGTGCCAAGCGGCACGATCGCATAGACGGCTGCGGTTCCGACCAGCACGATGGCCACGATGCTCCAGACCTGCAACTGGACCTGAGGCCCGCCCTGCGGGGCAAAGCCGCACAAGGCCACCGCCCAAAGCAAGGCCATCAACCCCGCTGGGATAGCCTGGTGCACCATTTCGAAGCGATCCAGAACCCGCCGGTCGGCATCGCTCAGGCTGCGGTCATGGCGCGCACCATAGATTAGCACGCTGACCATCGTCAGCGCCCATACTGCAAATTGCAGCGGGTCCACCACGCCAATCAGGCTCATGCCGACCAACGCCATGCAAGCCAGATTGCCGATCATGCGAACGCCGATACGCCGCGCAACGCTGCCGTATTGCAGTCCCCGCAGATAGCCCCAGTCGCCGCTGTCGGGCTCGATCAGGCCAAGCACGGCCAAAGCGGGAAAATGCCGCGGCAAACTGGTGCCAGGTGAACGGTTCAATTGCACGATCCAAAGCGTAAGGGCCAAACCTTGCGCAAAGGTAATCAATGCAACCAGATTGGCGGGGTCTTGGCAGAAAAAACGCCTTCAATCCCGATATTTACCATTTCAGCAGCAGAAAGCGCGCCAGAGCAAACGCTTGCGCTCGACGCGGCGTTCGCTTTCACTGGCCAGTATTGGACAAGTGTCTTGGCGCGGAATTCAGCGCGCGATGATCAGGCAGTGGCCGCCTGCTTGGCGGCGCAAGCAGCCACAACCGTGGCCGGATCGAAATAGTACGGCCTGATCTCGCTGATCAACCCGTCGCGAAAGTGGAACAGTTCGAGCAGGTGCGCAGGCGCAAGCGCCGGGTCGGCGAAGCGGAAGGACAGGATCGTGATCGCATGATCCTTGCCCGCCGTGGTTTCCACCCGGTCAAGCCCGGCTACGTCCATCATCCCCATCACCTTGATGAACAGGTCGCGCAGCGCGCTCTTGCCGCGATATATCCCGGCCATGGGCAGGGGATCAGCCTCGGTGATGAAAAAATCATCGGTGAGCATCGCGGCCGCCCGATCCCAGTCGCCAACGCCGGTCGCGCCATAGAGGTCGTCAACGGCGCGGATCATCTCATCAGGGGTCATGCGGCGATTCCTCTCTCGTTCGGTTTGCGCCACTCTCTCCCACCGCACAGCCAAGGCCTACCTAGCGAAATGGAGAGCGACCGGCGTACGGCAATGCGGTTAGTACTGCGCGTCATGGGAGACATAAGCCAGATCGTGCTCACCCGCCGCCCGCAAGGCGTGCCGGTGCCTGATGACTTCGCCTTGGTGCATGGCGCCATGCCGCAGATCGGACCGGGAGAAATCCTGGTGCGGATGCGCGTGGGATCGTGCGATCCGGCGATCCGGGGCTTTCTTGACGACCGGCCAAGCTACCTTCCGCCAGTCGCCATCGGCGCGCCGATCAACGGCATGTCGCTGGGCGAAGTGGTCGAATCGAACGATCCGGCCTGGCCGGTGGGCACGCTGCTGCGCGCCTTTGCCACGTGGTCGGAATACTATGTGATTCGCGGCGACGCGCTGGGGCTTGAACGGGTCGATGCCGCCCCCGGCGTGCCGTTGCAGCACTACATGGGTGCACTGGGGCCGGTCGGCCTGACCGCGTGGGTCGGGCTTGTCACGATCGGACAGGCCAAGTCGGGTGAGACGGTGGTGGTCAGCGCTGCGGCCGGGGCGACCGGCAGCACCGTGGTGCAACTGGCCAAGGCGCGCGGCTGCCGCGTGATCGGACTGGCGGGCGGCCCGCAAAAAGCGCAAGTCGTACGCGATCTGGGCGCCGATGTTGCCATCGACTATCGCGCGCGGCCGGAACTTGCCGCCGCCGTTCGCGCCGCTGCGCCAGATGGTATCGACGTCTATTTCGACAATGTCGGCGGTGAGACGCTCGATGCATTGCTGCCGTTGATGCGGTTGCACGGACGCATTCCGGTGTGCGGCATGGTCAGCCAGTACAACGATGCCGACAACCCGCCGGGCCTCAAGAACCTGTGGCAGGTGGTGGTCAACCGGCTGACGATGCGCGGCTTCATCACTTACGACCACATGGACGTGCTGGAGCAGGCGCAGACCGAGCTTGACGCGCTGTTCGCCAGCGGCGCGCTGCGCCCGCTCGAAAACGTGCGCTCGGGCTTTGCCACGCTGCCCGAAGCCTTCATCGACCTGATGAGCGGGCGCACCACCGGCAAGACGCTGGTGATGATCTGAACGAACGCAAAGGGCAGAGCAATGGGCCGACTGACTGGAAAGACCGCGCTGATCACCGGCGGCGCATCGGGACTTGGCGCGGCCATCGCCGAGGTCTTTGCCGCCGAAGGGGCTGAGGTGATCATCGCCGACCTTGATGCCACCCAAGGCGCGGCCATGGCGGCATCGCTGGGCGGCGCGGCGCGGTTCGTCCCGCTTGACGTGTCGCAACCCGCAAGCTGGCAGGCGGCGCTTGGCGGCATCGAGCAGCTTGATGTGTTGGTCAACAATGCCGGAATCACCACGCTGGGCTCGATCGAGGAGGTCACCCCCGAACAGTTCCGTCATGAGTTCGACGTCGACGTGATGGGGGTGTTCCTTGGCACGCAGGCGGCGATCCCGCTGATGAAGGCGCATGGCGGATCGATCATCAACATGTCCTCGCTGTCGGGCGTGCGCGCGTCGGCCAATCTGGTGGCCTACAACGCGGCCAAGGCGGCGGTCACGCTGATGACGAAATCCTGCGCGCTGCACTTTGCCGAACGCGGCTATGCCATCCGCTGCAACTCGATCCATCCGGGCGCGATCCACACCCCGATCATCGACAAAGTGCTTGCCCAGTCCGACGATCCTGCCGCGCTGTATCAAAGCTTTGTCGATGTACACCCGGTCAAGCGGCTGGGCCGTCCCGAAGAGATCGCCGCAATCGCGCTCTATCTCGCCAGCGACGATTCGGCCTTTGCCACCGGGGCCGAGTTCCGCATCGATGGCGGCGCATCGATCTGATGTCCGCGACTGCCCGTCCGATCCGTCAGGTCGCCTATTTCTGTGCCGACGTGCGCGAAGCCGCCCGCGCGCACCATGCGGCGTTCGGGTCGGGGCCCTATTTCGTTGCCGACAACATTCCGCTCGCCCGCGCCGTTCATCGCGGCACCGAACGCGTGCTTGACCACACGTCGGCCTATGGCCAGTGGGGCGACGTGATGATCGAGTTCGTGGCACAGAACAATCCCGGCCCCTCCCCCTTTCACGACCTCTATCCCGAAGGCTCTGGCCGCTTTGGCCTGCATCATGTCGCGGTGTTCGTCGACGATGTCGACACGGCGCTGGCCGAATTTGCCGCGATGGGCGCACCTTGCGCACTGCGGGCGCAGATGAATGACGGCTTCGTCTTTGCCTTTGCCGATACCAGCGCTACGCTGGGCCACATGACCGAGCTTTACGCGCCGGTTGCGGTGCTGACCGATTTCTATGCGATGGTGGCAGACGCCGCGCGCAACGGCTTTGCCAAAGGGCAAGACCTGATCACCACCATCGCGATGACCTGAAGGAACAGACCCGTTGAGCGATAGCTGGCACGCCCTGATCCCCGAAGCAGAGTTCCCGAGTGACGGCAAGCTGGCCACCAAAGTGGCTGGCTGGCACGTGCTTGTGGCCAAGACCGACGACGGCCTGTTCGCGGTAAACGATCGCTGCACCCATCAGGCCGCGTTGCTTTCGGCCGGGCGCATCCGGCGCGGTGCGGTGATGTGCCCGCTGCACGGTGCGCGCTTCGAGATGGCGGGCGGCAAGTGCATCGGCGGCGCCTACCGCGATCTGCGCAGCTTCGGCTTGCGGGTGAGTGACGGGACGATTGAGGTCTGCGTCCCTGACAATCCGCCCGGCATGGATGAAACGCCGGTCATCACCGGATAGGGGCCTCATCAATCCCACAGGTTCGCAGCCGGGCTTGGCGGGTTAGGCTCTGTCGCAAATCAAACGGGAGAGTTGCGCCATGTCCTTCACCGGCCCCGCCGAAGACCGGCTTGCCATACGCGAATTGCTGGAAACCTATGCCGATGCGGTGACCCGCCTCGACGCCGATGCCTGGATCGCGACCTGGGCAGAAGATGCCGAATGGTCGCTGCCCGATTACCCGGAGCTTGGCACAACCCATGGCCGTCCAGCGATCCGCGCGATGTGGGTCGAGGCGATGAAGGGCTATCCCGGCATCATGTTCGAGGCATGGCCCGGCGCGATCGAGGTAACCGGCGATACCGCCGTGGTGCGCAGCTATACCGCCGAAGTCTATGACCAGAACGGCCAGACCCACCGCGACCGGGGCCAGTACGACGATACTCTGGTGAAGATCGACGGCCGCTGGCTGTTCCGCTCGCGCAGTTTCCGCAACATCCACCGCCAGATCCAGCCCAAGGGTGCCTGATCGCGCGATGTCCGTCGCTAACCGCTTCTGGCAACTCGACGCACGGCCACAGGGATCCGACTTCGCTAGCGCGCTTTCGCTGCGCGAGGAGGCCGTGCAGCCACTTGAACAAGGGCAAGTCCGCATCGCCACGCGCTGGCTCAGCATGGACGCTGGTACGCGGATGTGGATGAGCCCGCGCACCGACGGCTACCAGCCGCCGCTGCCGCTGGGCGCACGCATGAACGGTCTGGTACTGGGCACCGTCTGCGAAAGCCGTGATCCGGCGTTTACCGACGGCACGCTGGTGCGCGGCTTCGGACAGTGGGCCGACTTCAGCGTGGTCACGCCCGCGCTGGCCGGACTCGAAGCAGTCGATCCGGCGCTGGCCGACTTGCGCGAACATTTCGGCGCGCTGGGCATGAACGCGTGGACCGCGCTGGTCGGCGTGCAGGAAGTGGCGCGCGTCCAGCCGGGCGAATGGATCGCGGTTTCAGCCGCGGCCGGCGCGACCGGAAGCCTTGCCTGTCAGGTGGCGCGCAATCTGGGCGCAAAGGTCGTCGGCATTGCCGGGGGTGCGGCGAAGTGTCGCTACCTGACCGATGACCTCGGCGTCGATATCGCCATCGACTACAAGGCCGATGACGTGGCGGCGCGGCTGGCGGGTGAAGTGCCGGGCGGGTTGAACGCCTATTTCGACAATGTCGGCGGCCCGCTGCTCGATGCGGTGCTGCCCAACATGGCGCATTACGGACGCGTCGCGGTATGCGGCATGGTTGCCGCCTATGACAGCGACACCCCCCTGCCCGGCCCGGCGCGCTTCGATCAGGTACTGATGCGGCGCTTGCGCATCGAGGGCTTCTTCATCCCGGACTTCCTCCATCGCGGAGCCGAGTTCCTGCCGACGCTGCGCCGTTGGCTGGACGAGGGCCGCCTGCAATTGCGCTTTGACGAAACCGCTGGGCTTGAAAACGTGCTGACCGCCTATGCCCGGATGTTGAGCGGCGGCGCGATCGGCAAAGTCATCGTGAAGGTGTCCTGACATGCCGATCATTCGCCACCGCGCAGCCCTGCAAGTGCTGGTCGCCGTGCGCGGCCACCCGTTCGACCGGACCGCGTTCGACGCAGTGTTCCAGCAGATGGACGGGATCGCCGCAACCATGGTCGACCAGCCCGCCGCTGCACGGTTGATGAACCCCGACGGGATGCGCGGCTTCGATGCGCTGGTGCTGTACGACATGCCCGGGCTCGATTTCGAAGCACCCGAAGGCGCGCCCCACTATCGCGAGCCCGACCCGGCGTTGCGCGAAGGTTTCCGCGCCCTTTTGGAACAGGGGACCGGTGTGGTCGCGCTCCACCATGCGCTGGCCGGTTGGCCGACATGGCGCGAATATCACGACTGGCTGGGCGGGCAATTCCTCTACCACCCCGGCGAGGTGCGCGGGGCACCCGTGCTCGACAGCGGTTATGCCCACGACGTGACGCACGAGGTGTCCGTGTTGGCCGATCACCCGGTGACCGCCGGGTTGCCCGAACGCTTCACGCTGACCGACGAGTTGTATCTGGCGCAAGTGTTTGAGGCCGACGTTACCCCGCTTCTGCGCTCGTCCGCAGCGTTCACCCGCGACCACTTCTGGTCGGCCGATCTGGCGGTGCGGGGGCGGATGCACGACCGCGAAGGGTGGGACCATCCGGCCGGATCGAACCTGATCGGCTGGACCAAGCAGGCGCTGAACAGCCGTCTGGTCTATCTTCAACCGGGTGACGGGCCATCGACTTACGCCGATCCAAACTACCGGCGACTGGTAGAAAACGCGATCCGCTGGGTGACGAAGGTGCGGACGGCGTGAATGGGGGCACAGATGAGGGGCATGGATCGAGGGAAATCCATGCCCCTCCTGCCGTGGCTCAAACTGCCGTCATGCCGCCGTCGACCACGAATTCGGCGCCGGTTACGTACTTGGCTTCGTCCGAAGCGAGGAACAGGTTCACGTTGGCGATGTCGTCTGGCTCGCCCATGCAACCCATCGGTACCGCACCCAGCACCGCGTCATAGTTTGCCGCGTTATCTTCCTGCGCCACGCCCTGGATGTTGGTGAGGATCATGCCGGGATGTACCGAATTGACGCGGATACCCTCGCGCGCTGTCTCGATGGCCACCGTCTTGGAGAACAGCCGTACCCCGCCCTTGGCCGCCGCATAGGCGCTGCAGGCCGGAACGCCGACAAGGCCCGCCGTCGACGAAATGTTGATGATCGAACCCTTGGTGCCGGTCTTGCGCATCGAAACGACCGCACGCTTGGTGCCGAAGAACACGCTGTTCAGGTTGACGTTGTTCTGCAGCAGCCAATCGGCGGTCGTCATCTCGCCGATCGGGCGCAACACGGCGATCCCCGCATTGTTCACCAGAATGTCGAGATGGCCATCGGTGGCTTCGATTGCGGCGAACACCGCGTCCCAATCGGCCTCGCTGGTCACGTCATGGGCCAGCGCGACAGCCTGCCCGCCCGCATCGCGGATTGCTTGCGCCACAGCCTCGGCCCCGGCGGCGTCGCGGTCGGTCAGCCACACTTTCGCACCTTCCTGCGCAAAGCGGTGCGCGGTCGCGCTGCCAAGCCCCGGCACCGAAGCGCCGCCGGTCACCAGTGCGATCTTGCCTTCAAGCCGTGCCATTCATGCTCTCCACGATCAGGTAAAAAAAGGGGGACAGGGCAAACACCCTGCCCCCCGGTAGGGTCAATCATGCGATCGGACGATCAGAACTTCACGCCGATGGTCGCGCCATAAGTGCGCGGCTCCACCGCCATGCCGAACGACCACAGCCCGGCCACCGTGAAGGCGTGGGTAGTCGTACGGGTATCGGCCAGATTGCGGCCGAACACGCGGACATAGGCGTCGGTGTTGCTGAGCTTGAAGTTCACGGTCAGGCTGGCATCGACCAGGTTCTGCGTTACCGTGCGCACACGGGCATCGTTGCCGTTGACGATCACGCCGGTCACCGTGGTGCCCGACAGGATCGGCGTCAGCGAAGCCTGTGAAAGCTGTTCGTCGTAGGGGCTGATATGGCGCCAGCTCACGCTGGAGATCACCTTGCCGAAGCTGGTCGGCACGGTGTATTCCGCGCTCATCGAACCGGTGAACTTGGGCGCGTAGATCAGGTTGTTGGCCGAATAGTTGAAGGGCACGATCGCGGTGCCATAGACGCCGTTGGCCACGAAGTTGCGGAAATGCGATTCCATGTATGCAGCCGACGCGGTGATCTTGAAATCAGGCGTAACGCGCAGCGTGCCATCGACTTCCACACCCTTGATCAGCGCACCACCAGCGACGTTGCCGGTGACCGTCTGGTTGCCGGTCGGACCGCCCGGAACCGTCAGGTTCTGCTGCATGTTCTTGTAGTCGGACACGTAGCCGGCGATGTTGACTTCCAGCTTGCGGTCAAACGCAGCAAGCTTGGCGCCGAGTTCCCAAGAATCCACGGTTTCGGGGCGGAAAGGCGTGCTGGCGGTGTCGGCGGTTGCCGCGCGCGGGCTGAACCCGCCCGAGCGATAGCCGCGCGACCAGCTGGCATAGATCATCGTGTCGCTGTTGGGACGATAGTCGATGCCGACCTTCGGCGTGAACTTGCTGAAGCTGGCATCGCCCGAACCGACCGGCACGAACTGGCTGAGCGTGACGTTGTTCGGATCGATCAGCTTGCCACCGGCAAAGCCGTTGTTCAGCTTCTTGTTGTCGTGGCTCCAGCGGCCGCCGAACGACAGACGCCACTTGTCGGCAAAGGCCCAGTTGAAGTCGCCGAACAGCGCGTAGCTCTTGGTCTTGCCCTCAACGTGCTGGGCGTTCTTGTCGAACACGGTCGGCACCACGGTGGGCGCGAAACCGAACACGCGCGACCACTGGGTCAGGTCGTAGTTGGAGGAGAAGAAGTAGCCGCCAACCACGTAGTCAAAGCCGTCAAAGACCTTACCGGCAGCGCGCAGTTCCTGGCTCCACTGCGTGTAGTGCTGGCGACGGTCGACATAGTACAAATCGGTCGACGAACCGTCGAAGTCCTGCGTTTGCTCTTCGCGGCTGTGGCGCCAGCCGGTGATCGACGACAGCTTCACGCCGCCCAGATCGTAGTTCATCTGCAGCGTGGCGTCAGGCGCGTGGTAATGGCTGTCCGCAGCCTGGCCGAACGTGGTGTACAGGTCGGTGGTGGTGTTGCGGTTGCATTCCTTGGCGGGCTCGAAGGCGCAGAACACTTCGCCGGTCTTGGCGATGTTGCTCACCACCGGGGCGAACGACTGCACCACCTGCTCGACCGAGAGCTGGGCGTCGAAACCCGAACCTGCGGGCTTGAACAGCAAGCTGCCGCCGAAGCTGTCGCCCTTGCTCCAGCCGTCCGACGTATTGCGCGTTTCGTTGTGGTAGAAGCCGTCGGTCTGGTTGTGGAAGTACCACAGCTTGACGCCCCAGGTGCTGCCGTCGCCATAGTTGGCGATGCCCTTGGCCGACCAGGTGTTCCAGCGGCCATAGCTGACTTCGCCCTTGAAGCCGGGCTGCATGGTCGGCTTGGAACGGGTGATGTTGATGACGCCGCCGATGGTATTGGCGCCGAACAGCGTGCCCTGCGGACCGCGCAGCACTTCGATCTGCGCCACGTCGAACGCATCCTGCAACTGGCCGGTGTTGGTGCCGATGGTCACGCCATCAACGACCACGCCAACGGTCGGCGTCTGCGACTTTTCGATGTCGGCATAAGTCAGGCCGCGGATCGAGATGTTGGCCGCCTGCGCGCCAGAGTTCTGCTGGGTGATCAGCAAGCCCGGCGCTGCACCCTGCAGATCGCCGATGTTCACCGAAGCCTTGTTTTCCAGCATCGCCGTGTTGATCGCGGTGATCGCGACCGGGGTGGTCTGCAAGGTTTCCGAACGGCGACGCGCGGTAACGATGATCGCGCCGGTATCGCCCTCGCTTGAACCGGCGGTGGCATCGACGGCCTGCGCCTGCGGTTCGTCAGCGGCAAAAGCTTGCGAAGAAAGAGCAAGGCATGAACTTGTGGCAAGCGCCGTAAATACGGCGGCCCGCGCAAATGCGGTACGCATCAGGAATCCTCCCATTGAAATGGCCGCGCACGTTTGGGGGCTGACCAACGAGTAGTATCCTGACAGGATGCGCTCGTTTGGCGTACTGCAACTTGTTACAGGTGCCCTCTGACATGTCGGATGCAAGGCATGCAGTACCAAATGGGAGAGACGACAATGGCCACCAACCGCCGATTCCTGCTTGCCCGCCGTCCGCACGGAACCCCCGTGCCCGACGACTTCCAGCTTGTCGAACAAGCCGTACCAAGCGCGCCGCCGGGCGGTTTTGTCGTGCGCAACGCTTATGCCTCGCTCGATCCGGCGCAGCGTGGATGGATGGACGATGCCCCCAGCTACATGCCGCCGATCCCGCTGGGCGATCCGGTGCGGGCGACCACGATCGGTCAGGTATCGGCCACCGATTCCCCCGATTTCGCGGTGGGCGACTGGGTCATGGGGCTGAACGGGCTTGAGGACTACTCGGTAAACCAGGCCGGTGGCTTCACAATGAAGATCGACGTCTCGATCGTCGATTCGCCGTCCAAGTACCTCTCCGCGCTCGGCGCAGTCGGCCTTACCGCCTATTTCGGGCTGATCGATATCGCCAAGCCGCAACCGGGCGAAACGCTGCTGGTTTCGGGCGCGGCCGGTGCGGTCGGCTCGGCAGTCGGCCAGATTGGCAAGATTCTGGGCGCGCGGGTGATCGGCATCGCCGGAGGCGCCGCCAAGTGCCAGCGTCTGATCGATGATTACGGCTTCGACGTCGCCATCGACTACAAGGGCAAGTCGGTCGACGAACTCGCTGCCGAGATCGCCGCGGCGGCGCCTGCCGGTGTCGATGTGATCTTCGAGAACGTCGGCGGCGACGTGATGGACGCCGCGCTGCTCAATCTGGCGATGCGTGCGCGTGTGGTGCTGTGCGGGCTGATCAGCGAGTACAATGCGCCTGAAAAGATCGGCATTCGCAACTTGTGGCGCGTGCTCACCACCCGGTCGACGATCCATGGTTACCTGATCATGGACTATGTCGAACGCTTTGCCGAAGGTGGCGCGGTGATGGCCGGGTGGATGGCCGAAGGGCGCCTGCGCATCGACGAGGACGTGCAGGAGGGCCTCGAGAACGCCTACGACGTGTTCATGCGGCTGTTCAGCGGCGCCAATACCGGCAAGCTCGTGCTGAAGATCGCCGATGGTCTCTGAGCGTCTGGGCGGTCGCCTTGACGGGCGCAGGGCCATCGTCACCGGTGCCGCATCGGGGATCGGTGCGGCGGTGGTGGCCCGCTTGAAGGCAGACGGCGCGCAGGTCGTCACCGCCGACGTGCACGGCGACGTCGATTACGTCGCCGACCTGACCGGCGAGACTGCCAATGCGGAGCTCGTCGCCTTGGCTCTCGACCGGATGGGCGGATTGGACACGCTGGTGCCTTGCGCCGGGATCAGCGCGTTTCAGCCGCTCGAAGGGCATGAGGATGCCTATTTCCGGCGGGTGCTAGAAGTGAACCTGATCGCCGTGTTCCGCCTTGTCCGCGATGCCGCGCCGCTGCTCAAGGCCCACGGCGCGGGGCGCATTGTCACCATCGGTTCGACCACATCGAGCTTCGGCGATGAAGGGCTGTGCGCCTATGCCGCGTCAAAGCACGCGGTGCTGGGGTTCACCAAATCGGTTGCCGCCGAACTGGGGCCGTTCGGCGTGACGGCCAATTGCGTGCAGCCTGGCGCGATCGACACGCCGATGACCGCGCCCGCCTTTACCCAGATGCCCGAATACCGCACGTTCTGGGAAGGCAAGGCGCCCTTGCGCCGCCTTGGCCAGCCGCAGGACATCGCCGACGTCGTCGCGTTCCTGTGCAGCGACGACGCGCGGTTCATGTCGGGTCACGGCGTATGGGTCGATGGCGGGGCGATGGTAAGGCATTGATCGGGCGGGGGACCGCTCATCGACTGCATGTGGGAAGGGTCAGGACGCCGCAATTATGCCCGTGTCAGCGCGCCAGACCGGGCGGATTTGCGGGTCGTCATAGATTTCCATGATTTCGAAGACATTGCCGAACCAGTCACGGCAATAGGTGGCGGCATAACCGGTCTTGCTGCCATCGGGCAGAACGGTGATGCCGCCCATCGCGGGTGGGGTATGGACCCGTATTCCCGCCGCCACCAACCGTTCATGGCAAGCCAGCACGTCCTCCACCTGCAAGGCGATGTGGGTGTAGCCGTAGATGTTCACACCCCGATCTGGGTCTTGAGGATCGGATCGGGGCGCAAGGTATTCGAACACTTCGATATAGGCGTTGCCGAACCGGCACATGAACTGGCGCGCGGCGCTGCCGGGCAAGCCGACCACTGCGTCGATGAACGAGTTGTCCTGCCATTCCAGCGGCGGCCCGACCTCTGTGCCGCCAAGCAGGTCGAGATAAAACCGCCGCGCCAACGCGAGATCGGGCACGGAGACTCCGATATGGTGGATACCCCGTGCCCCGATTGTCATGGCATGATACTCATGGTCCGACCGCCTTGTCGTTCAGAACTGCACGCGCTTGGTATAGCCGCCATCGACCACAAGGTTGGTGCCGGTGGTGTAGGATGACGCCGGGCTGGCAAGGAATACGACCGCCTTGGCGACTTCTTCGGCATCGCCGAACCGGCCAAGCGCGAAGCCGGCTTCGACCGCCTTGTACAAGTCGGGCGCAGCGGTTTCGATAACATCCCAGTTGCCGCCGGTGAACTTGATCGGCCCCGGAGACACGGCATTGACGCGAATACCCTTGGGACCGAGGGCCTGGCTGAGCTGGCCTGAATAGACGATCAGCGCGCCCTTCAGCGCGTTGTAACCTTGCGGCACGATGAAGGTCTCCAGACCCGCCGTCGATGCAAGGATCACGACCGAAGCTGCGTCCGACTTTTCGAGATAGGGTTCAAGCACTTCGACCCCGATGACCGAACCCATGATATCGTGGTCCAGACCCTTCTGCCAGTCGCCGGTGGCTCCCGAACCCGACGTGGAGATCATCGGGATAAAGATATCGACGCCGCCCAGCTTTTCAGCGGCATCGGTCAGCCAGGCGCGATAGGCGTCGGGCCCCTGATCCAGATCGAACGCCGACCCGAACACCCGAACACCGGCCTTTTCCAGCACGGCGGCAGTTTGCGCCACTTGTTCGGCATTGCGCGAGCAGAACGCAACGTCGGCTCCTTCTGCAGCCAGCAATTCCACCGTCGCGCGACCGATCCCGCGGCTACCGCCGGTCAGGATGACCTTCTTGCCCTTGAGTCCAAGATCCATGTTTCAACCTCCTCGATCCCGACCGGTGATCGCACCGACCCTTTGTTGCGACCTTGCCCTGCCCCGGCTTGCGCGGGCACTACCCTTTTGAACAGGAAAAGCCGCAGCCGACGCATGATAGCTGTTCGTCGCAATAGCGGGAGAGCAGAACAATGACCGGACGTCTGGCAGGCAAAACGGCCCTGATCATGGGCGCAAGCAGCCCCGGCAACATGGGTCAGGTGATCGCCCGGCGTTTTCAGGCCGAGGGCGCCACGGTGCTGGTTTCAGGTCGCAAGGCCGATGTGCTGGAAGCCTTTGCCGCCGAAACCGGCAGTCTTTGGGCAGCCTGCGACCTCACCGACGAAGCGAGCGTGGCCGCACTGGCCGATACTGCCGCCACAGCACTCGGCGGGATCGACATCGCCATCAATGCCACCGGCTGGGGACTGCTGCAGCCGTTCCTCGACACCAGCCGCGCCGATCTGGAAGCGATGGTCGCGTTGCAGTTCATCGGCCCCTACCAGTTCTTTCAGGCGATGATCCGCAAGATGGCGCGGTCGGCAGGCGGGCGCGGCGGGTCGATCATCACGATCAGTTCGGCCACCGCCACGATCATGCTCAACGACCACGCGGCCTATATGGGCACCAAAGCGGGAACCGACCACGTCATCCGCTGCATCGCACACGAATTCGGCGTTGAGGGCATCCGCGCCAACTCGATCTCGCCCGGCCTGACCGACACCCCGATGAACGAGGAAGCCAAGAAAGTGCCCGGCCTGTTTGAAAGCTTCCGCGCTTCCTATCCGCTTGGCCGATGGGGCACGTCCGATGACATCGCCGCCGCCGCCGTGTTCCTTGCAAGTGACGAATGCTTCATGACCGGCGAAAACCTGCAGGTGAACGGCGGGCTGACGTTGCGCCGCAACCCCACACGAGAGGAAATGGCCGCCGCCATCGGCGCCGCCAGCGGTTGATCGCGTGGGCGCGAGGTCTTGCACTCGCGCACCGCCCATTCCATACCGCAGGTCAAGGTCCGTGCCGCGCCGGACCGACCAAGCCCATGGGATTTGCGATGAAGCTCAAGAACCTGCTGCGTGCCTCGATGTCGTGCTTTGTCGCAGGCGCAATCACCCTTGCGGCCGTACCCACCCCGGTCGTTGCAGCGTCCCGCGTGCCCGTAGCGGCCGACCATGGCATGGTGGTGACCGCGCACCGCCTCGCCAGCGAAGTCGGAGTCGAGGTGCTCAAGAAGGGCGGCAACGCCATCGATGCGGCGGTCGCGGTCGGCTATGCCTTGGCGGTTACTTTTCCCGAGGCCGGAAACCTTGGCGGCGGCGGCTTCATGACGGTGCGGCTGGCCGACGGCTCGGTTCACTTCCTCGACTTCCGCGAAACCGCGCCGGGCCTGTCGCGCGCCAACATGTATCTGGGGCCCGATGGCAAGCCGGTGCCCGAACTGTCGACGCGGGGCTATCTCTCGGCCGGGATTCCGGGCACCGTGGCAGGCCTAGAACAGGCCCGCGCCACCTGGGGCACCCGCCCGCGCGCCGAACTGCTGGCTCCCGCCATAGCGCTGGCAAGCCACGGCTTCGTGCTCGACCGAGGCGATGCGGCGATGCTCGCCACCGGGGCCGAGGACTTTGCCAAAGACCCCGCTAGCGCTGCGATCTTCCTTGACCATGGCAAGCCGTGGGCGCCGGGCGCGCGACTGGTTCAAGCCGATCTTGGCCGTTCGTTGACCGCGATCGCCCAAGGCGGAACCGAAGCGTTCTATACCGGCGCGATTGCGCGCACGATGGTGCAGGCCAGCCGTCAGCACGGCGGCATCTTCAGCGCGGCCGACTTCGCGCGCTACAAAGTGCGCGATCTCAAGCCGGTGGAGTGCGATTATCGCGGCTATCATGTCATTTCGGCACCGCCTCCCAGCTCGGGCGGGGTGGTCATCTGCGAGACGCTGAACGTGCTGTCGGGCTATCCGATGGACAAGCTCGGGTTCCATTCGGCGCAAGCCAGCCACTACCTGATCGAGGCGCTGCGCCGCGCCTACCATGATCGCAACGTGGCGCTGGGCGACCCCGATTTCGTCAAGGCCGATATCACCAAGCTGATCTCCGCCGACTATGCCGCAACCTTGCGTGCCGGGATTGACCCGGACAAGGCCACTCCATCGGCAAGCCTTGGCGGTGTCGGCGGTGGACACGAAGGCCAGAACACCACCCATTATTCCATCGTCGATGCGGCGGGCAACGCGGTGTCGGTGACCTACACGCTCAACGACTGGTTCGGCGCGCGGGTGACGGTGCCGGGCACCGGCATCCTGCTGAACGATGAAATGGATGATTTCACCGCCAAGCCGGGCGAAAAGAACATGTACGGGCTGGTCGAGGGCCCCAATAACGCCATCGCTCCGGGCAAGCGGCCGCTGTCGTCGATGACCCCGACAATCGTGACGTATCAGGGCAAGCTGGCCGCGGTGCTGGGAACGCCGGGCGGCAGCCGCATCCCGACTGGCGTGCTGCAAGTGCTCATCAACCTGATCGATTACCGCATGAACCTTCAAGAAGCGGTCGATGCGCCGCGCCTGCACCAGCAATGGCTGCCCGACGTGACCTATTACGAGCGCTTTGGCCTGTCGGCAGACACCATCGCCGCGCTGAAGGCCAAAGGTCAGAACCTGCAGGAACGCCGACACGGCAACCACATCGCCGCAATCCTGACCGGCGGGGCCAAGATCATCGGCACCCCGCCCGAGCAGGAGGACGACGAAGGGGTACCGATCCCGCCCGCGCCGCTGTTCGGCGCGATCGATCCGCGCTTGCCGATGGGCGCGGTGGACGGGTATTGAGACCATGACCGACACACTCATTCTGCTCGACGGCGGGACAGGTCGCGAACTCGCCCGCAGTGGCGCACCGTTCCGCCAGCCCGAATGGTCGGCACTCGCGCTGATCGAGGGGCCGCAGTTCGTCAGCGAGGTGCACCGCCGCTACGTGAACGCGGGCGCGGACGTGATCACCACCAACAGCTATGCCGTGGTGCCGTTCCATATCGGCGAGGATCGCTTTGCCGCGCAAGGGCGCGAACTGGCCGATCTGGCCGGGCGTCTGGCGCGCGAGGTGGCCGATGCGGCACCGCGCAAGGTCCGTGTGGCCGGCTCGCTGCCTCCGGTCGGCGGATCGTACCGTCCAGACCTGGTTGACCTTGCCCGCGCGCGCCCGGTGCTTGAAGTACTGGTGGCAGGGCTCGCGCCGTATGTCGATCATTGGCAGGCTGAAACCCTGTCGGCGCTGGCCGAGGCCGAACTTGTCGCCGATCTGGTGCGCGATAAGGGTAAGCCCCTATGGCTCAGTTTCACGCTGCACGATGAAGCGCCCTTGACCGAACCCGCGCTGCGCTCGGGCGAGAGCGTTGTCGCGGCGGCCCGGCTGGCAAGCGCACTGGGCGCCGAAGCGCTGTTGTTCAACTGCAGCCAGCCAGAAGCAATGCAGGTCGCCGTCCGTGCAGCAAGCGCAGAACTGGGCGAAGCGAGTCCGATCCGCATCGGCGTCTATGCCAACGCCTTTCCGCCGATGGCCGAAGATGCCGAAGCCAATTCCGGCCTCAGCCCTATCCGCGCCGACCTGACGCCCACAGGCTATGCTGCATTTGCCAGGGCATGGGCCGACGAAGGCGCCACGATCCTTGGCGGCTGCTGCGGGATCGGGCCGGAACACATTGCCGCTCTGGCCCTGTTGCGGGCCGTCGCCACCACCTGAGCCACGCCGCCTAGCCTTTGGCCTTGTAGGCGGGCAGGAGCATCGCGATGATCCGGTTCCAGCTCGGCGCTGACCTGAACACATAGGCGCGCATCTGGTCGCGCCATGGCGGGCGAACGACTTGTGCGGCTGCCTTGCGCTGTCGCGTCATGGCGTCGAGCGCGATGTCGATCCAGCGCGCCTGATCGATCTGGGGAATGCGCGTAAGGTCGAACACCGTTATCCGGTCGGTGTCCAGTCGTCGCGCCAGAATGAATGGACCACCCGCCAGCTTGTCTGGGGGATGACCACCAAGCCGGACGATGGTGCGCTGCGCCTGTGCGAAGAAGGCACGCGCAGCGGTGAAGTTGTAGCGCGCCACCAGCGTGCCGCAGTCCACCCGATCCCCCCGGCCCCACGACTGGACCGGCCAGATGAACGGGATGATCCGCGTGGGAATGCCGCTTACGGTCACGCGCAGCTTGATGGCACCGCTCAAAGGCCCGACGATGCGGACGTGATCGATGAACGCCGGACAAAAGTCGCGCGCCTGCTGCACCGTGGTGAAAATGGGCACACCGTATCCCGCCGTATCCTTGGGCCAGGTATCATCGGGCGATAGGACATAGCCCTGCACCACTTCCTCGACCATAGGCTCGGCCACGACTGGTGAAGGCGTGGGAATGGGCATTGGTGGAGGAGGCGGCGGCGGCGGAGGTGGCGGCGGAGGTGGAGGTGGAGGTGGAGGTGCCGCCGCTGGCATTAGCGCCTGTCCGCAACCCTCAAGCGTAAGCGAACCGGTGGTCAGCAACATGGCCGCAATCACCATAGACAGTGATCGGCGCATCATTCGCCGCCCTTTCCGGCTTGACTCTCGACCACTTGAGACCCGGCTGCCGGCTTCTGGCGAATGCGACGGATCAGTTCCCACACTCCCGCCCCGGCGAGGAAGGAGCCGACCGCAACCGGCGCAAACACATCATCGGGAACCGGTGACAACACCAACAGGACAATAACCGCAAAGCCAAGCCCGGCCAGAAGCGAGAGCGGCGAAAAGCTCTTGATGTCCATCCGACTTCCCCCCAGCCATCGCCGACCGACGAACGCTGTTCGCAAGGATGCCTGAGCGCCTGACAACAATCAAGCGACAACCCGTTTCAATGCAAGGTCTGTATCGAGCGCGCCAGAACTTTGGCTAAACAATGATCATGCTGGCAGACTTGGCAAAACGGTCGGAAGAGCGCAGTATTCGACCAGCTGCTGAAGCGTTTCAGGTAGCCTGCCGTACAATCTCTGCCACTTGAGCACGCAGCACGTCCTTGCGGACCTTGCCGCTCGCTGTACGGGGAAAATCATCGGTAAACTCAAAGCGCTCGGGGATCTTTTGCCGCGCCAGCCCGCTGGCTCCGACATGCGCGGCAAGCGCCGCGGCATCTGCCGGTTCCGACAGAATGACGAACGCGCAGACACCCTCGCCCAACCGGTCGTGCGGCATCGCCACCACTGCCGCCTCGCTCACCGCCGGATGGCCGTGCAACACGTCCTCGATCTCCTTGGCCGAGATGTTCTCGCCGCCCCGGATGATTAGATCCTTCTTGCGGCCGGTAATGGTCAACGCGCCCGCCGCGTCGAGCACGCCCAGATCGCCCGTGCGGAAAAAGCCATCATCGGTAAGCGCGGCATCGGTCTGCGCGGCGTCGGCATAGCCCAACATCATCGCCGGGCCGCGCGCCAGTATCTCGCCTTCTTGCCCCGAAGCTACCTCCCGATCATCGCCATCGACGATGCGCACCTGATAGTCGATCACTTCACCGTCGGTGGTGGCGGCAAGCAACGGGTCATCGGGCCAGCCAAACGTCACCAACGGCACCTCGGACGCACCGAACACCCGGAACGGCTGACAATTGGCGAAGGCCGCGCTCGCCGCCGGAATAAGATCCGCCGGAACCGCTGCGCCACCACAGGCGAAGAAACGCAAGCTGGGCAGTGTCTTGCCCGAAGCGCGTGCGGCAGCAGCCAGTTCGACCAAAAACGGCGTGGCCGCGACCGTTCCGACCAATTGGTGCTGCTCGATCAGGGCAAGCGCTTCGTCGGCATTCCAGCTTTCCATCAGCACGCTGCGCACGCCGCACACCAGCGGCGCTTCAAGCCCGTTGGCATAGCCCGACACGTGAGTCACCGGCGAGGGCATCAGCGTCGCCTCACCCGCGCGCAGCCGCCAATGCTCACCGCTGCGGGCAACAATGTGCTGCAACGTCACATGACTGTGCAGCACGCCCTTGGGCAACCCGGTGGTCCCTGAGGTGTAGAGCACCAGCTTGACCGCCAGCGGATCGACGGTCGGGGGAGAGAACGACAGAGCCTGTCCTTGCTCAACCAGTGCGGCAAAGTCGTCTTCCCCCTCGCCGCGCACAGTGAATACATGCTTGAGGTGTGGCAAACGCTGCTGCGCGCGGCGGGCCATGGCGGCGTAGTCGATCTTGCGGAACACCTGCGGCACAAAGATCGCCCGCGCGCGGCAATCCCCCAGCATCTGGGTGACTTCGGCATCACGATAGATCGGCACTATCGGATTGACGACCAGCCCGCCGATCGCAGCGGCCAGGTTGATCACCGCCGCCTCGCGCCAGTTGGGCACCTGAAACGCGATCACATCGCCCGCGACCAGCCCGCGCGCTGCGAGCGAGGCGGCAAGTGCCCGCGCCTGCACCAGTGCCTGCGCGAAAGTAAGCTGGCCGGTGCCGTCGATCCACGCGACGAAATCGGGATCGGTGGCCGCCCGCTGCTCGGCCAG
This sequence comes from Novosphingobium sp. FKTRR1, assembly GCF_020404405.1. Taxonomy (GTDB): domain Bacteria; phylum Pseudomonadota; class Alphaproteobacteria; order Sphingomonadales; family Sphingomonadaceae; genus Novosphingobium. The sequence goes on along the minus strand of NZ_JAIZDA010000003.1, from coordinate 89,190 downwards.
CGCACCAATCGTCTGGAGAGCGCCTGCTGCCGCCCAGGCTTCAGCAAAGCCGCGCTGGTGCGCTGCGGGTTTTTCCACCCAGTCCCACGGTGCTGCAATCGCCTGTGTCATGGCGGCTTCCTTGCCCACACCGGGGACGTTGCGCCAATTGGTCAAAGAAGCAGGTACCTGCCAAACTTGCCAGCTACCGCGCCCCGCCGCGCGCGGGCATGATACGCGCCTGCACGAAGGATGGGGCGACTGCCCCCGCCCCAACAATCCGCCACGGAGAGGCACCGAACCCATGAACCGTATCGAGCGCATTGGCGAAGTCGCTGCAATCATGCGCGATTACGTCGCCAACAAGCAAACCTTCCTGACCGACAAGACGCTGAGCGTGCCGACCCGCAGCTATACCGACAGCGACCAGTGGAAGGCCGAGATCGAGCTGGTGTTCAAGCGAGTGCCGTTGATGCTGGCATTCACTGCCGAACTGCCCAATCCCGGCGATTACAAGGCGATGGAGGCGGTCGGCCTGCCGGTTCTGATCAATCGCGACAAATCGGGAAAGGTACGCGCGTTCCTGAACGTGTGTTCGCACCGCGGCGCTCCGGTCGCGAGCGAGGGCCACGGCAACTGCCCGCGCTTCACCTGCAAATACCATGGCTGGACTTACGGTCAGGACGGCAAGCTGATCGGCATTTCCGAGGCGAGCAAGTTCGGCGATGTCGACAAGCCGGGCATGGGCCTGCGCGAACTGCCTGCGCAAGAACGGGCGGGCATGATCTTCGTTGTCCTCACCCCCAATGCGCCGATCGACCTTGACGACTATTTCCGTGGCTTTCTTGAGGACTTCGAAGCGCTCGACTTCGGTTCGTGGACCTACCTTGGCAGTCGGGTGATCGAAGGTGCCAACTGGAAGATCGCTTACGACGGCTACCTTGAGGGCTATCACTTCGCTTCGTTGCACCCTGAAACGATTTTTCCGCGCACGCCATCAAACTGCATGCATTACGAAGGCTTCGGCCCGCACCAACGGATCGGCTTTCCACATCACCGCATTGCCGAAGCGCTCGACGATGTGCCCCGTGAGGACTGGGGCAATCAGGAGAATAACGGCTTCGATTTTGTGCGCATAATGTTTCCTAATGTCTCGGCTTTCATCGCGCCCGAAATCACCCAAGTTGCGCAGCTTTTCCCCGGACCCACGCCCGACAAGAACCGTACAGTATTGAATTATTTGCGGCGCGATCCGATTCGGGACGAGGAAGATCGTGCCAATGTGGAAACCGCGATCAATTTTTTCCGTGACGTGACTTACACAGAGGACTATCTGATCGGATTGGAAATCCAGCAGGGCCTGGAAAGCGGAGCCCATGATGATCTCGTGTTCGGTCGCAATGAGCGTGGCAATCAGTATTTTCACGAATGGTTGAACTGGTATCTTCAGGACGACAAGACGCTGCCCAAACCGGAGATGTAACTCCGGTGGGGTTCACCGTGGTCATTCTCCTGAAGCGTCGGGCCGGGTTGAGCCGGTCCGATTTCATGGCCTACTATGAAACGACCCACCGCCCTAACGTCGAGCGCGTGCTCACCGACTTTGCCGTTCGGTACGAGCGCTATTTCCTTGAGCCGATCGATGGCGCGACGATGGATCACGACTTTGATCTCATCGTCGAAGTCGATTTTCCCGATCAGGATTCCGCTGAAGGCTGCTTTTCGGCAATGGGTGATTCGGGCCTGCTTGATGAGATCATCGTCGGCGAAGAACAGCTTTATGATCGCAGCAAGATGCGCATCTATGTCGCCAAAAAGCGTGGTTCGAACATGCCGCTGGCAAGAACCCCGCCCGCCAGCCAGGTTCCGAGCCGTCCTCAGGCGAAGCTTGACAGCTGACGCGATTGTTCGCCGATCGCCTCGTGGCAATGAAGCGGTCATTGCAATTTGTGCAGGCATGACCTATGTAGCTTTTGCCTGACGTCGCCTGCGACGGAACTACTCAGCCATTCTCGCTGGACTTTCCTCCCCATGCTTCCTGGCCCTGCCGCGCGAATTCCCGCGCTGCGGGACATTTGCATTGCAGGAAGGCGCCCCGCGTTGGCCAAAGAAGAGTTGCTTGCCGTCGACGGCCAGATTGATGAAATCTACCCCGACGGGCGTTTTGGCGTCATGCTCGAAAACGGTCACCGGATTATCGCCTATACTGCTGGCAAGATGCGGCGTTTCCGCATCCGCAGCGTTGTGGGCGACCGCGTGCAGGTCGAAATGACCCCATATGATCTGACCAAGGGCCGCATCGTGTTTCGCGAACGCACCCCTGGCGCAGGTCCGGGCGCTCCTCGCAAGCGCGGCGGCTTCAGGCGCTGAACACTTGAAATGAGGCCGACACACCTTGTGTCGGCCATGAAGGATTTGAATGAATTTGCATGATGTTGGCGCAAAGACGCGCCATTTGTTTCGCTGGCCCGATGCCGGCACTTTGACGGTCTGCGCAACCCCGGTTGGGGCGCGGCCGATGACCCGGCGCCATGCCGGTCTTTCCACTCAGGAACTGCGGCACCTTGTGGCCGCCATGGTCGACTGACGATCCGTCCGTCGTCCTGACAAAACCGAACCCCGGAAATCGCGAGATTTCCGGGGTTCATGGTTTCTGCCAAGGAAGTTGTCAGCGGTTCGGGACGATCAGCCGCACATCAATCGATAACGGGCTCATCATCATCGCCGTCGTCGTCCGCATCGGCGTCGGCCTGCACAATCAGACCTGCCACTTCGAGTGCCTTGCGTTCCTCGATGGCCTCGCGCGCCTTGCGAATCGCGATGATCTGGTAGGCCAGCGCGCGCCATGCCGCTTCGGAGCGCAGTTCGCGGTCCTTGACGTTGCTCAGCGCCGATCCAGCAGCGGCTGTTGCGGCTTCATCGGCCCGCCGTTCACAGAATTCGAATGACAGGACCATGAGCGCGCCTTTCGCGGAGCGGGGATGAGGGTGGCGCCGGGGCAGAAGCGCTTACGCGTCTGCCCCGGCAACCGGTTCAGGCAGCAACCAGGTTGACAGCCGAAGCCTTGCCATTGCGGCCGGTTTCGATTTCATACGACAGGCGCTGGTCCTTGTTCAGGGTGTTCCAGCCGGCCGCTTGCACGGTCGAGATGTGGACAAAGCTGTCCTGGCCACCGTCATCGGGGTGAATGAAGCCATAACCCTTGTCGGTATTGAAAAACTTTACGGTTCCAACGGGCATGCGCGTTTCCTTTCAAGAAACAAGTGGAGCCGCACCGCGAAATTGCGGCACGGGTATGCGCTTCATGTCGTCAAGTGAAAGGAATTGGTCGTCGTCAGGCAACACTTTCCAGGCAGTGTCTGGACAGGCCAGATCGTGCCGGAAAAGAGAAGAATAATGCGCCGATACCCGTCTGAAATCCAACGTCAGCGATGATTGAATAGCACGGCGCGCGGCATCCGCCTAATGTATTCGCAGGCGCACACCAACCGCGGGGGCGTGAAGCCCCTCCACCCATGCCGGATCGAAGTCCGCACCGCTTACCAGGCGTGCGGCTTTCCGTTCCAGTTGAGGAACTCGCCCGAGGTCGCCAGCGTCCAGTCCGCCGCAACCTGACGGATGCCAGTGGCGCTTTCAACCGGCGTTATATCAGCGGCCGCGCCACCCATGTCGGTCTGCACCCAGCCGGGATGGACCAGCCCGATGATCAGCCCGCGATCCTTTACGTCGATGGCGACCGAGCGCATCAGGCGGTTGAGCGCCGCCTTGGCCGCCGCGTAAGCATAATGCCCGCCATACGGCCAGGTCGAGGCACCCAGCTGGCTTGAGATGTTGATCACCTTGGCGCCCGCGCCAAGTCTTGGCAGGAATGCTTGCAACACGCGCAAGGGGCCCTGCACCATCACGCCAAAGACATCGTTCCACGCGGCCCAGTCGGCACTCTCAAGCTCGGGAGCGGTCGGTCCGCTGACCCCGGCGACATTGTAGACGATGTCGACCGGCCCATCGCCCGTCGTGGCAACGCCGCTGCGCACAGAAGCGTCATCGCTGACGTCGGCAAGGTGGATCGTCAGCAGGCCGTTCGATGCGGTTGCCAGTTCGTCCAGCGCAGGACCGGCCTTGCGCGCCAACGCCAACACCCGATCGCCCGCAGCGACATGTTGCCGTGCCAGTTCCAGCCCGATACCGCGCGCTGCTCCGGTGATTGCCACGATTGCCATGTTCCGGCTCTCCTCTCGTCAGGTTTGTCCGACAGGCGGGCGCGCAGAACAAGGCGCCCGCCTGCAAGGTTTCAGGGAATTGCATAAAGCGATTGGGCAAAGTGCGCGATCAGGTCGGTCATCTGCGCAGTACGCTCTTCGCCAACCACCGGGCGTTGCAACAAGATGCCCATGTGCGCCGCGATCACGAAATCGTGCGCGCGCTTCATCGTTTCCCACCTTTCACGCCAGTAAGGAAACGATTCGATCATCTCCGAAATCCACACTTCATCGTATCGGCGCGCGGCGGGCGCGAACACGCCATCCAGCTCGGCATTGGTGCGCGCCGCCACGGCCAGTTCCAAATAGGCGGCATATTCGCGCCCCTGTACGCTGCGCCAGTGCGCGGCTGTGGCCAGGGCAACCAGTTCGCTTTCCTCGGCGCCTGCGAGACCTGCGAGATAATCGTCGAGGAACAGGCGCATGCGCTGATAGAACACATGCTCGATTACCGCCGCCACCAGATCGAACCGGGTGGGGAAGTGATGGTGCATCGCCCCGCGAGAAACGCCGGTCCGCTCGGCCACTTGCTGTGTCGTGAGCCCCGGATAGCCACCTTCTACGAGGCAGTCGATCGCCGCATCGACCAACCGTGCCCGCGTGCGTGCGCTTTTTTGCTGCTGCCAGCGCGCCGGTTGCGCGGCAAGGTCAGCCGGGCGCATCGCCGCTAGCATCCGCTTCTGCATGGTCGAGCCGGTCACTGACATTCCCCCACAATCGTCAAGACAGCACAAAATTGCCCCTGTTCAAAGGGCCAGTGGTCGAAAGGGTGATTGTTCCGTCCACCAGCGCACGATGGCGCGGAAGTCCCCCCTATCGAATAGGACAGGTTGAGTGCGACACCGCCTTCCCGCAATAAAACCAGCATTACTGCCTGTTTTATGGCCGACAAGAATCGCACGGACAAGCCCGTCCGGCAATCCACGCCGCACCGTCCCGGGAGAGTGCCGCAATGACCGTCGAACAACCGATTTCCCGCTATTCGCCCGCATTCGATATGGCGGTGCGCGGCGATACCATCACCGCCGACCGCTACATCACGCGCGAATGGATGGATCTGGAAAACAAGCACCTGTGGCCCAAGGTCTGGCATCTGGGCGGCGTGCTGGCCGAACTGGAGGAGGAAGGCGACTTCATCCGCCACAACTTCGGCAAGGAATCGGTGATCATGGTCCGTCAGCAGGACGGCTCCGTAAAGGCGTTCTACAACACCTGTCCGCACCGCGGTAACCGACTGGTGTTGGGCGATGTCGGTTCGGCCCCGCGCATCACTTGCGGCTATCACGGATGGCAATTCGACCCGGACGGCACGCTGGTGCACGTGCAGGATCCCGACGACTTCGCCGGGGGCAATCCGTGCGGCAAGGTCAAGTTGGCCGAGCTGCGCTGCGACACCTGGGGGCCGTTCGTGTTCTGGTGCATGGACGATGACGTCGCCCCCTTGCGCGACTGGCTGGCACCCTTTCCCGAGCGGCTGGCCGGCTACAAGCTGGAAAACTGGGTGCGCGTGCTCAACGTGTCAGCGGACTGCAACTTCAACTGGAAGATCATCCGCGACAACTTCAACGAGAGCTATCACCTGCCCACGATCCACCCCGAGCTGGCGACCTTCATCAACGATGGCCTGCCGACGACGCTGTTCGAGATGTATCCCACCGGGCACAACGCGATGTGGATGGTTGGCCATCAGGCCACCACGCGCAAGGACTATGTCAGCGGTGACGTGCCGCCCGGCTTGTACGAAGCAGCGCAAAGCTGGGGGATTGATCCCACCGAATACCGTGGTCGGACAGGTGACATCCGCGAAGCGGTGATCAAGGCCAAGCGCGAACACGGCGCAGCGCGTGGCTATGACTACAGCGACATGACCGACCAGCAACTGGTCGACTATTTCCATTGCACGCTGTTCCCCAACCTGACGCTGACGATGTCGCCCGAGCAGTGCCAGATCCTGCGCACCGAACCGCACCCGACCGACCCCGAAAAGTGCGTGTTCCAGCACTGGTGCCTCTACCCGCCGGTCAAGGGCATGGACCAGATCGAGACCCCGGTCGGCCCCGCCCCGTTCCGGCTCGATGCCATCCAGCGCCATTCGGTCTATGGCGACGGCGTGTCGGTCGGCTATGTCGCCGATCAGGACTTGTCGATTGGCACCACCCAGCAACAAGGTCTGAATTCACGCGGGTTCAAGGGCTGCCTGTTGCCCGGTCAGGAAAAGCGCGTGCAGCGCTTCCATGAACTGCTCAACGATTATGTCGGCGCGGTTGCGCCGGGAGCCGACCGATGAGCGCACCCTGCCCGGTCGAGGACCGGCTGGCGATTCAGGACTTGCTGATCGCCTACGCCCACGCGGTCGACACGATCGGCGATATCGACGGAATCCTTGCCGTGTTCACCGCCGATGCCGTGTTCGACCTGTCGGGCATCGGGCTTGCCCCCCTGCATGGTCACGACGCGATTGCCGCGTTTTATGCCACCGTCTTTGCCAACAACGTGCATCACGCACACTATCTCAGCAACTTCGCGATCACTGCCTATGGCGGTGATACTGCCTCGATCCGCGCTTATGTTCAGGGCATTGGCATCGGCAAGGATGGCAACAGCGTGACCGTGAACGGCCGCTATTACTTCGATGTGGTGCGCACGCCGGAAGGCTGGAAGGCGACGCGCTACACAATGGACTTCCTGTTGCCGCTGGCTGGCTCGCTCGACAACGTGAAGTAACGCAGAACACGCAAGGAAAGCACGTTGGACGCAGGATTGGTCAGCCTTTCAGGCAAAGTCGCGCTTGTCACCGGCGCTGGTGTCGGCATGGGCGCTGCCACCGCCCGCCTGCTGGCGGCGCGCGGGGCGAGCGTGATGGTTGCCGACATTAACGCCGATACCGCCGCCGCAACGGCCGAAGCCATTCGCAGCGCGGGCGGTACTGCGCAGGCAACCACCTGCAACGTAGCGGATGAAGCACAAGTCGCTGCACTCGTGGCCGCCACGGTCGTTGCGTTCGGCAAGCTTGATTGCGCGGTCAACAACGCCGCCATCGCGCCCGACAACCTGCCGATCCATCAGGCGGACATGGCCATCTTCGACCGGGTGGTCAGCGTCAACTTGCGCAGTGTCATGTTGTGCATGAAGTACGAGATCGCCCAGATGCTGGCGCAGGCCCAGACCAATGGCATCCGAGGCGCGATCGTCAACATCGGCTCGGTCAGTTCGGTCCGCCCGCAGCCCAACAGTGCAGCCTATGTCGCGGCCAAGCATGGCGTGATCGGCTTGACCAAGACCGCCAGCATCGAAGGCGCGCCGCAAGGGATCCGGGTGAACGCAGTGATGCCCGGCGCCATCGACACGCCGATGCTGCGCGCCGCGCTCGATGAAACCGGGTTCAGCGAGGCCGACTTCGCCCCGGCGCTCAGCCTGTTTGGGCGCTTCGGCAGGCCGGAAGAGGTCGCCGAGGCCAGCGCATGGCTATGTTCGGATGCCGCCAGCTATGTCACCGGCCATGCGCTTGCGGTGGAAGCGGGTTATCTCACGCGTTGAGCGAGGCTTCGTAGATCGCCAGTTGCGCGGAAAAGGCACGTTGATAGGCCGGTCGTGCTTCGGCCCGCGCGACGTAGGCGACAAGGTTGGCATGCGCGTCCATCAGGCCCGATGACTTCGTGCGGATCAACACCGAGGCCATCATCAGGTCGCCAGCGCTGAATTCAACATCGAGCCATTCGGCATCCCCCAACCGGTCCGATAACTGGCCCAGCCGCACCCGGATACGCTGTTCGACCAAGGGCAGGCGCTCGTGGTGCCAGTCCCGTTCGCGCTCGATCAGCATGGCGGTTTCCCGCTCCAGCAGCACCGGTTCGATCGTGTTGAGCGCCGCGAACATCCACATGATTGCCCGTGAGCGCGCCTGCGGATCGACCGGCAGCAGGCCAACGTGGTTTTCGGCGATGTGCAGGACGATGGCCCCCGCCTCGAACAGCACAAGGCCCTGCCCATCTTCGTAAGTCGGGATCTGCCCGAAGGGATGGTGGGCGATGTGCGCGGGCTGCTTCAGCTCGGCAAAGGACAAGAGGCGCATGGCGTATGCCTGACCCACTTCCTCCAGCGCCCAACGCACCCGCATGTCGCGGGCAAGGCCCCTGCCTCGGTCGGGCGAACTGGCAAAGCCGGTGATCGTGATCGTCATTGCAGCCCTCCGTCTGGTCGGCGGAAGTCTGCAATGACGCGCACGCAAATGGCAAGAGGCCCTGCCTGCCCGCGATCACACCTGGCTGAAACCGCCGTCCATCACGAATTCGCTGCAAGTGACGAAGCTGGCCGCGTCACTACACAGATAGACCACGCCGCCGCTCATTTCGTCAGGGCGGCCCATCCGGCCGATCGGGTGGTTGGCGACGATGCCCTGCATCGCCACTTCGCGCGATGGCACCGCGCCCAGTTCGACATAGCGGTCCATGATCGAGGACAGCATCCCGGTGTTGATCCCGCCCGGATGCACCGAATTGACGCGGATGTTATAGCCCAGCGCCGCAAATTCGGCGCCAAGGCACTTCGACAGCATCTTCACCGCCGCCTTGCTGGTGCAATATGCCGCGTTGAAGGCCGCACCGCGCAAGCCGCCAACGCTGGAGAAGTTGACGATCGAGGCACCGCCACCGCGCGCCTGCCCCCCTGCGCGCAACAGCGGCAGCAAGACTTGCGTGCCGATGATGATCGAATCGACATTGACCGCGTTGACCCGATGGAACTCGCTCAGCGGCGTTTCATCGAACTTGGTGACGATCGAGATGCCGGCATTGTTGACCAGCGCATCGAGCCGCCCGTAATCGCGGTGGATGATCCCGGCGAGCGCTTCCCAGTCGGCTTCGCTGGTCACGTCATGCTGCAAATACAGGTCCGCGCCTTCGATCTGGGCGTCGGGCGCCATGTCGGTGGCGATGACGGTGGCGTGCGCGGCCTTGAGCGCCTTGACCAGTTCGCGGCCGATGCCGCCGGCAGCGCCGGTCACAACGGCGACCACGTTGTCGAGTGCAATTGTCATTGTGCGGTCCATCCCCCGTCGATGACCAGTTCTGCACCGGTCATGTAGCTGCTGTCCGAGCTCGCCAGGAAGAACGCTGCCGAAGCCAGCTCGCTCGGATCGGCCAGCCGTCCGATCGGCGTGGTTGCGGCCATCGTGTCGACCAGATCCTGCGGCTTTTCGGCAAACCCGGCATCGACCCAGCGCTGGAATCCGGCGTTGAGCAACGGGGTCAGCACGAAACCGGGGTGCAGCGAATTGGCGCGGATCGGCATCTTCTTCTGCGCGAACTCGATGGCGATGCCCTTGGTGAACAGGCGCACCGCCCCTTTGCTGGCGTTGTAGGCCGACACCTCGTTGTAACCGACCAGCCCCATGATCGAGCTGACGTTGATGATCGAGGCCCCACCCTTTACGTCGGCGCCGCTGGCCGCCAGCAGCGGCACGAAATGCTTGGTGCCAAGGAACACGCCGTCGACGTTGATCGACATGATCCGCCGCCAGCCTTCAAGGCTCAACGTCTCGACCGCGCCGGTAAGGTCGATCCCGGCGTTGTTGATCAGCACGTGCGCCGCGCCGTGGCGCTCCTTGACCGTGGCGACCGCGCGTTCCCAGTCCTCTTCCTTTGCCACGTTTGCGCTGATGTAGCTCGCCGCCTGACCCAGCCGGGCCAGCGTCGTGCTGGCCACTTCGCTGTCAGCGGCATCGAGGTCGGACAGCACGACTTCGGCGCCTTCGGCCAGGAACCGCTCGGCGCAGGCGAGCCCGATGCCGCGCAAACCGCCCGAGATGAAGGCCACGCGGCCCTGCAGCCGCTTTGAACCCAGATCGCTCATACACCCATCATCCCTGCGGTAGTGGCGCCGTCGATCGCGATCTCGGCACCCGAAATGAACCCGGACTCGTCCGATGCGAGGTACGCGACCAGCCCCGAAATCTCGTCCAACTGCGCCATGCGCCCGAGCGGAGCCATGCCTTCGTAGATCGAGCGCGCAGCCACCGGATCAGGCTGCGCGTTCATGATCTGCTGGATCAGCGGGGTTTCGACCACGCCGGGCAGGATCGCATTGACGCGAATCTTGTAACCCTTTTGTCCGCAATGGACCGCCGCCGATTTGGCCAGCGCGCACACGGCCGCCTTGGTCACCGAATAGGCCACGTAGTTGCCCAAGGGCCGGGTGGCGTTCATCGACGAATTGACGATGATCGAACCGGTTGGCCCTTCGGGGTTGCGCTTCATGCCCGCAATGGCGTTCTGCACCGTCAGCATCACGCCGGTCTGGTTGATGGCGACAACGTTGTCCCAGCCCGCAATGCCGACATCCTCGATGCTGGCATCGCCGCTTTCGGTGCCGGCATTGGCGAAAGCGATGTCGAGCCGACCGTACGTCGCGATCACGTCGTCGATCAGCGCGGGCCAACTGGCAGCGTCCTGCACGCGGTGCTTGCGGAACTGCGCGCCGGTTTCGGCGCACAGAGCAGCGGCAGGTTCTTCCTTCGATCCGGTGAAGAACACCTTTGCGCCCTCAGCCGTCAGCCTGCGCACGGTTGCCGCGCCAATGCCGGTGGTTCCGCCAGTGACCAGCGCCACTTTGCCTTCGAGTCGTGCCATCGATGTCCTCTCCTGCGCCATGGCGCCCGACGGTGTGGTGAAGTGGTCGGCCCCGACGCGCAACCTATGCTTTTTCGCAAGGTGACGGACTGGCGCCGATGGCGCAAAACCGGCAGGAGTGATTAGAATCCGGGCGAGGAAAAACAAATGGCTGACTTCGACGCAACCGACGGCGGACTCACGAATTCCGGCGGGCAGATCTCAGGCGGTCTGGCCCGTAGCAACGGCATCAGCTGGCCCGATCTGCTGGCGCAGGATTCGCGCCCTGCTCCTGCCATGCTGACCGAGGAAAGCTATCAGTATCGCGGATCGGACCCGATCGCCGCCAGCCGCTACACCAGCGAGGACTTCGCCCGCTCCGAGCGCGAAAAGATGTGGCCGCACGTCTGGCAGTTCGCCGCGCGCGACGAGGACATTCCCGAGCCGGGCGATTACACCGTGTTCGAGATGGCCGGCCGGTCGTGGCTGATCAGCCGTCAGGAAGACGGCTCGGTCAAGGCGATGCACAACGTCTGCCTGCATCGTGGCCGCAAGCTGCGTGACCATGATGGTACCGCCGACACCTTCACCTGCCCGTTCCATGGCTTTTCGTGGAACAAGGACGGCAGCTTTGTCGGAATGCCCTGCGCGTGGGACTTCAAGCACCTGACCAAGGACAAGATGACCCTGCCGCAGGCCGAAGTCGGTCGCTGGGGCGGCTACATCTTCCTGCGCGAAGAGGCTGGCGGGCCGAGCCTTGAGGAATACCTCGCCCCCATCCCCGAATTCTTCAAACGCTGGCGCCATGAAGAGTGCACCACGGTGATCTGGGTGGCGAAGGAAGTGCCCGCCAACTGGAAAGTCACCGCCGAAGCCTTCATGGAGGCCTGGCACACCATCGTCACGCACCCGCAACTGCTGCCCTTCACCGGCGACGCCAACAGCGCCTACTGGACCTGGGGCGACAACGTGAATGTCAATCTGGTCCCGTTCGGGATCATGAGCCCGCACATCGACCCCGACGGCAAGACCCAGCAATGGATTGTCGACGAGTTCGTCAAGTACAATGGCCGTTCGGGCGACAACTACGAAGCCAGCGATCCCTTTGCCGTCACCGTGCCCGAAGGGCTGACCGCGCGCGAAGCCCTTGGTGCCGCCATGCGCGCCGGGTACACCGCGCAGACCGGGTACGACCACGATCACGCCACCGACGCCGAACTGCTCGATGGGCTGGTCTACAACGTGTTCCCCAACTTTGCGCCGTGGGGCGGTTTCATGCCCAACATCGTCTACCGCTGGCGCCCCGGCAAGACGCCCGACACCTGCCTGATGGAAGTGCGCATCCTTGCCCGCGTCAAGAAGGGCGAGCCGATCCCGCGCGGCGTGCCGATGAAGCTGCTGGGCAACGACCAGAAGTGGACCGATGCTCCCGAAATCGGCGTGCTGGGCCACGTGTTCGAACAGGACATGGAAAACCTGCCTTATGTGCAGCAGGGTCTGCACGCGTCCAAGACCGGCCAGGTCAATCTGGGCGACTATCAGGAAATCCGCATCCGCCAGTTCCACCAGACGCTCGACAAGTACCTGTCGGGCGAACTGGGAGCCAAAGCATGAGCGAAGCGGAGACGCATCCGCCGCGCGTGAACTGCGTGTTCGTGTGTGGCGGGGTTTGGCACGACATCGACTTCGCCCGGCTCGAACTGCTCAAGCTGCTGGCAGAAGATCCCGCGATCCGCACCCGTGTGTTCGAGGATTACGAGAACATCGCCGCGATCGAGGCCGCCGACATCATCGTCACCTATACATGCGACGTCACGCCCTCGCTGAAGGCGCAGGAGGCGCTGCGGGCGTGGCTGGAGCGGGGTGGACGCTGGTACGCGCTGCATGGCACCAACTCGGTACTGCGCCTGCTGGCCGATGGTCCCAACGCGGGCCTGTGGGAGGCGCCGCGCTGGGCGCCGTTGATGATGGACCTGCTCGGCAGCCAGTTCATCAGCCATCCCCCGATCGCGCCCTACACCGTCACCGTGGCCGATCCCGACCACCCGCTGACACAAGGCATCGAACCGTTCGAGACGACCGACGAGTTGTACCATCTCGAATGCCACGGCCAGTTGCACGTGCTGCTGGAAACCGAATGCGTCGAGGAAGGTACCGGCTTCGTCGAAGCTGCCGACGCCCCCGGCACGCACCCGGTGCTGTACATCAAGGACCATGGCAAGGGCGCGGTGCTCTACAACACGCTGGGCCATTGCCGCGGGCACTATGACCTGCAACCGATGCTCGACTGGTGGCCAACCTTGGACCGCTGCGCCTGGGACTTGCCGGTTTTCCACGAGCTGCTGCGTCGGGGTATCGGCTGGCTCAAACAACGGCCGACCGTCGACTGATCGGCCATCTGACAAGAATACCAAGCAGGCCAAACGGAAGGGCCGGGGATCACGCCCCGGCCCTTTCTGTTTCGGTCGACGACAGCGGCCCGATCGCGCTCAAACCACTCCGGCGAAGCGGTCCAGTGCCACTTCGGGTGCTTCTGGCCAGCGCGACAGCACCAGCAGGCGCTTGTGGCCGTGGCCGATCAGCAGTTCGTCAGTTACGCCCATCCCGCCGTGGAACTGGATCATCTCGTGCCCCAGTTCCACGCTGGCAGGGGCGACGAAGGCGCGCAGGCCCTGCACCGCCTTGGCGAACGCGGCACTGCCCTGATTGACGATGGCAAGGTTCAGCAAGGCGCGGCCTTGTTCGAGCGCACCGTACTGCGCCGCCATGCGATGCTGGATCGCCTGAAACGTGCCGAGTGCCGCGCCAAACTGCTTGCGGGTGCGCAGATATTCAAGCGTATCGTCGAACAGTCGCTGCATCACGCCCAGCGCTTCGGCCGAACGCGCGAGCGAGGCCAGCGCCTCGTTCTCGGTCAGCGCGCCAAACCCGCCATCAAGCGCCACTGCGGGCACGGCATCGAGCGTCAGCGCGGCCGCGACCGAGCCATCGGCCAGCCGCCAACTTGCCGTCGTCAGCCCCGGAGCAGCGGCTTTCACGAAGTAGAGGCCCAGCCCGGACGGATCGCCCGGCGCGCCGGTGCTGCGCGCGCTGACGACAAACCCGTCCGCCCCGAAACCTGCAATGACGTGCGGCTTGTGGCCGGTGATTACAACCTCATCGCCGTTGCCGGTGACGCTGGTCTGCACCCACAGATGGCCGCCCCTGCTGCCAGCTTCGGCATGCGCCAGCGCAACACGGCGGCTGCCATCGAGCAGGCCTGGCAGCCACGAATCGGCCAGTGCCGCAGGCGCAGTGGTGGCAAACAGGCGCGCGGCGACCAGCGTCGCCTCGATCAGCGGTTCGACCACGAGGCCGCGTCCCAATGCCTCGAAAACCGTGGCAACGGCCGTGGCATCGATCCCGAGGCCGCCGTATTCCTCGGCCAGAGGCGCCGCCAGCAATCCCAATTCACCCAGCAGCAGCCAGTTTTCGCGCGAAAAACCCTCGTCAGCCGCCAGATAGGCGCGGCGACGGTCAATATCGTATCGGTCATCGATGAACCGCTCGGCCAGCGCCTTGAGCAGTTCCTCATCCTCGGTGAGGTCGAAATTCACGCAAGCTCTCCCTTGGCGTAAATCCCTATCACCGTCGCGGCAGGCTCCACGCTGCGCAAAAGACTAGGCTGTACAGAGATACAGGTGATTGTTTCCCGGCACGACTGCCGGTATTGTCCGGTCTTACGTTACGGCGCGCGAAAGATGCCGGACTTCATGGGAGGCCACTATGGCTTACGGTCTGGATGTGCTGGAGAACCCGAAGGTGCAGGATGCAAACCCTCTTTCGGCCGAATCCATCGACAAAGTGCGAATCGGCTGTCCGGCGGACGTTCGCCGCGCGGCAGAAGCCTTGCACAAGCAGGCGCTGGCATTCGGCATGCGCGCCGCTCCGGCGCACGACATCGCCGACAAGCGCACCCCGGTGGATGCCGATGGCAACATTCTGGCGCGTGACGTGTTCGGCTGGAATGATGAAAAGGTGTGGTGGCGCAATTCACGGATCGCGCTCGATTCGCCGCTGACTTCGGCGTGCCGTTTTGAAAGCGAGCCGTTCTGGGTCAATGCGCAAGGGTTCCGCACCCGCCAGCCCAACCATTATCTGGCCGCCATCGACCTGACCAATTTCGACAACCGCGCCATGACACGCGCCGCGATCGTGGTGCCCGTGCACCTGCCGTTCGGGCAGATCGGCGCGGTCAGTTTCAACCCGCTCGACCCGACGGTCACCGATCTGGAAGCAGCCTTCCTGCAGCACGGCGATGCCTTTGGCATCTATGCGCGCACGTTCATCGCCAGCTATGTCCATGCGATGGGCTCGGTGCAGGCGCTGCCGCCCGGCTCGCGCCTGTCCAAGCGTGAGGTCGAGTGCCTGCGCTGGGCGGCAATCGGCAAGACCGACCTGGAAATCAGCATGATCATGAGCCGCAGCCGCGCAACGGTGCGGTTCCATATCCATAACGCCTCAACCAAGCTGAACGCGGTCAACCGCAGCCAGACCGTGTTCAAGGCAGCGCAACTGGGTTACATCTCGCTCAACACCTGACGATGCATGCCATGGCAGCGCTAGGCGGCGCGGGGCTACCCCTGCCCGATTGGACAGGTGCGTGCGCGTTTCAGACGGTTTCCTGCCATTTTCGCGCATTATTCGTGCAACCCTAGCGTTTTGCAGAGTCGGCAAGCGGGCGCGGCTGTGGCCTGAAGGGCAGGCAAGGGATTCGAAAACATCCAAATTCGAATGTCCGCAAACGGGAGCCGAGATGCACGCGATTGCCGAAGGGCTGTTTACCGATGAAGCGCCGCCACGTCTGATCGGCGGTCGCGAACGGACGAGCGGGCGCATCGTGTTCCCCTGCCCGCCCGGCGCAGCTTACGAACCCGTCGCGCTGTCGCGAACCGGCAGGCTGTGGAGTTGGACGATCCAGCGCTATCGCCCCAAAAGCCCGCCTTATGCCGGGCCTGACACATTCCGCCCCTGGCCTGTGGCCTATGTCGAACTGCCCGGCGAAGTGATCGTCGAGGCGCGGTTGACCGACGTGGCCTTCGACCAGATCAGCATCGGAATGGCGCTGGAACTCACTTCTGTGCCGCTCGATCCCGACAACGCCGCATCGGCGCAGATCCCCGCCTTCCGCCCCGCAGCAACCACAGGAGCGGCAGCATGAGCGGCGACGTCTGCATCGTTGGCGTAGGAATCCACCCGTTCGGTCGTACCGATGGGCTGTCCGGTCTTGAGCAAGGCGTGTTCGCCGTCCAGCAGGCGCTGGGCGACGCCGGGATCGCCTGGCCCGATATCCAGTTCGCCTATGGCAGTTCGGACGCTGCGGGCAATCCCGATACGATGGTCGACCGGCTTGGGCTGACCGGCGTCCAGTTCATCAACGTGCGCAATGGCTGCGCTGCGGGCGGATCGGCGCTGTTTTCGGCGCAAATGGCGATCAAGTCGGGCGAATTCGACATCGGCCTTGCGGTCGGGTTCGACAAACACCCGCGCGGCGCATTCAACGCTCTGCCCGCCGAGTACAACTTGCCCGACTGGTACGGCGATGCCGGGTTCATGATCACCACGCAATTCTTCGCGGCCAAGATCACCCGCTACATGCACCTGCACGGGATCAGCCGCACCACGCTTGGCCGCGTGGCGGAAAAGGCGTTCCGCAACGCCGTGCATGCCCCCCATGCGTGGCGCCGCGAACCTGTTGCGCTGGACGATATCCTGAACGGGGCCTTGGTGTCGGACCCCTACAGCAAGTTCATGTTCTGCTCACCAGCCGAAGGCGGGGTCGCGCTGATCCTGGCCAGCGAGAAGAAGGCGCGCGAACTCGGCAAACCGCTGGTCCGGCTGAAGGCGGCGACGATGCGCACGCGCCCGACCAAAAGCTTCGAAGTGTTCGCCCCTTCGATCGATATCGGCGGCGGTACCGCCACGGCCACGCGCATCGCCTCTGCCGACGCATTCCGCATGGCCGGAATCGGGCCGGAGGACATTGCGCTGGCGCAGTTGCAGGACACCGAAGCCGGGGCCGAAATCATGCACATGGCCGAAAACGGCTTTTGTGCCGACGGCGAACAGGAAGCCTGGCTGGCCGAAGGCCGCACCGAGATCGGCGGCACGCTGCCGGTCAACACCGATGGCGGATGCCTTGCCTGTGGCGAACCCATCGGCGCGTCCGGCTTGCGCCAAGTCTATGAAAACGTGGTCCAGTTACGCGGCGACGGGGGCAGCCGCCAAGTTCCCGGTGCGCCCAGGACCGCTTACAGCCACGTCTACGGCGCGCCCGGCGTCTCAGCCGTGACCATCCTCGAACGATAAGCAGCATACGCCATGGATATCGACCTCTCCCCGCAGGACATCGCCTTTCGCGACGAAGTGCGCGCGTTCCTTGCCGAAAACCTGCCGCAGGCGGTCAAGGACGGCGCCGCCGCGTCCCCGACGGTGTTCGTCGAACCCGATATCGGCCAGCACTGGAACGCGGTGCTCAACGCGCGCGGCTGGCTGGGCTATCAATGGCCCAAGGAAGTTGGCGGCACCGGCTGGAGCCCGGTGCAGCGCTATATCTTCGAAAAGGAATGCGCGCTGGCCGGCGCCCCCAATCTGACGGTGCTGGGGCTGAAGCTGGTCGCGCCGGTGATCTACACCTTCGGCACCCCCGACCAGAAGCAGCGCTATCTGCCGCGCATCCTGTCGGGTGAGGATTATTGGTGTCAGGGCTTTTCCGAGCCGGGCAGCGGATCGGACCTTGCCAGCTTGCAGACGCGCGCGGTGCTGTCGGCCGACGGCAGCCACTACGTTGTCAACGGCTCGAAGATCTGGACCACGCATGCCCACTGGGCCAACCGCATGTTCACGCTGGTGCGCACCGATCCCGAGGTGAAAAAGCAGGCGGGCATCACCTTCCTGCTGATCGACATGGCGGCCCCCGGCGTGTCGGTGCGCCCGATCCTGACACTGGCAGGCGATCACGAAGTCAATCAGGTGTTCCTTGAGGACGTGGTCGTACCCGTCGCCGACCGCGTGGCCGAGGAGGGCGACGGCTGGAAACTGGCAAAGTTCCTGCTTGAAAACGAGCGCGGCGGATCGTGCCACGCGCCCAAGCTCAGCTACGATCTGGAACAAGTCGAACTGCTGGCCGCCGAAGAAGCGGACGGGCGCGGCGGCAGACTGGCCGACGATACCGACTGGAAGCGCCGCGTGGCACGGGCAAAGCTGTCGGTGCAGGCGCTGGAAATGATCGAACTGAAAATTCTGGCCGATGTCGCCAAAGGCCGCCCGCCGGGGCCGCAAACCTCGCTGACCAAGCTGCTCGCCTCGAACTTGCGGCAGGACATCGACCTTCTGGCAGTGGACGCGCTGGGCACCGCCGGGTTGCAGCTTGATCCGGCGCGGCCGCTCTATGGCGACAACGCGCCACCGCCGGTCCATTCGCGCGCCGCACAAGTGGCCACCGCGCGCTACCTCAACAGTCGGGCGTGGACGATCTTTGGCGGCACCAACGAAGTGCAGTCCTCGATCATCGCCAAGACCGTACTGGGACTTTGAACACATGACTTTCAACAACAACAAGGTGGGATGAAGGATGCAGTTGAGCCGTGAGGCGCTCTTGCGCGCCTATCGCCAGATGAAACTGATCCGCGAGTTCGAGGAACGGTTGCACGTCGATATCCAGACCGGCGAGATCGCCGGGTTCACGCACTTGTACTGCGGGCAGGAAGCTGTCGCGGTAGGGGTGTGCGAGCATCTGTCGGTCGAGGACAAGATCGTCTCGACCCATCGCGGCCACGGCCATTGCCTTGCCAAGGGCTGCGATGTCGATGGCATGATGGCCGAAATCTGGGGCAGCCGCGAAGGCCTGTGCAAGGGCAAGGGCGGCTCGATGCATATTGCCGACTTCGATCAGGGCATGCTGGGCGCCAACGGCATCGTCGGCGCGGGCGCACCGATCGCGGTCGGCGCAGGGATTGCCTGCAAGATCGACGGCAAGGGTCACGTCGCCATCACCTTCTCGGGCGATGGCGCCTGCAACCAGGGCACCACGTTCGAAGCGATGAACATGGCGGTGGTGACCAAGGCATCATGCATTTTCGTGTTCGAGAACAACCACTACTCCGAACACACCGGGTTCGATTACGCGGTCGGCACGCAACTGGACATCGCCAGCCGCGCCGAAGCATTCGGCATGAAGGTGTGGCGCGGCGATGGCACCGATTTCTTCTCGGTTTTCGAAACCATGCGCGAAGTGCTCGATTATGTCCGCGTGCCGGGCAACGGGCCGGCGGCGGTGGAATTCGACACCGAGCGCTTCTTCGGCCACTTCGAGGGCGATCCGCAGCGCTATCGCGGTCCGGGCGAACTCGATCGCATCCGCGAGACGCGTGACTGCATCAAGAAGTTCCGCGCCAGCGTGACCGGTGCCGGGCTGTTGAGCCACGAGGATATCGATGCGGTCGATGCCGAGGTGCTGGCCGCGATCGAGAATGCCACGGCCAAGGCCAAGGCGGCGGCCCGGCCAACCGCCGAGGACGTCCTGACCGACGTCTATATTTCGTACTGAGGCGGGAGCGAACAATGGCCAAGATGATGTATCGCGACGCCGTCGTCTCGACGATCGCAGAAGAAATGGCGCGCGACCCCAATGTGGTCGTGCTGGGTGAAGACGTGGTCGGCGGCATGGGCACCCCCGGTGGCCCCGAAGCCATCGGCGGGATCTGGTCGACCTCGACCGGCCTGTTCGGGAAGTTCGGCGCCGACCGGGTGATCGACACGCCGATCTCGGAAAGCGCCATCATCGGCGCTGCGGCAGGACTGGCGCTGTCGGGCAAGCGGCCGGTGGCCGAACTGATGTTCGCCGACTTCATCGGCGTATCGCTCGACCAGATCTGGAACCAGCTGGCCAAGTTTCGCTACATGTTCGGCGGCAAGACCCGCTGCCCGGCAGTGATCCGCATGGCCTATGGCGCGGGCTACAATGCGGCGGCCCAGCATAGCCAGGCGGTCCACCAGATCCTGACCGGCATGCCCGGCCTCAAGGTGGTGATGCCGACGACGCCCGCCGACGTTAAGGGCCTTTTGCGCACCGCCATCCGCGACGATGACCCGGTTATCTTCCTTGAGCACAAGGCGCTCTACGGTGTCAGCGGCGAAGTGCCCGACGACCCGGACTTCATGATCCCGTTCGGCCATGCCCGCCTCAGCCGCGCAGGGCAGGACGTGACGATCGTCTCGACCGGGTTGCTGCTCGGTTTCTGCGAGGCGGTGGCCGACAGGTTGGCGGCCGAAGGCATCGGCTGCGACGTGATCGACTTGCGCACCACGAGCCCGCTGGACGAGGAAGCGATCCTCGATTCTGTCGAAGTAACCGGTCGCCTCATCGTGGTCGACGAAGCGCCGCCGCGTTGCAGCCTTGCCAGCGATATCTGCGCGCTGGTTTCGGAAAAGGCCTTTGCCAGCCTCAAGGCGCCGCCGCTCGGCGTCAATCCGCCGCACACCCCGATCCCGTTCGCGCGCGAACTGGAGACGGCGTACCTCCCCTCGATCGACAAGATCGAAGCGGCGGTGCGCAAAGTCCTGTCCTACCGCTAAGGAACTGCGCGCCATGGCCGATATCCGCCCGTTCTGCATGCCCAAGTGGGGCATCGAAATGACCGAGGGCACCATCGCCGAATGGATGGTCAAGGAAGGCGATGCCTTCACTCGTGGGCAAACGCTGTGCCTGATCGAAACCGCCAAGATCACCAACGAGGTCGAAGCGGAATACGATGCCGTGCTCAAGCGGCTGCTCGTACCCGCTGGCGAGGATGCGCATCCGGTGGGTGCGCTGCTGGCGGTATTTGCCGAAGCGGCCGCCACCGATGCCGAAATCGATGCCTTCATCGCCGCGTTCAAACCGGCTGAAACGTCGGTAGCGGCCAAGGCGGGTTCGGCGCCAGCCCCTGCCGCTGCGCCAGTGGCTGCCGCCCCGGCCGCACCGGCAACGCCTGCTCGCGCACCGAAGAAGATCGTCACCAACCGCCCGATCAGCCCCGAAGCGCTGAAGCTGGCCGAAGCCGAAGGCATCGATATCGAGCCGATCTCGGGCTCGGGACGCGGCGGTCGCATCACCTATCAGGATGTGTTTCAGGCGCTCCAGCCCGACCGCGCTGCCAGCTACAAGGGTGCAGCGCCCCTGCCCGCCGAGATCGCGGCAATCTTCGCCTCGCCTCTGGCCCGGCGACTGGCCGCGCTGCATGATATCGACCTGACCGGCTTGACCGGCACCGGACCGCGCGGGCGCATTTCGAAGAAGGACGTGCTGGCGCTGGTCCCCGCTCCCGCAGCCCAGGCGGGTACGGTGGTGTTCGGCGCTCCCTTCGTTCCAGTAGCCAACGATCCGGTAGTCCAGCCCTTCGACAAAGTGCGCAAGGTCGTGGCCCGCCGCCTGACCGAGGCCAAGCAGACCATCCCGCACTTCTACTTGCGCGTCTCGGCACGGGTCGATGAACTGATCGCGCTGCGCAAGACCGCCAATATCGTGCTTGGGGGAGTTATTGGCGGCAAGGGGGCCTCGATCAACGACTATCTGGTCAAGGCGGTGGCGCTGGCACTGGTGCGGCATCCTGATGTCAATGTGCAGGTCCATGGCGATGCGGTGCATAGCTTCCCCCACGCTGACGTGGCCATCGCCGTCGCCAGCCCCAAGGGACTGGTCACGCCGATCGTGCGGCAGGCCGACCGCCTGCATATCGCCCAGATCGCCAGCACCACCCGCGCGCTGATCGACAAGGCACAGGCCGGCAAACTGAGCTACGACGACATGGATGGCGGCACCTTCAGCGTCTCGAACCTCGGCATGTTCGGGATCGAGCAGTTCGACGCGATCATCAACCCGCCACAAGGCGCGATCCTTGCCGTCGGCGGGGTGAACAAGGTCGCGGTGGAACGTGATAATGGCGACATCGCCTTCGAAAGCCGCATCGGACTGACCCTGTCGGTCGACCACCGCGCCATCGACGGCGCGGCGGGCGCCACCTTCCTGCAAACCTTGAAGGGCCTGATCGAAGCGCCCGAAGGACTGTTCCAGTGACCGTCAAAGCGATCAAAGACCTTGGCCCCATCGGCCAGCTCGCCTTTCTGCCGCAGGATTTCGACGCGGCGGTGACGTACTGGACGCAAACGATGGGTGTCGGCCCGTTCTACCTGATGGAGAACGTCGCACTGGGCGATGCCAGGTACAAGGGCGTGCCCACCGGCGCGATCTTCAGCATCGCCATCGCCTATTGGGGCGACGTGCAGATCGAACTGATCCGCCCGGAAAACCGTGAACCGTCGATCTATACCGGCGAATACGCGGTCACCGACCAGTTGCACCATGTCTGCATCTTCGTCGATTCCATCGCCGAAGCACGGGCCGCGGTGGCCGCTGTCGGCGCAGAGATTCTGGTCGAAGGCACCGTCGGGGCCGATGGCGCGGTGATCTATGTCGACGCCGGCGCTGGTCCGGGCGGGGTGATCGAACTGCTGCAGAACATGACCGGCGCCGATGCGATCTTCCAGATGATCAAGGACGCCGCGAAAGACTGGGACGGCACCGAGCCGTTGCGCAAGCTGGGCTGAACACCAGCAGCGCGGGAGAGGAAAAACAGAAACATGGCCAGCGTTCTTCACATTCCGGATCATGTTCCGGCTGACCGGGTCGTCGATTTCGACATCTTTGCCCTGCCCGGCGTCGAAAACGATTATTTCGCCGCCTGGGAGGCCTTGCGCGGCGGGGCCGACACGGGCCGACCGGCGCTGGTGTGGACCACCGCCAACCACGGCCACTGGATCGCTACCTCGGGCGAATTGATCCGCTCGCTGTGGGCCGACAGCGCGCGTCTTTCGAACAAGGTTCTGGCGGTGACACCCGGCCTTGGCGAAGTGATGGATTTCATCCCGCTGCAACAGGATGGGCGCGAACACCACGCCACGCGCAACGCCATCATGAAGGGCTTCGGCGCGCGACACATCATCGCGCTCGACCCGCTGATCACCGCTGTGGCGCGCGACCTGACCGCTGCCTTGCGGCCGCGCGGATCGTGCGAGTTCATGCAGGATTTTGCCGAGATCCTGCCGCTGCACATCTTCCTGACGCTGATCGACGTACCGGTGGAGGACCGCGCCAAGCTGCGTCCGCTGGGCGCACAATTGACCCGCCCCGACGGGTCGATGACCGTCGAACAACTGCGCGATGCAGCGGACGCCTATCTTGCGCCCTATGTCGAGGCCCGGCTGGCCAATCCGGGGACCGACTTGTTCAGCCGCATTCTGGCCGAGCCGGTGGGCGACCGACCGTGGACGCTCGATGAAGCACGGCGGATGTGTCGCAACCTGCTGTTCGGCGGGCTCGACACGGTGGTGGCGATGGTCGGCATGGTCGCGCTGCACCTGGCGCGCAATCCGCACGATCAGGCGCTCCTGCGTGCCCAGCCTGAACTGATCCCGGCGGCGGCGGACGAACTGATGCGCCGCTATCCCACCGTCAGCGTCAGCCGCAATGCGGTGGAGGACATCGCGGTCGATGGCGTGACCATCCGTACCGACGACATCGTTTACCTGCCGAGCGTGTTGCACAACCTTGATCCGGCCAGCTTTTCCGACCCGCTGACCGTCGACTTCGCGCGCGGTCTGACCCCGATCCGCCATACGACACTGGGCGCAGGCGCACACCGTTGCGTCGGCGCGGGGCTGGCCCGGCTGGAAGTCATCGCGTTCCTGCGCGAATGGCTGGCAAACATGCCCGAAGTCCGGCTCGATCCCGCCCGTCCGGTAACGATGCGCGGCGGCAATGTCGGGGCATGCACCAGCCTGCCGCTGGTGTGGGACGTTTGAGAACACGCGGGCAGACGGTGCGGGACCGAACGTCCCAATCCGTCGTGGGGTAAGATCAGACGTCCGACTGGGCCAGTTTGCGCACCAGATAGCTGACCGTCTTGACCCCGCCAGCCAATGTCGCCGTACCGACGGGTTCGAAGCCCAGTGCGCGGTGAAACGCGTCCGAGCCGGGGTTTGGCGGCACCTGATTGACTTCACAGCACACCACATCGTGTCCTGCCGCTTCGGCGGCCGCAAACAAGTCGGCGTAGAACCGGCGTCCCCAGCCGCGCTGGCGCTGGCTTTCCGCCACGATCACCCGATCGATATAAACGAAACGGGTAAAGCGCTGACGAAACCACAGAAAATTGGGGCTATCGTAATCGGCGTCCTGATCGACCGCGATCAGGAACGCATCCATGCCGCCTGAATCGCAAGTGCCAACGTGGAACGCCTGCTCGATCAGGTTTTCCAGCGCGGCGTAATCGAGCGAGGACGTTTCCAAGACATGCGCCTGGTTGAGCGCCAGCATGCCGACCAGATTGATGGCGGGTGCCACGCTCATTCGACCGTCACCGATTTGGCAAGGTTGCGCGGCTGATCGACGTCGGTGCCCTTGGCAACCGCGACGTGATAGGCGAGCAACTGCACCGGAACGGCATAGACCAGCGGCGCAATCAGCGGGTGAACCTTGGGCATTTCGATCGTGGCGAGGCACCCCTCCCCCGCTTCGGCAATGCCCTCGGCGTCGGAAATCAGCACGACCTTGCCGCCGCGTGCGCGCACTTCCTGCATGTTCGACACGGTCTTTTCGAACAGCGGCCCGCGCGGTGCCAGCACGATCACCGGTACGGATTCATCGATCAGCGCGATGGGGCCGTGCTTCATCTCGCCGCTGGCATAGCCCTCGGCATGGATATAGCTGATTTCCTTGAGTTTCAGCGCGCCTTCCAGTGCGAGCGGATAGTCCGGCCCGCGCCCGAGATACAGCACGTCGCGCGCCGGCGCGATCAGCGGAGCGATGGCGGCAATCTCGTCGTCATGCGCCAGCGCGGCGTTGAGCGCGGCGGGTGCCTCGACCAGATGGTCGACGATCTCGGCTTCTTCGGCGCGGGTCAGCAGCCCGCGCTTGTCGGCCAGATGCGCGGCGAGTGCCGCCAGCACGGCAAGCTGGCAGGTGAACGCCTTGGTCGAGGCGACGCCGATTTCCGGCCCGGCGTGGGTCGGCAAGAGCAAGTCGGCCTCGCGCGCCATCGTGCTGGTCGGCACGTTGACGACGACAGCGATGGTCTGTCCAGCGGCCTTGCAGTGGCGCAGCGCGGCCAGCGTGTCGGCGGTTTCGCCGCTTTGCGAGATGAACAGCGCTAGGCCGCCCTTTTCCAGCACCGGATCGCGATAACGGAACTCGCTGGCCACATCGATGTCCACCGGCAGGCGGGCAAAACGTTCGAACCAGTACTTCGCCACCATCCCGGCATAGTAGCTGGTACCACAAGCCACGATGGTCACGCGCGTGATGCTGGCAAGATCGAAATCGATCTGCGGCAACGAGACGACCTGTTCATAGCGGCGCAAGTACGAACGCAGCGTCTGTGCCACCACGATCGGCTGCTCGTAGATTTCCTTGAGCATGAAGTGGCGGTAATTGCCCTTCTCGATCGCCGCCGCCGTCGCGCCCGAAGCCACGATGGGCCGCTTGACCGGATTGTTGGCCACGTCGAATATCTGCGCGCCATCGCGGGTGATGATCACCCAGTCGCCTTCTTCCAGATAAGTCACGCGCTGGGTCAGCGGCGCCAGTGCCAGCGCGTCGGAGCCAAGGAACGTCTCACCATCGCCATAACCGACAACCAGTGGCGAACCCAGTCGCGCGCCGATCAGCAATTCGGGGTGTTCGCGAAACGCGATGGCCAGCGCAAAGGCACCGCGCAGTTGCGGCAACACGGCTTTCACCGCATTTTCAGGGCTTTCGCCATTTTCTATATATTCGGATACCAGATGGGCGACGACTTCGGTGTCGGTCTCGCTTTCGAACACGCGGCCGCGCCTGGTCAGCGCTTCGCGCAAGGGGCGGAAGTTCTCGATGATGCCGTTATGGACCAGCGCGACCTGCTCGGTGGCGTGCGGGTGCGCGTTGTTGGTCGTCGGAGCGCCATGCGTGGCCCAGCGGGTATGCGCGATGCCGACGTTGCCCGGCGCGGGATTGCGCGCCAGTTCGATGACCAGGTTGTTGAGCTTGCCCTCGGCACGACGGCGCACGAGTTCGCCGCCTTCCACCGTGCACACCCCGGCGCTGTCATAGCCGCGATATTCCATCCGCCGCAGGCCATCGACCAGCCGCTCCGCCACGGATTCCTTGCCGACAATACCGATGATTCCGCACATGGGAGAGGGTGCCTTTGGTCAGAGGGAGTTGGGGTTCACAGGGTATAGGGTACGCGTATGCCCGGCATGTTCACCGGATAATCGCGGGTATTGCGGGTTACCAGTATGGCGCCATTGACTTGCGCGGTCGCCAGAATCAACGCATCGAGCAGCTTCATTCGGGTGCGATGACGGATGTCTGCGGCGGTTGCCGCGATGCGGCCATCTATCTCGACTACCTCGAACGGCGCTATCAGATCACGGACCCGGTCACGCGTTTCAAGCGGCTCTCCTGCAAGCACTTCTGCCCAGGCGATACGGCTGACCCGATGCCCGTTATAGCGCGACAGTTCCGCCGTCGCTTGCGGACGATCCTTCAACCAATCGATCAGGATGTTGGTGTCAAAGAACGGGTCGGACACGGCTCAGATATCTTCGTAGGGGCGACGATCCTCGCGGATGCCCTGCTGGTATTCCACCCCGTCGCCAATGTCGGCACGATCTTTCCAGTACCCGGCCCCGCGCAGGATCCAGTCCTTGTTTCCCGATGACACCGCTTGCGCCTTGTAAGCCGCCACCGCATCACGCAGCACAGACGCTCGTGATCGCCCCTGCTCGGCAGCGCGGGTATCGAGCCATTTGATGTCATCATCGGGCAGATCGGCAAGAATTCTGGTCATGATGATATTCTGATATCATATCATGATATCATGTCAAGGGCCGCGCCCCATCAGCCCGACCGGTTTTCCCTGTACCAGCGAAACGTGAACACGGCCTTGCCGGGGCCATTGGCGGCGAGTTCGGCAAGTTTGGCCATGCCTTCCGCCACTGTCGGTTCATGCCCTTCGGGCACCGGCCACAGCACCAAAGAGGGGGTTATGTCCTGAAACCACTCTTTGCGCCGTGCGAGTACCGCGCGGTGATCGGCATGGCGATAGGCAAAGGCTTCAAGCGATTCGACGTCGCGCCATACCGACATGTTGACGATCAGATCGGGATCTCCCTGCACGATCTCGATATCGGTGGCGTTGTTGCCCTCGCCCACCAACCGCCAGACGAAGCCGTCGGCCGCCTCTGCCTGCGCATTCACATGATCGATGGCATTGAAGAAGGGTGCGTTGGCCGGATCGTCCTTCGCTCCATGAAACCGCGCGATGTTGATTTGGGCGATGGGCATGGGGGATGGCCTTTGCTGGGATGCCCGAAGGGTTCGCCGCGATCGTTACAATTGGCTGCGAAAATAGACCACGCGCTCAGTCTCGGCAAAGCCGACAGCGGTGTGGAACGCATGGCTTTCAACGTCATCGTGCCATGCGTCGGAAGCAAATTCGCTGCAACCCTTGCTCCGGCCCCAGTCGGCGATAGCCGCGCACAGCCGCTTGGCAAGTCCCTGCCTGCGCCAGCCCTCGGCAACCAGAATGCCTTCAAGGAACACCACCGGCGACGTATCGCAGCCGTTGACATACTCGTGCCGGATCGACGCTTCGGCAAAGCCGACAACCTGCGCATCGGCCAGCGCCACCAGATTGAGGAAGCGTTCAGGGTCGGCCAGTTGCGCCGCAGCTTCCTCGCGATGAGCCGCAACCGGCTCCTCGTCCCACAATTGCCCGCGCAATGCCGCCCAGCCATCAAGATGGGCCTGCGTTGCCTGGGCGATCGTGATCATTTGCGTTCCGCCTTCTTCTTTTTCATCGCATCGTGGAAGCTGTCGGCCCAGCCGGGCTTGACCAGTTGCTCGCCGCGCACCAGTCGCAGCTCGCCGTCCGACACGTCGCGGCTGACCGCGCTGCCTGCGGCGACGATGGCATCCGCGCCGATCCGCACCGGAGCGATCAGCGCCGAGTTCGATCCGATGAAGGCCCGCTCGCCGATGACAGTGCGATACTTGAAATAGCCGTCATAGTTGCAGGTGATGGTGCCTGCGCCGATGTTGGCGTCCGCACCGATGTCGGCGTCGCCAAGATACGTCAGATGGTTGGCCTTGGCGCCCTTGTGCAGCGTGGCGTTCTTCACTTCGACGAAGTTGCCGATGCGGCTCTTTTCCTCAAGCACCGCACCGGGGCGCAATCGGGCAAACGGGCCAACGGTGACCCCGCTTTCGATCCGCGCACCCTCGATGTGGCAGAAGGCGCGGATTTCGACGTTGTCGGCAATGGTCACGCCTGGACCGAAGATGACGTTCTGCTCGATCGTCACGTCGCGACCCAGCACCGTGTCCCACGCAAACCACACCGTTTCAGGAGCGCGCAGCGTGGCGCCATCGGCCATCGCCTGCAACCGCCGCTTGTGCTGCCAGCGCGCATCGGCCTCGGCCAGTTCGGCGCGACTGTTGATCCCGGCCACTTCGTCGGCATCCTCGGTCACGATTACGGCGGCACCGCGTCCATCGGCGATGGCGATGTTGACGATATCGGGAAGGTAGTACTCGCCCTGCGCATTGGCGTTGTCGACTCGCGCCAGTAACGCGAACAAGTCATCGCAGCGCGCCGCCAGCAGGCCAGAATTGCACAACGGGCTGGCGCGCTCGGCCGCGGTCGCGTCCTTGTATTCGACCATCCTGGCGATCACGCCGTCAACCGCGACGATCCGGCCATATTGCAGCGGGTCGGCCGGTTCGAAGCCCAGCACGACCACCGCGGGCTGATCATCGCCGTGGAGCCGCTCCAGCAGCGCACGCATGGTGTCCGGCTTCACGAAGGGCACATCGCCGTAAAGCACCAGTACATCGCCCGCAAAGCCCTCCAGCGCTGCCTCAGCCTGCTGCACGGCATGACCGGTGCCAAGCTGCGGTTCCTGCAAGGCAATGGCTGCGCGCCCGGCCAGCGCCTTTTCCAGCTGATCGCGGCCGTGCCCGGCGACGACGACCTGCCGTTCGGGAGCAAGTTGCGCGACGCTGGCGAGCAGGTGATCGAGCATCGGTCGCCCGGCGATGGCATGCAACACCTTGTGGCGGTCGCTTTTCATGCGGGTGCCCTTGCCCGCGGCAAGGACGATCACGGCAAGCGGGGCGGCGGAAGCGGGGGGGTGCTGGGTCATGACAGGGTCTTTGCCAGCATTTCCTTGCAGTTTCCAGAACAGCCGGGCACTCGCCACAAACATGACCGATTTTCCATTTTCGCTGGTCGGATTCGACCTCGATGGCACCTTGTTCGACACCGCGCTCGACCTTGGCCATGCGCTCAACCACGCGCTGGAACTGGATGGACGGCCGACCATTCCGCTTGCCGAGGTGCCCGCGCTGGTCGGCGGCGGCAGCGCGCAAATGTTGCGCAAGGCAATCGCGCGCAACGGTCCGGTGGACGAAGCCGCCCTGCCCGCACTCAACGAGCAGTTGGTGGCGTTCTATGCCGAGAACATCGCCCGCCACACCCGCTTCTATCCGGGCGCCGAGGCAATGCTCGATGCCCTTGCCGCGCGCGGGGTCAAAGCCGCGATCGCCACCAACAAGCGCGAGGCTCTGGCCCGCAAACTACTGTCTGATCTGGGCGTGCAAGACCGCTTTGCCGCAATCATCGGCGGCGACACGCTGGGCGATGGCCGCGCCAAGCCGAAGCCAGACATGCTGCACGAAATGATCGCCCGTGCCAGAGCGACCGGCGGGCGCACCGCTTTTGTCGGCGACACCACTTTCGATGTCGGCGCGGCGCGCGCCGCGGGGCTGCCGGTGGTGGTCGTGCGCTTTGGGTTCAACGACCGCCCCGCCGACGAGCTGGGCGCCGATGCGGTGATCGATCACTTCGACGAATTGCTGCCCGTGCTCGCGCGGCTGGGGATTACCGGCTGAAAACTCCCGAAAGGGGTGTTGATCCCCCCTTTCCTTTCGCGCCGTGGACGCTATACGCGCCACTTCCCGCTGGGGCGTCGCCAAGTGGTAAGGCACCGGTTTTTGGTACCGGCATTCGGAGGTTCGAATCCTCCCGCCCCAGCCAGTCGTTCTTCCGACTGGCTGGTATCAGCCTCCTCTGCGCCGATCACCGCGCGCGATGCAGCGCCTTCCACACGATCGAGCGGTCGCGAATGATCTCGTGCGCGGCATTGTGGCCTGGCGCACCGGTAACGCCGCCGCCCGGATGGGTGCCCGATCCGCACATGTAGAGTCCCTTGATCGGCGCCCGGTAATCGCCGTGGCCCAGCACCGGCCGCGCCGCCCACAACTGGTCCAGCCCCATGTTGCCGTGGAAAATGTCGCCGCCGATCAACCCGAACTTGCGCTCAAGATCGAGCGGCGAGTGGATCTGGCGGGCGATGACCGCGTTCTTGAAATTGGGGGCGTGGTCGGTGATCGTGTCGATGATCAGGTCGGCCACTTCCTCGCGCGCGTCGTCCCAGCTCTTGCCGTCGGGCAGTTCGGGCGCGAACTGCTGGCAGAACAGGCTGGCGACGTGTCCACCGGGAGGGGCAAGGCTGTCATCCACGGTGCTGGGTATCTTGATCTCGACGATCGGCTTCTTCGACCAGCCGGTCTGCTGGGCATCGATGAAGGCCTGATCCATGTAGTCCAGACCCGGCGCGATGATGATTCCGGCAGTGTGGTGTTCGGCCTTGTCCTTGCCCGGAAGCACCGTGAAATCGGGCAGTTCAGACAGCGCCACGTTCATGCGGAACGTGCCCGATCCAGTCTTGTAGCCCTTGATCCGGCGGTTGAAGTCCTCGTCCAGATCGCTCGAATCGACCAGTTGGCGATAGAGCAGCGCAGGCCCAACGTTGGCGGCGATGATCGGTGCATAAAGCTCCTCGCCGCTTTCCAGCTTAACCCCTTGCGCCTTGCCATTGTTGACCAGCACTTTGGCCACCGGAGCTTCAAGACTGATCTCGACGCCGTATTCGGTGCAGGCCGCCGCCATCGCCTGGGCGATCGCGCCCATGCCGCCGACCGAGTGGCCCCACGCGCCCAGCTTGCCGTTAACCTCGCCAAACACGTGGTGCAGCAGCACATAAGCGCTACCCGGCGTCGAAACTCCGGCAAAGTTGCCGACCACCGCATCGAACGCGAAGGCCGACTTGACGTGATCATCTTCGAACCAGCCATCAAGGAAGTCGCGCGCCGACTTGGTGAAGATGTCGAGCAAGTCGCGCTGCGTCTCGACGCTCATCTTCGCCAATGGCCAGCCCTGCTGCGCAGCGGCCAGCAACGAGCGGACGCCGCCGCCGACGTTGGGCGGGGTCTGCAACGCGATGTCGCGCAGCACTTGCGCCACTTTCTCAAGCGCCGCATCGTACTTGGGATACGTCGCTGCATCCTTTTGCGAAAAGCGCGCGAACTGCTCTTGCGTGCGTTCTGCACCTCCGCCCAGCTTGAGGTAAGTATCCGGGAAGGGGAAGAAGTTGCTGATCGTGCGCTCGATGATGCGAAAGCCGCGCTCATGCAGCTTCATGTCGGCGATCACCTTGGGGCGCAGCAGGCTGACCGTATAGCTGGCGGTCGAGTTGCGGAAACCGGGGTGAAACTCCTCGGTCACACAGGCCCCGCCGACGATGTCGCGGCGTTCAAGCACGCGCACCTTCATCCCCGCCTTGGCAAGATAGAACGCGCAAGTCAGGCCATTGTGGCCACCGCCGATGATCAGAGCGTCGTAACGGTTGGTCATGGTATTGCTCCCCTGTCATGCCCCCGACCCGTTCGTGTCGAGCGCGGGCGGGACACCGGGTCGCAACGCGCGCGCACAGGTGTCTCGCCGACGCGCGACACGAACGGAGGGGTTGTTTTCAATTCAAGATTTGCTCCACCCCGCAGGCGGTGCCTTGTGCAGACGAGCCTCGGGGATCAGTGCGCGGTACTTGCGGGCAAAGCTGCGAAGGCACACTTCGCTGCGCCCGATCGGTCCGGCGCCATAGGTCTGCGAGGCCATGCCTTGCTGCACCCGCTCGATCAACCATGTATCCTCCTTGTTGACCACCCGGTTGACCCGCCAGTTGGCATAGCGCGCCAACTTCATCTCGCGGCGATCGTCGGGCAAGGCGTGCGCCATCTCGCGCAGCACACAGGTGGTCGGGCCGGTCGGCAGCCACTGCATGAAATCGATTTGGTCGGCATAGATATCGAACGCCATGTTGGGCCACAGCTTGTAATACAGCCAGCGCCGCTGCGCGGTGGGCGAAAGGTGCGGCGCTGCGGGCAAGTGCTTCATGTAGAAGCTTTCCCAGAAGTTGCTGCTGGGCTTGTCGACCAGATCGCCCTTCAACCGGTCGGCCCAGCCGTGCGCCTCGATCTCATAGGACTTGGCGAAGATGCGGGTCAGCCCGTCGTGCGCCACCGGGATGTGCAAGTTGTCCGAGTAGTTGTCGCCCACGTTCTTCCAATTGACCGAGCGGTCGCGCAACCGCACGTCGGAGATGCAGCGCATGTCCTCAAAGCGATAGGCGGCGACCTCAGCCTCAAACGGAGCCATCATGGTGGCCACCGACGGGAACCCGGCATCGACCAGTCGCACGAAGATGAACCCGCGCCAGATCTCAAGATCGATCTTCGCCAGCCCGTTTTCCTCAAGCCTAAGCGCCGGATAGTCGGACTTCATCGGTACGCCCGTCAGCCGCCCGTCGGTCTCGAACGCCCAGGCGTGGTAGGGGCAGATGAACTTTTTGGCGCAGCCCTTGTCGCCTTCGACCAACCGCATCGCACGATGGCGACAGACATTGGCGAAGGCGCGCACGACGCCATCATCACCGCGCACCACGATCACGCTTTCGCCGATATAGTCCAGCTTGCGCCAGTCGCCCGGACCCGGAATATCGCTTTCATGACACACGATCTGCCACGATGGGCGAAACACCCGCTCAATCTCGAGCGCCTGCACTTCGGGATCGGTATAGAGCCAGCCCGGAAGGCTCCAGTCGGCATCGGGATCATGATCGAGCGCCGCAATCTGTTCAAAGGCATTCGCGAGATCGGCCACGGCACGACTCCTCTGAAAACGATCTTGTTGAACGATCGTACAACAACGGGCAGGATAGACAAGTGACCGACGCCACCTTTCTTGCACGCGCCGCTGATGCGCCCGAACCTGCTGCCGACGGCAACCCAGGACGCACGCCGACCTATACCCGCGCCGAACCCGATGCGCGCAGGCTAAGCCTGATCGAGGCCTGCGCAAGAGTGCTTGCGCGCAGCGGTTCTTCAGGCGCCAGCGTGCGCGCCATCGCGCAGGAGGCCGGCGTTTCGGCTGGCTTGATCGGACACCACTTCGGCGGGGTCGATGCGCTGGTCGCCGCAACATATGCGCATATCGACGCGACGGTGACCGCCACGCTCGACGACGTGCTGGCGCAGGCAGGAGCGGCACCGCGCGCGCGACTTGAAGCGTTCGTCACCGCCAGCTTTGCCGCGCCGATCGCCGATCCGGCACTGCTTGCCACCTGGATCGCATTCTGGGGACTGGTCGGCGCCCGCACCGACATAGCCCGCCAGCACGACGAGCAATACGCTGGCTATCGCGCCCGGTTGGAGGCGTTGCTGGCCGATTGCGGCGTTGCGGCCGGACAACTGCGGCTGTCAGCCATCGCCATTGCCGCGCTGGTCGACGGGTTGTGGCTGGAACTGTGCCTGTCACCCGGATGCTTCAGCGCAGCGGAGGCGGGCGCGATCGCCCGCCGCCACATCGACGCGCTTACTTCGCCAGATCGGGAATGATGCTGAAATAATAAGTCAGCGCGGGCTTTACGTTGCTTAAGCGCACCCGCTCGTTCAGCCCGTGCGAGAAGCTTTCCGAATGCTTGGCGAAAGTGGGGCTGGCGTTGTAGCTGGGCACACCGTTGACGCGGAAATAGGCCGAATCCGATGCGCCTGAATCCTGCGTTGCAATGACCGGCAAGTCCTTGCCCCAGGCCGCACGGATCGCCTTGGTCGCGGCACCCACGAAATCCGCCCGGACCGGCGATGGCCCGGTCTCGACCGATCCTTGCGAGACGTCGGAAATCGTGACCACCGGCGCTGCGATGACCTTCTGCAACTCCGCGATCACTTCGGCCCGGCTGTGACCGGGGAAGATGCGGCAGTTGATGTTTGCGGTCGCGCGCTGGGGCAGCGCGTTCAGGGCATGGCCGCCCGCCAGCATCGTCGGCACGCACGTGGTTCCGGTCTTGCCGACCAGCGACGGATCGCTGCGCAACAGTGCCACGGCGGCGGCATCGTCCTTGTTCACGGCGAAAGCACGCATGGCCGCTGCCTTGGCCGGATCGGGCTGATAGGCCGCCGCCTTGGCGAACCATTCGCGCGTGATGGCGTTCTGCTCGGCCGCGAACTGATAGGCGCCGATCTTTTCCAGTGCCTGCGCCAACTGGACGATGGCATTGTCGGGGTGCGGCGCCGAACTGTGTCCGCCGGGGTTGCGCACTTCCAGCTGGAAATCGGCATACGTCTTTTCCGCGCCGCCCCACGTCCAGTATAGCGGTTTGCCGCTGGCTTCATCGAAGGCGCCACCGCCGCCATCGACGTTGAGCACCAGCTCGGCGTTCTTCAGCTTCTCGGCAATCACCGAGCTGGTCTTCATCGTGGTTTCTTCGTCGCCCGAAAATTCGAGCACGATGGTACGGCGCGGACGAAAGCCCTGCTTGCGCAAGTCGGCCAGCGCGGTCA
Organism: Novosphingobium sp. FKTRR1; assembly: GCF_020404405.1. GTDB lineage: Bacteria > Pseudomonadota > Alphaproteobacteria > Sphingomonadales > Sphingomonadaceae > Novosphingobium. The sequence continues at coordinate 54,550 of NZ_JAIZDA010000003.1, read as the reverse complement.
CCAGCATGGCGCCGTCGAACTTCATGTCGGTCGCCCCGCGGCCATAGAGCAAGCCATCTTCTACCACCGGACCAAACGGATCGCGCTGCCAGTCGGCGCGCTTGGCTTCGACCACATCCATGTGCCCGGACAGGACGAGCGGCTTCAGCGTGGGATCGCTGCCCGGCCATGTGGCGATCAGATAGGCGGTATCTTCGAACGGAGTGATCGCCACGTCGCCCGCTGCCCAGCCAGCCGCCACCAGTCGGTCGCGATAGAGCGCGGCGACATCGGCTGTGCGGTTGCCCTCGCCGATCACCGAACGGATGGCGATGGACTTCATTGCCAGATCGAGCGCCGCCGCTTCGGTGGCAGCCGTTGCTCCATAAGCTGCGGCGGCCTGCGCCGGCGCGGTACCAATGACCAGTGCGGCAAGGGCCGCGAGGCCGGTTCCAGACGCGATGGTGGCGATGCGATTCGACTTCATGATGACCCGAACTCCTTTATCCGCGCCGGTCTGAAAGCGTACGGACGCAATGGCAAGGCCCTTTGCCTTGCCAGGCAAGCGCCAAAGGTGGCAGTGACCTGCGCCTATCAAAAATTGCAGTTAGCGCATCTGATGCAATTTAAGTGAATTTACGCATACGATTTAATAATCTGTTTTTAAACATTTTTCTGAATTTCATTGGCGCTCGAAACGATCAATTCGTCGCAAACCAGAGCATTCCATTGATATTTTTGCAAGTGTACACGCCTGTTTCGCACTTGCACGACTCCCCAGTCGGAGCCAAAGAGGACGGGCCTTTCAGGCATCCTCTCCCAAACTTCAAAAGGCCGCGCGGCAACGCGCGGCCCTTTTTTTTCGGCCCGTCGCTTTTTCGGCCCGTCATTTAGGTCGTTGCTCTGAAGATCAGCCCCAGGGCAGGATGACCGTCCGGCCCACGACGCTGCGATCCTGCATCGCGCCATAGGCATCGCGCCAACTTTCCAGCGGCACCCGCGCATGAACGTGCGGCGTGATGCGCCCCTCGTCTGCCAGCCGATGGATCGCGGCAAGGTGTTCGCGCCCGTGCTCGGGAAAGCGGCGACCATACTCGCCAGCCCGCACACCGATGACCGAGAAGCCCTTGATCAGCGGGATATTGACCTTCACCTCGGGGATCCGGCCACTGGCAAAGCCAACGACCAGCAGGCGGCCACCGAACGCGGTGTAGCGACAGGATTCGTCGAACACGTCACCACCCACCGGATCGTAGACCAGATCGGCCCCGCGCCCATCGGTCAGTTCAAGCACTTGTTCGCGCAGGCCAAGCGGCCCCGCCAGCACATGATCGGGTGCATACAACGCCGCGATTGCAGCGCGTTTGGCACCGGTTGAGGCAACCGCGATCACCTTCAGGCCCAGCGCCCGCGCCAGATCGACCGCCGCCAGTCCGACCCCACCAGCCGCACCGTGAATCAGCACTGTCTCGCCGGGTTGTGCCCGTCCCAACCGGGCCAGCGCGACCCATGCTGTAAGGTAGGCCACCCGCAGCGCAGCGCCTTGCGCAAAGTCGAGCGCCGTCGGCAACGGTTGCAGCCCGCTTTCAGGAAAGACGCCATATTGCGCCGCTCCGCCGGTGAGACCCCCTGCGATCACCCGATCGCCCGCACGCCAGCCAGCGGCATCGCCCGGTCCTGTCGAAACGACCGTGCCAGCAGCCTCCATCCCCGGAACGAACGGCAGCGCTGGCTTGGCCTGATAGAGCCCCTGCGTCATCAGCAAATCGGGAAAACCGAGCGCACAGGCCTCGATCCGCACCAATACTTCACCCGGACCGGGCTGCGGAGTCGGTACATCGACAAGTCCGATTCCCGAAAAGTCGCTGGTCAAGGCGTGGACTTGCAAGGCTCTCATGGTCATTCCGGTTTCTCCCGGAACAAAGCGATGCGCATTGCAGCGCGAAATTGCAAGATACCTGCAGGTGGTTAGAGCGGCGCGAACGCAGTACTATTCGCAAGGCTGCGTCAGTGCCGCAGTTGCGAAGCCCCGCCATTCTGCACGATTTGACTGGCAATCGCTTGTACAACGGCACCGCAGCGACTAAATTTGGCGCAGTCCCGGACTTAAGGAAAGTCCGTGATCGGACCTCTGGTATGCCACACCCTGGGGCACCATCGGTAGGGCCGTCACGGGCGCGGCAGCGCCGGAGCCTTGCCATATGTTTCCCCTTTGGCTGGCTCCGGCGCTGTTTCGCTCAGTAGATCATAGTGATGGCGGCGTGGCGGATCACGCCGCGACCGCCCGTTCGTGCAGGCGAGTGACCGCATCGAGCGCCGAGAGCAGCGCCCCCTCCTGCCAGCAACCATAGTACGAGGCGTGTTCGCCAGCGAGCACGATCCGGCCGTCGAGCGAAACCAGGTTCTGATAGTGCGCGGCGCGCGATTCCTCGGTCCAGGTGGCGCAGCAACCCAGAATCCACGGCATCCGGCTCCATGCGACCGAAGCGCCGTTGCTGAATTCGGCCTTGTATTCGGCCGGGTGGAACACCGAACCCTGTTCCAATGCTGCAGCAATGCGCTTTTCCGGGGTCATACCGGCCAGAATATAGGCCCCGATACCGAACGGATAGGCACCCAACAGAACCGCCGGGCCATCGGTAAAGGTGCCGTGGCTGGGATAGCTGACCAGCCCGATCGGCTGATCGGTGAACGAGATGCCGCCATAAATGGCGTGGTCGGTCTCCCAGAAGCGGCGCTTCATCTCCAGCCCGATCTTGACCGAATTGCCATAGGGCAGCGCGCGGATCGCCGCCTTCTTGGCGTCGGACACCTGAATGTCCAACTGGTTGAGCACGGGCGCGGGGATCGTGCAGACCAGCCAGTCGGCCTTGCTTTGCCCGGCCGCATTGGTCTTGGTGTCGACCCAGTCGACGGTCACGCCCTTGTCGTCCTGCGCGATCTTGGTCACGCGCGTGCCCAGTCGCACCTGTTTGGCAACTTTGGCGTAAAACGCCTTGCCGATGTGGTCCATGCCGCCTTTAGGCTGGAACATCGTGGTCTGCATCACGTGTTCGGCAAAGAAGTTCATGTTGTCCCAGATACGGCTGTCGAGAATGTCCGACAGGCCGTGCACGTCATTGGGGATCGGCGCACCGTTCACGCCGCCGCCCGGCGCCCGGTCCCAGCCACGCTGTTCGCCAACCTTGACGCCCTTGGTATAGGCCATGTTCTTGTCGAGCACGCCCCAGTCGCGCATCGCTTCGAGCAGCTTGGCCTTGTCCTCGGCGGTCACGGTGGTGTCGAGCGCACCGGCATTGAGCGCCTTGCCCAGCAGCTCGGAGACGTGCCCCTTGTAGTCGACCATCAGGTCACGATAGGGCTGCGGCTTTCCGCCAAACGCGTTCTTGCGGTGGACCAGCGCGTTGTGGTTGATCTGCAGAAACGGCTCAAGCTGGACGCCCAGTTCCTTGCAGTAATGCAGCACGGTGCGGTGATGGTACGGGATGCGCCATGGCCCCGGGTTGAGGTAGTTGCCCGGCGCAAAGTTCACCGCCTGGGTCGATCCCAGCTCGGTGATCGTATCCCCGCCGCGCACCGTGTAGTTCCGCCCACCGGGCCGGTTCTGGAATTCCAGTACCTGCACTTTGTAGCCGGCCTTGGTCAGTTCGTAGGCAGACAACATGCCTGCAACGCCTGCACCCAGTACCAGCACGGTCGCGCCGGGCTTGGCGCCGGTCAGCTTGGGCGGGCCGGCAAACTGGCTGTCGGCGGCATGCCCCAGCACCGTCATGGCCTGATAGAGCGCAGCCGCGCCCCCCGCCTTGCCAATCATCGTCAGCAGGTCACGGCGGGTCGGCGGGGTGAAGTTGTCGAGCATCTTGGTCCTTCCAGAACGCGGTCGGTTGGGATCAGCAGGCAGGCGGCAGGCTCAATGCCCGCAGTTGCAATCGGGAACGGGCGGATTGGTGCTGCCGATGCGGTCGATGTCGGCAACGGTCACGGGATCGTGGTAGTCGTTGAAGTGACCACGCACATACGTGATCACCGCGGCGATTTGCGGCTTGGTCAGAATGTCGGTGAACCAGGGCATGCCGCCGCGCCCCTTGAGCAGCAGGATGATCGGATAGTCCTTGTTCGCCAGGTTCTTGTTTCCAGCAAGAGCTGGCACGCGCGCGCCATCGCTGCCGCCGCCCTTGGCATCGGCCATGTGGCAGGCAGCGCAGATCTGTTCGAACACCTCGCGCCCTTCATCGGACACCGCGGCTCCACCGCCGCCCGGTCCCGGCCGATCCTGCGCAAAGCCGGGGCTGCCGACCGCCAGTGCGCCAGCACAGGCAAGCCCGGCAAGGCCCAGCACCGTCATTCGTATCGTCTTGTTCATCAAAGTCCCACCATCATCATCGCTTCAGACGCGCTCCGGTTTGCACGGGCATTCCCATCGCAAACCGAGCCCTGCAGACCAAATTCCTTGTTGCCCGCAGGCTCGGCGCCCACCCCGCTCATTCCCGCCATCCGGCAAGATCGGGGCCAAGCCCATCGGCCAGCGGGGTCAACCAAGGCTCGAACGTGCGCCAGTGATCCAGTCCCGACCGATAGATCGGCTGGCGCACCTGCTCTGAACTGACCGTGCGCACCGCTCGGTCGTTTTCAAAGAAGCGCAGCGTCGCCGGGTCGAACGGCACACCGACCGCATCCAGCAACCGGCGCACATGCCCCTCGGTATCCTCGACCAGATCCTCGTAGATCAGCGTATGCACCGTTCCGGGCGCGACAGCGTGGAAATGGCGGACAATCGCCAGATAGTGCCGGTAATAGGCGGCAAGATCGGCAAGGTCGTAGGAAAACTCCTGACCTTCGGCAAAAAGCTGCTTGAAGCCCGAAAAGCACGAGGCCATCGGATTTCGTCGCACGTCGATGATCCGCGCGTTGGGCAGGATCAGCCGGATCAGCCCGATATGGCGGAAGTTGTTGGGCATCTTGTCGATGAAGTGGGCCCGGCCCAGCCGCCGATGGACTTGCGCGCGGGCCAAGTATTCCTCGCCCCAGCTGCGCAACTCGTCGGCACTGGCAGCAGTCAGCCGCTCCGCTCCGCCCTGATGCTCGATCCGTGCGGCGATCGCGCCGATGTAGGACAGTTCCATCGTGCCTTCGATTGCCGGGTGGCTGGCGAGGATCTGCTCGACCAGCGTCGAACCCGAACGCGGCAGGCCGACCACGAAGATCGGCGCATCGCTCTGCGCCCCCTGCCCGGCGCGCGCGGCAAGGAAATCGGGCGTGAAGGTGCCCACCACACCGGCTGCCTCAGCCGCATAATCGCGCCCGGCCCCGCCAAAGCGTACCCGCGCCAGCGCGGCGCCGCTGGCGTAGTGGGCGAAGGCTTCCTCAGCGCGTCCGGTATCCTCGAGCCGCCGCGCAAGAGCATAGGCGATGCGCATCCGATCATCATCGGGCAATCGCATGGACAGCAGGCGGCGCATCTGCGCCTCATCCTCGTCGGTCAGCACGCCGACCTTCAGGTTGGCAAGGCCCCACCACGCCTCACCCGACTGCGGGCTGAGTGCGGTGGCGCGGCGATAGGCGGCGATCGCCCGGTCACGTCCGCCCGCCGTGCGCGCGGCATGGCCGTGGTTGACGGCCACGCGCGCGTTCGTCGGGAACGCGGCGGCAAGTTCGGCGTTGATCGCCTCAGCCGCCTGATCGTCACCCAGCAGGCCAAGGCAGGCGGCCTGCAAGTTGCGGTAGGCCGGGTTGGCTGGATCGGCCTCAAGCAGCGGCGCCAGTTCCACCAGCGCTCGCTCGGCCTGCCGCGCCGCGAACAGGGCGTGAGCAAGATCGAAGCGCAGGCGGATGGACCCTGGCTCAAGTGACAGCGCATGGCGCAGCAGTGTTTCGGCGGCGTCAAAGCCGCGCGCCGCCACCTGACAGGCTGCCATCAACCGCAGCCCTTGAGGATGGTTGGGATTGGCAAGGCAGAACCGGCGCAGCATCGGCTCGGCCTCGGCGTGGCGATCGAGCACGACCAGTTCGGCAGCACGGCCCAGTTCGGGGTGGCCGGCATCGATGCGGGCCAGTGCGGCCTGCGCACGGCGTTCGCGCAGAGCATCGCCAGCGGCAAAGGCGCGGGTTTCGATGGCGCTCCACGCTTCGGCATTGGTGGGATCGAGCCGGACGGCTTCGTCAAGTTGCTGATCGCCTTCGCGGGTGCGCCCGGTTGCGCAAAGGCACAGGCCGAGTTCAAAGCGGGTCTTGGCGGCCTTGGGAAAGGCGCGGGCCAGTTCGACCAAGATCGGCAGGGCTTCCTGGGGTTGCTCGAGACGGCGCAGTGCCGAGGCAAGGATCAGGCGGGGGCGCGGATCGCCGGGCATGCGGGCGGCCAGCGCGCGCGCTTGGGCTGCGGCCTTGCGCGGATCGCTCGCCAGCGCGGCAGCGGCCTGGGCAATCGGATCGGTCATGACCGCGACCATACGGTCACATCCTCAAATCGCAAAACGCGGCCGAAGCATCGATCGCTTCGTGCCGCGCCTTGAAGGGTTGTGGGCAGCGGCCACGCCGCAAGGGACGTAGCCGCTGCCCATAGTCGTCAGAAGTTGAACGTCGCGCGGGCGTAGTAGTAGCCGCCGTTGATGCCCCAAGGGGTGAACCCGACGGGCGAGTTGTACACGTTACCGTTGAGCGGACGTTCGTTGGTGGTGCCCTTGGCGATCGTCGGCAGAGTCGGCGCCTGCTTGTTGAACAGGTTGTTGGCGCCAAGGTCGAACCGGACCGCCGGGGTCACCTTGTACCCGACGTTGAGGTCGGCGATCAGCGTCGTACCGATCTTGATCAACTGCGCCGCGCTGCCCGCACCCGACCCATCGGGGCTGATGTGCTGGCTGGCCGAACCATAGACCGTGCCGCGCAAGTTCACCGACAGGCTGCCAAGGCTCCACAGGGCGTTGGCGATCACCTTCACGCGCGGCGTGGCCGAGGTCAGCGCGTCGAGCGAGTTCTGCGTGAGCAGCTTCGTCTGACCGTACTTTTCGTTGTACACCGAAGCGGGCAGGCCCGAGATCCGCGTCACGTCGGTCTTGTTGTAGTTGACGCCCAGCGACCAGTCGACCTTGCCCGAATCGCCGAAGTCGCTGGCATAGTTGGCGGTTGCCTCCACACCACGGGTGCGGGTGCTGACGCCATTGGTGAAGATGTCGATACCGGCATACGAGGTGGCGTCGGCCAGCGACACGCCGCGCGAGATCAGCGCGTTGATGATCGCCTGCGACACGATGTCGGTGCCAAGCGAACCGAACTGGTCGCCCGACGGCACGATGCGGTCTTTGATCTTGATCTGGTAGGCGTCGATCGTGATCTGCACCTTGTCGGCCGGGTGCAGCACGATGCCGCCCGAGAAGTTGACCGAACGTTCCGGCTTCAGCTTGGCAAAGCCGAGGATTTGCGCGGCAGCCGAGTTCGGCGGCAACTGGCCGAAGGTCGAACCCGGACCGACGTTGACCGAAGAGTAGTACTGCTCGGCCAGCGTCGGCGCGCGGAAGCCGTTCGAGACGGTGCCGCGGATGCCGATTGCGGGCGAGAAGTCATAGCGGGCGTTGAACTTGCCGGTCCACACCGAACCGAAGTCCGAATAGTGTTCGTAACGGCCCGCTACGTCGAGGTGCAGGTTCTCCACCGGATCAACCGCCAGGTCGATGTAACCGGCATAGGCCTTGCGGCTGTAGACGCCGGCATCGGTCGGTGCGAAGCCCGGATAGGACTGACCGCCGCCGTAGATGTACGAAGCCCACTCGCCCTGCTTGATGGCGTAAGTGCCCTTGCGGTATTCACCACCGAACGCCAGCGTGACCGGCTTGGACAGCCCCACGTCGAAATCGCGGGTGATGTCGAGGTTGCCGGTCCATTCGCTGTTGAGCAACTGGCCGTCGTAGAAGTCACGCTGCAGCCCGGTCAGCGGCGTGGCGCTGGCCGACTGGAGCAGTGCGAACACGCCGGGGTTGGCCGAATTGATGGTATAGAGCGCGACCGCATCCTTGCCGTAAGTCAGCGACAGGTCGTAGTTCCAGTCCGAAACCTTGCCCTTTACGCCGCCGGTCAGCGAGAAGTCTTCTTCGCGGCTGTGTTCTTGCGGCTGGAAGCCCAGCGGCAGCGGATAAACCTTCACGCCGGTGCTGGTCGTGCCCGAAACGCGCGCCGGGTGACGATAGTTTTCGTACGCCTTGGCATTGCGGTTGCCATAGTTGCCGAACGCATAGACTTGCGCGCTGTCACCCAGATCGTAGCCCGCGTTGAACGAGATGTTGTACAGCGTGTAGCGCGCGTCACCGTTGATGGTGTTGACGTTGGGGTACTTGGGGTTCGCCTTGATCCCGGCGATCTGCACGTCGCTCAGGCCCGGCTTGAACGTGCCGTCGGCATAGAAGAAGCGGCGGTCATAGTTGCCATGCTGGGTATAGTCATGGAACTTGTACTCGCCGGTGACGTTCACGAAACCGCGCTCGCCCAGCTTGAAACCGGCGTTGAGCGAGGTGGCGACGGTCTTGCCGCCGTTTTCGTAGTTCTTGCCACCATTGACGCTGAGGCTGCCGCCGTGGTCGGCGTTCTTCAAGATGATGTTGACGACGCCCGCGATGGCGTCGGAGCCATATTGCGCCGCAGCGCCATCCTGCAGCACTTCGATGTGACCGATCGAACCGGTGGGCACATACGAAAGATCAGTGCTGGCAGCGCCGGAATAGGGGCTGCCACCCAGCACGGCGAGGTTGGCGGTGGTGTGGCGACGCTTGCCGTTGACCAGCACCAGCGTGTCGTTCGGGCTGATGCCGCGCAGCGCGGCCGTCAGGTTGAGGTTGGCGGTGTCGCCACCGAATGCCTGAAAGTTCAGCGAAGGCAGGCTTTGTGCCAGCACTTGCGTCAGGTCTTGCTGGCCGACGCTTTGGAACGCGCTGGAGCCAACCAACTGAATCGGCGCGGCGCTGTCTGCGGCGCGCATGCCGGTGGTGCGGGTGCCGGTGACGATGATGTCCTCGGCGACCGGCGCTGACGCTTCAGCAGCGGCAGGCGCTTCTTGCGCAAAGGCGGAGGTGCTGATGGCCGTCGAGGCCAGCAGCGTTGCAAACGCGATCTTCGAAATTGGCGCCATGATTTCTTGCCCTCATTGGTTTTACCGCCGGGTCCCCTCCCGGTGGTTTGGGGTAGAACCCCGTGTTTGCCTCGGGATTGGCCCAGCCGCTTATGATTGCAGCCTTCACATGCCGATCCTTATCAGCGACCAGCCATGCACCCCGACCTTCGCAGTTGCACATACGCCGATCGACGTATCTCAACTGCGCAAGTTGACAATTGAGCTAACCCTTTTGCGCGGCAGCGACCATTGGTATTGCTCAATATGCCAATAAGCGCTTTTCATTGGTGCCCGGCCACGCGGCCCGACAGGCTGCGGATCACGCCAGACCAGAGGATACCTTCATGTCAGCATTTATGTCTGCTCACCGCTTCGTCCTTGCCGCCGCTCTTGCCACAGCCGCCATCGCTCCTGTCACCGCCGCGCAAGCGCAGGTTACGCGGGTGCAGAACGACACCAAGAGCCTCATCCTCGATGGTGCCGACGTGAAGGCGGGCACCGACCTGTTCTTCCTCTCGGGCAAACTCGCCTCGCCCGTCGATCCGACGAAAACCTTCGCTGACGTGAAGTCGATCGACGATCTGGGCGACACCAAGACCCAGACGATCAGCGCGCTGAACAACATCAAGGAAACGCTCGCCAGCCGTGGCTATGCGATTTCCGACCTGATCAAGCTGACGCTGTTCGTCGCGGCCGATCCGAAGCTGGGCAAGATGGACTTCGCAGGTGCAAACGAGGGCTTCAAGCAGTTCTTCAAGACCGCCGAGAACCCAAACACCGTCGCTCGCTCGACCTTCCAGGTCGCGGCGCTGGCCGGTCCCTATTTCCTGATCGAGATCGAAGGAATCGCAGCCAAGAAGCCTGCACCCAAGAAGAAGTGATGGACGCCATCAATTGAGCTAATGCCCAAGGCCTCCGCTGCGTGTTCATCCGCGGTGGAGGCCGGACGGCGTTGCTATTGCTCGGTCGAGCGGATCGCGATGGCAGCGGCCGCCGCGCGGGTTTCCACGCCCAGCTTCTCGTAAATGCGCTCAAGGTGCTTTTGCACCGTGCGCGGGCTGATCGCCAGCACATCGCTTATGTCGGCGTTCGATTTGCCATAGCTGATCCACAGCAGGACTTCGGCCTCCCGCTCGGTCAGGCCAAGGCGGGCCTGCAACCTTGTCGCATGCTCTTGCGGATCAAGTTCGTTGAGGCGGATGAGCACCTCGTTTTCGCGGTATTGGGCGATCAGCACCAGTTCGAGCGCGCCTGATCCCCGTTCGAGCCGCGCGCTTGCGCCGCGCGTTTCGCGCCGTTGCACCAGTCGCTCGACCAGTTGACGCAGATTGGCGGGCAATTCTGCCCCATCGCGCCGCCAATCGGGCGCCACCCGTACAATCGCGCGCTCGGCCAGCGGCGTACACCACAGCAACTGCCCCGAGAAATCGGTGGCGATCATCATTCGCCCGGTCGCGTCGAGCCCGGCGGTGCTGGCTTGCACCGCCCGCGCGTGCCCCAGATGGACGCGCACCCGCGCCAGCAGTTCGTGCACGTTGACCGGCTTGCGCACATAATCGACGCCGCCGACCTCGAACCCCTCGATCACGTGCTCGCTTTCGGTCAGCCCGGTCATGAAGATCACCGGAACTTGCGCGATGCGCGGGTTCGCCTTGATCTTCGCGGTCGCCTCGAACCCGTCCATGCCGGGCATCACCGCATCCATCAGGATCAGATCGGGCACGACGTGTTCGAGCAAGTCCAGCGCAGCGCCGCCCGATGTCGCCACCAGCACCGAGATACCACCGCTTTCCAGCGTATCGGTCAGCAGGCGCAACGAATCCGGCATGTCATCGACAACCAGCACCGTGTCGCGATGGAGCGGCAGGTCCGCCATTTTCAATAGTCCTCGATAGTCCGCGCCAACCCGGCGAGATCGAACCGGTCGAGGCAATCGTACAGCGTTGCGACGAGCGGTTGCGCCTGTGGCGCAGCGGCTTCAAGGGCCCGAATTTCCGCTTCTATGCCGCGCACGTAGCCGATCTTCAGCAGTTCGCGCAATGCACCCAGACGGACTTTTGCCGCTTCCGGCAAAGCAATGCGTGACGCCTCGGGTTGCGGCAGTACCGCTGCATCGGTGGCATCCGGTCGGTCGGCGCGCAGCCACGCGAGGTTCAATTGGGTGCCGAGCGTGTCGAACAGCGTGGCGATTTCGACCGGCTTGACCAGAAAAACGTCGTGTGGCGATTCACCGGACGGCGGCCCGTGGCGGTCGTGTGCATTGGCCGACAGCATCACGATGCGCAGGCTTTCGGCATGGCGCTGGCGCAACGCGGCGGCGGTCTGCCAACCGTCGGGCCCGGCCATCGCGATGTCGAGAAGGGCAAGATCGAAATGGCGCGCATCGGCCAATGCCAGCGCGGTGGCTCCGTCGGGCGCAGTCGCGACATCGAAGCCGATGTCCTCAAGCGCCTGCCGCACGAACGCCAGCTGGCGCACGTCGTCATCCATGACCAGAATCTTGCGGCGCGCGCCTTCGTAGCCGACGATCGGTGCCGACTTCTGACGCGCTTGCACACTTGCCTCACGCGGGGGCGCGACTTCGGGCAACATCAACCGCACCCGGAAGCACGATCCCTGCCCCGGCGTGCTGTCGAGGTCGAGATCGCCGCCCAGGATCTGCACGATGGCCCGGGTGATCGGCAGTCCCAGCCCGATGCCTTCGGTGCCCGCATCCTGTTCGCCCCGATCGAACGGCGCAAAGATGCGATGCTGCGCTTCGGCCGCAATGCCGGGACCGGAATCGCGCACCTCGAACGTGGCGACCTGCCCCGAAAAGCCGACGGCCAGCGTGACAAATCCGATAGGCGTAAACTTGATCGCGTTGGACACCAGATTGATCAGCGCCTGCCGCAAGCGCTTCTGGTCGGTGCGCACGCATTCGGGCAGCCGACCGCGCACCTCGACACTGAACGCAAGCCCTTTTGCCGTAGCGGCGGGCCGGAACATGCGCTCGATCTGGTCGAGAAACGAAGACAGCCGCACCACATCGCTGGCAACGCGCATGACGCCGTGTTCGACCAACGAGATATCGAGCAAGCCATCGACAAGATCGGTCAGATGTTCGGCGCTGCGGCGGATGACGCGGGCAGCCTCGGTCGGGTCGACGCCCGATCCGCGCTCTAGCAATTGCGCATAGCCGTAAATGGCGTTGAGCGGCGCGCGGATTTCATGGCTGACATTGGCCAGATAGCGGCTCTTTGCGGCACTTGCTGCGGCGGCCGCGTCGCGCTCGTGCGCAAGTTGCGCGATTTCCGCCCGCAGCTCGCGTTCGATCGATTCGGCAGAACCCGGCGCGCCCGCGCAAATTTCAGTTGCCCCCGCAGACACCGGAGATTCCGCCCTGTGATGCCTGTGGTCTTGAGGTGCTCCACCGAGCCCCGGCTTCATGCGACAATGTCCAACTGCCTGAGAAGCGAACATATCGCGAAACGATAGCGTTTATGGCACCGGAGCCGCGATACCGCGCTGGAACGCCCGGTGGGCGGCACGCTTCCAAAGTGCGGCGAGATCAACATCGGTTGCGTTTTGACCCTTGTGCCATGCCGGATCGGTCCTTCGCGGGACGCCGACATTGAAACCATTGTGCACTGCAATCGGAACGGACTCAAGTCCCCCCCAAGAGCAAGGTTTCAGTGGGTCTCACCCCGACCTCGACAGCGGCCGGGGTGCAATTTGGTCAGATCAGTTCGTCGCGCTGCAAACGTTGCAACAGGCGGATTGCGACCGAATGACGGATCGCCTTGCCCTCACGCAATTTCACCCACGTGTTCAGACCGATGCCGAAACGGCTCTGGATCACTTCCGGCTTCTGACAATTGATCGCCTGGCGCATTTTGGCCACGACAGCGGGTTCGACCTGGGTCAATCTTTGAATGCGCATAGCCCCTCATCACGGTTGCGTTGTGATGCCAGATTATGCCGCAGCGCAGTATGTCCCATACGCAATTCGCCCCATGCCCAACTTTTGATTCCATGCGTAAAGAAGGGCGTTGCATTGAACTTTTTGGCACATGACGCCCACACCGCTTCAGGCTACCTGCGATTGTTCCGAGGAGCCTGAAAAACCGCCATGACAATGCGCCAAACCATTTCCATCTCTCGATTCTCCTGCCTTCCGCTGGTTGCAATCAGCCTGCTCGGCGATCCCGCAAGCGCCCATGCAGAGGCTGCCGATTCGGCGGCCCAGCAGATCGTGGTTACCGGCATCGGACTTGCGACTCCGCCCGCGACTCCGGCCTACAACGTGCAGGAGATCGATCGCGACCGCCTTCTGGCCACCGCATCGGGCCGGATCGAGGATGCGCTTTCAGGCGTCGCCGGGTTTCAGCAATTTCGCCGGTCTGACAGCCGCGCCTCCAACCCTTCGGCGCAAGGCGTCACGCTGCGGGCGCTGGGCGGCAACGCCACCAGCCGCTCGTTGGTGCTGCTGGACGGCGTACCGATGGCCGACCCGTTCTTCGGGCATATCCCGCTGTCGGCGCTGGCGCCCGAACGCTTGTCGAACATCCGCGTGACCAAGGGCGGTGGCTCCGGAGCATTCGGCGCCGGCGCGGTGGCCGGGACGATCGAGCTGACCAGCGCATCGGCGCGCGAGCTTGGGCTGTTCAACGCCCAGGGGCTGGTCGATGACCGCGGCGATACCGAGCTTTCGGGCACGGTTGCGCCGACGCTTGGCAAAGGCTTTGCCGTCGTCAGCGGGCGCTGGGACCGTGGCCCCGGCTTCTGGACCACCCCGGTCGACCAGCGCGTGCCAGCAAGCGTAAAAGCCAAGTATGAAAGCTGGTCGGCAGGTCTGCGCTACGTCACCCCGATCGCGCCGGACGTCGAATTGCAGGTGCGCGGACTGGCCTTCGACGACAACCGCACGCTGCGCTTTGCCGGGGCTGATACCGGCACCAACGGGCAGGACGGATCGATCCGCGTGGTCGGTCGCGGTCGCTGGCAGTTCGATGCGCTCGGCTATGTCCAGGCGCGCAATTTCTACAACACCGTGATCAGCGCCAGTACGTTCAAGCCCACGCTGGCGCAGCGCTCCACCCCGGCGACCGGCGCGGGCGGCAAGCTTGAGCTGCGCCCGCCGGTAGGCGCGTCCCATGTGCTGCGGCTGGGCGCAGACTGGCGCGTTGCCGAAGGGCACACCAACGAGGACACTTACAAGGCCGGCGTGGTCAGTGGTCATCGTCGCGCGGGCGGAACCAACCGCGATCTGGGGCTCTATGCCGAGGATGACTGGACTCTGGGCGCGGTCGTGCTGACCGGTGGCGTGCGCGCCGACCGCACCGCGATCAGCGGCGGCATGTTGCAGACCAGCGACCTTGCCGGAAAGCTGACCAGCGACAAGGTCTATCCCGAGCAGTCCGATTGGTCGGTCAGCGGACGCGGCGGGGTGGTGGTCCATGCCTTGCCGCACATCGACGTGCGCGCGGCGGCCTACAGCAACTTGCGCCAGCCCACGCTCAACGAGTTGTACCGCACCTTTACCGTGTTCCCGATTACCACGCTGGCCAACCCGGCGCTCGGGAACGAGCGGCTGATCGGTTATGAAGGCGGGGTGGACTGGCGCCCGCTGGCTGCGGTCACGCTGTCGCTGACCGGTTTCGACAACCGCGTGCGCCATGCCATCGCCAACGTCACGATCGATGCTACCACGCGCCAGCGCCAGAATGTCGATGCGATCCATGCGCAGGGTGTCGAGTTCTCCGCCCGCGCCGCGCTGGGCAAAGTCAGCCTGGGTGGCTCGCTGTCCTATACCAACGCCAAAGTCGAAGCGCCGGGGCAGGCGTTCGACGGCAAGCGCCCCTCGCAGACGCCGCGCTGGGCGGCCAGCGCCACCGCATCGTGGCGCCCGGCCGAACGTTGGAACCTTGCGGTGACGCTGCACCATGTCGGCCTGCAGTACGAGGACGACTTGCAGACCGATGCGCTTAAGGCGGCGACGACGCTCGATGCCTTTGCCCAGATCCCGCTGAAGGGAGCGTTCAGTCTGGTGCTGCGTGGCGAAAATCTGTTCGATGCAACGGTGGTGACGCGCAACGCCGGGGGGTCTATGGACTACGGCACCCCGCGCACGGTGTGGGCGGGTCTGCGCATCGCTGTCCGATAGGGGCTGCGAGCAAGGGTTGCACGTGAATCGAAGGACATGACCATGGCCAGCACTTTGTACCCGCCTGCCGCTGTCGCCCGCTACAACGGCGTGGCACGAACGCTGCACTGGGCGATCGCGCTGGCCATCCTGTTCAACCTGTTCACCGGGATTTTCGGCGAAAGCTTTGAAGATGTGTGGGCGTCGATGCCCTCGCACAAGGCGACCGGACTGCTCATTCTGGTGTTGTCGATCGCGCGCATCGGCTGGCGCCTGTTGTGGAAGCGGCCCGACTATCCGGCCGGGTTCAGCGCGTTTCAGCGCAAGGTGGCCGCCGCGACCCACGGCACGTTCTATCTGCTGATGCTGATCCTGCCGGTCACCGGCTGGATTTTCTCGTCGGCCGGCAAGTATCCGCTCAGCTTCTATGGCCTGTTCGCCATTCCCAAGCTGCCGTTCACCAAGGGCATGGCGATCGTCGACGCCGCCCACGAAACGCATGAACTGCTGGGCTATGGTTTCGCCGCGCTGGTCGTGCTGCACATTGCGGCGGCGGTCTATCACCAGTGGGTACTGAAGGACGGCACGCTGCAACGGATGCTGTAAAACCGCTCTGGTACGCAGTGTGTGCCCGCGCAAACGAATTTATCGCTTCCGATAAGTTTCGCAAACCGACTTTTTAGCGCAAGAAGCCGCTGCCGGTCATGCCGGTGGCGGCAACTTTTTTGTGTCGGACGCAGGTCATCGCTTGAAGTTTTTAACGCGTGTGGCCTAGTCATGGTGCAGGGAGAATTGGGCAGACAAGCCGCCGGGGGTTAAAATCACGGGCGGCAACAGGCCATGAAGGGCGCGCACAACCACCCGCTTTGCGGACGGCTCAGCCGTGCGCCCTGCCCGGGAATTCGAAGGGAGCCAGTTCCATGAGCCTCGACACCCCTCTCAGCACCGGCTCGAAAGCGGCCGAGATCGATGCCCACATCATCGACGTGCTGCGCCATCGCGTCGGCAAGGACGAACGCGCCGCAAAGCCGCACGACTGGTTCACAGCAGCGGTGCTGACGCTGCGCGACGCGGTGATCGACCGCTGGATGGAATCGACCCGGCGCACATATGATGCCGAGGGCAAGCGGGTCTATTACCTCAGCCTAGAATTCCTGATCGGCCGCCTGTTGCGCGATGCGCTGTCCAACATGGGCCTGACGCGCGAGATGGAAAAGGCGCTGGCCGCGCACGGGTTCGATCTTGCCGCGCTTGAGGAACTGGAGCCCGACGCGGCGCTGGGCAACGGTGGCCTTGGCCGTCTGGCGGCGTGCTTCATGGAAAGCCTCGCCAGTCTGGACATCCCCGCTTACGGCTATGGCATCCGCTATGTGAACGGCATGTTCCGCCAGCGTATCGACGATGGCTGGCAGGTCGAACTGCCTGAAACCTGGCTGAGCCATGGCAACCCGTGGGAATTCGACCGCCGCGAAAGCGCCTATCGCATCGGCTTTGGTGGCGAAGTGGTCGACAAGGGCGATGGCGTGGAATGGCGCCCGGCGGAGCAGGTCGAAGCCAGCGCGGTCGACACCCCGGTGGTCGGCTATCGCGGAAAGCGGGTGAACACCCTGCGGCTGTGGACGGCAACCGCGCTCGATCCGATCCGGCTCGATGCGTTCAACGCGGGCGACCACGTTGGTGCTCTGCTTGAAGAAGCGCGCGCCGATGCGCTGGTGCGGGTGCTTTACCCGGCAGATTCGACCGCTGCCGGACAGGAACTGCGGCTGCGTCAGGAGTACTTCTTCACCGCGGCCTCGATTCAGGACATCGTTCGCCGCCACGCGCAATATGCCGGTGACGTACGCACCCTGCATGAAAAGGCCGCGATCCAGCTCAACGATACCCACCCGGCGGTGGCCGTGGCCGAACTGATGCGGCTGCTGGTCGATATCCACGGACTTGAGTTCAACGAAGCGTGGGAGGTGACGAAAAAGACCGTCGGCTACACCAACCACACCCTGCTGCCCGAGGCGCTGGAATCGTGGCCTCTGCCGCTGTTCGAGCGGTTGCTGCCACGCCACATGCAGATCATCTATGCGATCAACAGCCGGGTGCTGCGCGAGGCGCGCAAGGCCGGACTGAACGATGCCGCGATCGCCGCGATCAGCCTGATCGACGAACACGGCGAGCGCCGCGTGCGCATGGCCAATCTGGCTTTCGTCGGCGCGCACAGCATCAACGGCGTCGCCGCGCTGCACACCGATCTGATGAAGACCACCGTTTTTGCGGATCTGCACGCGCTGTATCCCACGCGCATCAACAACAAGACCAACGGCGTCACCCCGCGCCGCTGGCTGCAGCAGTGCAATCCGGGTCTGGTGTCGGTGATCAAGGACGCCATCGGCCCCGAATTTCTGGAAGACGCCACCAAGCTGGCCGATCTCAACGCGCTGGCTGATGACGCGCATCTTGGCGAGCGCATCGCCGAGGTGAAGCGCTCGAACAAGGTGGCGCTGTCCAACCATCTCAAGCAGTTGACCGGCGTGCGGCTCGATCCCGATGCGCTGTTCGACGTACAGATCAAGCGCATCCACGAATACAAGCGGCAGTTGCTCAACCTGATCGAGACGGTTGCGCTGTATGACCAGATCCGCAGCCACCCCGAACGCGACTGGGTGCCGCGCGTCAAGATCTTCGGTGGCAAAGCAGCGTCGAGCTATCACAACGCCAAGCTGACGATCAAACTGGCCAACGATATCGCCCGGCGGGTCAATTCCGACCCTGCGGTGGGCGGATTGCTCAAGGTCGTGTTCGTGCCCAACTACAACGTGACGCTGGCCGAACGGATCATTCCGGCAGCCGACCTGTCGGAGCAGATCTCGACCGCAGGCATGGAAGCGTCGGGCACCGGCAACATGAAGTTCGCACTCAACGGCGCGCTGACCATCGGCACGCTCGATGGCGCCAACATCGAGATCAAGGATCATGTCGGTGACGACAACATCGTGATCTTCGGCCTGACCGCCGACGAAGTGGCCCACCAGCGCGGCAATGGCTACAACCCGCGCGCGATCATCGAAGCGTCGAAGGAGTTGCAGCAGGCGATCAACGCGATTGCCTCTGGCGTGTTCAGCCCCGATGACCGCGACCGCTACAAGGCGCTGATGGGCGGCATCTATGACAGCGACTGGTTCATGGTCGCCGCCGATTTCGATGCCTACCACACCGCGCAACGCGGCATCGATCGGCGCTGGGAAGATCAGGCGGCATGGCGCGCCAGCGCGATACGGAACATCGCCAATGTCGGATGGTTTTCATCGGATCGCACCATCAGCGAATATGCCCGCGACATCTGGGGGGTCTGAGAACACACCATGAAACCGCCGGCGCGTGCCATCGAGGCCCTGTTCGAGGGCACGCAGGCCGACCCGTTTGCGCTGCTTGGGCTGCATCGCGGCCCCGGCGGCACGTTTGCCCGCGCCTTCCTGCCCGGAGCCGAGCTGGCCGAGGCGCACGCGCTCGACGGCACGTTGCTCGGTACGCTCGAACGGACCGATCCGCGCGGCCTGTTCGAAGGCAAAGTTCTGGGCGATCCGCAGCCGGTGACGTATCGCTGCCGTGCGGGCGAACATGCATGGCAGGTATGTGATCCCTACACGTTCGGCCCGGTGCTGGGGCCGATGGACGACTTCCTGATCGCCAAGGGCGCGCATTTCCGTCTGTTCGACAAGCTGGGCGCACACGTGATCGACCATCAGGGGGCGCGCGGCGTGCACTTCGCGGTGTGGGCGCCCAACGCGCAACTTGTCAGCGTGGTGGGTGACTTCAACGGCTGGGATCACCGGTTCCATCCGATGCGACGGCGTGCCGATATCGGCGTGTGGGAAATCTTCATCCCCGGCATCGGCACCGGCAATGCCTACAAGTACCGCATCACCGGCCCCGATGGCACGATCCAGCCCCTAAAGGCCGATCCTTATGCGTTTTTTTCAGAGCTGCGCCCGGCCACTGCCTCAATCGTGGCGCAGCCGGGCAAGCGCGACGACTGGAACGATGCCCCCCACCGCGCGCATTGGGCCAAGGTCGATCCGCGCCGGGTGCCGATCACGATCTACGAAGTCCACGCCGGATCGTGGCGCAAGCCGGACGACGGGCGCGAGTTCTTCACGTGGGACGAACTGGCCGACCGACTGATCCCCTACTGCCTCGACATGGGGTTCACCCATATCGAGTTTCTGCCGGTGTCCGAGCACCCTTATGATCCGTCTTGGGGCTATCAGACTACCGGGCTCTACGCTCCCAGCGCTCGGTTCGGCGGGCCAGACGGGTTCGCCCGGTTCGTCGATGGCGCGCATCAGGCCGGGCTTGGCGTGCTGATCGACTGGGTGCCTGCGCACTTCCCCACCGACGCGCATGGCCTTGCGCGGTTCGACGGCACGCATCTGTACGAGCATCAGGATCCACGGCTGGGCTTCCACCCCGACTGGAACACCGCGATCTACAACTTCGGGCGGCGCGAGGTGGAAAGCTTCCTCGTCAACAACGCGCTGTTCTGGGCCGAAGAGTACCATGTCGACGGGCTGCGCGTGGATGCCGTGGCCTCGATGCTGCACCGCGACTATTCGCGGCCAGCCGGGCAGTGGCTGCCCAACGCGCAAGGCGGTCGCGAGAACTGGGAGGCGGTGGCGTTCCTGCAGGGCATGAACCGCGCGGTCCATGCGGCGCAGGACGGGTTCCTGACGATGGCCGAGGAATCGACCACATGGCCGGGGGTCTGCCTGCCCGCCCCTGCCCCCGATGCGCAAGGCACCGGCCTTGGCTTCGGGTTCAAGTGGAACATGGGTTTCATGAACGATACGCTGAAGTACATGAGCCGCGACGCGGCGCACCGGCGCTATCACCACGACGACATCACCTTCGGCCTGATGTACGCCTTTACCGAAAACTTCGTGCTGCCGCTCAGCCATGACGAGGTGGTCCACGGCAAGGGCTCGCTGCTCCACAAGATGAGCGGCGATGATTGGCAAAAGTTCGCCTCGTTGCGCGCCTATTACGGGTTGATGTGGGGCTATCCGGGCAAGAAGCTGCTGTTCATGGGGCAGGAGTTTGCCCAGCGCCGCGAATGGAGCGAGGCGCGCGAGCTTGATTGGGACATGCTGCAATACGCCCCGCATCAGGGCATTCAGGCATGGGTGCGCGACCTGAACCGCACCTATCGCAAGACCGCGGCGCTGCATGCGCGCGATTGCGAGGTCGAAGGCTTCGAATGGCTGGTGGTCGATGACATGGCCGCCAGCGTGTTCGCGTGGGTGCGCCGCGCGCCCGGATCGCCCGATGCCGTGCCTCCCGTCGTCGTCGTCAGCAACATGACGCCGACACTGCACGATCACTATCGCCTGCCGCTGCCACACAACGGCAAATGGCGCGAGTTACTCAATAGCGACTCTGCCCTCTATGGTGGATCGGGCCAGGGCAACCTGGGGGGAATCACGGCGATCGACGGGGCGGCACTGGTCGTGCTGCCACCGTTGGCAACGGTTATGTTCATCTTCGAAGGGACCGGAGAGAGGGTATGAGGGACAGTTTCGGCCAACCGCTGGCACGCGAAGCCATGGCCTATGTGCTTGCCGGAGGGCGCGGCAGCCGCCTGAAGGAATTGACCGATAACCGCGCCAAACCGGCGGTCTATTTCGGCGGGGTCAGCCGGATCATCGACTTTGCGCTGTCGAACGCGATCAACTCGGGCATCCGCAGGATCGGCGTGGCCACGCAGTACAAGGCGCATTCGCTGATCCGCCACATGAACCGGGCGTGGAACTTCCTGCGGCCCGAACGCAACGAAAGCTTCGACATCCTGCCCGCATCGCAGCGCGTTTCGGAAAGCCAGTGGTACGAAGGCACCGCCGACGCGGTGTACCAGAACATCGACATCATCGAGAGCCATGCGCCGCGCTATATGGTCATCCTTGCCGGCGACCACATCTACAAGATGGACTACGAGCTGATGCTGCGCCAGCACGTCAATTCGGGCGCTGACGTGACGATCGGCTGTCTGGTCGTCAGCAAAGCCGAAGCGACCGGGTTCGGCGTGATGGCGGTCGATGAACAGAGCATCATCACCGACTTCATCGAGAAGCCTGCCGATCCGCCGACGATCCCCGGTGACGACGCGCATTCGCTCGCCTCGATGGGCATCTATGTGTTCGAAACGAAATTCCTGTTCGAACAGCTGCGGCGCGATGCGGCGACGCCCGGCTCGACCCGCGACTTTGGCGGCGACATCATCCCCTACATCGTCAAGCACGGCAAGGCAGTGGCCCACCGCTTCACCGAAAGCTGCGTGCGCGCGGCCGAGGAAATCGGCGAATACTGGCGCGATGTGGGCACTCTGGATGCCTATTTCGACGCCAATCTCGACCTGACCGACACGGTGCCCAAGCTCAACATGTATGACCGCGACTGGCCGATCTGGACCGACCAGATCGTCGCCGCTCCGGCCAAGTTCGTGCACGATCTGGATGGACGGCGCGGCATGGCGATCTCGTCGCTGATCAGCCAGGACTGCATCGTTTCGGGCGCATTGGCCAAGCGCAGCCTGCTGTTCACCGGGGTGAAAATGGGCTCGTTCTCGTCAGTCGAGGATGGGGTGATCCTGCCTTACTGCAACATCGGGCGCAGCGCGCGGCTCAAGCGGGTGATCCTCGATTCGGGCGTGCGCATTCCCGAAGGGCTGGTCGTGGGCGAAGACCCGGTGCTTGACGCAAAGCGCTTTCGCCGCACCGAAAACGGCGTGTGCCTGATCACCAAGGCGATGATCGACGCCCTGCCATGAGCGAGAATGTACCGCTCAACCCGCCCGCCCGTGCGCGCTTGCGGGTGCTTTCGGTCGCGTCCGAGGCCGTTCCGCTGATCAAGACCGGTGGCCTTGCCGATGTGGCGGGCGCCCTGCCCGCCGCGCTAGCCCCGCACGGCGTGGCAATGACCACGCTGCTGCCGGGTTATCCAGCGGTGCTGCGTGCGGTTCTTCCTGCCGGGCGCGCCAAGCCCAAAGTGCTGCACTCGTGGGATTCGTTGCTGGGCGAACCGGCACGCCTGCTGGCCGGAACCATCGGCGGCCACCCGCTGCTGGTGGTCGATGCCCCGGGGCTGTTTCACCGCGAAGGCGGGCCATACAGCGATGTTTCGGGGCAGGACTGGGCCGACAACTGGCGCCGTTTTGCCGCGTTCAGCCGCGCGGCGGCCGACATTGCCACAGGGGCGGTGCCAAAACTGGCGTTCGATCTGGTCCACGCGCATGACTGGCAGGCGGCGCTGACCCCGGCCTACATCCGCTTTGCCCCTTTCGAGCGGGCCGTGCCCTCGGTCATGACGATCCACAACATGGCGTTTCAGGGCCATTATGGCGCGGATATCTTCCCCTTCCTTGGCCTGCCGCCAGAAGCCTGGTCGGTCAGCGGGGTTGAGTACCACGGCGGTGTCGGGCTGCTGAAGGCGGGGCTGGAATCGGCGTGGGCGGTCACTACAGTCAGCCCGACGTATGCCCGTGAAATCCGCACCCGCGAATTCGGCATGGGGCTGGAAGGGCTGATCCAGAGCCGGGGCGACAGCGTGCACGGCATCGTCAACGGCATAGACAATACGGATTGGAACCCTGAGGCCGACAAGGCGCTCGCCGCAGCTTATTCCGTCCGCACGCTGCCCAAGCGGAGGGCCAACAAGCGCGCGCTGGAACAGGTTTTCGGGCTTGAGCCAGGCGATGGGCCGCTGTTCGTGGTGGTCAGCCGCCTGACCTGGCAGAAGGGCATGGACGTGCTGCTCGAATGCATCGACCATCTGGTCGGCATCGGTGGGCGGCTGGCGCTGCTGGGATCGGGCGACAAGGCGATGGAGACCGAGTTCCACGCCGCTGCCGCACGCCATCCCGGCCGCGTGGGCATCCGCATCGGTTATAACGAAGCGCTGTCGCACCAGTTGCAGGGCGGGGGCGACGCCATTCTGGTGCCCAGCCGCTTCGAACCGTGCGGGCTGACCCAGCTTTATGGCCTTGCCTATGGCTGCGTACCGGTGGTCAATCGTACCGGCGGCCTTGCCGATACGATCATCGACGCAAATCTTGCCGCGCTTAACGCCGGTGTAGCAACTGGCGTGCAATTCAACGCCGTGCACTATGGTGCGCTGGCCGAAGCGATCAGCCGGACGGTCGCCCTTCACGGGCAGCCCGAAGTCTGGCGCCAGATCCAGCGCGCTGGCATGAAAACCGATTTTTCGTGGGGCCAAAGCGGACGTGCCTATGCCGCGCTCTATGCCCGACTGGTGGAGGCTCAATGATCGTCACGGTTCCCTCGTCGCCCTATGCCGGACAAAAGCCCGGCACGTCTGGCCTGCGCAAGAAGGTCAAGGTCTTCGCGCAAGCCAACTATGCCGAGAACTTCATCCAGGCGGTGTTCGATGTGGTCGAGCGCGAGCCGGGCACCACGCTGGTGATCGGCGGCGACGGGCGTTACCACAACCGCACTGTCATCCAACAGGCCATCCGCATCGCGGCGGCCAACGGCTATGGCCGCGTGCTGGTGGGGCAAGGCGGCATCCTGTCGACGCCTGCTGCCAGCAACGTGATCCGCAAGTACGGCGCCAGCGGTGGCCTTGTGCTCTCGGCCAGCCACAATCCGGGTGGGCCGGACGAGGACTTCGGCATCAAGTACAACATCGCCAACGGTGGCCCCGCCCCCGAAGGCGTGACCGACGCGATCTATGCCCGCACCCAGACCATCGACCGCTGGCTGACGGTGGAAACGGCGGACGTCGACCTCGACACGATCGGTTCGACCGAAGTCGCCGGGCTAACTGTCGAAGTGATCGATTCGGTCGCCGACTACGCTGACCTGATGGAAACGCTGTTCGATTTCGCCGCGATCCGGGCCGCCGTGGCCAAGGGCCTGACGATGAGCTTCGATGCGATGAGCGCGGTCACCGGACCCTATGGCGTCGAAATCCTTGAACGGCGGCTGGGCTTTGCCCCCGGCACGGTCAAGAACGGCGTGCCACTTGAGGACTTCGGCGGGCACCACCCCGATCCCAACATGGTCCATGCGCACGAACTGTTCGAACTGATGTTCAGCGACGCGGCGCCCGATTTCGGCGCGGCATCCGATGGCGATGGCGATCGCAACCTGATCGTCGGGCGTGGCCGCTTCGTGACCCCGTCCGACAGTCTGGCGATGCTGGCGGCCAATGCCCACCTTGCGCCGGGCTATGCCGCAGGCCTCAAGGGCATTGCCCGTTCGATGCCGACCAGCGCCGCCGCCGACCGCGTGGCCGAAGGCCTTGGCATCCCGCTGTACGAAACGCCGACCGGCTGGAAGTTCTTCGGCACCTTGCTCGACGCTGGCCTTGCCACGATCTGCGGCGAGGAAAGCGCAGGGACCGGATCGGACCACGTCCGCGAAAAGGACGGGCTGTGGGCGGTGCTGCTGTGGCTCAACATTCTGGCTGTGCGCGGCATCAGCGTTGACCAATTGGCGCGCGAGCACTGGACCAAATACGGCCGGAACTACTACGCCCGCCACGATTATGAAGCGCTGCCAAGCGACGTGGCCGATGCGCTGATCTGTGAACTGACCGCCGCACTGCCGAGCCTGCCGGGCAAGGCGTTCGGGCCACTGGTGGTCGAAACCGCCGACAGCTTTGGCTATACCGACCCGGTTGATGGCTCGATCAGCCTGAAACAGGGCTTGCGCGTGCTGTTCGTGGGAGGATCGCGGATCGTGTTTCGCCTCTCGGGCACCGGTACCGAAGGCGCGACTTTGCGCGTCTATCTCGAAAACTACGAGCCTGCCGACGGCAACCTCGATCAGGAAACGCCCGACGCGCTGGCCGACCTGATCGCGGCGGCCGATGCGGTGGCCGGCATCGTGCGCCACACCGGCCGCACCGAGCCCAGCGTCATCACATGACGGCAATCGCGGGGCCGGATCGGACACACTTCCGCGTCCGCGCCCCGCGTGCCGAAAGCGTGTGGCTGTGCCTGTTCGACGGAACGAGCGAGCAGCGCATCGCGATGACGCGCGATGGTCAGGACTGGGTGCTCGATCTGGCCGGTGACATGTCCGGCGCTCGCTATGGCTTCCGCGCCGATGGCGTCTGGGCTCCGGAGCGCGGATCGTGGTTCGATCCGGCCAAACTGCTGGTCGACCCGCACGCGATAGAGTTGGACAGGCGCTTCGCTTTCCATCCCGATCTGTCGGCGTTCGGGGTGGATACCGAACGCCATGTGCCGCGCGCAATCGTCCCTCCGCCGCTGCCCGAGGTGGCGCCGCAACCGCCGCTGTTCGTGCCCGGTGGGTTGATCTATGAATTGAACGTCCGCGGCTTCACCATGCTGCACCCCGATGTGCCGCCAGAGCTGCGCGGGACAGTCGCTGCCTTGGCGCATCCGGCGGTGATCGCGCATTTCAGGAAGTTGCACGTCAGCGCCATCGAACTCATGCCGATCGTGGCGTGGATCGATGAGCGCCATCTGCCCGCACTCGGCTTGACCAACGCCTGGGGTTACAACCCGGTGGCGCTGATGGCGCTCGATCCGCGCATATGTCCCGGTGGCGTGGCCGAACTGCGCGAAACGGTGGCAAAGCTGCGCGAGGCCGGGATCGGGGTGCTGCTCGATCTGGTGTTCAACCACACCGGCGAAAGCGATGTGCTCGGCCCGGTCATCAGCCTGCGCGGGCTCGACAACGGTGCCTACGCCCATGCGCCCGACGGCACGCTGATCAACGATACCGGCTGCGGCAACACGCTGGACTTCGCCAATCCGGCGGTGCGCGTGTTGACCATTGATGCCTTGCGCCACTTCGTGCGGCATTGCGGGGTCGACGGCTTCCGCTTCGATCTGGCCCCGGTACTGGCGCGCGGGCCGGGCTTTGACGCGCAGGCACCGATCTTTGCCGAAATCGCCGCCGACCCGTGGCTCGCCGACCGGGTGCTGATCGCCGAGCCATGGGATATCGGACCGCAAGGCTATCAGTTGGGGCGCTTTCCCGAAAACTGGCTAGAATGGAACGACGTGTTCCGCGACGACGTACGCCGGTTCTGGCGCGGTGAAGGCCCGGTCCACGACGGTGCGGTCAACGATGGTGCGGTCGGCATCGGTGCACTTGCGACGCGCATGGCCGGATCGGCCGATCTGTTCGGACCTTGCGCCGACCATGCCTGCCGCTCGATCAACTTCGTCGCCGCGCACGATGGCTTCACACTGGCCGACATGCTGGCCTTCGCCCATCGCCACAATTGGGCAAATGGCGAGGACAACCGCGATGGCCATGGCGACAACCATAGTTGGAACAACGGCGCCGAAGGGCCAAGCGCCGACCCAGCCGTACAGGCGCGCAGACAACTCTATGCGCGGGCGTTGCTGGGTACGCTGTTCCTGTCAGCCGGGTCGATCATGCTGACCGCTGGCGACGAGTTCGGGCGCAGCCAGCAAGGCAACAACAATGCCTATTGTCAGGACAACCCGATCACCTGGATCGACTGGAGCGCGCGTGATCTGGCGCTTGAGGCCCATGTTGCCGCACTTGGCGCGTGGCGCGCGGCCCAAACCGCTGCAACCATGGCGCGGTTTCCCGACGACGGCACCTGGCTGGCGCTTGAGGGCGCACCGATGGACGTGGTGCGCTGGGAAGATCCGAACACAGCCGGGGTGCAATGGCGCGACGCCGATGGCGCCAGAGGCTGGCGCATCGACCGGGCCCAGCGCATCGCCGAACCGCTGGTCAGGCCCCCAGCCGCCTGAGCGCAGGGTCGATGCGGACTGGCGCGGGATTGACCGCCGCCAGGTTGGCATCGCGGGCGCCCTCGTCCAGTGACAGCGGCTCTGGCAGCAACTGGTTGAGCAACAGACGGCCGAACGCCCACGGCCCAATGCCCGACTGTGCGTTGATATGGCCGATCCCACCGGCATCGGCAAAGCGAGCGCCCCACGTGCGCGCCATGCGACGCGCTTGACCGACCGTGGCATAAGGATCGTCGCGGCTGCCGACGACGATCGCGGGGAACGGCAATTCGGCACCCGGCACCGGGGCAAAGCGGGTCAGCCGACGGTCGAGCGGTCGCTCCTCGACATCGGGCGGTGCGACCAGCAGTGCGCCGATCACCGGGCTTTCCGCGGCTTCTCCGGACAAGCGTTGCTGGCCGCGCAGTTCGTATTCGGCCCACCACGCCACCGCATGACACCCCAGCGAATGCGCCACCAGGACCACTGGCCGCCCGGCTCGGGCGATGGCGAGGTTGATCTTGTTGACCCAGGTGTTGCGGTGGGGATCGTCCCACAGTCCCAGATCGACGCGGTGACAATCGGGCAGGATCGCCTCCCACAGCGATTGCCAGTGCCCCGGACCGCTGTTGCCGAGGCCCGGCACGGTAAGGATCATTGGGCTGCCGCTCGATCTGCGGCGCGAATCGTCGGCCATGGTCTGATCTCCGCATCACCATCGGCCAAACAAGGCGAGTCGCCGCACGTGGCCGAAGCGAAAAGACTATCTCAATTCAATGGATAGACAATAGACCTGAGCCAGTCCGGCAACCAATTTCGACCGGCTGCGGGCGCGGCCCGCGGCAAACGCTTGCCGCACCGTGATGCGTTTTTGCGTTGCAACTTGCGCTCATGTGCGACAGTCGGGCATCTGAGCACCGAGATGACCACCCCTGACCCTTCCAGACGCCTGCTGGTGTCGATCCACGATGTTTCGCCCCGGTCGGAACGGCAGGTGGACCAATTGGCGGACGCGCTTGCGCACCGGCTGGGCGGTCCCAACTTTGCCATGCTGGTCATCCCCGACCACTGGCGTGAGGCGCCGATCGCCGACAACGCCGCGTTCCATGCCCGTTTGC
The DNA here is from genome assembly GCF_020404405.1 of Novosphingobium sp. FKTRR1. Taxonomy (GTDB): domain Bacteria; phylum Pseudomonadota; class Alphaproteobacteria; order Sphingomonadales; family Sphingomonadaceae; genus Novosphingobium. The sequence continues at coordinate 26,489 of NZ_JAIZDA010000003.1, read as the reverse complement.
GCGACTGGGCCGATCAGGGCATCGAGATGTTCCTGCATGGATGGTGTCACCGTGACGAAACCCCAGCCACCGCCGGGCTGGCGGGGTTCAAGGGCAAGCACATGACCGCCGGCGAAGGCGAGTTCCTCAACCTGCCCCACGCCACCGCCTTGGCGCGGATGACCGAGGGCAAGGCGATGCTCGAGGACATCCTCGGACGGAGCGTGGCAGGCTTCATCGCCCCGGCCTGGCTTTATGGCGAAGGCGCGTTGCAGGCGCTGGGCGAAGCGGGCTTTGCGCTGGCCGAAGATCACATGAAGGTGTGGCAACCGACCGGCGGAGCAGTCCTGGCGCGCGGGCCAGTGATTACCTGGGCCAGCCGCAGCCCCGCGCGCATTCGCAGTTCGCTGATGTTTTCGCGGCTGGCCCGGCTCGCCCTGCCGCTTACCCGCACGGTGAGGGTCGCTGTTCATCCTGGCGACACTACCGTGCCCGCATTGCTCGATTCCATCGATCGCACCCTGGTGCGGTTTACCCGCAGCCATCGCCCGGCCCGCTATGCCGAACTGATCGGATGACCATGGCTGCACGCTTCTGTTCACCCGGGCTTCACAACCCCGTTGGCATGGGCTGGAATGGTGGCGGTTTATCGGGTGACAACGCTCAGGCGGGGCAAACCCTTCGCGAAGGCTGGACCTGCACGGCAATCGCCCGTAAACGCTCGCCACCGCGCGGGGTCGATCGATACGGCCGGTCTTGCGGCATGGGGATAGGGAGTACCTGGAAGCCGATGTCCGATTTTCACCGGCCCAACGCCCTGCCTTGCGCCACGACACAGCGCGATAGCCACTCAACCGGCCCCGGCAGCGGCCATCTTGGCGCCACCATTTCGACGGCAGGGACGCGCGCATGAGCAGTGCCCCCGGCCCCGAGACCCTGACCCCGCCACTTCCCGAAGCGGCACCGACGGTAAGCGCGCTGCGTAAGTGGAGTTCCTATGTCGGCCCGGCGATCTCGCTGGCAATTCTGGTGGCCGTGCTGGTCCGCCTGCGCGCGCTCGACTGGGGCAGCGTCTGGGCGATCATTCCCACCTCGCCGCTGATCTGGACCGTGCTGGCCGCCAGCTATCTGGCAGGACCGTTCGCCGACTGGGTCATCTTCCGCCGCCTTTGGGGCATCCCCGCGACGGGCATCTTTCCCCTGCTCAAGAAAATGATCGGCAACGAACTGCTGCCGATCAACTATGTCGGTGAAGTCTATTTCTACGACTGGGCGCGGCGGCATGTAAAGATCGACGCCTCGCCATTCGGCGCGGTCAAGGACGTGGCGATCCTGTCGGCTCTTGCCGGCAACATCGTTACCGTGATCATGCTGGCCTTCACCTGGCCGCTGATCATCAATCTGGGGCTGGGCGACAATTCGCTCTATTTCTTCGGCTCGATTGCGTTCGTGCTGGTCACCTCGATCGCGATCATGTTCTTCCGCAAGGGGCTGCTCAGCCTGCCCAAGCCGCAATTGTGGTACATCTTTGCCGTCCACTGCGCGCGCATCGTGGCCAATACCAGCTTGTCGGCGCTGGCGTGGCACCTGATCCTGCCCGAAGTGCCCATCGGTCCGTGGCTGCTGTTCGCGACCGTACGCCTGCTGGTCGCCCGCCTGCCGTTCATTCCCAACAAGGACATCACATTCGCCGGAATCTCCACGCTGCTGGCCGGCAAGGAAGTTCAGACCGGAGACATGATCGCCATGATATCGCTGCTGATCGTGGCGACCCATGTCATCCTGTTCATCGCCATGCTGCTGCTCGATCTGATCCAGAAGGAGAAGAATGCATGAAACGACTGGCTGCGCTGGTGGTGGCCTTACCGCTGCTGACCGCCGCCTATATCCCTTCCGGCCCCGAACTGGGCAAAGCCGAAGGGCAATGTCGTTCTGGCGAATCCGGGCCGGCCTTTCTGGTCGACGTGGCCGGGGTCAAGGATCACACCGGCAAACTGAAGCTGGAAGTCTATCCGGCCAACGACACCGATTTCCTTGCCGACGACAACGTGCTGTTGATGGCGGGCAAGACCTTTCGCCGGGTCGAAGTGCCGATGCCGGCCGACGCCACCCCGCGCCTGTGCGTGCGCCTGCCCGGTCCCGGCGCTTATGCTGTCACGGTGCTGCATGACCGCGATGGTAATCGCAAGTTCAACTGGACACGCGATGGCATCGGTTTTTCCGGCAATCCCAGCCTTGGCATTTCCAAGCCGTCCGCCCGCAGCGTGACCGCCAGCGCCGGAAGCGGCCTCACCACGTTGCGGATCGTGATGAATTACCGTAACGGGCTGTTCTCGGTCGGGCCGATCAAGGGCACACGATGAAGCTGGTTGATGTCTGCGCGTTTTACGCCCCCAAGGGCGGCGGTGTCCGCACTTACGTGGATCGCAAGCTCAAGGCGGGGGCCGCCATGGGCCACGAGGTGGTCGTCATCGCCCCCGGCGAGCGCGATCATGTTGAGGAACGCGGCCCCAACGCGCGGATCATCTGGCTGAAATCCACGGTCTTTCCGCTGGATTTCAACTACCGCTATTTCAGCGACATCCCTGCGCTTTATGCCACGCTCGATCGCGAAAACCCCGATTTCGTCGAGGCATCGTCGCCCTGGCGCAGCGCCAGCGTAATCGCCGAATGGCCCGGCAAGGCGCCGCGCGCGCTGATCATGCACGCCGACCCGCTGTCGGCCTATGCCTATCGCTGGCTTGATCCGGTGGCCAAGCGGGACACGATCGACGGCCTGTTCGACCGCTATTGGCGCCATTTGCGCAAGCTTGACCAGTCTTATGACATGATCGTCAGCGCCAGCCCGGGGCTGTCTGCGCGGCTGACCACCGGTGGTTTGCACCGTGTCGTGACCAACCCGATGGGCGTCGATCCGGGCGTGTTCTCCCCCGGTTTTCGCGACCCGGCGTTGCGGCGCGGATTGCTTGAACGCTGCGAGCTGCCCGAGGATGCGACGTTGCTGCTCGGTGTCGGCCGTTTCGCCCCGGAAAAGCGCTGGCCGATGCTGGTCGATGCGGTTGCTGCCGCTGGCAACAGCCAGCCGGTCGGGCTGGTGCTCGCCGGGCAAGGTCGCGACCGCAAGGCGATCGAGCGGCGCATCGGCGGCAACCCGCACGTGCGCATCCTTGCCCCGATCACCGACCGTCCGGGCCTTGCCCGGTTGATGGCCAGCGCCGACGCCCTGCTGCACGGGTGCGAGGCGGAGACGTTCTGCATGGTCGCCGCCGAGGCGTGTGCGAGCGGTCTGCCGCTGATCGCGCCGGACGAAGGCGGCGCGGCCGATCAGGCGCGCGCCAACAACGGCTTCATCTACAAGTCGGCCGATACCGCAGCGGCTGCTCAGGCGATCGTCGAATATTGTGTCGGCCGGGCTGCCGGGGTGACCGGCCCCCGCGCCGAGATCGCCGCGCCGCGCACGATGGACGATCACTTCCGCGAACTGTTCGCCAGCTACGAGCGCCTGATCACGCCGAGCCGCCGCGCCGCCTGAGGCGGCAGGGACAACCGGCCCAGCGCCGCCAAAGCGCCAAGATCCGCGCCAATCCGGAACAAACAAAAGGGGCGACAGGCATGTACCTGTCGCCCCTTTTGCATTCCATCGGACCGGGAAGCGGCGCCGAACGGCACCGCCTCCCTGCACCCGCTTGCGATCAGAAGCTGACCGTCGCGTCCACACCATACGTGCGGGCTGCGTTGTAGTTGGCATAGTCACCCAGCGTTGCCGCGTTGGCCGCGCTGCGACGATAGATGTGCGCTTCGTTGAACAAGTTGCGCGCCCATGCCGACACCGTCAGCTTCTGGCCGCCATTGCTCATCTGGATGTCCGCCAGGCTGAGGCGGGCGTTGACGATGAAGCTCTTGTCGCTCTTCACCGGCTCGTTGTCGAAGGTGTACATCGGGTCCGAGTAGTTGCCGTCGAGGTGCAGGCGCACTTCGGCACCGGCGCCGCCGACGGGCAGCTTGTAATCGAACGTGCCCGAGAGCGCGTTCTTGGGCGTGAACACGATGAATACGTCCTGGAACACCGGCTTGCCGTCGCCGTTCAGCGCTTCCTGCACGGTGTTTTCGGCCGCCGGAACCCGGGTGTAGGTATAGGCGTACGACAGACCGAGCGACACGCTGTTGATCGGCTTCACCGTCAGATCGGCTTCCAGACCGCGGATCTTGGTGATGCCAGCCGCGTTCACGGTTTCCAGCGTGTTGCGGATCGTACCGTTGGGCTGCGGGATGAAGAAGTTGAAGTCGACCTGGCTGTCCTTGCGATCCATGATGTAGCCCGCCAGGTTCAGGCGAACCTTGCGATCAAGGAACTCGGACTTGATGCCCACTTCATACGACTTGACCGATTCCGGGCCGAACTGGCGATAGTTGAGCGAGCGCGAGCTGGCACCGCCGGCGCGATAGCCGGTCGAGTACTTGGCATAGACGTTGACATCGCGCGTCACGTCGAACGCCACGATCGCCAACGGGTCGAAGCGGCTGTTGCTCTGGTCGAAGGTGAAGTTGGTGGCCGCACCGTTGACGGTGAACAGCGTGCCGTTCTTCTTGTCCTTGGTGTAGCGTCCGCCCAGCGTGATGTGCAGCGGATCGATCGGGCTGTAGGTCGCCTGACCGTACGCGGCATAGCTCTTGGCATAGGCGATCGATGCACGAGCAACGGTCGCGCTCACATACGTGCTCGGATCGATGATCGAGTAACCCGTAAGCGTGGCGTTCCACAGGTTGGTGTTCGGCGTTCGGGCCGCATCGTTGGCGCGTTCGCTGAAGTAGTAGAGGCCGGCCACGTAATCGATCTTGTCGAAGCTGCCCACGGCCTGCAGTTCCTGGCTGAACTGGCGCTGGTCGAGGTTGGACAGGCTGTAACGGCTGAACGCGGTGTTGGCCTTGAACACCGGGGTACGGTGTGCACCGCCCGAGTTGTCCCACTGCTCATCGCTGACGGTGCGCCATGCGGTGATCGAGCGCAGTTCAAGCGCGGGCGAAACCTTGTACTTGATGGTCGAGGTGAAGCCTTGCGTCTTGTCGACCGAGGGCTGCTGCGGCACGCCGATGTCGGCGCTGGTCGCGCGACCATAACCATAGTCGATGATCGAGGGCAGCTTGGGCAGCACGCTCGGGTTCACGGTGACGAGCTGGCTGTAGAACGGAGTGTTCTCGTCGCGGCTCTTGTCGAACGACAGGTCGACGGTCAGGCCATCAACCGGCTTCCAGCGCGCGGTCACGCGGCCGCCATAGCGGTGGTACTGGTTCCACCCGGCCTGGCCGGCCAGCGGGTTCTTGATCGTGGGATCCTGATGCTGGATCACGCCATCGATCTTGAACGCGATGTTGGCGATCGCGGGCAGGTCAAGGTGCAACTGGCTGTTGTACTGGCCATAATTGCCGATCCCGGCGGTCACGCGGCCACCGAATTCGCCGGTGGGGGCCTTGGTCACGATCGACAGCGCGCCGCCTTCGGTGTTGCGGCCGAACAGGGTGCCCTGCGGCCCCTTGAGCACTTCGATACGCTCCACGTCGAACAGGCTGGCGTTGAGGCCGTGCTGACGACCAAGATAGACGCCGTCGATATAGACGCCGACGCCCTGTTCGCGCGCGGGCTGGTTGGCGTCGCCCGGCACGATGCCGCGGATGCCGATGGTCAGCGCCGACTGGCGTGCTTCGAAAGTGGAAATGCGCAGCGACGGAATCGCGCCATCGCCAAGGTCGATCAGGCTCTGGACGTGACGCTCCTTGAGCGCTTCGTTGCCCAGCACCGCCATCGAAATCGGCGTGTCCTGCAAGTTGGTTTCGCGCTTGGTCGCGGTCACGACGATTTCGTCAACCGGCGCTTCGGCTTCGGGCGCGGCAGGCGCGGCAGGTGCATCGGCAGCCATGGCTGGCACGCTGCCGAACAGGCAAACGGCCACTCCAGCCAACAGGCTGGCGCGTACGATCGTCTTGGTAGTCATGGTAATCCCTCATCTGCGGGAACGGTCCCGGATGAGGGCCAACTAGGCCCGTAAAAATACAGTTGTGTGACACACTGTCGCCGAACTGCCTCCAACTTGACCGAAATGTTGCATTTGTGACACAGCGCAAGGAGCTTTGCGCTTGCCATCTGCACGATCAACGCCGCTCAAGCCTCTCGGTTCCCCTGCATTTCTCGGGGACGGTGGCAGACCTCGGCAAGTTCCTGAAAGCGCTCCGCTTGAGATTTAGCGGGGTTAGCTTGCGACGAACTGAACGGGCGATTCGCGTGCGCTGCATGGAGCGATCATATTGTCACCCAAGGTTGATGAATGTCGCGGCAACGGTCGATCCGCAAACGCACTGAGTGTGAACCGGCGAGGTAAGTGCGGCGCGTCTAATCTAAGGTGATTACCGCAAGGTCGTCCCGCGATCACGAAGGATGATTCGACCGCTCGTCCAGTCCGGTCGGCCGATGGTTCCGTGGCGCACCGGCCGTTTGGCGCGGCCAGTGCCGTGAAATGCACGGTTCGCCGCATTGCAGCACTGCGCGGTTTGAAAGGACCGCCCGCAATGCGTACTCCATGATGCTCATCGGGTTTCGCAAACGGGATATTTGAAAAGTGCACGCTGATCGGCGGCAGTTCCTTGGCATGTTCGCCGGAGCTTCTGCGTCCATTCTGCTCCCCCATGTGGTGAAGGGCGCTCCGGTTGAACCAGGCGGCGCACAAGGCAACCCACAATTCCTGCCGCAATTCTGGCAGGGCCAGTCCGGCCAGTTGCTGATCGCACCTGCTTCCGCGGCGGCAGAGCCCGTCGTGGCCCCGACCACCGCCGCCACGACGACCGACACGCTGGCCGCCAGCGCCACCGCCGACCGCTTCGCCGCGCTTCTTGCGCAGGCGCGGACAGCCTTGGGCATCCACGGCGGAAAGCTGGCAACGCAGGATGTTATCGGCATCGTCGACTTCGCCGCGCCGTCACGCGATCCGCGCTTCCATCTCGTCAATCCGGCCAATGGCGCGGTGCTGGCCACGCACCTTGTCGCCCATGGGCGGGGCTCGGACCCGGCAAACAGCGGGTGGGTCGAGCAGTTGTCCAACCGCTACGGCTCGGAAGCCTCGTGCGGGGGCAGCTTCGTCACCGGCGATACTTATTACGGCCGCCATGGCCGGTCGCGCAGGCTGATCGGGCTCGACGCGGAAAACAGCCTTGCCAGCCAGCGAGGCATCGTCATCCACGCCGCATCCTATGTCGAACCCGGCCTTGCCGCGATTCAGGGTCGCGTCGGGCGCAGTCAGGGTTGCTTTGCGGTTTCGCAAGGCGTGATCAACAGCGTGCTCGAACAGCTAGGCCCCGGCCGTTTGCTGTTCGCCGCACGCTGAACCCGGCGATACCGCGCCGAGCCCTGCCACGAACTGACGCTTGATACCCGGCACGCGCCGCCTGCCAGCGCAGGCGGCATGGAACTGTGCGCACTGCGGTAGCAGCGGGATCGCCAGTCTCCATTAACTTCCGGACAGATGTCCTAGAAAGCGCGTGACAGACGCGGGATTTGTATCAAAGGGTCGCGGCGGAACCAAACGCACTTTCAGCCACTTCCCCTGTGGCCGCGTTATGGTAACGACCCCGCCGACCCCACCGCCAAGTGCCCGACGGTGGTTCAAGCCTGCGAGAATGCCCTTGCGTCTGAACTCTTCATTTGCCGTCCCGTCCACCATCGTTGGCCTGCTCCCGCTCGTGCTTCTGGCCGGATGCGGCTCTGCCCCGGACAAAACCATGCCGCCGGTCGTGGTCGGCGTGGTCACGGTCAAGGCCGAAGCCGTGCCGCTGACCACCGAACTGCCGGGCCGCACGGCGGCTTCGCTGGTGGCCGAAGTGCGCCCGCAAGTCACCGGGATCATCACCGCGCGCCTGTTCCACGAAGGCAGCACGGTTCGCGCAGGGCAACCGCTCTATCAGATCGACGCACGCGCTTATGCCGCCAACAACGCGCAAGCCCGCGCCGCGCTGGCCGCAGCCGAAGCGACGGTCGAGGCCAACCGGCTGAAAGCAGAACGCTATCGCTCGCTGGCGGCCGATGGCGGTATCAGCAAGCAGGACGCCGCCGATGCGCTGGCCAGCTACAACCAGTCGCGCGCGCAAGTGGCACAGGCCCGCGCCTCGCTCGCCGCCTCGGGCGTGAACCTGGGCTTCACCCGCATCACCGCGCCCATCACCGGACGCATCGGCCAATCGAGCGTGACGCAAGGCGCGCTGGTGACCACCGGGCAGGCTGATGCGCTCGCCAAAGTCCAGCGGCTCGACCCCCTGTGGGTCAACATCCAGCAGTCGAGCGGCGACTTCATGACGCTCCGCCGCGCGCTGGCGCAGGGCAAGGTCACAGCCGATGGCTCGGCCCCCGTGCGGATCGTGCTGGCCGACGGCACCGAATGGCCGGTCGAAGGTCGGCTCGACTTTGCCGATGTCGACGTCAACGAGACGACCGGAACCGTCACCTTGCGCGCCTCTGTGCCCAATCCGCAGGGCAACCTGCTGCCCGGCCTGTTCGTGCGCGCGCGGCTGACGCAAGCGACGCTGAGCAACGGTATTCTGGTGCCGCAGGCGGCGCTTTCACGAACGCCGCGTGGGGTGGCCACGGTGCTGGTCGCCGGCAAGGATGACGTGCTGGAACTGCGCGAAGTCACCGCCAACAACACCGTCGGGCAGAACTGGGTGGTCAGCGCGGGGCTGAAGCCGGGCGATCGCGTCGTCGTCGAGGGTCTGCTCAAGGCCAAGCCCGGAGCGAAAGTGAAGGTCGTGCCTGCAGGCAGCGTCCGGCCCGACGATCCGTCGACCGCCAAGGCGGGTGCGAAGAAGCAGGGGGCCTGACCGGCCATGCTGTCGCGCTTTTTCGCCTATCGCCCGATCTTTGCCTGGGTGCTGGCCATCGTCGTCATGGCCGCCGGTACTTATGCTGTCTCGACCATGGGCGTCGAGCAGTTCCCCGACATCGCCCCGCCGACGATCTCGGTCAGCGCCAACTACCCCGGCGCCGATGCCCAGACGATCGAGAACAGCGTAACGCAGGTGCTTGAGCAACAGCTCAAGGGCATCGACGGGCTGCTCTACTTCACCTCGACCAGCAACAACGGTCAGGCCTCGATCACCGCGACATTCGACAAGAGCGTCAACCCCGATACCGCGCAAGTGCAAGTGCAGAACGTGCTGCAGCGCGCACTCACCCGCTTGCCGACGCAAGTGCAGGCGCAGGGGCTGACGGTCAACAAGTCGCAAAGCGACTTCCTGCTGATGCTCGCGCTGTCCGACACCACGGGCAAGAGCGACATTGCCGACATCGCCGACTATCTGGCGATCCACATGCTCGATCCGATCTCGCGCCTGCCGGGCGTGGGCAATGCCGACGTGTTCGGTTCGCAATACGCCATGCGCATCTGGCTCGACCCGGTCAAACTGGCGGCGGTCGGGCTCATGCCGTCCGACGTGAACAACGCCCTGCTTGCCCAGAACACGCAAGTCTCGGCGGGTGAAGTGGGTGGCCAGCCCTCACCCGACGGACAGCGGCTCAACGCCACGATCACCGCCCGTTCGCGGCTGCAGACGATCGATCAGTTCCAGAACTTGATCCTCAAGACCACGGTCGATGGGGCCACCGTGCGGCTGAAGGACGTCGCCCGCGTCGAGATGGGGATGGAGAACTATTCCTCGATCAGCCGGATCGACGGCAATCCGGCGGTCGGCCTGTTCGCCAACCTCGCCTCGGGCGCCAATGCGATGACCACCGCCGAGTTGATCAAGGCCAAGGTCACCGAACTCTCGAAAGACCTGCCACCCGGCTATCGCATCGATTACCCGCGCGATTCCAGCACCTTCGTCAAAATTTCGATCAACGAGGTGATCAAAACCCTGTTCGAGGCGATCGTGCTGGTCGTGATCGTGATGTACGTTTTTCTGCAAAACTGGCGCGCCACGCTGATCCCGGCGATCGCGGTGCCGGTGGTGCTGCTGGGCACCTTCGGCGTGCTGGCCGCGGTCGGCTATACCATGAACACGCTGACCATGTTCGGGCTGGTGCTGGCCATTGGCCTGCTGGTCGATGACGCCATCGTCGTGGTCGAAAACGTCGAGCGCGTGATGGCCGAGGAGCACCTTTCCCCGCGCGACGCCACGATCAAGTCGATGGGCGAGATCACCTCGGCGCTGATCGGCATCACGCTGGTGTTGAGCGCTGTGTTCATCCCGATGGCGTTCTTCGGCGGCTCGACCGGCGTGATCTATCGCCAGTTCTCGGTCACCATCGTGTCGGCGATGGCGCTGTCGGTGGCGGTCGCGCTGATCCTGACCCCGGCCTTGTGCGCGACTTTGCTCAAGCATGAGGAAAAGCCGCGCCATCGCTTCTTCCGCGCGTTCAATCACCACTATGACCGCGCGCAATCCGGTTACGAAAGCCGTCTGGTCGGGTTCCTGGGCCGTCCGCTGCCCTGGCTGGCGGTGTTCGCCGGGATCACCGCGCTGGCCTTATGGCTCGATACGCGGTTGCCGACGAGCTTCCTGCCCGATGAAGATCAGGGCAACATGAACCTCAGCTTCACGCTGCCTTCCGGATCGACGCTCGAACAGACCCGCGAATTCGCGCTCAAGGCGGCAGACTATGTGCGCAAGGCTGAAAGCGCCAACGTCGACCACGTGTTCGTTGCCGTGGGCCGCAGCCAGTTGCAGGGCAACGGCCAGAACATCGGTCAGGGATGGATCGTGCTCAAGCCGTGGGACGAACGTGTCGGCGCGGCCAACTCGGCCGATGCCATCGCCAAGCGCCTGAACAAGCACTTCATGCAGGAAGTGGTCGGTCAGGCGCTGGTGATCGCCCCTCCCGCCATCCGTGGCCTTGGCAACTCGGCCGGTTTCGAGATGTGGTTGCAGGATGCTTCCGGCCAGGGCGCCGACGCCTTGACCGCCGCGCGCAAGCAATTGACCGACGATGCCAACGCCGACAAGCAGTTGTCGCAGGTCCGCTTTGGCGGGTTGGAAAATACCCCGCAGGTACAGGTCGATCTGAACGATGCCGCAGCCACCGCGCTGCAGGTCGCGCCGTCGGACGTCAATTCCACCATCGCCACTGCGTGGGGGGGCACCTACGTCAACGACTTCGTCGATCGCGGCCGGGTCAAGAAGGTCTACGTCCAGGGCGATGCGCCGTTCCGCGCCAGCCCTAGCGACCTTGGCACCTGGCAGGTGCGCGGCAAGAACGGCGACATGGTACCGCTAAGCGCGCTGGCCAATGTCGGCTGGACATCGGGTCCGCTATTGCTGCGCCGCTTCAACGGTATTCCGGCCCAGCAGCTTCAGGGAAGCGGCGCCGCCGGGGTAAGCTCGGGTCAGGCGATGAAGCTGATGGAAGCCCATGCGGCGCAGTTGAACGGCGGCTATGACGTGGCATGGAGTGGCCTTTCCTATCAGGAGCGGTCCAGTTCGAGCAAGGCTCCGCTGCTGTTCGGCGCTTCGATCTTCTTCATCTTCCTGTGCCTTGCCGCGCTCTATGAAAGCTGGACGGTGCCGCTGTCGGTACTGCTGGTGATCCCGCTCGGCGTCATCGGTGCGGTGCTGGCGGTCACGCTGCGCGGCTTTGCCAACGACATCTATTTTCAGGTCGCCTTGCTGACCACCATCGGGCTGTCGGCCAAGAATGCGATCCTGATCGTCGAGTTTGCCGAGTTCGGCATGCAACGCGGCCTCAGCGCCTATGAAGCCGCGCGCGATGCGGCGCGGATGCGCTTCCGGCCGATCATGATGACCAGTGTCGCCTTCATCGCGGGTGTGATCCCGCTGGCGATCGCGAGCGGCGCGGGCGCCAACGGGCGCGAAGCCATCGGCACGGCGGTGCTGGGCGGGATGATCTCGGCCACGGTGCTGGCTATCTTCTTCGTGCCGCTGTTCTTCGTCAGCGTGAAGCGTTGGTTGGGCCGCAAGCCCCGGCCCGCCGTTCCCGGTCAGGAGGCCACGGCATGATGACCTTGCGTACCGGCCTATCGACGTGTGCCGCACTCTTGCTGGCTGGCTGCAGCATGGCGCCGCACTATGTCCGCCCCACGGCGCCAGTACCGCCCGCCCTGCCGCAAGGACCAGCTTATGCCGCTTTGACAGCGGGCGACGGTCAGGTCGATGCCATGGGTTGGCATGACTTCTTCACCGACCCGCAGTTGCAGGCGGTGATCGGCACCGCGCTCGCCAACAACCGCGACTTGCGTGTGACGATCGCCAATGTCGAACTGGCGCGCACCACCTACCGCCAGCAGCGCGCCGCCAACCTGCCTGCCATCACCGCGGGCGGTACGGCAAGCGCTGTGCACAACGGCTCGCTGTCGAGCGGTGCGTCGGGCACGGGCCAATCGGGCACGACCGAGAGCTTCGCCGCCTCAGCCGGCACGTCGGCGTTCGAGATAGATCTGTGGGGACGCAAGGCCAGCCTGACCCGCGCCGCCTTCGAAAGCTACCTCGCCAGCGATGAAGGCCGCAAGGCCGCCACTATCGCGCTGGTCGGCGAAGTCGCCACAGCATGGTTGACTTATGCCGCCAACGCCGATGCGCTTGCCGTCGCGCAGCAGACGCTCGCCAGCCAGACCCGGACGCTCAAGGTCACCCAGCGACGCGAAGGCGATGGTATCGGCACGAAGCTGGATGTGGCGCAGGCCCAGACCCAGGTCGAAAGCGCGCGCGCTGATGTCGCCGACTTCACCACCGCATTGGCGCAAGCGAAGAATGCGCTCGATCTGCTGGTCGGCCAGCCGGTCGGCTCTGAGCAGTTGCCTACCACGCTGGGCAACGGCGATCAGGTGCGCGCCAGCCTGCCGGTCGGACTCGATTCGGCGGTGCTGTTGCGCCGTCCGGACGTGCTGCAGGCCGAACACACGCTGCAAGGCGCCAACGCCAACATAGGCGCGGCACGTGCGGCGTTCTTCCCCACGATTTCGCTGACCGGGCTGCTCGGCTTTGCCAGCAGCAGCCTGTCCGGCTTGTTCGATGCGGGGCAGTTCCGCTGGAACGCCAGCGGTAGCCTTAGCCAGACGCTGTTCGATGGCGGGGTCAAGGCGAATGCCTTGGCCGGCGCCAAGGCCAGCCGGGACGCCGCCATCGCCAGCTATGAAAAGGCGATCCAGAGCGCGTTTCGCGACGTTGCCGATGCCCTTGCCCGGCGCGGGACGATCGATGCACGGGTCGATGCGGCGGCAAGTCTGCTCAGCAACGCCGAACTGGCCGCCAGCCTGTCGCAAAAGCGCTATGACGCCGGTGTCGCGACCTATCTGGAGCCGCTCACCGCGCAGCGCACGGCCTATTCGGCCCGGCAGGGGCTGGTCACGGCCCGGCTGACAAAGGCGACCAATATGGTCACGCTCTATCGCGTGCTGGGAGGCGGCCTGAAACCCTGATCGATCGGGCAATCCCGATACCGGGCATCGTTCGGCGCCGTTAGGGCCCTAAAGACTAGGGCACCGGCCTTCGGGGGCACTTGCGTTGAAAGTTGATCCGAAACGGCTATGAAGCGGGTCCATCCCTGCTTGCTGCTGGGGCTCCCTGGCGCGAATGTCGGGACATGGTTACCGAACGATCAACCTTGTTCAGCCCCGACAACGTGCACCGCACGCCGTTTCTTGCGGAATGGCCTGCCTGATGCGGATCGGGCTGCTCAACGTGAAGTACAGTCCCAATCTGGGGGATGGCCTGCTGTCCGAATGCCTTGAGCGGGAACTGGCAGCGGCCCTGCCCGGCGCGCTTGTCCATTCGATCGATCTGGCAGGGCGACGTGCCTATCCCGCCATCCGGCCAAGTCGCCGCGGACACCTGATCTCGGTACTCGAAGCGCTGCCCGGCTGGGCGCGGCAGCGCGCGGCGCGCATGGTGCTGGCCGGGCTGGTGGCGCTGCGGTTGCGACGCCATTTCCGGCGCCAGTTGGCGGGATGCGATGCGGTCGTGCTGGGCGGTGGCAACCTGTTGACCGATGCCGATCTGAATTTCCCGATGAAAATTGCTGCCGCACTGGCCGAAGCACGGCGGCGCAAGCTTCCGCTGGCCGTGCACGGTGTCGGGGCGAACAAGGGCTGGTCGCGCGCCGGAAGGGCGCTGTTCTCCCGCGCGATCGGCACCGCGCGACTGGCATCGGTCACCGTGCGTGATCGACAATCGCAACTAGCCTGGAGCACTCAACTCGAACCGGCTGGCCTGCCACCGGCTGAATTGGCGGGCGACCCCGGTCTGCTTGCCGCAAGGCACTTTCGGCGCGGCGCCCCGGCTTATGACGGGCCGGTTGCTGGCTTGTGCGTGACTGCGCCGATGGCCTTGCGCTACCACGCCACCGGCCACGCCGACCCTGAAGGGTCCGAACAGGACCGCGCGACCGATCTCTGGTATGGGCAAGCGGCCCGTGCCTTGACAGACGCCGGACTGCGCGTGGCACTGTTCACCAACGGCAGCCCCGAAGACCGTGACTATCTGGCGATGATGGGACCAGGCTGGATCGCGCAAGCGCGGGGACCGGTCACCATCACCAACCCCTTCGTCGATCCCGCCGAACTGGTCACCTTCATTTCGAGTTGCGATCTTGTCGTGGCGCACCGGATGCACGCCTGCATCGCCGCGCATGCCTTTGCCATCCCTACCATCGGGCTGAAGTGGGACGTTAAACTGGAAAGCTTCTTTGCCCTTGCCGGGCGCGACGCTTACATCGCTGCGACCGATGACCTTCCTGCATCGCAGTTGACCGCCTTGGCCCGCCGGGCGTTGGACGAAGGCGTCGATGCAACAGCACTTGCTCATCTGATCGATCGGACCAGCCGGGATATCGGGCGCATGGCCCGGCGGCTTGCAGCAGCGGCAGCCGGTGTCAACATCGGTTCGGCTCCGCCAAGCCAAATGGCTGCTTTCGGCACAGCGTGGCAGCCTGTCTCGGCCGAACCTGCATGACGACCGGTACCGTGTCGACCGACAAACCAAGCATACAGAGCGGCATCGACCGGATCGTCGTGATCAACGACTTGTCCAGTCCGATGGGCGGAGCCAGCGCGCTTGCCGTGGCGTCGGCACGGGCCCTGAGCGCGCGCGGCCATGCCGTGACCATTCTCGCCGGTGACAGGGTCGATGTTGAAGCATGGGCAGGCTCCGGCGTTTCCTGCGTCGGACTGGGCGCAGGGCGTCTGCTGGCGCGCGGCTTTGGATCGGCATTGCGCGATGGACTGTGGAACCGCGCTGCGTTCACGCTCGTCCGCGATTGGATCGCGCAGAACGACACGCCGCGAACGGTCTATCATCTTCACGGTTGGTCGCAGATCCTGTCGCCTGCGGTGTTTGCCGCATTGGCCCCGGTGCGCGAGCGGCTGGTCATTTCGGCGCATGACTTCTTCCTCGCATGTCCGAACGGAGCGTTTGCCGATTTGCGCACGGGAGCGCCCTGCCCGCATCGCCCGCTCGGCCCCGGCTGCCTGATCGCCGCCTGCGATCGCCGAGGCCGCGCGCACAAGCTCTGGCGGATCGCGCGGGCGATGATCCAACGCGCGGTCTACCGCCCTGGTGCCTCACCCCCGGTGCTGGCCATTCATGCGGCGATGAAGCCGTACTTGCGGCGAGCAGGTATTCCCGATCATGCGATCCACACGTTGCCAAACCCGGTCATGCCGTTCAGTCGCAAGCGCATCCCCGCCGAAACCAATCGCGAATTCCTGTTCGTCGGACGGCTTGAGGAAACCAAAGGCCCAGACCTCGCACTCGAAGCGGCCGCGCGCGCTGGCGTGCCGATCTGCATCGTTGGCGACGGTGTGCTGGCTCCCACTTTGCGGGAACGCTATCCGCAAGCACGTTTCACCGGCAGGCTTGCGACCGATCAGATCGCGGAAATCGCCGCGCGCGCGCGCGTTGATCATGCCCAGCCGCTATCCGGAGCCATACGGCTTGGTGGCAATGGAAGCTGCGCTAAGCGGGCTGCCTGTCGTGTTGCCGCACAGCGCTCTTCTAGCCGACGATCTCGTGGCAAGCGGCGCCGCTTTGGCCGCCGATCCGCGCGACCCTGCTGCACTTGGCGCGATGTTGCGGCAATTGGCCGATGACGACAGTCTGGTTTGCCGGATGAGCCACGCCGCCTTTCAAAAAACTGCGGCTTTGGCTCATTCGCCCGAAGGTTGGATCGATGCGCTTGTCGGCCACTACACCGCGCGGTTGGACCGCACGGGCAGAGCCGTTCAGGCTGCAGGCGACGAACCTTCGCGTCTGCTTTGGCCTGCTGGATCGAAACTGCGCGCTCCTGCGGCTGTCGCAGCCCCCAACGGCAGAACGCCGGTGGACCTTGCCCGTCGGTCGAGATCACCAATGGTGCGATAGGGGTTGCTGCGCGCAAGCATACGCAAATACTGCACTTTCAGCGATACCAAGACCATGCCGACCGTGGCGATCGCAACGAGCCAGCGCCAAACCGCAAAGTGCCCATCATGGACGGCGGTCAGGAACTCCCCGGTAGTGAGCCAGATTGCGGCCGCGGCCAGCAGTTCCGAACTCCGCTGGTCTGGTACTGCCAGCAACAGGGTCACCGCCAGCGCGAAGCTGCCGAGCGCAGCGCTTTCCAGGGTAAGGCTGTTACCAACGTAGCCGACGATCATGGCCAGCCCGATGCAGGCCGCCGCCACTCTGGCGAAGCGCACAAGCGTGCGCGGCATGAGGTTGGCTAACAAACCGGACGGGCGGTGATGGCTGGATCGCGTCATGCCTGTTTCTATCGGCCAGCACACTCAACGAACACTTTCGCCCAGTGGTTAATTCCGGACGAATGCGGGTGCAAAACGCTGAGTACTTGCTCGGATACGGCGGCAATTGCGCGCACACCATGGCATAACGGTGATAACTCCGGATCGGGTTTTGACGATGCGGAGGCGGAAAAACAATGCGGTTGCGGGGCGTGCGCGGACACTGTTCTTGTGCCATTCGCATGGTCGCGATCGGCGGAATGCTTGCCAGCACAGAGGCCGCACATGCACAAAACGCAGTCGAAGCCCGAGCGGCGCGGGACACGGTCAACGCGCGCTCGCGACCGGGGTACGAACCGCCTCCTATCCGGTTCGGTCCGTTGGAAGTCGCGCCGGTGTTGCAGGTCGACGCCACGGTCACCGACAATCTTTATGCTCGCAGCGATGTGAAAGTGCGCGATGTCGGCATCGCGTTGCGTCCCGGCATCGTGCTGGCGTCGCGCGGGCCAAACCATGAACTGGCTGTTCGGGCCGACGCTCGGTTAGAGCGTTACGCCAGCCACCGGTCGGAAGACACCCAATCGTTTGACGCGTCGGCCAACGGGCGGCTGAACCTTGCCCGCCGAACCGTTCTGCTGGCAGAGGCGTCGCAAGCCCATCTGATCGAAGCACGCGGCACGACCGGTGACACATTGTTCGGCACAAAACCGATCGGCTTTGACCGCACGATCGGCGCTATCGCGCTCGAGCAGGACGTCGGCACCGTACGCTTTCATCTCGGCGGCCGGTATCAGCGGTTCGTGTATCAGGATCGCCAGCTTGATGGCGCGACGATCGATCTGTCCCCGCGCGATTATGAGGTGACATCGGGCAATGCGCGCGTGGCGAAGGGCATTTCGCCCGGCTTGGCAGGGTTCATCGATCTGTCGTTGTCGCACAGCCGCTATACGCGTGAACAACCGGGCGGCGTGGACCGCAATTCCAACGGCACCACCGTGCTGGCCGGCGTGGCTTTCGGAGGGAACCGGCTTGTTCAGGGCGAAATCGGACTTGGTTATATCGGGCAAAAGTTTCACGATGGGCGCTTTCCGGCAATCCGCGCGTTGGCTTTCAATGGAGCGCTGGCGTGGAGCCCGACAGGGTTGACGACGGTGCGTTTGCGCGCGGCGCGCACCTTTCAACGATCGCCCATCGTTGGCATTGCCGGCGTGCGCGAGGATACCTTCTCGATTGCTGCTGATCATGAACTGCTGCGCAACTTCATTCTGCGCCCTGCGATCACCTTCACCCGCGCGGCATTCCGCGGGGGCGAACAGCGCGATACCTTCGGAACCGCCCAGTTCGCCACGACATGGCTGGTCGATACGCATTGGCAGGTGGATTTCACGCTGTTGCATGGTTTGCGGCGAAACAACGTGCCAACCGCCCAAATGCGCGAATACGACAACAATCGCGCCATGATATCCGTGCGGTATCGCCTGTAACGGCGCCAAGCGACAGCAATGGCCTCCTTTCCCGCATCCTCGTCCGGTCTGACGGCAATAGGCTGGAATTCGATCGTGGAGCGCGCGCGCTTCGCCGTGACGCGGTCCATGATGGAACTGGTTAGGGCGATGGTGGCTCCGCCGGCCTGGCGCGATCTGACCGTCCGCATTGTGATGGCAACAGGCTTTTTTCTGGCAGCGGGCCTGCTGATCGGTCATCTACCGCGCACGGTCTCCGATACGGCGGAGCAAATGGATCTGCATGCCTCGCCCTCCTCCGCGAGCGAGAAAGTACCGTTATTCTTGACCCTTCCGGACCCGGTATCGCTCCGGCCGCTCAGCCGCGAAAAGGCTGAGGCCGCGAATGCGGCCGTAGCATTCCATCCTTCGCCGGACGTAGCGCCGCCGTGGCCTGCAGCTGCACTTACGGGGATCGCGCATGACCGTGCGGTCGATTGTCTGGCTGCGGCGGCATGGTACGAAGCGGGCGACGCTCCCGACGGAGAGCGTGCGGTGGCGCAAGTCGTGCTCAACCGGGCGCGCCACCCTGCTTTCCCAGCGTCGGTTTGCGGTGTGATTTTCCAGGGTTCGGAACGCAAGACCGGTTGCCAGTTCACTTTTACCTGCGACGGCTCGTTGTCTGCGCGACGCCCCTCGGCATCGGCTTGGGTGCGCGCGCGGGCGATTGCGCAGGCTGCGCTGACGGGGGCGGTCGCACGTGATGTCGGTCTCGCCACACACTATCACGCCGACTATGTAGTGCCTTATTGGCGCGACGGGTTGGTCAAGCTGGCGCAAGTGGGCGCACACCTGTTCTATCGCTGGCCCGGCTTTTGGGGGTCGCGCAGCGCGCTGAAAGCTAACCGAACCCCGGCTGACGAGCCCACGCAGCCGACGTTGGCCATGCTTTCGCCGGTCCACACGCTAAGATTGGAGTACGACCAGACCGCGCTGACCTTCAGCCCAGCAGCTGACGAGGAGGCAGCCCGGCGCATGTCGTCCACTGTGACAAACCCAACTGCCGCGGCAAGACAGCTCGACACACGGTACGCATCGGTCAGGGAACAGCAAGTCGGATCAACAGCGTCCACCGTTTCGGGGACGGAACACATCGACATGCCGCTTGACCTGGCAAGCTACGCTGGCAGTTACGCCGTCCGTGCATTCGGGTTGTGCAAGGGTAAAGCGCGTTGCGTGGTTTTCGGTCGCATCACAGGGGCGGAGCTCAATCATACCGATGGCGCCAATCGCCTTGGCTTTCTCTATGTCCATGACAGCAGAACAGGGGCCGAAGGCGTTTGGTGGAATTGCGCACGCACCCCACGTCCCGATCATCGCCAATGCTTGCCGGAAGGCGCTTCGGCAGCGCGACTGCTGGCAGACTGGCTTTAGGCGAGCAACTTGCGTAAGCCCGGTTCGGAAATCAAATGCTGGCACTCAATAGCCCCTATGCGGCGCGGACAAATTCCATGTGGCCACGGCTGCCCTGTAAAGGGCCCCAGCGAAGCGCGAAGCCGCAGGAAGAGTGGCCTCTTTCAAGGCTGAGCAATGCTGTTGGGGCCCTTTACAGGGCACCCCCGCAGGGGCTGGGCCAAAAGCCGCCACTTCCGCGTCGGTTCGGCTCGGAATATCGGCATATTCCATCACCTCACCTCCTCGAATTGACGGCTTTTGACTCCAGCCGTGGCCTCGTGGAATCTGTCCACGCCGCCTAGACCCGCGAGGAAGCTCGGCTGGACGTGTTCAATTACATCGAGATGTTCTACAATCCGGTGCGCAAGCAGGTCAGGTACGGGATGCTGTCTCCCGCCGAGTTCAATCGGCAGCAGATCTTGGAAGCAGAGCGCGTCTAGGAGACTAGGGGTCATTCACAGTTGGCCGACAGTTTCCTCGGCATGCTCGCTCGTGTCCGCGCCGAATACCGGCTCAAATGTGCGCATAAGGGAGGCCTGCAGCATCGGACAGTCTGCGCTCGTGTCGACAGACCTGTCATCTACCCGATAACCGGCAGACGATCGTCGGGCAGCGCAAATCCGCTTACAGTCCGTTTCAGCCATTCCGAGCGGAATGCTGCCAGTCAGCGCGCGAACAGCATCGCAGGACGAGCGCTGATCAAAAGTAGCGCTGTCCGATGCGGATCGTGTCGCCCGGCAGCACGGGCACTTGCCCGCCGCGCAAAGCGACTGTGCCTTCGGCGCCAGATGTCTGACGTCGCAAGACGGCCTTGCTCTCGTTGGCGCGGTAGGTGTAGCCGCCAGCCAAGGCTACTGCCTGTTCAATCGTCAAACCCGCTGCGTAGGGGTATTCGCCGGGCTTGTTGACTTCGCCCAGAATGTAGAACGGTCGATAGTTCAAAACCTCGACGCTGACGTGCGGGTCATTGACATAACCGCCGGCCAGACGGTGAGAGAGCTCCTGCGTAACAACCTCAATCGTGCGGCCCTGCGCGTCGATCGCGCCGATCAGCGGGAAGGCGACAGTACCGCCCGGCGTCACGTTGTATTCCCCGGTCAAGGTTGGTTCGTTGTAGACCGTGATCCTCAACCGGTCACCAGCTCCGAGCCGGTACCCAGCAAGGCCCTGCCCGGCATCCGCAGCCGCCAACGGGGGTGGCGCAGCACCGGCGCAGCCAGCCAAACTGGAACCAAGAAGTGCCGTCGCGACGGCAGTCGCCAAACATTTGCGCATGAATCGCCCCAATGCTTTTCACGGTTCACCAGAACGGTGCCGCATCTCGTCCTCCCTATTCTATGCAGCAGAGGACAAAGCACAATCGGCCGCCCCGTAACGAAAACTCCAAGTTGGAGGTGTTCCGCGGACAGATTCCCACCACTTTGGCGAACAACAGGCGGCGCGTTGCGCAAGATGGGACGGCCATGGCGCGGGTGTCGCAATCCCCCTTATCAGGCATGAACCTTACGAAACCTCACGGAATTGCGCCGCAACAGATTGGTAGAGATTCTGTCAACCCACCCGGTCGGCGAACTCGATAAGTCGCCGCCAGCTTCAGGCAGTGCATTTGTGCGATGGTCACCATGCGTTCGATCCGTGTTGGAGGCGTCCTTTTGCCTCCGCAGCGGATATGCTTTGCCTTCCGCACAAAGCCGCATCGCTTAGTCTTGTGGCAAGTCCCGAGCCAATGATGGGTAAGGGCAAACAGGCACCAGAGCCGAACCGCGTTTGATGGGCAAACCGCCCCACGGCGTAGTTCGGTAGCGATGGAGGGTAGCGGTGAACTCGTCGGCAACAACGGCAATCGGGGTATATGGTAGCGGTGCGGCAGCATTCTCGGCGCCCGCTTTTGAAACGCGGGTGCCGCCACCGGCAGCAGACCGGGTCGATCTGCAACACCTGACCGCCGTGTTCCGGCGCCGGGTGGGCGTGTTCCTGGCGGTACTTCTTGTGGTGCTGGCGGCTGGATTGGTCCTGACTGCAAGGCAGAAGCCAAGCTATATCGCTCGCGCCGAAGTCACGTTGAACAGCAGGCCGCAGGAAGTAGCTCCGACCGGTTCGGGCGAGCGGCCGGATCCCGGGATACCGAACGAGACATTTGTCGACACGCAAGTCTCGATCGTCACGTCCGAAGCCAACATGGCGGCAGTGGTCGATGGCCTCGGCCTGGCAAACCAACCCCGCTTCGCGACAGGCCGCACGCCGTCTGCCGCACGTGAAGCGGCGTTTGACTACGTGCGCCGGAATGTCGCGGTCCAGCGGATCAGCACGACCTATGGCATAGGCATCGCCTTTGAAAGCACCGACCCGGCCGAGGCAGCCCGCATCGCCAACGCCTTTGCCCGCCAATACACCGAGGGCGCGCTGGCGCGGAAACGGAACGAGGCGCGCGGGACCACGATGCTTATCGCCACGCGGCTTGACCAGTTGCGGCAACAAGCACTTGCCGATACCGCGGCCGTCCAACGCTATCGTTTCGCGCACAACCTCCTCAGCACCACCCAAGGCACCCTGACCGAACAGGAAATCTCGGCCTACAATCAGGAAGTGGCGCAGGCGCGGGCGCAATCGGCAGAAGACTCGGCCCGCCTTGACGCGGCACGTCGCCAACTGGCGCAAGGGGCCAGCGCGGGCGGCGTGGGTGAAACCACCGCTTCAGCCGGGATCTCGGCATTGCGCGCGCAACAATCGCAGGCTGCCAGCGAACTTGCAGGGCTTGAAGCGCGCTATGGAAGCCTCCACCCCGACGTCATTCGCGCGCGCGCCGCAACGCAGGCGATCAATGCTCAGATATCAGCCGAAACGCAGCGGGTGCTGTCCTCGCTGGAAGCGAGAGCGCGCGTCTCGCAACAGCGCCTCGCATCGCTCAGCGGCTCGCTCGATCAATCGCGCGGAACGCTCGCCACCAACAACGCCGCAGCAACCGGACTTCAGGATCTCGAAAAGCGCGCCGAGACATCGAACGCGCTCTATGAAAGCTACCTCAACCGGTACAAGGAACTGACCGCACGCGAAGGGACCGAGGCGGCAGACGCCGATCTTCTTCACCCTGCAGCCGTTCCGACAAAGCCCGACAGCCCGCACGTTGTCCTGAATCTGGCGCTATCGCTCGCCTTTGGCCTTGGCCTTGGCATCGCGGCCGCCTTTGCCGCCGAGATGACCTTTAGCGGCCTGACAACGGGCGACGATATCGAGCAGCGTTTGGGGGTTCGTTACCTGGGTTCGATCCCCGCTCTCGAATCGGTCATGCGCAAAGGGGGGACCAAAGTTCCAGCCACCGCTCTGCTCGAAGACCCGCGCTCGGCATTCACCGAAAGCTTCCGATCGTTACGTGCATCGATTGCCATGAACACTACGATGGCACGGATCATCGCGGTTACATCAGCGCTGCCCGATGAGGGCAAGACGACCACGGCGATCTGCCTCGCCCGATCGATGGCCGCGGCCGGGGATGACGTGCTGCTGATCGATGGCGACGTGCGCCGCCAAGGCGTCAGCCGCTTTCTGCGCGGTGACGAATCGCGCCCCGGCCTGATGGAAGTCTTGCGCGGAACAGCGACGCTGGATGAAGCGCTGGTGATCGATCCGGCAACCGGCCTGTCGATCCTGCCGCTCGCAGCGGACGTAGCCGATGCGCCCGAACTGTTGACTGGCGAGGAAATGGATCGACTGCTCGATCTGGCGCGCAGCCGGTTCCATGCGGTCCTGATCGACACCGCACCGGTTCTGCCGATCGCGGATGCACGGCTTGTGCTGGGCAAGGTTGATGCCGCGCTCGTCCTCGTGCGCTGGCGCAAGACACCCGAAGCTGCCTTGCGATCCGCCTTGCGACTTCTGCCTGATGACCGCGTCCAACTGGCGGGCGTGGCCCTGACCCGCGTCAACATGCGCAAGCAGGCGCGCTTCGGCTACGGCGACGATGCCTTCTATCATTCGTACAAGGGGTACTACGCGTGAAAGGGCGGGCTCTGCCGCTGGCCGAGCTGGCAGCCAGCCGCGGGAGACAGCAGGAGCCTATGCTAACGGCGCGGAACCGTTGCGGGCCCCTCCTGCAACCCGTGGCCAATCTGGTCACCCTTCGAGCCTCCTTGCGCATGCGACTTCGCGGAACGCGCGCTGGTCGGCGTTTTGCCATCCACGGCTGTCGGTTTCCGACAAACAAGCGCGCTGACAAGCTGTTCACCGCTTGCGGGGTCGATCTGCCATGCGGACCAACCCTGGTCCGTCTGGAGCTGGCGCATGGCGTCTCGGCCTCGATCGGTGAACGGACCGTCCTCAGGTCGACGGGCGAGCCTATCTGGCGCCATCGGAGAACCTTCGGCCACCAACATCGGCCGAAAACCAGTCGCAAGCTCGCAAACACCAGGCATCCGTCTATGCGCGAACATGATGCGCTGTATCAGGTGTCGATCCCGCTTTGGCGCAATGTCTGGCCGGGGCGTGGCGCAATAGTCCTGCCCGGCGCCACCATTGACGACAACACCATTGTCGCGGCGGGATCGGTCATGTTCGATGACAACCTAGCCGACGGGTTTTGGCGCGGCAATCCGGCAACCTTCGTGAAGCCGGTGCGCGCGTCGGACAAGTTCGTCCGGCCGTGAGGCAAGCGGACAGCAATCACGGATCAAGACGACCAGAGAGCTGGCCTCGGCGAGGAACTCCATCATGATTCTGACATTCATTGGCGCAGTCCAGACATTGCTGGGGCTGTCGCTGTTCCTTGGCGGCACGATCGAAGCCATGTTCGGTTTTCTGCTGGTGTCCGCTTTGTTCGGCGGCTCGGCTGCGGTCACCTTGCCGGCTCTGGGCACAGGCTCATCGATCCCGCCGGTGCAATTTGCACTGGTCTTCATGGCAATGCGCCTGTTCGTTCCGGGGGCCGGCCAGATGGCGGCGATCGGCCGCGCCGCGCGCGCCAATGTCTGGCTGGCAAGTTACGTGTTCTATGGCGTAGTCCTTGCCTATGTCGCCCCGCGCATCTTTGCCGGGATGATCGACGTGACACCGCTGCGCGGCCGGACCGAAGTCCGCTACAGCAGTTTCGAAGCTTATCTTTTCGCTACCCGCCCGCTGAAATTCACAACGCAGAACATCACCACGTCGATCTACCTGTGCGGCACATTGCTGGTGGCAATGGCCGCCCACATCGTTTGTTCGAACGAGCGTGGACGCGTCACTCTGATACGGACAATGGCGATCGTCGGAATGATCCACAGCGCGCTTGGTTTCCTGTCGGTGGTGGGCAAGAACACGCCGATCGATGCTGGTCTGATGATGTTCCGCAATGCCAGCTATGCCCAGCTCGACAATGCCTATCAGGGTTTTGTCCGGATGACCGGGATCTGGCCCGAAGCATCGGGTTATGCCGCATTCGCCATGGTCTGGTTCGTGTTCGTTTTCGAATGCTGGATGCGCCGGATCGAGACGCGGTTCACCTTCCCCGCCGCGCTGGCATTGCTGGCAGCGCTCGTATTCAGCACGTCGAGCCTCGCCTACGTCGGTTTGCCGTTTTATGCGATCCTGCTGATCACCCGCGCGATGGTTTTTCCGGGCGCGGTATCGCTTGATCGCGCCTTGTGGATGGCGGCAGCGGCACTCGCCATGACTATTCTGGTAGGTGTTGTGCTGGCGGTACACCCCCTCTTCGCCGACCAGTTCATCGATCTGGTCAAGCACATGACAATCGACAAATCCGGCTCGACGTCGGGCACACAGCGGCGTTTTTGGGCGATGCAGGGAATCAGCGCATTCTGGGTCAGCGGTGGTATCGGCATCGGGCCCGGCAGTTTCCGCTCTTCAAGTCTGGTCACCGCCGTGTTGGGCTGTACGGGTGTGGTCGGCGCCATCACACTGACCCTACATTTCGTCCGTGCGTTCAAACCTTTGCGCCATTCGACATATGCATCGGTTCAGGATCCGACACTGGCCACCGGTGCGGCATGCGCCTGGGCTCTGGTGCAATCGTTGTTCGTCAGCGCTCTGGCCTTGCCGGGATGCGATCCGGGCACAGACTTTGCCATCCTGACCGGGGCTGCGCTTGCGCTGCGGATCAAGCCGGTGCGATGGGTCGTAGCGCGCGGACCTGCTCCGCTGCTGCTGCGCGATGCGGTCCCGGCATTCTCTTCGCTCGACGATCTGCCCGTGCCCAATTTTACGCCCCCGCCCCCTGATCCATCCCCCGCCTTGCAGGCCGCCTGACCAGAATCCGCACTCGATCCATAGCCCCGCCGTTCCGACCGCTGCCATTCCCTGAACGGACGGCGCCTGAGGTATTCGAGATTTCACCGTCGACACTCGCCCTGACAACGCCGCCCGCCTAAAGGACCGCGTCACTTCAACAGAACGGGCCGACGCATCGTGGCCATCATGTTCTGACGAATAAGCGCAAGGTAAGTCGCCTGCTCTGACCAGTACGCGCAAGCTATCGCTTGTAGCGCCTGCGCATCAAGCATCTGCAGGCCTGCGAAAGCTGGCTATGCCCGCTATGGTATCGGCATAATCCTGATAGCCGAATACAAGATCGCGCTCTGCATCGGCCTGAATTAGGTCGTAAACTCATAAATCGAGATATCGAGGTTTGAAGCAAAACGGCTCAGTGCAAGGAAGGAATGCGCAGGGATATGTCGATATCTCAAGCCTTTCCGACGCTGCAATGGGCCGTTTTGGTCAAACGAAGTTCACCGCGAGGTAAATCCCGAAGGGACACCCGAACGGCGCGATTTATGAGTTTACGACCTAAGAGCCCGATTCAAAAGTCTGTCATGCGGCTGAAAGTCGCGCAATTCTGCGGGTTAGCATCCGGATAGAAGCGATATTCGCCCACGCGGTCGAGCTCTCGATGGAGCGTTCCCAGTCTTTGGCGAGG
>NZ_JAIZDA010000040.1 GCF_020404405.1 Novosphingobium sp. FKTRR1 | reverse complement strand
CGAAAGCTCCTCGGTACTCATACGCAACACCGCCATGCTCAATACCTCCGAACAGCCGGAGGGCACGGTAGCCCAAGTGAGACATCTCTACTTTGCGCGACTGTGACATTTGAACGTTGCTGCTACACTTCCTCGCGCTCACCCTGATGTGGCTGCTCAACCGACCCGGCGTGCCGCCCGAATGGCGCTCTGGCTGGCTCTCGAACCTCTTGCTGGCGCTGTCATCGATCCTCTTCATCATTCTGTGCGTTCACCAGATTCTGACCTTCCTCTAGGTCCCGCGAAGCCAAACGCCGCAATCGACGGGATAACCGCTGCCGAGAAGCGGTTATACTTCAAATGCTTGTTATATTGGGAAAGCTGGCGCACCCGACAGGATTCGAACCTGTGACCTCTGCCTTCGGAGGGCAGACGTCAAGCCCTTTTCCGCCCATCTGCATGGAATGTTTTAGGCGAATTTTCAGGCACTTAGCCTGTAACGAGCGGTGGGCGCGAAGGTCGGATTTATCCTCACGGAAGCACCACGGAAGCAGTTTGCTACGCTTCGGATGTCGCAGAGACAAGCCGCCGGAAATGCGGTGAACTGGCATCGGCCCACACTGGTTTGCGTTGACCGGCGACCGTCGATCCATGTAGGGACGGCGGACTGCACCCGTAGCTCAGCTGGATAGAGCGCCACCCTCCGAAGGTGGAGGCCACACGTTCGAATCGTGTCGGGTGCGCCAGCTACCGTTAAATGTCGACGAGGCAGCCCCGGACCTCGACTGTCTAGCGCGTGCCCGACGTGCAGTAGTCGTCCAGCCAGGTTGTTCTTGCGCCGGCGGCGGACCACAGCATCGGGAAGAAGCTCTCGTTGAGGCCGGCGTCGCCGGTGATCTGATAGCGCCGGTAGATGTAACCTCCGCGCCGATCAGAAAATCGAGCTTGGCCGGAAACGAGATGAACCCCGATCGACCGGCGCATTTGGCCGGTGGAGCCGTTAGGTCCGGACCCATGCCAGGTTTCACCGGCGTGGATGACGACGGACCCCGCCGGAACCTCGGCATAGTATATGTCTGGCATCGGTGCGTTCGCGGCGTGGGCGGCAGCGCGAAGTTGGCCGCGATAATCCCCTGCCGCATGGAAGCTGGAAGGCATCGGCGTGCAAGGCCATTTGTGTGACCCGCGAGCGTATTCGAGGGTTCCGGTTTGGCGGGTCACATCGTCGAGGGCGAACCAGAAGGTGATCGTCTCTTGGGGATCAAGGAAGTCCATGAATGACGTGTCTTGGTGATACGCGATCGGCTTCCCACCGGGCGGCTTCCACCAGATCGTGTCCTGTCCGAGCTTTGCGCTTGGCCACCCGGTGAGACGGCAGGCGGCTTTGCCAAGGTCTTGAGACAGGCTGAGCGCGGCGATCGTGAGATCAGCTTTCCAGGCATTCGCCATGTGCCGCGTCACGTCAGGTTTGCTCAGTTCCTCTCGCCAGTACCACTCGTCCGGGTAAACGCCCGTATCAAAGTCTCCGGCGAAGAGCGGTTCAAAGCGGGAGCGGAGTTGTTCGACCGCCGTCATAGGCAAGACGTTCTCAACTGCGAGGAAACCCTCCTCGCGAAACTGCTCCACCTGCACGTCGGAGAGTGTTTCCAACCGGTTCATGGCAAGCGGCGACATGGCGATTTTCCTATGTAGTTTTCCTTCTGTTGACGTATAGAGGCGCTTCATCTGTCGTTCAAACGAACGAATTATGGCATTTGAGGCATATCATCGAACTTGACCGAATAGATTTCGCCATTCTGGGCATTCTGCAGGAAGACGCGCGCACGACGGTCAAAGCGATCGCTGCGGAAGTTGGCCTAGCCCCATCCTCCGCACATCAACGCATTCGCCGGTTGTGGGAGACTGGCGCGCTGAAGGGTCTGCACGCGGAAGCCGATCCAAAGGTTTTTGGCATCGGTCTCGAGGCGTTGCTCATGATCGGGCTGACCAAGCACAAGCGTCAGACGGTCGACGATTTCCTTCGGGATGTCACCGAGATCCCGGAAGTGCGATCGGCTTACCTAGTCACGGGACGCTACGACCTGGTCGTGCATGTCGCCGTCCGCGACACGCTCCATTTGAAAGACGTGGCGCTCGATCAATTTACGAGCCGGCCCGGCGTCACCCGTATCGAAACATCCATCGTCTTCGAGGCCCGTCGGCGCGACAGGTTGCCGAACTATCACAGCCCTCAAGACGCGACCTGACAGAGGGGGCGACCATGCTTTCGCAGGCTCTGTTGCAAAAATCGTGAAGCTTGAGCATGCTTGGCGGAGATTGGACGGACGGAACGATGACGGATTTCAAGTGGCGCCATTTCCAGGGTGATGTGATCCTGTGGGCGGTGCGCTGGTATTGTCGCTATCCGATCAGCTATCGCGACCTTGAGGAAATGCTGGCGGAACGCGGCATTTCGGTCGACCATACGACGATCTATCGCTGGGTCCAGTGCTACGCCCCGGAGATGGAGAAGCGGCTGCGCTGGTTCTGGCGGCGTGGCTTTGATCCGAGCTGGCGCCTGGATGAAACCTACGTCAAGGTGCGGGGCAAGTGGACCTACCTGTACCGGGCAGTCGACAAGCGGGGCGACACGATCGATTTCTACCTGTCGCCGACCCGCAGCGCCAAGGCAGCGAAGCGGTTCCTGGGCAAGGCCCTGCGAGGCCTGAAGCACTGGGAAAAGCCTGCCACGCTCAATACCGACAAAGCGCCGAGCTATGGTGCAGCGATCACCGAATTGAAGCGCGAAGGAAAGCTGGACCGGGAGACGGCCCACCGGCAGGTGAAGTATCTCAATAACGTGATCGAGGCCGATCACGGAAAGCTCAAGATACTGATCAAGCCGGTGCGCGGTTTCAAATCGATCCCCACGGCCTATGCCACGATCAAGGGATTCGAAGTCATGCGAGCCCTGCGCAAAGGACAGGCTCGCCCCTGGTGCCTGCAGCCCGGCATCAGGGGCGAGGTGCGCCTTGTGGAGAGAGCTTTTGGCATTGGGCCCTCGGCGCTGACGGAGGCCATGGGCATGCTCAACCACCATTTCGCAGCAGCCGCCTGATCGGCGCAGAGCGACAGCCTACCTCTGACTGCCGCCAATCTTTGCAACAGAGCCCTGCCGCATGCTGAACGGCCAGCTCAAGGCCATTGCAGCAAGAGGTTGGGCGCGCCTGGAGGCCGGGACTTACACGCTGAGTGAAGCCGGAACCGAAGCGCTCTGCGGCTTCTACAGCGCGCTCGTGCGCATGCTCGATGGCGGCCGCCGGCTGCTCGATGTCGCTGTCTTCATGTCACTGATCAAGGAATTCGAGAGGAGCGGATCATGAACCACCGCCAATGCATTGCCCTGCTTGCTGCTTCCGGCCTGGCCCTTGCCGGAGCCGCCCCGCTACGCGCGTCGAACGGTGACGGTGTTGAGGTCCAGCAGTCCGAGGACGCGCTCTACTGCAAGGAGCGCAAGCTCGGCACGTGGTTCTACTGCGAAAAGCCCAAGCAAGAACCGCGCAAGGCTGCACCCTCGCAGCCGCCCGCACGCGAGCGCCTCGCCGCGATCGGAACCCAGCTCGAGGAACTCAAGGCGCGCGCGATCCTCGAGCCGAGCCCGGAGAACGTCACCGCCTATGTCCGCTACCAGCGCGAGCAGCTCGACCGATCCTCCATGTTTGCGGACGTCTGGCAGCGCGCTCTGTGGCAAGATCCGGGCCTCGACTACACACTACAACGCCCGGTCTCGACGCTCGGCAAGCGCGCGTGGATCGATGAGCGCAAGTCCGACCGCGACCGCGTCATGGCCAGTCTCTCGCAGCGCTACGGGGTGTTCTACTTCTTCGCCTCGAGCTGCGGGGCCTGCGATATCTTCTCGCCGATCCTCAAAGCGGTTTCGGACAAATACGGCCTCTCGGTGCTCGCGGTCTCGACCGACGGCGGGCCCTCGGCGACCTTCCCCGGATACATGGTCGACAGCGGTCAATACGAGAAGCTCGGGCTCGGCACCGACCGTCAGGTGCCCGCACTGGTCCTGTTCGATTCCGTCACCAAGCAGCCGATGCCCATCGGTTACGGGATCCTCAGCCAGGATGAAATCATGGACCGCGTCTTCCAGCTGACGCAGGTCAAGCCTGGGAGCGACTACTGATGCGCGCGCGCCAAATCACGGTCCACCTCCACCAGGTCTCGCGGCGCGCACTTGGCGCCGTGCTCGGCGGCGCCGTGCTGCTCGCCTCGCCCAGCCCTGCCTCAGCCGGGGTCGAAGGCGAAATGCAAAGCTTCATGTCCGATATGGGAGTCCAGGCCAACGTCACCGGCCCCAGCGCCTACCAGGGCCAGTCGGCCGGTTACTATTCGATGGGTTCGGTGTGGTCGCGCTTTCCCCAGAAGAACATCCAGCCCTTCAGCATCCAGTTGCCGCATGCGCGGGCCGGGTGCGGGGGCATCGACCTGTTCGCGGGGTCCTTCTCGTTCATCAATACAGCCGAGCTTGTCGCGATGCTCAAGGCCACGGCGAACAACGCGCTCGGGTTCGCCTTCAAGCTCGCGATCGACACAATCTCGCCCGAGATCGGCAAGGTCATGGATGAACTGGCCCAGAAGGTTCAGCAGATGAACCAGATGAACATCTCCTCTTGCTAGACCGCACAGGCTTTGGTCGGTGGGCTCTGGCCCACGAGCGATACGGCCAGTTCGGTCATCTGCGAGGCGATCGCCAACAGCCAGGGCGCAGTCTCCGACTGGGCCCGCGCGCGCCAGCAATGCAACAATGGCGGCCAGCGCGAAGCCCTGAAGGGCGCCAATTCCGACCCGGACATGAAGGAACAGGCCGGGATGCCCAACAATTACACCTGGGAGGCGCTGGGCAAGAAGTACGGCGGGTTCGACACACAGTTCCGCGAGTTTCTGATGACGTTGGTCGGCACCGTGATCTACGATCCTGCCGGCAACGGCGGTAAGCCGCGGGTCCAGTTCATCGGCCCCGCCGATCCCGCACTGATCAGCGCCATGCTCGATGGCACCTCGCAAGTCCCGCACAAATACTGGAACTGCGGCAGCGATACGACCAAGTGCATGGCGCCCAGCGAAACCGACATGGTTATCGGGCCTAACGCTGCGATCAAGGCGCGGGTGCGCACGCTCATCGAGAGCATGGCCTTGAAAGTGCGTGATCCGGGCGCCTCGCTGACCCCGGCAGAGATCCAGCTTCTGGGCATGGCGAGCGTGCCGGTCTACAAGATTATCACCGTGAGCGCGGCGGCCGAGTTTGGCATATCAGCCCAGGAGATCAACGACCTCTCCGAAATCGTCGCGGTCGATCTCGTCACCACCATGACCATGCGGTTCATAGACATGGCCGTTAACGCGCGCTCGGACTTCAACGGCGCCGACGCGGATTCCCTGCGCGAATGGCGCGAAGGGCTTTACGAGACCCGGCGCAATTTCCTCGGGATCGCGGCGCGCACCTCGCAGCGCTTCGACCAGACTTTCGCGCTCATCCAGCGCACCCAGATGCTGGAAAAGACCCTCCGCACCCAGCTTTCTCCCCAAATGTCGGCCGCGCTTCGCTTCTCGCGAACGCTCGGCAGCCAGGTCCAGTAGGAGCGCCTCGGCCATGCTCGAGGTTTTCACGGTCGGGGGCGGCGACTACCTCGTCAACACCTTCAACGCGATCGCCGCCTGGACAGGATCGGGCGGGTTCAAGTCGTTGATCCGCGTCTGCATGGTGATGGGGCTGATCTACGCGCTCCTCATCACCGCCATGGACCTCGACTGGCGGGCATGGTTTCGCTGGTTCGTCCAGTCGACGCTGATCTACCTCGTGCTGATGGTCCCGACCGTGACAGTAAAGGTCACCGACCGCGTCAATCCGGGCCTTGCGCCCGCCACTGTCGCCAACGTGCCGATCGGGCTCGCCGCGATGGCCTCATTCACCAGCCAGGTCAGCGATTACCTCACCCGCACCGCCGAGACGGTTTTCGTCATGCCTGCTGCGCTGGGCTACTCGAACGGGGGCTTCGTCTATGGTGCGCGGATGTGGGACAAGGTGCGCGGTTTCGAGATCCGCGATCCCGTCTTCAAGGCCAATCTCGACGGCTACCTCAAGCAGTGCGCCTATTACGACATTCTGCTGGGGACCAAGAGCCTCAAGCTCCTGAGCGAAGCGCCCGATCTCTGGGCTGAACTCGGGGTAAATGCCGCGACCAACCGCGGCATGAAGTATCTGACTGATACAGGTGCGGGCACGGTCGATATCGAGGGCAAGACCTGCGCTCAGGCCTGGACGCTGATCAACAACCAGTGGGATGCGCAGATCAACGCCTATGCGCTGCCGTTCGCGCACTCGATGTATCCCAAGCTCACCGAAGCGGCCGCTGGCGCGAAGCTTGCCGCCGACATGCCGGTCGTTTCGCAGCTGCTCACCGGCACGGCGATGACCCGCAACCAGTTCTTCAAGCAGAAGAGCATGGTCGATGCCTTCGAAGCCGCACAGCTCGATTTCGGCAATGCCGACGCCGACTCCTTCGCGCTGCAACGCGCGGACACCCAGACGCGCAACGCAATGACGACCGCGGCCGAGCAGGGCCTGACATGGATTCCCGTGCTCGGCGTGGTGCTCACCGTCGTTTTCTACGCGCTCTTTCCGATCGTCTTCCCGCTGTTGCTGTTCCCGCGCAGCGGCATCGCGACATTGAAGGGCTACTTCTCGGGCTTCTTCTATCTCTCGGCCTGGGGACCGATCTACGTCCTCATTCACTCTTTCATCATGGATCGCTTGGCGAGCCAGACCAATGCGGTTTCGGCGGGAAGCGTGAGCCTTGCCAACTGGGCGGGGATTGACGCGGTGAACCAGGACGTCGCCACCATGGCGGGGTTCCTGATGATGTCGGTGCCGGTCCTGGCGCTGATGGTCATGCGCGGGACGATGTCGGTGGCGAACAACTTGGGTTCGATGCTCGCCCCGGTCCAAGCCGGATCGGACGCCGCGGCTCTCGAGCGAACCACCGGCAATTACGCTTACGGCGATGTCAGCTACGGCAATCTCAACGCCGAAAGCCGCCAGATGTCACAGTGGAACACGGCGCCGAACCTTCTGTCAGGTGCCGGGCATTCGGGTTTCCGCGAGGCGGACGGGCGCATGTTCAACGAATACGGTTCGGGCCATTCGGTCATCGATGCCAATGCCGCGATGTCGCAGCTACCATTCAAGCCGACCATGACCCGCGGCTATGCGACAGACCTCAGGTCGCAGGGGCAATGGTACCTCAGCGAAGCCGACAAGATCGAGAATGGCACATCTACCAGCTGGACCAGCTCGAAGGGCCAGTTCGGCAGCGCTGTTACCGCAACCAGCGACGTTTCCGGCGCGAGGCGCGAAAGCGGCTCACGCTCTTCCGACACCCACAATGTCGGCGGCAATGTGGTGGTCGAAGGGGCCAAAGGCAACTCGACGCGCGAGGTCACCAACAACGATCTAATCCTGCGGGAAGGCAACAACCGGTCGTCCAGTGACTTCAGCAGGCGAACCTTTGGTTCGAGCCTGTCGTTGACTGGAACTGGCACCGTCGGCACACCCATGGAGTCAGAAGCAGGTAGTGGCCTGTCAGCCTCACTTTCTGCAGGACTCAGCGGAAGGCGCGAAAGTGGCGATAGTGCCAGTGCCGGCTCCGAACGCTCTGCAACCAATCAGACCACACGCGGCACAGACAAGTCGGAAGAGACAAGCGATCGTGTTGTCGTCAGCGGCTCGAGCGGCGATATCCAGTCGTCAGGAACCTATAGCCAAAGCTCGGAATACGGCGATCACAGTCATTCCCGGACCAGCACCGATGGCAGTGATTGGCGGGTTGGCGAGGCCGAGGAACGCCGTGCCGCCGCCGCCCGCTATCGCGAGATCGGCAGCAGGATGATGTCTGAGGCAAGTTATGCCGAAAGTCATGGCTTCCAGATCTCGAGCGACATGTCGAACCTCATCCAGGACCGCTACGAGACGCTGCAGCGTGATCATCCCGAATGGCACCTGCCGGACATCTCGAACCCCCGGCTCGACTATCGCGACCTCACCCGCCGTGACCAGGCCATCACCTACATCATGGATGACCTGATGGGCGATCTAAGGGCGCACCGGATCAACGAGCTGACTGACGTCTCCAACATCTCTGGCTCAGGTTCGCTGGGCACCAACGCCAGTCTTGGCATGCCGCAAGCGCCAGCACTTCCGCCTGTTGCGCGCGCCGATAGGCTCGTGCCGTCACCGCTTGAGGGAGGAACCTTGCTCGCCATCCCCGAAGGCCCCGTCGATGGGGCGACTTATGCGCGCGATCTTGGCATGACGGTCAAACCTGGCGCTCGGCTCGGGCGGATGGATGGCGGGTTGGTGCCTGCATTGGGTGTAGTCGCGGACGAGGCGCGCGCACTTGGTCTGCCGGCGCCGGTTGTCACCTCGGGCAACGACAGCACCCAGCACATGGCCGGATCCGCGCACTACGCCGACCGCGCGCTCGACTTCAGAGGCAACAACATCTCGGATGAACAGGGCGAGCGCTGGGCAACGCAGGTTCGCGACCGTCTGGGCGAGGGCTATGCTGTCCAGTTCGAGCGATTCCCCGACAAACCGGAACGCGACCATCTGCATGTCGCTAGACGATCATCCTAAGCTTTATCCGAACAGGTTGGAGGCAGCAGCCAATCCTATACCCACAATGATCATCATAATGACTAGCATCGCGGTGGCCCCTCGGCCCAAGCGGCCGGATTTTCCGCGGTATGTCGGTAAGCGATACCCCGTCACATGATCGAAGTGACCACGCCGAGGATAAATCGGCATTCCATCCAGTCCGTAACGATCATGGTCCATCGAGGGTCTCCTCGCCCCGGCCATGATTACCCCAATCGGACTGAATTTTCAATCATGTGCCAGGAACAGGTCGAGCCCCTCCGTGTTAAGCCCGCACCCTCTCCCCTCGCAGCGCCGATGCGCTGAAATCTTAGGTCGAAGTGCCCGGATAACTCTCGATCCGCGCCGTGCCTGCGCGGCGGATCGCCAGCCTTCATACAGGCGTTGAGGCGGTCATGCTCAATCAACGAGCGGCGCGCTTCGTAAATTGAGTCCGTCGAAATGTGCCATAAATTCTTTCTCCTGCCGAGCGTCGCGAATGACAGGAAGTGGGACGAAGCCGCCGTTCGCACCGGCGTCGCTAAATGTCGGCTTATGCCGAGAGCCGACGTTTAGCGCGCGGCTCCAACGGTCTTGTTAGACGAGCTAGGCTCCGCTTCGCACCCGCTCACCTGAAACGATCGGCAGTGGGCGATGTGGTAGCCAACCGCGACTGATCGATTGGACAGCGGCTTTGTCATTGAACGCGGCGGCGGCGCCTTGACCGAAGCGGTCCACGCCCTTCGACAAATATCTTGCATTTTTGCGGAATTTATGCGAATAATGACGATATTAGCAAGATGGCTGGAGGAATCATATGCTCGTGGAGTTTCGCGTCTCCAATTTCCGCTCTCTGCGCGACGAGCAAATTTTTAGCCTTGTCGCCTCGAAAGACAAGAGCCTTGCTGATACGCATACCATCGTCACCGGCGTCTCTGCGGTGCCCTTTCTGCTGCGGAGCGCAGCGATTTATGGCGCCAACGCCAGCGGAAAATCCAATCTCATCAAGGCGTTGCAATATATGCGCGGCGTCGTCATCGAGTCGGCGACGCTGATTCAGCCTGGCCAGACCTTTGCTGTTCAGCCATTTCGTCTCGACAAGGCGTCGGCCAACGAGCCGACATCGTTCGAGGCAACCTTCATTCTGGATGGCGTGCGCCACCAGTATGGCTTCACGATGTCGGCCGAGCGCATCGTCGCCGAACATCTGCTCGTCTATAAGGCGTTTAAGCCGCAGCGATGGTTCGAGCGTCGGTTCGATGCAAAAGTCGGCAAGGACGTCTACGAATTCGGTGCCGGGCTGAAAGGCGCGAAGAATGTGTGGGAGAACGCCACGCGCCCCAACGCGCTGTTTCTCTCGATGGCGGTACAGCTCAATAGCGAGGCGCTGCGACCGATCTTCGATTGGTTCGCGCGCCAGCTCGTCATCTTCAACGAACAAGCGCAACTCAATCCGCAAGTGTCGCTGCAGCGGCTGAAGGACCAAAAGGGCCGCAAAGAAATCTGCGACTTCCTAACTTCTGCCGACATCAGCATCGCCGACATCGAGGTGGTGACGAACAAGGTGCCCGGGCAATCCGTCCATGTGGATCTGGTCGCCGGTAAGACCGAGATGCGCGCCGAGGAAATCGAAGAGAACAAGCTACTCTTCCGGCATGTGACGGAAAATGGCGAAGCTGTGTTCGATCTGATGGACGAGTCCAACGGAACACGGAATTTGCTCTTCCTAAGTGGGCCGGTGCTCGACGTTTTGGCGAACGGACAGGTCCTGGTCATCGACGAACTCGATACCAGCCTCCACACGCTGCTGGTGCGCGAACTTGTCCGCCTCTTCCATTCGCCGGAAGCCAATCCCCGTGGCGCGCAGCTCATTTTCACGACGCACGATACCTCGTTGCTTGATACGCATGAGCTGTTCCGGCGCGACCAGATCTGGATGGTCGAAAAAGACCGCGACCAGGCATCGTCGTTGGTCGCCCTGTCGGAATTCAGTCCCCGCAAGGGTGAAGCGCTCGAGCGTGGCTATCTGATGGGCCGTTATGGCGGCGTGCCGTTCATCGCAGACAGCTTCGGGACGAGGCACTGATGGCCCGCGACAATGCGCCGAAGGAACGACAGCGGAAACAGCTCGAACGCAAGCTGGGTCGGCGCGCGAGTTACGACCGGATTTTGATTGTCACAGAGGGGACAAAGACAGAGCCCAACTATTTCGGGGAGATCCGCAGCGCCTTTCGACTGCACACCGCAAATGTCGGCATCTATCCGGGTGCGTTGGGCACGGCGCCCCTCCAGGTTGTCGAGTATGCGCGACAACTTTTCGAAGAGGGCGACCGGCACAGGCATATTTCTCCCCGCGCTTTCGACCAAGTCTATGCGGTCTTCGATCGCGACAGCCACGCAAGCTATCACGACGCCCTCACGCGCGCAGAGCAACTCGACGGCACCCTGCGCAATGACAATAGGCAGAAGGTGCCGTTCAGGGCTGTCGCCTCCGTTCCCAATTTCGAACTTTGGCTACTGCTTCACTACGAAAACGTCCAAGCACCGATCGATCGCAACGATGTCCTTGCACGATTGCGTCAGAGCTTTCCCGGATACGAAAAGGGCGCGGACAATGCCTTTGCAACAACAAGCCCCCGTCTGTCGGTCGCCTTGGAGCGAGCCGCAGCGCTTGCGGAAAGACTCACGGCGCGTGACGAGCCGGAACCTTTTACCGCAGTCGGACTACTGGTCGATTTGCTTGTCAATCTGAAGGTTCGATAGGTCGTCGCGACCTGACGCACGCGTCTGCCAGTGTCGCTGGTCGGCTAAAGCGCGAACATGAACGGATGCGCGCTTCCGGCGGCCCCGCCGAGCACGGCTGACAAGGCGACCGCGCCGCCTGGCGGATGCAGAAAGCGCGCCAGCAACAAAGGGTGTGCAGCGCCGCTACCAGCCAGCACGCCGCACAACAGTCCCGTCGTCACAATGCCGATGATGGCCCCTGCAACCGCAATCAACCGCTCGCGCGCGCCGGGTCCGGGCGGAACCGCTACAAACATGTTGTAGTAGCGACTCCACACTGATCGCGGAGCAGTGTCCACGATGCCATCAAATTCGCTCTTTATTGGATTCAGGCTGGTTCAAGGGCTCCAGCCAGTCCAGCGCTATCCACCTCGGCATACAGGATATCTTCTTTGCCGATGAGGATGTCTGCAAGCGCCCAATAGGCCTCTCCCCATGCGCCAAGCACCTCATCGGTCGCAGCTTCGCCCAGAACATCACGGATTGCGGGCAAGAGGGCATCCGCCACCAACGGGTAATGTTCAGCCTTTACACCTGTCGCCACGTGCCGAGCAGCCATGCGCATGACAGGTGCCGCCAAGGCTTCCAGCTTGTCGATGTTCTGCGCATAAGCGAGGATAGCGCCAGCCAGACGCTTCGGCTGTTCCCCGCTTTCTTGCGCGGCCTGGTCGAACATGGCCTTCACGTCGGGGTCTGTGAACAGCCGCTCATACATGCGCGTCGTGATGGCGAGACCGTGCTGCTGCAATGCAGGCGCGGTCGATTTTACGATGGCTTTGGTTTCGGCACTCAGTGGTTTGCGCACAGTTATTCCTTTGGGTGTTGTGGGTAAAAAAAGAGGAGCGAGTGGATCGTGCGGTCAGGTGCCGCGTTGCCGATTGCCCGGCACGAACGCCCGGAACATGAACCAGGCGAACGCGAAGACACCGACACTAAAGACGACATCACCGGGCACGCGCGCCCACACCAGCGCCTGCATGATCGGGCTATGGATGAATTCCGCCGACCGCGCATAGGCATAGCCATGTTCAACACTGGCATAGGTTTGGAGGATACCCTGCGGCAGCAGCGACAGGAACGTCATCATCGCGATGCCGATGTTGAGTGACCAGAAGGCGATCTTGAGTGATTTCTGGTTCCACGTCGTAACGTCGGTGAGCCCGCGCATGCAGTAGAGCGTGAGCCCCAGCCCGAGCATCCCATAGACCCCGAACAACGCAGCATGGCCGTGGTTGGCAGTCGTGTTCAGCCCCTGCATGTAATAGAGCGCGATGGGCGGGTTGATCAGGAACCCGAACAGCCCCGCACCGACCAGATTCCAGAACAGGACGGCCGAGAAGAACATAAACGGCCAGTGATAGGTCCGCTCCCACTCGGCTTCATGCTCAACCTTGTGGCGCGTATAGGCCTCAAAGCCGACGACCAGCAGCGGCACAACTTCGAGAGCCGAAGCCATCGCCCCGATCGCGATGACCGAAGTGGGTGTCCCGCTGAAATACAGGTGGTGGAAAGTGCCAAGCACCCCGCCGAACAGAAAGATGATTGTGGCGAACAGCACCATCACTGTCGCGGTAGACGTCCGCAATATGCCCATGCGAACGAACAGCAGCGAGATGATCGCGGTCGCGAAGACCTCGAAAATGCCCTCGACCCACAGGTGCACCACCCACCAGCGCCAATATTCCATGACTGCGATGTTGGTATGCTGGCCCCACATCAGCCCAGCACCGTAGAGCAGGCCAATGGCCAGCGCCGATACCAGTACGAGATAGATCAGCGATTTGCTGCCCTTCTCCTGAAGCACGGGCCACAGCGCGCGCACGACCAATGCGACCCACAAGAGCAGTCCGATCAGCAGGTAGATCTGCCAGAACCGGCCGAGATCGACATATTCATAGCCTTGATGACCGAACCAGAAATTGGCCGTCAGATTGTGGAAGAAACGGTGGACTGCCGCCCATTGCCCGGCAAACGAGCCGGTCACGATGATCAGCAGGCTGACGAACAGGAAGTTGACCCCGAGCCGCTGAAATTTGGGATCGCGGCCGGTCAGCATTGGCGCAACATAGAGTCCTGTGGCGAGCCATGCGGTGGCAATCCACAGAACAGCCAACTGCGTGTGCCACGTGCGCGTAATCGTATAGGGCAGATATTCGGCGAAAGGCAGGCCATAGAGCCCCTGTCCCTCAACCGCGTAATGAGCGGTGACGATGCCCAGCAGCACCTGTGTGACGAACAGGGCGCAGACCACCCAGAAATATTTGGCCGTTGCGCGCATCGACGGGGTGATGACCGCCCCGCTCAG
Source organism: Novosphingobium sp. FKTRR1 (assembly GCF_020404405.1). Classification (GTDB taxonomy): domain Bacteria; phylum Pseudomonadota; class Alphaproteobacteria; order Sphingomonadales; family Sphingomonadaceae; genus Novosphingobium. The sequence continues at coordinate 13,207 of NZ_JAIZDA010000040.1, read as the reverse complement.
TACATCGGAAGCCGCCATGCCCTGTTCGGGCAATATGTCGCTGCGCCAGAGGTCAAACTGCTTGGCATAATAGGCGATCAGAGCGCCTGCTGCTGCCAGCAGCAGAATGACCGAGGCCAGACTCCACAGCAACGTACCTGTTGTCGGGACATTGCCGACCAGCGGTTCGTGCGGCCAATTGCTGGTATAGGTTATGGTGTCGCCGGGGCGGTTGGTTGTCGCGCCCCAGGCCGACCAGAAATAGAATGCCGAAACCTGCCGCGCCTCTTCTGGCGACAGCTGTCCATAGACCGGGAAGGCATAAGCTTTGCGCAGCGCCAGCGCGGCGGTGTCATTGCCTTCGTAGAGGCTGACGAAATGCGTCTGCACTTGTTTTATCACCGCAGCACGGGTGTCACTGACAGTGATGATACCAGTTGCCGGATCATAGTTGTTGGTGCGCATTTCCTCTTGCAGCGCAGCCTTATGCATCGCTTCATTCTGGGCCGGAGTAGCGCCTTCGATTGATTGCGAACTCTGCAAGGCGAGCAAGGCCGATGCCTCACGGTGCAGCCAGTCCGCGCTCCAGTCAGGTGCAAGATAGCTGCCATGGCCCCAGATCGAGCCTTGCTCCATGCCGCCGATCGACTGCCAGACATTCTGCCCGGTCTCGATGTCCGCGCGCGTAAACAGGGTTTCGCCGCTCGCGGATTTTACCGCCTCGGGAATGGGCGGTGCTTGCTGATAGATTTGCTGACCAAAGAGCAGCAGGATGCCGAACATGGCGACCATGCCGACGACCAGGATCGTCCAAAGCCGTTTAATGCTGAATGTCGTTCCATAGCTTTCCATGGTCGTTCCCCCGAAGTTCAGAAAAGTCCGTGACTGCCGCCAACCGCGCCAAACACGGCCACAACGCCCAAAAGGCTCAACACCTGATGCAATCGCATCATGCGCGCGAAATCAGCTTCTGGTGTGGTTGAGCTTGCCATGCGGCGGTGCAATACCATGGGCTCCAGCACGAATAGCATCAGTGCGAACACGGCCCACAGCGCCACCATCAGATGCATCCACCAGAAGCGAAGATCGGCAAACCGGCTCCACATATCGGCGCGGTAGATCAGCCACAGCCCGCTCGCACCGGCCAACGCGACCCATATGCGCGCCTGCCATGCAAAATGGCCCTCGATCTGGTGAAACCGGGCAAGTCGGTCTGCGGGGCGTTCGCTGGCCCGCAGCGCGGGCATGACAACCCAGGTGACAAATCCAACGCCGCCGATCCAGAACAACACCGCGATCACATGGATAGCGCGCGCCAGAACAAGGTCATCCATTGACCGGTCCTTTGCTCAGATCGGGCCGTTCGCCCCAGAACTCAACCTGCATGCGCATGGCCCCCACGGGCACAACATAATGCGTCGCCTGTGGTGGGATGATGGCGGGCGTATCAGGCGTGACAAGGTGTTCCGTATGCGGCTCGGTGAAGATCAGCCGGACTTCGCCTTCCAAGACGCGCAGTAGTCCCCACGTACCGGTCTTGGTGCGATGATCATTGCGCAGCGCATCGGGCAGGGTCTGCTCGTCGAAAATGGGGGATGCGGCATAAGGCATCGACATCAGGCAGCCGCCTTGGCGGAAATTGCGGCGAGACCACCGCGCTCGATCTGGATGCCGGTCAGCAGGCTTTCGCCAATTCGCCGCGCCGCGTCGCGAAACCGGTTCGCCACTTGCTCGTTTGGCGCAATCTGGGTGAGTGTCACGTCCCACAAAGACTGCCACCGGGCAAAATGCGCTGCATCAAGCCCACCGATAGCCATATGTTTGCGCATGGGATTGCCGCTGAAACGACCCGATTCCAGCATGATCGAGGCCCAGAAATCCTTCATCCTCGCCAGATGACTTGGCCAGTCGCTGACCTTTGCGCCAAAAATCGGACCGAGCATCTCATCGGCCCGAATGGCCTCATAAAATCGCTCGACGAGATGTGAGATGAATGCGACGTCGATCCCCAAGGCCAATGCATCGGCCATCTTGCGTGCCCGTGCCTGCGCCACATGATCTGACGGGTTCATAGCCTCGACTCATTTAAGATGCATTTCATATGCATCGTTTAGACGGTTGGCGATTAAATGCAATATATGATATGCATCTTTTATGAGACTCTCGCTTCAGACTGATTATGCCCTGCGCACCCTCATGTTTTTGGCGGTGAAGGATGGCCATCATTCCATCGCCGACATTGCCCGCGCCTATGGCATTTCGAAGAACCACCTGATGAAGGTGGCACAGCGGCTAACTGCCGAAGGTTTTGTCGAAAGCGTGCGGGGGCGCAGCGGCGGCCTCAAGCTTTCGCTCCCGCCTGCCAAATTGAATGTTGGCGCCATTGTCCGGACCATGGAAGATACAGGGACGTTCGTTGAGTGTTTTGACGCTGCAACCAACACCTGCGTCGTAACCCCAAATTGCGGTTTGCGGCATGTCTTAACAGGCGCTGTGGAGTCATTCGCCCGGCATCTGGATCAATTCTCCATCGCCGATCTGATTCCAGATAAAGAGCGGTTTGGAGGGCAGTTCAACGGCTCAAGTCCGCGTCAGTAATGTTGCCGTAAACCCCGGCAATCTGTGGCTAAAACCGGTCGGTTCTAGGGGATTTCTGAAGGGGCTTCGGCGACCATAAGTAGGGCGCGTTGCAAATGGACTGCTTCGGCCAGCACGAATGGCGGCTTCCGTCATAGCCATACGCCCACATTACGGGTTCGGTCGACTGGCTTTGGTCAACGCTGCCGCCTCATCTGCAACGTCGGTCAATTCTGTCCAAGCCGGGCTCCCGTGCTAGTGTCTACGGGATAACTCTCGATCCTCGCCACCCCGGCGCGGCTGATCTGCGCCGCTGCTTCCTCGACATGAAACGACACGGCGTCCCTGGCACGTAGGGTATCCCCGGCCTTCATGTAGGCGACCAGGCGGTCATGCTCGATCAGCGAGCTTCGCGCCTCGTCGAGCTGGAAGTAGTTGGCTCCGGCAATCCAGACCGCAGCCGGGATCGCCTTGGCATAAGTGGCAAGGGCCACCCGGTTGCCGCTGAGGCGGACAAGTTCGAGATGCCATTGGTAATCGAGAAAGGCGCCTTGCAGCAGATTATCCGCCTGGGTGTCGTAGGATTTGAGCGCCGTATTGATGTCTTCGAGGTAAGCAAAATCGACCTTGCCCTGCAGTGCAGCCACCTGAGCCGCAGCCAAGGCCTGGATAGATCCGGCAAGCGCTAGATGCTCGACGATGCGCTCGATGGTCCAGTCGACGATTGTGAAGCGGCCGTGATCGCGGCCAACAAGGCCGAGATCGATGAGCTCTTGCGCGAAGCGCGGAGCATCGCCTTCAGTAAGATCTTGAAAGCCGGGCAGTTCGCAGGGATTGTCATAGCGCTGCCGCTTTCGCGGCTCTCGAAGCAAAGCGAAGACAACCTGCGCCGGGCAGGCAATCGTTCGCAGGATTGGCAACTTTGATTTCGCCACCGATGCCTCAAATTGCTCCCTGACAACGCAATCCGGATAATCCGAACCACGCGGATTCGGAAATCAAATCGATCTTGTGCTAGGTTGCCTGCAATGATGTGGCGGGCAAGAACCCGCCCACAAGGGAGGTCGGTTGACCAGAGCGCAGTCTCTTTCTGAACTCATGTTCCTCGAAATCAGGTTCGGGGTCCTGTCCGCGCGCTATTTGCCCGGGCAGGTTATTTCCAAAGCGGACGTGGCCGAAGTCTATGCCTGCCGCCCGGCCGCAGTGGCTGAAGTGCTTAATGCTCTCGCCCATGAAGGCTACCTCACCCGCCAGAAGCCGAGCGAATTTGCGGTGCGGATCTGGGGCCGTGAAGAGATCGAGGATCTCTTCGAGATGCGCGCCAATTTCGAGGGACTCGCCGCATACCGAGCGGCAGAACGCGCAACCGCCGCTGAAATATCGCTGCTGGACGCGCTGACATTGGAGGCCCGCGAACGAGCGCCGGGCGATCCCGACGCGCTTGAACGCGTGGTGCTCGAGAACCTTCGCTTCCATATTGAAGTGATGCGCATGTCCCGCATTACGCTGATGCCCGATATGGCGCGCATGGTGCTTCCCAACGCGCTTCATCGCCGGATTGCCTGGTCGCAGCGTGCCGACGATGCCGAACAGTCATTCCGGATGCACCAGAAGATTGCGGCTGCCATTTGCGAACGCTCGGCCTCGATGGCGCGGCTATTGATGCGCGAAGACATCTATTCCTCGCGTGAGAGCGTGCTCGGCGCGATCGAGGCCCTGGCGGGAGTGGAGGCAGCCGATGTAGCGACGATCGTCCGGTTCGCGCCGACCTTTGAACTGGACGGCAGGGTCTACGGGCAGGGGACCCGCGAAGCTGGCGCGGACGGCAGAGTTATCCCGTTCGGCCTGCCGGCGGGCAATCTCAGCTAGGCTGGGAGGATTGCGCGGCGCCTCCGCGCTCTTCCGGCAGGTTCGCCCGGTCGGATTGAAGCTGCTCCAACACGCCGAGCATCATTGCCGAAGCCTGGTGAAGGCCGGATGCGTTGAGCACGTTCAGGAAGTCCTGGGCGTCGGCAGCGATCAGGTCGAGCGTACTTCGATCGATCAGCAGTCGCTGCATTCGCATCTAGGCGCTCCCGAAGCCCATTATCACGCAAACGATTGTTCAATCGCAGGAATCTGTCAATATTTCACCATGTTAAATGTGCCGAATATTGCCTCTAAAATGGTGCGAGTTAGGTAGGTGCCCGGATCGAGATGACGTTTGACTGCGTGAAAGCAATCTAACCGCACTCTACAGTGCAATACCCGGCTTATCCCTTCGCGTTCAACAAGCTGGCGAGGACGGCCAGACTTTGCCAACCCAATTTCATCACTCACCGGCCAGCGGCGTCCAGAATTCGACATCGATCCGGTCGGGCTGAACGATCTTGCCGCGCACACTCACTTTTCCGTCAAGGCGATCTGGCACCGGTTCTTCGCCAAAATGCAGTCGCCAGGCTACGCCGTCCGCGTCGCGAAGGATCGGTCCTCGAGCGCCGGCCTCGAGCGTTCCGATGATCGTGTTAGCTGTAAGGCGGGCAGGGCGGTTCATAGGCAAGACTAGGTCGCGGTTGATGGGAGCATTGCCGGAAGCGATTCCAAGCAAGGAAGTCTCTAACAGGAGATGAGGGGAAATCCCAACGACAGCTTCCTATCAATGTGCACTCCGGGTGTCAGATGTAGAAATGCAAGGAATGCGACCGGGAAAGCGGCGCGATCCGGTGGGAGGTGGCCCGAACCGCGCCGCACCCCATCAGGCGTAGATCGCGCGGTCGGTGCACTCGGGGCAGTCGTCCTTGCGCTCTTCGCTGACGGAATGGTGATGGGCCTCGGCATCCTTCTCGGGGCAGTCCGAGCATAGGCCGTTGGCTTCATTCGGGGCGGCCGCCGCGCGTTGCTTGGATTCGCGCTTGCGGGCCTCGAGCGTCTCGCGCAACTGGACGAGACCTTGCCGGACCTGCTCGGACATCGCCTGGTGATCGGCAGTTCGCTGGGCAGCAGCGGGGGCAGTCGGCGCTGAGGGCCGCGCTTCCGAGGCCAGGGCAGGGGTGGCCGCGGCGGCGAGCATGGCTCCTATCAGGCAGAGATATCGCTTCATCTTCAGACTCCTATGGTTTTAGAAAAAGCCGGTTCGGCGACCGAACGAGAAATCGGCTTTCGAAGAATCCCCAAGCGCCGACCGGCGCACGCTCAGGGTGACACCCCGCTTTCCGCGGGCGCGGAAGTGGAGATCGGTGGGATCGATGTTGTTGCGTTCGGCCCAGTCCTGCGCATCGCGCTCGCTGGCGAAGTCGCCGATTTCTTCATGCTCATAGGCCATGATCAGTCTCCAGATTGCGGTGCTGGGAGGTGAGGGGGGCCGCCCTTGGCAAGGCAGGCGACGACGCTCGCCGCCAGGGCCACCGCGACCATCGCCGCGATCGCCAGGCCCCGCACCGAAGGCTCAGGCAGGACGACGACGAGGACCGCGAGCCAGACCAGCGTCGAATGCGCGCGGTCGAACACGCGCGCTGCGGCTTCGACCGAAACGGTGAACCGCGCCCTCACAGGTCGAGCCCCAGCGATTTTTCAGGGACGGGGAGCTGGCGCACCGGCGCTTGGGGCGCAGGCCCCAGTACCGCATCGAGCTTGGCCTTGAGCTCCGGGCTCATTCTCAGTTCTGGCACCTGCCGACTATCGATCGGATTGGCATGGCGCGGCTCGACCTCGACCTTGCCGGTCACTTCAAGCGCGGACGTCTTGTTGCCGGGGGTGCGGTCAAGCTGCTGCTTGAGGGAATCGAGGTTGTTGGTCACGACCACCATGTCGTCGGTCGCGCGCGTATTGAGGACGTTCTGGGTCCGCTGGGTCGCGAGATTGCGCTGCGCGGACGAGATCACCTCGATCGCTTCCGGCTTGGTCATCCCCTGCGCCATATGGGCATTGAGCGCATAACCGAGGTCAAGGCGGCGCAGCATCGGGTCGCCGGGCGCGAGGACCAGTTGCCGCTTGTCGGCGAGTTCGACACGGATACCTTCGGCGCGTGCCTCGAGCACCGTGGCATAGGTCGATTTGGCAATGTCGCGGCCTGCGTCCTTGTCGCGCCAGAACACGGTCTCGCCGTCGTGGATCCTGATCTGCCTCTGCTCGTAGAGCCCGAGCCGGTCGAAGCGGTGGTCGGGGTCGATGCGGCCCGGATCGATGATCTTTCGCTTGCCATCGCGCTCTAGCACGACCTTGCCGTCCTTGCGCACCTCGCTGACCTGATACTCGCCGCGCCTGAGGCCAATCTCGCGCACATCCATCCGCGCCTCGAGCACCTGGCCGACCCGGTAGGTCGAGGCAAAGCGTAGCTCTTCGCGCGTCGCGTTCGCGCTTTGGAGCGTCGTAAGCGCAACGCCGGCGCCGGTGAGGGTGCCTTCCTTGAGCAGCCCCGACTGGACCCGCGCGTTGATCTCGGCGCGGTCGTCGCGCCCGGCGGTAAAGATCGCGGTCGCCTCGCGCTTCTCAGGGATTAGCGACAACCACAGCTCGGCGGCGCGGGCTACATGGTCGGGTCCGGCCTCGATCACGCGTCCGTGCGCGGCGAGGAGTTCGAGCGCGAGACCGGCATGGCCCTCGTTCGAGAGCCCGGCGACAGCAAGAAGCAGCGGGGAGTTCTTCTGCCGGATGTTCTCGTCCATCCGCACAGTCGCCTGGCCTGAAGCCTGCGAGACCGCGAACATCTTGCCTTGCTCGATCGCCGACAACTGCTGACGGTCGCCCATGAACGGCGCCTTGGCGACGCCAAGTTGTTCGGCGAGCGTGGTCAGGCGTAGCATATCACGCGAGGAGACCATGGAGCTCTCGTCGGTGATGATGACGGTATTGGCTAAGGCCGCCTTGGCCGCCTCGAACCGTTCGCCCGAACCGGCTGCCGCAGCCGAAGCATAGGTGCTGAGAAACCGGGCGATCGTATAGGCTTCGATCCCCGCCTCGCGCATCTGGTTGGCCGACATGCCCTGGCCGCCCACGCCGCGCAGGTCGGCAACCATCTTGTTCTGGAAGGCAAGGCCGACGAGCTTGACCCCTTCTGCGTCCAGCACCTTGTCCAGTGCACCGAGCAGGGTGGATTTGCCCGCACCTGCGACGCCCTGGACGTTGACGAATCTGTCGCCTCCGGAGAGGATAGCTACGCCCGCGGCCAACTGGCCTTCGTTGAGCTGCCAGGTGTCGACGCCGGCGCGAGATTGCCCAAGATCACGCGCCGCCTCTTGCAGCCGGGCCATCGCCGTCTCGGGTGGCATGAATACCCGGCCCTCGCCGTGCCCCCGGTCGATCGTGTCGAGGATCTTCTGTTCCATCGCCAATGCCGCCGGCGTGGTCACGAGGTCGAAGTGACCGTCGAGCCGCTCCGACTTGCCGGGAATCAAATGGCCTTCGCGAACGAGTTCGCCGATCCGCTCCACTACCGCTCTGCCCTCGAGACCCTTGATCTGGAAGCCCAAGGCAGCGCTGAGGATCGCTTGGGGCGAGAACGCCGCTTCGCGCTCCGACAAATGGCGAATGGCGGATGCTGTCGCGTGCTGGGCCTTGATCGTTTCGGCAGGCATGAAAAGGGCTGCCGCCCCGCTCACCGCAAGCGGGCTTGGGGTGCGCAGCGCCGCGTTGATGCGGGTGGCAACTTCGCCGAATGCGGCTGTGGCCGTTTCGCGGAACGTGGGCCGGGCCTGTACTTCAGCCCGTACCTTGGCTTCGGCCACCAGATCCTTGCCATCGAACTGAAGGGCGGCGGCGCGCTGCTGCCAGCCTTCGACTAACACGCCGCGATCCTCGGGCGCCAGTTTCGGATCGCGGGTGTAAAGCGTGATCTGCTTCTTGGTCGCAAGGCTGGTGGCGCCGGTTTCGGCAATCTTGGCTTCGATTTCGTTGGCCCGGGTCGAGAATGCCTTGATGACTTCGGCGGGGACGCCCTTGATCTCGAACGAACCGTGCTTGCCAGCAGCCTCGGTCTCGTAGCCGAGCTTCTGCAATTGGGCGCGAAAGGCGGCATGGTAGAACTGGCCGATAGTGGTGTTGTTCTTCCAGATCTCGCCATTCCAGAGCGCCTTCCACGTCCCCTTGGGGTCGCGGGTCAGGTTGGCGACCACGGCATGGATGTGCCCCTGCGGATCAAGCGCGCGGCTCGTATCATGGGCGAACAGGGCATAGACGAGATTGCCGGTCTTCTGGGGTTCGCCGCTGCGGCTGCGCTCGTAGTTGCGGCTCTCAGCGAACTGTTTCTCGACAAGCTGCGACATGGTCGATTTGACGGCAGCAAGATGCGCATCGAGGATGCGCCTGTCGCCGCTCACGAGCGCCAGGATCGAGGCTGACTTGGGCATCGAAAAGGTGAGATCGAGACCCAGGCGTCGCCCTTCGACCTGTCCGACCATCTCACCATCGGGCAGGCGCCCATTGAGGATGCTCTCGAACTGATCCCGCTCGACCTGACCCTCAAGTCCGAGTGCGCGCGCACCCTCTCCGCCCCAGACCCCAGCTTCCGCGTTTTCCTCAGGCGTATAGTAATTGTCGCTCGCGAAATAGTCGGCTGCGCCGCTCGACGACCGGACGGATGCGATGGAATGCATGGGCTACATCTCCGGTCCGTCATCGGGGATGGGACTATCCAGCTCGGCTTCCTTGTCGCCCTCGCGCGTACGGCCATCACGGCCCCGTTCATCGACCGCTTCGCCCAGCTCACGGGCGGCTTGCGACTGGCGCTGGGTCGCAGTCTTTGTCGATTGCAGGACCGACTTCGGTCCCGCGTCGGGATCGCGGGCATGGGGCTGGGACGGACCGCCAGCGATCTGCTGGCTGACAATCATCGAACGCCCCAAACTCGACACCGGGAGATCGCTGGGACCAATCGGCGGTGACGCCGGGAAGTTCAGTTCTTCCTGCTTCGGCGTGATCGCACGGGCGTGCCTCAAAGCCTCATCGGGCTCGGTGTCCCGAGCCAGTTCGAGATCGTCCTTGGTTTCGCGGCCGCCCGCCTCATCGCCGTCATCAACCTGCGGTTCGCGCCTGAATTCGATGGGCTCAACATGCTGGCGCAGAACATAGCCTTCGGCCACCTTGGGATAGTCCTTGTAGGTGAGCTTGATCCGGGCGGCATCGAAGCCTTCGGGGAACACGAGAAAGCCCCTGAGCGAAGGCAGCTTCATGATGTCATCGGGCAGGACGAGCGGCTGCACTTCCGAGCGCGGAGTGATTGTCGCGGCGTCGCGGATGTTGGAATAGCCGTAGCTGTATGCCTCATCCATCATCCGCACTTCGCGGTGACCGATGTAGTCCGAGCAGTGCTCGGCGGTGTCACGATCGGCGGCCGCCAGGACGAGCTTGGTTCGCGCGAGCGAGGCGAGGTTCTGCGCTCCTTCCTTGCCATAGGTCTCGGCCAGCTTGGCGAAAGAATGGATGCCGAGCACGAAGGCCCCGCCAAAGCCGCGGGCGGTTTGCAAGCCGTCCTCGATAGCGGGCAAGCGGTGCAGCGCGTGGACCTCGTCGAAGAAGAACCATGTGCGAAGGTCTCGGGTGCGCGGCAGGCGCATCAGGGTGTGGACAGCGAGGTTCATCCAGAGCGAGAGCAGCGCCCGGTTCAGCACCAGTTCGTTGTGCGAGGAGGTGATGAACAGGATCGAACCCGGCTTGTTCTCCGCTCGGATCCAGTCGGAGATTGAGAACGGCTCCTTGCCTTCGGGCAGGAAACGCAGGGCCTGGGCATTGGTGTTGAAGACGGCGCGGATCGATTCCGCCATCTTGGCCGCCTCGGGCGCGGTCAGCGGGTCGGCGACGGTATGTTCGAGGAGTTTGTGGACCTCCTTGAGGTCGGCCATCATCAGCTTGCTGGCGAGTGCCTGATTGGTGGCCTCGCCGAGCTTGATGAGCTTGATACAGGTCTCGACGAACAGCGTGCGCGCCGCCAGCATCCAGAAGGGTTCTGCGCCGCCGCCGTCAGCGGGAAGCAGGGCAGCGGCGATCCCGGTGAAGTCGGCGTGATTTTTGGCTTCGGCGAACACCGACCAACTCGGACAGCGCTCGTCCATCGGGTTGAGGATGGTGTCGGTTTCGGGGTTATAGAACGCCTCGACGTAGGCCCCGGTCAAGTCGAACACGACCGCCCGGTCACGCCGCACACGCATCTGCGCGATGAGGGCGCGCATCTGGGTCGTCTTGCCGGTTCCGGTCGAGCCGATCATGATCGTGTGGGCCTGCTCGGTCCGCCACGGGAACGGCACGTCGGCCATCGAGTAGGCATGATGGATGCCTGCAGTCTTGCGCTCGATAAGCGGCATCGCGAGGACATCCTGGAGCGTTCGGCCAGGCAACCGCTGGGCGACTTCCAGCCCGAGCATATCGCGGTTGTGGGCGTTGATGACTTCGGCCAACTGGGCGCCATCAACCAGCATGGCACCGCGCTGGTGTCGCTCTTCGAGGATCGACTTGCCCCGCCGTTTCGAGAAGTCGATGAACCACACCGCGATCGGCACGGCGACGAACAGCGAGATGAACAGCGAACCCCAAATCGCGCGCATCAGCTTGTTCCACGCGATCACGACATCGGGATGGCTAGCGACCATCGAAACGGGCGCCGGGATTACTTCGCCCGAGGGCAGCGTCAGGTTGAGGATCTTGCGCGGATTGAACTCCATGAAGCTCCATCCTGCGGCGTAGATCCGCATCAGGATCATCTGCACTTCGTGCTCGTGAAGCAGCAGCGCGAGGACGATCGAAAGCGCCACGAGGAAGGTAAAAAACCACACCAGCAGCGGCATCTTCGCCGAGGCGAACCACATCATGAATTCGTGGGTGATGAGCTGCGATCCGCGGGTGAAATCACCGGCGTTGCGCGGCATGCTTCCGCGCGCCGAATGGTGCTGGAGTTTGCCCGGCCGCGCCTGGTCCGACCAAGTGTCAGGACACGGCACAGACCGCCTCCATCCGCGCCTCGGCTTCGGTGATCAGCGCGGTATGAACGTCGGGGTACTGGCGCTGGACAATGAGGTCGGCAACGAGGAACAGATATTCGGACGAGAACTGCCGACGCCGGTCCTGTTCCGAGGTTCCCGAAATGGTGCCGAGGAAATGCTGCAAGGCGATTCGCAGCAGGTTGGAACGGGAGACCTGTTTTGCGCTCGCCGCAGCCTGCGCGGCATCGGCCAAGGCTTGCGGAAGTCGGACCGTAATCAGAACTGTTTCTGTCATCGCCAAACCCTTCGAAAAGGGCCCGGCGGGGATTGCGCGACGCCTGTTTTAGGCGATCCTCCAAACCTTGGCAAGCAAAGGCATGGCCGGGGAGCCATGTATTACATTGTAATACCGCTAGAATCCCGGATATTCGGGGGGTTCGGACGCCTGCGCCTTACTGTATTACAAAGCGCATCATATCGCATCACCTGTAAACGCACGCATTTCCGCCAGTTCTGGGACGGCAGTGCCGTGTACGGTCTGCACCCTTTCCCTTTGATCCTGTAGCTTTGATGGCTCGTGGTTTTGGGGGATCTAAGCCGAATCCGGGTGGGACTTGCACGGCCTGTCAGCGGCATGCCGACGCTGCGGCATTGCCCAGGAATCGCAGGGGTAACCGAGGCAGATAGGGGCAGGGGGCTTGCCAAGCGGGCCTAGATGCCGATCCTCGCGCGCGGGAGGTTTCAGCACCAACCCACGAGGTACAACCATGGCCAGAAAAGGAAGTCTCGAAGCCGAAAGACAGGCAATCGCAAAGGAGCGTCAAGCGCTGGAAGCGCGCGAGGCGAAACTGCGGACAAGCGAGCGGGCGGCAAGCGTCGAACTGATGCACAAGTCAGTTCTCGGCAAGGCGCCGTTCGAGAGGGTCGAAGCATTCTTCGCCGCTCTCGGAAAGCTCGGTCTGGACGAAGCCGAGAAGCGCCTTCGGGCAAGCTGAAACCGGCCTCGGCAGAGGCCAGCGCAGCCGGGGTTCGATGCCCTGGCTGCGCTTTATCTGGACTTGCAAAAAGGGGGGCCGGAGAGCCCCTCGTCGGTGCCCTCCGGCGCTGCGGTCGATGATCATTTCAGAACGGGCAATCCGCGTCCCATTCGGGATCCATCACCACGCTCATGAAGCTTGCGGCGCGGGCGATGTTCGCTTCATCAAAGTCGTCGGCCATCATGCCTGCGACGGAATGGACGATCCGGTCGATCAGGTCCTGGGGCAGGGCGTTGTAGTCGCCTTCGTCGATGGCGAGAAAGCAGCCGAACTCGTCCTCAATGACATGCTGGTCGAAGAAGCTGTGCTGGGCCCGGATCGTCGCGGCGCGCACTGCTGCGTCGTAGCTGATGGGGTCGAAAGCCGGGATTTCGAGGGTCTTGGTAAGAGCGTTCATGTGAGCCTCCTGTCAAAGGAATTGAAGAGGTCTCCTCCGGGATGGCCGAGCTTGGCCCGGGTCAGGAACGGGCCGCCCGCGGCCCGCCGCGCAGCGGGGGTGGGGGAGCCGATTTTTTCGCCTTCTTCAGGCGTAAAAATTGGGGGAACCGCCCTTCTTGACGCGGGCCAATGGCGGCCATCATGCTTGGAATTCTGCGAGAGTCTTTTAATCGCTAACCTGTCAATCAGGCGCAGCGGGCATACCACCCTGATCCACGATGACGCGGTCGCGGATGCCTGCAGGTCAATGTCTCGTCAGCTACTGGTCACCGATCATGCCGTTTGTCG
>NZ_JAIZDA010000039.1 GCF_020404405.1 Novosphingobium sp. FKTRR1 | reverse complement strand
CCGAGCACCCTTGCTCACAGGATCGTCACCCGAGATAATCATAGGAGTAGCGCCTCAACTTACGTCAGGGCGCGGAAATTCAACGCTGACACCCGCCAGCGCAAGGTGGGCGCGAAACACCGCTTACGGTCAGTCCCCAACCATGGTCGTTCGAGAGCCATAATCGGCTCTGAATAGCCTGCGTTCCAATCAGATTTTACATAGTTCCGAACCAAGGCAATAGCCTGTCACCGAATACCATTCACTTATCGAGGCCGCGACTTCGAGTGCGGTCGGGCGTCATCGCCAACGTCTTCGACGGCACGGCCGATAGCCGTTGCAGCGGCTAGGATATTCAGCGTGCGTGGGTCTCTCGCACCTTTGTACCAACGGTCCAGCGCGGCCGAGAATAACCGCTGCTCCGGATCCGCCTCGGCAAACAATGTCAGCGATGATCGCACCTTTACGGCGTCGAGCGCGCCAAACACCGCCTCCGGGTCAGACATCGGCAAATCCTGCAGTGCAGTGACGCATTCCTGGAGACGGCTGCCAAGGACAGGATGAGCGAGGTACGCCTGGGCCTCTTCCAGCGAGCGGATGGCGAAGCGTTGCGCCATTCCACTTCGACCTAACCCGCCCACTTGCGGGAAAATGTACCAGATCCAATGAGTCTGCTTTCGACCCTTTCTGATTTCGCTGAGAGCGGCCAGGTAGGTATCGCGCTGCGCATCGACAAAGCGCTCAAGACCGTAGTTCACTGTTTTCTGCCCGTCCAACATCACCCGATCGCATCACGACGCCTTGTACCGGTCGCACGCTGATACTGCCAAAAATGCCGGTGCTCCATGCCCAGCATAAACATCCGACATTAGCCAGGCCTCCTCCGCATCGCGCTCGACCTCGGGAATATCCCTGGACCAGAAACGTAGAACCGGATTCCAGCGGTATCCCCGCGCCTTCAGGCGGTCCTTGCTGTCGAACGGGGCATCAACCGCATTGACCGTGAAGCTCGGCCTTTCAGACGCGGCCATCAGGTGTGACATGACGGTACGCCCGTCGGGCAAGTCGTGCGCGAGCAGATAGATGAGCGCGAGAATATCGGCCTCGGCCCTGTGGCCCTCGTAGAACCAACCGCACTGCGACACGAGATGGGCAAGTGCCCGCCCGTCGAACCCGAGGTTCAGCCAGTCTGGCTCTGCCAGTGAACAGGCCCACGCCTTGCCCGCAACGCCAGGCAGGCGCTTGTCGACAAACGGACGATCAAATCCGGCATTATGGGCAACGATGAGGTCTGCCGACGCGAGAATCTCCAGCGCCATCTCCTCATCAATGATCTTTCCCTTGAGCATGTCGTCCGTCAGCCCGGTCAGTCGGGTGATAACAGGATCCAGTGCACGCTCGGGATCTTCGCGCCAGACGCGAGGTTGCCGCACCTCTACAATGCGCCCCGCCAAATCGTAGCGGAAGCGCTGAACGGCCAACTCGATGATCCTGTCGGTTGAGCAATCGAGACCTGTGGTCTCGACATCGATCGCCACACCGACGCGATATTCGGCACCGAGGATCGGCGCATGAAAACCCGTTACGGGCCCCAGCTTGCGCAGGACACGGTAATCCCCACTGGATTCGAGGAAGCGCGCGGCGCGCTCGAAGGTGTCATGATCGTTGGAGGACATGGGCTTGCTCAATCGTTGAAAAGGGCGCGGGCAGCAGCTGCCAGCATCGGACAAAGGTTCGGCCAGGGACGGTCAAAGCTGCGCGCAATGTTGTGGGCAGGAAACTAGCCAAGAATCGGCGCAACCCGAGGGCGCGTCAGGCGGCCTTCTCCAGATCCTCGATACGAGCTTCGCACACCGCCCGGACAGCGTCCTGCAGGACCGCGACACGCGCGGCGATCCAGGCAAGTTCGTCATTCGTGATGTGATACGAGGAGGAATATCGGGCCTTGATGTAAGCATCGCGCAGAAGCGAATAGCAGCGCCGCTCGGCGCGCCTGGCGCGTGGCCAAACCGCTTTCAAGCTCGGCTCCATCTCTTCGGCCAAGAGCCGCAAGCGATTGAGATTGTGAGATTTGGGGGACCACAAAGTGCGGACAAGAAACAGACAGTGGTAGAATCTCTCGACTGCCTGATGAAAGTTGAAGGCCGCTAGGTTGAAATGACCGCGATCTAGATGGAAATGTGCCCCCTCGATAAACTGTAGGGCGGTAGCAAACCAGTCTTCGAAATACTCCTGCGTCTCACGCAGAGCTTCTTCCCGAGACAGCGGTAGCGGTTCCACGAACGCGTGGCCTGGTTCCTCGAAGAGGACGATACCATCCTTGAGGATGTCCATGAAGAAGTAGCGGCCAAGCCGAAGCTTGTCGTTCACATCGTCGAGCGCGTGGTAGATCAGGCTCACCGGGGTCCGCAGGATCGTACCGGCGGTCAGATCGGACAACAGGCGACTTTCGGTCTTGTCCCAGAACTCGGCAACGTCGGTCAGCTCCTCGCGGTCCACGACGACGAGCAGATCGTAGTCCGAGAAGTAGCGCCCGACCGGATCCTCGACCCAATCGCCGCGGGCATAACTGCCGAACAGGATGATCTTGAGGAGCTTGCCCCCACGAAAGCGCTCCTGCGTGCGGCGCGCGGTGGCAGCCTCGAAGCCGGAACGAATGACCTCGACCACGTAGGCCAGTTCCCTGGCCTTGGTTTCGGGCAAGTGGTCAATCGTCGAGCGCATGAGGGCCAGACTCGCCGGTTTGTGCGCTTCTGCCAAGCGAAAATGCGCGAGGGGGACGACTGGGGGATGCGTTGCACAACTGCCGCAGGGCAATCAAATCCTCGCCAAATCAGCAACATCTTGCATTGCAGCATAATCGAGGTGTGTTAGAAATAATCCAGCAACACTTGGGCGATTTCGGAGGCCTGGGAACCGCAGGGGCCGTCCAGCAGACACGGAAAGGACGATCGTCAGGAACAACGGCAGTTGAAGATGCTACCGGCGATCGTGGCTATGCCAGGCGTCCATGCAAGTCTCGGCTAAAACGCTACTCGATCTTGTTGAAGGTGTGGGAAGCCGCGACGAACTTGGCGGCGTCATGAGCGAGGTGTGCAGAGTTCTGGGGTTCCAGTATTTTGCCCTGACCCACCATGTCGACCTTTTGAAGGCCGGCAATGGCGCAATCAGGTTGCACAATTATCCCGAGCGCTGGGCCGAGCACTATGACAGCCAGACCTTGTCGCTCTCGGACCCGGTCCATCGCGCGAGCCAGGTAACCGCCTTTGGCTTTCAGTGGTCCAGGATGCGCGCCCTCATACCGCTCAATCGGGCGGATCTCGCTATTCTCGAGGCGGGGCGCAACCAGGGCTTCCACGACGGTTATACAATTCCCGTCAACGTCCCCGGCGAAGCCTGCGGTTCGTGCACGTTCGTGAATTCTCTTGGGCAAGTAGCGGAGAGCGATGTTTTGCCGCTCGCCCAGGTCCTCGGCACCAAGGCGTTCGAGGTCGCTCGCCGATTGTGGCTGCCCCGCGGCTTTTCAGGGGACGTCCAGCGCCCGACACTGACCGATCGCCAGCGCGACTGTGTTCTGTGGGCGGCGCGCGGCAAGACCGACTGGGAGATCTCCAAAATCCTCGGCATTTCCGAAGAAACGGTCGCGCGCCACATTCGTCTTGCCTGTGATCGCTACGGCGTCACCAAACGCGTTGCGCTCGCCTTCTGTGCCGTGAGCGAGCGAATCATCACGATCTACGACGTCGGTCCGTGGGTCTATACCCCTTTCCCGGCATAGCCGGAGCACCCCGTCTGGCGTGATCGTGCACCTGACCACAGCGGTCCAGGAGCACCCTCATGCTGAACATCCTCACGCCCGGCAGCGAGCCGGACGCAACAGTAATGCGCGCCATGTTTGCGGCCCGCAAATCGGTTTTCGTCGATCTGCTCAAATGGGACGTGCCGGTCCTCGACGGACAATACGAAATCGACCAGTTCGACAACGTCCACGCCCGTTACCTCGTGCTGACGGACCCCGACGGCAATCACCTCGCTTCGGCGCGTCTGCTTCCGACCACCAGAGAGGGCATTCTGTCCGGGCTGTTTCGCAAATTGTGCGATGGCCCGGTTCCCACCGCTCCAGACATCCTGGAGATCACGCGGTTCTGCCTCGACCGGCGCCTGCGCGCCGCAGAGCGCCGCCAGGCGCGCGATGCGCTGGTGCTGGCGCTCGTCGACTACGCGCTGGCCAACGGCATTACCCAGTACTGCGCCGTCGCGGAGTTGGGATGGCTGCGCCAGATCGTGGATTTCGGATGGGATTGCCGCCCGCTCGGACCACTTGGCCAGATGAAGGGTGAGCGGCTCGCCGCAGTGCGCATCCTGATCGATGCAGACACACCTGCTCGCCTTTTCGCCGGCGGAATCCGCGCGACCGGACTTCCGAGCATTCCTGCCAGCCTTGCTGCGTAAAGGAGCGACACTCCATGAATGCTCTCTCTTCCGCGATCGCCACGGCTCAGGTCGAGCGTCATGTCCACGAGCTGACGACGCGCGGCTTCACGATCGTCCGCGGCGCGCTTCCGCCCCGGATGGTTCGCACGCTAGACAAGGATCTGGAACAACCGTTCGCCGACACGCCGTTCGGCATAGGCTCGTTCTACGGCGGCACTACCAAACGGTTCGGGCGACTTCTGATCCGTTCGCCGCATGCCCGCGCCCTCGTCTGTCATCGGCTGATCCTGTCGATCGTCGAGCAGGTACTCTCGCCCTGGTGCGACCGCATCCAGCTGAACACCACGCAGGCGATTGCAGTGCATCCGGGCGCGCCGGCGCAGTTCCCGCATCGCGACCAGGACATGTGGCGCGGGCCTGTCGGCGAGATCGAGTACCTCGTCAACGTGATGTGGCCACTCACACCGTTCACGGCAGAGAATGGTGCTACCCGGCTCTGGTCTGGCAGCCACGGGGCCCGGGCGCTCGAAGCCGGAGCCGACGGCCTGGAGACGATCGGTGAGATGGCGCCGGGCGCAGCCTTGCTGTTCCTTGGCTCCACGCTCCATGGCGCAGGCGCCAACTGCAGCGAGATGGTGCGGCGAGGCATCGTCATCGGCTATTCGCTCGGGTGGCTCAAACCTTACGAGAACCAGTGGCTGGCCTATCCACCAGAAGTCGCGCGGCACTTCGACCCGGAGCTTGCCGCCCTGGTGGGATATCGCCAGCACCGGCCCAACCTCGGCAATTTCGAGGGACAGTGTCCCTCGGTACTGCTGGGAGATTATGACGGCAGTCCGCTGGGCGCAATCGATGCGCTGCGCCCCGACCAGATGGCGGCGGCCGATGCCTTTACCGCGGGCGGACGGGAGGCTGCATGAATGCCGGGCCAACTGCCGGCAGGGTATACGAGGCCTTGCGCTCGCTTATTCTCAATCATGGGTTTTGCCCGGGCGATCGTCTCGACGCGGCGCTGCTGGCCGAGCAACTGTCGGCCAGCGTAACGCCCGTGCGCGATGCGCTGAACACGCTTACCGGTGAAGGCCTTGTCGAATCCCGCCGGGCGGGCGGCTTCCATCTGCCGTCGCTCGACGAGCCGGGCTTGCGCGACATGTTTGCTTGGGAAGCACAGATCCTGCGCCTCGCACTGAAGGAAGCCCAGCTGATCCCGGCATCGCCAACCGCCAACCGCCAGCAACTCACTTATGCCGAGCGTGTGGCCGGTGCTGTCGGGACAGTGGCCGAAGGTTCGGCCAATAGTGAACACGCTCGCGCCCTCGCCCGGCTCGGCGCACGGCTCCATTCCGTGCGTACCCTCGAGGAAAAGGTGATCGAGAATGCGCCCGGCGAACTCGCACACATCGAACAGGCGCTGGACCAGGCTGATCGCGCCGCGCTGCGCCGGATGTGGCGGGCCTGGTATCATCGTAGGGTCGGCGCCGCAGCGAAACTGGTGCGCGCGGCCTACAGGGTACGCGGGAGCGCGTGAGGCGCCAACAATCGGCATATCACTGCGGTATAAAATTCGGATCGGAAGACCGGCTTCGTAGCCTGAACTTTGCCGCGATCGTGCGGCGCAAGTGATGGAGTGAAAGCCATGGAACGCAAGATCGAACTGATCGAAGACGTCGAAGACCTCGGCGCCGCCAGCACCGAAACGCTCGGCGCGCCGGGCAACCAGCTCGAATTCGGGGTGATCGCCCGCCCGCTGGGCCTCGACTCCGAATAAGCCTTCGGCAGGCGCGCTTGGTCACAAGCGCGCCTGTTGCCGGATTCAGGGATACGCCGATGGTATCTCCGCCCCCTCCCCCCACCTTCCGGCTCGCCGACGGGATCGGCGTTACCCGGTGCGAGGACTCCGTCATCGTTCTCGATGTACCGTGCGATCGCTACCGAAAAGTCGGCGGCGAAGCGGCGGTCGCGCTGCTGGAGATCGCCAATTCGCGCCCGATTGACCCGGACCATGCCGGGCTCGCGGCTTTGCATCGTGCCGGCTTCATCGCCGACCAACTACAATCCGATGCGTCGTATCTGGATCCTCGAAGCATCCCGCTCCCGACGTCGAGCGTGCTTGAAGGCGGCGCGCCATTTCGGGCGGCTACCCGCCACGATCTGGGCGTCGTCCTCGACTGTGCCGCGAGCAGGCTGGATCTGCGGCGATGGCCGCTTGAGCGTGTGTTGCGCGCGCTGCGGAACGCCAGACAACGGCGTTCCGCAAAAGAGATAGGTGAGCTGGCCCGCGACTTCGACACGGGACGACGGCTGGCGCCCTTCCGCCCCTGTTGCCTGCCCGATGCGCTGGCTTTCACGCGACGCGCAAGGCGGCATGGCCACGATGTGCGGCTGGTGTTCGGCGTGAAGTGCCACCCGTTCGAAGCGCATTGCTGGGCACAGATCGGCGAGGTGGTGCTGACTGACCCGCTCGAGCGCGCGCTGCGCTTCCAACCGATCCTGGCGCTATGAACCCTGAACGCTATCTTCTGGTTATGGGGGCAGAGCGGTCCCCTGCCTTGCTGTCACGAGCTACGGCACAACTTCCAGCATTCGGCCTTCAACGCCGGGACTTCGGCAAGGGCTTTACCCTGTTTGCAGCACCGGGCCTTGCTGTCGTGGAGCATCCGTCATTGGTGGTGATCGGACAGATGTCCGATGCCGCCCCGGTCCTGCTCGCGCAATGCGAAACGCCCGATGAGCTCATAACCGAATCCTGGGGCAACTATTTAGCTCTGGGCCTTGGCACCGATGGCACGCCCCACTGGGTAATGCGCGCGCCGCTGGGACATCTTCCCGCCTACCGGAGAAGCGGAAAAGGCATCGAGATTATCGCCTCACATCCAGACCTCATCCTGGCCGTTACGGGTGAGAAGCCCGCGCTTGCCTGGGAGTTCGTGGGGCGGCATCTCGCGTTCCAACATCTGCAGACTACCGAGACGGGCCTTGCCGGAATCGAGGAGTTGCTCGGCGGGGAAAGCCTGGAACAAGGGCCGAACGGGGCCTGGCATCGCCGCCAAGTGTGGTCGCCCTGGACCTGGACCGCGCAGAACCGCGAGATAGGCGACCCGCTAAGGGCACGACAGGACCTCCGCGCTAGCGTCGAGCGCGCGGTTGCAGGATTGATCCCGCGCGACGTTCGCTGCCTTCTTGAACTGTCGGGGGGAGTAGACTCTTCGATCCTCGCTGCTGCGCTCGCAGGTCACAAAGCCAATGCACGGGCCGTAACGCTCGTGACCGATGAGCGCGAGGGCGACGAACGGCTCTATGCCCGCGCAGTTTCGATCGCCACGGGGCTGCTGCTCGACGAAGTAGCCGTGACCGGGGCGGTCAATCTCACCCGCCCCGCCAGCATGCGAAGCGCGCGCCCTGGCTTGCCGAGGACGCTGTCGCTCGCCGATGACCTGCTGGCCGAGAAAGCGCGCGCCGAGACCATCGGCGCCTTCGTCAGCGGTGCAGGCGGCGATTGCGTGTTCTGCTCGCCCGTCTCGGCCGCGCCTGCCGCCGACGTGTTGCGCCGGTTAGGCATCAGCCGCGCGGCGTGGTCTGCGGTCGATGCTCTGGCGCGGATCCACCACGCCAGCGTGTGGGACGTCGCGAAAAGGGCCTGGCGACAGGCATGCGAGCGCACAGCGCAGTCTCAATGGCCGCGGACCACCGGCTTTCTGGCGCAAGACGCTCTACCCACCATCGCACCTGTCCATCCCTGGCTCGCGGAACCGGCCGATGTGCTGCCCGGCAAGCGCAGCCATGTTCGTGCGATCCTCGCAGCGCTTGCCCATGTCGAGGGGTACGGGCGTCACGCGGTGACACCCTCGCGCTTTCCCCTGCTGAGCCAGCCCGTGGTCGAGACCGCGCTGCGCATTCCTTCGTGGCTATGGATCGAGCACGGTCGTGATCGCGCGGTCGCCCGAACCGCGTACAGCGGCTTTCTTCCTGCAAGCGTGCTCGACCGACGCACCAAGGGGGGACTCGACAGCTATGCCATTGCGATGCTGGCCCGCAATCGCAACGCGCTGCAGCCGTTCCTGCTCGAGGGACACGTGTCGCGCAGCGGGCTACTCGACCGGCAGAGGCTAGAGGCTGCACTCGCGCGGCAACCTCGTCGCGGCGATGCCGACACTTATCTGCTCTTCCCCTTGATCGACACCGAAGCCTGGGTACGCGCCTGGCTCGACGAGCCATAGCCGCGCCAGCGGACGTATTGCGCGGCCTTGGCGGGATCGGGATCCACCTCGCCGGCCAGCCAGAATCGGAACCAGTCGAGGTTGCGTTCATTGGCAGCAAGCTGGTGGCGAGGCTGCCACTTGATGTGCATTTCCTGGGGGAATGCCCAGAGTTCGGCGGGCTTGCCGGCGCGCTGCAGTCGGGACAGCAGCTCGACATTGGACCGATATTCCTGCTCGGGCACCTGCATGAGAAATGGCGCCGAGATCCGGTCCGCGTTGAACGCCGGCGATATCCGCCGCCATCCTTTGCGGTCATGATCGGGATCTCCGATCTCCCATGAACTGCGCAACACACCAGCGACATCGCGCCCGGCGACCGCATTGTACCAATAATAGGCCGGGGTCAGCATGACGTTGGCGACGGACAGAGCGCGCAATCGATGAGTATGGATCGCAAGCCAGGCGGCCACCTCACCGCCGAAGCTGACCCCGCCGACGCCCACGCGCGCAGGATCGATGGTGCCCTCGGCCGCGAGCTTGTCAATGATCGTTCCGATGCCGGCTTCAGCCACCGCATAAGCCTCGGTGTTGCGGCCCCCACCGACAAAGCCAGCAGAGCGATTGATACACATCGCCGCGATCCCATGTGCCGCGAGCGCTCTCAACGGGAATTCGTCGCCAAGCCCGCCGCGCAGATAGCCCGCGCATGAATAGTAGGTGATGAACAACGGCACAGACCCGGTGTGCCCAGGCGGCAGAGCAATGAACCCGGCAAAGGGTCGCCCCTTGGCATCGAACCAATTCAGCGGCGCAAAATGCGGCTCACTCGATGGCAATTCAGGATTGGGGGAAGCAAGGGTCCGCAAGGCACCGCTTTGCGGATCGACCAGCACCAGGTGCGGCGGAACATTCGCACTGGCCGCAACGCAGGCGATCACGACTTCGTGTGCCGCGCAGGGATCACCAAGATCTGCGCCCCCTTCAAGCAGACCTTCGCCAGCCACCAGTTGGCGCATGGATCCGTCGGCAAGATTCCAGACGATCAGCGAGGAATTGTTGGGCGTCTGGCGAACCTCCAGCATCACTTCATTGCGGTGCCCGATCCAGCTGATCGATCGCACCTTCGACGGATTGCACAACGCATCGGTACACCGCGCGACTTCCTTCCCATCGGGCGCGGCGAGGACAAGGCGATAGTCCTCCCCTTTGCCAAGCAGAAGGACATTGCCGCGATCATCGCCCGACTCTGCGCGAACCATAACAAATTCGCCGCCCAGCTTATCGAAGCCCTTGATCGGTGGCGCGTAGAGCTGCTGCTCTTGCGCGCTGGGCTCGCGCAGTATGCCGGATTGGGGATCGAGGATCTCAAGGTGTGGCGCCTGCTTGGGCAAAATGCCCCCTTGCTCGAACCAAGCGCCGCGCAAACGACCTGTCGCCCAGCGCCCGTCGATCCAGTCGCCCCGATAAAGCGGTCGCTGCGGATCAACGCTCGCATCGATCAGGGTCCCCCTGTCCTTCTCTTCGTCCTCGGCGAGAGCAATGGCCGCACGTGATTGGCCGACTGCAACGGCAATCTTGTGCCCGTTCTCGAGCGCCGCCACGTCGGTGACGTTCCCGTCCTCGTGGGTCAGTTCGCGCACGTCGTTGCCATCGACCTCTGCGCGCCAGACCTGCGCTTCACCCTTCGCAAGCTTGCGGAACAGGATCGCGCGCGAATCCGAGGTCCAGATCGGCGCGCGCGCCAGCATCGTACCATTGAGCAAGGTTGGTTCACCCGCGTCAGCAAACCGCCGTGGCGGTTTGGAACCGTCTGCGGGCGCGACGAACCAGGCAATGTCATATGCGTTCCGGTCGATCGAGGCGCGCGCTTCACGCCAGACGACAAGGCGCCCATCCGGAGAAATCGACGGGCTATCGATCCGCGTCATTTCGATTTCTGCGCGAATCCCGGCCCCGGCAGCGGCATGAGCCGCAACCGGGGCCAGAACCAGCAGGGCGAACGCAAGGGGAGCTGAAGCCTTGCGCATCACCATGCCTTTACCAGCTGGAGAGCAATGACCCGACCGGCGGCGCTTGCCTGTTCGGGATCGAAACCCGATGCCGAATAGGGCGTGCGATTGTTGACGTAGGGCGGATCGCGGTCAAACAGGTTCGTCACGCTGAGCGACAACCGGGTCCCGCGCATCGGGCCATCGACCTCGCCAAAGGTCTTGCTCAACTGGACATCAACGGTCGTCCAGCTGGCAACATGTTCGACCGGACTGACCGCAGTGTTGGCGTAGCCGGCGGTGTGGTTGACGAAACCTGCAACACCGACGCTACCAAACTGAAGCGATGTGCGACCACGGACGCGATAGCGCACCGGGTTGCCGATCGTGCCGAGCGCTTCGACCACGGGCGATGTCGCGGTAAATTGCTGCGTCAGGTGAAACAGCCAGGTTCCCGACGCACCGATCTCGAAGGCGCCGCCGCGAAGCGGCTTGTGGTAGCCAAGATCAAAGTCGATCCCGTCGAGGTGGTTGCGCGCAAGGTTCGCGTTGCGCGCATCGATCACATAGGCAATCGCCGAGGCGGGAATGCCGAACGGGTTGGTAAAGTTCGGATCGGCATAGAGAGCGGCCAGCGTTGCCGTCGATGGGTTCGCGGTGATCAGCGTGGCGTAGCGGTCACGCTGGGTGAGGAACGTGAAGGCATCGACCGCCGGGTTGAAGATGCGGTCGCGGTAGGAGACGTCGAACCAGGTCATGCTCAATGCAAGGCCGGGCACGGCCTTCGGCCGGAGATCGATACCGGCCGTCAACGTACGCGCTCGTTCCGGTCCGATCGCCGGATTGTTGCCGAACAGCGCGACGACATTGCTCGATCCGCCAGGCGATGTCGGATCGGATACCGGCAGCGGCACGACCTGACTGAGCCCTGGTCCCTGACGCACATCGAAGAAGCCTGGCGCGTGGAACGACGTGCCGTACGCGCCGCGCAGGGCCAGCCCTTCGACGGGCTCCCACGTCACGCCAACTTTCGGATTCGTCGTCGTCCCGAAATCAGAATAGTGCTCAATGCGGCCCGCCACCGAGAGGTCGAGCCGGTGGATCCCGGAAATGCCCTGCTCCGGTCCGACCAGCGGTGCCATGAGTTCGGCATAGCCCGCAACGACATGTCGCGAGAGCGGGTAGCCGGTGTCGCCACCCGAGATCGGACTGAGGCTGAAATCGTCATAGACATAGGCGGAACCGAAGGCTTCGGCCCGGTATTCGGAGCCGACGGCAAGCCGTAGAGCACCACCCGGCAGCGCGAACAGTGGCCCGTCGAACTTCAACCCTGCCGTGGTCTGGCGCGAGCGATCGCGTTGCGTCGCAGAGCCGCGCACCTTGTCGATCGTCGACGCGCTGGTGTGCGAGCCATCGCCGAACACGTTGAAGGCTGTCGCCGGATGGCTGTCCGCAAGCGCGGCCGCCAGGCGAGCATTGTTGACCTCATTGAGAGAATCCAGCTGTTCGTGCTGCTGGCCGTAGCTGCCATAGACCTCGCCGCGCCACTGCCCGAACCGCGCTTCGAGCGAGGCCGAGGTCGCCCAGTTGGTAACGTGCGCCCTGTTGAGCGGCGCGCCGAGATCCTTCCGGAAATCGTAGGTGACGCTGACCGGCTGACCGGTGCCGATCGGATCGACGTAGAATGGGTTCGCAGACGTGACCGTGACCGGCGAATTGAGCGCGAAGTAGCGCTGAGACGACCGGCGATCGGCGGCAAAGCCCTGGACGCGTAGCGTGACCGCGGGGGTGATTTCCTGCTCGAAGGCAATGATGCCGGCATGGCGGCGGGTTGCAGGCAGGAGATCGGTTTGGCTACGGCCATCGCCAAGGTTGGTGACGCCCGGGATCAGGTCGGACCCTGACAGATGCGTGCCATCCTGCCCCTTCGGAATACCATAGACGCTGCCGTCAGCCGCCGTGATCGTGCCCGGGTTGGCATAAGCCTGGCGATAATCGGGTCCACCGTAGCGGCGTAGGTCTTCGGTCGCATAAGCGCGGTCCTCCGATCCAAGGCGCGTGCGATCGTAGTATTCGTAAGACCCCATGATTCGGCCAGTGGACCACTGCTTGCCGACGATCTGGCTCGTCTGGAATTCGGTGAAGCCATCCGCGATCCCTGTGCGCAGGCTGGTTTCCGCGCCCTCGAAATTGCGGCGGAGCCTGACATTGACCACGCCGGCAACCGCGTCCGAGCCGTAAATTGCAGAGGCCCCGTCAGCGAGCACTTCGATCCGCTCGATCGCGCTCGTCGGGATCAGCGAGAGATCGACGAAGGTGCCCCCTCCCCCGCCCAGCGCGAGCCGGTTGCCTTCCACGAGCGTCAGCGTCGAAGTCGTCCCGAGGCCGCGCAGGTTGACGCTCGCGCCGTAGCCGATGTTGCCGCCGGCATTGTTGCGCGTGGTGAAGCCGACCGTGCCCTCATTGGCGCCGCCGCCGAAGTTCTGCGGGATCGCGGCCATGACCTCCTGGGTCGTGGCAAGGCCACTTTGCTCAATGTCCTTGCGGTCGATCGCGATCACCTGTGCGCCGGCAGGCGCAGACCCGCGAATGCGGGTGCCGGTGACCAGGATCTCGGGGATGTTGGCTCCACTCCCCTCCCCCGGCAGACGCGCCGGGACCGGCCTCACTGCGTAGGCATCACCGACCTCGACGCTCTGCAAGTCAGACCCTGCCAGCAACAGCGTCAGGGCCTCACCAACCGTGAACGTGCCGCGCACGGAAGGAGCAAGGCGCGAGCCCACGACTTGCGTATCGGCCAGCACGGTCTGGCCCGATGCAAGGGCAAGGCTGCGCAAGGCATCGGCCAGTGGCTGTGCCGGCAGATCAAGAGGAATGCGGCGGCCGTCGCGCGCGATCGCCGCCTGCGGCGCCACAAGCACAGTTGCTGCCAGCAGCGCAGCAGCGATCGAACGGAAATGGGTGATGGACGTCATGGTTCGTACCTCCCTGGCGCCTCGAAAGGGCGCTCATGGCCGTGGAGACGCCGTGCGGCGCGAACACCCGACAGATTTTTTTGGAAGAAGTCGGTGAGGCGTGCGTGGCGCTAGCGAAGCGCGCGGGACCCGGCCGGCTCGTCGGAGCCGGAAATCAAGGGACAAGGCAATTCCTCAGCCCCGCGCACTTGCGCGGTTCCCCCTCCCCTCCGCTCCCTGCAAATCACTGCAATCCGAACGGTGGATCGATGTCGGATGGTCCGCCCCATCCGCACGCCGACCGACGTTTACAGGCCAAAGGGCCCGCAGCCGTTCCGGGTAGTCCAAGGCTATCAGTGACGCCTGAGTTCGATGGTGCCGGTCGCCCGCACGACGTCGAGATCGTTGAGCAGCGCAACGGTGCGGGCAAAGCTGTCAGGATCGTCGAGACGGAAAGCGCCGCTCAAGCGCTGCGCCGCCACCGCTGGCGCACCGAGGTGAAGCTGGATGGTATTGCGCTGATTGAGGAGCGCAATTGCCTCGCCCACCGTCATGTCGCGCCTGGAGGAGAGCTGCTGACCTCGCTGCACTGTTCCTGCATCCGCCGAGCCCGAGACCTTCTCCGCAGTATCAACGCCCTGCCCCGGCGAGAGCAAGTGCGTGGTCCCGTCGCGATCGACAGCATCGGCTTGACCGCTTCGCACATCGATCCGTCCAGCGTTTTCGGTTACGCGGACTTCAAGTTCGGCATCACCTGTTCGGACATTCGCAGTTCCTGCGCCCACCGCCATGACCCGATGATCGCCAGGTGCCACCTCGACCCGCGCATGGCCCGCCCGGAGTTCGATCCGCCGCGTGCTCGCGTCAAACCGGGTCTCGGCACGGCCTTCTCCGATGAGAGTCAGTCCCGTGCCATCTGCAAGCCGCCAGGTGCGTGTTTCACCAGGCCCCGTATGATAGGACTGTGCCTCGACTGCGGCTCCAATGTTCACCACGGGATTGCCGGCAACGAACCGTACCGACAGCGTTCCGACAACAAGCAGGACTGCGCAAGTCGCGGCGACGATATGCGTGCTGCGGCGCATATAGAGCGGTGCGCGCGGCAAAGTCCGCGCCTGGCCCATCGGGCTGTTTGCGAGCACCAGGCTTTCGCGCCACGTCCGCTCTGCCTCGGCGTAGGCCAGGCGATGCCGAAGATCGCGCGCCAGCCAGGCCGTGAACGCCGGGTCGCTCTTGCCAGGCTCGGCACCTTCGTGCCGTGCCAGCCATTGGGCTGCTTGCTCCCGGATCGAGTCCGGGATCGTATCCTTGCCCGCGCTGTTCATGGCTCGCGCATGTGCTTTGCCAGTTGCTGGATCGCCCGGCTCATCTGCTTTTCCACGGCGCGCACGCTCAACCCCGTCCGTTCGGCAATCTCGACATAGCTATAGCCATCGAGCCGGCGGGCAAGAAAGACATTCCTGGTCATGGGCTTGAGACGATCGAGCGATCGTTCAAGCCGCCGCAAGCGATCGCGCGCTTCGAGATGACGGACGGGGTCGCTCCCGGCGATTTCGACTTCGTGGAGTGGAACATGGCTATCGGCGTGCTGTCGGTGGGCGGTCCGCGCCTGATCGCGGGCTGCATTGCGTGCCGCTTCGGCAAGGAACGCTGCAGGCGCCTCGATCTCCGCGACCGCCCCGCCCCGCCCCGCGAGGCGGACGAAGACCTGGTGCATCATGTCCTCGGCAGAGTCGAGGCCGGTGCGCCGCGCAATCCGCCGCAAAAGCGACGGGCGCTCGGCCCGGTACATTTCGTCGATCAGCGACGCCGATATCGCGTCAAGTTGGACAAGCACGGGGAATGGCGCCTCGCTCATCGCAGGCGCCGCTTGTTGGCGTGATCAATAGTCCGCGTCATCAAAATGCCGGAGCCCCTCACAGACGAGGCGCTCCGGCGAACAACCGGATTCTGAGAACGTGCTTGAAGCGCACGCGCCGACACCTTTGGCCCCAAAGGGCTTGGACATACGCACCGGCAATCCGGCTGCGGTTCGCAGCAGAACGAAGAAATCTCTCAAGCGAGGTTCTCAGGCCTCGGCGCGACCGGTGTCCGGCTACGCACTTGAAATCTATGTCAGAAAAATGACCGTGACAACCCGCTCAACCGCGTGTGATCGCCGAAATCACCTCCAAAGCGGTTTCAAGCGGTACAAAAAGGCGGGTCTGGAAGCGGATTATCTCGGTAAAGCATCCTTGCGCCTTGTACCAGTCGAGCAGGGCGGCCGACCACCCGGCAAGCTCGAGCCGCTGGGCACCATTTACGAGGCTGCGCTTGAGCGTGAGCGGATCAACGCTCGCGACCTCCATCGCGCGGCCCGTCGCCAGCACAGCATCGACAACCACGTGCGGTGCCAGGGGTGCCCCCTCGCCGAGCCCAAGCGCACGGCAGAGCCCGGGCACATGCGCTGCCGGAACCTCCCGGCCGAGCAGCGAGCGTCCGTCACGCGCCGCGATGCGCGAGACGCGAACATGGTCGGAGGGCAACTTGTCCCAGACCGGAAGCAGCAGTCCCGTGGCGAGATGCAGCCGCTCAACCCTGAGCGATGCCGCAGCCTCGTCGGCTTCGCCCAGCCAGCATTCGCGGAAGATCTCATGATCGACCGGCTCCCAGTTGCTCTCGGCAAGATCGTCGGCGCTCATCCAGGTGCGCTTGAGCGGCCGGACCAGTTCGAACCGGGCGATGCGCGCACCTTCGTCGGTCAGCAGGCTACGTGCTGGCACGACAAGTGCGATACGGCCCGACCGCACATTGCGCACCGGGCGGTACTGCGGTTCAGCGAGTGCATGGAGCCCCTCCAGACGTTCGAACGTCAGGGGTTTGAGGGCGCGCGCGATTTCAAGCTCGAGGAGATGGGTTGTCGCCCCTGAAATCGTATCGGTGCGCAAGAGTGTGTCCGAGACGATCTCGTAGCGTTCGACCGCGATCGTTTCGACACCGAGGTCCAGCGTTCCGGCCGCCCGCGCCGCATCGACCCGCGCTTCGACCAGCCCCAGGAATTCATCAAAGATCGCGTTCTGCAAGGCGATCGGCAGCGCCAGGATGCGGTTGAGCCAGCGCTGGATCGGGGGAAGGTCATCGGCGAGCGATCCATCCGGGTTCTCGATGGAAAGACCGGTCAGTTCCTGGAACCGACCCAGTGACACGGCGTCGAGCTTGCCCTGGAACAGCAGGCCGAACCAGCGATGCAGCGCCTCCTTTGCGTAGGAGCTCTCGAGGTTGTCGGCCGGATCGAACAGGTTCTGACCGCCGGTCTGACGCTGGCCGCGCGTCAGTGCGCCAAGACTGTCGAGACGCCGGGCGATGGTCGAGATGAAACGTCGCTCTCCGCGGACGTCGGTCGTGACCGGGCGGAACAAGGGGGCCGATGCCTGATTGGTGCGATTGGTTCGCCCCAGCCCCTGGATCGCCGCGTCGGCACGCCATCCCGGTTCGAGCAGGAAGTGCACGCGCCTCGCCTGGTTTTTCGCGGCGAGATCGGCGTGATAACTGCGGCCCGTGCCGCCGGCGTCGGAAAAGACCAGGATACGCTTGTCGCCGTCCATGAAGGCCCTGGTCTCGACAAGGTTGGCGCGCGGACTGCGCGACTGGAGCTTCTGCCGCCCGTCGGCGCCGATGATCAGACGCCTGCCGCGCCCCGTCACTTCGGCGACAGCATCAACGCCGAACCGCTCGATGATGGCATCGAGCGCCGGCGAGATCGGCGGGAGGGCACAAAGTTGCTCGATCATCCGGTCGCGCGCCGCGACCGCTGCCCGGCACAGCACGGGGTTGCCCTGTTCATCGATCATCGGCTCGGATCGGGGATTGCCGTTCTCGTCGGTGAACACCGCCATCAGCCGGACCGGGAAGCTCTTCTCAAGGTACAGCACAACCCCTTCGCGCGGAGACAGGTCAATCTCGAGCGCCTCGCGCTCGGCATCAGACAAGTCGGCGAGCCGCCGATCGAGCATGGCCTCGGAGGTCGAGACGAGCTGGACGACGACGGCATGGTCCATAGCGAGCGCCGCCTCGATCGCGGGAAGCAGGCTGGGCAGCTTGAGGGAGAGGAGCAATTGCGCAAAGAACCGCTGCTTGGTACCCTCAAAGATCGACAGGGCAGCGGACTTGGCACCGCTGTTGAGCGTGCCCCCTCCGTCGCTGTCGACGATGCGCGTCGCTTCGAGGGCTTCGCGCAGGTTCGCGTGGATC
Organism: Novosphingobium sp. FKTRR1; assembly: GCF_020404405.1. GTDB lineage: Bacteria > Pseudomonadota > Alphaproteobacteria > Sphingomonadales > Sphingomonadaceae > Novosphingobium. The sequence goes on along the minus strand of NZ_JAIZDA010000039.1, from coordinate 9,314 downwards.
ACCGCCCAGGCATCAGCATAGACGTCATAGATCGCGACCTGATCGGGCGTCAGCGCATGTTCGAGGATCTCATACTCGACGCCCGCGAAGGAAAGGGCGCGCGCGGTGTAGAGACCCAGTGCCTTCAGGTCGCGCGCGACGAGTTCCATGGCCGCGATTCCGCCCTCGCGGATGTCGGCGACGAAAGCCTCGCGGTTGGCGAACGCGGTTTCTGGTCCCCACAGACCCAGCCTTGTCACGTAGGCGAGGTTGTTGACGTCCGAAGCGCCGGTAGCCGAGGCATAGAGCACACGGGCACGCGGCAGGAGATTTTGCAGGCGAACCCCGGCCACGCCCTGTTCCGATCCCTTGACCTTGCCTCGCGAGCCTTCGCCACCCGCCGCGTTGGCCATGGCGTGCGCTTCATCGAAGACCAGCACGCCGGAGAAATCCTCGCCCGCCCAGGCGAGAAGCTGGTCGAGCCGCGTTGCATCGTTCCTGCCTGACCGCAGCGTCGGATAAGTGACGAAGAGAATGCCATCGCCCATCGCAACCGGGGCGCCCAGTTTCCATGTGCCCAGAGGCTGGATGTCGATGGGCAGGCCTCCCAATGCGGTCCAGTCCCGCCGCGCATCCTCGAGCAGTGCCTCGTTCTTCGACACCCAGATGTGCCTGCGCTCGCCCCTTAGCCAGCGGTCGAGGATGACGCTTGCAACCTGCCTGCCCTTCCCCGCACCGGTGCCATCGCCCAGAAAATACCCCATGCGATAGGCCGCGCCCTCGGCATCGGACACGAGTGCGCAGCCCTTGTCCTCGGGGCGAAACTTGCCCGGCAGATCGCGCGTATGGGCGCTCGCAGCGTAGATCAGCGTTTCGGCTTGTGCTGCGGAAAGCCCTCCATTTTCGATCAACCCTGCCGGCAGCTGCGGAACCTCGGTCGGAATCGGGGCGGTGATCGAGCCCATCGCCACCGATTCCACCAGAGGCGTCGGATGCTCGGCCGCGCCGTCGATCCGGATGCGGCTCGGTCTGTAGGGTAGATAATGACCAACCTGCTCCGCGATCGGGGCGGGTTCATTCAAGGCTTCGAATGCGCAGGGCGCTGCCCCCGCTTTCCCCGCGGTGCGTGCCGGTGGCGGGGCAATCGCCGTCCGGCCAGACTTGGGGAGGATAGGCAATCGCAACGGCGTTCGCGCCGGCATCGTCCGGCCCGGCTCCGCGCTCTCGCGCGGGGCAATCGCCTCGACCAGTTCGGCAAGACGGGCAAGATCACCGGTCCTGGCAATGACGGGCCTGCCCTTCCCCGCGACCTTGTCGATCACGACAAGGCGCGTCGCGATCGATGTGCCATGCCGGACAAAGGCGCGATCAACCCCAAGGTTGGCACGCAATGTCGCACCGATGCCCAGGCTCGGCATGAAACGGTGAAGGTCGAACCATTCGGGCAGGATCGCGACCAGACGCCCGCCGGAGGCCAGTCGCTTCCATGCAGAGCGAACATGGCGCGCCGCGGTCTGGCCATCGTGCCCGCGCTCGATCCCGTGTGAATAGGGCGGATTCATCAGCACAACCGACGGCAACAACGCGGGATCGAGGTGATCGTCGATCAGTTCGCCATCGTGCCCGCTAATCGTGGCGTCAGGGAAGATGTACCCAAGGCACTCGCGCCGAAGCGGCGAGATTTCGTTGAGCACAAGGCGCGCACCTGCCTTTGCGGCCCAGACCGCCAACATGCCCGTGCCCGCCGAAGGTTCGAGCACGCAGTCCGTCTGCTTCAGCCCCGCAGCCCTCGTGGCAAGCCAGGCGAGGCGTGGCGGTGTTGCGAACTGCTGGAGTTCGATCTGCTCCTCGCTGCGCACTGTCTGGTTCGGCACCAGGCCCGCGGCGATCTCAAGCAGGCCTTCGACGACCATCGGGAGCGACGCCACATCAAGGCGGGGATTGTCCCGTAGCCACAGCACCTGCCCCAGTTCGAGCGCGGCATGGGCATCGCGCACCGACCAGCGCCCTTCAGCATCGCTGCCGCCAAACGCCGTCGCCATGATCGCATTGAGAACACCGCGATCCACCCGCTGGATCGCGGTGAGACGTGCGGCAACCGCGCGGGCGGCAACCAGCACCAACGGTTCGGCAGGAACATCGAAAGCAAGGGCAAGACTGGAACCGGACATGGGACCTCCTGACGAGACCCCTGAACATGCGAGGCCTCAGCCTCCCCTTCCCCCCTCCCCTCCCGAAGCATTGGACGCATCATGGGTTGCTGCCGCCATCAGGACATCGTTCCAGTCCTGGCCACCAATCGGCGGGCAATGGGTGAATATCGTCCTTCCGCTCCTGCCATGCGCAGCGCGTGCCCGAGTTTCCGCAAGCCTTCCGCCCTTGTCGGCATCGATGAACAGGTGAAGTTCGGTGACGCTGTCGGGGATCGCAACCTTGCCGAAACGTTCGTTGCCGAGCGTGGCCCAGCACGGAATGCCGAATATCTGCGTGGCGGACAGAGCCGTCTCGATGCCTTCCGCCAGTCCCAGCTTGCAGCCGACAGCCCCGCCAAGGCGGACCGCCCCTTCGCCGAGATGTCCGAGCGCACGCTTGGGTGCATCGATCTTTGCTACCCGGTCGGTGTCCGGATCGAGGAAGGTGCGATGGATGGCGACCAGTGCGTCGTCCGAACGCACCGCAGCGACGAGCCCAGGATAAAAGACCGTCAGGGGACGCGGGTAAAGCGGGCAGCGGGAATGTAAGCGCAGCTCTGACGGCAGAATTGCGAGGTTCCGGGCGGCAAGATACCGCCCGCCAATTGTTCCCTCAAGGTGTTGCGCCTCCCGCCACAGGCGCAACCAGTTGCCTTCGCGGGGCGGTTCAAACTTTAAAGGGGGTGCATGAGAGCGCAGGGGAATACGCCGCAATTCTCGCATGATCAACCTGCGGTCACATCCTGCGAAACACGTCACGAGGATCGTGTGATCCCCTTGGCGGATCGATAGGCTTGGGGTTCGATCATCATGTGCGGGGCATCGGCACATGGCACAGTCTCCATGCCATCTCCCTTTGAGGGCACGTACAAGATCGAGAGTGGCCTGCGTTGGTTTGTGTGCGGTCAGCGGCATGATTACGCTTCCTTCCGCTTCACGCCCCCCGCCTCTGCTCTCTCCCAGTTCGGTGGAAAACTTTGCCCGCGATTTCGGCTCTTCTGTTGCAAGGGATTAGCATCGTTCGAACGCGAATCGCGCCAACCGATGTCCCGGACAAGGCACGTCCAATTCGCTGTGTCGGCATTGAAGGCGGCGATTCTAGCCAAATTTGACTAACCCTCACCAATTTGCCATACATGTCCGGGATCATAGCCAATTTCATGGCATTTTTCACGAACCGGCGCAATTTCCGGGCTCAAAGAGGGACACTCTCATGCTTTCGGGACAGATTCTCGATGCGATGATTACGTCTTGTGAGAATGCCAAGACCGTCTTGCGCCAGGCGGCTATCGATCCGTCTGACCGCAAGATGCTCAACATTGCCATGGGCGCTACCATCGCGGCCGAATTCCTCGGCCGCACACCTGAAGCTTTGTCAAAAGCAGAAGCGCGCGGTCGCCTGCCTGCACCAAAAACCGCATCAAACGGGCGCCGAATCTACACTGTCGACGACCTCATCGCCATTCGCGAAGCGCTTGGCATCAAGATGGGCAAATTGCCCGACGAACGCGCAGTTGTCGTAGCTGTCCAGAACTTCAAGGGCGGCGTCAGCAAGTCGACCACCGCGAAGCACCTGGCGGATTACCTTGCGCTGCGCGGGTACAAGGTGCTGGTCGTTGATTGTGATCCGCAGGCCTCGATGAGCGTCATGTTCGACGTCAATCTCGAAGCCTTGGTGGAAGAGGTTCACACCCTTTCGAACTTCCTGTCCCCGCGGATCGACGAAGCGGACTCGCTTCGCAAGACGATCCGTAAGACGGCTTGGCCGAATATCGACATCTGCCCTGCGAACCTGGGTCTGCAAGATACCGAATGGGAACTGACTGCGACGATCGAGGAAGGTCCAACTGCGATTGCAGGTGCGTTCCGCATGCTGCGTGTCGGACTTGAGGAGATTCGCCTAGATTACGACGTTGTGATCCTTGATCCGCCGCCGGCCATGGGCTTTCTGGGCGTCAACACGTTGACTGCGGCGGACGGCCTGCTGATCCCCGTGCCTGCGCGCCAATTGGATTATCTCTCGACGATCCACTTCATGCAGACCTGTCGCGAGGCGATGGATCTGGTCTCGAAGTTCGACACCTCGATCGATTACGGATTCATCCGCGTGGTCTGCACAATGTTTCAGCCCAGTCGCACCAATGAAGCGCAAATGCTCCAGGTCATGGAGAAGACGTACGCAGGGCAAATGCTCTCGACGCCCATCCTTCTGTCTGAAGAGATCAAGAATGCCGGCCTGGCAATGTCCTCGATCTACGAGGTCAACAAACCCTATGGCTCCCACCAGACCTATGTCCGTTGCCGGGATAACCTGAATATGGTGTTCCGTGAAATCGAAAAGGACATTTGCAAACAATGGCCTTCTCGCATGGCCCAGGTCGGGACCGATCGTCTGACGGAGGCGGTATGAGCGGCGTGGGCGGCAAGCGTCGGAGTCTTTTGGCCAACGCTATCGAAAGCATTGGCACCTCCCCACCTGCGACGAGTGCGTCGGTTGCGAGTGAAGACAAGGCGCCAGTTGTTGTCGACAAGCCTGTAGATGAACAAGTCACGCCGTCATTCCTTGAACGGCGCGGCCTTGCTTTTGACGAGATCGCCAGGACCGTCAAACGCCCCACTCTCCGGCTCAAGCCGTCGGAGTGTTCGATCTGGCCTGGCAACGCACGCGACCATGCTGCGTTGAGCTACGACCGTTGCGCCACATTGATTGAATCCATCCGCGAGGAAGGGACCAATCGAGAACCCGTCGTTGTGCGTCGAACGCCAAACGCCGAACGGCAGTACGAATTGATTGTTGGCACGCGACGCCACTTTTCCGTGAGCTGGTTGAATGCCAACAATCACTCCGAGATCGATCTTATCGCCCGGATCGAGAGCCTCGACGATGAAGCGGCATTTCGCCTCGCAGATCTGGAGAACCGTGAGCGCGAGGACGTCACCGATCTCGAGCGGGCGCGGAATTATCGGCACGCCATCGACGCCTACTACCACGGCGTCCGCACCAAGATGGCTGAGCGTCTGGCTATTCCGAAGCAGAACCTGCACAATCTGCTGCAATTGGCTGAATTGCCTGACGAGGTCGTCGCGGCGTTCGCGGAGCCAGGCGATCTGAAGATCCGACACGGTATGCGTCTTTCCCCCTTGCTGAAAGACGATACGCGTCGTGAGATTATTCTTGAGGAAGCGCGTGCCATTTCCGAGGAGCAGCGCGCTCTCAGAGAGTCAGGGGCCGATAAAATCGAAGGCAGCAAGGTATGCGAGCGCCTCTCGAACGCAACCTCTGCACCACGTGTCAAAGCTTCGTCGAAATCGAAGCCAGCACTCAAGTCCAGCACCGGACATGAGGTAGGCATCATCCTCGCCGACACGCGGACCAAGGGGATCACCATCAACATCAACCCAAAGGGACGAGTGTCCGTTGAAGAGATTCTCGACAGCCTGCGGACGGCAATCGAGAATGCCAAGTTCGCACGCTGATTTGGTTATTTTTCCATATTTTTCATCAGCTTAGATAGCGGTAAAACGCGTTTTACCTGTTGCGGGATGCGAGATGTCACAAGAGCAGTGTGACGAAGGCCAGGTCGACCTCTTTCTGCCGCAACTGACGGCCCTTCCCCTGCGCGATCAGCGCGAAACCATGGAACGTCCGTTTTTCTCGCTCTCGAAGCGCAAGCGGCTCAAGCCTATCGATTACGTCAGCCCCGACGGCAAGATCACAGTCCATGTTTCGGCGAACTCCGAATATGGTCTCGCCACGATCTACGACCTCGACATTCTAATTTACTGCGCATCGGTGCTGATCGAGCAAAAGCGCCGTGGTTCGAACGATATCCCCCAAACGCTTCACGTCGTACCCTACGACATGCTGAAGACGCTCAAGCGCGATGTGGGCGGCAGAGCGTACGATCTGCTGGGCAACACGCTTGACCGACTGCAGTCCACCACAGTGAAAACCAACATTCGCTCTGGCGACGCTGTCGAAACGACCTTTTCGTGGATCGACAGCTACAGCCAGATCCGTGATCGATCTGGCCAGATCCGCGGCATGCGGATCACCCTGGCCAAATGGTTTTACGACGGTGTGCTTATGGATGGGGGGGTGCTCGCAATCGACCCTGCCTATTTTGCACTGACTGGTGGCCGTGAACGCTGGCTCTATCGCGTTGCACGCAAGCACGCAGGCGGTGCGGGTGCCGATGGATTCGCAATCGCCATGCCTACGCTTTTTGAGAAGTCTGGGGCCGAGGGCGATTACCGTCGCTTCAAATTCGAGATCGCGAAGATTGCGAAGGAGAACGGGCTGCCGGGCTATTCGCTCGATCTCGAAATACGACGCGAAGCAGAGCCCCTGTTGCGCATGACGCGCCGACCACAAGAGGCGTCGAAAGAACGGGCGGCCCGCCCTCCCCTGCCCGCTTCCAGGCAGGCGGAAACTGCGCCCCCTGCCCCTGCACCTTCGATCGAATTTCCTCGCACAGGCCACATTGCACACACTGCATTTGGTGCGATCGCACGCGCAAACCTGCCCTCGCCTCAACGCGACCACGGCATGATTGGCGACGAATTTCGTGCCTTCTTGCGTCAGCGGGAAATCGCATTCGATGCGCCAAACATCACTCAGATATTTGCGACCTTCTGCTCGAAACAGCGCACAGCGAACTGACGCGCACTCTGCCCTCGGTATTTCAGGAACGAGGGGTTTGAAGGAACTCATTTCCTACCCGAGTTGTTAGCTCCGCCCCCAAGTACCCGATACGCGAGCAGCGAGTGCCGGGTAATTGGCTGGCTGCGGCCGCACTCGAGACCGTTCCTAATGTACCGGGTTACATGGCTTGCGCCGCAGCTTTGAAATTCGGTGCGTCCACCGCAGGCACTTTCCGGACCGATCAACCCGTAGGCACAAGCAATCCATGGGGTTGAAAATCTCCTGCAAGGTCAGGACGTCCTGGTCGTGCGGTCGCCCACCGCCGGTGGCGGTACATTAGGAACGGAACGTCGAGGCACGTTGCGTTACTTCCAAACAGATCAAACACAACACATTCGGTCTGCTCCCAGCGGCAGCCGACCGGCGTTCCTAAAATACCGTGCCGAGCTTCCGTGACGTGCCATGTCCTCGAACCAAGTGTCCACGATTGGCAGTGCCGGCGCCCAGAAATATGGAAGATCTAGCGCGACAGGGCTGCTTCCTAGCGTTCCTGAAGTCCCGTGAGTGGCGACCTCAATCCGATGGGGTTCACACTTCGAAAAGGGCAGGGGAGGCGGCAAAGGCCCAGCCAGGAAGGCCATTCCGCCCACATCTCCATTCCCCTAAACTAGCCCAATGACGCAGATTTCCGCCAATTCTGCCGTGAGTAAAACGCGTTTTACCCAATTGGAAAGCGCTCGCTCTGGCAGCGCAAGGCACGGGACTTTAGGAACGCGGCACGGGACAATGGGAACGGCGGCACGGTTCATTAGGAACGCCTAGAGGGTACTTCAGGAACGCTTGCCCGGTATTTCAGGAACGGCACACCTCACCCGACTCGCCAAGAGCCAGCGAGTCGGGCGGGTCGCTCTCGCCCTTAACTTTTTATCTCTCTCTAAAAGGATTCTAAAGGCGCCTCCGGCGCATCCTTCCTTTGAATTTTTATGGGAAATTGGGTCCCTCAATCGTCCAGTCGCTTATCTGACGACGGACCTTGCTCGCACCATCACTACATTCCACCGCTAGGCCCAGATCGCACCACCGAACCTATGGCGACAATGGCGACGATCAGTCAGCTGTTCAGCACAAAACGTTGCACCCACCTCGAACTGCAGCTTTCCACCTTCAGGCCCGGTTGCGAGAACGATCACTACGGTACCCAGTCTCATCTGCCTGCAACCACGGATGGGCATGGCCGATCTGGGATCCACGTTGCCTACCGCAATCGTCCTTGCAGAAAAGCACATCCGCTTTGGGAGTTGAATGCCGCAAACGCCGCCCCTGGTTCACTTCCTGCACCTGTGCACCACATTCCCTTGCGCAGAACATTTGGAGGGCAGGGGAGCACCGAAAGAAAACGCCGCCGTCTTGGGATTGCGCGAGGACCGGCAGAACAATGCCCGCCCTTGTGCTGCTGTGCCGTCAACACATTTGGCCGCCATCGGCCTTGAAGGTGATCCGCCACTAACCCCGTACGCAGTGGTGCATGAGGGGCACGAGAGCGAAGGGCTGCTACCGGTAGCGAGGTTGTTCACGGGGCGATCGATCGCCTGGACGCTCTACTTGGAGCCTCCCACCGATTTTTAGGGGCCGAAACAGAGTGACGCGACAGAATGGGCCCGCACAATCCCCAAACGGCGAATTTTGCCCTCAGAAGCCCTGTGGGCGCATTTGTAGCCTCTTCGTGCCACACCCCTATCGAGGGTGCGTTTTGGCACTCTGAGGGGCGTTTCCGGCGACATCAATTTTCCGGCGGCAAATCAGTATCTTCCGGACTTGGCGTATTCGAGCCCAGTCCAAGCCGCGCCAGGCGCGCGTCCAGCGCAGCCATTTCGGCATCGAAGGCGGCAAGCACGGGCGCGAGGGCAGGGGAGGGGGGCGCGGAGATCGCCGGCCGTCCCAAGGGCGGGGCGATCAGTCCCAGCGTCAGCGCGACGTCGCGCGCGAGGTAGCTGCGCCAGGTGTCGCGGCCCGAGGTCTCGACGAGCAGGCCGAGACGCGTGGCCCGTTCGAGCAACTTGCCCGCGCCAGAAATGGTGAGGCCAAGCAAAGGGGCGAGCGTGCGCGCGGCGAGGCAGGGCTGGGTCAGGGTCAGCCGGCCGAGATCGGCGAGCAGGCCGGGGCGGCGTTCGGCCGCGATCGCGGCGGCGGTGCGGCGCGCGTGGTCTTCGAGCCGGTTGAGCCGGACGAGGCCATCCTCGGCGGCGCGGCGTAGCTGTTTCAACAGCCGCTTGAGCAGGGTGGGGCGGGGGCCGATCGCAAACCGCTGTCCAGGATCGCCGAGCACGAGGCAGGGCAGGGGGCGCGTGGTCAGGCCCATGCGCGCGAGCACGATGTCGGCTGCCAAAGTTTATGGAAACCGCATTTATGCACTGAATATCAATGTATTATCCTGATTTCCATGCCAACAATTCTGGCAGGTTAGGATTCCGTGTCGATGCCTCTGCCAGAATTGATGT
>NZ_JAIZDA010000038.1 GCF_020404405.1 Novosphingobium sp. FKTRR1 | reverse complement strand
TGATCGTGAACCCCGGCGGAACCGGCAGACCAATCCCCGCCATCTCGGCCAGATTGGCCCCCTTGCCACCCGTAATCGTCTTGTCCCGCGAACGAGGATCACTCGAAACGGCGCCGCCGCCAAAATGGAATACGTATGCGCTCATGGGTACACCTGTGCTGCAGGGCTTGCGTTATCGAATCCGGCACAAGTCCGGATTCGGATGACGGATTAGCCTTCGATACGTGAAAAGTCTGCTACCTTGTGCACTGCAGCACGAAATTCTGCCAAAAGGCCCAAACGGTAGGCGCGCTTGTTCGCATCCGCGTCATTGACGGTCACGTCTTCGAAGAAGGCATCGATCGGCGCGCGCAACCCGGCCAATGCAGCCATAGCGGCGGTAAAGTCCTCAACCGCAACAGCGGCTTCGGCCTGCGGCCCGGCTTGCGCCAGAGCCGCCGTCAGCGCGGCCTCGGCGGGTTCGAGAAGATAGTCCGCTGCTGCAGGTGCGAACTCTTCCTTCTTGAGGATGTTCGCCGCGCGCTTGTACCCGGCGAGCAGATTCTTGCCGTCCTCGGTGGTCACGAACGCCTGCAAGGCATGAACGCGCGCCAGCAAACGGACCAGATCGTCCTCGCCACCGAGCGCGAACACCGCGTCGATCAGATCGTGGCGGACACCGGCTTCCTTCTGCTGAACCTTCAGGCGGTCGGCGAAGAAGTCCAGCGGATCGACCGCGCCATTGGTCCGACCTTCAAGCGTTTCAGTAAGCCACCACCCAGCCTCGCGAAGCGCTCGATCAAGCGGAACCCGAAGGCCATTTTCCTGAATCGTCCGCAACACGCCAAGAGCGGCACGGCGCAACGCGAACGGATCCTTTGAGCCAGTAGGAGCCATGTCTCGCCCAAAGAACCCAGCAATCGTATCCAGCTTGTCCGCCAGCGCCACGGCCACTGTTACCGGGGCGGTGGGCACATCATCACCCTGCCCGACCGGCTTGTAGTGATCGCGGATGGCGTCGGCCACGGCGTCAGGCAGGCCTTCGGCGCGGGCGTAGTATCCGCCCATAAGCCCTTGCAGTTCGGGAAATTCGCCGACCATCTCGGTAACGAGGTCGGCCTTGCACAGCCGTGCCGCCAGTTCGGCCTGATCGGCGAGCAAAGCCCTCCCCCGGTCGGGGGAGGGTTGGGTGGGGGTGTTCGGCGTTTCAGGAGTGGCTGTAGCCGGAGAGGGTGGAACCCCCTCCCCCAACCCCTCCCCACTGGGGAGGGGGGTGACAAGGGCACCCTCACCGGTGGGGAGCGGAGATGCCCCGACAATGCCTTCCTCCACCAGCCACCGCGCCAGCCTAGCGACGCGTTCGACCTTGTCGGCGACGGTGCCCAGCTTTTCGTGGAAGGTGATGCGGCCCAGCTTTTCGGCATGGACCTCAAGCGCCTTTTTCTTGTCCTGTTCCCAGAAGAAGCGCGCGTCGGACAGGCGGGCGGCGAGCACCTTGCGGTTGCCGTCGATGATCGCGACGCCGCCGTCCTTGGCCACCACGTTGGCGGTACAGACGAAGGCGTTGGCCAGCTTTCCTGCGGCATCGCGGCAGATGAAGTATTTCTGGTTGACGCGGGCGGTAAGCTGGATGACCTCGGGCGGGACTTCCAGAAACGCCTCGTCAAAGCGGCCGAGCAGCGGCACCGGCCATTCGGTAAGGCCTGCGTTTTCGATCACCAGCCCTTCGTCATCGACCAGCACCAGTCCGGCAGCGGCGGCGGCGGCGCGCGCCTGATCCCGAACGATCCCCTCACGCGTGACGTGATCGACGATGACGTGCGCTTCCAGCAACTTGGCCGCATAGTCCTCGACGCCATCGATCACGATATCGCCGCTCGAATGGAAGCGATGGCCGCGTGTCAGGCGACCCGAGACGATGCCGCCGATCTCGCAAGCGATCACTTCGCCACCCAGCAGCGCCACGATGCCCGACAGCGGACGCACCCAGCGCAAGCTTTCGGGGCTGAGCGAGGCCGCGCCCCAACGCTGGCTCTTGGGCCAGGGAAAGGCGCGGATGATCGCCGGGATCGCGGCAGCCAGCACATCGGCGGTAGCGCGGCCGGGCTTTTCATTGATGGCGAACCACACGCCGTCGCGCTCGGTCAACTGGTCTGCGGTAAGGCCGGTCTTGCGCAGGAAGCCTTCGAGCGCCTGCGCCGGGGCGCTGGTGCGGGGGCCCTTCACTTCCTCGCTGACCGCCTCGGTCGCCAGCGGCAGATCGCGTGCGATCAAGGCCAAGCGGCGCGGCGTGGACCACACGGTGATGGCACCGGGCTTAAGTCCCGCAGCGTCAAGTTCCTTGCGGAACAGCTTTTCCAGATCGGCACGGGCCGTGGCCTGCATCCGCGCTGGAATTTCCTCGGACCGCAGTTCAAGCAGGAAGTCTGATGTGTTCACCGCCAGCGCGCTCATGCCGTCCACCCCGGAAACTTCTGCGCCCATTGGTCCTGAAACTTCGCCATATAGGCCTCGCAACTGCCGCGCGCGAGATCGCGTACCCGGCCCATGTAGCTGGCGCGCTCCTGCACGCTGATCACGCCGCGCGCCTGCAGCAGGTTGAACAAGTGGCTCGCCTCGATCGCCTGTTCATAGGCGGCGATGGGCACGTCTGCCGCGATGGCAGCCTTGCATTCGGCCTCGGCCCGGCGGAACCCTTCGAACAGGGTGTCGGTGTCGGCAACCTCGAAGTTCCACTTCGACATCTGGCGTTCGTTTTCAAGGAACACATCGCCATAGCTGGTGCCAGCGTCGTTGAAGCGCAGGTCGTACACGTTGTCGACGCCCTGGATGTACATGGCGAGGCGTTCGAGCCCGTAAGTCAGTTCGCCCGCCACCGGCTTGCAGTCGAACCCGCCCATTTGCTGGAAATAGGTGAACTGGCTGACTTCCATGCCATCGCACCACACTTCCCAGCCAAGGCCCCATGCGCCGAGCGTGGGCGATTCCCAGTCATCCTCGACAAAACGGATGTCGTGAACCAGCGGATCGATGCCGATGGCGAACAGGCTGTTGAGGTACAGGTTCTGGAAGTCCGGGGGGCTGGGCTTCATGATCACCTGATACTGGTAATAGTGCTGCAGCCGGTTGGGGTTTTCGCCATAGCGCCCGTCGGTCGGGCGGCGGCTGGGCTGGACATAGGCGGCGTTCCAGCTTTCCGGCCCCAGCGAGCGCAACGTGGTGGCGGTATGGAACGTGCCCGCGCCCACGCGCATGTCATAAGGTTGCAGGATCAGGCAGCCTTGCGCGCTCCAATAGGCATGGAGGCGCAGGATCATGTCCTGAAAACTGGGCGCGCTGGGCGCAGCGGAAGCGGTTGCGGTATGGTCTGCCATGGCCCGCCAGCCTTTGGCCGATGGGGCAGGTCAAATCAACCTTTGGCACAGCACCATTTGGAAATCGGGACCGCGTGCATTCGCGTTTGACTCGGCAGAGGGACTTGCCGCGCGCGATGTGATGGTTCATCGCCAAGCGCCATGCACACCAGCCTTGAAAGCTCCGCCCCTGTAAGGCCCGCCGCGCGCAGGGTCGCCAAGTTGATGGGGCAGGTGCCATCCTTGATGCGCGACTTGCTGACCACGCTGGTGCTGGTTGTGGCGTTGGGTGCCTGCCACAAGGCCGCACCCGCCCCGCCCCAGCCCCCAGCGCGCGTCGCGCTTTGGGAAGTGTCGAGCGAGATCGGCGTTCAAGGCTGGATCATGGGCACCGTCCACGCCCTGCCCCATGGCACGCAATGGCGGCGTCCCGCCATCGACAACGCGCTGCGTCAGGCCGACCGGCTCGTGCTGGAGATCGGTGAGCCGCTGAACCCCACGATCGCGGGCAACGCCTTGGCACGGCTGGCCTATACCGATGGCCTCCCCCCCCCTTCGCAACGCGTGGGACCGAAGTATCGCGCCGCTTTGGCCAAAGTGTACCAGTCGCTGTCGCTGACCGACGCGCAGTTCCAGAACGAGGAATCGTGGGCGGTCGCCTTGCAGATCGCCGCCATCGGCGGGTTGAAAAGCGGCATGGACCCCGAAACCGGGGTGGAGCCGCAATTGCGCGCGGCCATCGGCAGCAAGCCGGTCGAGGGGCTGGAAACGATCGACCAGCAATTCGGTGTGTTCGACCAGTTGCCGCCACGTGCGCAGAAGGTGCTGCTTGAGCAAGTGGCGGTGGAGGCGGCCGACAACCGCGATGATGATCGCGACCTGATGGCGTTGTGGCTGCGCGGCGACGATCTTGGCATCGCCCACGAATCCTCGACCGGTTTTCTTGCCGACCCGGCGCTTTATGGCGCACTCGTCACCCAGCGTAACAGCGCATGGGCAAACAAGATCGACGCCATGCTAAAGGCAGGCGCCCAGCCGTTCGTGGCAGTGGGCGCGGCGCACGTGGCCGGAACCGATGGCTTGCCGCAACTGCTCAAGGCGCGCGGCTGGAAAGTGCGGCGGATCGATTGAGCCGGTTGCGCCGGGGTTCGGACCGCTGCGCTTGCAATTTCCGGCAAATCGGCTAAGGGCCGCCGCTTCCCGTCATGGTCATCCCTGGAGGCGTGGCGGAGAAACCGTGTTTAACTGCAATCTATCGAAAAGGTACTGACGATGAGCGATACGCTTCAGCTGTCGGCCGAATCGCGCGAACGGGCAGGCAAGGGAGCCTCCCGTGCCCTGCGTCGCGAAGGCCGTACTCCCGCCGTGATCTATGGCGGCAAGGAAGAACCCGAGATGGTTCACCTTGAGGAAAAGCTTCTGGTCCGCGCGCTGGGCACCGGCCACTTCTTCGAGTCGGTGATCGAACTGACCGTGGGTGACAAGACCGTGCGCGCGCAGGCCAAGGACGTGGCGTTCCACCCCGTCAGCGACCGCCCCGAGCACGTCGACTTCCTGCGCATCGCGTAAGGCGGTCACACTCGCGCCGCGAAACCATTCGGGGCGCGCGGGACACAAAAAGAACCCCTTCCCGCCGTGGGAGGGGTTCTTTTTTGTGGGCCACGATCTATCGACCGACGCGGCCCGTTCGCCGCAGCAAGGAACATTTCGCCATGCAACTATGGGTCGGTCTGGGCAATCCGGGGCCGCAATACGCGCTGCACCGCCACAACGTCGGCTTCATGGCGCTCGACGTGATCGCCGATCTCCACCGCTTTGGCCCGGTGCAGAAGAAGTTTCAGGGATGGCTGCAGGAAGGCCGCATCGGTGGCGACAAAGTGCTGCTGCTCAAGCCCGCAACGTTCATGAACGAAAGCGGTCGTTCGGTCGGTGAAGCGCTGCGCTTTTACAAGCTTGATACCGGCGCGCTGACCGTGTTCCACGATGAGCTGGATCTGCTGCCATTCAAGGTGAAGGTAAAGCAGGGCGGCGGCACGGCCGGACACAATGGCCTGCGCTCGATCGACCAGCACCTTGGCCCTGATTTCCGTCGGGTGCGACTGGGCATCGGGCATCCCGGCCACAAGGACCGTGTGACGGGGCATGTGCTGGGCAACTTTGCCAAAACCGAACAGGACGATCTGACCGACATGCTCGGTGCTGTGGCGACGGAAGCCGAATGGCTGGCGCGCAGAGACGACGTCCGGTTCATGAACGATGTGGCTCTGCGGCAGCAGGACAGTTGAGTTAACCCAGCGCCCGTCGTTGACCGCGAATTCCCTCCATTTTCGCGCAATGAGTGCAACCCATTGGTTAACGACAATTAGTCGGGCCAGTTTACACCAGAGGGGCACGATTTTTTACGTTAACCATCCAAAATGGCAGAATTCCGTGTTTGGCACGGCCTGTGCTTATCAACGTGTCAACCACGCTTGATCGAACACAAATACCAGACAGGGGATTTCCACCATGAAGCGCATCGCAGTTCTTTCCGCCGCCCTCCTTGGCTCGCTGACCGTTGCCGCTCCGGCGCATGCCACGTTCGGCCACGTGCACTATTGCAACTGCGGCCACGCGGCTGGCAGCGCGATGTGCGGCGGTTCGACCTCGTCGACCACCGGCGGCACCACGACGTCGACGACCGGCGGCACCACCACCACCACGGGCGGCACCACCACGGGCGGCACCACCACGGGTGGCACCACCACTTCCACCACCGGCGGCACGACCACTGGTGGCACCACGACTTCGACCACCGGTGGCACGACCACGGGTGGCTCGACCACCACGGGTGGCACGACCACGTCGACTTCGGGCGGCACGACCAGCACCACCGGCGGCACCGACGTTCCTGAACCGGGCATGCTGGGCATGATGGGTCTGGGCTTCATCGGCATCGCCGTGGCACGCCGTCGCCGCCGCGCCTGATCCGCTTCCACAGGGCTCCAGTGAAGGGGGCGTCGTCGGATCATCCGACGGCGCCCCTTTTCCCTCTGCGCAGTCTACTAAGACCGCTCCGGGACGAGCTTAGCCCGGAGCGTGCATGGCCCGCGCCAGATCGGCGTGGAACAGCGGATTGGCCGGGTCCAGCTCGCTCGCCTGTTCGATGAACCGCACCGCCTGATCGTGATCGCGTCCGGCGTTGAGCCGCGTCAGACCGGCCATATGGAGCATGTCGGGATTTCGCGGCGCAAACGTCAGCGCGCGGTCGGCATAGCCGATGGCCTCATCATGGCGCCCCAGCCCGGTCGCCGCCTGCGCCAGCCGACGCAGCACTTCGGGATCGTTGTCAAAGCCCGGAAGACTGCGATAGGCCGCCAGCGCAGCCGCCCAATCACGCCGGATCAGCGCGGCTTGCCCCGCATTCGACAGCTGCTGACTCCGTTCAAGTTGCGGCGCGTTCAGCCTCGCCGCGATCGCCGCTGCCGACGGATCTTCGGCGGCCTGCGCCGCATGCAGCGCAAGCGTCAGTTCGCGCCGCCCGGCCATGGCACTGTCGGATAGCGGGCGGATCGTACGCAAAGCCGTAGCCGCATCGCCGGTAGCCAGTTGCGCTTGCGCCAGCATCAGCCGCGAATAGGGATTTTGCGGCGAAAGCAGCAGCGCCTGAGCAAAGATCGCGCGCGCCTGTTCGGGGTGGTTGAGGTTGAGCAGCGCCTCGGCATAGCTCAGCCCATCGGGCGAACGCGGGTCGAGTGTCCCTTCGTTGGGCGCCATGATCTTGCGCACCCGCTCCCAGTCGCCCTTTTCGGATGCCAGCTGCACCACCAGGCTGACCACGCGGGTGTCGGTCGGCGCGATCTTCTCGGCGCGGTTGATCCAGCCGATTGCCTCATCCACATTGCCCGCAAGATCAGCGCCTTGGGCCAGCGCCAACAGCGGTTCGACCCTTGCGGTATAGCGTTTGGCGGCAGCGACATAGGCCGCGCGCGCTTCGACCATGCGCCCCTGCCGCTGGGCAAACTGGCCTTGCAGCAACAGCGTATCGAGCCGATCCGGCCCCAGCCTGCGCACTCGGTCAAGCGCCTCGCGAGTGCCGGCATCGTCCTGCGCGGTCATCATGAAGCGGGCGTAATCGCGCGCAAGCTGGTAGTCGTCACCCGCCGCCAGCCCTTTGCGGAACGCATCGAGCGCCGCGGGGGCTTCATCCTGGGCGATGTGGGCGGCCGCGCGCAGCCGCCAGGCATCGGGCGAACCATCCTTGCCCAGATAATCCAGAGTCTTGCGCGGCAATCCCCGCAACAGCGCGGCTTCGGCCAGCATCCGGGTTATCTCGGCGCCGCTGCCCCCCGCCGCACGCCAGCGCTGCAAGGTCGCCTGTGCCCCATCGCCGTCACCCAGCATCAATTGCGCGCGGGCGAGCAAGGCCAGCGCCGCGGGGTCTTCGGCGTGATGGTCCAGCACTTCGAGCGCCTTGGCCCGCATCGTCGGATAATCCTCAACGCGCTGCGCCTCGCGCGCAGCGGCAAGGCTGGCAGCCGGATCACCACCGCCGCAGGCAGCCAGCAACAGCACAAGGGGAGAGAGCACGAGCAGGCGCTTCATGGTTACCGCTTTGCCACCAAGGGTTGAACTTTCGATGAAAGGAGCGCCTCCCGCAGGCAAGCGAATCGCGCTTTCCCCTTGACCTTGCGCATGGGGGATACCATCGCGCCGCAAACGCAAGAACGGGTGTGTGCGCCAAAGGTGCCGCCTGCAAGGCAAGGACGGACAAGATGGGTTTTCGTTGCGGAATCGTGGGCCTGCCCAATGTCGGCAAGTCGACGCTGTTCAACGCACTGACCGAAACGCAGGCGGCGCAGGCGGCGAACTATCCGTTCTGCACGATCGAGCCGAACGTCGGCAACGTCGGCGTGCCCGATCCCCGGCTGGAAAAGCTGGCCGCCATCGCCGGTAGCCAGAAGATCATCCCCACCCAGCTGGGCTTTGTCGACATCGCCGGCCTGGTGCGCGGCGCCAGCAAGGGCGAAGGGCTTGGCAACCAGTTCCTTGGCAACATCCGCGAGGTGGACGCCATTGTCCACGTGCTGCGCTGCTTTGAAAACGACGACATCCAACACGTCGACAACAAGGTCGACCCGATCTCGGACGCCGAAACGGTCGAGACCGAACTGATGCTTTCAGACCTCGAAAGCCTCGAAAAGCGGGTGCCCGCCGCGCAGAAGAAGGCGGCGCAGGGCGACAAGGAAGCCAAGATCACCGCCTCGGTCCTCGGACAAGCGCTGGAACTGCTGCGTGAGGGCAAGCCCGCGCGCCTGACCAAGCCGAAGGATGAAGAAGAAGAACGCGTCTTTGCACAAGCGCAACTGCTCACTGCCAAGCCAGTGCTCTATGTCTGCAACGTCGAGGAAGAGTGCGCGGCGCAGGGCAACGCTTTCTCGGCGCGCGTGTTCGAGAAGGCCAAGGCCGAAGGCGCCAACGCGGTCATCGTGTCGGCGGCCATCGAATCCGAACTGGTCGGCATGGACCCGGAAGAGCGCACCGTGTTCCTGGAAGAACTCGGCCTGCACGAAACCGGCCTCACCCGCGTGATCCGCTCGGGCTACGAACTGCTGCACCTGATCACGTTCTTCACCGTCGGGCCCAAGGAAGCGCGCGCATGGACCGTGCATCTTGGCGCCAAGGCTCCGCAGGCGGCGGGCGAAATCCATACCGACTTCGAACGTGGCTTCATCCGTGCCGAAACCATCGCGTTTGACGATTACATCGCGCTGGGCGGTGAAGCGGGTGCGCGTGATGCTGGCAAACTGCGGCAGGAAGGCAAGGAATACGTGGTCAAGGACGGCGACGTCCTCCACTTCAAGTTCAACGTCTGATTGGACAAAGGCTGCCAGGCGGGAGCATAGTGCCCTGATGTTGAGGCGCCTTGTCCTGTTGCTGCTGCTGGCGCTGGCCTTTCCCGGGCTGGCGACCGCACATCATTGCCATGACGGGGCGCTGACAGCGGCCCAAACGGTGCATCACCAGCACATGGACCACCGCAAGGCGCCCCGCCCCGTAGCGCCCCCTGATGCGCCGTTTGCCATCGCGATCTCCTCACCATGCCTTGGCTGTGCGCCGCAGGTGGCACTGCCGCAGATCGTCGGCCTGCCAGTTCCTGTCGCACCGGTGCGGACCGAAACGCGGACGGGCTTCTACCCCCATCCGTTTGCGGCGCGTGTCGTCACGCCGCCGCCCCGAGCGCTGTCCTGATCCGCCGCCCCATGCGGGCGCAATCCATCGGACAAGGACAAGACCACATGAATAATCGCTTTTTGCTGGCCTTCGCCGGCTCGCTTGCGCTGTGCACGCCGGTTGCTGCACAGGAAATGGACCATGCGCACATGGACCATATGGATATGTCGGGGATGGACATGCCGGGGATGGACCACTCCGGCCACACCCCACCGCAACCCGCCAGCGCTTCAGGCTCAGGCACATCGCTGGTTCCGGGCAACGAAGGTGCCATGCACGGCCTGCACCTGATGGCGGGGGACTGGATGGTCATGGCCCACGGCACCGTTTCCACCCAATACACTTCGGTTTCGGGGCCACGTGGCGACGACAAACTTTACGTCACATCGATGGCCATGCTCACGGGCGAGCGCGAAACGGGGTGGGGCCGCATCCAGTTACGCTCGATGTACAGTCTTGAACCGGCGATGGACGCGGCAGGCTATCCCAACCTGTTTGCCACGGGCGAGACCGCGCGCGGCACACCGCTTGTCGACCGCCAGCACCCGCACGACCTGTTCATGGAACTGGCCGCGCGGGTCGATTTCAACCTCGGTTCGGCAGCGCGTCTGTTCGTTTATGGTGGACCCGTGGGCGAACCTGCGCTCGGGCCTGCCGCATTCATGATGCGGGGGTCTTCGCGCTACAATCCCGAAGCGCCGATCGCCCACCACTGGTTCGACTCCACGCACATCACCTATGGCGTGGTCACGACCGGGATCGCCACCCCTCATTGGCAGATCGAAGGCTCTGCGTTTCGCGGCCGCGAGCCCGACGAGCGGCGCTGGAACATCGAAGCCCCGGCACTCGACAGTTGGTCCGCGCGCCTTTCGTGGACGCCCTCGCCTCGCTGGGCAGTACAGGCCAGCTATGGCTTCATCCATCAACCCGAAAGCACACATCCGGGCGAAAACGAACGCCGCTTCACCACCTCGCTCGCCTTTGCGAATGGCAAGGGCTTATCCGCCATCGCAGCCTTCAGCGCCAAGAAGCGCGTCCCTGGCGCAACGCTGACCGCCCTGCTGGCCGAAGCGAACTGGGACATGACCCGCACCGACAGCCTGTTCGGGCGCGTCGAGAATGTGAACAACGACGAACTGTTCCCCGATCATGCCAGTCCATTGCACGATATCGCCTTTCGCGTGACCAAGCTGCAACTGGGCTACGCCCGGCGGGTTCCGCTAGGTCCGGTTGAACTGGCACTGGGTGCAGCGGTTTCCGCTTATGCCAAGCCTGCCGCGCTCACCGCCGCCTATGGCCGAGACCCGCACGCGATCACGGTGTTCGCCCGCTTCAATCTCGACCGCAAACATTGACGTGTTGCATGGTCGGCTGGCACACAGTCGACCATGCGGTATTACGAAGACATGTTCGTCGGCCAGAAGCGCCGTTTCGGCTCTCGCCTCGTTGCGCGTGACGAGGTGATCGCGTTCGCCTCGCACTACGATCCGCAGCCCTTTCACTTGAGCGACGAGGCGGCGGCCAAGACCCATTTCGGCCGCCTGTCGGCCAGCGGCTGGCATACTGGCGCGATGGTCATGCGCATGCTGGTCGACGAACAAGACGCCGCCGGGCATCAGGGATTGGGCTCGCCGGGGATCGATGAGTTGCGCTGGGTCCGTCCGGTTTATCCCGGTGACACGCTGAGCGTCGAAACCGAAGTGCTGGACAAGCGCCGCAGCCAATCACGCCCCGAAATGGGCCTGTTCACCTCAGCCACCCGCGTGTTCAACCAGCACGGCGAGGTGGTGATGACGATGACCGCCAAGGCGATGATCCGCACGCGCGATCCGGATGGGGCCGATTGACGATCCTCACGCCGGATCGCGGATCACATCAGCTTGCCCATCACATTGGCTTACATTGCGCGTCGCCCTTGGTGTCATAGACCGCAACTCCGTTGGCATCGGTCAGCACGAAGTGTGCGGCAAAAATCTCGACCACGCCGTTGACGATGGACTTGCCGCCGGGGACGCGGGTCAGGCTGGCCTTGTAGCCCGACCCGGCGTAGCGCTCGCGCGCCGCTTGCGGCAAGCCGGGGCTGGCCGGGTCGACCGGCAGGCTGATCACCTTGTCGGCCAGCTTGATGATCCCGCGCTCGGCCTGCGCCAGAAACACCGCGCCCATCCCTCCGTCCGAAGCGACGAAGTTGCAGCCCGAACCATAGAGCTTATTGCCGGTGACATCGGCGTAAAGAATGGGCTGGAGCGCGAGCCGTGGCACCTCGGGCGGCTTTTCAGACCCTGAACAGCTCGCCAGCACCACCGCCAGCCCTGCACATGCCAGTTTGCGCATCACTTCCTCCCGAACAGTTTCTCGATATCCCCATGCGCCAGCTTCACCCACGTCGGGCGGCCATGGTTGCACTGGCCCGAACGTGGCGTCACTTCCATTTCGCGCAGCAGCGCGTTCATTTCGGCGACCGACAACACTCGCCCGGCGCGGACCGAGCCGTGGCAGGCCATCGTGGCGAGCACGAGGTCGAGTTTCTCGCCCAGCAGCAGCGCCTCGCCATGGTGCGCCAGATCGTCGGCCACGTCCTTGACCAGCGCCGCCACATCGCCTCGTGCGAGCGCGGCGGGCACCGCGCGCACCAGCATTGCGGCGGGCCCGAAGCGTTCGAGCGCGAGGCCGAAATCGGCCAGCCGCGCGGCGGCATCCTCCAGCCGGTCGCACGATGGCTCGTCGAGTTCGACCACCTCGGGCAGCAAGAGCGCCTGCGCGGGCGGCGTGCCCTCCCCGGCCCCGGCGGCGCGCAGGCGTTCGAGCACCAGCCGTTCGTGTGCGGCATGCTGGTCCACGATCACCAGCCCGTCCGCCGCTTCGGCCACGATATAGGTGTTGGCAACCTGCCCTCGCGCTACGCCCAGCGGATGGTCTTGCGCCTGCGGAACGCCTTGCTCGGCCATCTCGGCCCGCGCCTCAGGCGGGGCGGACAGGATTTGCGCCTCATACCCGCGCCAGGCCTGCCCGGCTTCAGAAAAGCGCGGAACATCGGGCCGCCAGACTGGCGCCGCGAACATGCTCGATTGTGGAGCGGAATGGGCCGGCCACAGTGGCGCACCCGGCTCGGTCTGCCAGGCGCGCATGGCGCCAGCATCGGGAGACTGGGCGGAACGGCGGTCGCCTGTCTCCAGCGCCTGCCGCAAGCCCGAAACGACCAGCCCGCGCACCAATGCCGAATCGCGAAAGCGGACCTCGGTCTTGGCCGGGTGGACGTTCACGTCGACTTCGCTTGGCGGCACTTGCAGGAACAACGCCAGCACCGCGTGGCGATCACGCGCCAGCATGTCCGCATAGGCGCCGCGCACAGCACCGATCAGCAGCTTGTCCTTCACCGGGCGGCCGTTGACGAACAGGTATTGGTGGTCTGCCACGCCCCGGTTGTAGGTCGGCAGGCCCGCCACGCCCATCAGGTGATAGTCGCCGCGCACCAGATCGACGGCGACGGCATTGTCCTTCAATTCGCGCGCCACCAGCAAGGCCACGCGCGCCGCCAGCGTATCGCCCGGCTGCACCTGCAACGCGCGGCGGCCGTCGTGTTCCAGCGTGAAACCGATGTCGGGCCGCGCCATCGCCAGACGGCGGACCACGTCCTGACTGGCGGCCCATTCGGCGCGCGGGCTGCGCAGGAACTTGCGGCGGGCGGGCACCCGCGCGAACAAGTCCTCTACCCGCACTCGCGTGCCCGGCGGCAGCGCGGCAGGGCCTTCGTCCACCAGTTCGCCGTGATCGACCACGCGCCGCCACGCCTCGCCGTTGTCGCGAGGGCGACTCTCGATACTGACCCGCGCAACCGAGGCGATCGAAGGCAGCGCCTCCCCCCGGAAACCGAGTGTTGCGACCAGTTCGATCGATTCGTCCGCGCCGATCAACTGCTCTGGCAGTTTCGACGTGGCGTGCCGTTCCAGCGCCAGCGCGATCTCGTCCGCGCGCATGCCGCAGCCATCGTCGGTGACCTCGATCAGCGACAGCCCACCTTCGCCCAAACGCACCGAAATCGAGGTGGCTCCGGCGTCGATCGCATTCTCGACCAGTTCCTTGAGCGCGCTTGCCGGGCGTTCGACCACCTCGCCCGCCGCGATGCGATTGACCAGTCCTTCGGGCAGGCGACGGATCGTGCGCCTGACAGGATGGGCTGAGGTGGGGGTGCTGGCGTCCATGGAAACGCGAACCTAGCGACGAAGGCGCGTGTTTTCGAGACGGGTCGCAAGAGTTATCCCGGGTTTGGCGCACAAACCATTGGGTTTTGCCAATCGCTTGCGCTAATGGACCCGCTTCAACGGTCGCACCTCGGACGGCGAGGCGTGGCTGCCTGCACACCAAACCGCAGAACAGTACGGATTTCCTGATGGCCTCGCTGCTTTCCCGATTCTTCAAGTTCGGTTCCCAGAACATCGCGATCGATCTGGGTACCGCCAACACGCTCGTCTATGTCCAGGATCGCGGCATCGTGCTGAACGAGCCATCGGTGGTTGCGATCGAGACGATCAACGGCGTCAAGCGGGTCAAGGCCGTGGGCGATGATGCCAAGATGATGATGGGCAAGACGCCCGACAGCATCGAGGCTATCCGACCGCTGCGTGACGGCGTGATTGCCGATATCGAAGTGGCCGAAGCCATGATCAAGCACTTCATCCAGAAAGTGCACGGCAAGAAGAGCGTGCTGCGCTATCCTGAAATCGTCATCTGCGTGCCCTCGGGCTCGACCTCGGTCGAACGCCGCGCCATTCGCGATGCGGCCAGCAACGCCGGGGCCAGTCAGGTGTTCCTGATCCTTGAACCGATGGCAGCCGCGATCGGCGCCGACATGCCGGTGACCGAACCGGTCGGCTCGATGGTCGTCGACATCGGTGGCGGCACCACTGAAGTCGCCGTGCTGTCTCTGCGCGGCCTTGCCTATACCACCAGCGTCCGCGTCGGTGGCGACAAGATGGACGAAGCCATCGTCAGCTATGTCCGTCGCCACCACAACCTGCTGATCGGCGAATCGACGGCAGAACGCATCAAGAAGGATTACGGCATCGCCACGATCCCCGCCGATGGCATCGGCGAAACGATCCACATCAAGGGTCGCGATCTGGTCAACGGCGTGCCCAAGGAAATCACCATCACGCAGGCCAACGTGGCCGAAGCGTTGTCGGAGCCGATCGGCGCCATCGTCGAAGGTGTGCGCATCGCGCTGGAAAACACCGCGCCTGAACTTGCTGCCGACATCGTCGATCAGGGCATCGTGCTGACTGGCGGCGGCGCGCTGATCCGCGGGCTGGACGAGCATCTGCGCGAGGAAACGGGTCTGCCCGTCTCGGTCGCCGAAGATCCACTGTCGTGCGTGGCACTGGGCACCGGCCGGGCAATGGAAGATCCGATCTATCGCGGCGTGCTGATGACCGCCTGACGCAAGTTCGTTTCGCTGTTGACTCGAACAGGGTCTGGCGGGGCGACACGGTGGCGCGTTCATACTGGTTTCATCGGCGCGGGTGTCTTGCTCGCGCCGATTCGAAGGGATTGTTTGCATGGCGCGGTTGCCTGACCGGCGTCCGGGCTTTTCGCGCAGGGCGCAGTACGGGATCTTCACCGGATACGTCGTCGCCATCGGTGGCGCGGTAATCGGTGCCGTTCTGTTGGTGGTCTCGCTGATCCAACCCGAGGCCTTCGGCTTCGCCCGGACGGCAGCCAACGAGGTCGGTCGCCCGAGCGGTGTTGCCGCCGCGCATAGCCGCACGATCGGGCAGGCGATCTATGCAACCGTCGGAGCGTATTTCAACGCCGGACAGCAGAACGCCGCGCTGTCGCGTGAAGTGGCCGCCGCCCGAGCGAACGCCGTCACCGCCCGCGCCGTTGCGGATGAAAACCACCGGTTGAAGGCGTTGCTGGGCATCGTCGACCCGGTCGATCGCCCGGTTACGGCGGCACGCCTGATCGGCTCGACCGCACAGAGCGCCCGCCGCTATGCCGTGCTCAACGAAGGCAGCTTCAGCGGTATTTCCGCCGGACAATCGGTGCGCGCTGCCGCTGGCCTGATTGGCCGGGTCGTGGAAGCAGGGCCGCATACCGCGCGCGTCCTGCTGGTGACCGACCCCGAAAACGTTGTGCCGGTGCGGCGGGTCGGTGATGGATTGCCTGCATTTGTCCAGGGCGCAGCCAACGGCACGGTCGAGATCCGTCTGATCAACATGGGGTTGAACCCGCTTCACAAGGGTGACGTCTTTGTCACATCGGGTTCGGGCGGACTTTACCCCCCCAATGTGCCCGTAGCGATCGCCACCGCGCCACATCGCGACGGCGCCAGCGGACGGCTCGCCAGCGATCCGGCGGACACAGATTTCGTCGTGGTCCTGCCCGTGTTCCAGCCCGGTGCGGTTGCCGCGCTTGAGGCTAGCCGCCAAGCCGCCGGGCCGCCGCCACCTGTAGACGAAGGGAACTGAGCGGGTGCCCTTTGCCTGGCCATCGACCAATCCCGAAGACTATGTAAGGCGGCGGATTAACCGTGCGCCCTCCCCCGTGCTGGCCATCGGTTTGCCATGGCTCTCGATTGCCATCGCGTCGCTTGTCACGTTTTCGCCGATCATCGCGTCGGCCCCGGTGATCCCGCCATTGGGCTATCTCGTGTTTCTGGCATGGCGCATTCTGCGGCCCAATCTGCTGCCGCTTTGGGCTGGCCTGCCACTTGGCGCGTGGGACGACCTGTTCAGCGGTCAGCCGTTCGGCTGTGCAATCCTGCTGTGGTCGGCCACGATGCTGGTGATGGAAGATGTCGACACGCGCTTCTTGTGGCGCGGATTCGGCCAAGACTGGCTGCTCGCCGGACTGTTGACGACGGCCTATATCGTGCTTGGGGCAACATTTGCCGGGATCGCCGCTCACTTCGTGCTGCCGCTGGTGATAGGCCCGCAACTGGTGATGAGCCTGGTGCTGTTCCCGGTGATCAACGCGACGGTCGCTTTGCTCGATCGCATCCGCCGCCTGCCATTGCGGCGCGTGACATGAAGCAAAAACTGCCGATGACCTCGGCCATCCTGACCAACCGCTTCGAACGGCGCGCGTTCGTACTGGGCATGGGGCAAGCAGGTGTCGGACTGCTGCTGGCGACCCGGTTGGGCTACCTCGCCGTGGCCGAAAACGCGAAGTACAAGGCCGCATCGGAAAGCAACCGCGTCAACCTCTCGCTGATCCCGCCCCGGCGCGGCTGGGTGCTGGACCGGATGGGTGCGCCGCTCGCCTCCAATCGCGCCGATTTTCGGGTCGACGTCATTCCCGACCGGCTGGTCGATCCTGACGCCACGCTGGCGACGTTGACTAAATTGCTCGGCCTCACCGCCGACAAAGTGGGCGACATCAAGGACAAGCTCGACAAGGCGCGCGGATTTCAGCCGATCGAGGTCGCCAGCAATCTTGATTGGGACAAGTTCGCCGCCGTCAGCGTGCGCCTGCCCGAACTGCCCGGTGTGATCCCGCAGCGCGGCTATTCGCGCTATTACCCGACGGGCGCAGCGGTCGGCCATCTGGTCGGCTATGTCGGCCCCGCATCGGCCGAGGATTATGAGCAGGAGCACAACCCGCTGCTCATCACGCCAGGCTTCAAGATCGGCAAGGACGGGCTGGAAAAGCACTTCGAGGTGCGCCTGCGCGGCGTTCCGGGCGCGCGCCGGGTCGAAGCGACGGCTTCCGGCCGCGTGGTGCGCGATCTGGGCACGCGAGAGGACGTGCCGGGCAAGCCGATCCAGCTGACCATCCACGGCGGGCTGCAGGATTATGCCTCGCGGCGGCTGGGGCTGGAAAGCGGCTCTGTGGTGGTCATGGACTGTCAGACCGGCGACGTGCTGGCGATGGTCTCGATGCCGAGCTACGATCCCAACTCGTTTTCAGACGGGATCGGCCGCATCGAATGGAAGATGCTGGCCGAAGATGACCACGTACCCTTGCGTAACAAGGTGCTGCGCGGCCTTTATCCCCCTGGCTCGACGGTCAAGCCGATGGTCGCGCTGTCCTTCCTTGAAGCGGGGCTCAGCCCCGATGCATCGACCAGTTGCGCGGGCGGCCTGCGGGTCGGCAACCGCGTGTTCCATTGCTGGAACCACCATGGCCACGGCACGGTCAACATGGCCAAGGGCATCTACCAGTCGTGCGATGTGTACTTCTACCACTTTGCCCAGCAGATCGGGATGGACACCATCGCAGCGATGATGCGGCGGCTGGGTCTGGGGCAGGAATTCCCGATGCCCTACCCCGGCCAGTCCTATGGCACAGTGCCCGATCCCGCTTGGAAACTGCGCAAGTACAAGAAGGAATGGGCGATCTATGACACAGTGAACGCCACGATCGGTCAGGGATACATGCTGGTCAATCCGTTGCAGCAGGCGGTGATGGCCTCGCGCATGGCCTCGGGCATGAAGCTGATGCCGCGCCTGTTGCTCGACCCGCATCCACCGCGCCCCGAATCGATGGGTTTCCGGCAAGAACACCTCGACTACATCCACGCCGCGATGAACGAGGTCGTCAACGGGCGCGGCACCGCGGGCAAGGCGCGCCTGCCGATCGACGGCGTGCAAATGGCGGGCAAGACCGGCACCGCGCAAGTCGTCGGGCTGAACATCGGCAACGGCAAGGGCGGACAGTGGAAGCACCGCGACCACGGCCACTTCATCTGCTTCGCCCCGTTCGACAAGCCGCGCTATGCCTGCGCTGTGGTCATCGAGCATGGCGGCGGGTCGGGCGCGGCCTATCCGGTCGCGCGCGACGTGATGACCTACCTGTTCGATCAGGGCAAGGCATTGGCCGTGCTTGAAGAATTCGAGAAGCAGTGGGGCGGCAACGTGCAGCAGCGCATGGCCGCCAAGTATGCCACCTACGCCGCGCAATTCGGCGAACGCGCCCCCGCCGCTCCCGATGACGAACAGGCCAGCGAAGTGGTGGCGCAGGACAACCAGCCCGTGCCCGAGCCGAGCACGCCACAGACCGACGCCGCCTCACCCGCGCCGGAGCCCGAGCCCGACAGCGTCGCAGCCCCAGCGCCGGCAGCCGCTGCCAACGGTTCCGCTGCGGCCTCCTCACCAACCGCAGCAAGCGCCCCTGCGCCAGCACCGGGACACTGAGCCATGCCGCGCGCCTATGTTCCCCAAGCGCTTGCCCGCCAGCCCTGGCAGGTCATCCTGCCGCTGACCGCGCTGGTCGTTTTCGGCGGCGCGGTGCTTTATTCGGCCGCAGGCGGACATTTCCAGCCATGGGCCGGGATGCATGTCGCCCGCTATTTCGTGTTTCTCGTCATGGCCATGCTGGTCGCGCGGGTTCCACAGGACTGGTTCAAGGCCATCGCCCTGCCCGGCTATGTCGTGCTGTGCGTGTTGCTCGTGCTGGTCGAATTGATCGGCCGAATCGGCGGCGGCAGCCAACGCTGGCTCAACCTCGGGTTCATGGCGCTGCAGCCTTCGGAGCTGATGAAGCCCGGCATTGTTCTGGTGCTCGCCTGGTTCTACAACACCTTGCCGGTAGGCGAGATCAAGGGATGGCGCGCAATCGTTCCTCCGGCGGTGCTGCTGGGCATCCCGGCGGCGCTGGTGATGCTGCAGCCCGACCTTGGCACTGCATTGGCCATCAGCTTTGGCGCGTTGGTGACGATGTTCCTTGCGGGATTGCCACTGCGCTGGTTCATCGGCGGTGGTCTGGCCGGATCGATCGCGGCGCCGATCGCCTTCTTCTTCGCGCTGCACGACTATCAGCGCAAGCGGGTGCTGGTGTTCATGGACCCGGAAAGCGATCCGCTCGGTTCGGGCTATCACATCACCCAGTCCAAGATCGCGATCGGATCGGGCGGATTTCTGGGCAAGGGCTTCGGCAACGGCTCGCAAAGTCACCTCGACTACCTGCCCGAAGCCCATACCGACTTCGTGTTCGCCACGATGGCCGAGGAATGGGGCATGATCGGAGGGCTGTTCGTGCTCGCCGTGTTCTTCATCGTTTTGCGCTGGGGCCTCAATGTCGCGCTGCGGGCGCCTGACCGTTTTTCGCGCCTGCTGGCCGCCGGGATGGTCACCACGATCTTCTTCTACGTGTGCATCAACATGATGATGGTCATGGGTCTGGCGCCGGTCGTGGGCATTCCCTTGCCGTTCCTCAGCCATGGCGGTTCCTCGATGATGACCAACATGTTGTGCATCGGCACGATCATGGCGGTCGATCGTTGGTCGCGCCCGGCCCGCAGCGGATTGCTGTGAAACGGCCCTGCTAAAAAAGTCCGCATCAGGGCTTGGCAGGCCCGCAAAAATCGTTATTGGGGCCTCTCCCACGGGCCAGCGGCCAGTGCGGGAATGGACGCATAGCTCAGTTGGTAGAGCAGCTGACTCTTAATCAGCGGGTCCTTGGTTCGAGCCCAAGTGCGTCCACCATTCCCCACTCTGCCACCGTGGCTCCCGAAACGGGAACGGACGCATAGCTCAGTTGGTAGAGCAGCTGACTCTTAATCAGCGGGTCCTAGGTTCGAGCCCTAGTGCGTCCACCAAATTATCTTGTGAAATCAATATATTAATGGCCACGCGCTTCGAGATTTCCGCGGAGCCTTTGCTGCTAGGTAGCTCTCTAGGTAGCAGGCCGATAAAATCGCCCCACCGCAAAAAAGAACGCGCCTCGGGCACTGTGGACGAAACCTGCCGCGAATTGAGTTGTTGTTCCGAGCGCGCCCGCGTGAATGCCTCGGCGATTCGGGTGGCAATGAATGAAACCCTTCGCCACGACAACGTGGCGGATCAGCCGAGGCTTTCTTCGATCATCAATAGAGCGAGGAAGCCCACGAAGAACATGGCGGTGATCAAGGGGCTGTCTGGCTGCTCGTGCGCTTCAACGAGCAGTTCCTCGGTAACGAAATACAGCAATGCGATCAGTCCAAAAGCCAAGAACCCTATTATCACCTGAGTCGGGAGCAATGCGACGGGCGTATCTGCGCCTGTTTGACAGCCATGTCGAAGCCCGACGTATCGTTCGACGCGATCATTTGTCAGATGCCGCTTGGGGGATCTGTCATCATATTCTTTATGCCCTTCCCGGCGAGGAATGGCGCATACAAGCGATGCTTGATCTCGTCTTGAGCGACGACCCATGGACTTTCGAACAGGAGCGACGACAAGGTGAACTACTCGGGTAAGCCGATTGGATGAACGATTATTGGTTGGAGCAGATTTACCGGCGCTGAGCGGCCGCGCCACCAATCACGGTCATTCGCTTATGAGTTCACGGCCTAATTTTGTTTTTATTTGATGGCTGCATGCACCCGCGCCTGAAGTTGCCCAAGCGGACTGCTTCCGAGCGTCGAAGCCGCGAGCCAGCTCAATTCGAGACTTTCGGAGACAAGGCCAAACCCTGCTTTGCCCATGTCCGTAATGAGCTGCGATGCGCAGGCGGCCACCGTCGAGATGCCCGCTACGGGGCCGGGCTCGTAAGGCAGATATAACGCCTGAAAGAGCGAGCGACCACATAGCGACAATTCGACAAGCAGCGGCAGCTTGTGAACATCGAGCGCGGCACTGGCCGTCTTCATCATGGAGATGGCCGCTTCACCCTCAATAGGCGCGACGAAGGTCATCCGTGCCGCAGCACTGCCGTTACGCGATCCGAAGTGGGGAGCGCCGGGACCAGGTGCGCCGCTCATCAGGGCAATCTGCTCGCGCCAGACGGGATCATTGCCCAGCGCTGCGGGATCCAGCTTGCGGCAGCCCGCAATCTGGCCCAGGCCGCCATCGACCATCGACGCGATCAGCGCGACCGTGGCAGGGAGGCCATAATGAGCGCCGAACAGCCGCCACTCGCCACGATCCGCCGCGATGGACCCGCGCGCTGCGTCGAACGGGTTGTGCGTGATCGCGATCGTGCCCGCCAGCGTGTTGGAGAGCTTGAGCGGGCGTAGAAACTCGATCGCAGCCGCCAGCGCATCATCATCCTTCAGGTCGAAGGCAAAGGGCTGGATCGCCGGCGGCTTTCCCATCAGCCAGATGCCGATCTGCGTGGGGATCATGCCGCCCGACTGAATCGCCAGCCCGTCCGAAAACGGTCCGAGCGCGAACTTGTAGACGTTCCAGGTCCGGCTTTCCGGCATCGCGCCCATGCCCGTGCGCACCAGCGCGCCATCGGGCAGGACGAACTCGCCGCCACACTGAACCAGAGCGTGATCGGCATAAGGCGTGAAGCCCATGCCCTTCGAGAAGACGCTGCCCGCGATGGAGGCGTTCGGGTCGCGCTCGGCATCGACCATCAGCGGCAGGTCATGCTTGGCAAGATGACTCGCGAGATCCGCGAAGCTCGCACCGGCCTCGACGCGCGCGAAGGCATAGTCGAGATTAACCTCCAATATGCGGTTCATGCGCGAGAGATCGAGCACCAGACAGTCACCGTCACCGCCGAGCGAGGCCCCCACACTTGAAGCATTATAGAGGGTCAAGAGGGCGAGCCCGTCCTGCCGCGCCTGTTTTACGAGGGCGGCAAGCTCATCGCCATTGCCCGGGCGCGCGAGCGCCACGATGTTAGCGCGTGCACCCGCGATGTTGCCATGGCGCGTCACGATCTGCCGCAGCGCATCCGATCCGGGCGCATCGACGTTCGCATCGCCGACGATCCGGCCAATGGCGTCGATCGAGAAATTGCTCATGGCTTGCCTCCCGCGACATGCGCCGCCAGCAGTTCGAGTTCTTCATCGGAAATCTCGGTGGGTCGAAACGGCGGCATCATGTTGAAGCCGTTGCGAACGGCATGTTTGACAAGATCCTTGTCGACGCCTTCCAGCCCGATCAGCACGGATCGATTGTCCCCAAAATCGCCCGCCATGCGCAGCGTTCCGGGGTGGCCTGGCCCGGCATCATGGCAGGCCGCGCACCAGTGCTCGTAAAGCTCCTTGCCAGTTTTCGGCCGGGTATCGGCAATCACGACTTTTTCGTCCTTGCCAGCCTTGCAGCCGGCGAGGCTGAGCAGGATCAGCGCTGCACAGGGGATGAAACCGCGCATCACTTGCCTGCCTCCCGATAGCGTTCGGGCCAGATGCCGCTCTTGCCGGGAGCGAGAATGCCCGCCGGATCAAGCCCTGCCTTGAGCCTGGCGTTGAGGCGGCCCAGCGCATGGTCATTCCATGAGAAGGTGGAGGCGACCTTGTCCATGAGATCGAGATGCGTCCGGTAGACGCCGAAATGGTCGGCGGCGGCATCGTCGATCAGTGCCTCCAACAGGTCGAGCATGCGCTCTTTCTCTGCCTCATCGTCGCGCCGAAAGGCCGGCATGAAGATATGATGCATGTCGCGCCAGCCGACGACGAACTCGCCGAAATAATCGAAACCCGCGCGGGTCGAGAGTTCGCGCACGCGATTATATTGCCGCAGCGCGAGCCTGCCATCGACAGGAACGACCGGGCCGAAGCCAACATGAGCGGCATTAGGTATCCAGGCGACCGTGCCGAACTCGGTCATGTTCGGAATGCCGCGCATCAACTTGGCACGGTAGGCAAAGGCAGCGCTGCCCTTCTTGTCGTCAGCCGAATAAAAACGCGCGCCT
This sequence comes from Novosphingobium sp. FKTRR1, assembly GCF_020404405.1. GTDB lineage: Bacteria > Pseudomonadota > Alphaproteobacteria > Sphingomonadales > Sphingomonadaceae > Novosphingobium. Next base: position 4,077 of record NZ_JAIZDA010000038.1, on the reverse strand, counting down.
TTGATCGAACCGAGCGCATCCTGAATGACCGGCCATGTCGCGTCCATGACCGCCTCAGGGCCGTAAAGCGCCCCGTAGAAGTTCCAGGCACCAATGCCGAGATCGGCCATGAGCTTCTTGCGGGCGCTGTCCGGCAGGGGGCCGGCGCCGTCATGATACTGGTCCTTGCGGACCTCGACTGCGGCTTCCCAGATCAACTCGGTGCTGGTTGCCGCGTTGGGAATGATCTGCGCGAGCTTGAGCGGGCGGATCGCCTCGGTGAGCGGCTCGATGGCCGCCTCGTCCGGGAAGGTGACCATGTAGGGGCGATAGCCGGGCGGCTCGGGCATGAGCTGGACGCCCAGCCTTGTAACCACGCCGAAGTTCGACTGGGTGAAGAGGCCGTCCAACCAGGGGCCGTGCCCATAGCGATAGGTATGTTCGGCGCTCCGCCCGGGCTGGCCACCCATGCCGGTATCGACGACCGTCCCATCCGACAACACCAGTTGCATGCCGCATTGCTGTTGCAGGAAATGCTCGCCCATGGGCGTGTACCCGACGCCGCGATCGAGCAGATTGCCCACGACGCCACCCCAGCCCGGCGCCGCGCAGTCGATCCACAGCTTCGAGTCCGTCATCTGGAGATGGCGATAAAGATCCCTGTAGGAGACGCCCGGCTCCACCACGGCATAGGCATGGCGCTCATTGACCTCGATGATGCGGTTCATCCGCTTGAGGTCCAGCACCAGAGTGCCGGGCATCCGGGGCGCGGGCCCGCCATATCCGAAATTCCGGCCGGTAGAGATCGTCCAGACCGGGACGCTATGGTCCCGCGCGATCTTGAGAAGCGCCTGTATTTCTTCCACCGTACGCGGCGCCACCGCGGCCGAGGGCATGTGCGCCTCGATCGGCTTCATGGCGAAATGATCGTGATAGCCCAGGAGGCCTGTCTCGTCGGCAAAGACATAGCGGGTGCCGACAACGGAGCGCATGGCGCGCAGCGCCTCCTGGAAGGCCGTCCCTGTAAGACCCGGCGGCATGGTTGCCATATCCGTCGCAGCCCAAAGGGCATTCTGACCGACAAGGCCGAGCCCTGCCGCGAAAGCCGACCCTTGCACGAACCGGCGTCTGGTCAACATGTCTTGGTCTCTCCCCTAGCGACGGTCTTGAGCGTGACTGCTTGGTGCCAGCGGTCTATCTGGTCCTCATGGCGTTCCGCCGCGCGGCTGCCAGTGCATGGAATTCGTTCCGAGAGTGCAGGGCTCCGGAGCAAATGGCGGCCGCTGTTGCGATATCGGGCCGCAGCATCTAATTTCGGTTGGAAGTCAGGGCTTGAGTGTCCGCAAGAGAGAGGAGCCGGACAAATGGGCAATGTCAGGGAAACTGCGCCTGACCGCTGCTGGACGACGGAAGCGTTCGAGGCGCAATCAAGGATGTCGGGCTGGACGGACATTGTCTCCCGGCACATGACCGAGATGGATGTCGGCAGCGAACAACCGGAATCCTATTGCGCTTCGTGGCGGCAATTCGGCCTCGGCGCGCTCGAACTCAACTTCATCACCGCAACGCCTCAGCATATCCGGCGCACGCCAGCCATGGTGTCGCGCGGCGGTAGCGCGAGCTACGAACTCGTCTTCATGAAGCAGGGCACCATGCATGTGCGCTACAGGACCGGCGAAGAATTCATTGCAGAGAGTGATTTCGCCCTGCTGCGCAATGCCGAACCCTATGAATTCATCTGTCCGGAAAAGAGCGTTGCCCTGACTGCGCATGTGAGCGCCGACTGGGTCGGCCGGTGGTTGCCGAGCCTTGAGAGCTTTTCCGGCCTGTCGTCGGCAGTCCGGCAGGCTTGGGGTCGCCCGCTGGCCGCTATGTTTTCCACGATCGACGAGGCTGGGCTGGATGACATCGCGCTGCCGCGAGAGGTACTTGCAGACCAGATCGGCGCGCTGCTCGGGCTGATGACGGCAACGCAGGGCGATGCGCTGAAATCACAGCATCACGCGATGCTGCGGCGTATCCGGGCGCTCCTCCATGAGCGCAGCCATGAGCCTGATCTCGATCCTGGTAAACTTGCCCGGGACATTGGCATCTCGAAACGTCACCTGCACGGGTTGTTCGCCGCCGCTGGCTCAACCTTCGGCCGGGAACTGATCGAATTTCGGCTGATGTACGCGGCGCGCTATCTGCGGGACGCCCGGTATCGCGCCTTGTCGATCACCGAAATCGCCTATCAGACCGGCTTTAACGACACGAGCCATTTCGCTCGCCGCTTCAGGGGACGGTTCGGCTGCAATCCCCGCTTATTTCGTGCCGAGGCGTTCCAAGACCCATTAATTATGGCCAAAAAATAAGGGTAGCAACGAGAGCGATGGCGGAGAAGAGGCGGTGGGGCATCCCTCGATTTTTCCCCTGTGGTTTATCAAGGCGCAGTAGAATGCCCAAATAATCAACCGTCAGTTGCTACCAACCCTCTTTACCAGTTCCGAGAAGCATCAATCAGGTCCACACAATCTCATTGGGCAGTTGGCATTTGTGATGGTACGAACAATGTTAAAAAAGAAAATACTACGATAATAAAAATACCTTGCCGCAATAATTCGGTGGCCGTAGGGGTCACCATATATCAATGGCTTATGATCAGCCTTGGCCATTTCGTCGAATATCGGTCAAATGAATCGATCCGGAAATTTGCGCATTGACGTGGATTCGAGGAGGGGCGTCAGCGATGCGCGACGCAGAGAGATGCATGAACACCGCGTTTGCGAACGCGATCACCGTAGCCTTTACTAGAGCATAATCCGACCGGATAGAATCGCGGGGGATTCCCAAGGCGCTGGAAATCTGATTCAGCCTGCTTGCTGGATACGGAGGCCAGCAGGCATGGTGAAACCGATATCCGAGGATTTACGGTCGCGGGTGATTGCGGCTGTTGAGGCAGGTTTGTCGCGGCGAGCAGCTGCCGATCGATTTGGTGTCGCGATCGCAAGTGCCGTGCGCTGGGTCCGTGAATGGCGGGAGAGCGGAACGGCAAGGGCAAAGCCGCAAGGTGGCGACAAGCGCTCCCAGCGGATTGAAGCGTATCGCGACGTGATTTTGACGGCGATCGAGAGCCAGGTCGACATCACCCTTGTCGAGCTGGCCGAGATGCTGAGGGCGGAACATGGAGCGCAGTTCGCACCGAGCACGATCTGGCGTTTTCTCGACCGTCACTCGATGACCTTGAAAAAAAACGGCGCACGCCAGCGAGCAGGATCGGCCCGACGTGCTCGCGCGGCGGCGGGCCTGGTTCAAGGGCCAACCTGATCTCGATCCTGAAAGGCTGGTCTTTATCGATGAGACCGGCGCCTCGACGAAGATGGCCCGACTTCGCGGGCGGTCAAAACGCGGCACACGTTGCCGATCCCCAATCCCGCACGGGCATTGGAAGACAACAACCTTCACGGGCGCGTTGCGCATGACTGGCCTGACCGCACCGATGGTCCTCGATGGGCCGATGACGGGAGAATGGTTCGCCGCCTATGCGCAGCAGGTCCTCGCGCCGACATTGCGGCCCGGTGACATCGTGATCCTCGACAACCTGCCGGCCCACAAGGTTGCTGCAGCGAGCGAGGCCATCGAAGCCGTCGGTGCAAGGATGCTCTTCCTTCCGCCTTACAACCCGGACTTCAACCCAATCGAGAACGCATTCTCGAAGTTGAAATCAATCTTGAGAAAGGCCGCCGCTCGGACCGTCCCCGAGCTCTGGGACGCCATCCGCGATGCGCTACCAAGCTTCACACCGAACGAATGCACCAACTACTTTATCGCCGCAGGGTATGAGCCAGAGTGATCGGAATCTGCTCTAGTCTATCACCACATGCGCTGCCAGGGACTGCATCTGTCCCTGCGAGGTCGCTACCTTCGCCTGCAGGATGTGGTCTGAGCCCGTGGATTTCCTCCATGTTTGAGTAGAGTCCGGCCCTTTAAGGTGCGGATTCCGAGGTGATCGCGCGCGGTGTTCCGATTTGATGGCGCGCGGGATTCCGAGGTGATGGCGCGCAGCGTTCCGAGAATTATCCGCGCAGCATTCCGAGGTGATGGCGCGCAGTTTGAGGT
>NZ_JAIZDA010000037.1 GCF_020404405.1 Novosphingobium sp. FKTRR1 | reverse complement strand
GATACCGTTCCGTCACCGGCACCGCACGCCTCTCTGGCCAGTCCGCACTCAGCGCAATCCGAGACCTCGTCGACGGACGCTTCGCGGTCGCTTGATCGGCCTCATTGCCAACCACCTGAGCAGTTACGTTAATTCGACACAAATACATTGTATTTGATACGAAATGGTAATATATTGGTAATTACGAATAACAACAACGGGGGAGACATGCTCTATATCGAAATGCAATTGAGCGGAACCGTGAAGGTCTATGAGCTAAGCGATAAACTCGTTTTGCTGAAAGCCTATGTTCTGGCGAATGGCGAGTGCGTCAATCCCCCGGAAACCATAGACGACGCTATCGAATACATGAAAGCCGATTGCTACCGGCTTGAGATATTCGAGTGTTTCGAGGACGCCGAGGATTGGGCGGACACCTACACCAGCTTTCGCGCCGAGGAAGTCCGGGCCGAGCTTCGCCGCTTTGCCACCAGACGGGACGCCTTGACCGGGCAGGCTTGCGCCGTCGCCTAGACCTAGAAAGGGGATCAGCATGAACGAACAGGCAGAGCAGATCGAGGGGGCCGGGCCGCAATGCAGGGTCAAGCGACGCTATACGCGGAGGATCAAGCCGGTAACACCCGCCCAATTCTCGCAGCAAACCTATTGGGAAATCGCGGGCGAGGCCGACCGCCTTGAGGCGGAAATCTTATGCAGTCGCAACCCTGCCCTTGTGGACGCCTTCAAGGATTACTTGGTTGTTACCGCCATTATCCGGGCGGCCAAGCGGTTTAGTTAAGTTGTGGACAACGTATAAAAATAACAACTGACAGAGGGGGATTGATGAATGAGAACGACAAGGGACCAACCGAAAAACTGACCGCCGAAAACCTCACCCAAGAGGTTTACGACGCCTTCGCGGAGATCGCCAAGCGTCGCAATATGAGCGTGGAAGACCTGTTTTACCATGTCGTGCGCGAGACGTTTTGGCGCTTGAAGCGGGCCGACGCCATCAAGACCATTGAGGGCGGCAAGGAAGGCCCGCAGCGGCCGGGGCCGGGATCACAGCCAGCGCAACCCCAAAAACCCAAGCCATAGTTATGTTGTGGACAACGCGACAAACGCACAACCAGACCATTGCCAAGCAAAAAGGAGTTTTCAGCATGTCGATAGCCCTAGGAGTTTTGATAGCAGCCGCCGCGATGATGTTGAAGCGGCAGAAGGAGCCGAAGCCACGGACAGCGGCCGAGAAACAGGCCGCCTACGCCGCACGACGCCGCGCCTATACCGAGGCGTGGCTTGTGGCGAACATGGCCGCGTCAGCCCCCACAGGCCCGCAGCGGCCCACGTCGCCCCGTAGCACCCCGCAGCCGGGGCCGAAGCCATGAGCGATCCTTTTTTTGACGCCTACCAAGCGCACATGAAGACCTTGGGAACGGGGCGGTATTGGTATGCCCATCTAGCGAAGGTGTATAGCGGGCGACCAATCCAAGCCGGTTGTTCTGTTGAGTGCGATTCAATGGGGGACGCTTACCGGGCCGGGTTTGAGGAAATCAACGCACATCCCGAATGGTATAGCGGCTTTTTTATCTCGCGTGATCTATGCCCGAAGGAAGGTATTTATTTGCCCTACCTCGACACATCGAAGAAGCGGCAAAGTTTGCCTTACCGGATCGCGCCGCTTTCGGCGTGGCCGGAGCCAACGCCATGAGCGACACCCCTTTGACCTTTCAGGACGTGGCGGACGAGTTTCGCCGCATGGGCCTGCACATCGAGGCGATCCCCGGCGAATATGTGTTGAGCTACCGGGGCCGGACGGACTGCCCCACCTTGCGCGTGGAAGACCTCGCGGAAGCCCTCACCACGGGCCGCCAGATGGCCGAGAACCCCCCGCCGGATGCTTTGCCACCCTTGGGGCCAACAGGCCGCAGGCACAGCCGCAGGGGCAAGATGATGAAGCACAACCGATGGGTTGCCGCCCGACGCCGGGCGTTGACCCTGAAACGCATAGGGAAGCCATGACCGATTTTATCACCCGCCGCTATCAACGACCCCCCGCCGAGCGTTTCGCCCTCTTTGGCTTGCCCGACAGGCCGAACCGTTGCCCGTGCGGCAAGGATGGCGCTTTCGTGGACGGCCAGAACCTACAGGGCCAGCGCGGACCCTATTTCGTGTGGTGTCCCGATTGCAGCCGGAGCGGGCCGGAGAAGCCGACCTATGACCTCGCCCTTGCGTCATGGAATCGGGCAACCTGCCTACACGATTTTTCAGAAATCCGAGTTGTGGACAACGCCACCAGTTGACAACACGATTTGTTTATACTATGCTGTCAGCATGTTTAAACACTCTCTTGGGTGAGCCGCCATGACCAAGCAGAACAGCTTTCAATCCCGCGACGCTTGGCTTGAGGCCGCCACCAACGAGCTACGCCCGCACTACAAGACGGCGGGCTATCCGTTGCCGAAGGCGGTTCGTTTCTCCGTTGGCTTCCCCTCGACCGGCCGCAAGGGCAAGCGGATCGGGGAGCACTGGCACGCAGCGGCCAGCGCCGACGCCCACCACGAGATTTTCATTCGGGCCGATCAGTCCGACCCGGCGCAGGTTCTTGGCATCTTGGCGCATGAGCTTGTGCATTCGGCCGTGCCGGTAGGATCGGGCCACGGGCCAGTTTTCAAGAAAGCCGCCCTTGCCGTAGGACTTGAGGGGAAGATGACGCAGGCCATGCCGGGCGCGGTTTTCGCGGCGCGGCTGGCGGAGATCGCGGCCGAGCTTGGCCCCTTGCCACATGGCCGGTTGAACCTCGACCAGTCCGGCGACGACACCCCGAAGAAGCAGGGAACCCGGATGCTCAAGGCCGAATGCGAGACGGCCGCTTGCGGTTACACCGTCCGCATTACCCGCAAATGGCTGGACGCCTTGGGTGCGCCGTGCTGCCCCGCGCATGGCGCGATGGAGGTTGAGGGCTGGACTTGGGGCGAGGATGCCGAGGACGGGGAGGATTGAGCCGTGAAAGCGCCGCTTATCCTTTGGGCCGTTGGTTCGGCATTCGGCAAGATGCGTGAAGACGCCGGAGAGCACGACCTCAAGGCCCGCGTTGGCAAGGTTCGCCGGATGCTCGCTCAAATTGACGCCGATGTAGCGACACGGGGCGGCATGTTCATGGTCGATCATGAGCACCTACAGGCCGCCTTGTTCCACATCACCAGATGTCAGCAAGAAATGGGCGGCGGGCCGGGCTTCCTTCGGCGGTGGATAGGGTTTCCGGCGACCGTGTGGAGCTTGTTCAACATTCGCCGGGAAGCGGAGAGGGAATAGACCATGACAAAGAAAAACACCGGCAACGACCCCGGCATGAGCCGTTTAAACGCACTCGTTAAAGAGCACGGGTTTGCCCTCAAGATCGAGGGTGACACTTACATTTTTATTGACTTCACCGCGCACGGGTTAGCTCAGGCGCTTGCTTATGTGGAGGGCTTTCATAGCGGGTATGAACACGCGCAGGCCGATGCTTTCATGGCTGGATTGGAGGATTGAGCCATGAGCACGAACCGTCTTACCGACGCCGAAAGAGCTTCCTTCCTGATCGGGGAAGCCTTTCGCCGCGTCTTGACCGGCAAGGCCGACAGTCTGCCCGCCGGAGCCGTAGAACGGGCTTGGCAGAGCTATGGCGACGTTCTCACCGCCGCGTTGACGCCCGACGAGATCGACCTTGTGATGATAAACACCGGCATAACCGATCCGCGTTGGATCGACCTTGCCCCGCCGCTTCCGACCGGCGCAACCCACGATATTTTGCAGGACGATTTGCCCTTTTGAGCTAAGCGCGAGAGCGTAGGAGATTGGACCATGAAGCGATTCACGATTGAGGTTTCCGACCGGACGGCCGAGGCATTGGCGCAACTGTCACGCCATTGCAGCCAGAGCTACGAGGGGGCGAACACGCATGGCCCGCTCAGCATAGAGGGCTTGCTTGCCATGCTGGCCGAGGACGCGGCGCTTGTGATCGAGCGGCCGGGATCATGGGAAGGCGCGAACATGGCGCAGGTTTTCACGTCGCACGGCTACGAGGTTTAGAGGGTGTCCGCCATGACCGGGCCAGCCAAGAAACTGCGCCTTATCCGCTACACGGATGCAGCCGGGGCGTCATGGTCCGCGTTTGCCGCGTTGACCGACGCCGAGCTTGCCACCTTCACCGATAGCCCGAATATCGCCGCGTTGCATGACATGGGCCGGGTTGTGCATGTCGTCGCCGGAGAGCCGAGCGAGAGCGACCGCAAGGCCGCTGTTCAGGTGTTCGGACATGCCCACGGAAGCCGGGCTATCCCTCACGATTGAGAGCAAAAGAGAAGGGCCGAACCTTGTGGCCCGGCCCCCGGTATTACCCTTACGGTCATCGCCGTCCCCGGCTGTACCGTATCGCAACCCTACCAAACTCAGCACCAAAAGTCAAGATTCTGGCACTTCATTTGCAAATTACCCTTTTCAAATATCCTAGGGGGTGAGGCCGCTTGGCGGCCGAGGGCGCGCCGATGAGCGCCCTTGCTTTTTCTTTTAAACACCCGGCGCAGCCGGTCCGATTTTTCTTGCCTGTTTTGGCCTTCGGAGCGCGGACCTTTCGGCTTGCGCGGCTTCCCGGCGACGTTTCAACCCGAAACGGCTAAGTTCCAGATCGGACCAATAGGCGGCAATCGCCATGCTACCGAGTGCGTTTAAACGCTCTGGCGTTGGCGTTGGTTGATCCGCGTCTATGTGGATCAGGACGGCCCGCAAATCCTCTGGCGCGGTATCCGTCTTTTTGACCGGGCGAGCGTCGATCCGGCGAATATCGAAGCGCAGCAGGCCGGGCCGGTATTCCGCCATGCCAAGGTTCAGATCAACATGGAAGTCGAAGACGGGGAAGCCTTCAAACGTGGTGCGCTCGCGGTCGAAGACTATTTGATGCTCGTAAATGTTCATGCTCGACCCCTTCCACATTGACATTGATGCCCCCGGTATCGGAGGGCGTTTAAACGCTACTCCGCCGCAGTCTCGACCACTTGGAGCTTGGGCGGTTGTCCGAGCTTGGGTTTCCCATCCTCGCCAAGTTCGGGCAGCGACGGGAACAAGGCGCGATCACCGGGACGGGTGACGTATTCATTCAGGAGGTTGCCCAAGACCTTCGCAAATTCGCTCTTGGGGTTCTTGTCCATATGCTCGACAGCCAGCGCCCCGGCGATGACCTTGCGGCGCGTGTCGCTCTTGCGGACGGTTTCCTTTTCGCGTGCTTCGGCCGCCTTGAGTTGGGCGGCAATTTGCGCTTGTTTCTGGCGGAGGGCTTCGATTTTATCGGTTGGTTTCATGCGCGGCATTGTGTGTGACCTCCTAGGGCATTGTGGACAACACGAGGATACCACAGCAGCCACGGGAACGCAACGGAAAGCCTTGACAACCGGGGGTGCGTTTAAACGGCCTGTGCTTGCCCGTTGCGGATCAAGGGGATAGCGGGCATTTAGAGGGTCTATCCGGGCCTATGGTGTTTACCATGGAAAGCGGGCGGTGGATATGCTACCATCCCGAAGTATGAAGGGCGCACTTTAGCATTACCCTTCGGGCAATGCGTGCTTAGGCAGGAACAACGTGGCGGCGACTGGACATTTTCACTGTGAGGCAAAAGCGGTTTCTCGTGCAACCGGCCGTAGTGCCGTGGCCGCCGCTGCCTACCGTGCCGCCGAGAAGATCGCCGACGCCCGAACCGGCCTAACGCACGACTACACCCGCAAGCAGGGTGTCTTGCATTCGGAGATCATCGCGCCTCCCGGTTCGCCCGCATGGGCGAAAGACCGTGCCGCCGTTTGGAACGCGGCGGAGGCGGCAGAGGACAAGAGCACGCGGCGCGATACGGCAAAGACAGGCCGCGATTTCATCATTGGCCTGTCGCATGAGATCAGCCCGGAGGGCCGCCTTGCGGCCACGCGCCAGTTTGCGGAATATCTCGCCTCGACCTATGGCGTGGTGGTGGATTTTTCCATCCACGCGCCGGACGTTGACGGCGACCAGCGCAATCACCACGCGCATGTTCTGACCTCGACCCGGATCATGACCGACGCGGGCTTTGGCGGGAAGGTCCGCGAGTTGGACAGCCCGCGCACGAGCGGCAAGCATCTTGAGGCAATCCGGGCGAAATGGGCCGAGATACAGAACGCTGCCTATGAGCGCGAAGGCGTTGACGTTCGCGTTGACCATCGGAGCTATGTCGCGCAGGGGATCGACAAAGAGGCGACTATTCACCTTGGCCCATCGGCTTCCGCGATGGAGCGCAACGGCGAGGCGACCGACCTAGGCGACCGGAATCGGGCCGCCAAGGCTGGCAACGAGCAGAGGGAAAATCTTCGCGCCGAGTTTGACACGATCACGAATGAAATCCGCGACGAGGCGACGGCGCGGGCCGAGCGTCAGGCCGAGCGCGAGGAACGGGCGGCCGTTCGCACGCTCGACCCGGCGAAGGTGCTGGACGCGATCACGGAACGCCGTTCGACGTTCAGCCGGGCGGACCTAGACCGGCTTTTGCGGAGCGAGATTGAGGACAAGCGGGAGCGGGCCGAAGTCACCGACCGCATTCTTGTTCGGTCGGAGGTTATTGGCTTGCGCGAGACGGCGGACGCGCCGGTTTCCCGCTATACCACGCGGGCCGTGCTGGCGACCGAAATGCAGGCCATGCAGGACGCCCGCGCCTTGGCTGGCAACAGCAGTCACGGCTTGACGGACTGGCAGAAGGCGGAGGCGTTGGACCGGCACGCGCACCTTGACCACGAACAGCGTGCAGCCTTCGACCGGGCAACCGGGCCGGGCGGCTTTTCGATGATCGTTGGCGAGGCAGGCACCGGCAAGAGCACGACCATTTCGGCGGTGCGTGATGCCTATGCGGAGGCCGGTTATCGCGTCATCGGCATGTCGTGGACCAATCCGGTTGTTCACGAAATGAGGGATGACGGTTTTGCAGAAGCCGAGACGATCAAAAGCGAGCTTATGCGGGTTCAGCACGGATCGAGCATTTGGAACAATCGCACGGTCCTGATTGTGGACGAGGCGGCGCAGTTGTCCACGCGGGCCATTGCCGATTTGATGGCAGCGGCGCGGGCTTCCGGGGCGAAAGTGATTGGCGTAGGCGACGACGCGCAGCTTGCCAGCATCGAGCGCGGCGGGTTGTTCGGGGCGTTGCGTCAGGAACATGGCGCGGCCGAGCTTCACACTGTCCGGCGCGTCACGGACGCCGAGGAACGCCGGGCATGGAACCGGATGCACGAGGGCGATTTCCGCCCTGCCCTCGACCTGTTCGACCGCAAGGGGGCGATCACTTGGGCGCAGACGGCCGAGGAAGCCCGCGCCGCGCTTGTGGAGAAATACGCGGCCGACACGGCGGCCGAGCCGGGTAAAACCCGGTTCGTTTTCGCCAACAGTAACGCGGAGGTTGCCGAGTTGAACCGCGACTTGCGGACGCTGGCGGCCGAGCGGGGGCAGCTTGGCGCGGACTATCTGTTGAAGGGAACCGATGGCCCGGCGCACTATGCTAAGGGCGACCGGATCATGTTCACCGCATCGGTTGCCGATCCGCACATGCGCCGGGCGGGGTTCATCAATGGCGCGGCCGGGACCATCGACCAGATCGACGGCCAGCGCATTACCGTGACGCTCGACGGGAAGAAGGGACGGCCGGGCCGCACCGTCGCTTTCTCCGTTGGCGACAACGCCGAGGCGGGCGAGTTCAACAGCTTCCGCCACGGCTACGCCGGGACGATCTACAAGGGCCAAGGCCGGACGTTGGATCAAACCTATGTCCTGCATTCGGCCAGCATGGGCGCGGCTTCCAGCTATGTCGGTTTGAGCCGACACCGCGAGAGCGTGAACCTGTTCACGACGCGGGGCGCGGATGCTTGGATGATGGCGACCGGCGGGGTTGAAGGCTTGACCGAGCCGCAGCACAAGAGCGCGGAAAAGTCCTATGCCCGTTGGACGGAAGCCAAGCCGGAGCTTGCCGCCCGTCATGGTTTCGCTGATTACGTCAGCTATGTGCAGGATCAGCAGGCGAAGCGTGCGCCCGATCATTCGGGCGACCTCGACCGCCTCGCCCGGCAAATGGGCCGGGTTGAGGAACGCCGCAGCGCGTCGCAGTTCCACAGCGACGGCCGGAAGGACACCGGCAGCTTTGGCGACGCCGCACGCGGGGCCACAGGAAGCCCGCAGGACGGCCGCGAGACTCCGGCCGGGGCAATGCCGCAGGCGGGAGGCCAGAGCGGCCCCACGGCCCGCAGCGCGGCCATGGCACGCGGGATCGGCGCGAGGATCGCGGCGATACGAAACCCCTTCCGGCAGGCGCAGGCGCTCCACCGGGCGCATGTCCGCGACGCCGACGCCGTGCGGATCGCGCAGCTTGTCGCCAAGCGTGCGGCCGAGGAACGGGCGGGCGAGCACGCCACCCAACAGGCCGAGGCCCGCAGGCAGGGCCAGCTTGAGCGCGACCAGATGGCCCGCGACGTGATGGAGCGGAAGGCCGCAGGGGCACCAAAGGCGACCGAAACGCGGACCCCTGCCCCCGATCCGAAACCGGCGGCACAGGAGACGACGCGCCCGGCCGGGGAAACTACTGACATCACGGCGGATCGGATCGCCAAAGCAAAGGCAGCGGCCGAGCACGAAGCAGCCGAGAGGCCGGAGCGTGAACGGGGCCGGTTCCGAGATCGAGGCCGAACGCGATGACCTTGCCGGGCCTTGGGTTGCCCCCGGCGAGGACAGTAGGACAAAACCCGGCTCCGGCTCACACCGGCTAAATCGAGAAGCAAGGGCGACCAAGGCGGAGCTATTCGCCCGCGTTGCCGCGCCTTCGCGTCGTCAAGAAACTAACAACACGACAACAACAACAGGAAGGGGAAACACCTATGCAGGACGAACAACAAGGACCATCGCCGGAGACTACCTCAAGCTATGTCGAAACCCATTGCATGACGTGCGCCGCTGGATGGACGAGACGGGACGAGGAAGGGCGGTCAATCGTGGTGTGTCTGTTGAACCGCGAGCCGGTTTGGCCGGACATGGTGCATTGCAACCGCTACCAGCCGGACGAGGCGCTATCACCACATCCCGACGCGACGTAGCCAGCACGGCCGCACGGGGCCGCTACGCGGACCTTGGCGGCGAGCAGATCGAGCAGACGGCTTACGGCCGGGCGCAGGATGCCTATAACGAGATCATGGCGGGCTTGGGCGCGATGATCGCGGCGATCATGCAAGACGGCTCCCTGACCTACGCGCAGAAGATCGGGGCCGTCGCCGCCTTGCGGCAGACGAAGAAGGCCGAGGCGAAGGCGGTTCGTAGCCGGATCATTGCCGAGGAAAAGGCCAAGGTGAAGGCCCGGCGCAAGCGGGGCGGCCGGGGCAAAGGCCCAAGGCCACGCGGCCCCACGTTGCATTAGGCAGGTGCCACACGGCGGGACAGGCATCAAAAGGTTGGTCCGGTTTTTTTCGTGAAGAACGAAAAAACTTCCGGTCGCGCCGCGAAGGCGCGGCGCTTTTGACCCCTGCCCCTTTATGCGGCTGATACGGTCGTATCGCGGGAAAGGCTCCCGCAGGTTTCGTGATTGTGGCCTTCGGCCCGAATCACAGGAAAGGCTGTTTAGGCAGGGAGCAAGAGAGAAGCCGTCCTTTGGGGCGGCTTTCGCGTTTCAGGCGGCAGGATCATAGACCCATTTGCGACCGCAGGCCGAGGACGGGCATTTGACCTCGATACTGCCCCGATTGCCCGGCACGCGGACCTTTTGGCGACAGTGCGGGCAGGCGATTTCGGCCTTGCCCGCCGGTTGCGGTTTGTGGACGGCAGGAGCGGCCCCGGCCATTGAGCGGGCCGCTTCAAGCATCCGCTTGGTGTCCGGCATCCACTTCGCATCTTCCGGGTCCGGCAGGAAGGTTCGGAAATTCGCGCCGAGGTTGAACATGATGGCTTGCCCCATTTCCATGCGGGCCAAGCCCTTCCCCCAATATTCCGGGCCTTGCATGTGCGACCACCCGGAGGTTGTGCCGGAGGATTCGCTATGTTGCGGCCCGACACTTTGGCCGGTAGAGGCTCCGGTTGTGCGGAGCCAGTAGGTTCGCAGGCCGGAGAGCTTGGAGAGATAATCCCGCGTCGTTTCGTCTTGCGGGGCAAAGGATTGCGTTATCCCGGCATTGCCGATGAAACTTTCCCAACGCTCTTTATACAGGTCTTTGGCTTGTGACAGGTCTTGAAAGATCGGCCAGAGTTTTACGCCATATTCGCGCATCAAGGCCATGTTGCGCTCGATTACTTCCATGCGGCCGAGTTGTGCAAATTCATCGAGCATGAACAGCACCGGCACCCGTCCGCCCGTGGTGCGGATCAAGGGCATAAGCACGGCGGTAATTATCAACCGGAGCCATGTTCCATGCGTTTCGAGGTAGCGCGGCGGCAGGATCAAATAAATTGTCGTGGGTGCGCTTTTCATCACCCCGAAATCGTGGACGCCTTGGCGCAGATCACGTTGCACCGGGGCGCTATCGAGCCATTCGGTTTGCGTTTGCGCCGTAGACAGGATGCCGGTTAGTTCGCGGTTTTCCGGGCTGATATTGGCAAAGCGACTTAGCTTCGCGGCGATTGCCGGGTATTGCTTCCCGTAGAGATCAATATAGCCGGGTTCGGTTTCGACCCCATTTTTCTTGTCGTTTTCTATCTCTTTCTGACTTCTCTTGATGCATATCCCAAGAGCTTTTGCATCCAAGCCTAGGTGTTCCCGAACGTCCGTGAGGGTTGCATTGATCCCCTTATCGACCCTTAACGCCATAATCAGGCCCGCGACCAAGGCTTGCGCCGACTTGGAAAAATGCGGTTCGTTCCCTTCGATTTTGATCAAGGCTTCGGCTAACGCCTTGGCATCGTCGGGAAATTCGTCACCGTCAGGATCGAGCGCGGCGAGCGGGTTCAGACCCGCACTTTTGAGATAAGGCAGACGGTCTACGAGGCCGGGATGCTGCGCCGAGATCACGCCGAACGGGTCAAGGGTGATGATCCGGTTTCCTGCATCGTGGCGATGCTTGGCGGTTTGCACCGCGAGCGTCCCCTTGGGATCGACCACGAGCACAGACCAATCCGTCAGGCGGTGCAGGTTCGGCACGAGCAGCCGCCGGGTTTTGCCGGAGCCGTTCGGGCCAATGGTGATAATGTGGCGATCCGATTTGTAGCTGTAGCAGTCCCGCAGAATGTCCCACGGCAGATCGAGGGTGGAGAAGGAGGGGTGAAGGGTTTCGGGATCGTTGATCTTGTGGCCGAAGTAGATGCCCCCGTTTTTGGTCCAATCCGACATTAGATTTGTCCTTTGTGGCGTCTTGCTGTGCTGGCGTTGCAGACAACGCGGGCGGGTGATTTACGACAAATCGCGGCGGCCGGACCCCGTGCCTTGGCTTTGCTGGCTCGACGTGTCATCCGGCTTGCTAGACACGGGCTTGGGTTCGTGCGGGAGATAGCCCCGGCGCGTGATTTGGTGCCATCCGAGCACCGGCAGGAAAAACCCCTCGACCGCGATAGCGACCCATGACGGCACGGTTGCTTGGCCGCGCTGGTTCAGCAGCATGACGGCGGCGACGCAAACGAGGATCAAGGCCGAATAGATGTTGTTTTCCCGCGCCCATACCCGGTGACGAAGGCGGGAATCTTCACGGTGTTCCGTGAAAAGTCCTTTCTCGCCTCTCATGGACTTAACTTTGTAGCGTTGTCCGGTTTCGGTTGGTGTCCAATTGGTGGACACGTCAGGCCATGCACAGACGACGCCGACCATGGCCCACAGACCGCCGAACAGGTTGACCATGCCCCACAGGATTAAATACGGATCGGTGCGCCCGGCGACGACATAAGCCCCGGACGCCATCGCCGCGAACGCAGCGGTTGAGCCAACCCCTTCGACATCCCGCGCCACAGCGGCGCGGACGCCGATAGCGACCACGCCAAGGGTGTTGAACAGGGAGAGCTTGGCGGTGATGAAGCCGATTAGGGGTTGTGCGTCCGAAGTGTTGCCCACGAGCAGGATCGCGGCGGCCCATGCGATGGTAACGGGAAAAACATAGGTGAAAAACTTTTGCATGATCCTGCCCCTATTCGGCGCGTGTGAGAGAGTGGCGCGGCCGAGGCTTTGCGCGTCTATAGAGCGCCCAAGCCGCCGCGAGGTTGAACCATGCAACCGCGCCATAGCCGACGATCAGGGCCACGCCGCGCATGGTCAGGTGGCCGCCGGAGCCAAGCCCGAAATCGGACCATTCGGCATTTCCGCCCATCGCGTAGCGCCATTGGAGATCGCCATAGATTGCGAGGTTGCGGAGGAACAGAACCGCAAGGCCGAGATCGAAGGCGAGTGCCGGGCCGACATCGAGCCAGAAACGCCATTTGGCGTCACCCCTCCCCTGCCCTTCCGCTGGATTGCTTTGCGCCGGGACATCCGGGCTGGCCTCGACCAGCACGAGCGCGGTTTTTGTTTCCTTACCGTCAGCCGACATTTTGACCCCCATAGAGGATGTTTAAACGCACTCGCCTAAGCGGACTGTAGATAACTGCAATAATGATATTGTAGACAACGCGAGAACGCAAGCAAGCCGGGCCTATTTCTTACCGATCCGCGTTGCCGTCTCGCTCTTTGGCGGCCGTGCGCTTATTGTTCAGAAGCATGACGCCATGCGCGGCGAAGCCGCAGGCGATCAGGACGGCCCCGACGATGACGCTATGCCGGACATCCACAGCCAAGGCGCTGCCCGACACAAAGGACCACAGGACGCCCGCGACGGCGCACCAGAACGCGGCGATACCGGCGACCGCGCCCACTGACTTTATCCGACCGCTCAACGCTCTTGCCATTTTGACCCTCCACCACTTGCGGAATGAGGCTACAGCATATACTCTACTTGTGGACAACGTAAATAGTCCCAGAACTAATTTCTCGCGTCGTTTAAACGCTCTCACCCAAAAGGAGCCGTGTCGTGACCCAAAACGAAGACACCGAAACGCAGCGGCAGCAGGCACAGGCCGAGCGCGATTTCATCGCCGCACGCGACCAGCTTGCGGAGCAGGACGCCGCAGCGCGACAGGCTGAACTTGAGCAGCAGGGCCGCACCTTCACCGTTGCCACAGCGGGCTTAGGCGAGACTGACGGCTTAACCGCCGAGGAAGCCCTTGCCGAATGGATCGATGGCGAGAACGCGCACCTTGTTCGCCATGAGCTTGAAGAAGCGGACGGGCGAGTAATTTTGAATACCCGGCATTTGCGGCACGACCCCGAAACCGAAGGAATGACCTTGCTTGAGGCGGGTTTCAGCCGCCTTGAAGCAACGACCCACGCCGGGCTTGTCGCGGAGATCAACCGCGAAGACTTCAATTTCGGTCAGCACTTCATTTTTGACACATCCACGGAAACCGGCCGGGCGGCTTTGACCGAATACCATAACGATCCGTTCGCCTATGTTGACCAGCACAGCCAACCCCAAGGGAAGGGCTGGCCTTTGCCAGAGCAGCAGGAGAGCGGGGAGCGTTTAAACACTTCCGCGTTTGCGCCTGATGGCCCGTTGGATATGCCACAGCCCGCAGCCCTCACGCAGGAGGAACAGCGCCTAGCAGCGACCACCCCCGAACATATCCGCGACGAGCTTCTAAATCATGCCCCGGCACAGCTTCGGGAGCAGATCGAGGAAACTTATCAGGTGTTTGCAGAGGATCAGAAGACAGCAGCAAATTTGCTTGGCGGGATGGACGCAGAAAACGACCAAGCTTCCTATGTCACCCTTGAAAGTATGATTGCCGCGCACAAGAGCAACTATATTTCTGAGGGTGCGTTTGATCTAGCAGAGTTTGCCGAAATGCGCGGCCAAGGCGAGCGGGCAGCGCATTATCATTCCGTCGCCACTGACCACGCTATCGACGCCGGGGAAAAGTGGGCTATAGCGGAAGCAGGGCCGAACACCGACGGCCTTGTTACGGCATTATACCAAGCCGGGGCCGATGGTATTACCAGCGACTATGAGACAGCCCTTGAGCGCGGCAAGCCAAACCTTGCGGCCGAATATATGCGCGACAATACCCCGCCGACGCCTAGCCCGGCCATGCAGGAGGCCGAAGAAGCGCGGCTTGCAGAACAGCAGCCCGAAGCCCTCACTTTGGAGGCCATCGAGCGCGATCCTATGAACGCGGTGCGGATGTCGTTTCCGAAGGATGCCGCGCCAGAACTCGTTGAAGCCGCCGAATATGCGACTTTCTTTGCCGAGCAGTGGAGCGGCGACGGGCAGATTGCCGAGGCCGCCTCAGATCGGCGGCGCGGCGAGATTGGGGACCGGATTTATGAACTTTACGGGGAAGATGCGCCGGGCTTTGTTCCCGATATGGACTCGATGAGTCCGCAGCAGAAGCATGACTGGCACGTAAAGGTTGACGAGAAGTTTCCCGCAATCGCCGCATGGCGTGGCGAAATGATTTCCGCTTTGGAGCGCGAGGGTAACGCGGATCAGCAGCCCGAAGCCCTCACGCTTGAGGCTATCGAGCGCGATCCGTGGAATGCGGTTCGCCTTGATATTCCGCAGGACGCCGACAAGGTTCTTTTAGAGGCGACGTTTGACAAAGCGGCAGCCTGTGAAGAATTGCTGCACAGTGCAAGCGAATGGGCAGACCAAGAAGGGAAGCCCCGTGTTGCACGCAATCTTTGGGAGCTTGGCGACTACGCCGAGCACCGGGCAATCGCTTCTGAACGGTTGCTCGCTAATATGGACGAACACGGGGTTGATTTGGTGCAAGACCTTCAACCATTCGTTCCCGACGATGGACTTGACCGCTTAACAGCCGCGCCGACTGATAAACCTTGGCCGACCAAGGGCAGCGCGGTGGAGTATATCGAACAGGTCCGCACTTCCCGCGATGAACCTGACCCGGATCACACGCCGGAGCCGGGCGGTCCCGGTTCGGACAAGCAGCAGCCCGAAGCCCTCACCTTTGAGGGCATCGAGCAGGCGGAGCCGGTCAACGAAAATTTTCCCCTCACGCTTGAGGCTCTCGCAGAACACCCCGCGCATGTCTTAGACCGCACTATTCCCGCCGATAGCAGCGACGAACTTTTATTGGCCGCTTATGAGGCGGCCGGGAAGGTAAGGAAGTTTGCCGCGACGGCCGACCTAGGTGGGGATGAGACAAGGCCATACGAGGCCGTCTTAGCCGCCTTTGCTGAAAACGTCCAAGAGGGCATCGGCGCTGTTTTGGAGAGCCGGGGCGTCCCTATTCCTCCAAACCCGGACATGGCCGCCAATCAGAATAACTCGGAACATCTTGCCCCCATCGCCGGAACCGACACGCCGCAGGAGCAGGGAGCCGAGGCGGAGCAGAAACCAGCCGGTCCCTATGCGGTGCATTTGAAGAACGGGCGCACGTTCGATAATTTGGATGCAGCGGAGGCCGTGGATTTGTTCGCACATCATCACGGCTATAGGCTGGAAAGCGGCGAGGCTTTTAATCGGCTTCACGCCAGTAGCGACGGGGAGACTATTCACACCGATCAGCGTTTTGCGCTCTACAAAGACGGCGAGTTTGCCATAGTGGGGAACACTTATGAGGGACTCGCGCAGGGTGTTGTAATCGCATTGGAAGGTGAGGGCATTTCTATGGCCGCGCCGGAGATCGAGCAGGCGAAGCCAATGCCTTCCGAACAATGGGCAAACATGATCGGTGAAACCGAAGCGGAATTGCGTTTCGCCACCGACAACGACCAGCAGAGCCGCAGCGATATTCTTGCCGACCGCTTGGACGGGCTGCAAACCCAAGCGGCGCTAGGAGCGCCTATCGCGGCTTTCCTTAATAAACAAAACCACGACTTTACGCCGCGTGAGATTGAGGAAATCGCCTACACAGCGGCGGAAAATAATGTCCTTGACCGCCACGAACGCGGGCGCGGCGAAATCGCATTGGACGGTTTGAACGATGTGGCGGGGCGCGAAAGCGTCGCAGCCATGACCGATTATCTTACCTCACATCGCATTTCCGATGACGCAGACCTTTACCTTGTTCACCGGATCAACAAGGCGGCCGAGGGCGTGCTTGAGGACAAGACCAGCAGGGACGCCGAACCTTGGGAGCGCGACGAACTGGAAGAACTGGCGGCCGTCAAGGCCCGCGAGATCGAGGCCAAGGGGTTGTTGCATGAAATGACCCGCGACCGGGAGGAAGCGCCGGAGCGCGGCCCGGATGGCCCGAACGGGCCGGGCAGCGGGCCAGATAACCGACCTCCCAATGATCCACCGACGCCGCCTAGCGCCAGTGTGGAGACATCCGGCCCGGACCTAGACCCGGACGGCCCCGGAGGCACGCCGCATTCCGCAGCCCTCACCCTTGAGGCCATGCAGCGCGATCCGTGGAACGCGGTCACGATGCCTATTCCAGACGGGGCCGATTGCGACCTTTTGGAGCGGATCGGCATGACGGCCGACGATTGCGCTTCCGCCGTCATGGAGAAGGCCGAGCTTGGCCCCTACGACCGGGCCGCGCAGGCGTTTGCGGCGGCTGATGGACGCTGCGCCGAGGTAGAGGGCCGCCTTGAGCAATTGGCCTGCCTTGAACAACCGGAGGCTATCGACATGGACCGCACCGCACGGGAGCCGGGCGACAACAGCACGCCTTGGGGCCAGCTTGAAACCGATCTTGCGGCGCGTATCGGCTTCCTTGAAGGGATGACCGGCCGCACCGATCACCCGGACCAACGCGCCTATGCCGAAGCACAGGCAGGCATGAGCGAGCAGATTTCCGCCACGGCGGACCCGGCGGAACGGGCCGGGCTTCGCCGCGAGAAAAATGCCCAATCGCAGGATTACGCCGCGTCGCTGTGCGAGACGGGCTATCTCGCCCTTGGGGCAGACGGCCAGTATGAGAGCGCGTCCAGCTATCAGCAGGAGGCGGCCTTGCGGCGCGAGATCGCGGGCAATCTTCGCGGGCCGGAAATCACCCCGCCAGATCACGACCCGGAAAGGCGGGAGCAGATCGGCCGCGATATGGCAGCGGTTGCCGCCGAGGTTGCCCTTGGGCGCACCGCCCGCACGGAAACCGTGGTGCAGGGGCCGAACGTGGCCGAGCAGCAGGGCCAAGAGATCGACCCGCACGACATCAAAGGCCAGCCCGGCAAGGGCGACTATGCGGCCTTGCGGGCGGAGACAGCGGCACGAGCGGAGCCGGAGCAAGAGCCAGTCGTGCAGGTTCGGCCGGTGCTTGAGGATTATGATGACCCGTCCTTGCCGAAGCCCTATCGGCCCGAAAAGTCCCGGCAGAAAATGCCGGTCTATGTCCCCGGCGCTGGCTTGGTGACGGTGGATCAGCCGGGGAATGGCACACGCCGGGACGCGGCCGTTGTTGCACTGGCGGCCGAGGTAAACGCCATGAACAAGGACGGTTCCGGCGAGGTATCAGACGCACGAGCCGAGGACGCGGCACAGCTTTTCGACCAGCAAGAGAAGGTCAAGCGTGAAGTGCCGAGCAGCGTTGAAGCGTCAGCCGTTTCGGCCGCAAGGGACGTGAACGCCGAACCGTCCGACCGCACGTTGTCGCGGATCGAGCGGGCGCAGCAGGCGGCCGAGCGTGAAGAAGCCCACGAACGCGAGAGCGGCCGGGATGCAGGCCGGGCCATGGGCGGCGGACGCGAAATGTAACCCCTGCCCCGGTCCTCACCCGACCGGGGCAATCTTGCCTAGCGGCACGGGGTTGTTTCCGTTATCCTGTCGCCTTATACACTTCTTCCAAGTTCGGATTGTCCACAATGCGAGTAATTGCGATATTAAGCGAGAAAGGCGGGGCGGGAAAAACCACGCTATCTGTGCATCTTGCGACGGCGGCAACGCTCGCGGGACAGGCGACGGTTATTCTCGACCTCGACCCACAGGGCAGCGCCTATGCGTGGTCACAGCGGCGGGACATGCCGCCAGAGGCCGAATCCATTCAGCCCGTCGCCCTGCCCGGCTGGCTCGACAAGCTGAAAGCCGCCGAGGCTTCGCTTGTGGTGCTCGACACCGGGCGCGACGCCAACAACGCAGGTTATACGGCCGCCAAAGCCGCCGACCTGATCTTGATACCGTGCCGTGCCGGGGGCTTCGATTTCCTCGCCCTTGGCCGGACCTTGGACCTCTGCCGCCTTGCCGGGAAAAGGCCGTTTGTCGTGTTGAACGCAATCCGGCCCGGTTCGGTCAAGGCGGTGGACGAAGCCCGCGAATTGCTTGCGGGCATGGAATGCGACCTTGCGCCCGTTGTGTTGCACGAACGGGCGGATTTCCGGGCCGCGAGCGTGGCAGCACGCAGCGCACAGGAGATTGACCCCACAGGCAAGGCCGCCAGCGAAATTGAGGAGCTTTACAAGTGGACGACGCAACAACTCGCATCAAAGCCAACCCCACAACGAAAGGGAGCCGCAGCATGAAAACCTCACTGAAAGACATCGCGGCCGATATGAAGCCCGGTCGTGCGGAGCCTGCCCCGGCCAAGGTGATCGACCCGAAGAACTACCGCACGGCTGAGACGAGGGCCGACACGCGGCAGGTATCGGGCCACTTCCCGGCCGAGGACGTGAAGGCGTTTAAACGCATGGCGCTTGAGGCCGATATGGACGTGCAAGAGATGATGGCCGAGGCGTTCAACATGGCTTTTGAACGCTACGGACTGCCGAACCGGATGGAGATCGTAAGCGGCCGTCGCAAGCGTGCGTGAGAGGGGTTTTTCCCCTCTCATACATTGACGTGTTGTGGACAACGCGCTTATACCAGAAATAGACAAATTTACTTGGCGGGGTTGCCATGGAGCTTAGCGACAAGGAGCGCAAACGTCTGGCCGACCTGTTCGGCAAGCTGGCCGATGGCGGGCCGGAGGCGGTTGTTGCCGGACAAATGATTAGTTCCATGGCAAAGCGCCTAGGCGTCAGTGGCGGCGACCTTCAAGCCATGGTCATGCGTGGCAGCGCCAGCGCGGCAGGGAAGGGGCCGACGCCATCGGCCGCGCCTTCATCGCCACAGACACGGACAGCGCCCACAGCCTCACCCAAGGCGCATGTGACCTGCCCGCATTGCCGGGCAGTTAGCCGCGTTCCAGCAGATCGCGGACGCATTCGCGTAACCTGCCCGACTTGCGCGGGTGCATGGGAGTGGGAACCGGGCGCACCCGTCGCCAAGAACGGGTTTGCTTCCGGCGGGGTGCAGAGCCGTGGGAAGAAGCTTATTTTTGCGGTCCCGGTCGATGGCGGTGCAAGCGAAAACTGGCAGCGGATAAAGACCTTTGGCCCATCCCTGTTCACGGCAGCGGCGGGCTTGGAGGTTGCGCTTGCCTTCAACAAGCACGACGAAACCAAAGACCGCGACCCTATCGTGTTCACACCGTTTACACGCAGCATTCAGAGCGTCACCGGGGCGCTTGATGACCTGCATTACCGGAAAGGGACGCATTTCGATCTTGGCGATTTTCTTGCCGAATGCACCCGTCATGATGACATCGGCACGGCTATTTATCCGGTCAGAACGCCAACCTTTGTAGACCATCGAGCGGAGCTTCATTCTAAAAAACTGGCGGGCAAGGGTCAGCGCCTTATCGTCCTATATGCGCCCGGCAGGGCCGAGGCATTTTGGGAATGTATGGCCCAATATAAAGACGAGTCGTGGTTTGGCGCGAAGTTGCCTGACAGCTACGACTTTGGCCCTCACCGGCAAGAAAACTCGATTGATCTTTCTATCAAGCGGTATTTCCAAACACACAAGCCGGAAATATTGCAGGATCATAAAAGGTGGATGTTCGCTCTGTATGAGTTGTATTCTGAGGCTTGGCATTACCGGAAATTCGTTACGATGGTTCGGGAGAGCGGCGGGGCCGTTCTGCCCTTCGACACATCCACCAAGAGCAGGTTAGCGGATTTGCTTAGTGCAGTCGGGGCATTGACGGCTCATGGCGTCGCCCATGTCCGGGCCAATCAAAAGACCCTCCCCGGTGCTGCCATGCTCTTGCAACACATGGGAGGCTGACCAGCCATGAACATCACCGAGAAGGACCGTAAGCGCCTGTCAGACCTGTTCAGCAAGCTTGCCGATGGCGGGCCGGAAGCCGAGGTTGCGGGCAAGATGATCGGCACCATGGCGAAGCGCCTAGGCGTCAGTGGCGGCGAGCTACAAGCCATGGTGTGGCGCGGCAGTTCGACCGAGGCAGCAGCCACGGCCCCGCAGCCTGACACCCGCCCGCCTTTCCGACCGACCGCCTATCCCGACCGGGTGCATATCCCGTTTTGGTGCTCGAAAACCGGCAGGGCAGCGGTTGCGATTTTCCAGAATCGCGGGCGCGGCGCGAAGCCCTACCAACTCGACCACATGCGCGAGATCGACGCGGAGACGGCCGACGACAGCGCCTTGCCGCCCAAGGCGGCCTTTCCCGACACGTTGCTAGATTGGACGCCGTTTGGCACGTCCACGGCCGCGACGCCGCGTTGCCCGTGCTGCAATGCTATTTTCATGAGCGGCCTACAGTGCGATGAGTGCAACACGCTTTGTTGCCCTGGCAGTTCCTACCGGCGCGGGCTTTGGTTCCGCTATCGCTGCGTTTGCGGCGCGGACGGTTGGCTAGGCTTTAGCGGGAAACGGAAGGTTTCGGCCGAGGACGCCACACCGCAGGGGCGGGGAGATCGGCCCGACTTGTCGCACACCGACACCACGCCACGCCTACCGGCTGCAAAGGGGCGTAGATGACGCAGCAACGCCGCAGCCGGACCTATCTTGAGGGTGCGACCTACGACATGCGCGAGTATGTCAAGCGCCTTGGCGGGCGGTGGGATAAGGAGCGCAAGGCGTGGTATGTCCTTGGCGACGTGCCGGAGCTTCTAGGCGACCTTGTGCAACCCGAACCGGGTAAGGCTCCGCGCTTCCCCATGCCGTTTGCCCCCGACATGGAGGACAAACCGCAGCCGAAGGCCGTCACCAAAAACGGGGCGGCAAAGGCGATGCTTCGCAAACCGCCCCTCACCGACGCGCAGGCCGATTTTTTTGTGCCTGCCCTTTACGACATAGGCAGCAAGGAAACGCGCCTTACGATGGACTTGGCGCTATTCCGCTTGTCCAAGAAAGACCTTCGAGCCGGGCAAACGCTCCGCTATGTCCTGCCCGATGGTTTCGCGGACGTGCAGGCCGGGGCGGCGGGCATGGCGTCGATTTGGGATTACGATATTGTCCTAATGGCAATTTCGCACCTTACCGAAGCCATGAACCGCTACCGTGCGGGCGGGGGCGAGCTTCCAAGCCGGAAATTTCGGCCGCATGTTTCGGAGATCCTCAAGTTTTGTCGCAAGGGAGACGGCGGCCGACAGGCGGACGAGATCGCGGCGGCGCTCAATCGCTTGAGTTCCACCATGATCCGCATTGTTCGCCGTGGCGCGGACGCACGAGGGCGGCCGATGCAGGCCGACCAAGCCGAGGGCTTGTTGAACAGCTACAAGGTTCTTTCCTACACCGATTCTAACAAGCTGGCGGCCGTCGAAATCACCTTGCCAGAATGGCTATATCAACGGGTTGTCGAAGGCGAGAAGCCGGAAGTCTTGACCGTTCATCGGGACTATTTCTTGATTGACGCTGGCATAGGCCGGTTCCTGTATCGCCTCGCCCGGCAGCACGCAGGCAAGGGCCGGGCGACATGGTATTTCAAAACCATTTACGAACACAGCGGCAGCACCGGCACTCTAAAGAAATTCACCGAGAACCTGCGTCGGATCGTTCAGGCGAACGACCTGCCCGAATACGGCCTTGTCGAGAGCAAGGGGCAGGCCGGGCCGTTGCTGGTTATGTCCTACCGCGAGGCGGCCCCGGCCGCTTTGCTAGAGGACGCGGCGGCAAGCCCCCAATAGACGGATGGCCTGCACGCTTGGCGACACGGGCCACGACCCGCAGACGGTCCCTAATAGACGGAATCGACCGGCGGGGCGGCAGTTTCGCACCCCCTCCCCGATTCGCGTTCCTGTAAGTCGTTGATTTGCCTATGTTTCGGTTTCACCGTTTCCGTCTATTAGGGGCCACGGCCCTGTTTTGCGGCCTTGCGAGGCGCTGCCTGTGGATAACTTGGCCCCCGGTTGTGGATCAACCGTCTATTAGGGGCCGCGCTCCGTCTATTAGGGGCCGGTTTCCGTCTATTAGGGACCAATCTCCGTCTATTAGGGACCGGACGCCTTCGCAAGTCGTTGATTTTATGGACGAAAATGGCACTTTTTTCGGCTAAAACCTATTAAAACATATATAAAACATCTAAAACGTCGCAGCTTGTGGACAACGCCATGACACGGTTGACGACGATCCGATTGAGAGGGCGTTTAAACGCTTCTGACATGACCGCACCGACTTGGACCTGTTGCCTTTGCAAACGCCCCTTCACCCCGAAGGGCAGGGAGAGCGTCACAGCCTGCCGACAATGCCGGGTCAGCTTCCTATCCAGCATGGAGCTAAGCAGCCCGGACAAGCAGGCATGGCATACAGAGGTTCAACGCCTACGAACGCAGATCGCGGCGCTTTACGCCGAGCTTGAGACGGCCGAGGCCAGCTATGAGCCTTGGCGGGTGAAGCCGGTTCCAGAGCTTGGCGCATAATTCATGAATTTCGCACCACTCGACCGGCCCTTGTGACAAAAGCCTTTTCTTGTTGCAAAAGTCCGGTGCGAAAAGAAAGCAAGAAAGCGGGCTATTGAAGGGGTGATGTAACTGCATTATCATCACATCTTGCAGTTACGGAGTTCGACCATGCCAAGGGCCAGTCAGCACCCCAAGGAAACCAGCTTTAACCTTCGCATCGACCCCGGCCTAAAGGCCGCCTTCACCAAGGCGACCGAGGCCGAGGATAAGCCCGCCGCCCAAGTGGTGCGGGATTTCATGCGGGCCTATGTCAAGCAGCGTGAGCGCCGCGCTTTCGAGGCAGAGGCCCGGCGGCAATCCCTGATCCTTGCGGAAGCCGCCCGCGATCCGAACAGCGGAGAGGCCGAGGCTTTGCGTTGGGTTGAGGCGGCGGCGGATGTTGAGGGCTGGACGGCGTGAAACGCGGTGACGTTGTGATCGCCGTTGCGCCCGGTGAATACGGGAAGCCGCGCCCGGCCGTGATCGTGCAGGCCGACAGCTACGCCTTGGCATCCCTTACCATCGCGCCTTTGACGAGCGACCTTCAAGACGTGCCTTTCCTTCGCATTCCGGTAGAACCCGACGCGACGAACGGCTTGCAAAAGCCTTCGCAAATCATGATCGACAAGATTTTGACGGTCGGACGGGGCAAGATCGGTCAGCAGATTGGCACACTCGACCGGGCGACCATGCGCCGCGTGAATCAGGCGCTTGTGTCGTTCTTGGATTTAGAGGACGCCGCAGCATGAGCAGGAAGAAGCTAACTAGGCTGTCCAAAGTCTTGCTTGGCACATCTGCCGACCTGCGCCGCGCCGGTCTTGTGACCCCGGCCACGCATGAAAGGATCGTGCAGCGGATCAGCGGCAAGCCACTAAGCCCGGAGAGCGCGGCGGCCCTTGATACCCCACGCCCGAACCGGGCCACCCGGCACGCCATGGGTGAGCTAGAGGAAGGCAAGGGCAACACGGCCGCGAGCGTGGCCGGGCTTTTCAAAGATTTGGGCATCTAGCCTGTAGAACCATGTCGTATAATCGGCTATTCCTGTTGTCAGAAATGGCACAACTCGGATAGCCCATGATCTACGGAGGCATAATGCTATGAGCGCCGCGCTACCCGACCGGCTCACCCCGGAGGTTTGGGCGCAGATCGACGCGCACCGCAGCCTTGGCGTCATGGACGCGGCCACCTATCGGGAGGTTGTCGGTTGCTACGAGGCCCGCGACCGCAAGGGTTATCTCATGCTCTTGCACCCAGACGAAAGCCCGGACCTTGCCGGGCCAACAGCCGGTTGCGTGAACCCGCCGAGCAAGTTTCGCTCAGATGCAAAGTGGATTCATTACCGCGATACTTGCGTTATTCCGATGATCGCCGCTTGCCCGGACGATCCGAATTGGCCGCTCCGGCTCGCACAGATCGAGAAAATTCTAGCGTGGCGGGCCAGTATCCCGGCCGAAGATCGTTTTTGGAAGGTGGACCCATGAGCCAGCCAATTGCCGCACAGTCTGCCCGCGCCGGAGTTTTGCCGGTTGCCCTCGCAACCGTGGGCGGCCTCGCCCTTGCCCTGATTCTTCGCGGCGCGGTCGATTATGGGAGCCTGTCAGGGGCTTACCAGATGCAGGCCGCGAGCGCCTACGCGCTGGCCTTTCTGGCGGCCTATGCAATCCCGCTCTTGACCCGCGCACGGTTCCCTTACCGGCAGGTGGTGCGGGTGCTTTCCTTCGGTTCGGCCGCGATCCTCGCCTTGCTTGCGGTGCTGGATCACTTCGACATGCCCGCCCGTGACGCCTACGCTGCGCTTGCCGTCATCGTGGCGCTTGTCCCCGGCCTACTGGCGAGCATCGCCCCACGGGGCCGATAATGGCGATTTACGGCTATGCGCGGGTTTCGACGGACGGCCAGAGCGTCGCGGCACAGGTTGCCGCTTTGACGGCCGCAGGCGCGGGGAAGGTGTTTCAGGAAGTGGCGAGCGGGGCCAAGACCAACCGCTTGCAGCTTCGCCGCGTGCTCGACCAGCTCGACGCCGACGACGTGCTCTTAGTCGCCCGGCTTGACCGCTTGGCGCGATCCACCCGCGACCTGTTGAACATCCTCGCCACGATCACCGAGCGCGGCGCGGGCTTCCGATCCTTGGGCGACGCATGGGCCGACACCACCACGGCCCACGGCCGCTTGATGCTGACCGTTCTAGGCGGGCTGGCCGAGTTCGAGCGCGAGTTGATCCGCACCCGCACAGGCGAGGGCAGGGACCGCGCCAAGGCTCGCGGGGTGAAAATGGGCAGGAAGGCCAAGCTTACCCCTCACCAGCAGCGCGAGGCCGTCCAGAGGCGCGAGAGTGGCGAAGCCGTGCGCGAGATCGCCCGCAGCTACAACGTCCATCACAGCACGATTTCGAGGCTCGCAGCATGAACAACCAACTTCCCGCCCCATGGGCAACGACTGTCTTGCCGGAATACCGCCCCGGCTCGACCGGCCCGAATTTCAGGGCCATGACGCGGGACCAGATCGAGGCTTGGAAGTTGGACGGCTTGCGGGCAACGGCCTTACGGGCATTCCACGAGCGCCGGAAGTTTCCTCTTGGATCGCCGGAGCGAACGGGCCGGTTTCAGATGGTGCAGGCGGCCCGCAAGGGATACCGCGCCATCGTAGATCAGCGCGACATGGAGCATTGCACCTTTGCCTTTGAGCGGCAGGCGGCCGAGCAGATCGAGGCGATAGCGGCCGAGCGCGGAATCCCCGTTTCAGCCTTGCTTATGGAGGTGATGAGAACCGCCCTATGGCGTTTCGGGATCAAGGACGGGATCAGGAGCGTAAGCGCCACCTTGGGCGATGACACGCCGGACGCTTCCCCTTTGGCCGGGGCAGCATTGGCCCGGCAGGACGCGGCCGAACCGGAAACCTCGTTTCTCACGCGGCAGGCGCAGGCGACCGTCTTCGCCTTCGACATCTTGCGCGAAGTCGAACGGGAGTTGATCGAGGACGAGTCCGGCATTGCCGACACGATCCCCGAAACCGTCATGGACACCCTCACGACCGCAATCCGCGCCACGGCCGCAGCCGTGAAGGCACTCCGGCAGATCGACGGCCCCGGCATCGAGCCGCAGCCCGTCACAGGCGGCGACAGCGCCGAGGTTCAGGTTGCCATGCACACGCACACCAAGGAGGCGTTTTGCCGTGTCAGCAGCTATCGCAATGGCAGGATGACCGGGCGTGTTGACCTTCCGGCCGACACCCTCACCGTTGCCGAGGTTGACGGGATCGTAAGCCAGTTGCTTCGCCTGTCCGGCGCTTCCTGATCGGCGCGAGCGCGTCGTTTAAACGCTTCCGGTCCCACGGGCAGACAAGCCGGGGCAGGGGCCAAGATTTCCACCGCAGACCAGCAGGCCGAAAAGAGGGCAGGGGAGGCCGTAGAGGGCTTTTCCTGCCCTTTGGTGCTTGAGGGACAGCCACACCAGCCCACGCACCCGCCTGTCACGCTGTAGGGGCCACAGACGCCCTTGAAGTGATCGCAGACCCATCCTTGAGCGCCGAGGGCCATAGGGCCGATTTCAGGGCCACGATAGCCGGAGACGTTTTCGGAGATCGCCCGACGATGCTTCCCGTTTCAGGGGAGGCCGCCACATCAAATATTCGGAGCTTCGACAAGGGGCAAAACCTATGCCCGTCAGTGTCACCGCTTCGCTATCTCAAGTGAAAAAACCGGGGCCGAGTTGGCGCAAGCGCCTGCCCGCCCCAACCCCTCTTTTTCCCGTGAGATCGCCCCTTATCCGGTCATGAACGGTTGCCATCGAAGCCCCAAAACGGCGGCTTCCCAAATACTGAAAGGCAAACATCATGAATATCGGTCAATTCACCAAGAACGAAAGCGGCTTTATCGTTGGTTCAATCGTCAGTCCCTTCGGCACTCTGAAAGGTGTTTCTTTCGAGCCGATCACAGCAAAGGGCAACGGCCCCAACTACATCTTGACGATAGATGGCGGAGAGCTTGGCGCGGCTTGGTCCAAGACAAGCGCCAAGGGCAACGAATACCACTCGGTTTCGATCCGCTCCCCCTTCCTTCCGGCTTCGGTCAACTGCGCCTTGCTGGAAAGCACCCGCACACCCGGCACGTTCGCCCTCGTGTGGGACGAACCGAAGAAAGACGACGCCCAAGGCTAACCGATCCGATCAGCCCCGCCCTAACCCGGCGGGGCCGACGATCCAAAAACATAACAACGGGAGGATACGACCATGCAGCTTATCGAGCACAGATATTCAGACAAGCCAGCACG
Source organism: Novosphingobium sp. FKTRR1 (assembly GCF_020404405.1). GTDB lineage: Bacteria > Pseudomonadota > Alphaproteobacteria > Sphingomonadales > Sphingomonadaceae > Novosphingobium. The sequence continues at coordinate 1,469 of NZ_JAIZDA010000037.1, read as the reverse complement.
CTACTACATCAACAGTCGCAGGGTATCCCGCGACACCTACGAACTGGCGATTGTTACCGCTCGGATCAAAGGGCAGCAGCATTCTTGCTTTATGACGAAATGCAAAGAGGCCAGCAACGGGCGCTTTCATCGCGTCAATTACAGCACGCTAGGTGGTGCAGTATGAGCCGCCCAACCTGCCTATACCTCGACCAATGCGGCAACCGCTTTTTCGCAAAGACCCTTCGGGAGCTTTGCCAGCAGGTTCCGGGCAAAGTCTCGATTATGTATCGAGACAAGAGCGACGGGCCAACCGTCCGCGTCGGATACGTCATCGGCCAACATTGGTTGACCTGCTATGTGCCAATGGAAAAACCCATTGGTCAGGGCGGTGCATGATGCCCGCCACCCAAACACCCGGCGACGCATTGAACGCCGCCCTTGCCAGATCGGAGCAAATTCAACGGTTCACCGAACCGGGCGCGACGATCAGCCAAGACGCTGTTTGGGACGAGATTTACCAGCTTTCGACCGAGATCAACATTTTACTTCGATCAATTAGCCACGTCATACATGGAGCTTCAAAATGACCAAAGAACGCTATCCCGCTATTTCCGATTTCAGCCTTGCCGTGATCCTACACGCCAAGCCCGGCGCAGCGATCACACCGGCCACGGTGGACGCAGCCCTTGCAGATCGGCCGCAGTTCAGCTTAACGGCCGACAGCTACGAAACCGTGATTGCCGACCTCGCCAAACATCACATGATCGAAGGCGACGACAACGAGCTTACCGGCCTTGCCGATAACTTCGCCCGCATGTGGAGAGCATTTCTCGCCAAGCAGGCCAGAGGCCAGCCATGACGGCAGAGACGGGCCACACGGCGGGTCAGGCGTCAAAAGGTGGGTCCGGTTTTTTTCGTGAAGAACGAAAAAACTTCCGGTCCCGCCGCGAAGATGCGGCGCTTTTGACCCCTGCCCCTTTGTGCGACGGATGCGGAGGCATCGCAGCGGGGTCATTCGCCCCCGCTACGCGGCTAAGTTCGGTTCGGCCTTCGGCCCGAATCGAACAGGGTCATGGATGAAGAAAGAAGACTTTCAGATTACCCTTTTCAAATATCCTAGGCCAGCGCGGCTATGAGCGCAGATAACAAGACCTGTCCGGCGCAGCCGGACACACTATAACCCTACCGCATCCACCCGCGAACGACCGAGCCGACAGCGGCGGAAATTGCGGCGCATATAATAATTCTGATTATGTGATTCATTTACTCCCCGCAGTATGCTTTTATTATTCGATAACTTCGCAGATTATCGAAACATCCTTTAGTTTTCAACAACTATTAATTGCATTTATGGTTAATTGTAACTGCTCAGGAGGTTGGCAGAAAATGGTTGCGCGGTGACTCGGAGTTTGATTCACCCTGCTGATGGCCCCACCCCCGCTTCATGTGCTGAGCGAAGCTGAGAAGAACGAGCTTCTTCTGGCCCA
>NZ_JAIZDA010000036.1 GCF_020404405.1 Novosphingobium sp. FKTRR1 | reverse complement strand
CCTCGCCAAAGACTGGGAACGCTCCATCGAGAGCTCGACCGCGTGGGCGAATATCGCTTCTATCCGGATGCTAACCCGCAGAATTGCGCGACTTTCAGCCGCATGACAGACTTTTGAATCGGGCTCTAAGGGAACCAAGTTCGGCTGCGGCATCGCACAATGCGGTGCCTGCACCGTCCATATAGATGGCGAGCCGACGCGCGCTTGCGTGACGCCTGTGGGATCGATCGGAGCGAAGGCTGTCACCACTGTCGAAGGGCTTGGCGAAACCCCCGTGGGCAAGGCGGTTCAGGCTGCCTGGATGCATCTCGACGTGCCGCAATGCGGCTATTGTCAGGCGGGGCAGATGATGGCGGCGAGCGGCTTGCTGCGTTCGACACCGAAACCGTCGGATGCCGAGATAGACGACGCCATGCGCGGCAATTTCTGCCGCTGTGCCACGTACACCCGGATCCGCGCGGCGATCAAGACAGCCGCCGGAATCGACGCCTCTGACAATCGCGAGGTTTGATCATGACCACACGCAGACAGTTCCTCATCACCGTCGGCGCGACCGCCACAGGCGCGCTGCTGGTGGGTTTTGACGTGCAGAACGCCGCCAGGGCGGAAGGCGCAGCGCAAGCCGTGGGCGACTATGTCGTGCTCGGGCAGGACGGCATCGTGCAGATCTTTGCCAAGAACCCGGACATGGGTCAGGGCACAAAGACGATGCTGCCGATGCTGATCGCCGAAGAACTCGACGTCGATTGGGACCGCGTGCGGGTTGCCTTCGCGCCGGTCGATGGGCGTCGCTATCCATTGCAATGGGCAGGCGGTAGCATGGCGGTGCCGATCAATTGGGAGATGATGCGCCAGGTCGGCGCGGCCACCCGCGCAGTGCTGGTACAGGCTGCAGCGACGCGGCTGAAAGTTGCGCCCGAAAGTCTGATCACGCGGTCGGGACAAGTGATCCACCCCGCAACGGGCAGACGCATCGATTACGGCAGCCTTGCGCTCGAAGCATCGCGACTGCCCGCGCCCGACCCCAAGGCGCTGAAGCTGAAGGAGGCCAAGGACTACCGGATCATCGGAACCCCGCATACCGGCATCGACACACCCGCCATCGTCCATGGCGAGCCAATTTTCGGCATCGACACCGTCGTTCCCGGCATGAAATATGCCGTTTATGTCAAGTCGCCGGTCTATGGCGCAAAGCTCAAGCATGCCGATCTCGATGCCGTGCGCAAGGCACCGGGTGTCGAGCAGGTGTTTGTCCTTGAAGGCATCAAGCCACCAGCGGGCGCACAGATCGGTCTTGCACCGGGCTATGCGCCAGGCGTGGCCATCGTCGGCAGGAACTGGTGGCTGGTCAATCAGGCGCGCAACCTGCTGAACGCCCAATGGGACGACGGATACGGCGCAAGCCACGACAGTGCCGGTTACGAGGCTCAGGCCCACACCCTGCTCGCAGGATCGGGCAAACGCCTCACCGACAAGGGAGACGTCGAAGCCGCGCTGGCAAAGGCGGCACACCGGGTCGAAGCGGAATACCGGACCCCGTTCCTGCCCCATCTGACTCTTGAGCCGCAGAACTGCACGGTCAGCCCGACAGCGACGGGACTGGAAATCTGGGCGCCGACCCAATTCCCCAACGAAGGCCGCGACCTTGTCGCACAGACGCTGGGGCTGAAGCCCGAAGCCATCACGGTGCACATGCGTCGGTGCGGCGGCGGTTTCGGAAGGCGCATCATGAACGATGTGATGGTCGAAGCGGCGGCCATCGCGATCAAGGCGCAAGTGCCGGTCAAACTGCTCTGGCCGCGCGAAGATGACGTTGCCTTCGACTATTTCAGGCCAGGCAATTATCATCGGCTGAAGGGTGGCCTCGATGAAAGCGGACGCCTGATCGCCTATGCAGTACACGGCGTAACGTTCACCCGTGACGGCAAGCTGATCGACGGCGGCGAGATCAATGCCGATATGGCGCCCGCAGCAATTGCGGCGAATTACCGGCTGGAACAGTCCGACATCGCGGCGATCGCGCCGACCGGATGGCTGCGCGCGCCTATCTCCAACGCGCTCTCGTTCGTTCACGAATGCTTTTGCGACGAATTGGCCAATGCGGCCGGCGTAGATCCGCTCCAGTTCCGCCTGACCCAGATGCGTGCCCACGTGAATGAACCACCCCCGCCGTCGGGCGAGCCGGGCGAACCGACCTATGACCTGCGTCGCATGGTGCCCGTGCTCGAACGCGTTGCCGAACGTTCGGACTGGGGTAAAGCCCCGCGCAAGCCCGGGATCGGTTTCGGTGTCGCCACTTATTTCAGTCATCGCGGCTATTTTGCCGAAGTGGCGAAAGTCAAAGTCGAAGCCGATGGCCAATGGCGCGTCCTGAAGGTCTGGGTGGTGGGCGATTGCGGCTCGACCATCATCAATCCCGTCAATGCCGAGGCGCAAGTGCAGGGCGCGGTGATCGACGGGATTTCACATCTGCGCAACGAAGTACGGTTCGACAAGGGCGCCCCCGCGCAAACCCAATTCTCGGACTTCGATCTGGTGCGCATGCCCGACGCACCGCAAGTCGACGTCCACTTCCACATCACCGACAATCCGCCGACCGGGCTTGGCGAACCAGCTTTGCCGCCGGTGGTCGCAGCCATTGCCAACGCGATCCACGATGCCTGTGGCGCGCGCTTGCGCAACTTGCCGAGCACCGCCGCGATGATCCAGAGCGGCCGGACCGACGGCGCTTCAAAGGCGGCTTAGCCAGAGGTATTCACGATGACACATGCCCAAGCCACCCTGACCGCGCGCGCGCAGACTTCTGCCGCTGCGCCCTCACCCATCCTGCCTTCCCTCTCCGCGCGGGCGGCGCGTGCCGAGGCGGTCCATGCCGAACTTTCGCCGTTGCTGGGCACTCGCCTGAGCACCAACGCCGCGATCCGCGAACAACACGGTCGCGGAGAAGGTCTGAGCGACCTGCATCCGCCGGAACTGGTCGCCTTTCCCGAAAGCACCGGCGAAGTTGCCATGATTGTGCGCGCCTGCAATGCCCATGCGATGCCGATCATCCCGTTCGGGGTTGGCACATCGCTTGAAGGGCATGTCTGCGCGCCATTTGGCGGGCTCTCGCTTGACCTGTCGCGCATGGACAAAGTGCTTGAGATCAATGCTGAATCGCTCGACTGCAAAGTCCAGGCCGGGGTCACTCGGATCGGCCTCAATGCCGAACTGAAAAGCCTTGGCCTGTTCTTTCCGCTCGATCCGGGTGCCAACGCGACGCTGGGCGGCATGGCGGCCACCCGCGCATCGGGCACGAACGCCGTCCGCTACGGCACGATGCGCGAAGTCACGCTCGGCCTGACCGTGGTCACGCCATCAGGTGAGATCATCCATACCGGAGGGCGCGCTCGCAAAAGCTCGGCTGGATACGATCTGACCAGGATATATGTCGGTTCCGAAGGCACGCTTGGCGTCATCACCGAATTGCAGGTGCGGGTATTCGGAGTGCCGGAAACCATTTCATCGGCAATTTGCCAGTTCCCCGATGTCGACAGTGCGGTGCGCACCGTGATGCTGGCCTTGCAGATCGGCATTCCGATGGCGCGGATCGAACTGGTCGATCATTTGGCGATGAAGGGCGCGGCGATCTATTCAAAACTGACCGATTTGGCACCGCTGCCAACCCTGTTTCTCGAATTCCATGGCGGACCGGCTGCCGTGGCCGAACAGATCGCGACGTTGCGCGAGATTGCCGACGACTTTGGTGGATCGGCTTTCCGCTTTGCCGAACGCGAGGAGGAGCGCACCCGCTTGTGGAAAGCCCGCCACGATGCCTATTATTCAGGGCGGACTTTGGCGCCGGGTTGCGAAAGCATCGTCTCCGATGCGTGCGTGCCGATTTCCGAACTCGCGGATTGCCTGGCGGCCTGTTATGCGGCGGCCGAGACGTCGGGGCTGATCTGTCCGGTTGTCGGCCATGTCGGGGACGGCAATTTCCACATGATGGCCATGTTCGATCCCAACGATCCGGCCGCCAGAGCTCGGGCAGAAACGCTGATGCAACAGGTCAGCATGATCGCCCAGAACCACGGCGGCACCTGCACCGGCGAACATGGCGTGGGCATGCACAAGCTGGACGCCATGCGTCGCGAACACGGCGAAGCGCTGTCAGTGATGTGGGCGATCAAGCACGCACTCGATCCCAAGGGACTGATGAATCCGGGCAAGACCTTGCCAACGCTGTGAATGCGGCTTGAAAGCAGGTCCGCCCTTGCGCACTTCAGCCAAGCGCGCAGATGGGAACGCACCGACCATGACCGACGACGACCTGCATCGCCATCTGATCGATCAACCGGCATCGCGCGATGGATTGAACACGCCGGTGCTGTTGATCGACCGTGGCGCGCTCGACCGAAATATTGCGGCAATGGCGCGGTTCGTGGCGGCCAGGGGGTTGCAGCTTAGACCCCATGCCAAGACGCATAAGAGCCATGACATCGCCCGGCGTCAGATCGATGCGGGCGCGGTCGGGATTTGCTGCGCGAAGCTTGGCGAGGCCGAAGCGATGGCGGACAACGGCGTAACAGAAGGCATCTTGCTGACATCGCCGGTCGTCACGCCGCAAGCGATAGCGCGGCTGATGGCGCTCAATTGTCGCACGACCGATCTGATATGCGTCGTCGACAATCCCGAAAACGTGCGCGAACTGGGTAAGGCGGCGCGCGCAGCGGGCAAGCCCTTGCGCGTAATCATCGATATCGATCCGGGCATTCATCGCACCGGCGTCGCCACACCGGACACCGCCGTCGCATTGCTGGACGCGATCGGTAGCGAACACGATCTGCACTATGCCGGGGTGCAATTCTATTGCGGAGCGCAGCAGCACATCCCAAGCTTTGACAAGCGTCGGGACGCAATGGAAACGCTAAGGTTTCGTTTGCAGGCGTTCATCAATGCCCTGACCGAAGCGGGCGGCGGCCCCGGCATCGTTACTGGTGGAGGCACAGGCACCCATCGAATCGACCCCGATCTTGGCCTGTTCACCGAACTTCAGGCTGGCTCCTATGTGTTCATGGACGCCGAATATGCCGCCTGTGACCTTTGCGGCGATGGCCTTGCGGCTCCGTTCGAGACAGCCTTGCTGGTCGACGCGCGCGTGGTCAGCGCCAATACGCCGGGGCTGGTCACGCTCGATGCCGGGCTAAAGGCGTTTTCAAGCGATGCCGGAGTACCCACCGTGGTCAAGGGTGCTCCCTCCGGCGCGACTTACCGCTTCATGGGTGACGAGCATGGCGCGCTGCTGTTGCCCAATAGCGGCACGCTGCCACTGGGCCATGTGGTAACACTGGCAACCCCGCACTGCGACCCCACGGTCAATCTCTACGACACCTATCACGTGATCGAGGGCGAGACGTTGCGCGCCTTGTGGCCGGTAACGGCGCGGGGTCGGTCGCGCTAGAGCGCCCTGCACGACCGACTCTGTGCCACAAATCAGGTGTCGCGCCGTTCGAAATCGTTGCCGGAGAAATTCAGCACCTGCGGCCGCCCATTGACCAGACCTTCAAACCGGAAACGTTCGGTGCTGGCCGGAACTTTGAGCGTCCAATAGCCATCCGGATTTGCTTCAAGCGGGATGCTATTGCCTTCAAGGTCAAGATAAAGGCCGTCGCTATGCGCCTCGATCTGCACGGCGCCGAACCAAGGGCTGTCGTTCTCGTAGCGACCGGCCAGCGCTGCCAGATCGGCGCGAACCGGCCCAGCCTTTGCAATCGGCGCCGGCTTGGGCGCGGGCTTGATCGGTGCAGGTTTGGGCGAAAGACCGGCGTGCGGCTCGATCACGTTGCGCAAAACTGCGCAGGCATACGCCGTCAGATCTCGGGGGCGATAGTCCTGCTGGCCACAATTGGTGCTGGCAAAGCAGCCGACCCCCGCCACCGGATCGACATGCATCGACGACGAAAACGAGACCATCCCTCCGGTATGGTGCATGATCGTGCGCCCCTCGACCGGTACGTGGGCAAGACCCGCGCCATAGCGCGCGGTGCCGTTGCCAACAGGCCAATTGGGAGCAGCGGCGGTGGCATTTGTGAAATTGCGCGCACCGTCGTCGGAGAGCAGTGGCGCGCCCTTGCCGGAACCGGCTGAGACAAGGTATCGCAACCAATGCGCCATGTCGCCGGTCGTTGCCGCGATGCATCCGGCACCAGTGGTGGTGTTGATCCACGCGGCCGGGCCCAGCCGCCCGTGAATATGGGAGTCCACGCCAGCATCAAAGGCGGTGTAACTTGCTGCGTAACGGTCGCGATCGGAGGCGAAGATGGCGCCCCGGGCACCGGTCATGCCAAGCGGCGCAAAAATCCGCCGTTCAAGGCTTTGAGCCAGTGATCTGCCATCCAATCGCTCGATGACCTTGCCAAGGAGCTGGTAGGCCGTGTTCGAATAGGACCAGGCGCTTCCCGGCTTGAAGGCTGACCACAGCTTACCGTCCGGGGTGCGCGGAAACAGCGGCGCGCTATCAGGCAACCCGCTGGAATGATCCATCAGGTTGACCAACGTGATCGGTGGTTCGGGCGGCAAAGCAACCTCGGGCAACACCTTGCGGATGTCATCCGAAAGCGACAGCCGACCTTCCTGCGCCAGTTGGTGAATGCAAAGCGAAACGAACGACTTTGAGATCGAACCGATCTGAAAAAGATGATCCGGCCGCAGCGCTTCCTGCCGCTCGACGTGCGAAAAGCCCGAGCGGACTTGTGCGGAGTAGCCACCGGGCGCCACCACGACGAGTGTCAAACCAGGCAGACCATATTCGCGGCGGTGCACATCGGCGTAGGCGGCAATCCGTTGCAGGGCCCCGGCGTAGCGCTTGGCATCGCCGGTGGCACCAAGGGAAAGCGCGCTCTTGCGAGCGGTCGCCGCTGCGGCTGGTGCGCTGACTGCTGTTCCGCCTGCCGCGAGCACGGCAACCTTCAGAATGTCACGCCGATCCATCCCCATCTCCTTGCTGGCCGCCCTGCAGCCGATCTCACAAAACACGGCGACTGGCGCAATTGTCCGATAAGAAATTAACGTCCTGAATGGAAAACTGTCAAGCCGGAGCGCCTCGGAAGGTCGTGCATGCGACCGGGTGTGTCAACGCTCAGCCGGATGCCAGGGCCGATCCCCAATTGTGCGCATAAGCGTCGGTGGCGCGGACCAAGCGATCGAGAATGCCCGGTTCGGAAAAGGCGTGACCAGCACCCTCGATGATGTGGAGTTCGGATTCGGGCCATGCCTTGTGCAGTGACCAGGCAGTAATGGCCGGACACGGCATGTCGTAGCGACCGTGCACGATCGTGGCGGGGATCCCGCGCAACTTGCCGACATCACGCAGCAGTTGGCCCGGTGCCAGCCAGCAGTTGTTGACGAAGTAGTGCGTTTCCAGCCGGGCGAAAGCCAGCGCGAACTGGTCATCATCATGTTGCGCCGCCATTTTCGTATCGGGCAGCAAGGTTACGGTCTCGCCCTCGAACCGGCTCCATTCACGGGCAAGGACGATCTGTTCGGCCGTCGAACCCGTCGTAAGGCGGCGATGGTAGGCGCGCAGCAGGTCGGCTCGCTCGGCTTCGGGGATCAGCGCGGTCAACCGCTCGAACTTGTCCGGGAACATTTGCGAGACGCCAAACTGATAGTACCAGTCCAGTTCGGCCTTCGAACACATGTAGATACCGCGAAGGACAAGTTCGCTCACGCGGTCAGGGTGCGCTTGAGCATAGGCCAACGCCAGCGTCGAACCCCAAGACCCGCCGAAAACGAGCCACTGATCGACCCCGGCAAGCAGGCGCAACCGTTCAATATCCGCAACCAGATGCCAGGTCGTGTTCGCCTCGATCGATGCATGCGGCGTCGATCGTCCGCAGCCGCGCTGATCGAACAGCACCACATCATATAGCGCAGGATCGAACAGTTGCCGATGCACCGAAGAAAACCCGCCGCCCGGCCCGCCATGCAGGAACACGGCCGGCTTTGCGCCCGGTGTTCCGCTACGCTCGTAATAGATAACATGGCCATCGCCGACATCGAGCGTGCCGGTCTCGTAGGGTTCGATCGGCGGATAGAGCGTACGAAGCATGTTGTCTTGGTATTCCTGTAAGCTAGGCGGCGTGGGCATGGGACTGCGTTCCGCGCCAAATGATCCGATCACCCTGTTCGATCTGGTCGACGGCGATGTCTTCCGCCGATGCCAAAGCATCATACAACGGCGCGAAATCTGTGGTCAGTGTGGTTTCGAGCAATGCTTCGAAGTTGTCGATAACGAAATAGGTCTGTTGGAAGTCATCTATGCGATAAAGGGTCCGCATGATCCTTTGCAGATCGAACCCGATACGATTGGGCGATGGATCCTCAAGCGCAAAGATCGACTCGCTGTGGGACGAAGCAATCCCGGCGCCGTAGATGCGCAAGCCATCAGTGGTCTGGACCAGTCCGAACTCGACGGTGTACCAATAGAGCCGCGCCAGATTGCGGATCGCACCAAGTCCGTTGGCGCGCTGGCCGCCGATGCCATAGGCCTGAAGGTAGTCGGCGAACACCGGGTCCGCCAACAGCGGAACGTGTCCGAACACGTCATGAAACACGTCGGGCACTTGCAGATAGTCCAGCTGGTCAGCCCGCCGGATGAAATTGCCCGCAACGAACCGGCGGTTGGCGAGATGGTCGAAGAACACATCATCGGGCACCAGTCCGGGCACCGCCACCACTTGCCAGCCGGTGGCTTTCATCAGACGCTCGGACAGTTCCTCGAAATCGGGAATTCCCGGCTTGGCCAGACGCAGGAACTCGAGACCGGAAAGAAACGCAGGCGCGACCCGTCCGGGCAAAAGTTTTGCCTGCCGCGCGAAAAGCGTGTCCCACGTCGCATGCTGTTCGGCGGTATAGCTCGACCATTCTTGCGGAATGATCCAGTCATCGGTTGGGGTCATGAGGCATCGGCCTGTTGATCGGGATGGGCGATCTGGAATGCCGGCAGGGTGGCGCAATGCGCATCGATTGCCACCACGCGCGGAAAGTCCTGCAGATCCACACCGAACCGGCGTGCCGAATAGACCTGCGGCACCAGGCAGCAATCCGCGATCGTCGGCACATCGCCAAAGGCAAACACACCACCATACCTTGCCACTTGCACTTCAAGCGCCGCCAGCCCCGCGCCGATCCAGCGGGCGATCCATGCCTGAACTTGCGCCTCGCTGGCATTGAGATCGCCGCGCAGCGCCTGCAGCACGCGCAAGTTGTGCAAGGGATGCACATCGCTGGCAATCAATTGAGCAAGGCCGCGCACATGCGCCCGTTGCAACCGGTCGAACGGCAGCAGCGATGGTTGTGGATAGGCCTCGTCCAGCCATTCAAGGATCGCGAGCGACTGGATCAGCACCCCCTCGCCCGTGTCCAGCGCGGGCACTAGCGCTTGCGGATTGAGCATAAGATACGCTGGTGACGCCTGCTTCCGCAGCCGCAGGTCATGCGGCACGCTGGCGTGATCCAGACCCTTGAGCGCAAGTCCGATCCGCACCCGCCATGCCGCACCCGAACGCCAATAGCCGTGCAGGGTCAGGCTCATGCCGCAGGAACCACCCTGCCCACGCAAGGACCGAAGCCGATGGAGCGATAGCCTTCGCGCCGGGCATGCGCGACCAGCGCCAGTTCATCGCCATCCTCAAGGAATGTGCGCGTCTCGCCCCCGGCCAGCACGAGCGGACGTCTGCCGCCTTCGGTCAGCTCGATCAGGCTGCCTTCGCTGCCCTTGGCCGGGCCGGAGAGCGTACCCGTGCCGAGCAAATCACCTGCATGCAGGTCACATCCGCCCGCGGCATGGTGCGTGACAATTTGCGCCATCGTCCAATACATCGCGTCGGCCGAATTGCCCTGCGCCAACCGTTGCGGCGCCAGTCCCTTGTCCCGCATCGCCGCTGTCGACAGCGTGATGCCCAGATCGATCGACAGTGCGCCTTCCGTCTGGTCATCTGCGCTTTGCAGATAGGGTAAAGGCGCGGGGTCGCCGTCTGGTCGGGGGGCCTGCGCCACCCGGAACGGCGCCAGAGCTTCGGTGGTAACCACCCACGGCGAAATCGTCGTCAGGAAGTTCTTCGCCAGAAATGGCCCCAGTGGCTGATATTCCCAAGCCTGGATGTCGCGCGCCGACCAATCGTTGAGCAGGGTCAGCCCGCCGATGCGATCCCACGCCAGATCGACCGGAATGGTCGTGCCCAGATCGTTGTCGCCCGCGATCCATACGCCGAGCTCCAACTCGCAATCGAGCCGCCGCGCAGGCGCATGTGCCGGCGCATCCGCCTCGGGTGCCTTGATCTGCCCGCGCGGACGGACCACCGGCGTGCCCGAAACCCGCACCGACGAAGCGCGTCCGTGGTAGCCGATCGGCGCATGCTTGTAGTTGGGCAGCAGCGCATTGTCGGGGCGGAACAACTTGCCGATGGCGGTGGCGTGATGGATGCCGACATAAAAGTCGGTGTAATCGCCGATGCGAAACGGCAAATGCAGCGTACAATCGGCCAACGGCTTCAGGAAAGGCATGATCCGATGCTGCATCCCCTCGCTGGTCAGCAAGGCAAACACCGCCTGACGCAAGGCCAGTCGGTCGGTGCCGGGCAATGCGAACAGTGCGTTGAGCGTTGGTTCGGCCAGCGCGGCGCGCACCGGCATCGGCAGTTTGGGCGCAAGCTCGGTCAGATCGAGCACATGCTCACCGATGGCGGTACCGATGCGGCGCTCGCCACCGCCGACCGAGAATACGCCCAGCGGCAGGTTCTGCACCGGAAAGTCGGGATGCTCGTTGGCGCCGGGAACCCAGCTCGATGCCCCGACATCGTGGGTATGGTCGATCACGCCTGCGGCTCCTTGTGCAGCCATTCGGCATGGCGTGGGGCGCGCTTGGTCTGGCTCCACTCCTCCAGCATGACCGGAGCAAGATCGCGCAGCTCGGCATATTGCGCCGCCGTACCGATGTTGCACGCCAGTTCCAGCCGGTGGCCGCTGGGATCGAAGAAATAGATCGAACGAAAGATGCCGTGATACGTCGGCCCAAGCACATCGACGCCCTGCGCCTCGATATGTGCCTTGGCCGCGAGCAGAGCCGCCTCGTCCGCCACTTCGAACGCCAAATGCTGCACCCATGTCGGGGTGTTGGGGTCGCGTCCCTGCTCAGGCTGTTGCGGCAATTCAAAGAACGCCAGCACATTGCCGCCCCCAGCGTCGAGGAACACGTGCATGTATGGGTCGAACTCGCCGGTGGACGGCACATGGTCCTCGGCAAAGGCGGTAGTATAGGCCATGCCCAGCACGCGGGCATACCATTCGACCGTCTGCTTGGCGTCGCGGCAGCGATAGGCGACGTGGTGGATGCGCTGCAGCACGGGCGCGGTCACTGAGCCACCTCCGCAACTTGCAGCACGCCCCGACGCAACTGATCGCGCTCCATGCTTTCGAACAAGGCGGTAAAATTGCCCTCACCAAATCCTTCGTCGCGCTTGCGCTGGATGAACTCGAAAAACACCGGGCCAATCTGGGTTTCGGAAAAGATCTGCAGCAACAGGCGCGGATCGCCCGCCGTGGTCGAGCCATCGAGCAGGATGCCGCGACGCTGCAACTCCTCCACCGGCTCGCCATGGCCTGGCAAACGCTCATCGAGCATCTCGTAATAGGTTGCGGGCGGCGGGCTCATAAACGGATTGCCCAACGCTTTCAGATGATCCCAGCCAGCGATCAGATCATCGCTGGCAAAGGCGATATGCTGGATGCCCTCACCGTTGTAGGCGCGCAGGAATTCGTCGATCTGGCCGCCACCCTTGCCGCCTTCCTCGTTCAACGGGATGCGGATCTTGCCATCAGGCGCGGTCATCGCGCGGCTGGTCAGGCCGGTATATTCGCCCTTGATGTCGAAATACCGGATTTCCCGAAACCCGAAGACGCGCTCATAGAATGCCGCCCAATGCGCCATGCGGCCACCATAAACGTTGTGCGTCAGGTGATCGATGGTGTGAAAGCCCGCGCCCGCTGGCTGGCGATCAACTCCGGGCAGATAGACGAAGTCGATGTCGTAGATCGACAAATCTTCGCCATAGCGGTCGATCAGGTAGATAATCGAACCGCCGATCCCGCGGATAGCGGGAAGACGCAGTTCCATGGGGCCGGTACTCACTTCAACCGGCTCGGCCCCACGGGCCAGTGCCTCGGCATAGGCCTTGGCTGCATCGCGCACGCGCCAGCCCATGCCGCACGCCGAAGCGCCATGCTCAGCCGCAAACCAGGCCGCCGGGCTGCGCGGTTCATAGTTGGCGATCAGGTTGATCCCTCCCTGCCGCCAGAGCTGCACGCGCTTTGACCGATGGTTGGCAATATGGGTGAAACCCATGCGCGCGAACACCGGCTCAAGCACGCCTGCTTCAGGGGCGGAGAATTCGATGAATTCGAAACCGTCGAGGCCGAGCGGGTTTTCGAACAAGTCGGTTGATCCGGACGGATCGGGCATCGGCTTTCTCCCATAGCATGACGGGGCTGGCTCAGTGGCCGCTCCTCTCATCCCTGATATACCGAACGGCCACGCAACGTCCGCGCGAATTGCCGGCTGTTTGACCCAGAAAATGCGCCACTCTTGCACATTGCATCACGATTTCGCATATTTGACGCATGGATCAGATTGACCGCAAAATTCTCACGCAGCTTCAAGCCGACTCATCGCGCGCGCACGCCGAACTCGGCGATCTGGTGAACCTGTCCGCCAGTCAGGTTTCGCGGCGCATCGCGCGCATGCAACAAGACGGGCTGATCCGCAAACAGGTCGCCATTCTCGACGAAGAACAACTTGGCCTAATGGTCGAGGCCTATATCTCGGTCACGCTTGGCTCCTATTCGCGCGAGACGGTTGCCGGATTTCATCGCCGCGTCACCGCGCTTGAGGAGGTACTTGATTGCTGCGCAACGACGGGGGATTCCGACTATCTGCTGCGCATCGTCACGCGCGACCTGAAAGACCTGTCGCGTCTGATCAACGAGGAACTGCTGGGCCACGGTGATGTCGACAATGTGCGCTCAAGCATCACGCTCGATGTGCTCAAGCGCACAACCTCCCTTCCATTGACTTAGGCGGTATGGACGACTTCGGCATCCCCTAGGCGGTCCGGAACCGAGCGTAGATCGCGAAGCGACTTCTGGCGCTGACAGGAAAAACGCCGGAGGTTTCCCTCCGGCGTTTCCCCCCTTTGCCACCTCCTCACAGAGAGAAAGGAGGCGGCGTCCCAAATCAATCAGAATTTGAAGCCGGCCGCGACGCCGTAACGACGCGGTTCAAGCGTAAAGATGTTGGTGAAGTTGGCCGACGACTGGTCGGTCACGTAAGCACCGGTAATCGAGTTGGCGTTCGAGATGTTCTGGATGAACCCACGAATGAACCAACGCTTGTTCGGGCCGTCGAGCTGGATCTGCGCATTTGCCTGGGTGAACGACGGGATCTTGTTAATGCTCCCGTTGAAGATGCTCCCGGTCGATTCACCCGTGATCACCAAGTCCACACGCGGTGTCAGCGCCAGATCGCCAACCGGGATTTCATACTGGATACCGGCGGAGAACTTGTAGTTCGGCGCGCCGGGCAGCTTGTTGCCCCGAATGTTGACCGGAATGCCCGACGAATAGACCGTGATCCCAGCCGGATCGAAGGCCTTGCCGTTTGAAGCAGCGACGGCATCGAGCACCGCGCAGACACTGTAGGCACCCCTTGAGGCGATGCCGCTGTCCGGGCCGCCGAACGACGTGGTGCCTTGCAGCCCCGCGCCACCCTTTACACCCGGGATCGCACCCGCGTTGATCAGGCCGTTAACGGTGTTGACGAAGGCATTGACCCCGGCAACGTTACCGGCCGTGTTGGCACCTACAGCGCAGTTGGCGGCGTTGGTGATATCCTTGATGATCACCGCATCCGATCGACCTGCGCCAAAGTCACGCGGGTTGGCGAGGAACTTGTCTTCCGACACCGAGGTATGGAGATAACTGGCCGACATGTTCACGGTGACGGCACGGATCGGGCGGATGATCGCTTCTGCTTCGATACCATAGATGCTGGCACTGACGTTATCGTTGACCGAGGTGCGGGCGACGATGCGCGACAGCTGCAGATCCTTGTACTTGTAGTAGAACCCGGTGACGTTCAGCTGCAACTTGCCGTTGTCGAAGGTGTTTTTGGACCCGATTTCGAAGGCATTGACGAATTCAGGCTTGAACCCCTCGGGCACCGTGAAGATCGGCGAAAGTGGCGGGTTGATACCACCCGACTTGTAACCACGCGAGTAGGATGCGTAGAGCAAATTGTCGGGGGTGATCTGCCAGTCGAGCACGGCACGTCCGGTCACTTCCTTGAAGTGGACCGTGCGGACCTGATACAACTGGTTGCCGCTCAGACCCGGATCGGCGTCATAGCTGCCGATGAACGGCGACGTGGTTGCATCTGCCGTTCCAAGCGGCGTCAGCCAGTTGAACAGTGTCGTGCGGGCGGTCAGTGTTTTCTTGTCGTCATTGTAGCGCAGACCGGCCGTCAGCTTCACCTTGTCGCTGAAGCTGTAGTAGGCTTCACCGAAAATGCCGAACGTGTTCAGCTTCATGTCGCTGGTGTTGTTGCGGTAGTAAGGCGTTGCAAGGAACGACGGTGGTGCACCGGCGCCAAGAGCCGTGAAGGCGCCGACCACGCCCGAAAAATAGTCGAGCCCGAATGAGTCGACATAGTAATCGTTCACGCGCAGCTTGTACTTGCCGTAAATGCCACCCAACAGGAAGTTGAACTTACCGTCGAACTTGGAAGACAACACGCTTTCAACCGTGAAGCTTTCGTTGTCCTGGCGCGAACGGTCGAAGTCGAGCGGCGTGCTGGCGCAAATGCTGTGCCCACCGAACACGCCCGTGCCCGTGTCCTCTGGCAGCGAGGTGCACAGCGGACCGCTTGCGCCTTGCGGAATGAGCGCTGCGGCGACCGGCTTGAGGTAGGCTTGCAGGCCCGGGCCAAGCAGACCGGCAGCCGCCGCCTGCAACGCGCCAAGACCAGCAGCGAAGCCAGAACGATCCTGAACCGAATTGTTGTAATCCTGTTCTGAGTCGATCTTCACCCGCTCGTAGTTGCCCTCGATCTTGAGGCTGAACTTGTCGCCGATGTCCTGCTTCAACGTGCCCTGCAGGATCGTTTCCTGCGTGTAGTACTGCGGGTTGAAGTCGGTATTGATGACGCGCGGATCGGTCGGATTCACCGTGCCCTTGTATACGTCGTTGCCATAAAGGCTGCCCAGCGCGAACGCGGTCGGCAACCCGCGAATGGCAAAGAATTCCTTCGAGGTCAGGACGCTGGCAAGCGTGGCGTTGCCGTTGACCGAACCGTAGGGCGTGGAACCGTTGAGGCAGCCCAGAATGCCGGTCGGATCAGGTTGGCACAATTGCTTCTGGATGCGAAGGCGGCTGTCCTTTTCCCGCAGATATTGGCCAACGATGTCGATCGTCGTGCTCGGACCGGGTTCCCAGGTCAGCGACCCGCGCAGACCATAGAGATCGCGATCGTCGAGCTTTTTGCCGTCGTAGAGGTTCTTGGTGTAACCATCGCGCTTCAGGTAGAAGCCCGCTGCGCGAACCGCCAGGGTCTGGGTGATCGGCACGTTGAGCATGCCTTTCACCTTGATCGAATTGTAGTTGCCGTATTCGACCTCACCCGCCGCAGCCAGCGCGTTGAGGTTGGGCTTGGCCGTACGGATGTTGACCACGCCCGACGTTGCGTTGCGGCCGAACAGTGTGCCCTGAGGCCCGCGCAGCACTTCGATCTGCGCAAGATCGTAAAACTCGCCTTCGAACAGGCGCGTCGAGAACAGCGGGGCATCGTTGAGGTGGATGGCGGTCGCGCTGTCGCAACTGACGCCCGTGCACAAGTCGCCGATCCCGCGAATTGTGAAGCTGGCCGACGTGAAGTTGGTCTTGGTAAAGGTGACGTTCGGCAGCGTCAGCTGCAAGTCGCTGGTATTCTTAATCTGTTGCTTTTCAAGATTTTCGGCGGTGAACGCCGAAACGGCAATCGGAACATCCTGCAAACGCTGTGACTGGCGCTGCGCCGTCACGATAATCTGTTCAACGCCACTCGACGCAGCGTCAGTAGCAGTTTGCGCAAACACAGGATTTGAAATAGCAGCCGCGCACACGCCGACCAGCAGGGAAAGCTTGCCCCTCATCGCTCAGACCTCTCTCTCCAGCGGCACCCGACGTATTTTCGCGGGTTACCTGAACTACAGGACAACTTGGACGCGGCGATTTGTCAACCGGATAATTAAACCGCTTCATTCCGTAGCGGCAGGTGTAGCCCAACGATCACCGGGACTTGCATCCGATCTGGAGGCTTCGCCGAGTGATTCGCTAAAATGTTATCCCAGTGTGATTTATAGAGCTTGATGTTCACATTGTGATGTGAAATAAAGTCGGCATGTCTACCGATCTCATCGACCGTGTTCGCCGACTCGTCACCGAAGGCGGAATGTCTCGCTCAGGCCTTGCGCGCGCCGCAGGCCTCCACGCCAACACCTTGCGCGACCTGACCAGCCCCGGCTGGAACCCGACCGCCGACACGCTGACCAAACTTGAGCGGGTGCTGTCCGACAGCGACGACACGCCCGCGCTCGTGCCGATCGAGGAAATCATCGACGAGGCGCGCAACGGCCGCATGTTCATTCTGGTCGACGACGAGGATCGCGAGAACGAAGGCGATCTGGTGATTCCCGCACAGATGGCCACACCCGATGCCATCAACTTCATGGCCACACACGGACGCGGCCTCATCTGCCTGACCCTTACCCGCACCCGCACCGAGCAACTCGGCCTTGAATTGATGAGCCGGAACAACGGCACCCGCCACGAGACCGCGTTCACCGTATCGATCGAGGCGCGCGAAGGCGTCACCACCGGGATTTCGGCGGGTGACAGGGCGCGCACCGTCGCCGTCGCCATCGATGCCGCCAAAGGGCGTGACGACATCGTGACTCCCGGCCACGTGTTCCCGTTGATCGCCCGCGATGGCGGTGTGCTGGTGCGCGCAGGGCACACCGAGGCAGCAGTGGATATATCGCGCCTTGCCGGGCTGAACCCTTCGGGTGTGATCTGCGAGATCATGAAGGACGATGGCACGATGGCGCGGATGGACGACCTTGTCCCGTTCGCGCGGCGCCATGGCCTGAAGATGGGCACGATCCGCGACCTTATCGAATATCGCCGCCGCCACGATCATCTTGTGGAGCGGATCGCCGAAGTTCCCTTCCGTTCTGACTACGGCGGCGACTGGCGACTGATCACCTATCGCAACAAGGTGGACGATACCGACAGCATGGTCCTGCAAAAGGGCCAGGTCGTGCCGGGCGAAGCGACCCTGACGCGCGTTCATGCGTTCAGCGCGCTGGATGACCTGCTCGGCAGCCCCGGGCCGCGCAAGCGCACGCTGCAGCGCGCCATGGTCGAGATCGGCAAGGCCGGTGCCGGTCTGATCGTGCTGCTGTTCCCCCCGCGAGAGGCCGATCCGGCGCGCGGCGGTGGTTCAGGCGGCATGGACTTGCGCGCATATGGCATCGGCGCGCAGATTTTGGCCGACCTTGGTGTGCATGACATGGTATTGCTGACCAACGCACACCGCAACATCATCGCGCTTGAAGGCTACGGCCTGAACATTGTCGGCGAACGGCCGATTTCCGAGGAGTGACAGTACCATGGCCAAGTTCCTGATCGTCGAGGCGCGGTTCTACGACCACCTCAACGACCTCCTCGTCGCTGGCGCAAAGGCTGCGCTGAAGGCTGCCGGTCACAAGGCCGAAGTCATCACCGTGCCCGGCGCACTGGAAATCCCCGGCGCGATCGCATTGGCGGATGAATCGGGCGATTTCGACGGCTACGTCGCGATCGGTGTGGTCATCCGTGGCGAAACCTATCACTTCGAGATCGTTGCGGGCGAAAGCGCGCGCGGGATCATGGCGCTGACCATGGACGGCCTTGCCATCGGCAACGGCATCCTGACCGTCGAGAACGAGGCTCAGGCGCTCGTCCGCGCGGACCCTGAACAGAAGGACAAGGGCGGCGAAGCGGCCAAGGCGGCGCTGGCTCTGTTCGCCCTGCGCGAAAAGTACACCTGAGGCACGGGACTACAAGGGCGCGCAGCGGTCCGCGCGGCGCGCCCTGTCCACCACCGCGAAGGCCTGTGCAGTGGGTGCGAGACGGCGGTCGAGGATGATACCTTTCGTCGATGGCGAATAAACAACCGGAACTCCAGCCTCTACCGACAAATTCTGGGGTTGCAGTACGAACCGGATGCCTTTGGGGCTTCTGAGCGTATCGAACACGGCAATGTTGTCGGTATTACCCGCAAAGACCGAGACCGAGGCATAGCTACCGTCCGGACTTGGCGGCACTTCGACCAGGATCGGCCCTTTGCTCAGATCATAAGTGCAACTGGCATAAGCCAGATCGGGCGATGGACGCACCACCCAGCGCGATTGCGCTGTGACCCTTGGCGAAAACTTGAAGCGGTTGATCAGTGCGCCGCGATCCGAAAGCCGATCCATCGCCACGCGCATGATCGCAGTGGGTGCGACCTGAATGGTGGCGACATGGCCGACGGCCACTGCCAGCATAAAGGCCAGCAAAAGCCCAAAGCGCCGCGTCATGCGCCTTCTCCGCCAGCACAATCGATCCGTGTGACCGACGGCAAGGGGATCGATGCCAGATCTCGCTGTGCCGACGGCGCGGGATTGTAGAGCCGCAGCGTCAGATCAAAATGGCCGGCAAGGCGCGATGATGCCCAGGGTATCGGACCGGCAGGGCGGCTGCGAGATACTTCTGCCTGCCAGTGCCCCGACCCATCGGGCTGCACCCGCGTTGCATCGAACGACAGTGCGCCGTCATCGTTGCGCGGCAGGTAATCGTCAGCCGCATAGACGGTCACCGACCACCAGCGCCCCGGCAGCGGGCCACCAGCCACACGATAGCGACAGGATTCGCGCAAGGGTTGGCCTGCATCGTCAGCCGAGCGGCGGAAGTACATTGCCTGACTGGCATTGAGCGCGAGCAGGCCTGTGAGCGCGACTTGCGCCCGCGTCCACGGATCGGCATCGACCGAGCCGGTCACCCGGCTGCCGCTCCAGCCGCGTTGCACCTCGGCCGCGCCATGCTTCATGAAGGCCAGCGCCGAGCCCGCGCCAACCAGAAGGCCGGCGAGAACCGTCAGCGCGAACGCGACAGCTGGAAATGCGCTGGTTTTGGCCATGCCGTCTATCCGTGATCGAAGTACTCTTTCAGACCATAGGGATCATAGGGCCCCAGGATCAACTGCTCGAAAACACCCATTCCGGTTTCACCGTCGCTGGTGGTAACTTTCGAGACGATCTGCACGTGCAGGTTGTCCATCGTTGGCGCCATCGGGTCGATGTCGGCCAGCACGAACTGCTCGCGTTCGACCTCTAGCGGACCGTGATAGAGGCCGTGGTTCCACCGCGGGCTGGTGTAGCCAAGGCCACGCATCTGGAAGCGGACGAGCGGCTCGAAGGTTACTTCCAGCGGGCCTTCAGGGCGCTGGATGGTCAGCGTGCCGCCTGCCGGCCAGCGGGTGCCCGGCTCCATCGGCGCTTCCATCACGGCTGACGGCGTTTCATAGAGCGCGTCGTGCCCTGCACCGTCCGGGGCGATCACCGCGCGGGTGTTCCACGGCGCGCCATGGCGATCAGCATTGATGTGGAAGAACAGGCTGCGCGACGGCAGATTGATCGGCGTCCACTGCCAGAAAAAGCTTGGCACCACGCCATGGCCGTGCGGCTGAGCATCGCTCGCCCCGACCGGGCGGACGCCCCAGCTACGATCGCGCGTGCCGGAAGTGCCCGGTGCAAGGTCATGGCGAACGCCGTCCAGTTCGATCCACCCGGTATAGAACCCGTTCTGGGTCATCCGGGTATAGTCCATGAACGTGCGCGGCCCGATGCGAAAGGTGAAGCGCGGCTCCTCGATGGGAAAGGCGCGGCCCTTGAAGCGCAGTTCGGCGGCAATGCCCTCGCCGTTCACCCGCACCACCAGTTCTTGCAGCGGCTCGACCACCTCGATGCTGATCGGCCCGACGGTCAGGTCGAACCGCTCCATGTTCAACTCGCGCGAGGCGTGGAGCGCGTACTGCACCCCGTCGCGGATGAAGGTGAAGTGCGCATCGGCGACGTTGAGATGGGGATAGATCCCGAACGCCGCTCCGAAAAAGCCCGAGCCATCGGGCGCATAGCCATTGAAGAAATAGCGATCGTAGAAATTGCGGTCGGTACCCGCATAGGCCACCGGCTCAGGTGTCTGGTGCAGCGGGAAGTCATCGCCTTTGGTCAACATCATGCGATCTCCAGAACGTGGCGCAGCGCGCCAATGCTGTCATGATCAAGGCACAGCTCGCACGAATTGCGCGCCATCGAGAGGAAGTTGGCATCCCCGCGCTCAGTGCGCACCACAAACGCCGCGCTGAACACGGCCGTCGCGACGCCGTGCAAGGCCCCGACGCGGTAGCGGTCCCAGATGCCTTCGCGCGTGAACGGAACGCCGCGCCGGTTCATCTCGGCGCAATAGAGGTCGAGCAGCTCGTCCTCGTACGGTCGGCGCAAGGCGCTGCCGATCCCGCAGCCCAGCAAATAGCCAATGTCCTTGAGTGGGCAATCGGGCACCGTGGTCTGCCAGTCGACGATCGCCACCGGATCGGTTCCGCCGCAAACGTCGAACAGCATGTTGTCGAGCCGGAAATCGCCGTGCGTGATGCTCACCTCGCGCGGTTCGCGCAAATAATAGGGGGCGATCAGGGCATTCAGATCCTCGCAAACCTGCATCAGTTCGGGCTCGAGGAGCCCGTCGTAGCGTTCACGGAAAATTGCCTGTGCCTTTGGATAAAGCTCGGCCATGCGCACGCCGATCCCCTCAACGCCTTGCGGCCACGCAGCCTGGGTATAAACGGGGTTGCAGTAGGTCGGCGCATGCAGCGCAGCGGCTTGCATTACCCCGTGGCGCGCTTCCTCGATGGTGCATCCGGCCAGTTGATTGCCCCCCTGACACGGGCCCAGATCCTCGAACAGCAGAACGAAGTCGCTGCCATCTTCGCTCACCTCACCCGCGTAAGTGCGCGGCGTGCGAGTATCGATGAGAGGTGCCAGTTCACGATAGAACGACACTTCCTTGCGATAAAGGCCGAACATCGCCGCCGTCCCTCGGCTGGTCGGGTCTGACGAGGCGAACTTTGCCGCGACCGTAGCAGGGCCAGCGCCATCGCGATCATAACGGATGGTAAAGCGCGCGGTATCTCCGACTTGCCCGGTGCCGATGGCCACCCACGAGATATCGGTGATATGCGCGTCGCCCAGCAGGCCCGCATCGCGCAGCTTCGCTTCGAGCCAGCGCGCTTCGACCGCGGCCGGAGTCGTTGGAAAATCAGCCATTGATCACTCTCCCGACTGACAAGCTGACAGAACGGGTACGCTTTGTGAAGTATTTTTAAGCGATCACTTAAACTTCGCCAATCACGCGCCAACTGCATGAAAAAGGGGGCGGAGACCTTGCGGCCCCGCCCCCCTGCAATCGATCAGGCCGGTCGGTTCAGGACCGGACTGGCTCAACCGGCAAGACGTCCGAACGCGCCCTTGCCTGCATACGTCGCCGACAGACCCAGCTCTTCCTCGATGCGGATCAACTGGTTGTACTTGGCCAACCGGTCCGAGCGCGCGAGCGAGCCGGTCTTGATCTGGCCGCAGTTGGTGGCCACCGCCAGATCGGCGATGGTCGCATCCTCAGTCTCGCCTGAGCGGTGGCTCATGACGGCGGTGTAGCCGTTGCGCTGGGCGATGCTGACTGCTTCGAGCGTTTCGGTCAGAGTACCGATCTGATTGACCTTGACCAGCAGCGAGTTGGCCAGACCCTTGGCGATACCCATGGTCAGGCGCTTGGGGTTGGTGACAAACAGGTCGTCGCCGACCAGTTGCACGCGCTTGCCGACCTTTGCGGTGAGCGCGGCCCAGCCTTCGAAGTCGTCCTCGGCCATGCCATCCTCGATCGAGCGGATCGGATAAGCGTCGGTCAGCGCGGCGAGATAGTCGGAGAACGCTTCGGGCGAAAGCGAGAGGCCCTCACCGCTGATCTCGTACTTGCCGTCACGGAAGAACTCGGTCGAGGCGCAGTCAAGCGCCAGCGCGATTTCCTCGCCCGGCTTGAACCCGGCCTTCTCGATCGAAGCCATGACGAAGTCGAGCGCATCACGCGTGCTGGCAAGGTTGGGGGCAAAGCCGCCTTCATCGCCGACCGCGGTCGACAGACCCTTTTCGTGCAGGCCCTTCTTCAGCGTGTGGAAAATCTCGGCGCCCCAGCGCACCGCTTCGGCCAGCGACGGCGCGCCGACCGGCATGATCATGAATTCCTGGAAATCGATCGGGTTGTCGGCGTGCTCACCACCGTTGATGATGTTCATCATCGGCACCGGCAGCACGTGCGCCGAAACCCCACCGACATAGCTGTAGAGCGGCAGGCCGCGCGCGTCTGCCGCCGCCTTGGCCACCGCCAGGCTGGTGCCGAGGATGGCATTGGCACCGATCCGGCTCTTGTTCTCGGTACCGTCCAGATCGATCATCTTGAGGTCGATGTCGCGCTGGTCTTCGGCATCGAGCCCGATCAGCGCCTCGGTGATCTCGCTGTTGACGGCGGTAACGGCCTTGGTCACGCCCTTGCCCAGATAGCGGCCCTTGTCGCCATCGCGCAGTTCCACTGCTTCGTGAGCTCCGGTCGAAGCGCCCGAAGGCACTGCTGCACGGCCGAACGAGCCGTCTTCAAGCAGGACATCGACCTCAACGGTCGGGTTGCCGCGGCTGTCGAGAATTTCGCGCGCGTGGATATCGATGATCGCGGTCATGGTGCAGCTCCCTGAATGCACCCGGCGGCTGGTACCGGGCAGCAGTTTGACGGGGAGCCCGTTGCGGCCCCGCCGTGATTTCCCATTTGCCGACCTGCTCCTATCGGTTGGACCCGTTTCAGGCAAGGTGCGGTGCAGCATTCTTGACCGTGATGGATCAACCCATTCGTTTGCGCATTATAGTAAAGGCAAAGCTGGTGTATCCTGACTTCGGGAATCACTGGCAAAACCACCACTATCGCACTGCAACCCGGGGAAACGCCCATGTCCGACACCGAATCCACCGTCGAAACGATCACCGAAGCCACCAAAGACGCCGCTGATTCCGCCAATGCCGCGATCAAGAGCGCATCCGACAGCGCGACGGCTGCAATCAAGCAGACCGCAACGCAGGCCGGCGCCCGCTTCGGTCAGGCGGTCGAGGAAGCGCGCGCCGGGGTCGCCGCCCTGCGCGAAGATGCCAGCGAACGCACCGCCGCCGCCAAGGACAAGGTCACGGCCGTCGCCGGTGAATGGACCGAAGTCGCGCGCGACAAGGGCGTAGAGCTGGCCACGCAGGGCAAGGCCAAGGCAAGCGAGGGCATTGCCTACGTTGGCAAGGCGATCGACGACAGCGCCTCGGTGATCGACGAAAAGCTGGGCGTGCAGTATGGCGACTATGCCCGCAGCGCGGCGCGCTCGCTCAAGGATACTGCATCGCAACTCGACGAAAAGAGCTTCGAGGATCTGGGCGCCGATGTGACCGCATTCGTGCGCAAGAGCCCGGCCACCGCGCTGGGAATCGCTGCCGTGGCCGGGTTTTTCGTCGCGCGGCTGTTTCGCGGCTCGGGCAATCAGGACGCCTGAACCGCCACATGACGCCTGACGACAAAGCTGATCGCGCTCCCCTCGGCGCGCAGGAACCCTCGCTTGTCGAGATGGTGCGCCTGCTTGCGGGCAATGCCCGCCTGCTGGCCGAGGCCGAGGTTGAACTGCGCAAGGCGCAGGCCGCATTCATCGCGCGGCACGCCAAGCGGATCGCGCTGCTTGTCGTGTTCGGGCTGTTCTTCGCGTTCTTTGCGTTGATGGCGCTGGTTGTCGGGCTGTTGTTGGCGCTGACGCCGCTGGTTGGCGGCTGGGGCGCGATGGCAATAGTCGTTGTGGCGCTGGCGCTGCTGACCGGGCTGTGTGCCCTGGGCGCCGTCAGCGGTGCCAAGGCCATCGCCCGCGGCCTGAAGGGACCGCAGTGATGACCGATGCGGCAAATCTGGCCGAGGCGCAGGCGCTCCATGCCGATGCACTGGCGCTTGTCCGTGGCGACGTTGCCCGATTGCAAGCAGCGCTGGCCGAAAAACCTATCGGACAGCGACTGCGCGATGATGCGTTAAATACGGCTACCCAAGCTGCCGAACGTGTCGCCGATGTGGCGCTAGACAACAAGCCGGTACTGATCACGATGGCGCTCGCCCTGATCGGCTGGTCGTTCAGGCGCCAGTTAGGCGCATTGGTGCAGACCCTGCGCCGGACCTGACACAACCGGGCCCTTGTGGCCCGGCCAAGGAGATTCCCATGACCGACAAGCACTTCACCGATGAAATCGTCGATCAGGTCGAGGACGTGATCGACGCCGCGAACGAGGCAACCGCCGACGGGCGCGCGCGCCTTCGTGAAAAGATCGACGAAGCCAAGGACCGCAGCGCCGAACTGGCCGGCAACGCCGCGCAAAAGGCGCGCGACTTCGTTCACGATCACCCGGTTGCCACGGTGGCCGGTGGGATCGTGCTCGGGGCGATCGTGGCAGGGGCGCTTGCCCGGCGTCGGCGCAGCGACCATCGCAGCGTCGCCGCAAGGGCGGTCCAGGCAGTGACCGACGCTGCGGGACCGGTTGTGCGCCCGGCGACCAACAATCTGGCAAAGCTGGCCGCAATCGGAGCGGAACTGGCGATCGCCTATGCTGCGCGCGCCGCCGACAAGGGCAAGGAAAGCGTCGAGAAGCTGGAGGAAATCGGCGGCACCGTCAGCGATCGGCTGAGCGAGCGCGGCACCGAGGCGCGCAAGCACGCAACCGACCTCGCCGAAGCGGCATTGGCCCGTGCAAACGAATTTCTGGGCAAATTGCGCCACTGACAGGTGCTGCCGCGCAATTAAGGGGGCCTTGGCGGTTGGTCTTACTTGCGCGGAACGCCCGCATTTGCGAGGGGATTGCGCTTCCTACCCCCAACGGAAAGTCGCACATGCAAAAGCTCCACCTTGTCATGGGCGGGCGGGTCAAAGATCCGCAAGGCCTCGAATTCGTCGATCTCAACGCCATCGACGTCGTCGGTGTGTACCCCGACTATGCCAGCGCCGAAGACGCATGGCGCAGTTCGGCGCAGCGCACCGTGGACGACGCCGAAATGCGCTATGTCATCGTGCATCTGCACCGCTTGCTCGAACCGTCGCTGCCTTCGGCCTGATAAGCCCTGGCATGACCAAAGAAAAAGGCCCCGGAGCGCTCCGGGGCCTTTTTTCATGAACGGTGCGTGGAGCGGTCGGGTTCAGATGAATTCGATCTTCTCGACAACATAGAACTTGTCGCCCGACGGCACGGTAACCTCGATTTCCTCTTCGACCTTGCGGCCGATAAGCGCGCGACCGAGCGGTGAGTTGTAGCTGATGCGTCCGCGCTTGGCGTCCGCTTCGGCCTGACCCACGATCTGGTAGCGCACGGGCTTGTCGTCGTCGTCAAGCAAGGTGACAGTCGCGCCGAACACGATGCGATCACCCGACAACGTCGTGGGATCAATGATGTGCGCGCGGCTGAGCTTGTCCTCAAGATCGGCAACCGATGCTTCGACCTGCCCCTGACGTTCCTTGGCGGCGTGATATTCAGCATTTTCCGAAAGGTCGCCGTGCGCGCGCGCTTCCTCGATGGCGTCGACGATCCGGGGCCGTTCCTCGCGCAGCGCTTTCAGCTCGGCGGTCAGCATGTCATAGCCTTCCTTGAGCATCGGCAGCTTCTCTACACTGGACATCCCTGTTCCTCTTTCCTTTCAAGCCCTTGGCCATTGCCAAGGGAAAACCGGTTCCCTCCGGCCCCGCAACTGGAGCCGAACTTTCACTGCCGCAAGTGGTGGGGACCTCGTGGAAGCTTACTGATAATAGTCCTGCAAGGATCGTACCGCAAGGTCAGCGCTCAGAAGGGCTTCGATCGCCTCTGCCGCAGCGACGCTGGCCGCTGCCGTGGTGAAGTACGAGACCTTGCCATAGAGCGCCGAACCACGGATCGATTGCGAATCCTTGTGGCTCTGCCAGCCCTCGGTCGTGTTGAAAATCAACGTGATATCGCCATCGATGATCCGGTCCACGATGTGCGGACGGCCTTCGGCCACCTTGTTGACCTGCTCCACGACCACACCCGCACCTGCCAGATATTTGGCCGTGCCGCCGGTCGCGACGATGCGGAAGCCAAGCCCCGCCAGCTTCTGCACGGCGGGCAGCACCACCGGCTTGTCGCTGTCCTTGACCGAAACGAACACCGTGCCAGCCAGCGGCAGGCGCATCCCCGCGCCGATCTGCGCCTTGGCAAAGGCCACGGCAAAATTCGCGTCGATTCCCATGACTTCGCCGGTGGACTTCATCTCGGGTGACAAGACTGGATCGACACCGGGGAAGCGCGCGAAGGGGAACACCGCTTCCTTGACCGCCATATAGTCGATCTTGCGCTTGATCGCAGGCAGATCGGCCAGCTTTTCACCGGCCATGATCCGCGCGGCGAACTTCGCGATCGGCTGGCCCAGCGCCTTGGCGACGAAGGGCACCGTGCGGCTGGCGCGCGGATTTACCTCGATCAGATAGACCTCGCCATCCTTGACCGCGAACTGGATGTTCATCAGCCCGCGCACGCCCAGCGCCCGCGCCAGAAGTACAGCTTGCCGCTCCATTTCCGCGATGATCGTGTCGGGCAGGTTGTAGGGCGGCAGCGTGCAGGCGCTGTCGCCCGAATGGATGCCGGCCTCCTCGATGTGCTGCATCACGCCTGCAACGGTCACGCTGTCGCCATCGGCCAGCGCATCGACGTCGCACTCGATGGCATCGCGCAAGTACTGGTCGATCAGCACCGGACTGTCGCCCGACACCTTGACCGCGGTGGTGATGTAATCCTCAAGCTGCGCCTGACTGTCGACGATCTCCATCGCCCGGCCGCCCAGCACGTAGCTGGGACGCATCAGTACCGGATAGCCGATGCGGCTGGCGACCGCGATCGCCTCGTCGCGGCTGCGCGCGATGCCGTTGGCGGGCTGGAGCAGGCCCAGCTTCTCGACCAGCGCGGCAAAGCGCTCACGGTCCTCCGCAAGGTCGATCGAGTCGGGCGACGTGCCCAGAATCGGGATGCCCGCGTCCTGCAGCGCCTGCGCCAGCTTGAGCGGTGTCTGCCCGCCAAACTGCACGATGACGCCAACCAGCGTGCCGTTGCTTTTTTCGACTTCGAGGATTTCCAGCACGTCCTCGGCGGTCAGCGGCTCGAAATAGAGCCGGTCCGAGGTATCATAGTCGGTCGAAACCGTTTCCGGATTGCAGTTGACCATGATCGTTTCATAGCCAACGTCGCCCAGTGCATAGCAGGCATGGCAGCAGCAGTAATCGAACTCGATACCCTGCCCGATACGGTTCGGCCCGCCACCAAGGATGACGATCTTCTTGGCGCTGGTGGGTTCGGCCTCGCTTTCGGGTTCGCCGAACAGGCCGCCTTCGTACGTCGAGTACATGTAGGGCGTGACCGCCTCGAACTCGGCAGCACAACTGTCGATGCGCTTGAACACCGGGCGCACGCCCAGCCGGTGGCGCAGCTTGCGCACTTCGGCTTCGCTGGTGGCGCCGGCCATGGCCTCGACCACATCGTGCAGCAGACCCGAGCGCGCCATGTTGGCACTGCCCGCCAGCGAAACCGAACGTACCGCCAGTTTGGCCAGCCGCTTGTCGGAAAAGCCCATCGCCTTCAACCGCCGCAGTCCCGCTGCATCGACCGGCAGGCCATTGGCCTCGATCGCCTGCTCTTCGGCCACGATTTCGGCGATATGGCGCAGGAACCACGGTTCGTACTTGGTGACGGCGTTGACGTCCTCAACGCTCAACCCCTCGCGGAAGGCCTGCGCGATGGCGAGCAGCCGGTCGGGCGTAGCGCGGCTGAGCGCGGCGTTGATCACGTCACGCCCGGCGCCGACCAGTTCGTCGACGCGATTGAAGCCGTCCAGCCCGGTTTCCAGACCGCGCAGCGCCTTCTGTACCGATTCCTTGAAGTTGCGGCCGATAGCCATGACTTCGCCGACCGACTTCATCGCCGTGCCCAGCAGCGGCTCGGCGCCCTTGAACTTTTCAAAGGCGAAGCGCGGGATCTTGGTGACCACGTAGTCGATGGTCGGCTCGAAGCTGGCAGGCGTTGCCCCGGTGATGTCGTTGGTGATCTCGTCCAGCGTGTAGCCGACGGCCAGCTTGGCCGCGACCTTCGCGATCGGGAAGCCGGTGGCCTTCGACGCCAGCGCCGACGAGCGCGACACGCGCGGGTTCATCTCGATGACGATCAGGCGGCCGTCCTTGGGATTGACCGCGAACTGCACGTTCGATCCGCCGGTTTCCACCCCGATCTCGCGCAGCACCGCAAGCGATGCGTTGCGCATGATCTGGTATTCCTTGTCGGTCAGCGTCAGCGCGGGCGCGACGGTAATCGAATCGCCGGTATGCACGCCCATCGGGTCGACGTTTTCGATCGAGCAGATGATGATGCAGTTGTCGTTCTTGTCGCGGACAACCTCCATCTCGTACTCTTTCCAGCCGAGCAGCGATTCCTCGATCAGCACCTCGGTGGTGGGGCTGGCCTCAAGGCCGCCGCGCACGATCTTGACGAATTCGTCCTTGTTGTACGCGATGCCGCCGCCGGTGCCGCCCATGGTGAAGCTGGGACGGATGATCGAAGGCAGGCCGGTGGTTTCGAGCACGGCCAGCGCCTCGTCCACCGTGTGCGCCACGCCGCTGCGCGCGGATTCGAGCCCGATCTTGTCCATGGCGAGGCGGAACCGCTGGCGGTCCTCGGCCTTGTCGATGGCATCGGCATTGGCGCCGATCATCTGCACACCGTACTTTTCCAGCGTGCCGTCATTGAACAGCGCCAGCGCGGTGTTGAGCGCGGTCTGCCCGCCCATCGTCGGCAGCAGCGCGTCCGGGCGCTCCTTCTCGATGATCTTGGCCACGATCTCGGGCGTGATCGGCTCGACATAGGTGGCATGCGCCATGTCGGGATCGGTCATGATCGTGGCCGGGTTCGAATTGACCAGGATGATGCGATAGCCCTCTTCCTTGAGCGCCTTCACCGCCTGCGTGCCCGAATAATCGAACTCGCAAGCCTGGCCGATGATGATCGGCCCGGCGCCGATGATCAGGATCGAGGAGATGTCAGTGCGTTTGGGCATGTACCGGCCTTAGTGTACTAAAGCCCTCCCCCATTCGGGGGAGGGTTGGGTGGGGGTGCAAGACGTATGAGCGATAAACGCCTGACGCCGCTGGCGCGCAAACTGCGCAAAGATCCTACGGAAGCCGAAAAGCGGCTGTGGTCGCGGCTGCGGGGCGAGCAGTTGGGCGTCCGCTTCACGCGGCAATATCTCATCGGCAGCGCGATCGTCGATTTCGCCTGCCGCAGCCTGAAGCTGGCCGTCGAACTCGATGGTGGGCAGCACGACGACAGCAGCACTGACGAAGCTCGCACCCGAATAATCGAGGCTCACGGCTACAATGTCATTCGCTTCTGGAACAACGACGTGCTGGCCAACACCGACGGCGTTCTTACCGCACTGCTGATGGAAATAGACGTCGCCCGAAACCGAAGCTGAAAAGCCCACAGATTTGCTTGCTCCTCCCCCTTGAGGGGGAGGCTGGGTGG
>NZ_JAIZDA010000035.1 GCF_020404405.1 Novosphingobium sp. FKTRR1 | reverse complement strand
TGGGCCAGAAGAAGCTCGTTCTTCTCAGCTTCGCTCAGCACATGAAGCGGGGGTGGGGCCATCAGCAGGGTGAATCAAACTCCGAGTCACCGCGCAACCATTTTCTGCCAACCTCCTGAGCAGTTACGATTTACCTGTCGTATATGTTCACAGGAGCCGTTTTCCGTGTGGCTTTTCTAGATGGCAATCGAAAAGCGACGCGCGCGGCATACGGATTGGTTGCAGCTCAGATTGTTGCTGCATTCGTCAACTGTGGAATACTCTTCCGTGTCCCGTCTAACGGAAATGTCTATTTTTCCCCGGTCCCGCTTTTTGCCGCCTACCTGCTAGCTCTCGTATTATTTGTTTTTTGCGCGAAGTTCAAAATACCAAATATCAAGCGTCTGGAATACATGGGCACGATTAGTTATTCATTATATCTCAATCAGGCTACGGCGCTGGCTCTGCTGTATTACCTAATGCCACCCGTCGGAGCTTCCTTGCAAGGGCTGGTTTTTATTGGATGCGTGGTAACATTGGCCACTGCTGCATCCGCGCTCACATACCGCTTTATAGAGCGGCCTTTTATCAATTTAGGCCGCACGATCATACACTGAGCGGTGCAAAAAGTGACACCACAGTTGTAAATTTCAAGCACATGTTGCCATCTGTTGCACTTGACCCGCCCAGAATTAGGCAAGCTGAAGAGCCGTTAGCAGGGCAGGTCGGGCGAGAGACGGGGTGCCCCCTATGACTGTTCAAAATCGAGGGAGCATGTCAAACAGCTCTTCGAAGTGGACAAATATATCATCATGACTTTCCAAGAAAACGATCGGACCAGTACCTGTTTCGCTTGATGAATGTATCGCCATATTCTTGCGAAGGTTCGATCTCTGATCCTTCGTGCCATTCGTTGAAGCTGGTGATCAACACCCAGTTTGGATTTGTCTTGATCGCCGCGCGCCACAATGCGTCGAACGTACCGGTGCCATTACGCGCCACGACTGGACGCGGCTGCGGGCGGCCTGGCGCATTGGTGTCGTCAAATCCGGGAATGACCGTAGCGCAATAGATGCCACTGCCCGCTGCCGCCTTCCATTTGGGGTAATTCTTGTCAGTATAGGCTCCGATCTCAGTCGGTGACAGTCCGGTAACGTATGGCGCCATGACATAAGTGTGCAGCCCGTCGAAGGCCGGCGCGATCTCTGGAAAGGTTCCGTATCGGGGATTGAGATCGCCGATCAGCAAGGGACGTGGCAGCCCCGCCTGCATCACGGCATCCGCCGCTGCTCGCCACTGCATCGGTGGCAAGCGGCGCTTCCAGGAAACCTCATAAACAAACAATGCCGAACGACCGCCAACTTTGAACCACGCAGGATGATCGCCGTGGCGCCGAACAAGATACGTCATGGCTTCGGTCGCAGCGGCCTGGCTTGTCGTCTCGGTGCCCGGTTCAAAATAGACCGTCACCTTTATGCCCTGCGCGTGCATGGCATCCATCAACAGCGCGAGCGATTGGTCCGTGAAACTGCCGATACCCCACCAACTCACAATGATGACGGTTACCCCGGCATCCTTCAGCTGCTGGGCGTGGCGATGGATCACGTCCGGGTCATGGCTGTCATATGGTCCGGAGAGAGGATGATCGAAGATGGGTGTCGGGGAAGGCTGGCCATCCTGCGCTGGCCAGTGCAGCGGCGTACCACTTCCAGCAAGCGTCCCGTACCAGCCATAATAGAAAGCCATGACTTGGCGATCCCGCACCGCGGCCTGCGCAAACGCGGGAAGACCTGTTGCGATTGCACCTGCCACGACGGACATGGCACTAAGGGTACTGCGCCTGCTGATCTTCATGTTGGCTCCTTTACTGCGGCCTCATACGGCTCAGGCCCGCCGAACAGCCTTGCTGATCCGGCGGGCCCCCTTGCCCTCGTGGTTTACATGGATCTAGATTAACGCGACGCGAACCTTCGGGTCTGACGGTCTCTTTGCCGAGCGGCCAATGAAGTTGACGTTGTTACGCGGCCGTCCACACGCAAGTGTTGTAATTGGGGCCTTGCGGAACCGATACCCAACGCGTCAACGTCCCGCCATTGTTCAGGACCATCGAGCAGTTCGGCCATTTGTTGGGGTCCATGAAGTTCCCGATGGATGTATCCATCACCACACGCTGCGCGCCGGGGTTTACATGCAGACCCTGCATCGACCCGTTGATTGCGATCTGTCCGCCCGAAATAACGCCGCCTGCATCGACGGTGACCGCTTTCGTGATCGTGCCTACGGTGATCGGAACAGTCGAGGCGCGGACCGACAGTTCGACCGCCAAACTGTCCACGACGGTGAAGATAAGTCCCTGATCCAGACGGCCCAACGCAGCTTTCAGGCGGCACAAGTACGTTGCCGGGACACCAGCGCCCAACACATTCCGGTTATAGATCACAGCAGTTCCGTTCGACCCCAACGTTGCCGATCCGTTGGCTATGATATCCCAGTCCTCGCCAACGTGCCCCCCACCGATCTCGATCATCGGCGTGGTGAAGCGACACGATCCCATCGTGGCCGTGCTGACAGTCAGCGCCGATAGGTCGGTCTGGCGGTTTGCCAATTGATAAACCCCGGACCCATCCGTTCCCGGCCCGCTATTGATCGCCGAAATATAGGTTCCGGGCGGAACTTGAGCGTTGAACACGAACGTCCCCACGCTCAACGAACCGGTGCCCGTGCCATTGTTTTTGAGGAAGTTGCCACCAGGAGCGATAGTCAACACCCCCGAATTGATCGAGCAGAAGCCGAAATTGATCGCACCGCCTGGGATAACCGTCGGCGTGGCCGGAGGCCCGCGCTGGCTGTCAACAATCACCTGTACGCGATTGTTTGCCATTTGGTTCGCGTTGATGTTCAGGCAGTTGGATTGCAGGCCAACGCCTTCTGGGAAAATGATCTTGATATCGCGCAGGAAGTTGTAGTTGTTCGCGTCGTCGAACTGATATCCGCTCTGTGCCGCTGTCTTTGAAGAGCAGGTGAACATCATCGCAGGCCGTCCCGATGCCCAATCTCCGCACCATCGGACCTGACAGCCGTCAATCAGACTCTCGCGCAACTGAGTTGCAGCATTCACCGCGAGGTTCTTCGGAAGCCCGGACAAGCAAATCCCGATGCCGCGGATGAACTCCACATCGACGCCGCGGATTACGACAGCGTCGTTGTTATCGTAAAAGATGATGCCGTTCTGGATGTTGCTGGTGCTGCGGTCACCTGCGATGCGGAACCCTTCGAGACACACACCGGATTTACGTGCGCCGGTCGACGGCCATTTCACTCCCTGGATCGGATTGCCAGCAACGGTCGTTCCCGAGGTATCAACCACGGCTTCGGCGCCATACCAGCAATTGCTGAAGGACAAAACATCACCAGACAGCGCCGGGTCGACCACGATGGAACACACCGCTGGGCCATTCCCGATGATGGTGATCGGCGTTGTCAGCTTAACCCCGATCGGCGCGGTGATCCGATAGCGCCCTGACCCGAGATCGACCGTACCGTTGAACGCATCCGATGCCGCTTGAACAGCGGCCTGCAGAGCGGCCGTGTCGTTGGCCAAGCCGTCACCCACCGCACCGAACTGCCGGGGGGTGAAAACGAACGGGGTAACCCGGTTCATCACCGCTTGCGCCAATGTGCGCGCAAAAGTGTCGGTCGCCATAGGTTCAGCTCCCCGCCCGGATCATGAATGTCGCTCCGGTGCCGACCCGCGCCTTGACGAAGCAGTTGCCCGGCAGGCGATAGCGGCCGGGCGCACCGACCGCAGACAGCGGCATGCCGTTCTTGTCGAACGCATAGCAGTCGTTGAAATTGGTGCCGTCGAGGCTGTCCTGAAAGACGTAGGCCGTCGAAGGCGTGCCGATAAGCTGAATTTCGACATCGCCGAACAGGCGGCCGTCGTAGGGTGTCGATGGCGTCGCCCACGAAACCGGCAGCACCGCTGCCTGCGCGCCGATTTCGGCAAACGTGCCATCGCCCATGTCGCGCAACCGTTTCACGCGGTCACCGACGATCGGATACATGATATCGGGCATTCAAACCTCCAGGTTCAAGGGGCGGGCTTTGGGGTGGAAGAAGGGGGAGCGACCGGGGTGGCGACCGGGGTGGCGACCGGGGGTGGCCCATGTTGGTCGGCGCGGGCACTAGCAGCGACGACCGGCAGCCTGGGCCGGTCGACGAATCGGGGATCGGGGAGAGGGCTGTCCGAGGCGGATCTGCGGATGCGCCCCGCAAGCGTCTGAATATGGGACAGCGATTCGGCGTGGCTGATTATGTACCATATGGGTTATTAAATGTCAATCCCATAAGCCAAATCGTCCACTTGCGGACGTGAGCCGGAAAGGCTTGGGCCGGGCAATTCTTGATGGACGTAGCGCGGCCGACCATGCCCCCGCCCGCAACGCTCGCGGATTTCCGCGCAAGCCCGGCCCCCGGCGGGCTTCTTGCGCAATCGATGGCCCGCGTCATTTTTGCCGCAACGCAAAAAAAATTTATCGCAGCCAGCGGCGGCGTCTGGCCCTGCAGCATTGCTGTTGCGCCATCCTTCGTTGTCACACAAAACAGGCGGGTCTTGCCTAGTGCCGACTTCTCGATTACCGACCCGAATATTGGCGTCGTG
Source organism: Novosphingobium sp. FKTRR1 (assembly GCF_020404405.1). Classification (GTDB taxonomy): domain Bacteria; phylum Pseudomonadota; class Alphaproteobacteria; order Sphingomonadales; family Sphingomonadaceae; genus Novosphingobium. Next base: position 26,899 of record NZ_JAIZDA010000035.1, on the reverse strand, counting down.
GCGGTATCCGCATCGCAGTGCACAATGAAATTTGGTTCCAGGAGTTAGTTGATCCATGAAACTGGCGATGATTGGTTCGGGCTATGTCGGCCTTGTGTCGGGTGCGTGTTTTGCTGACTTCGGGCACGAAGTCGTTTGCGTGGACAAGGATCCCCGCAAGATCTCCATGCTGCTGGCTGGCGAAATTCCGATCTTCGAACCCGGCCTCGATGCGCTGGTGGCAAGGGGCATCGCCGCAGGCAACTTGTCGTTCAGCGGCGATCTGGCGGAATCGGTCAAGGATGCCGATGCGGTGTTCATCGCGGTCGGTACGCCTTCGCGCCGTGGCGATGGCCATGCCGACTTGTCCTACGTCTATGCCGCCGCGCGCGAAGTGGCCGAGGCGATCACCGGCTTTACCGTGATCGTCAACAAGTCGACCGTTCCTGTCGGCACGGGCGACGAAGTTGAGCGGATCATCCGCGATGCCAATCCGGATGCCGCGTTCGCCGTCGTCTCGAACCCCGAGTTCCTGCGCGAAGGCGCCGCGATCGACGACTTCAAGCGCCCCGACCGCGTGGTCATCGGCGGCAACGACCCGCAAGGTCTGGCGGTCATGCGCGAAGTCTATCGTCCGCTGGCGCTCGGCCGCTCGCCGGTCATCGAGATGAGCCGCCGTGGCGCCGAGCTGACCAAGTACGCCGGCAACGCCTTTCTCGCGACCAAGATCACGTTCATCAACGAAATCGCGGACTTGTGCGAAAAAGTCGGCGCCGACGTGCAGGAAGTCGCGCGCGGAATCGGCCTCGACAACCGCATCGGCGGCAAGTTCCTTCATGCCGGGCCGGGCTTTGGCGGATCGTGCTTCCCCAAGGACACGCTCGCCCTGCTCAAGACCGCGCAGGACAACGAAGCACCGCAGCGCATCGTCGAGGCGGTGGTCGCGGTCAACGACCAGCGCAAGCGCGCCATGGGCCGCAAGGTCATCCACGCGCTGGGCGGCGACGTGCGCGGCAAGACCGTCGCCGTGCTGGGTCTGACCTTCAAGCCCAACACCGACGACATGCGCGATTCGCCCGCGATCGCGGTGATCCAGACGCTGCAGGATGCCGGTGCCACGATCCGCGCCTTCGACCCCGAAGGCATGGAGCAGGCCGCCAAGGTGCTGACCGACGTCGAATATTGCAACGATGCCTATTCCACGATGCCCGATGCCGATGCGCTGGTGATCGTGACCGAATGGGACGCCTTCCGCGCGCTCGACCTCAAGCGGGTCAAGGATCTGCTCAAGCAGCCGGTACTGGTCGACTTGCGCAACATCTATCCGCGCGACATCGTCGAGGCGCAGGGCTTCGCCTATTCCGCCGTCGGGCGCTGAATCAGTCCGCGATCGTTTCGGGTGATCGTGTAATCAAGCCTGACCGTGCCATTGGCGGGCACGGTCAGCGACCATAGCGGCATGCCGTTCTTGCGCCCCAGCGGGGTGGAGGAACGGGCAACGGCTTCGTTCTGGTTCAACGCCAGCCGCCCTTCGAACCGCACCGGCACCGCGCGGGCATTGCTCAGCGTGGCACGAAAGGCGGTTTGCGCTCCGGGTTTGCCCTGCTGCTGGTGGCGCAAGGTCAGGCCGGGCGCGGTGCCCAGTTCGATGTCGATATCCTCGCCCTCGGCGCGGTCGGGCAATGCCCCCTCACCCACCGGCAGCAGCGCACCGTGATGTTCCTCCAGCGCGAGCACCGGCCCGGCAGGCAGCGGCAGGCCGAGGCCGTCCTCCTTGCGGTTGCGGGTGCGCAGCACGCGGGTGACCGGCGCGTAAGTCTGCCAGCGATAAAGGTCGGCCTTGGCCATGACCTGCACCTTCACCGCCGGTTTGCGCAGCAGCGCCACCTGCTTTTGCGCATTGGCCGCCACTGTCGTCGGCACCGGCACGCGATAGAGCTTGAGGTCGCCCAGATCCTCGCGCACGGCCATGACTGGTGCGGGCGGTGGAGGCGGAACGGCCATGGCTATCGGCACCGCGCGGGCGGTGACGATGATTTCCATGGATTCCAGCGGTGGCGGCGGGGCGACCGCTGGCGGCGGTACTTCCCGGTAAAAGCACTTCAGTTTCAGCTTTGCGGGTGAACCGGCAAGTTCATCCCAAGCATTGCCATCCCGGTTCGGCTTGCCTGCCACCACAGCGGTTTCAGCATCGGCAAAGCCGGTACTGTCGCTGCTGGCCAGCGTGACCCACGCGGTCAAGTCGGCATGGGTACCATCGCGGGCCATGCGCGCCACGTAATTGGCCTGCCAGTCGAAGCCCCAGGCCAGGTAGCTCAGCCGCACGCTCACACGCCGCGCCGCGCTGCTCTGCGTCTCGATCGACAGCGTGGGCCGCGCGGACAGGCCGGGGGGCACGCCCTGATAGACCAGGCTTTCCTTCAGCCCGCTGCAATTGACCGCCTGAAACCCCTCTCGCGTCTGCACGATCGCCGCGCCATCGGGGCCGCTGCGGATCACGGCGGGTTCCTCGGTCACCTTGCCGGTCCTGGGCTGCGAGCGCCGCAGGATCACCGGGCGGCCAAACCCGCGCGCGAACAGGCTGCGCGGTGACAGCAGATCGGCATCGAGGTTCTTTTCGCGCACGCCATCGGGCAGGCCCGTCACCAGCGCGCTTTCGGGCAGCATCCCCGCAGCCACGCCTTCGAAGCGCACCGTCGCGGTGCCCGCTGGCAAGTCCAGTTCGCGGGTTTCGGTGACGAGCGCGTAACCTTGCAGAAAATTGCGATCCATCTCCTCGGCAGGACCGCGATCGGGCGCGCCGTAGATCGACACCGCCACCGCTGCGGGCGCGGCGGAGGTCACCACCGCTTGCGCCGCCGCCGCAACCGGAGCGCCAAGCAGCAACAGCGAAACCAGCGCGCGCGCCACCGGGCGGCCGCTCAGTACCGGGTGTCGAACTGTACAGTCAGCACGGTCTCGCCATTGGCGGGCACCGGCACCTGCCAGACGCGCTCGTCAAGGCTGCGCTGCTTGCCCGGCAGACTTTCGCTGGGGACGCGGGAATCGTGCCACCAGCCATCGAGCCCGGCCTGAATGAGGTCGACCGTCACCGGCTGCGGCTTGGCGTTGCTGACCTTGTAAGTCATTGTCGTGCGCCAGAACTCGCGCTGGCGCTCGACCGTCACATCCTCGGTCTTGCCATTGGTGGTGATCCGCCAGCGCGCGGTGCGCTCCCATTCGGAGCTGCTGATCCGCTCGCGCTTTTCCACCGTCGGCTTGACCTTCACGTCGAAGGCATCGCCGGTCTTGAGCGCAAGGTCCGATCCCATCGGGGTGTGGCCGATCGCGTTTTCGCCGATGAACTGCGGCTGGCCGCGCGCGTCCTTCATGTACACGCGCACCGTTCCGGCGGGCAGCGCATCGCCAAGGCCCGCCTCGCGCGCGGTCGAGAACCTGAGCACGCTGGCCGCGCTTTGCGGATCGTCGCTGCCCTCGAACCCGGCATTGCGGAACTGATAGACTTTGGCCGCGCTGGCGCCGTGCACGTCGAGAAAGCCGACCTGCTTTTGCTGCGCATTGGCCAGCGTGGTGCGGCCCTTGATCGGGTAGAGGTAGAAATCGCCCAGCGTTTCGCGCGGCGCGCTCTGCGTTCCGGCGCGGACCATCGGCGAGGGTTGATAGTCGCTTTGACCATCGTCCGAGCCCTTGCCCACCGCGCCCGCGACCAGCAGCACACCGGCGCGCTCGAACGTGGTGCCGCTGGTGTTGTTGAGCGTGACCCAGCCCTGCACGTCGATCTTTCCCGCGCTCTCGTCGAACAGCGCGACGTAATCGGCCTTCCAGCTGAAGCCCTTGGACAGATAGCTCAGCGTGGCCGGACGGGTGCCGCCGCGCGTGCTGTCAAGCGTGACCGACAGCGTCGGCCGCGCGCGCAAGTTGGCGGGCAGGCTGGGGAACACCACCCGCGCGCCGCTGCCCTCCAGCACCTCGATCCGTTCGCCCACGCGCACGATGGTGCCGCCGTTGTTGGCCAGCACGGTCGCCTGTTCGCGCGTTTCGGCGCCGGTGGCGGGGTTGGTGTGGACCAGCGTGACCGTCTGCCCCACCGCCTTGTCCATCAGCTTGTCGGGGCTGAGCAGATCGTAATCGAAGTTTTGTTCGACGATCCCGGCATCGGCCACGTTCAGCGTCACCGTTTCGGGGCGGATATTGGCCGAGACGTCAGGAAATTCCTGCCGCACCAGCCCCTTGGTCAGGCCAAGCTGGCGCACGTCCTGCACCAGCGCCAGATCATTGTTGTAGATGGTGACCGACACGTCGCCCTGCGCGCTGGCCTGAGCGCTGGCCTGCCCGCTGGCCTGCCCGCTGGCCTGAGCGCCGCCCTGCCCGCCTGCTTGTTGGGCCGAGGCGATTCCCGCCGGTTGCACCAGCAGCGGCAGTGCAAGAATGGTGGCGATACGGCGCATGCGGTCCCCTTCCCGTTCGTCGCATTCGTCTTTGCGGTGCGACCACTTACGCCTTGTGTAGCGTCCTTGCGGGCCATGACCAGAGGCTAAACCGCCAGCCGGTAACCGACGCCCGGTTCGTTGCGGATGGCGCTGTCCTCGACCGTGCCGTCCTCCAGCTTCTTGCGGATGCCGCGCGCGGCCACGCGCAAGTATTCGACCGCGCTTTCGTGCCCCGGACCCCACACGCTGCGCAAGATCTGGGTGTGGCTGACCACGCGGCCGGGATGGCGCGCCAGTTCGGCAAGAAAGCCGTATTCCTTGGGGCTGAGGTGGACTTCGGCCCCGCCCCGGCGCACCAGCCGCGCTTCAAGATCGACCTCCACGTCGTTGAAGCGCACCACCAGCGGCCCGTCGGCCTGCGCGCGCGCGCGGTTGCGCAAGGCGGCGCGGACGCGGGCGAGCACTTCGTCGGTATCGAACGGCTTGGTCACGTAATCGTCCGCCCCCAGATCGAGCGCGGCGACCTTTTCCTCGGTGGCATCGCGCGCCGACACCACCAGCAGCGCGGCCCCGGTCGCCTTGATCTTCTGCACCAGTTCCATGCCGTCGCGGTCAGGCAGGCCAAGGTCGAGCAGCACGCAATCGGGCTTGTCGATATCGAGCGCGGTCAGCGCCTCACGCGCGCTGGACGCCTCGATCACGTCATAGCCGCCCGCACGCGCAAGGGTGCCGCGCAGCAATCGGCGGATCGCCATTTCATCGTCGACGACCAGCAACTTGACCGGAATGCTCATGCCAGTTCGGCCACCTTGTGCAGGGTTTCCCCGGGGAAACGGATCGTGAAACAGGCGCCCGGGCAGTCCTGCCGGTTGGCGGCGCGCACGGCAAGGCCCATCGCCTCGGCAAAGCCTTTGACGATGGCAAGGCCCAGCCCGGTGCCGCCCTTGCGGTCCGACCCTTCGAGCCGGGCGAACGTCTCGAACACCCGTGCTTCGGTGCCGGGCGGCAAACCCGGCCCTTCGTCCATCACCATCAGGTCGAGCCCGAACGTATCGCGCCGCGCGGTGACCGTGACCGGGGCGCCGGGATTGCCGTATTTGGCGGCGTTCTCGATCAGGTTGATCAGGCAGTGGTGGAACAGTTGCGGATCGACCCGCACCAGCGGCAGATCGGGCGCGACATCGAGCCGCACCGGGCGCCCATCGAGCGTGCGGCGCAGATCGTGGACCGCGCTGGCCACCGCTTCGGCCAGATCGACCGGCTCCACCCGCAAGGCGATGGCCCCGGCCTCGATCCGCACCATGTCGAGCAAGTTGGCGACAAAGCGTTGCAGCCGCTCGGCTTCGGCGCGGGCGAGCGTGATCACGCGGCCTTGCGCATCGTCGGCTGGAACCAGATCGCGCAGCAGCCCGAGCACGGCGGTAAGCGGCGTGCGCAAATCGTGGCTGACCGACGAGAGCAGCGCGGCGCGCAGCGAATCGCGCTCCTCCAGCCGCCGGACATTGGCCATGTCCTGTTCCAGATGGATGCGGTCGAGCGCCAGCCCCGCCTGATCGATCAGGCTGCCCAGCAGCGGCAACTGGTCGGCGCGCACCGGACGGTCGGCGTCGGGGCGGGCGATGCCGAACACCGCCAGCGCCCGTCCGCCGCCTTCGACCGGATGGAACAGCCACTCCGACGCGGTCAGCGTGTCCGACCCGCGCCCGGCCGGCTGGCGCCGGTCGAACGCCCATTGCGCCGCCGCGTGATCGAGCACTTCCAGCCGGTCCTCGGGCGGCCAGGCGGCGCGCACCGCCAGTCGGCCATCCTCGGGCATCAGCAGCACCGTGCGCGCATCGAGCAGCCGCGCAGCTTCGGCGCACAGCACGCGGCCCAGTTCGTCGGCGGCGCTGATCCCGGTGAGCATCCGGGCAAAGCCTGCCAACGCGCTGTTCTGCCGCGCGCTCTGCCGCGCCAGCAAGGCCTGTGCGCGCAGCCGCGCCGCAAGCTGACTGCTGACCCCGGCGACGCCCAGCAGCACCAGCACGGTGATGATGTTCTGCGGGTCGGCGATGGTGAACGTGCCGGTCGGCGGGATGAAGAAGAAGTTGTAGGCAAGGCTGCACACCAGCCCGGTCAGCACACCCGTCGCCAGCCCATAGCGCGTCGCTGCAAACATCACCGGCAGCAAGTACAGCAGGCCGACATTGGTGATGTTGTCGCGCAAGGTGAAGATCGCCTTGCCCAGCGCGGTCACCAGCGCGGCCATGCCCAGCGACGGCACCAGCCCGCTCGGCAAGCGCCACTGCGGCACGGCCAAGCGCAAGGGCAGCGCCGATGACGGCACGCTCTCGGCCAGCCCCGACGGCACCAGTTGCACCGCAAGGCCGGGCAGGCGCCGCGCCAGGGGATCGACATGCAGGCGGCGTTGCCAGGGGAACCGGCGCGGGCGGGCGCGGCCGATCACCAGCACCGTGGCCCGCGTATCGGCGGCGGCGGCGGCAAGGCCATCGACCACCCCGGCGGCGGGCAGCGTGATCACCTGCGCGCCAAGCTGCACCGCCAGATGCATCGCGGCGGCAAGCTGGTTGGCGGCATCGAGCGGACGCTCGCCCGGCGTTTCGACATGCACGCACGTCCACGGCGTGCGCAGCGCGTCGGCCAGCCGCTTGCCCGCGCGAACGACTTCTGCGGCTCCGGCATTGGCGCCCACGGCCACCAGAATACGCTCTGCGGCGGCCCATGTCCCGGCGAGCGCGTGGGCCTTGAGCAGATCGAGCATCTGCGCATCGACCGCTTGCGCGGCGCGGCGCAGCGCCAGTTCGCGCAAGGCCGACAAGTTCGATTTCGAGAAGAAGTGACCCAGCGCGCGCGCCGCTTCGTGCGGGACATAGACTTTGCCCGCCTTCAGCCGCTCGATCAGTTCGTCGGGCGGCAGGTCGACGATCTCGATCTCGGCGCGGTCGAGCACGCGATCGGGCAGCGTTTCGCGCACCCGCACCCGGGTGAACGAGGCGACGACATCGTTCAGGCTTTCAAGGTGCTGGATATTGACCGTCGAGCACACGTCGATGCCCGCCGCCAGCAGTTCCTCGACATCCTGCCAGCGCTTGTCGTGGCGACTGCCCGGCGCGTTGGTGTGCGCCAGTTCATCGACCAGCACGAGCTGCGGGCGGCGCTTCAGGATGGCGTCGATGTCCATCTCCTCCAGCACTTGCCCGCGATGGTCGATCCGCGCGCGCGGCACGATCTCGAACCCGCGCACCCGCGCCTCGGTCTCGGCCCGGCCGTGGGTTTCGACCACGCCGATGACCACATCGCTGCCGTTGTCGCGCAATTGCGCGGCATCGCTGAGCATCTCGTACGTCTTGCCCACGCCCGGAGCCGCCCCAAGGTAAACCTTGAGGCGGCCGGCATGTTCGCGGGCACCGCCGCTCTGGCGCAGCGTGCGCAGCAGGGCGTCGGGATCGGGGCGGTCGTCGCTGGTCACTGCGATGATGATGCACCCTTTGCGGTCGCCGCGTCGAGCGCAAGATTGAGCGCCAGCACATTGACGCGCGGTTCACCAAGGAACCCGGCCAGCGGCTTTTCCACCTGCGCGTCCACCAGCAGCCGCACCCGCGCTGGGTCGATCCCGCGCGCCTGAGCGACGCGGTCGATCTGGAACAAGGCCGCCTCGGGGCTGATATGGGGGTCCAGCCCCGAGGCGGAAGCGGTCACCAGATCAGACGGGACGGAACCCGGTGACGAACTTCTGGGTGACGTTTTGGCGGCGCCAAGATCCTTGACGATGCGGTCGTGCAGAACCTGGCTGGCGGGGCCGAGGTTCGAGCCGGACGAGGCGGTCGGGTCATAGCCATTGGCCCCGGCGGCTGAGGGGCGACCGTGGAAATAGCGGTCGCTGGCAAAGCCTTGTCCCAACAGCGCCGAGCCGACGACATGGCCATCGCGTTCGATCAGGCTGCCGTTGGCGGCCTGCGGAAAGGCGGCTTGCGCAACCCCGGTGATCAGCGCCGGATAGAGGCCGCACAGGACGACGGCGAACAGTCCGGTCATGGCCAGCGAAGGGCGCAGGGCGGAGGCGAAATCCTTGATCATGGCAAGATCCTCAGGCGAGGTTGAGAGCGGTGACGGCAAGGTCGATGACCTTGATCCCGATGAACGGAGCGATCAGGCCACCAAGGCCATAGACCGCCAGATTGCGCGCCAGCAGCGGCCCTGCGCCCATCGCCCGATAGGTAACGCCTTTCAGCGCCAGCGGGACGAGCGCCGGGATGATCAGCGCGTTGAACATGATGGCAGACAGGATCGCGCTTTGCGGGCTGGCCAGATGCATCACGTTGAGCACGCCGAGGCCGGGGTAGAGCACCACGAACATCGCCGGGATGATGGCGAAGTACTTGGCCACGTCGTTGGCGACCGAGAACGTGGTCAGCGCCCCGCGCGTCATCAGCAACTGCTTGCCCAGCCCGACGATCTCGATCAGCTTGGTCGGATCGCTGTCGAGGTCGACCATGTTGCCCGCCTCGCGCGCGGCCTGCGTGCCGGTGTTCATCGCCACGCCGACGTCGGCCTGCGCCAGCGCGGGCGCATCGTTGGTGCCATCGCCGCACATCGCCACCAGCTTGCCGCCCTGCTGTTCGCGCCGGATCAGCGCCAGCTTGTCCTCGGGCGTGGCTTCGGCCAGGAAATCGTCGACGCCTGCTTCTGCGGCGATGGCGGCGGCGGTCAGCGGGTTGTCGCCGGTGATCATCACCGTGCGCAAGCCCATCCGCCGCAGTTCGGCAAAGCGTTCGCGCACCCCGGCCTTGACCACGTCCTTGAGCGCGATCACGCCCAGCAGCACGCCATTGGCGGCGACTGCCAGCGGAGTCTGTCCGGCGCGGGCGATCTCGTCAGACACGCGGCGCATCTCGGCGATGGCGGGGGCGCCTTCGGGCTGCGGATTGGCGCGCAAGATGGCATCGACCGCACCCTTCTGCACCAACTGGTCGGCGGTACGCAGGCCCGAAATGCGGGTCTGCGCGGTGAACGCGATCACCTCGGCCCCAGCCGGAACCGTGCTCAGCGTCAGGCCATATTCCTCGCGCGCCAGCCGCACGATCGAGCGGCCCTCGGGCGTTTCGTCGGCCAGACTGGCAAGCAGCGCGGCTTGCGCCAGTTGCGGCTGGCTGACCCCGTTCAGTGCGACGAAGGCGTCGGCCGCGCGGTCGCCGATGGTGATCGTGCCGGTCTTGTCGAGCAGCAACACATCGACATCGCCCGCCGCCTCTACCGCGCGGCCCGACTTGGCCAGCACGTTGAAGCGCACCAGCCGGTCCATCCCGGCGATACCGATGGCCGACAGCAGCGCGGCGATGGTGGTGGGGATCAGCGTGATCAGCAGCGCCGCCAGCACCGCCACCGGGATATGGCCACCGGCATAGGACGCGAATGCCGGGATCGTGCCGACCGCGATCAGGAAGATGATCGTCAGCCCGACCAGCAGGATCGTCAACGCGATCTCGTTGGGGGTCTTCTGGCGTTGCGCACCTTCGACCAGCGCGATCATGCGGTCGAGGAAGCCCTGCCCCGGCTCTTGCGTCACGCGCACCACGATGCGGTCGGATATGACGCGGGTGCCCGCCGTCACCGCCGAGCGGTCGCCGCCAGCCTCGCGGATCACCGGCGCGGATTCGCCGGTGATCGCTGCTTCGTTGACCGAGGCGACGCCTTCGATCACTTCGCCATCGGCCGGAATCAGGTCATTGGTTTCGACCACCACGGTGTCCCCGCGCTTCAATTGCGAGGCGGGAACGCTGCGGCCGTCGGGCAGGCGGGCGACAAGATCGGACTTGGTGGCGCGCAAGCTGGCAGCCTGCGCCCGGCCGCGCCCTTCGGCCAGCGCCTCGGCAAAAGTGCCGAACAGCACGGTCAGCCACAGCCACACGATCAGTTGCAACTGAAAGCCCAGCGTCAGCCCGCTGCCGCCGATCAGCAGCAGCACGGTCAACAGCGTGGCCACCACGGCGGTGGTGAACAGCACCGGGTTCTTGATCAGCTCACGCGGGGAAAGCTTGCGAAAGGCATCGCCGATCGCCGGGACAACCAGTTCGCCCGAGAACATCGAAACGGGGGTGGAGGGATTGGACATGGGATGCCGTCCTTAGAAAAGCTTGCCCGAAGCGCTGGCGACGTGGTCGGCCACGGGTCCGAGCGCGAGGCTGGGCAGGAAAGTGAGACCGCCGATGATCAGGATCGTGCCGATCAGCAGGCCCACCCACAGCGGGCCGGTGGTCGGGAACGAACCGGCGGTGGCGGGGGTGTGCTTCTTGGCGGCCAGGCTGCCGGCGATCGCCAGCACCGGGATGATGATGAAGAACCGGCCCAGCCACATCCCCACACCCAGCAGACCGTTGTAAAACGGCGTGCCCGCACTCAGCCCGGCAAAGGCGGAACCGTTGTTGGCGGTGGCCGAACTGAAGGCATAGAGGATTTCGGAGAAGCCGTGCGGCCCCTTGTTCAGCGGTCCGGCAAGGCCTGCGGGCAACACGCTGGCAATCGCGCTCAACCCCAGAATGCACAGCGGCAGGATGGCGATGGCGAGCACCGCCAGCTTGACCTCGCGCGCCTCGATCTTCTTGCCGACGTATTCGGGCGTGCGCCCCACCATCAGCCCGGCGATGAACACCGCCAGCAGCGCGAACAGCAGGAAGCCATAAATCCCCGAACCGACGCCGCCGATGACGATCTCGCCAAGCTGCATGTTGAACATCGGGATCAGCCCGCCCAGCGCAGTGAAGCTGTCATGCATGGCATTGACCGCGCCGCACGATGCCGCAGTGGTCACCGCCGAGAACAGCGCGCTGGCGGCCAGGCCAAAGCGCACTTCCTTGCCTTCAAGGTTGCCGCCGCTCAGGCCAAGGCCGTGCAACAGCGGCGTGCTGGCAGCCTCCTGCCAATAGGCGATGCTTGCGCCTGCCACAAACAGCGTGAGCATGGCGGCAAGGATCGCCCAGCCCTGACGCGGATTGCCCACCGCCTTGCCGAACGTCCAGGTCAGCCCGGCGCCCAGCAGAAAGATCGACAGCATCTGCACGAAGTTGGTCAGCGCGGTCGGGTTTTCGAAAGGATGCGCCGAGTTGGCGTTGAAGAAGCCGCCACCGTTGGTGCCCAGCATCTTGATCGCTTCCTGACTGGCGACCGGGCCGACCACGATCGTCTGCTTCACGCCTTCCAGCGTGGTCGCATCGATGGTGCTGGCAAAGGTCTGCGGCACGCCGCTGGCCACCAGAAACACCGCATAGACAATGCTGATCGGCAACAGCAGGTACAGCGTCACGCGCGTCAGGTCGGCCCAGAAATTGCCGAGCAGCTTGGTCTGTGCGCGGGCAAAACCGCGAAACAGCGCAAAGGCCACCGCGATGCCGGTCGCTGCCGACAGGAAGTTGTGCAGCGTCAGCGCGACCATCTGGCTGAAATTCGACAGCACCGATTCGCCCGCGTACCATTGCCAGTTGGTGTTGGTGACAAACGCGATGGCGGTGTTCATCGAACCATCGGCACCGACACCCGCCAGACCGCGCGGATTGAGCGGCAGGACCGCTTGCGCGCGCAGGATCGCATAAGTGAACAGCGTGGTGACGACCTGGAACATCAGCATGTGCAGCGCATAAGTGCGCCAGCCCTGTTCGCGCGCGGGATCGATCCCGGCCACGCGGTAAAAGCCGCGCTCGACCGGTCCCAGCACGCCATGCAGCGGCGTGCGCCGGCCCTCGTACAGGGCGAACAGCCACAGCCCGGCGGGCTTGGCCAAAAGCGCGATCAACGCGGTGAAAACGAGAATCAGCGTCCATCCGACGAAGGTCATGGGCGTTCTCCCTTCCTCAGAATTTTTCGGGGCGCAGCAGCGCCACCACAAGGTAGATGAGCAGCGACAGCGCGGTGAGCGCGGCCAGTGTGTCGGGCAAGGTCATGGCGACCGGTCCTTTGCAGGAAATGCAGGGGGGAAGCTGGAAGGGGCGTGCAGTTGAAACGGGCGCGCGTTCAGGCGCGTTCGCACAGCCGCACGAAACCGAGCGACAGCAGCGTGAGCCCGCCCAGCACGGCGAGCCAGAGGAGATCGTTCACGGGAATGGTCCTTTGCGATGCGAGCCGACTGGCCCTGTCATCGTCGCGGCATGGACCCGCCGCCCGTTAAGCTTCCACGCGAAAGCTGTCGGCCCTGCATAAGCAGACCGTAAAGAAACGCGTCCGCAAGCTGCAACGCGCCATGATCATGAAGGAAAGGGCGCGGAACCCTGGCAGCGGATGGGAGGCCAGCCGGGTTCCGCGCCCCTCACTCCTATGTCTGCCACGGACACAAGTGGGCCAAGGCCAGCGGCGGACCCTTATTGACTGGCCCTGCTGCGCCGACCGCTCAATCCGCCCAAAAGGGCATGTCACCCAGACGGAGCGTTCAAACGCGTTTGCAAACGGCTGTTAGCGTCAGAGTCCGGCTTCGATCGCCATGCGGATGGCGTCGGCGCTGGTGCGCACGCCCAGCCCCTTGAGCACGGCGGCGCGGTGCAACTTCACCGTCCGCTCGCTCAGCCCCAGTTCCCATGCGATCTGCTTGTTCAGCTTGCCCGCCGCGATGCATTCAAGGATTTCGCGCTGCCGCTTGGGCAGAGCCTCGACCTTTTCGCGCGCGATCGCCGAGCGAGGGTTGCCTGCGTCGGCCCCGCCAGCGATCTCCACCTGCGAGCCGAGGAAATATTCAAGTTCCCCTTCTGCATCAAAGATCGGAGCGATCATCACGGCGTTGCGGAACGGGGTGCCATCCTTCTTGTAGTTCAGGATTTCGACCATCACCGGAACCTTTGCGGCAATGCCGACGCGCAATTGCTCGGTCAGTTCGGGTTCGGTCCCGGCGCCGCGCAGGAAGCGGCAGTTGCGGCCGATGATCTCGCCTTCACCATAGCCGGTCAAAGCCATGAACGCGGCGTTGCAGGCCACGATGGGATTGTCGGGCAGCCGGGGGTTACTCACCACCGCCGCCACCACGCTGTTCTCGATCATTACACCAACGGACATGCTCTCTCCCAAGGCCTTAACCGGCCCGAAAGCAATTGCCCGATGGGTCATGTTGCTGCGGAACCGTGCCCCGCCCACGTTTAAAGCAAGTTCAGCGGCTGCCTAGCCCGTTTCGTCTCCATCTTCGGGCCTCCGTTGCGCAACCATCGCGCCGGAAGTCCGCGCTCATTCCGGGAAGGATCTTCCGTGAACTACGCTGTGCACGATTTTCACGATCACGACGAACACGACAGCGACGGCAAGATCATCGTGCCGGACAACGTTCAGGAAGCCATCCGCACCCTGTTGCGCTGGACCGGCGACGATCCCGACCGCGAAGGCCTGGCCGATACGCCCCGCCGCGTCGGGCGCGCATGGCGCGAATATTGCGCGGGCTATGACGAAGAGCCCGGCCAGCACCTCCAGCGCACGTTCAGCGAAGTTGCGGGCTATGATGAGGTCGTCTTGCTGCGCGACATCCCGTTCCAGTCGCACTGCGAACACCATCTGGCGCCGATCACCGGCACCGCGTCGATCGCCTATCTGCCGCGCAACCGCGTGGTCGGCATCTCCAAGCTGGCGCGCGTGTTGCAAGGCTATGCCCGGCGCCTGCAAATTCAGGAGCGGCTGACCAGCGAAGTCGCGCAGTGCATCTGGGACCACCTGCAACCGCAAGGCGTCGCGGTGGTGATCGAAGCGCAACACGGTTGCATGACCGGGCGCGGCGTGTGCACCCCGGGCGTGGGCATGGTGACCAGCCGGATGCTCGGCTGCTTTCTCGAAAATCCCAGCAGCCGCAAGGAAGTACTGGCGTTGATGGGCCGTGGTTGAAGGCCCTGAACACGTGTCGAATCCACAATTGCAAGTTGCAGCAATGACCCCCCCCGTCGCCCTCGACATCGCCGTGATCGGAGCCGGAATGGCCGGGCTCGCCTGCGCCGACGCGCTGGCCGCCCAAGGCGCCAACGTCTCGGTGTTCGACAAGGGCCGTGGCCCCGGCGGCCGCATGTCGACGCGCCGTCTGGCCACCCCGCTGGGAGAGGCGGCGTTCGATTTCGGCGCGCAGTATTTCACCGTGCGCGATCCGGGCTTTGCCGAGCAGGTGAATGAGTGGGCCGCTACCGGGATCGCCGCGCGTTGGCCTGTCGCGCGCGACGACGCATGGGTCGGCGTTCCGCGCATGAATGCGGTCATCCGCGCCATGGCCGACCGCCATACGGTTCGTTTCGAGGCGCTTGTCAAAGGCCTGCTGCGCCAGCCCGATGGACGCTGGCGGCTGGTCGGTGACGGGCTGGACGCGCCGCCGTTCGATGCCGTCGTGCTCGCGCTTCCGGCCGAGCAGACCGCGCCGATCCTGACCTTGCACGATTTTGAGCTGGCGAAGGCTGCATTGTTTGCAAAGTCGCAGCCGTGCTGGACCGCGATGTACGCCTTCGCCGAGCGTCTGCCCCATCCCGCAGGCGTGGTGCGCGATACCGGGATCATCGCGTGGGCCGCACGCGATTCGGACAAGCCCGGCCGCTCCGGCCCCGAAAGCTGGGTCGTTCAGGCAACCCCGCAGTGGTCGCAACTGCACCTTGAAGACCCCGTTGAGGCCGTCGATTCAGCGCTGCTCGCCGCCCTGCGCACGGTTTCCGGCGCGCCCGACGCGCAGCCGGTCGCCAGCGCGATACACCGCTGGCGGTATGCGCTGTCGGCCGGGACCGGAATCGGCAGCCTGTGGAACCCGCGGCTTGGCCTTGGCGCCTGCGGTGACTGGTTGCTCGGCCCGCGCGTGGAGTGCGCGTGGCTATCGGGTCGCCACCTTGCCGCGCGCATGCTGGAGCGCAGCCGCCGCGTCGCCTGAACCGAAGGTCGGCCGCGCGGGCGCTGTCCCGATCCTGTGTTGTCC
This sequence comes from Novosphingobium sp. FKTRR1, assembly GCF_020404405.1. Taxonomy (GTDB): domain Bacteria; phylum Pseudomonadota; class Alphaproteobacteria; order Sphingomonadales; family Sphingomonadaceae; genus Novosphingobium. Next base: position 11,587 of record NZ_JAIZDA010000035.1, on the reverse strand, counting down.
CGATCCTGTAACGCCGCTGGAACACGGTGCGATCGGTGCTGAACCGGCCATCGGGTCGATGACCGATGAGGCGTGAAGCCATTGTGTCCAGCGCCGATCGGAGGGAGGCTCGCATGGCAAAATACCCGCCCCGAACTTGCCGGGCCTGTGGGGCGGCCGACTGGGTCTGGTCAGACAAGACCTATCCTGAGGGCAAGCCACGGATCATCGTCCAGCAGCCGGGATCGTGCCGGTCCGAAGATCCGTCGCGCAAGGCCGCATCAGCCGAGCGGCTGAAGGCGATGGAACCATACCGCGACTGTGCCGCGTGGGAGCCGGTGCGCCTGCCGGGTGGTCAGGTTGTAAACTCATGAACCGCGCCAGCGAAGTTTGCAGCAGAACGGCTCAGTGTAAGAAGGAAAGGCGCTGGGATATGACGATATCTCAATCCTTTCCGACGCCGTAATGGGCTGTTTTGGGCAAACGAAGTTCACCACAAGGTAAATCCCGAGGGGACACCCGAACGGCGCGATTTACGAGTGTACGATCTGGGTGTCGCGGACATGCCGAACTGGTCCCCGCTGCCTGAGCGTCAGGCCGATGTGCCAGCAGAAACGACGCTGCACGGGCGGGTTTGCAGCTTGGCCCCCCGGCGATTTTGCCCTCCCGAAAGGCCCCCCTGCGTTGCGCAATCTCCATCGTTGCCCAGGCTGAAGCCGCGGACCAGCGCAGCCCGAGGTGCCGACGTTCGCGGCCTCCCCCTCGCAAAGGTGGACGGCCCTTTGGCGGGCTATCGATGTGGTTTTGCATCCGTCGGCACCGTCCAAAGAGGCACGCGATCGCTTGGTTTGGCTTGGTTTGGTTTGGTTTGGCTTGGTTTGGCTTGGTTTGGTTTGGTTCGGCTGGCCGCTCCCGGCGCTGCGCCATTGGCAAAGCCGGGCTGCGTTCTTTTGCCCCATCACCGCAACCGCAGCTTTTGATCGGAAACAGCAAGCTGCCGACGTCATCAACTGACGCCATCGCTCCGCCGGGCGCCGACGCCCCTTCCATGCTGGCAGCCTGCGCCGACCACAGACAGGGGCCAACGTTCCGGCAGAGGCAGCGCAGGAAGCCCCAACCGCGACCACACCGCTGGCGCAGGAGGGTTTCGCCGCCGTCGATGGCGCGATATATGCGGCCCATGGCTGCCATAAAACTCAAGATTCAGGTGATGTGCGGTGACGCCATCGCGTTCGGACCGGGCAAGGCCGATCTACTTGAAGAGATCGGCCGGGCCGGTTCGATCTCTGCCGCGGCGCGCACCATGGGGATGAGCTATCGCCGGGCTTGGCTACTGGTTGACGTGATGAACCGCTGCTGGACCGCGCCGCTGGTGGAAACATCCCCCGGCAGCGCGCATGGCGGTGGCGCCCGGATCAGCGCCTTGGGCGAACGCATCCTGCGAGCCTATCGCCAGTTGCAGGCCGACCTGACTGACGTGGCCGATGCGCCCGGCCACATCGAACTGGCCGACTTGCTACGCCCCGCCCCGCTCGACCGCCAGCCCGACCACACGATCACGCCAGCCGGATGACCATTTGCAGCTTGGGCCCGTCGCAGGCGCCACACTTGTGCGACGCGGGCCCCGAAACCAGCGCTTGAACCCGCCCCAGAACCGGAACGCCGCACCGGCGCTTGGAGCGGAACATATGACCGCCCCCTCGCAACCGCGCGCTCTGCAAAGCCCGCTGGCGCAACGGATCAGCGCCGCCGATCACACCATCGTGGCGCTGTGGGCACCCAGTTCGGCGAAGTAGCGGGCCATCGCATCGGCGGCCTTGTCGGTCAGCGTGATGAACGCGCGGCGACGGTCGGTTTCATCATCGACCCGTTGCAGCAGCCCCGAGTCGGTCATCTGGCCGATCCAGCGCAATGCCGTGGTGGGCGGCACGCCCGAAGCGATGCACAACGACGTAACCGAGACCCGCACATGTTCGACCCGCGCAGCGGTAAGATCGAGCAGCATGTCCCACGCCGGATCGGCGAACAGATCGCCTTCGAAAAAGCGCGCGCGCAACTGACGCTGGCGGATGATCCGGCGGACCAGTCGCGGATCGGGCAGCGGCGGACGGGCCGCCCGCACCAGCCGATCGCTGCCATTTTCATAAGCGAGGTCCGACCGCGCATCTGCCTTCGTGGCGCACGATCCCGCAGGTTGTTCGAAACGGAACGCGGGCGGCGGATCGACCGGCGTTGCATGGCTGGAAATCTGTTCCAGCTTGTGCGCGATCTGGCTGACCTGTTCGGTCAGGCGCAAGAGCGAGAGCCGGTCTTCCTCGGACAGTTCGCGCACGCGGTTGCCGCTGCGCGTCAGCACCCGACCCAGCGCGATCACCCGGTCGGCGCGGCTTGGCATGACCAGAATCTGCGCGTTCGATTGGTCAAGGCAGCCGAACACGTCATCGAGCGAATTCATGCTGGTGGAAACCACCAGATGCGAGCCGTGCTTGGCGGCCCGCATGTCGAGCCGCGACAACGCCGCCAGTTCGGCCCCATCGATCACCGGGCAATCGACCAGGACCAGATCGCCCAGAGTTGGCTTGCCATCGGTTTCAAGAAGATTGGCAAGGTCCGATGTCTGCGCGATGCGCAAACCGGCAGCAGCCGCATCTTCGGCCATTTCGGCGCGCAGATAGCCTTTGTCAGCGAAGATCGACACGGCGAGCGAGGATAGCGATGACGAGGCGCGAGACGGGCGATCAGCCGCGCCTGTGAGCCAATCTTCATCGGATTCGTCGCCAAACCCATAATCGAACGACGAGGCTGCCTGTCCCATCCTGTGAAGCCTTATGTTTGCTATGACGCGAACAATAGTGGAACAAGCTGCAATAAGGTCAACTACGGATACGTCGGTTTTGGATCAAGGCAGAATGTCGATGGGGGTGTCGTCTGGCACAAGTGCCCAGATTTCTTCGATTTCCCGGTTATCGAGAGCGATGCAGCCTTCGGTCCAGTCGCCCGCAGGACGCTGCGAAAACCCGTTCGGACTGCCATGCAGGAAGATCGCGCCACCCGGCTTGCGCCCCGCTGCTGCGGCAAATGCGCGATCGCGCGAATCGGGATAACTGATGTGCAGCGACAAGTAATAGGCGCTTGTCGGGTTGCCGAAATCGATGGTGTAGTGCCCCTCGGGGGTGCGTCCGTCGCCTTCGAAGCGCTTGGGCCCCAGCGGTTCGCGGCCAAGCTGGATATGCTGGTATTGCCGCACCGCCCGACCGTCCGCATCGAGCAGGGTCAACCGCCGCGCGGCTTTTTCGACCAGAACGCTGGCAATGGTCGCGCCGGCAACGCGTGACGGATCAAGCGCATCGTCCGGCGGACCGGCCCGTGCCGCGCTGCCCAAAAGCAACGCCAGCAGCAGGCCGGACCGCCCGGACAGCGGCACGATCAATCGACGAAAGGATCGCGCACGAGAATGGTGTCCTCGCGCTCGGGGCTGGTGGAGACCAGCGCCACCGGCGTTTCGATCAGTTCCTGCACGCGCTGAATGTACTTGATCGCCTGCGCGGGAAGATCGGCCCACGAACGCGCGCCGGCCGTGGTGCCCTGCCAGCCGTCCATTTCCTCATAGATCGGTTCGACCGAGGCCTGATCCGCCGCGTGGCTGGGGAAGTAATCGAGCACTTTGCCGCGCAAGCGATAGCCGGTGCAGATCTTCACTTTCTCGAACCCGTCGAGCACGTCGAGCTTGGTCAGCGCGATGCCGGTCACGCCCGAGATCGCGCAGGACTGGCGCACCAACACCGCGTCGAACCAGCCGCAGCGACGCTTGCGGCCGGTGACGGTGCCGAATTCGTGGCCGCGCTCGCCCAGCCGCTGGCCGGTGGCGTCTTCCAGCTCGGTCGGGAACGGGCCCGAACCGACGCGCGTGGTATAAGCCTTGACGATGCCCAGCACGAAGCCGGTGGCGCTGGGGCCAAGCCCCGATCCCGAAGCCGCCGTGCCCGACACCGTGTTGGACGAAGTGACGAACGGGTAAGTGCCATGGTCGACATCGAGCAGCACGCCCTGCGCGCCCTCGAACAGGATGCGCGCGCCGGCCTTGCGCACCTGATTGAGGCGACGCCACACCGGCTGGGCAAATTGCAGGACATAAGGCGCGATTTCGCGCAGTTCGTCGAGCAGCGCGGCGCGGTCGACCGGCGCCTGACCGAAGCCCGCGCGCAAGGCATCGTGGTGCGCGCACAGGCGGTCAAGCTGCGCGTCAAGCGCATCGAGGTGAGCGAGATCGCACACCCGGATCGCGCGACGGCCGACCTTGTCTTCATACGCCGGGCCGATGCCGCGTCCGGTGGTGCCGATCTTGCCCGCGCCCGCAGCCGCCTCGCGCAGACCGTCAAGATCGCGGTGCAACGGCAGGATCAGCGGGCAATTGTCGGCAATCGCGAAGTTTTCGGCGTTGATCGTCACGCCCTGCCCGGTCAGCTTCTCGATCTCGGCCTTGAGCGCCCACGGATCGAGAACGACGCCGTTGCCGATGATCGACAGCGTGCCGGTGACAATGCCCGAAGGCAGCAGCGAGAGCTTGTAGACCTGTTCGCCCACCACCAGTGTGTGGCCGGCGTTGTGCCCGCCCTGAAAGCGCACGACGGCATCGGCCCGGCTGGCCAGCCAGTCGACGATCTTGCCTTTGCCTTCATCGCCCCACTGGGCGCCGATCACGGTGACGTTGGCCACAGATACACTCCTCCACCCTGCCAGGTGGATCCGGAAACGCCCTTCGACAGGACTCGGCGTAGCGGATGGGTCGGGTAGGGCCACGCATTGCACGCGACCCGATGTGCGGAGCGGCCCCTAGGGTGTTGCGGGCGGAAGAGTCAAGCGTTTGCCGCCTGCCGCCAGCCCCATGACCGCCCTAAATTCGCACCGCCTGATCGCCGGTCAGCACGTGGGTGCAGGCCAGCGCCGCCGCGTCGTCGGCCTCGCTCAACGCGGCCACCGTGCGCCAACCGATCGCGCGCAGGCGGGCGGCGGTGGCGCGGTCATGACCGATGGGCAGGAACAGGCGGTCCTCGGGAGCCTCGTTGGCGGAAAGCAGCGCGATCAGCGCGTCGGGATAGAGCGAAAACCCGGTGGCGACTTCGCCTGCGCTGCCGTCGCCCGAACCCGCATCTATGGCGGCGATGCGATACGTACCGCCGCGCCCCAGCAGCCCGCGCACACCATCGGCATAAAGCGTGAAGCCGAACCACGACTGGTATTCGAAACCATGCCGCTCGCTGGGATCGAGCGTCAGCCGTACCCCCTCGCCCGCGACAGCCGCCGCGATCGAGCGCAATGCGGCGATGCGGTCGGCCAGCACGCCGCCGGTATCGATCGCGGCCAGCCGTTCGATGGCGATGTCGAATTCGCCGGTGGCATAAAGCAGCGGCAGATAGGCCTCTCCACCCGCATCGACCAGCCCGCCCGCATCCTTGGTATCGAGTTCGCCGCGCACTGCCTCGATCTGTCCGGGGGCCAGCGGAAAGGCCTGTGCCGCCAGCGTATCGACCAGATCGGGCAGCGTGAAATCGATGCTGATGGCGTGCGCGCCGGCGGCCTGCAGCGCCTCGATGGCAAGGCCCAGCACTTCGGTGGCGGCAGCGACGTTATCGACGCCGATCAGTTCGGCGCCGCACTGCAACCGTTCGCGCGCGGGGTCCAGCCCGTCGGCCTTGATCGTCAGCACTTGGCCCGCATACATCAGCCGCAGCGGGCGCGCGGCCTCGGCCAGCCGGGTGGCGGCAATGCGCCCGATCTGCGGGGTGAAGTCGCTGCGCAGCGCCATCATCCGCAAGCTGACCGGATCGACGAAGCGGAACATGCGGCGCGACCGGATCCCCGCCATGCGCGCGGCAAGGCTCTGCTCGAACTCGATCATCGGCGGCAACACGCGATCATAGCCGTGTCCGTGCATCACGTCCTGAATGGCGCGCATTGCACGGGTGGTGGTGGCCGCTTCCCGTGGGAGGCGGTCTTCGAGCCCCTCGGGCAGCAGATCGGCGTCGTGGCTTTCCATGGGCGCGTCCATACACCATGCGCCATGGCTGTCGAGGGGTGGAACGCCCGCCGGAGCGCCGTCATCGGGCCACCTGACCGGGCCACCTGACCGGGCCGGATTTGGCCCGGTTCGATCAGGCAGCGTCCGTCAGGCCGCCCGGATCAATGAAAGGTATCGGTCCACAGCATCCACTTGCCGCCAACCCGCTTCCACACGACCGAGGCCGTGGCGTCGACATGGGTCGGCTTTTCGGCGCGGGTGTCGAAGCTGACCCGGCAGATTTCGCGGATGTAGCCGGGGGCGATACGTTCGGCGTCGAGCACGACGAAGCGCACGTTGGTCAGCGCTCCGGTGGCCGCCGTCCAGAACGCGGCGATGTCCGCGCCCTTGTAGACCTTGTTGTCCGACGGCAGCATCGTGGCATCGGGCGCATACATCTTGGCCGCAGCAGCACCGTCACCCCGGTTGAGCGCGGCGGCAAAGGCATCGTCAAAGCCCTGAATCAGAGCAATTTCAGTGGCGTGGGCAGGAGCCGCAGGGGCCGCATTGGCCTGCGCGGACGTAGCAAGCCCACCCATCAGAACTGCCGCGTAAAATGCCTTGTGCATCGCTTTCCCCCTTGTCGATTCCGTTATTCCGGCAAGGGTATGACGATGCGCAAGGCCGGTCAAACCGTCCGGGGCGGCAAGCGCAAAAGGGTGCCGGGGTCGGCGGGCCGCATCGGGTGCCGCCGACCGACCCCGGCCGGGATCAATCCACGCGCGATCAGAACTTCAGCGCGCGCACCGTGCGAACGCCGTTCAGCGCGCGCGCCTTGGCCAGCACGTCGGCGCTGACCGGGCTGTCGACCGAAAGCAGCAGCACCGCCTCGCCGCCGGCGGTGCGACGGCCAAGGTGGAAGGTGCCGATGTTGATGCCTTCCTGACCCAGCAGCGTGCCGATCGAGCCGATGAAGCCCGGCGCGTCGGAGTTGACGATATACAGCATGTCGCCATCAAGGTCGGCCTCCACGGCAATGCCGAAGATTTCGACCAGACGCGGCTGGCCATTGCCGAACAGCGTGCCCGCCACCGAGCGATCGCCCTGCGCGGTGCCGACGGTGACGCGCACCAGCGTGCGGTATTCGCCTTCACGGTCATGGCGCACTTCGCGCACGTCAAGCCCGCGCTCCTTGGCCAGGAACGGCGCGTTGACCATGTTCACGGTCTGCGAATACTGCTTCATCAGCCCCGCCAGCACGGCGGCGGTGATCGGCTTCTGGTTCAACTGCGCTGCGGCGCCTTCGACCTCGATCGCGATCTTGGTCAGATTGTCGTGCTGCAACTGGCCGACCAGCGCGCCCAGCTTTTCGGCGAGCGCCATATAGGGCTTGAGCTTGGGCGCTTCTTCGGCCGACAGCGAGGGCATGTTGAGCGCGTTGGTCACGCCGCCGGTGGTCAGATATTCGGCCATCTGTTCGGCCACCTGCAGCGCCACGTTGACTTGCGCTTCGGTGGTCGATGCGCCCAGGTGCGGGGTGCAGATGAAGTTCGGCGTGCCGAACAGCGGGCTGTCCTTGGCCGGTTCGGTCTCGAACACGTCGAGCGCGGCCCCCGCGATGTGGCCCGAATCGAGCAGATCCTTGAGCGCGGCTTCATCGATCAGACCACCACGCGCGCAGTTGACGATGCGCACGCCCTTCTTGGTCTTGGCAAGGTTTTCAGCCGACAGGATGTTGCGCGTCTCGCTGGTCAGCGGGGTGTGCAGGGTGATGAAGTCGGCCTTGGCCAGCAGGGTGTCCAGATCGGCCTTTTCGACGCCCATCTCGATGGCGCGTTCGGGCGTCAGGAACGGGTCATAGGCCACGACCTTCATCTTCAGGCCCAGCGCGCGGCTGGCGACGATCGAGCCGATGTTGCCCGCGCCGATCAGGCCGAGCGTCTTGCTGGTGACTTCCACGCCCATGAAGCCATTCTTCGGCCACAGGCCCTGCTGGGTCTGCGCATTGGCCTCGGGCAACTGGCGGGCGAGCGCGAAGATCAGCGCGATGGCATGTTCGGCGGTGGTGATCGAGTTGCCGAACGGGGTGTTCATCACCACCACGCCCTGCGCCGAAGCGGCCGGAATGTCGACGTTGTCGACGCCGATGCCCGCGCGGCCGATGACCTTGAGGTTGGTGGCGGCGGCCAGAATGTCCTTGGTCACCTTGGTCGTGCTGCGGATGGCGAGGCCATCGTACTGGCCGATGATCGCCTTCAACTCGTCGGGCGTCTTGCCGGTGATCACGTCCACATCGCAGCCCATGTCGGCAAAGATGCGCGCGGCGTTGGGGTCCATCTTGTCGGAAATGAGAACTTTGGGCTTGGTCATGTTTCGATCCAGTCCATCAGAATTGAGCAACGTCATGCTGAACTTGCTTCAGCATCCATCCCGCCGCCGGAAATGTCGGTGCAGGACGAGAGATGGACCCTGAACCAAGTTCAGGGTGACGGTTGAAACGGGGAGAAGGCGTTCGTGCGGGTCAGGCCGCGGCCAGCGCAGCCGTGGTCGAGGCCCAGGCCCAGTCGAGCCACGGTCCGAGCGCTTCGACATCGGCGGTGTCGACGGTCGCACCGCACCAGATGCGCAAGCCTGCGGGAGCATCGCGGTATCCGGCGATGTCGAAGGCGGCGCCTTCCTTTTCGAGCAGGCCTGCAAACTTCTTGATGAAGTCGGCATCCGCGCCTTCGACGCTGAGGCATACCGACGTGCGCGAACGGGTCGCTTCGTCGGCGGCCAGATGCGACAGCCACGCGCGTTCGGCCACGATCTTGTCGAGCGCGGCGGCGTTGGCATCGCTGCGCGCCTTCAACCCTTCAAGCCCGCCGAGCGACTTGGCCCATTCGAGCGCGAAGATGGCATCTTCGACCGCCAGCATGCTGGGGGTGTTGATGGTTTCGCCCTTGAACACGCCCTCGGCCAGCTTGCCCTTGGAAACAAGGCGGAACACCTTGGGCAGCGGCCATGCGGGGGTATGGGTTTCGAGCCGTTCGACCGCGCGGGGGCCAAGGATCAGCACGCCGTGGCCGCCTTCGCCGCCCAGCACTTTCTGCCACGAGAAGGTGGCAACGTCGATCTTCGACCAGTCGATGTCATAGGCGAACACCGCGCTGGTGGCGTCGGCGAACGACAGCCCTTCGCGGGTTTCCGGAATCCAGTCCGCGTTGGGCACGCGCACGCCGCTGGTGGTGCCGTTCCAGGTGAACAGCACGTCGTTCGACCAATCCACGGCGGCAAGGTCGGCAATCTGGCCATAGTCGGCGCGCAGCACGGTGGGATCGAGCTTCAATTGCTTGACCGCGTCGGTGACCCAGCCCTCGCCAAAGCTTTCCCATGCCAGCGTGGTGACCGGGCGGGCGCCCAGCATCGTCCACATCGCCATTTCAAAAGCGCCGGTATCCGACCCCGGAACGATGCCGATGCGGTGCGTATCGGGCAGTTGCAGCACGTCGCGCATCAGGTCGATCGCAAGCTGCAGGCGCGCCTTGCCGATCTTGGCGCGGTGCGAGCGACCCAGCGATTCGAGGCAAAGTTTTTCGGGGGAATATCCGGGCGGCTTGGCGCAGGGACCGGACGAGAAATGCGGACGCGCAGGCTTGCGCGCCGGTACTGGTACAGACATGTAGTCTCTCCTTGCAGAGAGCACGCGCGGCGTTGGGACCGCGTGGCCCGGGGCCGCTCATAGTGGCGCGACGGGGGCTGTCAAGCGAATGCGGTTTGATACTGAACCGGCGCGCGCACCATGTCGCCCGCGTCCGCAGCGGATGACCGATGGGGCCGCCAGGGTTGCCGCCGGGCAGTGGGCGACGCGGCGAAAGCATGCTATTAACCAAAAACAAACCATGATCTTGCATGGTGCGACAATGGCATTGCGTGCGCATTCTTTCCTGCTCGCGATCGCGCTGACCACCACGCTGGCCGGTTGCGTCGGCGCGCCCGCGCCAGCCCCGCGCGCGCCGCAGCGCCACGCCTCCACCGGCCTGTCCTACGCCCCGCAAGCCCGCGCCTGCCTGACCGATCTGGGCCGCACGCAGGCCGGGTTCACGCCCCTGCCCGACCAGTATTACGGCGCGGGGTGCTCGACGCTCAACACGGTCAAGCTCAACTGGCTGCGCAGCGACACCACGCAGTTGCAGCTATCGAACCTTGGCCCGGTGACGTGCCCGCTGGCCAATACGCTGTCGGGCTGGGCGCGGTTCGGCGTCGACCGCGCGGCGCGCTCGATCCTGGGCAGCGGCCTGCGCCGGATCGAGACGATGGGCAGCTACAATTGCCGCACGATCGCGGGCTCCGACCGACTGAGCGCGCACGCCACCGCCAACGCGATCGACGTATCCGCGTTCGTGCTGGAGAACGGGCGCCGTGTTACCGTGGCGCAAGACTGGGCGGGCGACGACTTGCAGGCCCGCGCGTTCCTGCGCACGATCCGCGACAGCGCCTGCAAGCGCTTCGGCACCGTGCTGACCCCGCAATTCAACGCCGCCCACCACGACCACCTGCACCTTGAGGTGAGCAATTCGCGGCCGCTGTGCGCGTGATGGTGACGTGCGCCTGAAACCTGCGGACGGGTGAATTGGTCGCGGGGTCGGATTCAACGCGCACAATGCCGCATAAACCCGCAGCTCTCGGGAACGTCTGAGATTGGTGGGAAGCTGCCGGTCCGCTGTCAGGATGCCGCTGTTAGCGCCGGACGGGGGGATTGCCTTCGTGACGATCGAAAGCGATACATTGCTGATGAGATTAGCGGCCATCATCCTATTACTGACGTTGGCGGGCTGTCACGGCGCTAAAATCGAACGCAGCAACGCCTTAGATAGCGATCCGCTTTGCAAAATGCTTCCCGGCAAAGTTGAAACTATCAGCCCCACCAAATTGGGAACCCAGTATTTTCCGCCTTCCTTCGGGAGGATCATGCACATCTGCAACTTTAAGGGCTATCCTGAATGCTTTCCAAAAGTTAGCACATTTGAAAATGAATGGTATTCCAAGCACTGGGAAGCGGCGCAGGAGCCATCTTTGTATCAACTGTCAAAAGGCGGCGGCAAATCTGCCCAAATCAGTGTCCTCAGATTTACTTGGCTTCCGACCTTTGATCATCCAGTGATTGTCCGAATTGAAATCGCGCCCGGCTTCACGACCATAATCGCAAAAGAGCTTTCAGGCGCTGGCGGATATGATCCGGGAACCATCAAAAGACAGATCGCCCGAACGCTTAGTTCGGCGGAAGCGCGCCAACTGGCTGATGCGATGGCAAAGGCGAGCCCGTTCAATGAGTCGTCTGCGAAATGCGAACTTGGCCTAGATGGTAGTCAGTGGATGCTCGAACGCTCCGACAAAGGCGGCTTTGACTACGCCAGTCGATGGTCGCCAAAAAAGGGATCTATGCGTGATTTTGGCATGTTGGCTTTGAATCTAACCGGATGGAACTTTGAAGAAATCTACTGAGAGCCCGATTCAAAAGTCTGTCATGCGGCTGAAAGTCGCGCAATTCTGCGGGTTAGCATCCGGATAGAAGCGATATTCGCCCACGCGGTCGAGCTCTCGATGGAGCGTTCCCAGTCTTTGGCGAGG
>NZ_JAIZDA010000034.1 GCF_020404405.1 Novosphingobium sp. FKTRR1 | reverse complement strand
GCAAAGCGGTTCTCCGATCAGTAGCGCGAACAACACGCCGAATGCCGTGCAGATTGAATGCAGCCCAATATGGCGCGACGATTGGAGTTCAGTGCACGCAATTGCGCTCTACTTTGGCACCCGACAAGTGTCGCCTTGGACGATGACAGCAGAAAGGCCTTGGGGCTCCCAGATGAGGCTGCGCTTGCGCCCTTGGGGAATGCGATCCCGCCGCAGCTCGCGGCAGAGATCGAAGCGGCCCGCTCATACCGGGCGCGCTCCAAGGCGGCCAACACTGTGCGGGCCTATGACAGCGACTGGCGGCAGTTCGAAGAATGGTGCTGGACGCGCGATCTTGAGCCTATGCCAGCGATGCCGGAAGCCGTGGCCACATACCTTGCCTCGCTGGCGCAGGCGGGGAGGGCGGACAGTACCATCGGGCGGCACCTTGCCGCCATCGCCTGGCGCCACAGGCAGGCAGGACAGGTTGCGCCCCAGCACCGCGATCCGCGCGATGTTATTGCTGACACGCTTGCAGGGATCCGGCGCGAGCAGCGCGCGCGGCCGACGCGCAAGAAGAGCGCTATTCTGGCGGCCGATCTGGCTCGAATGATTGCAGCGGCCGAAGGCCAGAGTCCGCGAGCGATCCGCGACCGGGCGGTCATGGCACTTGGGTTGGCGGCGGCGCTGCGGCGTTCCGAACTGGTCGCGCTACAGCTGGCTGACCTCGAGCTGGTGCGCGAGGGGCTCAAGCTCATGATCAGGCACTCGAAAACGGATCAGGAAGGGGAAGGGCAGGTGATTGCTGTTCCGTCGGGCAAGGTGCTCAAACCCGGCGCGCGGCTTAACGAATGGCTCAGCGTCAGGGGAGGGGAGGCCGGTCCTTTGTTCTACCGCACCGACGCACAAGGGATGATGACCAAGGAGCCCATGTCGGATCGCTCGGTTGCCCGCCTGATCCAGCGTTACGCCGAAAAGGTTGGGCTCGATCCTGCCGCATTCGGTGCCCACTCGCTACGCTCAGGGTTCCTGACCGAGGCAGCCAAGGCGGGGGCCTCATTGCCGAAGATGCAGGAGGTATCGCGGCAGAAAAAGGTCGAGGTGCTGCTTGGCTATGTCCGCGACGCAGCGCTGTTCGAGAACCATGCGGGTGAGAGATTTCTGTAGTGCGTGTTTTTGAGCACGCTGCATGGTCCAATTGACCGGGTCTGGGACTTAGCCGCCGTCCTGCCGCGACAATTCGAACGGCAGGTCTCGCCAACACTCGACGTTCAGTGCTTTCCGAAACAACCATCGAAATAGGACAGCCTTCCGATGCGGAAGTTAGTCGCCCTCGGCCTCGACGACAGCAGGAGAAGGAAGGGAGTCCTCCCAGTCGCCGCGGATCCACAGCGAATGGAGTTCGAAACCCTGCTCCGGCCCCTGCTCAGGGTCCCCGTAGACCGCCGTCTCGACGTAGGGGATGCCGACGTCGAACCCTTCGTCCGAGCCCGCGCCATAGCGGTGGTCATAGCAGGCGAGCAACACACCGATCGACAGCAGCTTAGAGGAGAGCGGAGACACAAACAGCTTACACCCGCCCATTGTCTTCAGCGCTCGCTTGTACTGGGCCATCGCGGTGTAGATTTGCTTGTAGGCCTCGAAAGGGTTGTACTCACTCGCGAGCAGGATGTTGGCCGGCTCGATGAGGAAGTCGTCGAACAGGGTTTCGCGATGCTCGCCGACCACCTCGTCGCCCCGACGGGGCTTCTTAGTCGGGAACGGGATGACGGGGCAGATCTCGTCGGGATCGAGCAACTCTTGGATCAGGCTCAACCGGTCGCGCTGCCCCTCGCCCAGCACCGGGAACCAAACCCGTGGCCAGGTCTGCGTGGTCTGCTCCTCCAAGTGTCCGGAAAACCCGCGAACGAAGGTGACGCTGTCGCGCAGGCTGCCGCGTGCGGCACCTATGTCCGCTGAAACGCTTTCGGCCGTGGTGACGTGAAGATTGATGCTCTTGCCCCCGGTCTCTGCCAGCTTGTCGAGCCGATAGAGCAGCACGCTGACCGCGGTCATTGCAACCATGCGAGGCATGGCGCTGATATCGACTACGACGTCGTCGAAGTCTTGGCAGTCGCCGGCATTCTGGAGCGCCTTCTGGGTGTTCAGAGGGGTAGCCGTGTTGCCCGACGGACCGCCGATCTCGATCGGCACGAGCTTGATGCAGTCAGCGCCGAACAGCGCGACCAGCCCGTCATGGTTCTTCGCGGTCATCGCGGTCCTCAGTTCGCTGTCGGTTAGACCGTTGTCGAACGCGAGCTGCCAGACGCGCACATCGGCACCCAGAGCATAGAGGCGCCGCGCCGTTTCGAGCGTCCTCACATCAAAGCCGCGCCCGAGCACAAGCAGTATCCGTCGGCCACCCTGCGCGAGCCTGCCGGACCAGAACCCGTCGAAGTCCGCGTCGGCCGTCAGCGAATAGGGATCCCAGCGCATCGCCACTTCATGGTCAGACAAGGGTGGCCTCCCCGATTGGGGGCACAGCGTTCGCCCCGGATTCCTGCCAAAAGAGCAAATCCCGCAACGACTGCGCCCGCCAACCACCGTATCCGAGCGGCAGTCCGAAGTGTACGCACAGCAGGCGGTTGAGATAGAACACGACGTATTCCCGGTTGTTATTGCGATGGTCGAGGCGGGGGACGAGCAGGTTGTGCGCGACCAGAGAGGTCATCACGTCCCGTAGCTTCAGGAAATGGGCGATGTCCTCCTCGCGACTGTCGATCAACGTCTTGCGGTCCGCCATCGTTATAGCGATGCCGGTGACACCCGGCGCATAAGGCGCGCTCGGGCGGAAGGTCTGCTGCCGGCAGAACTCTCCGATCGCCTCGAGCAACCTTCGCGCCTCAATTCCGCGCGGCAGGCGGCGAATGATGTCGTCCCACCGCTCTTGTGCGACGGCACGCACGATGGCGTCTTGCCTTGCGGCGCTGAGCGGCACCGGCTGATCGCGCCTGAAGCGGATCTTGGCGGATATCTCCTCGAACAGCGCTCCGACCACCTCGAGGTACTGGTCGACGTTGGACGACGAGACCGCGCTGAGCGTCTCGCGACCGAAGTAGACCGGGGCGCGTACCTCGGTGCGCAGGAAGTGGTCCGCCGCGCGGTCTGTCCCGCTGCCGGACCGGGCCTCGAACTCGTCCAATGTGAGGGCGTCGAAGTCGAACGACGACTGGGCCTTGCGCAGGTCGCGCACCACCAGGATCTGCAACAGGCGCCACTGGATGGCGCGCTCCATCGGGTCCCCCGCCATCTTGCGGGCCGCATCTATCCAAGCTGAATAGCGGTTGCCGCTGCCGGATGCGCGCAGGATCTCGGCCTCGATCTCGGCCGAGCGCGCCGCCAGCGCCTCCTCCATCGGCGCAATGTCGTCTGTCTCGCTGATCAGCGGGAAGAGCTCGCGCCCCTGAAAGCCCTCCGCTCGCGCCGCGCGGAGATTCGCGATAGACTCCACAAAGCGCGCGTACGGCTTCGTCTTCGGACCCGACCAACGGTCCTCCAGCTGGATTACGCTCTCGTAGTCACGCTTCTTCAGCGCACCCTCCGACAGCAAATCTTTGTGGGTCAGCGCCTCGAGCCGCTCGGCGATCCAGACGCCGCATTGCTCGCGCGCGTTCGTCACGAACTCGATCAGGCTGGTCCGTTGGGACGGCGCGAGCGTCTGCAGCTCGTCCATCAGCAGCACGCGCTTGACGTCGATCCGGCCGTGAGTATCGCTGATCACCGATTGCGCAAACCACTTCAGTCCGTCGAGCCTCGCATGCCCACCCTCGATCGGCGCAGGGGCGTCCAGCTCGTCGAGCCGGTTGTAGAACCCACGCTCGATCCGCGACGCCCACTCGAAGAGCTGACGGCCGTCTGCCTTTGCGGGAATGGTCGCATCGGATTCTGGCTGCCACTCAAACGTAAACTCTGCGAGGTTGTCCGGGAATTGCCGCTCAGCACGCTCGACTACAGACCGCAGGGTCGCGACGACGATCCGCGAGTTCAGCAGTTCGCGGAAGAGCGTGTTACCGCGGTCGAACGCCGCAAGCTCCTTGTACTCGGTGGTGAATACCACCATCGCACCGAGCAACTGCGGTCCAAGAGTGCCCAGCGCGCCGACGTCGCGCAGCGCGTCGCGGGTCGCCTTCACCTGCGGATTGGTCTCCGCTATGGCGTGCGTCAGCTTCAGCGGGCGGGGCGTCAGGATGCGCAGGAAGGTCGTCTTGCCGCCGCCTGGAGCGCTCCTGAGGAAGACGAGCCCGCCCCAAGGGTCGTCGAACGACTGCATCACATCGAGCGCGCCAGCGCCGAAGAGCCGGACGAACTCGTCGTCGCTGGTCGAGCGCTGTGATGCGCGTATGCGGAATGGATTGCGCACGCCTACTGGAGCTTTCTGTGGCGGCTTACCCGCGGGAAGAGTCCCAGCACCTTCTGATCCTCCTCGGCCCAGAGGAGGTAGATCGAGTTGTTAGGCGTGTTGTGGGCGAGCACCAGCGGCAGTCGGCAGGCGGCGTAGCCGTAGCGCTTGCTAGTCTTGCCGACCTTCGAATGGTCGTCGTCCGCATCGTCGTCGAAGAAGCGGTCGTCGCCGACGAGGTCGAGAATGGCCCGGTCGCGCTCGTCCTCTAGAGGCGTCGACGCGCCGAGCTCGTGCACGACGTGGAACTGGATGGTGCCCTTGCCGAATGCCAACTTGGGCAGGTGGCCCTTGATGTGGTCGATTGCCTGGTCCGCCGCGACGTAGAGCACGATGATCACCTTGACGCCCTCGTCTGCAATCGCGCCGCCGAGATTGCCGGCCTTCATGAGTTTGTCGACGATCTTGGCGATCTTGCCCGTCCAGCCGCCCTGCCCGTCCTCGCGCACGAAGCTCGTGCCGCTGCCGGAGAAGTCGTCGAGCAGAAGCACGTAGTGGAACCGCGCCTCCTCGTCGGTCGCAGGGCGCTCTAGGATTTTACCGAGGTGCTTGCGCAGGTCCTGCACCATGCCCTCGGTCTTGGCGTCGGAGATATCGTAGGCGTGAAAGACCTGCTCATTCGACATGTCCTGCGGGTTGGCGCGGCGGAACCAATCCGTCCGCGCGCCGTCACTCAGGCCCAGCACCAATGTCTGCCGAAGACGGGTGCGGTACTCGGTCGTCTTGACGATCGCCTTCACGCGGCAGGCGTCGACCCCGAGTTGCTCGGCGGTGTCGGCGATCAGAATGGGCCGTACCACCGTCGGGAAGGTCAGCTCGACGAGGTGGTTCACCTCGTTGTGCGATATGAAAATCAACCGCCGCCTGACGAAATCGTATGCCGCGCGCCGGTCGGCGCCCTCGTCGAACTGGTTCAGCCACAGGGCGAGGCTCTCGATGAACCGGCGGCCGGGCGAGAACTGCTGGTACTCGTCATACTTGTAGCTCGCGAAGCTCTCGAGATAGGCGCGCTCGGCAGCCTTTTCGTCGTCGGACCACCCCATGATCTTGGCAAGAAGGCTCTCCGCTAGGTCCTTTCTCACGTGCCCCGAATCCTCCCGTCACATTGCTACACAAGGGTACCCTGAGTATAGGGCTGACCGAAGGCCCGGTCACCACGAATAAAGGTCTAGTTCAAAGCGTTCGTGTCGGCTAGCGGCCGCCAATCTCGGCCACCGCGGCGATAACTTTGGCCAACCGGTCGGCCCCTGCCGGTGTTTCGTCCCACGCGCGCCGCACAGACCTCTCTAGTTTCGCCCAAGCGGCCGCCTTGCGCGTCGTCGTCGGGACTGCGGCCGGCGGTGCCGCGTCGGTGGATCGCAGCTGCACGCCTAGTACCGTGCAAATACGGACGACGCTGTCGCTGAACGTCGTGAACTGCCCGCGGCAGATCCGCGACACTTGGCTGGGATCCACGTCGGCCCTCTCCCCCAGCGCAGCGTAGGAGAGGCCGAGTCTTTCACGCGCCGCCTGCATCCGCCGAAGCAAATCAGTTCTTTCAATCTGAGTCGGTTTCATGTATATTTGCATGGCCTAAATCATGCGAATTTTCAAGGGAGATCGCCATGGCGGAAGTCGAGCAGGAGATCAGGTTCTACCGGGCCAGCGAAAAGCCCTACGGCGCCTTCAGTAACCTCTACCGCCGCGAGATCGAGTTTGAGGGCGAGAGGTTCGCGACCAGCGAGCACGCCTACCAAGCGGGCAAGCCACGAAAGCCCGAGGTGAAGGCCTGGCTGATGGCGGCCCCATCGCCGGCGCTCCTGGCGATGGCGGCGCATGGGCTCTACTACTGGGACGTCAGCCCCGGGTGGTCGCAGAAGAAGTTCGACCGGATGCGCGGCGTGCTCCGCGCGAAGTTCACCCAGCACCAGGATCTGCGCGACCTGCTGCTTTCCACCGGCACGGCCCGGCTCATTGAGACGGCGACCGTCGACAACGAGGTCAACCGGCTATGGGGCGAGGTCAATGGCAAGGGGAAAAACATGCTCGGGGAGCTACTGATGGAACTCCGGGCGCAGTTGAGATCTGATGGGGCAGAGAGCGGCGTCAGGAAGGCGGCCTAGACTTCAGCCACTAGCCCTCCAGCACTGACCGGGCGTACTCGGCACCACGCTCGCGAAAGAGGCCGCGCGCACCCACATAGGCGCAGTTCTCCGCCGCTAGGCGCTGGCCCGCCTCCACTGCGTGAACGAAGTCAGTCAGGGAGAAGGCCGAAACGCCTCGACGCCGGTTGGAGAGAAGCCAGTCGATCACGCCCACGCTCACCATGTCGCCCGAACCGCAGGTGTCGCGAACCTCGGGCGCAGGATGGGACCGGCTCCAGTGCCGCTCGGCACCCTGGCGGACCTCGAGACCCGCCTCGCCATGCGTGACGATCAGCAGCAGCCCATCCGCCACGTCGACATGGTCCGCAAGCGCAGCGAGGCGCTCCGCAGAGAACTTCAAGACCGCGGTAACCGCCAACGCTCGGCGGAACAGATTCTCGTCGCCGACCTCGGATGGCTCGAAATATACCACTGACCCATTCGACGACGCGGCCTCCATCGCATCGACGATAGCGTGCGAGAGGCGGTCGGCGTAGAAAACGGAACAGTTCCGGATCGCCGGTAGCGCTTGCTCGACCTCGGCCTGCCCGATCGGCTGGTATCTGGGGAGATCGACATCCGTCTCCGGGCAGCGAAAGGCAAAGGTGTGAACCCCGGCGTCATGCAAGTGCTGCGCGATAACCGGCGACCTCACGCCCATGTGACGGTAAATGTAGCGGGTCTCCGCTCCTGCATGGTGGAAGGCGCCTACCAGACGGACTCCCACCTCGTCCTCGCCGAGGCGAAGGACCGGAGCAACATGACGTCTAAGCATGGCGAGAGAGATCAGGACGTTGCCGCAGGATCCGCCGAGGTCCTCAGCAGAAACGTCGCGCGAGCCGGCGTAAACGCGGTCGAGGACTGTGAATCCGGTTCCAACGACGTCAATCTCCGCCATTAATATCTCCGCGCCAACATCATCCGAATCACGATGTTCCTTTTTTGTACTGCCTTTACTCGGTCCGGTCGAGGTCTAGGTCCGACAGGTCTATCGTCATCGCTCCACCCCCTGCTCTGGCCGCCCCGAGAAGCCGGGCAAGCGCATCGGGCCCGCGCAGCCTCGAACCGAACAACGTCCAAGCGCCGATATGGCTGCCGCAAACGCTATCCAAGCTCACGCCGTACGGTCCCGATAGTAGCTCGTGATCGTTACCCAATGGCGAACCGCTGTCGCCGACGCCGAGCACGAACCCGCCGTTACCCGCAATCGCCCTGACCACCGTCAGCTTGGTCGTACCGCGCGGCACGACGTCGAAGCTGTGGTGAGACCGGAGCACCCTTACGTCGCCGACCACGACCTCCGGACACTCCGCCAAACGCGCGGCAAATGTCGCGACGTCGATCAGGTCGGTGTGGTTGACCGTCACCTGCACCTCGCGCGCATCAAGGTGCACGCCGTCGCGCAGCATACCGGAGTGCGCGATCCAATCGGCCACGGACGCGACGCCTTCGTTGACCGCCGGGCGATCGTCAGTAATGTCGATGTCGAGCGGGCGGACATGTGCGCCGTTGTAATACCCCATCAAGATCCGATCGTGGACCCTCGACGGCAGGGCTTCGCGCAGCTTCTTGCCCGCCGAGCCCCCACGTCCAGTCGCGAATCCAACCCGGACGCCACAATCGACAAGTCTTACGAGCTCGTCCATCACAACCTTGGACGGCGGCCCGAGGCGCGCCTCAAGTGGCTGATTATGGACGACGGTGCCGTCGTAATCGAGCACGATGCCGGTGAATTTGGCCTCCGCGAGGTCGCGGAGCCGTTCCGCCCCGAGCGCGCAGAGCGCCCCCCCCACCTCATCCGCAGGATCGTGCAGCTGTCTGGCCGCCGCCTTGTGGCGCACGGCCGCCGTAAGCCCGTCGGCGAGCGTAAGCAGGGACGCGTCGTCGTAGATCGCCTCGGCGAACGGACCGCGGCCCGGTTTCCCCGGGTCGATGCCGGCCACGTCCCCGAGATGTCCAATCGCTGCTAGAGCCCTGACGATGCCGACGGCGTTGCAGAGGCGGCCGCCGTGACCCAGCAGCATCCCGCCCCGCCGTATCTCGGCAGGAATAGCGGCGTCGATTGGTCGCCAGACGACCTCGCTCTCGTCCGTGGTCAGCGACAGCACAAACATCGCGCCGGGATGACGGGCCGCCCAGACATGACGGCCATGCGCGAAGTTGCGGAAATCGGTGCGCTGAATGGGGGCGATGCCCGTCTCCCACAGCGACGTCTCCAGCAGGACGGCGACCGCCGCCAATTGCGGATCATGGACGGCGACGACTGTGTCACCTCGGCGGAACCCTCCGACCAACTCATCTAAGCCGTCGCTCAGCGCCGCGGTCGCGCGCGCGCCAAACGCGTCGACCAGGTCGCGGCCCTGGGGCCGCTCCGTCGCGAGGTCGCTCCCGAACAGGAGGCCAGCAACCATCGCCACCATAGAATGTGTCGCGAGGAAGCCATCTTTCGGATCCGCGACCGGCAGCACGAACACCTCTGCGCGAGGATGGACGGCGGCGGCTATCGCGGTGGCGCCGTCCAGCCGCACCGTCACCAGGCGGATCGCCTCGCAGCGGGAGGTCGCCGCAGCTCTGAACGCGGCGGCGACGTCAGCGTTGTTGGCACCCGCGCTGAACAGCCACACCTCGGCGCCCGCCCATTCCCCCATGGACAGGACGAACTCCATCGGCGTCATCACGAATGTCGGCCCGAGGCCCAGCGTCGTTCGGCAGCGTGCGAAATACTCCGCGGCGACCGCCGATCCGCCGGAGCCGATCGCCGCGACGATCCGGTCGCCGCTGCCGACTAGCGCCTGCGCAAGGTCGGCCGCCCCATGATCGCCGACCGCCGCGATGGTCTCGGGCAATCGACTCAACTTGGCTGCGAACACTTCCATGAAGAAAGCATAGCCGATTTAACCCGGATCAAGCGAGCCCTGTCGGCCGACAACGCGCCCGGCTGACCGCAGCGCGAAAGTCGTAACTACTAAGAACCGAAGCGGCGTTAATGAGCTACCCGTGGCGAACGCAGCCATTAAGCCTGCGATTTGGCCGGCTGGACGACTGAGACTGGGACAGGCCGTGTAAAAACGCGTTGGCAGACGAACGGCGCTGATTTCGGATTGGCGCGGAAGGTTGCGGTCCACCCTCAGGTCTGGATTGCGGCGATCATCGCCGGGACACCGAGGATGGCGACCAGCCTTTTGAAGTTATAGGCCAAGATGTGGAGACTGGCTTCCGTTCTGACGTGTTTCAGCGTTTTCATTTGGAAGTGCGTCGAGCCCATCCAGGATTTCAGCGTGCCGAACGGATGCTCGACCGTTTGTCGGCGGATTCTCATCGCCTCTGGCTTACGGTCGAGGCGCCGCTCCATTGCTTCTACGACTGCCTCATGCTCCCATCGTCTGACCCGCCGTTCCTTACCGGTCGTGCATTGGTCATGGAGCGCACATGTCTGGCAGTTCGAGCTCCAGTAGCTATGCATCGTCAACCCGTCTTCTACCGAGGTGTAACGGTAGATAAGATCTTCGCCGGCGGGGCATCGATAAACGTTTTCGTGCTCCAGGTAGACGAAGTCCGGTTTGCCAAAGCGGCCTTGTGCCTTTGCCCTCGAGGTAAGCGGTCTGGGCACGAAGGCAGTGACGCCCATGCCCTCGCAGGTCCGGATATCCTCGCCCTTGAAGTAACCCTTGTCGGCAATGGCATCCAGAGCCTCCACGCCCATCGCTTCCTTGGCTCTCGCCGCCATGGGTAAGAGCTGTCCGCGATCATAACCCGTATTCAAAAGCTCGTGCGCGACAATGAGGTGGTGCTCGGCGTCGACGGCCGCTTGGAGATTGTAGCCTACGATGCTTGTGCCACGGCCCGCGCTCGCCATGGCGCGCGCGTCCGGATCGGTCAGCGACACCTGCTGGTTCGGTGCATTCCGGACTTCCTCTTCGCGCACCGCCAGGTCCCGCAGCTGCGCACGCAACCGGGCGATCTTCTCCGTCAGACGCTTCGCCTTCGGCTCGGCAACGTCGCTTTCTTCACGGTCGGCACGATCAAGCGCGTCGAGATACCGGTCGATATTGTCCTGGACCTGCTTCATCCGCGAGGCGACCTTCGCGGCGGTGTAGTTCTTGTCGCGGTTGTTGACCGCCTTCATCTTGCTGCCGTCTATCGCCACGACCGCACGCGTGAACAGACCCAACTGCCGGCACAGAACGATGAACTGGCTGCACACAGATCGGATCGCAGCGCCGTTTGCCCGGCGGAAGTTGGCGATCGTCTTGAAGTCGGGTGCCAATCGCCCCGTTAGCCACATCAACTCGACGTTCCGCTGGGCTTCACGCTCGAGCCGACGGCTCGACTGTACCCGGTTCAGATAGCCGTAGAGATAAATCTTGAGCATCGTTGCTGGATGATAGGCAGGACGGCCCGTTTCAGCCGGCGTCATTCCAGCGAACTCCAGCGCCTTCAAATCCAGAGCATCAATGAAGGCCTCGATTGCCCGAACCGGGTTGTCTTCAGACACGTAATCATTGAGCGACGCTGGCAACAAATAGTTCTGCCGACGGTCTTCCCCTTGGACGAAACGACCCATTCCAAAGCCTCCCGAAACACAAGAGAACCATAGCATATCCCGGCGTTTTTACACAGCCTCGGGACATTCCTGCCGGTCGGCGCCGCGACTGGGAATGTCCGGTTACGCCGACACCCGCCATTCGTAGATCCGCTTAAGCCATCTCGATCAGGTCCGAGCTAGCGGACTGTCCGGTTAGTCCGCTCGGGATCGTGCAAGGAGCCAAGCTGCCCTTCGTTCACCAAGCCCGAGATGCGGGTGCGAACGGCCGAGGTGGATCCGTTGGACGATGGGGACTGCCCGGAATCCATCCGTCAATCCCATAGAGCGGCCGTTCATTCAGCATCGCCGGCTCGCTGCCTAGTCGATCTTGTTGGACGTTGAGGAATGACCGGAATCGTGGGCTGGGTCGTGATATGCGGCCCTTGGTTCGGGCATTCCTCTTGCGGATCGGGTGAAAGAGTGGGGGGAATAATGCACCGCTCCTGTCTTAGGCTGTAAACTCATAAAGCTGTAGCTGCGCTATCTGCACATGCTATCATTTTCGTAAGGGGCCCCGAGAATCACTTGAGGATTGAGCGGCTCCGATCGGGGGCTCGGGTGCGATCATGGGGGCGGAGGACGAGCGGTGAGGGCGATGGAATGCGACTAGCCCGCTGGTGCAGCTAACTACAGAAGCATCAGCTGCCACTTGTTTGCGAGTTTTCATTCGAAGTCTGCCCTGTTATGCATTGCTGACCTTGATGTTCATGGCCAGCCAAGAACTCGGGTTGACCGGTAGGTCACATTTAATCTGGCGAGAGGAGTAAATTAAAGCTCTTCAGTTTCCACTTTTGGTTTGCAGTGGTGAATGCACAGATTATGCTGGCCAACCGCGGGCATATGACATTCGGCCGATATGGAATGCGGGAAAGGGGCGTACACCTTGCAATTCGTTGATCGCCGCTATGTCGAAGTCTCGTAGCCGTTCCGACAAAGGTCTTATTGCCGGAGGCCAACACGAGGACGTCGCTTCGCTAGACGATTTTCAGTTTTCCCCATCCCATCGTTAGAGATCGCAGAAATCTCGTGACCTATTTCGCATCGCATTATTCAGATCTGCGCTTTCCCGTTGAACGCGGCGACGACATTCCGGAGCCCGGTTTTCGCGAGGCGCAACGCGGTGCGCTATTTGCTATAGCGTCGCACTTTACCTCACGGACCGATCCCGCAATCGTGACCATGCCGACGGGATCGGGCAAGACAGCGGTGTTGCAGGCGAGTGCCTTTCTCCTTCGAGCGAGCCGCGTGCTCGTCTTGACTCCGAGCCGCCTTGTTCGCGAACAAATTGCCGAGGATTTTGGCGAACTGCGAGTCCTGAAGCGTCTGAATGCCTTACCGAACGATCTCGCCGCGCCGGCAGTCATGGCTACCAACGCACGGGTCAAAACTGCCGACGATTGGGAGGCCATGAGGGCCTTCGATGTTGTCGTCGCGACCGTACAAAGCATCAGCCCGTCCTTGGAAGATGTCCCGGCACCACCAGCCGACCTGTTCGATCTGATCCTGGTCGACGAAGCGCATCACAGTCCCGCTCTGACGTGGCGAACTCTTATCGAGGGATTTCCAGATGCGCTCAAGGTGTTGTTTACTGCCACACCATTTCGTAGAGATGACCGGGAAATAAAGGGTCGTTTCGTTTATAGTTATGATCTGAAGCGAGCCTATGATGACGGTGTATTTGGGCACATCGACTATATCCCGGCAGAGCCCGAAGCCGGTGATACCGGCCGCGAAGCTGAAGATCGCGCCGTTGCCCTTGCTGCGGAAGCCAAATTCAAGGCTGACCGGGCAGCAAACCTAGATCATCTTTTGATGGTTCGCACCGATAGCCGAGCGCGCGCGAAGGAGCTTGAGGGCATTTATGCGGTCAATACCGAGCTAAGATTGAAACTGGTGACGGGTGACCAATCACTCGCGCATGTTCGCCGTGTTTTGGCCAAGCTGGATACCGGCGAGCTCGATGGCATTATCTGCGTCAATATGATGGGAGAAGGGTTCGACATGCCGCGGCTGAAGATTGCCGCGGTCCATGCACCGCATCGCTCGCTGGCGGTGACACTTCAATTTATCGGTCGTTTCGCCCGGACCGTCGGCGAGCGACTAGGCAGTGCAACCTTCCTCGCTCCGATGTCAGCCATTCAAGTCGAAGCGCGGCAATTGTATGCCGAGGGCGCCGTTTGGGCCGAGATCATTCCCAATCTGAGCGAGGCGCGAATTCGCCGCGAAGTGGACGTGCGAGAAACGCTTGAGGCGTTCGAGCCGCAAACGAGCGTCCCGGACCTCGCGGACCTTTCGCTCTACGGATTGTCCTTGTACGCGCACGTCAAGATCTATCGATTGCGGGAAGCCCCGGATCTAGCAACGCCCATGAATTTTGGAGGCGACCGGGAAACGGTCTTTTCCTGGACGAGCGACAGTCAGCGCGCGAGCGTGCACATCACCCGGCAAGTCACCGGTGTGCGATGGGCTAGCGACGATCGGCTGCTCGACGTTCGGTTCGACATCTTCGTATTTTACTACGACGAAGCGGCGAATCTCCTGTTCATCTGTGCGTCGAAACGCGCCGATGGCTATTACCGCACGCTGGCACGAAACTTGACCGGGTATGATCCTCGCATCCTTCCGCTCAGCCATGTGAGCCGCGCGCTGAAGGAGCTTGGCGATCCGCGCTTCTTCCAGGTCGGTATGAAGAAGCGGCAGGCAGCCAGTCTCGCGGAGTCCTACCGCATAATGGCCGGATCCCATGCCGATGAGGCCATCCGGAACGAAGACGCGCGTCTCTATGATCGCGGGCATTGTTTCGGCAGCGCCTACGATGGCGAGGAGCGATTGACGATCGGCCTCAGCAGTTCGTCGAAGATCTGGAGCAACAGAACGCTCAGTCTGCCCGAGCTACTGGGATGGTGCCGGACACTCGCCCGCAAGATCAATGACAAGAAGGCGGCGGTAACTGGCAGCAAGCTCGATATGCTCCAGACCGGTGAAACGGTGCGGAAAATCCCCGGCAGGCCGCTGTTCGCGATCTGGTCCAACGATATCTACATAGAGCCGCCGCAGGCGATTTTCCAAGATACTTCCGGCGCCCACCATTCCGTGCCGCTGACCGAATTCTCTCTCGACGTCACAGGCTGGGGCGATCATCATATCGCCATTTGCCTTGCCAATGATCTCGTGGCGACAAACCTGATTTTCAGGCTTGAAGGCGGCGGCCCCCTGTTCGGCTATCTCGACGATGTCCAGCCACGGGTGGTTCTCGACTGGCAGCGTCATGATGTCGATCTGGCAGACTATTTGAACGATGACCCGGTCGCCTTTACGCTCGACGACTGGTCGCGGCTTGATGGCGAGGAACATTATCCGCCGCCGGCTGGAGGCTTCGAGCTCTACAGCGCCGACCTGGTCGACACGCTCGACTGGAACGCCGCCGGCGTCGATATCAAGGTGGAGTACGCGGCGGGAGTTGGTCTTGCCACGTCGATCCAGGGTCACCTGCGCCAGGTTCTGGCGGGTGGAAGCGATGACGTCGTCTATTGGGACCATGGCAGCGGCGAGACGGCCGATTTCGTGGCATTCAAGCTACGCGACGATGGCGGTGTCGATGTTCGCTTTTATCATTGCAAGGGCTCGTCGGGCCCCAGCCCGGGCAACAGAGTCGCCGATGTCTACGAAGTGTGCGGACAGGCGGTCAAAGGTTACATCTGGTGCGATATCGCGCGCCTCGTCAAACGGCTTTCCAACCGCCACAAGAACAAGAGCGGCATGGCCGAGTTCGTTCGCGGCGACGAAGAGGTTCTCAAGACTTTTGCTCGAGCACGCCCGGCAACGTTTCAAATGATCGTGGTGCAGCCGGGCATTCGGCGCGGCGTGATCGAGCCCAAACTTTCAGAGGTGCTCGGCGCGGCCAACTCGCATTCTCTCAGTTCCGGCCTGCTTCCTCTTCGCACGCTGGGATCCGCCTAGCAATTGGCTGTCTTGATCAGGCTAGGCCCCAGTTGCGAAGGAAGAAGCGATGCATATCGGCGAACGGATGCTTGCCGTCGTGCATAATCGTGAACTGCCGCTCGATCATCCGCTGCGTAGCAGGTTTGAGCCGGCCATCCCGATGTTCTTGCCTTCTGCCGGGTTGAGCTTCTCGCCGACAATTATTCTCATTCCGCGCAGGAAGCTGTGAAGAGCGTAGCGGACAAAATGCGCCGACTTTCGGGACTCACCGATGACGGCAGTGACTTGGTCGACAAGTCGCTTGGCGGCGATGCCCCGCGCATCACGATCAACGCGGGTTCTACGGTGAGCGAGAAGAGCGAACAGAGCGGCTTTGCAAATCTCGTAAAAGGAGCATTCGGCATGTTCCGCAATCCCACTGCCCATGAAGCTCGCATCCACTGGACTATGACGAAAGACGATGCCGAGGATCTGGTGACGATTGTTTCTCTAATCCATCGCCGGCTTGACGTCGCGCATAGGCCGCCCTGCCCTTGATGGCTTCGGTGCGTTCCTATTCTCGTTACGGCCTAACCGACTGGAGCAGCCGTCACCGGCGGCGATCCGCGAGGATGGCGCAGCGCGCAGGCAACATGTGACTGGTGGATTTGGGTTGGAAGCTCGATACACCACTACTTTCAAGAACCGGCACGGAAGTCATCAGAATGCCTCTAAAGATTAAGACCTCCCAAACGCCGGAGTGCCTTTTTTCTGAATGGTCGATAACCACGAAAAACCGGCACAAACTCGTCGAGATAGTCGCCTACCTGTATTTGAGGCAGGAGGAAAATGCGATGCGCGTCATTGGCGCTCTCGAACCGCGACGACGGGCTCCAAAGGGTAGGGTCGCACAGAATGTCGTGCGGAAACTTACGGCGCCACATGCTGAGGATGTCGAACTATTTCGAAACGGGACAGACAAGGAGAAGGAATCCGCGAAAAAAAGGATGCATATCTCGATGATCCATCGCGACGGCTTGCTGTTCCAGCATGTGTCCTGGGTCGCAGCGAGGATGGCCGTTCCGAACGGATACATGACGGCGCCACAAGTGCGGCAGGCTGACAAGGGATTTGACGGGTTCATTGTGGATTTGGACGATGACGGCGAAGAAATCGTCCGGATCGTGCTGTGCGAGGACAAGGCCTCGAAATCGCCACGCGGTCTGATCACCTCGAAAGTTTGGACCGATATTGAAGCGATCCTGCGCGGTGAACGTGACGACGAGATCCTTGCCGACCTCGTGACGCTTCTCAAGAGCGTGCCGGGGATCGACGCCGAGACCGCAGTTGATGAGGTGTTCTGGGAAGGGGCACGGGAGTTCAGGGTCGCGGTGGCAACAGGAGAAAACCAACGCAAGGATGGTGAGTTCCAGCACATCGTCGCTGGCTTCAAAGCCGTAGCGGGTGGCGCGAAATCGTCCCGATCCGCCGGAGTGTTAGCGTTCGATGAGGTTCGAAAAGGGCTTGCTCTTCTTGCTGACGAGGTAGCTGCCAAGGTGGTGGAGATCACCGATGTTTGACTCTAGCTCGCGCGCGCTCCTGAGGCAGGCGCCGGATCTGCCAGGCTTGGACCCTGAGGCATTGGATGAACTTCTCACCGCCGCCCACATCGAACTGTCGACGATACGCCTGCTGGCCAGAGAAGGAGAGCCGGGCGCCGCAAGCGAGGTGATTGATCGGGTCAGACGCCTCGCCTCGACTTTCGAGGCATACGTTGCGCTCGACTTGCGCCCCGAGCAGACGCGGGCAGCTGCGTTCGTCGCGGCAAGCGCCCATCAGGTGCTCGGCCGCATCCGCGAATCCGGGACTCGCCGGCTAACGGTGGTATCGAGCGACACAATTAGCTCGACAATCTCCGCGACGCTCCTCTTTCTCATAGCTGATCGCGCCGCCGACGCAGCCGAAGTTGCCGGTCAGCTCAGAGCGAGAGGCGAGCCTCGCGCCGTCCGACGGTCGTTGATTCTCAGCATCCGCGAACTTGCGACTGGCAACCTTGGCCCACTGGTTGAACGAAATCTTGACGAGGATCGCATCGTCCAGGACGACAGCCGTGAAGTTGCCGCCGATCTGTTACTTCGGGAATGTGCCCGAGTAGTACAGGCACTCGGGCATGAGGCACGGGGCCAAGCGGAACTCGACATCGACATCCGCGGACGACTTGAACGCGTCATCCGTCTTTCCGAGGCCACCATCGTCGATATCAGCCATGGAGTAGGAGGGGCAGCCCACTTCCAGTTCGCGGGCCCGCACCACCTTGCCTCGCTCCTCAGCCGTCTCATCGACGGGGTCCAGGAAGCAATGCTTGTAAGAATACCGGCGCCGTCTGGAGCTAATTCGGAGGCATGGTCTGGGTGGCTGCACTCGCAGGCGCAGTCGCGTCCCTTCCTCTGGATCAATCACCTCAAGGCCGTCAGGACCGGCTACCTTAATGGACGCTTGTAGATCCGCGGAAATAATCGACAACTTCGTAAGCGCGATAGGCATCGCTCATCGACATGCCTTGGCGCACATAACGCGGCCATTCAGGAAACCTAAGGGCAGACACATACGTGTGACCCAGGCTGATGGGCACGCCATCTGCCAGGCTGCGCTGAAGTACCCGATGAACCGGAGCCCCCTCTGTCAGTTCGAGGGCCTGGGCGATTGCTGGTGATGCCGGGACAATTTCGTCCGAGAGGATCTCTCCGTCCGGTTCCACGCCTTCAGACAAAAGATTCTGACGAAACCGCGCTCGGCGCCCGACACGATAATTCAGCTTTGACGCTGATTCGACAAACGTCCCGCGTCCTTGCTCGACACGTAGCTTGCCGTCGACAGCGAGTGCTTCCACAGCCCTTCGAACAGCATACCGCGTCGCCCCAAACAGGGAGCAGAGCTCAGGCTCCGTCGGTAGCTTGGCGCCAGGCTTGAGCACGCCATTCTGGATTTCTGTCGAGATGGCGTCGCGGATCGTCTGCCACCCGGAATTCCGAGGTGCCGCATCATTCGGATGATTCATGATCCGTTCGTAGCACGATATCATTCGAATGTTAAATCCGACATCGATCACGGACCTTTAGTTGTTCGTCGAAGGTTGGCTGGTAAAACTCGCGGAAATCTGCGGACTTTTGCGAACGTCTGACCTGCGATCGTCAAATCATTCGGATGAATTTTTCCCCATGTCGTGAAACTATCATAATCCAACACTAGCGGGACATTCGAATGTTTCAGGGATGTCCCGGCGCGCAGGCCGGGGCGGGCCGGGGGCACGGTCAGCTGCGCGGACCAATCGGTTCAAACATGGATTTCACGAGGGTTCAAATGACTGTTTCCGCAACCGAATTGCTGGAGCGCTACGACTCCACCACAAATAAGTCGCACTATTCATCCGAACGAGTTTTCGGCGCCCGTCGCGCCAGCCTCCTTGGCGCGGCCTGCATCGTGGCTCTTGGCATTTGCGCTCAGCCAGCCATCGCAGACGAAGCCGCCGCTGACAGCGATGGCTCCGATATCGTCGTGACGGCAACCAAGCGCCGTGAAGAGATCTCGAAGGTGCCTATCAGCGTCGAGGCCTACAATCCCGAAGCGCTGGAAAAATCAGCCATCCGCAGCGTGTCCGACCTCGCCCAGATGACGCCGGGCGTCCAGTTCGACAAGTCGGCCGGATACTATGGCGGCGGTGCGCTGACCAACATCGCCATCCGGGGCATCAACTCGTCCGTCGGTCACTCCACGACCGGTATCTATATCGACGATACCCCGATCCAGGCGCGTGCCACGTGGATTTCGGGCTTCGGCAATCCTCTGCCCCTGATGTTCGATGTGGATCACGTCGAAGTCGACCGCGGCCCCCAGGGCACGCTGTTTGGCGCAGGCGCAGAAGGCGGTGCGCTGCGCTTCATCAGCCCTGAGCCCGGTCTCGATCATTACACGGGTATGGCGCGTACCGAGCTCTCGTTCACGCAGGGCGGCAGCCCAAGCTACGAAGCCGGCGCCGCGCTCGGCGGGCCCATTGTCAATGACAAGCTCGGGTTCCGGGTCAGCGGTTGGTATCGCCACGACGGCGGTTACATCGACCGGGTCGATCCGTTCAACCTGAAGACCGTGCAGGCGAACTCGAATTTCTCCGACTCCTATGCGCTTCGCGCTGCAGTGACAGCAGCACCGACGGAGTGGCTGAAGATCACGCCGTCGATCTACTTCCAGAAGGTCAATACGAACGACAGCGCTGCGTACTACGAGTACCTTTCCGATCCGAGCGAAGGCAAGTTCAAGAACGGGCGTCTTCTGCGTCAGCCTAACCAAGATCAGTTCGTGCTTCCCTCGCTGAAGCTCGAAGCCGATTTAGGCGGTGTTACGTTGACCTCGGTCAGCTCGTACCTCGACCGCAAGGGCAGCGTGCTCGCTGACATCACCAGCTTCTATGGCGCGGTAACTGTCGGTTATGGCAACCCGATGGGCCTCGCCTATCCCGCGCGCCAAACCGACGCGGCCTGGAAGGATGTCACCACCTCGCTGCACCAGTTCACGCAGGAAGTGCGTCTTTCCTCCTCGAACCCGGATGCTGCGCTAAAGTGGACCGTTGGTGCATTCTACTCCGACAGCACCCAGCACGACACCCACGTTTCGATCGACCCGTATTTTTCAGCCTACCTCGGCATGGATCCCTACGTGTCCCTGTTCACCGGCAGCCTCTACTCCTACGACAAGCAGATCGCAGGTTTCGGTCAGGTCGATTGGGAAGTGGTCAAGGGCCTGACGCTGACGGCAGGCGCTCGTATCGCGAGCACCAAATCGAGCTTCTACCAGGAGCAGAGCGGCTACTGGACCGGCGGCCTGTTCCCGGTTTCGAGCGGCAAGAACCACGAGAAGCCATTCGCCCCCAAGGTGGGCGTGACCTATCATGCCAGCCCGAACCTCATGCTCTATGCATCGGCCGGCAAGGGCTACCGCGTCGGCGGCACCAACATCCCGATCCCGCTGCAGACCGAAGAGGGCGGCGTTGGCTGCACGGTTCCCTCGACGCCGGCCTCCTTCAAGGCGGATTCGGTCTGGAGCTACGAAGCCGGTCTGAAGGGCAAGCTGTTCGGCGGCCGTCTGGGCGTGGACGCCAACGCCTTCCATATCGACTGGAACGACATCCAGCAGGGTGTCTATATCCCGAACTGCGGCTACACCTACACGACCAACGCCGGCAAGGCTGAGGTCAACGGCTTCAATCTCACCCTCAATGCCAAGGTGACCGACGCGTTCAAGCTGGGCGTGTCCGCCAGCTACACGGGCACCCGCATGAAGGAGACGATCGAGCAGTACGGCGTCATCCTGAACACCAAGGGCGATGTCATCGGCTCACCGCCCTGGGTCAATTCGCCCTGGGACCTGCGCGCCACCGCGGAATATACCTTCGTCCTGCCCGGCGACATCGATGGCTATCTGCGTGCAGAAGATGTCTTCCACAGCCGTAATCCGGGACCGTTCAACTCGCAGAACCCGGCATCGCCGGTGCTCTACAAGCCCGACATCCCGGCAAACCCGGCGACTAACCAGCTCAACCTGCGTGCAGGCGTGAACTGGCAGAACGTCGATATCGCGCTCTTCATGACCAACGCGCTGAACGCCCATCCGGCACTTGGCCGCTACCAGGACCTGGTGGGATCGGATCTCTTCACTGACACCACCTTCCGGCCCCGCACGATCGGCATGTCGGCATCGAAGCGGTTCTAAGTTCAATAATCACGGTCGGATCGGCGCTTGTCGATCCGACCTCTTAACCCGATTGCCGCCCAGATTTGCTAAGCATGATCTCGCAATGGGCGCTGGTCGATCAAAACGTTCACAGTGAGCGCACAAGCGCGAAGACCTGCCGGGTTGCTCAGGAACAGGTCTGCAAAATGCTCAGGAGTATGACATGAAGATCAGCACCGATCGCATTCTCACCACCCATGTTGGCAGCTTGCCGCGTCCGGCAAGCCTGGAAGCCAAGCTGCTGGCACGCGAACGCGGCGAACTCGACGCCGCATCGCTTGACGCGATGCCCGATGAAATCACGACTGCGGTTCGCGACGTGGTGAAGCGGCAGGCCGATCTTGGCATCTCCATCGTCGACGACGGCGAGATGAGCAAATACGCCTATGCAACTTATGCGCGTGACCGCATGACCGGCCTCACCGGCGTCGATCACCCGCTGGCCCTGTCCGAGCTCACCGAATTCCCCGAGTTCGCCAGCAAGATCGTGATGGAAATCAAGACCCCGACCTGCGTCGGCCCGCTCTCCTATCATGGCGATGAGCATGTCGCGTCCGACATCAACAACCTGAAGGCCGCGCTTGAAGGCGTCGCGGTTGAGGACGCGTTCATGAATGCCTCTTCGCCAGGCATCATGGCGCATTACATGCCCAATAAGTTTTACGCGACGCAGGAGGAATACCTCTACGCGCTCGCAGACACGATGAAGCGGGAGTACGACGCCATCGTCGCCTCCGGCCTTCTCCTTCAGATCGACTGTCCCGAACTCGCGCTTGGCCGGCATTTCCGCGCGCAGCCGATGGAAGTCGCGGACTTCCGTAAGGAAGTCGCACTTCACGTCGAAGTGCTCAACCACGCCCTGCGCGACATTCCGGCCGACCGTCTGCGTCTGCACTTGTGCTGGGGTAACTACGAATCGCCCCACCACCACGACATCGACCTGCACGAAATCTTCGACCTGATCGTGACCGCCAAGCCGATGGCGATCCTGCTCGAAGCGGCCAACCCGCGCCATTCCCACGAATGGAGCCTGTTCAAGGAGACGCCGCTTCCCGAGGACAAGGTGATCGTGCCTGGCGTCATCGACACCTGCACGAACTATATCGAGCACCCGGAAGTGGTGGCGCAGCGTATCGAGCAATACGCCAATCTGGTGGGCCGCGAACGCGTGATCGCCGGTACAGACTGCGGGTTTGCAACCTTCGCCTCCTTCCATGCCGTCGATCCGGCAATTGGCTGGCGTAAGCTCGAAGCGATGGTTCAGGGCGCCGAGATCGCCTCGCGCCGCCTGTGGCGCTGAGCGAGACCCGTAAGATGAAAATCATCCAGATTACGGATTTGCACCTTGTTCCCAAAGGGCGAAGTCTGTTCGAAAACGATCCCGGCGTGCGGCTTGAGGCCTGCATCGCCGATATCGCTGCCAACCACGCTGATGCCGACTTGTGTGTCATTACCGGCGACCTGGCCCATCATGGCGAGCACGGCGCATACATCCGCCTGCGAGAAGCGCTAGAAGCGCTGCCGGTGCCCGTCCGCCTGGTTATCGGCAATCACGACGCCCGTGACGAGTTTCTCCAGGTGTTTCCCGAAGAGCCAACCGACGCAGATGGTTTCGTTCAGTCTTTCATCGACACCGACGCCGGGCGCCTCCTGTTCCTCGACACCAAGAAGGCGACCGGGCACGCAGGCGCCTATTGCGCAAAGCGACAGGCATGGCTGAAGGCGCGGCTTGAAGAGGCAGCGGGTCGTCCATGCTACCTGTTCATGCATCACCATCCGCTGCCCGTGAACCTGCGCGCGGTCGACGAGATCATGCTCGAGGATCCGGACGCCTTTGCAAAGGTGCTTGAAGGACACGATATCCGGCACATCTTCTTCGGCCACGTGCACCGGCCGATCGCAGGGAGCTGGCGCGGCATTCCCTTCACTACCCTGCGCGGCCTCAACCACCAACTCTGGCTCGACTTCACCATCGAGCGCGGCATCCCCTGCAGCATGGAGCCGCCGGCCTATGCCATCGCATTCCTGCAAGGCGGAGCCGTCATCGTTCACACCCACGACTTTCTCGATGCCAGCCCGAAGTACATGTACGATCCAGACCTCCCCGTGGAGCAGCAGGTCGTTCGTATGGCGCCGCGCGAGACCCGCATCACGGACAACGCCCAGTGACTGTCACCCAACTCCCCGATCCGGTGCTCCAGCGCACCAACGAGTTCACGTCGGCGGAAGCTGTGTCGACGAGCCAGTTGCCCTTCCTTGATCTGTCACTCCTGTATGGCAGCCAGGAGGACCGTCAGCAGCTGGTCGGCGAATTGCGCGAGATCCTTTTCGATCATGGCTTTTTCTATCTTCGTGGTCACGGCGTCAGGCCCGACCTCATCTCGCAGGCCCTGACGGCATCGAGGATGTTCTTTGCCTTGCCGCGCGAGGCCAAGCTCGAAATCGACATCGTCAAATCGGCCCAATTCCGCGGCTACACCCGTATCGGCGGTGAACTGACCGGCGGCCGACAGGATTGGCGCGAGCAGGTCGATTTCGACCGCGAGGAGGACTTCGCCGAGATTGGTCCGGACACGCCCGCATGGAAGCGGACGATTGGCCCTAACCAGTGGCCCTCGGCAATGCCCAGCCTGAAGCCGATCATCACGACGTACCAGGCCGAAGTGACCCGCGTCGCGATCGATTTGCTGAAAGCCATCGCACTTGCTCTCGGGCAACCGGAAGGTGCTTTCGAGCCGCTCTACAAATCGGCTCCGCGTCAGCACCTGAAGATCGTTCGCTATCCCGGCCGTGATGTGGCCCGCTCTGAACAGGGCGTCGGGGCGCACAAGGACGGCGGTCTCGTGACGATCCTGCTCCAGGACAGCACCGAGGGTCTCCGTGTCCAGCGCCAGGATGGCAGCTGGGTCGAAGCACCACCGATCCCGGGCACCTTTGTCGTGAACACCGGGGAATTGCTCGAGCTTGCAACGGATGGTTTCGTGCGCGCAGACGTCCATGCAGCGGTGACACCGCCTTCCGGAATCGTTCGGTACTCCATCCCGTTCTTTCTTGGTGCCAGCCACGAAGGACATATCCCTCTCATCGACCTCCCGCCCGAACTCAAGGCGGTCGCCCGCGGCGTGAGCTCTGACCCGGCCAACCCGCTGTTCCGCAGCGTCGGTGAGAACCACCTGAAGGCGCGTATCCGTTCGCATCCCGATGTTGCGCGGGCCCATTACGGTGACCTGATCGATCCCGATGCCGCCACAAGCGCTAAGGCAACGCAAACCCATGGGGTTAATGATGTCTAGACATCTAGGTTCAATCACGCTTTCGTTTGCATTCGCAGAGACGCTGAATGCAAGTTGTCTCCCTAAGAGCCCGAGCGGAAAGTAGTTGAGCGATATCAGCAGGATGTGATTCACCGTCGTTGTCGAGACGAATGGAGAAGCACATGGCCTGGACTGATACCGCCCGGCGGCAGCATATGCGCAATGGGCCGGGCTACCCAAGCGATTTACGCGACGGGGAATGGGCGCTGATCGAGCCTTTGTTGCCACCGGCTCGCAGTGGTGGGCGGCCGCGGACAACGCGCCTGCGCGCGGTGATGGACGCGATCTTGTACATAGCGTCGAGCGGTTGTGCATGGCGCATGTTGCCCAAATGCTTTCCACCGATCTCGACAGTGCGCGGTTATTTCTACGGCTGGCGGGACAGTGGCCTGCTCACGACAATCAACCATCTTCTGGCGATGACAGCGCGCCAGCAGGTTGGCCGGGAGGCGAGCCCGACGGCGGGCGTGATCGACAGCCAGTCGGTCAAAACGACGGAAAGCGGCGGCGTTTCCGGCTACGATGCGGGCAAGAAGATCAAGGGCCGCAAGCGGCACATCCTCACCGACACCTGCGGATTTTTGATCTTCATCCTCGTCCATGCCGCCGACATCCAGGATCGCGATGGCGCGCCCGATGTCCTCAAAGCCGTCCGCTTCCGGTTCCCCTGGCTGCGGCACGTCTTCGCCGATGGCGGCTATGCAGGCAGCAAACTCAAGGACGCGCTCAAGGGCCACGGCAGGTGGACGCTCGAAATCATCAAGCGATCGGATACCGCCAAAGGCTTCGAGATCTTGCCGCGCCGATGGGTGGTCGAACGCACATTCGCATGGCTGGGCCGGTGCCGCCGTCTGGCCAAAGACTGGGAGCGATCCATCGAAAGCTCCACCGCATGGGCCACCGTGGCCAGCATCCGCATGCTCACCCGCAGGATCGCAACATTCTCAAACCATTGAGAAACTTTTGAATCGGGCTCTAAGGTCTCGAAAGGCCCCTTGAATGGCTGATCTGCTCACAAACGCCCAACTGGTTCTGGCCGACCGCGTCGTCACGGGCAGCATCCGCCTTGACGGCGCGCAAATCGCTGCCGTCGAACCAGAGGCGACACTCGCAGTCCCGGGCGAAGACCTGGAAGGCGACTTCTTGCTGCCGGGGCTGATCGACCTTCACACCGACAATATCGAGCGCCACTTCCGTCCGCGCCCTCGCGTGACCTGGCCGTTCCCGATCGGATCGGTTCTGACGCACGACTGGGAACTCCTCGGCGCCGGTATCACCACGGTTGTCGATTCACTCGCGCTCGGCGACTACGATGGCGATGGTGCCCGTGCAGCCATGCTTGACGGAGCGATCAGCAGTCTGAAAGCGGCGCGCGACGCCGGCTTGCTGAAGGCTGAGCACTACCTTCACTTGCGCTGCGAGCTTGCCGATCCCGGTGTCCTCGAGTTTGCGAGAGGCAGGCTGGCAGACCCAACCGTCCGCCTCATCAGCCTCATGGATCACACGCCCGGCCAGCGCCAATGGCGCAACCTGGACATCTACCGCGAATACTACCGCAAAAAGCATGCGCGGGTCTGGAATGATGAAGAGTTTGCAGCGCATCTCGAAGTCTGCCGGAACAACCAGCAGACCCATACCCCCCGTAGCCGCGATGCAATCCTTGCAGAGGCTGCCCTTCATGGCCTGCCCCTGGCGAGCCATGACGATACCACTGTCGAGGATGTCGACCAGTCGCACACGTACGGCGTGGGTATCTGCGAGTTTCCGACCACGCTCGAAGCGGCCCAGCGCGCTCACGATCATGGGATGAAGAACGTCATGGGCGCGCCAAACGTCGTTCTTGGCAAGTCCCACTCGGGCAATGTCAGCGCAATCGAACTTGCGCACGCCGGTCTCGTCGACATCCTTAGCTCGGACTATGTGCCCTCGAGCATGCTGCAGGCCATCTTCAAGCTGGCTGGCATGGGCTTCGACCTGGCCAAGGTGGTCGCGATGGGCTCGCTGGCACCCGCACAGGCGCTTCGTTTCGACGATCGCGGCTCCATCGCTCCTAGCCTTCGTGCCGATCTTTTGCGCGTCCGGGTGGTCGATGGCCTGCCAGTGATCCGAAACATCTGGATCGGTGGCCGACGCATCCTGTGATCCGTGGGAGCAGGACTCCCAGCACTTCCTTTCTCGATGGAATTCTCAACGATGGAAAACGCCCTACCTCAAGGGACCGGTGCGGATACCGCGCGCGCGGATTGGATCGGCATCCTCTCGCGCGCCCGTGCCGACGACGTGGAAAATCTGGCCGCTGCTCATCTTGCCGACGTGGATTTCGAATGGCTTCGCGCTCCGCACGTCGGACTGGTCATGGTCCGCGGCCGGGCCGGTGGCACCGGCGCGCAGTTCAACCTTGGCGAAATGACGGTCACGCGTTGCTCGGTGCGCCTGCCCGACGGGGCTGTCGGACACGGCTATGCTTCGGGCCGCAGCCGCAGGCAGGCGGAACTGGCTGCTCTGCTTGATGCACGCCTTCAGCAGCATGAGTTGCAAGCGACCTTGCTCGAACAGGTGATCGAGCCGCTGCGCAAGGTCGAAAGCGACCGTCGCCTTCTCGCGAGCCGCAAGGCCGCAGCAACCAAAGTCGAGTTCTTCACGATGGTTCGCGGAGACAACCTGTCATGACACAGCACGCCTTCACCCCGCCCGCAAGTGCAAGCCTCCTGCCAGGCTTCGCCGATCCGGTCTTCGACTCCCAGGCGACATTCCGCGCGATCATGACGGCGACCGCCTATCCGGGGCGCGTCATCACGCTCGATCAGAACCAGCAAGCTCCCGAGCCGCTCTCCAGCGCGACCGGCGCACTGGCGCTGACATTGCTCGATGGCGAAACCTCCGTTTGGCTCGCTCCGTCGGCTGCGGGAGAAGCAGTCAGGACCTGGCTTGGGTTCCACACGGGAGTCCCGGTCAGTGGGGAGGCCGACGTTGCGCGGTTTGCGGTCGTTTCCGATCCTTCTGAAATGCCCGGCCTGACCGCCTTTGCTCAGGGGACTGACGAATATCCTGATCGTTCGACGACCCTGATTATCCAGGTCTCCTCACTCGATCAGGGGCCGCCACGGACCTGGCGCGGGCCGGGTATCAAGGGGGAGCGATCGGTCGCCATCGATGGCCTGCCGGACAGCTTCTGGTCGGACTGGGATCTCAACCGGGAGCTCTATCCCGCCGGCGTCGACATCTTCTTCACATGCGGCAGCGCGATGGTCGGTCTGCCGCGTACCATTACCGTGGAGATCTGACATGGCTTATGTGGCCGTAAAGGGTGGCGAGCAGGCCATCCGCAACTCCCACCGGCTGATCGCCGAAACCCGCCGGGGTTCCCCTGACGTCAACGAACTTGGCCTCGACCAGATCAGCGAGCAGCTCGATCTCGCGGTCGACCGAGTAATGACGGAAGGCTCCATCTACGACCGCGAACTCGCGGCGCTCGCGCTGAAGCAGGCGCGAGGCGATACGGTCGAGGCGGTATTCCTGTTGCGCGCATACCGCACGACCCTGCCGCGTATCGCGACCTCGGAAGCGGTCGATACAGCGGCAATGGCCGTCCGACGTCGCGTGTCTGCGATCTTCAAGGATATCCCCGGCGGCCAGGTGCTGGGACCAACCTACGACTACACCCACCGTCTGCTGGACTTCGCACTCGCCGCCGAGGGTGATCCGGAAACAGCTGTCCTTGCCGATGAACCGCTCGATCAGGTTGTCCCGCGGGTAATCGACGTGCTGGACGGGGAAGGCATCATCGAGCCGGAAATCCCGGTGCCTCAGGATGACGTCTTCGATCTGACACGCGAACCGATGTCGTTCCCCGCTGGCCGCGACCAACGCCTTCAGAGCCTCGCACGCGCTGATGAGGGCATGCTGCTCGGCCTCGCCTATTCGACGATGCGAGGATACGGCAACGCTCACCCCTTCGTCGGCGAGATGCGCCTTGGCGAAATTCTGGTCGAGATCGTGCCGGAGGAGCTTGGCTTCCCGGTGGCGGTAGCCGAAGTCACCGTGACCGAATGCCAGATGGTCAACCAGTTCCAGGGCAGCGAGACTGTCCCTCCGCAGTTTTCACGCGGTTACGGTCTCGCTTTCGGCCACTGCGAACGCAAAGCCATGTCCATGGCTCTGGTAGACCGGGCCCTGCGGGCCCCTGAATTCGGCGAGAGCGTCCGCTACCCGGCGCAGGACGAGGAATTCGTCCTTTCGCATGCCGACAACGTCGAGGCGAGCGGCTTCGTATCGCACCTGAAGCTGCCCCACTATGTTGACTTCCAGGCTGAGATCCAGCTGGTCCGCCAACTGCGCGCCGAGCGCGACGCCGCGCGAACCAGCACCAGCGAAAACAAGGAACCGGCGCAATGACCGCGCGCACCCACGAAATCGAAGGCGAAGGCTACAACTTCGCCTACCTCGATGAACAGACAAAGCGAATGATCCGACGTTCGCTGATAAAAGCTCTCTCCATTCCCGGCTACCAGGTGCCGTTCGGAGGGCGCGAGATGCCGCTCGCCTATGGCTGGGGTACGGGCGGCATGCAGATCACCGCCGCAGTGATCGGTCCTGAAGACCGCCTGAAGGTTATCGACCAGGGCGCTGACGATACCGTGAATGCGGTGTCGATCCGACGCTTCTTCGAGACCGTCACCGACGTTGCCGTCACCGACAAGGTCGATGAAGCAACCATCGTTCAGACCCGCCACCGCATCCCGGAAACGCCGCTGCGCGAAGAGCAGCTCATCGTCTACCAGGTTCCGCAGCCCGAGCCACTGCGCATGATCGAGCCTCGCGAGACCGAAGTGCGCAAGATGCACGCCTACGCAGAATATGGCGCCATGCAGGTCACCCTGTTCGAGGATATTGCCCACTACGGGCGTATCACGCGCAGCTACGACTACCCTAC
Organism: Novosphingobium sp. FKTRR1; assembly: GCF_020404405.1. GTDB lineage: Bacteria > Pseudomonadota > Alphaproteobacteria > Sphingomonadales > Sphingomonadaceae > Novosphingobium. Next base: position 3,425 of record NZ_JAIZDA010000034.1, on the reverse strand, counting down.
GATCGCAAATGGCCGCCATCTCATGGCACCGTCACCCATTCCCAAGTTCGACAATCCGAAAATGGAAATGAACCCGGCGATCCAGCTGTTCGGCGCTGGTCGCGAACGCCGCATCTACGCGGTCCCGCCTTACACCTCGGTCCGAAGCCTCGATTTCGACGACTATCCCTTCGAGGTGCAGCAGTGGGAGGGAAGCTGCTCGCTCTGCGGCTCCTCCGAAAGCTATCTCGATGAGATCATCACCGACGACAAGGGCTCACGCATGTTCGTGTGTTCGGACACCGATTTCTGCAACGAACGTCAGGCGCGTCAGACCGATATGCCTGTTTCCATCGAGGAGAACGTACGATGACCGGTGCAGCTGAACACAAGCGCCGAGCGCTGTTCGAAGTCTCCAATCTTTCGAAGTCCTACGGCGGCCAGATCGGGTGCGAGGATATTTCCTTCGCCCTCTACCCCGGCGAAGTTCTCGGCATCGTCGGCGAGTCCGGCTCGGGCAAGTCCACTCTCCTGGGCTGCCTTTCCGGCCGCCTCACCCCCGATGCGGGGACGATCACCTACGATGTCAAGGACCGGGGCCCGACCGATGTGCTCGGGCTGTCCGAGCCAGAGCGTCGCCGTCTGGCCCGGACGGACTGGGGCATGGTCCACCAGCACGCGCGTGACGGTTTGCGCATGGACATCAGCGCGGGAGGCAACATCGGCGAACGGCTAATGGCGGTGGGCAATCGTCATTACGGCGACATCCGCGAGGAAGCGCAGGACTGGCTGACCAAGGTTGAGATCGACCTTTCCCGGACCAACGACAAGCCGATGTTCTTCTCCGGCGGCATGCAGCAGCGCCTGCAGATCGCCAGAAACCTCGTCACGCAGCCACGGCTCGTCTTCATGGACGAGCCAACCGGGGGCCTTGATGTTTCCGTGCAGGCTCGTCTGCTCGACCTCCTGCGCGGGCTTGTCCGGGAAATCGGGGTCGCTGTGATCCTGGTCACACATGACCTTGCGGTCGTTCGCCTGCTTGCCGATCGACTGATGGTGATGCAGCGTGGCCGGGTCATCGAGCAGGGGCTGACCGATCAGGTCCTCGACGATCCCCACCATCCGTACACCCAGCTGCTCGTTTCATCTGTGCTTCAGGCCTGAGGAGATCACCACCATGAGCGTCCTGCTCCAGGCCCGTGGCCTTACCAAGACTTTCACTCTTCACACCCAGGGCGGTGTGCAAATACCCGTTTTCAACGATGTCGCTTTCGACGTTTCTGCTGGCGAATGCGTTTGCCTCCACGGTCCTTCGGGCGCCGGCAAGTCGACCCTGCTGCGTTCCCTCTACGCGAATTACAAGCTCGACGCTGGCGAAATCCTGATCGCCGCCGACGATCGGGCGATCGACCTGGTGGCGGCGCAGCCTTGGGAAATCGTTGAGCTTCGCCGTCGTACGATCGGCTACGTCAGCCAGTTCCTGAGGGTGATCCCGCGCGTGTCCACTCTGGACGTCGTTACGGAGCCAGCGCGCGCGGCCGGTGTTGACAAGGACGAAGCGACCCGCCGGGCAAAATCGCTGCTCTCTCGGCTCAACATTCCCGAACGTCTCTGGTCGTTGGCACCAGCGACCTTCTCGGGAGGCGAGCAGCAGCGCGTGAACATTGCCCGCGGATTTGTCGTTGAGTACCCGGTCCTGCTTCTGGACGAGCCAACGGCATCGCTCGATGCCGCGAACCGCAAGACGGTCGCTGCGCTCATTCGCGAAGCCAAAGCACGCGGCGCTGCGGTGGTCGGGATCTTCCACGATGAGGAAGTGCGTGATGCCGTCGCCGATCGCCTGTTCGAGGTGGGTCAGGCGAGCAAGCGTCTTTCCGAGGTCGCGGCATGACGGTAGTCCAGCCCCGCTACGCGATCTACTTTACGCCGCCAGTGGACCACCCACTGACACAGGCCGCCGTCGCGTGGCTGGGCCGCGATGCTTTCGACCCCGCTAATACCCCCGCCATCGTCCATCGCGATGCCAGCCTTACGACCGAGCCCCGTCGATACGGTTTTCACGCAACGCTCAAGGCCCCGTTTCGACTGGCCCCTGAAGCGCGGATCGAGGATTTCGAAGCCGCCGTTGCACGGTTCGCAGCAACCCATCGCCCGTTCCCGGTTGTGCCACTTCGCCTGGAACAGATCGGTGGCTTCTACGCTCTCGTGCCCGATGCGCCTTGCCCCGCGTTAAACGACTTTGCTGGCGCAGTCGTCGGCGCCTTTGATGGCTTTCGCGCGCCACCGACGGATGATGAGCTTGCTCGGCGCAAGCAAGCTGATCTCGACGACGTTGAAACGGCCCATCTCGAACGCTGGGGCTATCCCTATGTGTTCGAGCGCTTTCGCTTCCATATGACGCTGTCGAACCGTGTCACCGGGGAGGAGGCGTCAAGCATTGAGCCGGAACTACGGGACCGGTTCGACGCTCTGGCGAGAAACGGGATACTCATCGATGCACTCGCCCTGTTCGAAGAGAGCGAGCCCGGGGCCGACTTTCACGTCCGATCCTATTTCCAGTTGGGAGCAGGCTTGTGAGACCTGGGCGCCTCCTACTGGTCGTCGGCCCCAGCGGCGTCGGCAAGGACACGCTGCTCGATTACGCGCGGACCAAGCTTGCCAGCGACCCGCGCATCCGTTTCGTACGTCGCGTCATCACACGAGCGGCTTCGCCGGGAGAGGATCATGAACCCATTGATGACCAGGCATTCGACCAACGCTCCGCGCGCGGGGAGTTTGCCCTTCAATGGGACGCCCATGGCCTGAGATATGGCATTCCAGCGGCGATCGAAGGTTGGCTGGCCCGCGGCGATACCGTGGTCGTCAACGGCTCGCGCCGCATCATCCGCGATGCACGCAGAGTCTATCCCTCACTCGAGGTTATCGGCATTAGCGCTTCTGAACAGGCCATCGCGGAGCGGCTCGCGCAACGCGGCCGGGAAGATGAGGCCGCGATCGGTGCGCGCCTCGCACGTAGCAGGACAATGGCCTTTGATGTCGGAGATGCCTTGATGATCGACAATTCGGGCGAAATCCCAGTGGCAGGCGAAGCGCTTGTCGCGGCTCTCGCTCGTCGAGAATGCCTTGATGGCGCGGTTCAAGAAGGCTGCAAGTCGTGAAGCGCTGGGAAGCGATTCGACTTTCACTCCTGCAGGACATGCGGGGCGGTGCCTTTTGCCCTGGCGACAAGCTGCCTGCCGATTCCGAACTTGCCGCCAGGTTCGGCGTGAACCGGCATACAGTCCGTCAGGCCATCCGCACCCTCGAAACGGAGGGGACGGTGTTCTCGCTAAGTAGAGAAGTCACAATCTGCGCCATATAGAAATGTCACAGGTTGGGGAACAGCAGGGGCTGCGTGGAGCCATCGACACAGCGCAGCGCAGACCCTGCTGATGCGCTGACCTTGG
>NZ_JAIZDA010000033.1 GCF_020404405.1 Novosphingobium sp. FKTRR1 | reverse complement strand
CCCGCACCTTCCCGCATATGCTTGCGGCGAGCGGTATCAGTCCAGGGCATGTGCTTCCTCCATCGTCTCGACAACGACGCTGAATCACAACCTACTGATATCGCTCAACCACTTTTCGCTCGGGCTCTAAAAACGAATTAATGGGAATTCATGCTGCGGACGGTGTTGATCTCAACGACGTGCCAGAGGTTGTAGAGTTGATTGGTAAACGCGTTCAGCCCGAATACCATGCCGAGGGCGAACACACCGACCAGCAAGCCGTACTCAACGGCAGTCGCGCCGGTATCGTCCCGCAGTACATTCTTAACGGTCCGCAGCATCCGGCTACTTTCACACATGGTCCCGTTATGGCTAATGGAGTTGTCAGTGCTAAGATTTCGTTTCCAGATCGGTAAAGCTGATGCGTGATACTGCCGAACTGCTGGTCGTTGTTGCGCTCGCGCTGTTCGACCAGTCCGGTCGCGTGTTGATTCAACGTCGCCCCGAAGGACGGCAGCATGGTGGTCTGTGGGAGTTTCCCGGCGGCAAGGTTGAACCGGGTGAAGGGCCCAAGGCTGCGCTCGTGCGCGAGATTGCCGAGGAGCTTGGGCTTTCGATCAGTCCCGAAGGTCTTGTTCCATTTGGCTTTGCCAGCAGTGAAGGGGATGGCGTTCGCCCGATCGCGCTGTTGCTGTATGGGTCGCGGCAGGCGTGTGGCGAGCCGCACCCAGAAGCGGGCGCGCAGCTCGATTGGGTCGATCCGGCGACGCTGGCAGAGCTGGCCATGCCCCCGCTCGATGTGCCGCTCGCCGCCTGTGTCATCGCGATGACGAAATGACTTGCCAAGGTCGATTCGCGCTTCTAAGTGCGCCTCTCCCAAGCGCCCGTAGCTCAGCTGGATAGAGCATCAGACTACGAATCTGAGGGTCGGACGTTCGAATCGTTCCGGGCGCACCATTACCTTCCGCTGCAGTTTGCAGCGGTTGCGCAATGGTTGGGGGACCATGGCGATCAACCGTCATGGGGCAGGGTATGCGCCCGTAGCTCAGCTGGATAGAGCATCAGACTACGAATCTGAGGGTCGGACGTTCGAATCGTTCCGGGCGCACCACTCCCCACTTACCCTCACCGACGTTCATGAGCGTCTGCTACGGCAGACCAGGTCGGGGCGTGGCCAAAGGCCTATTCGGTTCAACACGCTGTAACCGACTTAATTATCCAAATAGGTTTGAGGTTCCGGTTAGTTTGGTGTGTTCTCTGCATAAGTATCCGTTCGTGGTTTGCTGCCCACCTGAACCGTTGCGAAACCGGCAAAGCTGCGCCAATAGAGCGTAGCGTTCTGCTCGATCGGCGGAACAAGGGCTGCCTGAACCAGAAGAGGAACCCCGTTTTGGCCAAACCTGTCCGGCCGCGTACTCCCCGCGCCGCCAAACCCGCCGCAAGCGCCCCCGCTTCTGCTCCTGCAGCCAAGCCTGAGGTGATCGCACCCGAAGTGACCGCCGCCGAAGATGAAGCGACTTTCGCTTTGCGCAGCCTGCAACAGGCGCACGCGAACAACCGTCAGTACGAAGCGACGGATGATGAACTGCTGCGCTTCTACGAACAGATGGTGCTGATCCGCCGGTTCGAAGAACGCGCAGGCCAGCTTTACGGTCTGGGCCTGATCGGTGGGTTCTGCCACCTGTACATTGGTCAGGAAGCGGTTGCGGTCGGGTTGCAGTCGGCGCTCAAGGAAGGGCACGACAGCGTGATCACCGGCTATCGCGACCACGGCCACATGCTGGCTTATGGCATCGATCCCAAGGTTATCATGGCCGAACTGACCGGACGCGGCGCCGGCATCAGCCACGGCAAGGGCGGCTCGATGCACATGTTCAGCACCGAGCACAAATTTTATGGCGGCCACGGCATCGTCGGTGCGCAAGTGCCGCTGGGCGCAGGGCTTGCCTTTGCGCACAAGTATCGCGGCGATGGCGGGGTGTGCCTTGCCTATTTCGGTGATGGTGCGGCCAACCAGGGCCAGGTCTACGAAACCTTCAACATGGCGGCGCTGTGGAAGTTGCCGATCGTGTTCGTGGTCGAAAACAACGGCTATGCCATGGGCACTGCGGTCAAGCGCGGGTCGGCTGAAACGCACTTTTTCCGGCGCGGCACCGCATTCCGCATTCCGGGCATGGACGTGAACGGCATGGACGTGCTCGAAGTGCGTCAGGCGGCCGAGGTCGCGCTCGAGTTCGTTCGCGCAGGCAACGGTCCGGTGTTGATGGAACTCAACACGTATCGCTATCGCGGGCATTCGATGTCGGACCCCGCCAAGTATCGCAGCCGCGAAGAAGTGCAGGAAATGCGCGAAAAGCACGATCCTATCGAAGCGGCCAAGCAGGAACTGCTCAAGCGCGGCATCCCCGAGGATCGCGTCAAGGAGATCGACAAGAAGATCCGTCAGCAGGTGGCCGAGGCCGCCGATTTCGCCGAAAGCTCGCCCGAACCTGCGCTTTCCGAACTCTATACCGATGTGCTGGTGGAGACGTACTGAGATGGCAATCGAACTGAAGATGCCCGCTCTTTCGCCAACGATGGAAGAAGGCACCCTTGCCAAGTGGCTGGTCAAGCCCGGCGATGTGGTGAAGTCAGGCGATATCCTTGCCGAGATCGAGACCGACAAGGCGACGATGGAATTCGAGGCGGTCGATGAAGGCACTATTGGTGAATTGACCGTCGCCGCCGGAACCGAAGGGGTGAAGGTCGGCACGGTCATCGCCACGCTGCAAGGCGATGGTGAGGAAGCCGCTTCAGCACCAGCCCCCGTTGCGGCCCCCGCTCCGGTTGCTGCTGCATCTGCCCCAGTCGCACCTCCGGCTGCTCCGGCTGCTCCGGCAGCGCCTGTGGCGGTCGCTCGGGCTGCGGTCGATCCTGCAATTCCTGCTGGCACCGCCTTGGTGTCGACCACCGTGCGTGAGGCGTTGCGCGATGCGATGGCCGAGGAAATGCGCAGTGACGACCGCATCTTCGTGATGGGCGAGGAAGTGGCTGAGTACCAAGGCGCCTACAAGGTGACGCAGGGCCTGCTCGACGAGTTCGGCCCGCGCCGGGTCATCGACACTCCGATCACCGAATATGGTTTTGCCGGTATCGGTACAGGTGCGGCGATGGGTGGGTTGCGACCCATCGTCGAATTCATGACCTTCAACTTCGCGATGCAGGCGATCGACCACATCATCAATTCGGCGGCCAAGACCAACTACATGTCGGGCGGCCAGATGCGGTGTCCGATCGTGTTCCGTGGTCCGAACGGTGCGGCCAGCCGCGTTGGCGCGCAGCACAGCCAGAACTATGGTCCATGGTACGCCGCCGTGCCGGGTCTGGTAGTCATCGCGCCCTACGACGCTGCCGACGCCAAGGGCCTGCTCAAGGCGGCAATCCGCAGCAACGATCCCGTCGTGTTCCTCGAAAACGAACTCGTATATGGCCGCAGCTTCGATGTGCCGCAGCTGGATGATTTCGTCCTGCCGATCGGCAAGGCGCGGATCGTGCGCGAAGGAAGCGACGTCACGATCGTGACCTATTCGATCGGCGTCGGCTTCGCGCTGGAAGCGGCACAAAAGCTTGCCGCCGAGGGGATCGAGGCCGAGATCGTCGATTTGCGCACGCTTCGCCCGCTCGACAAGGCCACCGTGCTTGCTTCGCTGGCCAAGACCAACCGCATGGTCGTGGCCGAAGAAGGCTTTCCGGTATGCTCTATCGCGTCGGAAATCATCGCCATCGCCATGGAGGATGGCTTCGACCACCTCGATGCCCCTGTGCTGCGCGTGACCGACGAGGACGTGCCGTTGCCGTATGCCGCGAACCTTGAAAAGGAAGCGCTGATCAACGCCGACAAGATCGCTGCAGCCGTGCGCAAGGTCTGCTACCGCTGAACGATCCGGCGATTTCCACTCTGATTGACGAGGCGCTCGACCCGGTCGAGCGCCTCGCGCTGGTTTATGCACCGGTGCAGACTCGCGCGGCGTGGGCGGGGTTCCTTGCCTTCGACCGCCGTCTTGCCGACGCCGCGCGTGATGGTCGTGAGCCGATCATGGTGCAGTTGCGCCTTGCCTGGTGGCGCGACCGTTTGACCGAACCGCCAGCAGCGCGACCCAAGGGCGAGCCGCTTTTGGCCCTGCTGTCAGCTTGGGATGCCGAAAGCCCGTCGCTGATCGCGGTCATCGACGGGTGGGAGGCATGGAAGGTCGGCGAGGACGGCGGCGCCGCGCTGGCGCTTGCTCGCGTTGGCGCGATCGAAGCGCTCGCCCGCCTGTCGCAACTGCAACCTGACGATGAAACCCGCCGTGCCGCTGCCGAATGGCTCGGCCATGCCAGTGCCGGACCAGCGCCCCGTTTGCCGCGAGCGCTGCGTCCGCTGGCACTGTTGCGTGGGCTGGCACTGCGCGCGCCTGACGAAGCACCCTGGCGCACGGCGCTTGCAGCCATGCGGCTTGGCCTGCTGGGGCGCTGACTTTCGGCGTTTGCTGCCAAAATGGCGGGGCTTGTGACTGCCTAAAGACCGCCATGCAGGATAGCGTGGTTCTCCTTAGGGGAGAGCCGGTGTGAGCAAGGCGGGATGAACAGGATCGTCATCGGTGCGCTCGGTGCGCTGCTGCTGGTCGCCTCGGGCGTGTTCTGGTGGCAGGGCCGTGCGGCCAGCAATGCTGCTCCGCATGCGCAAGTCTTGCAATTGGCCGGTACGGCCAGCGAATCCGCCGACGATCTGCCCGATGGCGATCCCGGCGATGCGGTAGGGCCCGACTTGCCCGAAGCCAGTGAGCAGAGCCGCGAACAGAAGCGTTTCGATCGGCTTGATCGCGATCGCGACAGCAAGGTCACTCGCGCCGAAATGCTCGCCCAGCGGGTCAAGGATTTCCGCAAGCTCGACGTTGACGGCAACAACCTGCTGACGTTCGACGAATGGGCGGCCAAGACCGACAACAAATTCAAGGCGGCCGACCGCAACGGCGATGGCTGGCTCAACCGTTCCGAATTCGCCACGACCAAGCAGCCGACCAAGCAACCGGCGTGCAAGTGCCAGGTGGCGCCAAAGATCGGCCATCAACGCGCGCACCGGGTGGGCAAGCCGACAGCTGCCGCGCCGGTGGCGGGGTGAGTTCAGGCCAGCGTCGGCAGCCAGCCGAGCAGGTCGGCCTTGCCGCGCGCGGTATAGGCTTCTTTGCGCTGCTTCTTCTTCACGTCGGGATCGACTGGCGGAAACAGCCCGAAGTTGACGTTCATCGGTTGATAGCTATCCGCTTCGGCGTCGCCCGTGATATGCGAAAGCAACGCACCCAGCGCGGTCGTGCGCGGGGGCGGCGTCCATGGCTTGCCTGCGATCTGCGCCGCCGTCATCAACCCCGCCAGCAAGCCCACCGAAGCGCTTTCGACATAGCCTTCGCAGCCGGTGATCTGACCGGCAAAGCGGATGGAGGGCGCCGATTTCAGCCGCAACTGCCGGTCAAGCAACGTCGGAGAGTTGAGGAAGGTGTTGCGGTGCAACCCGCCCAACCGCGCGAATTCGGCGTTCTCCAGCCCCGGAATGGTGCGGAACAGCGCAACTTGCGCAGCATGTTTGAGCTTGGTCTGGAAGCCGACCATGTTCCACAGCGTACCCAGCTTGTTGTCCTGGCGCAGTTGCACGACGGCATAAGGCCAGCGGCCGTTTGGGTGCTCGGGCGTCGCCCAGTGCGGGTTGTCGAGCCCGACCGGCTTCATCGGGCCGAACCGCAAGGTTTCCTCGCCGCGTTCGGCCATGACCTCGATCGGCATGCACCCGTCGAAATAGGGGGTGTTGGCCTCCCATTCGCGGAACACGGTCTTGTCGCCATCGAGCAGGCCCTGGCGGAACGCGCGGTATTGCTCCTTGTTCATCGGGCAATTGATGTAGTCCCGGCCATCACCGCCCATCTCCAGCGAGGCTTCGGCGCCCTTGTCCCAGCGCGATGCCATCCAAGCCACGTCCATGTCGATCGAATCGCGGTAGACGATCGGCGCGATGGCATCGAAAAAGGCAAGGCTGACGGCCCCTGTCGCGGCGCCGATCCGTTCGGCAAGGGCGGGGGCCGTCAGCGGCCCGGTGGCGACGATGCACAGCCCTTCCGCAGGAAGCGTGTCGATCCGTTCGCGCACCACGTCAAGGGTGGGCTGCGCGGCGAGCGCTGCCTCGACTTCGGCGGAAAACACATCGCGATCCACCGCCAGTGCGGAACCGGCGGGAACGCGCGCCTTGGCGGCAGCGGCCATGATCAGGCTGTCGCATTGGCGCATGTCGTGATGGAGCAAGCCGACTGCATTCTTGTCCGAATCGTCGGAGCGGAACGAGTTGGAGCAGACCAGTTCGGCCAGACCATCGCCCTGATGCGCCGGACTGCGGTCGCCCTCGGGCGAACCGCGCATTTCGGACAGGCGCACGCGCACGCCGCGCCGCGCCAGTTGCCAGGCGGCTTCGCTTCCGGCCATGCCGCCGCCGATGATGTGTACCTGATACGTCATAAACGCAGCCTGTGGCATTGCGCGGCGGGCGCGACAAGGCCTAGGCTGCGCTGGGGAAGGGGAGAAAGACATGCCCGCACGTGCATTGGCGGAAAAACGGCCATGGCTGCTCGCCAGCCTGATCGCCGGCATCAGCTATTGGTTTGCCGACCACGCGGCTGTGCCGGGGTTGTGGCTGATCGCGTGGAAAGGGGCGGGCGTCGGCCTGCTGGCAGCCTATGCCATTGCGCATCACCCGTCACGAGACGCGCACCGCATTGCGCTGGTCATGGCGCTGGGAGCCCTTGGCGATATGTTGCTTGAGCTGGCATTCACCGTAGGCGCTGTGTTTTTTCTGCTCGGCCATCTGGCTGCGTTCGCGCTTTATCGGCGCTATCGACGCACCGACCTTGGGATGCGCGACCAACTGCCTGCGCTGGCGATCCTGTGGGGTACGCCGTTGCTGGCCTATGGCTTGAGCCATTCGGGTGCGGTGGCGCTGTATGCCGCAGGGCTGGGGCTGATGGCGGCCTCTGCGTGGAACAGCACCTTCCCGCGTGATCGTGTGGCGCTGGGGGCGTTGCTGTTCGCCGCCTCGGACGAGTTGATTTTTGCGCGGATGGGGCCGCTCGCAGGCAATGCCCTGGCACAAGCCCTCGTTTGGCCGCTTTATTACTTCGGCCAGATGCTGATCTGCACCGGAGTTATCACCACGCTGCGAGCGCGGGGGCAGTTCACGGCAGAATGACGGTTCCACCCGCGCCGCGCTGCAATGGCGAGTGGGCAGGGCATGCGCCGAGCGGCAAGTCCGCATAGATGTGCGGGAAAAGCTGCCCGCCGCGCGATGGCTCCCACCTCACCGCATCGCCCAGCACCACAAGGTCGACCGCGACGATGTGCAGGTCGGTCTGGCCAGCAAAGTGCTTGTCCACCGTCTCGGTCACCTGCTCGGTGGTCGAGAGGTGGATGTAGCCGTCAGCAAGGTCGACCGGTGCGCCCTTGAACACGCCATCGGCCTGAAACTGCGCCCACTGCGGGCCGGTCAGCACTTTGTAGGCGAGGGGCGGATGGGCGGGCTCGCTCATTCCTCGCCCGCGTCTTCGTCCGCAGCCACCGGCGCATCGTCGGTCGCGGCCTCGAATTCGCCTTCTTCGTCGCTTTCGACATCGCCGAGGCGGGCCGCACTGACCACGTGTTCGCTGTCGGCCACGGTGAACAGGCGCACACCGGCAGAGCCGCGTCCGATCACGCGCAGCGTTTCGAGCGGCAGGCGGATCAGCTTGGCCTGGTCGGTGACGAGCATCAACTGGTCGGCCTGGACAGCCGGGAAGCTTGCGACGACCGGGCCATTGCGGGCGATGTTGTCGATATTGGTGATGCCCTGACCACCGCGCCCGGTGCGGCGATATTCATAGGCCGACGACAGCTTGCCATAACCGTTGGCGCAGACCGTCAGGATGAACTGTTCGCGCGCGGCCAGTTCGGCATAGCGTTCAGCCGAGAGCGCAGGCTCGCCTTCCTTCTCGCCCTTCCACGGCGCGAACTTGACATAGTCCTCGCGCTCTTCGGGTGTGGCGTCGACACTGCCCAGGATCGACAGCGAGATCACCTCGTCATCATCCTTCAAGGTCATGCCGCGCACACCGGTGGAGGTGCGGCTGGTGAATTCGCGCACTTCGTCACCGGCAAAACGGATCGCCTTGCCCGCGCGGGTAGCCAGCAACACATCGTCGGTGGGGTCGAGCAAGGCAACGCCGATCAGGCGATCCTCATGCGCCACGCCATCCTCGTCCGCATCGAACTTCATCGCGAACTTGCCGTTCGACGGGATGTTGGCAAAGGCGTCCATCGAGTTGCGGCGGACATTGCCCTTTGCCGTGGCGAACACGACCGACAGCTTGCCCCATTCTGCCTCATCCTCGGGCAGCGGCAGCACGGTGGCAATCGTCTCGTCCTTGTCGAGCGCGGGCAGCAGGTTGACGATGGGCCGTCCGCGCGTGGCCGCGCCACCTTCGGGCAGCCGCCAGACCTTCAGGCGATAGACTTTGCCCGCGGTCGAGAAGAACAGCACCGGGGTGTGGGTACTGGTGACGAACATCGTCGCCACCGCGTCCTCGTCCTTGGTCGCCATGCCGCTGCGGCCCTTGCCGCCCCGGTTCTGCGCGCGGAAGGTGGAAAGCGGTGTGCGCTTGATATAGCCGTCGAGCGTGATGGTCACGACCATCTCCTCGCGCTCGATCAGATCCTCGTCCTCGATTCCATCGGCTGCGGCGACGATTTCGGACTTGCGCGGGGTCGCATAGGCATCACGCACCGCGAGCAGTTCCTGGCGCATCACGGCATAAAGCTTCACGCGGTCGGACAGAATGGCAAGGTATTCGGCAATCGCCTTTGACAGCACTTCCAACTCGTCGCCGATCTCGTCGCGACCGAGCGCGGTCAGCCGGTGGAGGCGCAAGTCAAGAATGGCGCGGACCTGAATTTCCGACAGGCGATAGGGTTGATCAGAGCCATCATCCTCGCCGCTCTCGATCGCTTCGACCAGCCGCAGGTACGGAGCGATCTCGTCCACCGGCCATTCGCGGCGCAGAAGAGTTTCGCGTGCCGCTGCCGGGTTGGGTGATCCCCGGATGATGCGCACCACTTCATCAAGGTTGGTCACCGCAACGACCAGACCGAGCAGGATATGGGCGCGGTCGCGCGCCTTGTTCAGCTCGAACTTGGTGCGCCGTGTGATCACTTCCTCGCGGAAGGTGATGAACGATGCGATGATGTCCTTGAGGTTGAGCGTTTCGGGGCGGCCGCCCCGGATCGCCAGCATGTTGGCGGGGAAGTTCGATTGCGCCGGGGTGTTGCGCCACAACTGGTTGAGCACGACTTCGGGCGTGGCATCGCGCTTGAGGTCGATGACCACGCGCACGCCTTCGCGGTTGGATTCGTCGCGGATGTCGGAAATGCCCTCGATCCGCTTGTCCTTGGCGGCCTCGGCAATCTTTTCGACCAGGCTGTTCTTGCCGATCTGGTAGGGAATGCTGGTCAGCACGATCGACCGGCGGCCTTCAGCGCGGTTTGCACCGCGTCCGCCTTCCTCGATCACGTGGCGCGCGCGCATGATGATCGAGCCGCGCCCTTCGTGATAGGCCTTGCGCGCACCGGCGCCGCCCAGAATCAGCGGTGCCGTGGGGAAATCGGGCCCCGGAATGATCTGGACGAGTTCGTCGATGGTGATCGCCGGGTTGTCCATCGCGGCAAGGCAGCCGTCGATCACTTCGCCCAGATTGTGCGGCGGAATGTTGGTGGCCATGCCGACGGCGATGCCGCCCGCGCCATTGACCAGCAGGTTGGGGAACCGCGCCGGAAGCACCGAGGGCTCTTGCCGCGACCCGTCATAGTTGTCGATGAAGTCGACGGTATCCTTGTCGAGATCGTCGAGCAGTGAGTTCGACACCCGCGCCAACCGCGCTTCGGTATAGCGCATCGAGGCCGGATCATCCGGGTCCATCGAGCCGAAGTTGCCCTGGCCATCGACCAGCGGCACACGCATCGACCAGTCCTGGGTCATGCGGGCAAGCGCGAAGTAGATCGCGCTGTCGCCATGCGGGTGATAGTTGCCCATCACGTCGCCCACGATCTTGGCGCATTTACGATAAGGACGACCGGCGACGAAGCCGCCTTCCTGACAGGCGAACAAAATGCGGCGATGGACCGGCTTCAACCCGTCGCGCACATCGGGCAGTGCGCGCGACACGATCACGCTCATCGCGTAATCGAGGTAGGCGGTCTTCATTTCGTCGACGATGTCGATCCGCTGGAATTCGGGCTCGCCCGAAGGGCTGCGGGGATCGATGATGTCGGTGCTGTCGCTCACGTCGTTGCTTTATCGCTTGTTGGGGGTTCTGAAACTATCCGATTGCCCTAGACCGGTTGGCTGGCGATGGCCAGCAAAGCCGGAGCCTGCGCGCGGTTTTTCCACATGTGCGGCCCCTGATCGCGCTGAATCGCGCAGAACACATGAACCTTGCGACCAAGCGACATTCAATCACGGTTCACCGGATGGGGAATACCACGCAAGCCCCGTTGCCAACGGCGCAAATCCGCGCCAGAGCAGCAACCGGATCGTATTTTCGACAGCCACGGGTGTGGGGTCGGCATGACGCCGGAACGGCGCAAGGTCGGCCGGGGTCGAACAGGAGATGACTGATGCGCGCTAGCTTTGGGAAGTTCGGCAAATCGGGTGCAGCGGCCTTGGCCATGGCGACAGCCATCGCTGGCGCAAGCGTGATCGCGCTGGGCCTTTCTGCCACGCCGGCATTCGCCAAGGACAAGGAGAAGGACAAGGCGCCTGCCAAGGTCACGGCTTCGCCCGAGTTCGTCAAGGTTGCGGCGCCCTTCCAGAAGCAGTTGCAGGACGTCGAAGCCAAGAAGGGCAAGGTTTCCGCCGAGGAACTGAAGGCCGCCGCGCTGCCGCTGGTCCCGCAGCTTGCCGCAATGGAGCCTTCGGTCAAGAACGTGGCTGACAAGGTGACCTGGGGTCAGTGGCAGCAGATCGTCGGCGGTTATGTCGATGACAAGCCGCTGGTGCTCAAGGGTTTGCAGGCGATGTTCGACAGCGGCCAGTTGCCCCCTGAAACCAGCACGACGGTTGCCTTCTTCATCGGCTACACGGCCTACCAGCTCAAGGATTACCCGACCACGATCAAGGCGCTCGGCCCGGTCGTCGCTGGCAACTACAAGGACGAAGCCGCCGCTGCGGTATTGGCCGACGCCTTTGAAAAGAGCGGCCAGCCCGCACAGGCGCTTGACGCGCTCAAGACTGCCATCGCCGCCAAGAAGGCAGCCGGTGGTGTGTCGCCCGAGGACTGGTATTCGCAGGGCATGCGCATCGCGGTGAAGGGCAAGCTGAACGCAGCTTCGCTCGAATGGTCGTTCCTGCAGGTGCAGGCTTATCCCAACGCGCTGAACTGGCTGAACGCCGGGCAGTTGCTGAACTACGCCAGCACCGGCTTCCAGGCTCAGGAAACGCTCGACGTCGAACGCCTGATCGACCGCAGCGGCGGCCTCAGCTCCGATCCGAAGTACGTCGAGCGCGAATATGTCGCGTATCTGCAGGCTGCCGACTATCGCCGTAACCCGGGTGAAGTGGTGCGTATTGCCGAAAAGGGCATCGCCGCTGGTGCGCTCAAGGCCGATGACACGTTCGTCAAGGAAGCGCTGACCAACGCCCGCCCGCGCATCGCGGCTGACAAGGCCTCGCTTGCCGGACTTGCCACCGATGCCGCCAAGGCGCCGACCGGTGTCAGCGCGGCTGCGACGGCCGATGCCTTCCTGTCCTATGGTGATAGCGCCAAGGCAGAGGAACTGTACAAGCTGGCACTGACCAAGGGTGGCGTCGATGCCAACAAGGATCGCATCCTGACGCGGCTCGGTATCGCCCAGATCGATCAGGCCAAGTACCCCGACGCCAAGGCCACGCTGGCTCAGGTCGGTGGCGTCCGTCAGCAACTGGCGGCGCTTTGGTCGATCTTTGCCGACCAGAAGGCTGCGGGCAAGTAAGCCTGCCGCACAAGCGTCAAAATGCGAAAGGGGCGGCCTCGCGGTCGCCCCTTTTGTCTTTGTGCCTAGATTGTGTGCGTCCGGCGATCAGGTGACCGGAGCGAACTCGCCGGTTGCCTCGTCAAGCATATGCAGCAGGCCATCGGAAATGGCGAAAAACGCGCCGCGCAAGGTCAGTTCGCCGTCGCGCTCTTTTTTGCGCACGCAAGGGAATGTCCGCAGATTGGCCAGGCTGACGCGGACCCCGGCCTGTTCCATCGCGCGTTCGGCAACGCGGCCGGTGGTGCCGTGTTCCGCCGCAATCGGAATGCGCGCTTCATCGAGCAAGCCCATCCAGCTTGAGACGAAGCCGCCTTCGCCGGGCTCGGCGCCATGCAGTTCCTGCGTCAGCGCCGCCTTGCAGCCGCCGCACATGCCATGGCCGAGCACGACCACTTCCTTGACCTTGAGCACCTGAACCGCGAATTCGAGTGCGGCCGAAACACCGTGCAGACCGGGGGTAGTCTCGAACGGGGGGACCATCGCTGCGACATTGCGCACCACGAACATCTCACCGGGATCGGTATCGAAGATCTCTGCCGGGTCGACCCGGCTGTCCGAACAGGCGATGATCATCACCTGCGGTTCCTGACCCTCGCGAAGTTCGCGCCAACGTTCGAGCCGGGGTGTCCAGCCATGGTCCCGAAATCGCCGATAACCGGCCAGCAGGTGGTCGAGTGCGGGCGTGATTGCCTGTGTCATGCGGGCCTCGTTCTGTTTCTGGTTGAATTGACTGGCTCATGACTTGCACCGGGCCAAGTTTCAAGCGCTCTTGGCAAGGTTACTGCGCGCACGATCCTTGCCCATGGCGGCATTTCGATCATCAGGGGGCTGGCAGAACGGCGCAACTCGGCCTATCTGCCAAGGCATGAACGACCTTGCCAGCCAGCCCGTATCGCCGTCAGAACCCGACCGTCCGGCCCGCGCCCGCAAACCCGACTGGATTCGGGTCAAGGCGCCGACCAGCAAGGGCTATGAGCAGACGCGGCAGTTGATGCGCGATCTCAAGCTCAACACCGTGTGCGAGGAAGCGGCTTGCCCCAACATCGGCGAATGCTGGACCAAGAAGCACGCGACGGTGATGATCCTGGGCGATGTCTGCACCCGCGCCTGTGCGTTCTGCAACGTCAAGACCGGCATGCCGCGCAAGGTTGACGATCAGGAACCGGGCCACGTTGCAGAAGCTGCGGCGCGCATGGGGCTTGAGCACATCGTCATCACCTCGGTCGACCGCGATGACCTGCCCGATGGCGGCGCAGGCCAATTCGTCAAAGTCATCCGCGCGCTGCGCGAGCAAACGCCGAACACCACGATCGAGATCCTCACCCCCGACTTTCGCGGCAAGATGCGCGCGGCGGTCGAAGCGATCGTTGCCGCCGGGCCCGATGTCTACAACCACAACCTTGAAACGGTGCCCCGGCTGTACCCGACGATCCGCCCCGGCGCGCGGTACTTTGCCTCACTGCGCCTGCTCGAGGAAGTCAAGGCGCACGACCCGATGGTCTTTACCAAGAGCGGGATCATGCTCGGCCTTGGCGAGGAACGCCTTGAAGTGCATCAGGTGATGGACGACATGCGTTCGGCCGGGATCGATTTCCTGACCATGGGGCAATACCTGCAGCCGACTCCGAAGCACACCAAGGTGATCGATTTCGTCACGCCCAAGGCGTTTGCCGCGTTTGGTGCGATTGCGCGGGCCAAGGGTTTCCTGCAGGTTGCGTCGAGCCCGCTGACCCGTTCGAGCTACCACGCTGGTGAGGATTTTGCCGAAATGCGCGCGGCCCGCGCTCGTCTGCTTGAAAAGGCGGCGGCGAAAGCACGCGTCTGAAATGCCGCATATCGCCGAAACCCGTGTGTTGCCATTCACGCCCGAGCAGATGTTCGATCTGGTGGCCGACGTGCGCCGCTATGCCGAGTTCCTGCCGTGGGTGGTGGCAACGCGCGTGAAATCGGACAGCGAAACCGAAATGGTCGCCGACATGATGGTCGGGTTCAATGCACTGCGCGAAAAGTTCACGTCGCGTGTGCGCAAGGATCGACCGCGCGCACTGACCGTCGAATACCTCGATGGGCCGATGAAGAGTCTGCACAATGCATGGACCTTCGCGCCTGAAGGTGAAAGCGGCTGCCGGATCGAATTCGTGGTCGATTTCACGTTCCGCAACGCCATCTTCGAGCGGATCGCCGGGGCATACCTCGACCGCGCGTTTCGCAAGATGGTGACGGCCTTCGAAACGCGCGCGGAAAAACTCTATGGCGTTGCGGGTGAGGGCGGCAGCAACAGTTCGAGCGCCACCAGCGCCGCCTGACGGCGTACACCCGATCGGGTCCGCGCGCTGTCGAACAGCTTGAGTTCGGCGTTGACCGCCTCGGGATCTTCACCCCGCCGCGCGCAGGCGAATACCACGGTCCCCACCGGCTTTTGCTCCGAGCCGCCGTCGGGTCCGGCAACGCCAGTGATCGCCACCGCAACATCGGCATGCGAACGCTTGAGCGCGCCTTGCGCCATCGACCAGGCCACCGCTACCGAGACCGCGCCGAACGTGTCGATCAAGTCCATCGAGACGCCGAGCATTTCGTGCTTGGATTCGTTCGAATACGTCACGAACCCGCGATCGAGCACCGCCGACGAGCCGCCGATCTCGGTCAGCGCCGCAGCGACCAGCCCGCCGGTGCAGCTTTCGGCTACGGCCACGGTCAGGCCGGCCGCGCGGTTTTCCTCGATCACCTGGCGGGCGAGTTCGACGATATCATCGGGCAACAGCGAATCGGTCATGATCAACCCTTGGCTACCGGGCACACGTGCAGGCCGCTCTTGCCGCCCTTGCCGTCCGGTTTCGGCTTGTCTGCCAGCGCGATGATGGTGGTCACCAACGCCGAAGTGTTTTCGGGCGGCAGCGGGGCCAGCAGCCCGGTGATGCGCTCGATCGGGGCGCAATCGTCGGCCTTGATCGCCTTGGTGATGGCCTGCACGACTATCACGTCAGCAAAGGGTTGCAGCGCAGAATCGGGCAGGGCGCGCATGAGCGCCGCGTTACCGGCGTTCTTGCCGGTGTCATCGGCGGTGAGTTTGAGCAGGGCGGCCTTGGCAATCGGCCAGGTCGTTGCCTTGCGTGCTGCATAGCGCTGCACCAGCGACGCGCCCTGCGTCGCCAGATACCCGTCGGGCGAGAGGCGCGGGGCGCACGTCTTTACCGCCGCATCGACCAGCAACGGCAGGGCATAGGCAACGATACCTTCCACTTCGGGCTGGCTGAGGCAGGTGGCGGTATCAGCGGCTTGTGCCGTCTGGCTGGTCGCCAGCGCGAACAGGCCGGACAATAACAGTGCGGTGCGGGGAAATGGCATACTCTGGAACTCCTGCCCTGGGATAAGGCGGCGTTATCTGAAGGCGATATCAGACGGCGATCAACGTGGCGATGGCCTGCGCGGCTATGCCTTCGCCGCGTCCGGTCGTGCCGAGCCGTTCGGTGGTGGTGGCTTTGACGCTGACACGCTCCTGCGCCATTCCCAGCACTTCGGCAAGTCGCGCGCGCATGGCCTGCTTGTGCGGCCCGATCTTGGGCGCCTCGCAGATGATGGTCACATCGACATTGCTGATGACATGGCCCGAATCGCGCACCAGTTCGGCGGCATGGGCCAGAAAGCGGTCCGATGAGGCCCCCTTCCAGCGCATGTCGCTGGGGGGAAAGTGATCGCCGATGTCACCCGCACCGATCGCGCCGAGCAGCGCATCGACCAGCGCGTGGATCGCAACGTCGGCATCGCTGTGTCCCGACAGGCCCAGCGGGTGGTCGATCCTGACCCCGCACAGCCACAATTCCTCGCCCGCCACCAGTCGGTGCACGTCAAAGCCCATCCCCGTACGCACCGAAAGTGCCCGTTCCGACACGGCGTTTTCCTCCTCAAGATCGGTCGCAAAGGTGATCTTGCGCAGCCGTTCATGGCCTTCGACCAGCGCCACCGCAAGCCCGGCCGCTTCGGCAACCGCGGCGTCGTCACCAGCCTCGGCCGCGCCGCTCCAGCCACGATGCGCGGTCAGGATGGCATCGAAATGGAACGCTTGCGGGGTCTGCACGCGGAACAGGCCGTCACGCTCGACATGGGCGCGGCGCAAGCCGTCGCTGCCGCGCACCACGCTGTCGACCACCGGCAACACCGGAATGGCGCCGGGGTGGCTTTTCAGCGCCGCCAGCAGCCCGGAGATGACCGCTTCGGGCAGGTCGGGGCGGGCGGCATCATGGATCAGGACATGGCGCGGAGCGTCGCCTGCCAACGCCTCCAGCGCGGCCAGAACCGAGGCCTGCCGCGTCGCCCCGCCATGGACAAAGCGCACGAGCGGCAGATCGCCGAGCGCTGCGCGGGCCATCGGCTCGAACCCTTCGGGGATGGCGACGATGATCGGTGCGGCTCCTGCTGCGATCAGCGCTTGAACCGAATGGGCGAGCAGCGGCTTGCCGCGCCACATCGCGAATTGCTTGGGTACGCTGCCGCCTGCGCGAACGCCTTTGCCCGCAGCCACGACGACTGCTGCGACGACATCGACGACTCCGGCATTTGCGGGGGAAGGGGGGGAAAACGCTACCATTGACGCAGCCCTTACAGAACTTGCCCCATGCCCCGCAATCGACTAAGCGACTGCCTGTTTTTTAGGCAGATTGATCAAGCAATGAGCACCACGCCCGTCCCGCCCCGGCTCAACCCCATCGCCATCGGACCCGTCGCGGTCGATTGCCCGGTCGTGCTCGCGCCGATGACGGGGGTGTCCGACCTGCCGTTCCGTACGCTGGTGCGCCGGTTCGGCTCGGGCCTCAACGTCACCGAGATGATCGCCAGCCCCGCCGCGATCCGCGAAACGCGCCAATCGATCCAGAAGGCCGCGTGGCACTTGTCCGAAGAGCCGGTATCGATGCAACTCGTCGGTTGCGAACCCGCGCAGATGGCCGAAGCCGCCAAGTTGTCCGAGGACAAGGGCGCGGCGATCATCGACATCAACATGGGTTGTCCGGTGCGCAAGGTCGTCAACGGCGATGCCGGCAGCGCTTTGATGCGCGACATTCCGCTAGCCAGGGCGCTGATCGAGGCGACGGTCAAGGCGGTCAAGGTGCCGGTGACGGTGAAGATGCGGATGGGTTGGTGTCATGACAGCCTGAACGCGCCCGAACTCGCCCGGATCGCGCAGGATATCGGCGCGCAGATGATCACGGTGCATGGCCGCACCCGCAACCAGATGTACAAAGGCCATGCCGACTGGGGCTTTGTCCGGCGGGTCAAGGAAGCGGTCAGCATCCCGGTGATCGTCAACGGCGATATCTGCACGATCGAGGATGTCGCCACGGCCATCGACCAGAGCGGCGCCGACGGCGTGATGATCGGGCGTGGCTCCTATGGCCGTCCGTGGCTGCTGGGGCAGATGATGCACTGGCTCGATAGCGGTGAACGCCGCGACGAGCCCAGCATCGCCGAACAGTACGCGCTGATCGTGGAGCACTACCACGCCATGCTCGAACACTATGGCGCGGTCACCGGCGTCAACATGGCGCGCAAGCATTTGGGCTGGTACACCAAGGGCCTGCCCGGATCGGCGGAGTTTCGCAATCGCGTGAACTTCATCGATGATGCCAAGGGCGTGCTGGCAAGCCTCGCAGACTTCTACGGCCGCTTCGATGAGACCACCCGGCGGGTTCAGGGTGAGCACCGTCCGGAGGTACAGGAAGCGGCATGAGCGGGCCGTTCGACTGGCGCCGGGGCGATGCGGGCAAACCCGATCCCAAGCGCATGGTCGCCAGTCTGCCGCTTGCCGTTTTCCTGATAACCCCCGAACTGACCGTTTCGAGCGTCAATCCCGCCGCCGAACAGCTTGCCGGACAAGGTGCCAAGCTGTTGCAGGGCAAGCGGGTGGACGCGCTGTTCGCGTTCGATGAAGCCCTGATCCTCGAACGACTGGCAGCAGGTGACGCGCAATTGCATGCGCGCGACGCGCTGGTGCGCATCCTTGGTGCTCCGGCGCGGCGGCTTGACGTGATGACCGCGCCGGTCACCCATTGCCCGGGCTGGCACATGCTTGTGCTACAGGAGACCGTCGGGGTCGAAGCGCTGTCGGGCGACGGCAGCGGCGCAGGTGCGGGCGAGGGTGTGGCGCTGCGCGCGCCCGAGGTGCTGGCGCACGAGATCAAGAACCCGCTGGCCGGCATTCGCGGCGCAGCACAACTGCTCGACCGCAAGCTTGAGGGCAAGGACCGCGAACTCACCGGGCTGATCACCACCGAGGTCGATCGGATCGCCAAGCTGATCGATCAGATGCAGTCGCTGTCGCGTCGGAGTCTGGAACCCGCTATCGAATGCAATCTGCATGAGGCGGTGCGCCATGCTCAGGCGATCGTGGCGGCGGGGCATTCGGGTGGCTTTGCCGTCGAGGAGGAGTTCGATCCGTCGCTGCCCCCGGTCATGGCCAATCCCGATGCGCTGGTGCAGGTGCTGCTCAACCTGATGACCAATGCGCGCGAGGCGTGCGAGACGCAGCCAATGCCGCACCTTGCGGTGCGCACGCGCTTTGCCAGCGGCATCCAGTTGCACGCGGGGCCCGGTGGCAAGCCGTTGCGCTTGCCGATCGAGGTGCGGGTCAGCGACAACGGCCCCGGCATCGATCCAGCGCTGCGCGATCATATCTTCGAACCCTTCGTCACCGCCAAGAAGAGCGGGCAGGGGCTGGGTCTTGCACTGGTGCAAAAGCTGGTGCGCGAGATGAACGGGCGGGTGACGCATGATCGGGACGAGGCCAAGGGCATGACGCATTTTCGCCTGCACCTGCCTGTTGCCGGAGCCGCCCGGCCATGAAGCAATCGATCCTGCTGGTCGAGGACGACGCCTCGATCGCGCTGGTTATCATCGCTGCGCTCGAGGCCGAGGGCTACGCGGTCGATCGCTGCGATTCGATCGCAGGGCGCGATCGGCTGCTGGCCGAAAAGTCGTACGGCCTGATGTTGACCGACGTGGTGCTGACCGATGGCGACGGGATCGAGACCCTCGGCCGGGTGCGCGATGCTGCGCCACGGATGCAGATCATCATCCTCAGCGCGCAGAACACGCTCGATACCGCCGTTCGCGCCAGCGATACCGGCGCCTTCGAATACTTCCCCAAACCATTCGATCTTGAGGAACTGGTGCGCACCGTGCGCCAGGCGATCGGTGCGATCGACGCTGGCGATGCGTTCGATGGCCCCGAGGACATGCCGCAGGGACTGCCGCTGGTCGGGCGCAGCGCAGCGATGCAGGCGGTCTACCGCATGATCACCCGCGTGCTGCGCAATGATCTGACCGTGCTGGTGCTCGGCGAATCGGGCACCGGCAAGGAACTGGTGGCAGAAGCGATCCACCAGCTCGGCAATCGCGCCAATGGGCCCTTCGTTGCGGTCAACACCGCAGCCATCCCCGGCGAACTGATCGAAAGCGAGCTGTTCGGGCACGAAAAGGGGGCCTTCACTGGCGCTGTGGCGCGGCAGATCGGCAAGTTCGAGCAGGCGGCAGGCGGCACGTTGTTCCTTGACGAAATTGGCGACATGCCGATGCAAGCGCAGACCCGGCTGTTGCGCGCGTTGCAATCGGGACGCATCCGCCGGGTCGGCGGAACTGCCGAGATCACGCTCGACTGCCGGATCATCGCTGCCACCAATCGCGATCTCGTACCGATGATTGCCGCCGGGCAGTTCCGTGAGGATCTGTATTACCGCATCGCGGTTGTGCCGATCGAGTTGCCGCCATTGCGCGAACGGGCTGACGATATCGAGGCTCTGTCGCGCCATTTTCTCGCCCGCGCCGCTACCGAAGGCCTGCCACGCCGCCAGTTGTCCGCGGCCGGCGCAGCCTTGCTGTCGCGGCAGTTGTGGCGGGGCAATGTCCGCGAACTGCGCAATTTTGTCTATAGATTGGCGCTGCTGGCGCGCGATGAACTGATCGATGTGGCTGCCATTGAGCCGCTTCTGGCCAGCGAGCGCGCCGCTTATCCGCGCCCAAGCGACCCGGAGGAGGCGGCTCCGGTCGACCTTGCCCATGCGTTGCGCGCCTGGGTCGCCGAAGTCGACCCGCCGGCCGGGCAGCTTTACGACACCGCGCTCGCCGCGTTCGAGCGGCCGCTGTTCCTCCATGCGCTAGCGCGCACCGGCGGTAACCAGTTGCGCGCAGCGCAATTGCTGGGGATCAATCGCAACACATTGCGCAAACGTCTGTCCGAGCTCGACATCCATCCCGAGGATACCGCCTCGCTCGTCTGACGCCGACGCGCTTTGGGCTGGCGCGTCGTCAAGCCGGTTCAGGTGGTGTCAAGATTACAGCCTGCATGAAATAGCTTGCCATCTTGCAACAGGGGTGTTGTATAACAGCCACTATGACCGAGCGGACGAAAGGCAGGCCAAGACGCTTTCCGCGCTGGTGGCGTCGTCTGCTGGTGATCCTGCGGCGTGCCAACGTCTTCTTCCTGCTTGAACTTGCCGCAGGCGTCACGCTTGGCCTGATGCTGTGGATCAGTTGGGCGATGCTGTCGGCCAATGCGGGCGGCAACGCGCTGCTGCCATCACGCCTGACAACCAGCCTGCTGATCGGCACGCTGGTTCCGGCGATGGCGCTGATCGTGCTGGGCGGTCGACGAGCGGCGCTCAAGCGAGCAACCAATAGCGTGCTGGGCCGCAGTGGCAGGCTCCATGTGCGGCTCGTTTGGCTGTTCTCGCTGATCGCGGCTATTCCGACGCTGCTGGTCGTGCTGTTCGCCTCGCTGCTGTTTCAATCCGGCGTCGAGTTCTGGTTTTCCGACAATTCGCGCGGAATGCTCGAGAATGCCAACAACCTCGCCCATGGCTACTACACCGACAAGCTGCGCGATGTGGGCAAGGAAAGCGTCGTCATGGCTGGCGACATCCGCAGCTATCTGGGGCAGGCCGCGATCACCAGTCCCGAGTTTGCCGAAGGGTATTCGTGGCAGGTCATCAGCCGCAAACTGGACGAATCGGCGATTGTCGAGCGCGGGCCCGACGGTACCTTGCGTACCGCCGCCATCGTCGATCCCAACCGTGCCGACAGTCGCCAGCGGGTGACACCTGATGAGTTGCGGCGGATCGATGCGGGCGAGGCGGTGGTGGTCAATGCCTCGGCCGAGCGGATCGAGGCAGTGACCGCAATCGACCGCTCGCGCGGAATTTTCCTGTATGTCGCTCGCAATTCGGATGCTTTGGCGCTCGACCAATGGAAGCGCGCGCAATCGGTGCTCAATGCCTATGATGTCCTCACCCGGCGCGCGCGGGCGCTGCAACTGCGCTTCAACCTTGCGCTGTTCGGCATCAGTCTGGCGCTGGTCGCGCTGGCGGTGTGGGTCGCGTTGCGTTTTGCCGACCGACAGGTGGCGCCTCTGGTCGCGCTCGTTTCGGCCGCGCGCAATGTCGGCTCCGGCAACTTTGCGATGCGCGTGGCGCCGGGCAATGGCACCGATGAGATCGGCCTGCTGACCCGCGCGTTCAACCGGATGACCGCCCAGCTTGAAGGGCAGACGCAGGCGCTGGTTCGGGTCAACGCCCAACTCGAAGTGCGCCGCGCGTTCATCGAGGCGGTTGTCGAATCGATCAGCGCGGGCATCGTCTCGGTCGATCGCGACGGGCGCATCCAGTTGATCAACAGCTCAGCCCAGCGTTTCCTGAAAGGCGCTTCCGCAGGCGAGCCGACCGGGCAGTCCCTGTCGGTCGTGGCGCCGCAGTTCGCGCAGGCCATCGCCGCGGGTGAGGCCAATACCGTCCTCCAGTACGCCAGAGAGGGTGATTTGCGCACACTGGCGGTGAAGGTGACTGCCGACGTCAATGGTCACGTGATCACGTTCGAGGACATCACCCGCCAGTTGCTCGATCAGCGCCGCGCTGCCTGGTCCGATGTGGCGCGGCGGATCGCGCATGAGATCAAGAACCCGCTCACCCCGATCCAGTTGGCGACAGAGCGGCTCAAGCGCCGCTATCGCAGGCAGATCCTGACCGATCCCGAGCTGTTTGAAGAATTGACCGCCACGATCATCCGGCAGGTCGGCGATCTGCGCAAGATGGTTGACGAGTTCTCGTCCTTCGCGCGCCTGCCCAAGCCGGTGTTCCGGCAAGAGGATGCGAGCGATCTGGTGCGCCAGGCCTTGTTCCTGCAGGAAGTGGCGCACAGTGAAATCGACTGGGTGTTCGAAGGCGAACCTGCGCTTTCCTTTCAGGCAGACCGGCACCAGTTCGGCCAATGCATGACCAACGTGCTCAAGAACGCGCTCGAAGCCGTGGAGCAACGCGGGCGGAACGAGGATCTGGACTATCGCGGCCGGATCGCCGTTGCGTTGGAAAGCGACCGCTACGCGGTGACGGTCGTCGTGACCGATAACGGCATCGGGCTTCCTGCCGAACGCGATCGAATCCTCGAACCTTACGTCACCACCCGCGAAAAGGGGACCGGGCTCGGCCTCGCCATCGTCAACAAGATCGTCGAGGAACACGGTGGCGCCATGGCCTTTGCGCCTTCCCCGGACGGGCAGGGAACGCGTGTGACCATGCGGTTTGCGCGTGATCCCATGGCCAGCAGCGGCGCCGGTTCGGGCTCCGAAGGTGGATCGGGTGGCCCCGCCACCGCTGACGCCGCCACCCTCACGTCCGCCATACCCTCCAGAGGCATTTAGCCGAAAGTATTGATCCGATGGCACTTGATATCCTGATCGTCGACGACGAACGCGACATCCGCGAACTGGTCGCCGGTGTGCTGAGCGACGAAGGTTACGATTGCCGACTGGCAGGGGACAGCACCGCCGCGCTCGCCGCAATCGACCAGCGCCGCCCCAGTCTCGTGTTGCTCGACGTCTGGCTCCACGGCAGCCCGATGGACGGCCTCGAAGTGCTCGACGAGATCAAGAAGCGCGAGCCCGAACTGCCGGTGATCATCTTTTCGGGGCACGGCAACATCGACACAGCGGTGTCGGCGATCAGTCGCGGCGCTGTCGACTTTCTTGAAAAGCCGTTCGAAGCCGAGCGGCTTTTGCTGCTGGTTGAACGGGCCACCGAAACCGAACAGTTGCGCCGCGAGAATGCACGGTTGCGCCAGGGCTTTGCCATGGCTGACGAGTTCACCGGCAACAGTTCGGCCATCAATCAGGTTCGTGCCACGCTCAAGCGGGTCGCCAATACCGGCAGTCGGGTGCTTATTGCAGGCCCAGCGGGCGCGGGCAAGGAAGTGGCCGCAAGATTGCTCCATTCGTGGAGCCCGCGCGCGCAAAATGCTTTTGTAACCGTGAGCTCGGCAAGGATCACGCCCGAGCGCTTCGAGCAGGAACTGTTTGGCGAGGAAGCCGACGGCAAGCTGGTGCGGGCAGGCTTGCTCGAGATGGCCGACGGCGGCACGCTGTTCCTCGACGAGGTGGCCGACATGCCCGCGTCCAGCCAGGCGCGAATCTTGCGGGTGCTGACCGAGCAGGCATTCGTGCGCGTGGGCGGCAATCGCCAGATCCGGGTCGATGTCCGGGTCGTTTCCTCGACGTCGCGGGTGCTCGAGCGTGAGATTGCCGAGCGCCGCTTTCGCGAGGATTTGTATTACCGTTTGAATGTCGTGCCGGTTGCGGTGCCGTCGCTGACCGATCGGCGCGACGACATTCCGGCGTTGGTCGACCACTTCTTCGCGCGATATGCGACGGAACAGGGCGTTGCTCCTCCTGCGATTTCGCCGGAAGCGATCGCTGCGCTGCAAAGCTATGACTGGCCCGGCAATGTGCGGCAGTTGCGCAACGTGGTCGAGCGCACGATCATTCTGGCGCCGCGCGATCGGATCATGCGGATCGACGTGGACATGCTGCCTTCCGAGATTCTGACCACGCGCCTCGGCGGCGACTCCACAAGTTCGGCCTTGATGGGGGTGCCGCTGCGCGAGGCGCGCGAGAATTTTGAGCGCGAATACCTGAAGGTTCAGATCCGTCGGTTTTCGGGCAACATTTCCAAGACGGCGAACTTCATCGGGATGGAGCGTTCGGCGCTCCATCGCAAGCTCAAGCTACTTGGCATGGCCGATCGTCGCGATGAGGACGATGTCGACTGAGCCGAGGGTACTTGCGCCCGGGTCTGGGTTCGTATTCGTACGCAATCGCGCAAAGGATCGCACACACTTGCGCGTTTGATGGTTTACGCAAGTCGCTCGGGACAATACAATCCCGAAAGAACCCGGTCGTTGTTCCGGCAGATGCGGATTGCTCCGCAAACGCCAAAGGCAACGGCCAGATCGCGATGGCACCATAAAGGGCCACGCCAAAACAAAAGGAGTCACCTGATGACCGGACGTACCCTCACCGCCCGACCTCGCGCTGCCAAGACGGAAGTCGAGCAGGATGTTGCCGCCCCGCCGCCCGCCGTCGGTGGTGCCAAGGGCCAGAATTTGCAGGATGTTTTCCTCAATCACCTGCGCAAGAACAAGATCCCCGTCACCATGTTTCTGGTCAAGGGCGTCAAGCTGCAGGGCATTGTCACCTGGTTCGACAACTTCTCGATTCTGTTGCGCCGCGATGGTCAATCGCAGCTTGTCTACAAGCACGCGATCAGCACAATCATGCCGGGTCAGCAGCTTTCGGTCGCGCACTTTCAGGGCGGCAGCGATGATTCGAACCGCAAGCGCCTGCTTCAGGAGGTTTTCCTGTCGAGCGTGCGCGACGCGGGTGTTTCGGTGACGATGTTCCTCGTCAACGGGGTCATGCTTCAGGGCAAGGTTGCCGCTTACGATCTGTTCTGCATGTTGCTTGAACGCGAAGGCTATGTGCAGCTTGCCTACAAGCACGCCGTTTCGACAGTTCAGCCCGCTGGCCACGTCGATCTGTCGGGCGACTGGGACGGCGAAGCCAATTGAACCGTCGTCTGACAAGGCCCGCTGCGTGAGGCTTTTCGCGTGAGTTCGTTCGAGTTCGGGCGCAACGATGACGATCTGGCAGGCGAAGTCACGCGCGGCGCGCGTGCCATCGTGGTGCTGCCCGACATCCGGCAAAGGCTGGGTGGCGGGCAGGGCGGCGCAAGCGCGCGCGGCGGTGGCCTTGGTGACGATGCCGAGGCGCGGCTTGAGGAAGCGCAGGGCCTCGCGCGGGCGATCGGCCTGGAGGTAGTCGATGCCTTCATCCTGCCCATTCGCGCCATTCGTCCCGCAACCCTGTTCGGCGAGGGCCAAGTCGACAAAATCGAGACGGCCTGCCTCCAGTCCGACGCCGATCTGATCGTCGTCGATGGCGCTTTGTCAGCGATCCAGCAGCGCAACCTCGAGGAAAAACTCAAGCGTAAAGTCATCGACCGGACTGGCCTGATCCTTGAGATATTCGGTGAGCGCGCGGCTACCGCCGAAGGTCGTCTCCAGGTCGAACTTGCGCACCTCGATTATCAGGCCGGGCGATTGGTCCGTTCGTGGACCCACCTTGAGCGACAACGCGGTGGCTTCGGTTTCCTCGGCGGCCCCGGTGAAACGCAGATCGAGGCTGACCGCCGCCTTATCCGGGGCCGGATGGCGCGTATCCGCCGCGAACTCGATCAGGTCAGGCGTACGCGCGGGCTTCACCGCGAGCGGCGGCAGCGCGCGCCTTGGCCGGTGATTGCGCTGGTCGGCTACACCAACGCGGGCAAATCCACGCTGTTCAACCGGCTGACCGGCGCCGCGGTGATGGCCGAAGATTTGCTGTTCGCCACGCTCGATCCGACGATGCGCGCCATCCGCCTGCCTGCGGTGGACAAGGCCATTCTGTCCGACACGGTGGGTTTCATCTCGGACTTGCCAACACAGCTCGTCGCTGCCTTCCGCGCCACGCTTGAGGAAGTGACGGCAGCCGACGTCATCGTCCATGTGCGTGACGTCGCCAATCCGGCAAGCGCCCAGCAAAAGCGAGAAGTCGAGGAAATTCTTGCCGATTTGGGCGTGTTCGGGGAAGACGGCGCCACGGTTCCGATCATCGAGGCATGGAACAAGGTTGATCTGCTCAGCGCAGAGGATCGGCTGATGCGACAAGACCTGATCGACCATGACGTGCCCGACCGTCCGGTTGTGCCGGTTTCCGCTCTGACCGGAGAAGGCGTCGAAGATTTGCTGGAAAAGCTCGGGTCGTTACTGACCAATGGAGCACAGGTCATTGAAATGACTGTGCCAATGGCCGAAGGGCAAAAGCTCGCCTGGTTGCATGCCCATGGCGAGATCCTGTCCGAGGCGGCAACCGAGGATGCTGGCGGCGCGCCTGCCTCGCGGTTGACCGTGCGGTTGACCTCGCGCGAACTAGGCCGTTTTGCGCGGCTCTGACGCTTTCACGGCGCGCCACAAGTCTTCCTGTTCATCGAGCGACAGCGACGCAAAGCCGCCTTGCGCCAACGCTTCCATCGCGCGGAAGCGGCGCTCGAACTTGGCATTGGCAGCGCGCAAGGCTTCCTCAGGGGCGACGCCATAGCGGCGGACAAGGTTCACCGCGCTGAACAGCAGGTCGCCGGCTTCCTCGACCCGCTCGGCAGCGCTCAGCGCTTCGGCCAGTTCGCGTGCTTCCTCGGCCAGCTTTGCTTCGGGCCCGGTGATATCGGGCCAGTCAAAGCCTACTCGTGCCGCGCGTTTCTGGAGCTTTTCTGCGCGCATCAGCGCGGGCAGGGCGAGGGCAACGCCATCGAGCGCGCCGACGTCACCCTTGCTTGCACGCTCGGCCGCCTTGGCGGATTCCCATCGTTCCTCGCGCGCCTGACCATGGTCATCTTCACTACCGAAGATGTGCGGGTGGCGCGCCTCCATCTTGTCGGCGATCCCCGCAGCAACATCGTTGAAGGCAAAGGCGCCCTGTTCCTCGGCCATGCGCGCGTGGAACACGACCTGCAGCAGCAAGTCGCCCAGTTCCTCGCGCAGCGCGCTCAGGTCGTTGCGCGCGATGGCGTCAGCGACTTCATAGGCTTCCTCGATCGTGTAGGGGGCGATCGAGGCAAAGCTTTGCGCAAGATCCCATTCGCAGCCACTTTCGGCATCGCGCAGTCGCGCCATGATCGCCAACAGGCGGTCCAAGGCGTGATCGGTTGCGGGAACGGTGTCTGGGGTGGTCATGGCGTCGCCCTGGCAGATCGAGAATGGCGACCTCCTATCAAACGCCCTCGCACCAAGCGCAAGAGGTCATGGTTTGGCATTGCCGATCGCGGAGGCGCCTAGATTGTCAACTTCGCACATAGCGCGGCCATATCCTGCCTCAGCCTACCCCAGTGATCGTGGCCTTGCGCGCCATGCCCCGTAACCAGCCCGATGCGCCGACGGAAATCATACCCGTCAAGCGGGATCGCCACCGTGCCCTTGCCGACCAGCGATATCGGCCCCGTCGTCACGCCGGCGCCTGCGGCAACCAGCGCCAGACAGCGATCTTCGCCGGTACTGCGCAGCACGAACCGCGGACGGACCCCGCGCGCGGTAAAAAAGCGACTGGTCTGGGCGAGGATTTCGCACGATCGGCGCGCGATCATCGTCTCGCCCGCCAGTTCTTCGGGGGCAAGCCTGTCGCGATGAGCCAATGGGTGATCCTCACCCAGGATCATGGCATAGCCTTCATCGATCAGGCATTCGCCAGCCTCGCCCGTGCGCAAAAGTGTGAGCGCGGCATCGAGCCGGTGGTCGGCAAGCCGGTGACGCAGTTCACCATCGCTCGCTTCGGTCAGGGCTAGCGGCCGACCCGCGCTTCCGGTCGCGGCGATGGCGGCAACAAGCCGCGATGGCAGTGACGTCAACACGCCCAGCCGCAAGGGTGGCAAGGGCGTGGGGGCAGCGTTGACGAGCGCCTCGGCGTTCCGGAACTCGCGCTCGATGGCGCGGGCCGGGCCCAGCAGCCGATTTCCCGCCTCGGTCAGCCGGATGGCCCGCCGTTCGCGTTCGAACAGGCGGCTGCCGACGATCTTTTCCAGTTCGGCGATCCCTGACGACAAGGTTGGCTGGGTCACGTGCAACTGGCGTGCGGCTGCGGTGAAGCTGCCGGTATCGACAACGGCCAGAAACTGCCGGACCTGAACGCGCTTTAGCATAGGTAAAATCTATCCTGTCCAGCGCATCGAATCAATTTTTCATGCGTCCTGACCGATGATAGCCTGCGTCCATAAAGCGGGAGAGACTACCGATGCGCGCAACGCCCGAATTGGCTTTCGGATTGACCGAAAGCGCCCTCATGATCCGTGAAGCCGCTGGTCGCTTTGCCGACGAGCAGATCGCGCCACTTGCCGCTGCAATCGACCGCGATGACCGGTTTCCGCGCGAATTGTGGGCGCCGATGGGCGATCTCGGACTGCACGGGATAACGGTCGAGCCCGAATGGGGCGGGCTGGGGCTGGGCTATCTTGAGCACGTTGTCGCGGTCGAGGAAGTCAGCCGTGCTTCCGGTTCGGTCGGGCTCTCGTATGGCGCGCATTCCAACTTGTGCATCAACCAGATCCGCCGCTGGGGCAACGATGAGCAGAAGGCGAAATATCTTCCCGGGCTGATCTCGGGCGCACACGTTGGTGCATTGGCCATGTCCGAGGCCGGGGCGGGGTCCGATGTCGTCTCGATGAAGCTGCGCGCCGATCCGGTCGATGGCGGCTATCGCCTGAACGGTACCAAGTTCTGGATCACCAACGGCAGCCACGCCGATACGCTGGTGGTCTATGCACGGACCGATCCGCAGGGCGGCAGCCGGGGCATCACCGCCTTTCTGATCGAGAAGGACTTTGCCGGGTTCTCGATCGGCCAGAAGATCGACAAGATGGGACTGCGCGGCTCGCCCACCGCTGAGCTGGTGTTTCAGGACTGCTTCGTCCCCGAAGAAAACGTGATGGGCCCGGTCAACGGCGGAGTCGGCGTGCTGATGAGCGGGCTGGATTACGAGCGCGTCGTTCTGGCCGGCATGCAGATCGGCATCATGCAGGCCTGCCTTGACGTCGTCATTCCCTATGTCCGCGAGCGCAAGCAGTTCGGACAGCCGATCGGCAGCTTCCAGTTGATGCAGGCCAAGGTCGCCGACATGTACGTGGCGCTGCAATCGGCGCGCGCCTATGTCTACACGGTCGCCCGCGCTTGCGATGAAGGACACACCACGCGCTTCGATGCTGCGGGCGCGATCCTGCTTGCCAGCGAAAGCGCATTCCGCGTTGCGGGCGAGGCGGTTCAGGCGCTGGGCGGTGCTGGTTACACCAAGGACTGGCCGGTCGAACGGTTCTTGCGCGATGCGAAGTTGCTCGACATCGGCGCGGGCACCAACGAAATCCGCCGCATGTTGATCGGGCGCGAACTGATCGGTGCAAACGGATGAGCGCCCCAATTCTGCCTACCAACCTTGATCTGCAAGATCCCCGCACGCAGGCCCGCGCCGTGCACAACCGCGCGCTGGCGGCCGACTTGCGCGCGCGCGTGGCGCAAGCGGCGCAGGGTGGCGATGAGCGCAGCCGTGAGCGGCATGTTTCCCGGGGGAAACTTCTGCCGCGCGAACGCGTGGAGCGCCTGCTCGACCCCGGCTCGCCCTTGCTTGAGATCGGGCAACTTGCGGCCAACGGACTGTATGGCGACGAGGTGCCCGGCGCAGGACTGATCACCGCGATCGGCCGGGTATCGGGTCGACAGTGCATGATCGTCGCCAATGACGCGACGGTCAAGGGCGGCACATACTTCCCGATGACTGTGAAGAAACACCTGCGAGCGCAGGAAATCGCAGCGGAAAATCATTTGCCGTGCCTCTATCTGGTCGATAGCGGCGGCGCTAATCTGCCCAACCAGGCAGAGGTCTTTCCCGATCGCGATCACTTCGGTCGGTTCTTCTACAATCAGGCGAACATGAGCGCGCGGGGCATCCCGCAGATCGCTGCGGTCATGGGCAGTTGCACCGCAGGCGGTGCCTATGTCCCTGCGATGAGCGACGAGACGGTGATCGTGCGCGGGCAGGGGACAATCTTCCTTGCCGGCCCCCCATTGGTCAAGGCGGCGACAGGCGAGGAGATCACTGCAGAGGATTTGGGCGGTGGCGACCTCCATGCGCGCAAGTCCGGCGTGGTCGATCACCTCGCCGAAAACGACGAGCACGCGCTGACGATTGTGAGGGACATCGTGTCTCACCTCCAAGGCCCATTCGTGTCGCGTGAAGCCGAGGCACAATCGCGCGGCACAAGGCCGCCATTCGCACCGAAATACCCTGCCGAAGACCTTTACAGCATCATCCCCGAGGATGTGCGCGCGCCTTACGATGTGCACGAAGTGATCGCGCGGTTGGTCGATGGCAGCGAATTTCACGAGTTCAAGGCGCTTTACGGTACCACGCTTGTCTGCGGCTTTGCTCACATCTGGGGCAAGCCGGTGGCAATCCTGGCCAACAATGGCGTGCTGTTTTCGGAAAGCGCGCAGAAGGGCGCGCACTTCATCGAACTGGCCTGCCAGCGACGCATTCCCTTGCTGTTCCTGCAAAACATCAGCGGCTTCATGGTTGGTGGCAAGTATGAGGCGGAAGGTATTGCCAAACATGGCGCAAAACTGGTGACAGCCGTCGCCACCGCGCAAGTGCCGAAGATCACCGTGCTGATCGGCGGCAGCTTCGGCGCGGGCAATTATGGGATGTGCGGCCGCGCTTATTCTCCGCGATTTCTGTTCACCTGGCCCAACGCGCGGATCAGCGTCATGGGTGGTGAACAGGCAGCGAGCGTGCTTGCCACCGTTCACCGCGACGCCGCGACGTGGACTGCGCAACAGGCCGAAGCCTTCAAGGCGCCGATCCGCCAGAAGTATGAGGACGAAGGCAACCCCTATTACGCCACCGCCCGGTTATGGGACGATGGCGTGATCGACCCGGTGCAGACAAGGGATGTGCTGGGACTTGCGCTGGAAGCCTGCCTTGCGGCGCCGATCGCGGAGGCACCCCGGTTCGGGGTGTTCAGGATGTAATGCCGATGATCCAATCCCTGCTCATCGCCAATCGGGGCGAGATCGCTTGCCGGATCATCCGCACCGCGCGCCGCATGGGCGTTCGCACGGTTGCGGTCTTTTCCGACGCTGATCGCAATGCGCTGCATGTGCGGCAGGCGGACGATGCAGTGCATATCGGGCCATCGCCCGCGCGCGAAAGCTATCTGGTGGGCGAGCGGATCATCGCCGCCGCGCTGGAAAGCGGGGCGCAGGCGATCCATCCCGGCTATGGCTTCCTGTCGGAAAATGCCGATTTTGCCCAAGACGTGATCGATGCAGGACTGATCTGGGTGGGCCCCAGACCTGACTCGATCCGCGCGATGGGGCTGAAAAACGCGGCCAAAGCGCGGATGATCGCGGCGGGCGTGCCCGTTACGCCGGGCTATCTGGGCGAAGACCAGTCGCCTGAACGTCTGCAGGCTGAGGCCTATGCCATCGGCTATCCGGTTCTGATCAAGGCGGTAGCGGGCGGGGGGGGCAAGGGCATGCGCCGCGTCGATGCCGCAGCCGCCTTTGCCGATGCACTGGCAAGTTGCCGTCGTGAAGCCGCGTCGAGCTTTGGCGACGACCGCGTGCTGATCGAGAAATACATCCTGTCTCCCCGCCATATCGAGGTGCAGGTTTTCGGCGATGCCCATGGCAATGTCGTGCACTTGTTCGAGCGCGATTGTTCGCTCCAGCGCCGCCATCAGAAGGTGATCGAGGAAGCGCCAGCGCCGGGTATGGACGAAGTCACTCGTGCGGCCGTGTGCGGCGCTGCCGTCCGCGCGGCGCAGGCGGTGAACTATGAGGGCGCAGGCACCATCGAGTTCATCGCCGATGCGAGCGAGGGCCTGCGCGCCGACCGGGTGTGGTTCATGGAAATGAACACCCGCCTGCAGGTGGAGCACCCTGTCACCGAGATGATCACCGGGGTCGATCTGGTCGAATGGCAGTTGCGCGTGGCGAGCGGCGAAGCGCTGCCCAAACGTCAGGATCAGCTTTCGATCAACGGCTGGGCGATGGAAGCGCGGCTATACGCAGAAGACCCGGCGAAAGGGTTCTTGCCGAGCGTCGGGCGCTTGGACATTCTGGACTTCAGCACGTCTGAACGGGTTGATGCCGGGGTTAGCGAAACTGACGTGATCAGCCCCTTTTACGATCCCATGATCGCCAAAGTGATCGTCCATCGCCCCGATCGCGCCGAGGCTGCTGCAGAACTTGCCCGAGCGGTTGGCAACATCATGATCTGGCCGGTGCGGACCAATGCGGGCTTCCTGACCGCTGCGCTCTCTCATCCGGAATTCACAGCAGCAATCATTGATACCGGCTTCATCGCCAGAAATGAGGATGCGCTCGTGGTTCGGCCGGATGCCAATGATAAATTGTGGCTTTACGCGGCCCGCGAACTCACGGGCAATTTCAAATGGACGCCGTTGAACGGGTTCCGACTGAACGCACCTGGCGTCGACCAATTGGTCATCAGCCTTGACGGGGTCAGCAAGACCGTGGACTTGCAGTCCAGCGCGCATCCCGATCCCTTGGCAGGTGGCATCGGCCTCGCTTCATACGCGTGTGACGGTGGTCTGGCCATTATCCGCAACGGGCACAGTTACTTGTTCCAGCACCAGATGCGCGGGAGCGGCCACCACTCGCTGCACGATGGTGACATAGTGTCGCCCATGCCGGGACGGGTCATCGCTGTTGAGGTAGCCGCCGGACAGGCGGTGACCAAGGGTCAGACACTGCTCGTGCTTGAAGCGATGAAGATGGAGCACGCGCTGGTTGCGCCGTTCGACGGCACTGTCACCGAATTGAATGTGCAGACGGGAGCGCAAGTGCAGGTGGATGCGCTGCTGGTGCGGGTGGAGGCTGAGTGATGGCAGGCAGGTATTTCGATGAATGGCAGATTGGTGACCGCATCGCGCACGAGATCCGTCGGACGGTGACCGAGACCGATAACCTTCTTTTTACCACGATGACGCACAACCCGCAGCCGCTGCATCTGGATGCCGAAGCGGCCAAGGCAAGCGAATTTGGCCAGATACTGGTCAACGGTACGTTCACTTTCGCACTGATGGTCGGGTTGTCGGTGGGCGACACAACGCTCGGCACGCTTGTTGCCAATCTGGGCTACGACAAGCTTGTCATGCCGGCTCCCGTATTCATCGGCGATACCATGCGTGCCACCAGCGAAGTCGTCGACTTGCGCGCCAGCAAGTCGCGCCCCGATGCCGGGATCGTCACTTTCGCCCACGAACTGATCAACCAGCGCGACGAGGTTGTTTGTCGCTGCCTGCGCATGGCCTTGCTCAAACGGCGCTGAATGGCGTGGGGGTTTGCTTTCCATCTGAAGTGCGAATTTCCGTTGTGAGTGTAGCGCTTTGCCGTGGGGGGGGGGGGCCCCCCCC
>NZ_JAIZDA010000032.1 GCF_020404405.1 Novosphingobium sp. FKTRR1 | reverse complement strand
CCTCGCCAAAGACTGGGAACGCTCCATCGAGAGCTCGACCGCGTGGGCGAATATCGCTTCTATCCGGATGCTAACCCGCAGAATTGCGCGACTTTCAGCCGCATGACAGACTTTTGAATCGGGCTCTAAAGCCCTTTGGCGTCTGACCGCCTAGAACAACTCCCTGACGAGCCACGAGAGCTCAACGGTAACAAGGGAGAGTACAATGGCAGGAACGGGTTTCGTTCGCGTGGTGTTGGCATTTGCCGTCGCATCCACATCAACCGCCGCCATGGCCCAGGCTCAGACGCCGCAATCCGGCGCAACTCAGGGCGATGGCGAGATCGTGGTGACCGCGCAGCGCCGCGAACAGTCGCTGCTCGACGTGCCGCTGGCGGTGACCGCGCTGGCGGGCAATGCGCTGGCAGAACACGGCATTACCAATTCCGCCCAACTGGGAGCGGCTGTGCCGAACCTCCAGATCAACAGCCCCTATGGCAACACCCAGCCCAACTTCACGCTGCGCGGCATCGGCGTTGCCAACGAATACAATTCCAATCAGGCCTCGCCGGTCGGCGTCTATCTCGATGACGTCTATCTGGCGCCGCGCACCAGCCACGGCATGGGGCTGTTCGACCTTGATCGGATCGAGGTGCTGCGCGGACCTCAGGGCACGCTGTTCGGCCGCAACACCACTGGCGGCGCGATCAATTTCATCACCCGCCGCCCGGACCTTTCGGGAAGCGAAGGCTATGTCCAGTTAGGCTATGGCAACTATAACACCTTCACCGCGCAAGGGGCGGTCGAAACGACGCTGAAAGAAGGCGTTGCCGGTATCCGCGCCGCAGTGAACTATGCCAAGGGCGACGGCCAGATCCACAACACCTTTCAGGGCGGGCGCGATCCGGCCTCGACCGATACGCTGCAAGGGCGCGTTTCGCTGCGGCTCAAGCCCGGCGAAGGTGTCAATGTCGTGCTGCGCGCCTATGGCGGGCGCGACCGGGGCACGCAGGCGGCGGTTCATGGCCTCGGCGTATTCCGCACCGGGCTAGGCTTTTTCGAGACCAACGAAAACCGCGTGGGATCCAACAACACCGACGCCTGGGGCTTCAGCGCCAACATCGGGGTCGATGTGGCAGACAACCTCACGGTGACCTCGATCACGTCGTACGATGGCGGCTCGCAGGATCTGCAACAAGCGGCGGACGGATCCCCGCTCGACATCCTCGATATCAACTGGAAGTCGGACTACCGTCAGTTCAGCCAGGAACTGCGCGCGAACTATACCGGCAAGGGCGTGACCTTCGTCGGCGGGTTGTTCTATGGCTTTGACCGCAACATCACCGACAACCGGTTCAATCTGCCGCTGCCCCCGGCAGGCGGATTCTTTCAGCATTACCGGCAGGAGCGCCGGTCCTACGCGGTGTTCGGGCAGGCTGACATCGCGTTGACCAGCGCGCTCAACCTGACCCTTGGCGCGCGGTATACCCGCGACAAGTCGAGCTATGACGACGCCTTTGCCTATCTCTTCGTCGGCGCGGTAGGTGCAGCCGATACACCGCTGGCTTCGACCGTGCCCTGCCCCGGCGTCGCGGGCACTTGCGCCTATGATCCGGCTGCCCGCTTCGGACTGAAGGACAGCAACAACGCACTGACCGGTCGCGTGGCACTGAGCTACACCTTCGGTAGCGGCGCGCTCGCCTATGCCAGCTACAACCGGGGATACCGCGCAGGCGCAGTCAATGGCGGTGGCTACACCTCGTCAAGCGGGATCAGCTATATCAAGCCCGAGCGGGTCAACGCCTTCGAAGTCGGCGTCAAGGGCCGCACGGCGGACCGCTTGCTGACTTACGCCGTCTCGGGATTCTATTACGACTACACCAACCAGCAGTTGCAGGACACGCGGCCCGGCCCGGTCTCATTCCTCGTCAATGCGCCCAAGTCCGAAGTCTATGGGCTTGAAGCCGAAACTACGCTGCGCCCGATGAAGGGGCTGCGGATCAATGCCTCGCTCGGCCTGCTCCATTCGAAGTACAAGGAACTGACCCTGCAAGGCACGAACTTGTCGGGGAACCGCCTGCCGTTCGCGCCCGAGTTCACCGGCCAGATTGGCGCGGACTGGGATGTGGTGGAAGTGGCCGGAGGCCGCATCACCTTCTCGCCGAACGTCCTTTACACCAGCAGCCAGTTCTTCTCGCCGTTCAACGCGGTGAACGTCGCAGGGTCGGGGCAAGTCAATTCGGAGCTGGCACAGGGCGCCAACGCCAAAGTCAACGGTGCGCTGAGCTGGAGCAACGCGCGCATCACCTTGCGCGTCTTCGCCAACAACCTGTTCGACCGCAAGACTTATGGCTACGGCCTCGACCTGCGCGGGGCGGGCTTCCCTTACAACTTCCTCGTGCCCAGCGCACCGCGCACGTTCGGGGTCTCGGTACGCGCAGGATTCTGATCATGACCAGCAATGTCGGGCCGGATCTGGGCGATCCCTCGCTTTATGTTCAGGGCATGCCCTATGACCTTTTCGCCGAATTGCAGCGCATGGGTCCGGTGCACTGGAATGCCCCGGCCGAGGACCGCGGGGGATTCTGGGCGGTGCTGGGTTTCGCGGAGATCATGGAGGTCTCCAAGCGATCCGACCTCTTTTCCTCGGCGCACGAGAACGGCGGGCACCGCATCTTCGACGAGAACGAGGCGGGGCTCGCAGGATCGGGAGACAGCGGCATCGGCGTGCCGTTCATCTCGCGCGATCCGCCGATCCACACGCAGTACCGCAAATTCGTGGTACCCGCGCTGTCGCCGGTGCGCCTCGACGGGATCGAGACGCGGATCGAGGCGCGGGTCGAAGCCTTGCTGGCCGATGTACCGCTGAATACGGCGATCGACATCCTGCCCTTCTTCACCGTGCCGCTGCCACTGTTGACGCTGGCCGAACTGCTTGGTGTGCCCGCACAGACATGGCGCGATCTGCACCGCTGGACCGATGCCTTCATCGGTGAGGACGATCCCGATTTCCGCCAGTCGCCCGAAGCGATGCAGCAAGTGGTGGGCGAATTCTTCGGATTCTGCCAGCACTTGTTCGAAACCCGCCGGGCAGCGCCGACGGCTGACCTCGCCTCGTTGCTGGCCAACAGCGAGATAGGCGGCAAGCCGGTGCCGTTCCCCGATTTCGTCGGCAACCTCGTGCTGGCGCTGGTCGGGGGCAACGAGACGACGCGTAACACGCTCAACCACACGATGATCGCCTTTGCCCGCGATCCGCAGCAATGGCAGATGATCCGCGAAAACCCCGATCTCCTGCCCGGCGCGGTCAAGGAAATGGCGCGCCATGCCAGCGCGGTGATCCACATGCGGCGCACTGCGATGCACGATACCGAGCTTGGCGGCCAAACGATCCGCAAGGGCGAGCGAGTCGTGATGTTCTACCCCGCCGGCAACCGCGACGAAGCCGCGTTCGCCGAACCCGACCGGTTCGACGTGACCCGGCAGGTCCGCCAGCACGTCGCCTTCGGGGCGGGCGCGCACGTTTGCGTCGGCTCGCGACTGGCGGAGATGCAATTGCGTGTAGCATTCCGCCTGTTGGCGCGGCATGTTTCGGCGTTCGAAGTAGTGGGACAGCCGCAGCGCGTGCGATCTGCGTTCATCAACGGCTTCAAGCGCCTCGACGTGCGACTGGTCACCTGAAAACAACAGAGGCTTGAAGTGGGAAGAGCGATGCCGAATCAGCCAGCGGGCGACAATGACCCGTCCGCCAGCCCCAAGAAGGTCTGGGACAACAAGGCGATAATCTGCGACGTACTCGGCCGTGCGCCCGAAATGGAACTTGGCTCGCTGGGCGAAGGCTGGTCGCTGTGCCGCTGGCGGCAGTTCGTCGGCAGCTATGCCCTGCCCCCGGTGCCCGATCCGATCTTCATCGTCCACATCGCCGGCAAGCCAAGGGTAAAGACCTGGGAGCGCGGGAACTGGACCGAAACGCATTCGATCCCCGGCTGCGCGACGATCGTGCCCGCAGGCATGCCGACCGGCTGGCTGGTCGACGGTGAGCTTGACGTGGTGACGCTCAGTGTCTCATCCGAAGTACTCAAGGCCGCTTCGCAAAGCGATCAGTTCAGCAAGATGCGCTTTGCCTTCACCGATCCGCTCGGCGTCGCGCTCACCCGCCAGATCCTCGCCGAGCTTTATGCCCCCCATGCCGAAGAGCGGCAGTCCTATGTCTCGGCGATGGTCGGTGCGTTAAAGGCGCATATCTTGTCGGGCGTGCCCGTGCAGGGTAAAGCGCTGGATATCCCGACCTCGGACTTTTCGGCCTATCGGCTGCACAAGGTGATGAACGCCATTCTCGATCATCCCGAGCACGATCACAGCCTTGAACAGATGGCGGCGACCGCGGGCGTCACTCCGTCGCATTTTTGCCGGGTATTCAAGAAGGCCACCGGGATTTCGCCGCATCAGTACGTGATGAAAGCCCGGCTCGATCGCGCGCAGCACTTGTTGGCGCAGACCGACATGACCTTGGCGGCACTGTCGGAATCGCTCGGTTTC
This sequence comes from Novosphingobium sp. FKTRR1, assembly GCF_020404405.1. Lineage (GTDB taxonomy): Bacteria > Pseudomonadota > Alphaproteobacteria > Sphingomonadales > Sphingomonadaceae > Novosphingobium. The sequence continues at coordinate 38,344 of NZ_JAIZDA010000032.1, read as the reverse complement.
ACCAGCCAGAGCCATTTCAGCCGCGCCTTTCGCGCTTACGCCGGGCGCACACCCAGCGATTTCCGCCAGCACGAACAGACCATCCAGTGATCTGCTCCCGGCGAAGGAAGCGCCCGGCGGTTGGCGCCTACTCCGCCGCCCGGTGCAAAAGTCGGCCTGGACAAGTTCCACAAGGCCACGGCGGGATTCAAATGCCGTCAAGTCGTGGAGGCGAAGGGAAGGAATATGCCGATATTCCGAGCCGAACCAAAGCGGAAGTGGCGGCTTTTGGCTAACGCATGTAGGCCTTGATGATCGCCACCAGATCTTCTGCTGCCAACAACTTGGGGTCGTTCACGGGCAAGCCGGGTTCGATCATGTGTTCGCGGATATGATCCTCGATCACTTCTACGATGAAGCCTTCGAGCGCACCGCGACACGCGGTCGCCTGTTGCAGCACCCGCGCGCATTCCACGTCCGCATCAACTGCGCGTTCAAGCGCGTCGATCTGTCCGCGCAAGCGCTTCAGGCGATTGAGCAGCTTCTGCTTCTCGGCGGCGACGTGACTCAATGCGCGCTCCTTTGAACTTGATACCATACCCCCCTAGAGTATAGGGAGCACCCGGTCGAGTCGTCCCGGCTCGGCCTGCAGCCCCATTTTCCAATGGAACCCTCAACAATGCCGCGAAGTCGCAACACCGCCGCCGATGAGGGCGACAGTCGGGCCAATCGCCCGCTTGCCGCTTTCGTCTGCGCGCCCGGTTTCCTGTCGCGGATTGCGATCGGCGTGGATTGACGCGCAGGTCCGATGCCCCGGTGGGAACCCCCTGCCCGAGGATCGGAACCGATGACCAAGTTTTTCAACGTGTTCGTCTGCACGCATCGTGCAACAATTCATCTGCCTGCGGTCGTGACGCATCTGTCACGCAGAGGCGCTACTGCGCCGATCAGGGAGACAACGATGACCCGCATCGCCACTTGTGCCCTGTTGCTGTCGGGACTGGCTGCGGCCTGTCTGGCCGCATCGCCAGCACATGCGGGCGATGCGGCCGCTGGCGACCAGACTTATGCCCTGCACGGCCAAATCACCACGGTGGCCCAAGCAACAGGCGGCTTTGCCTCGCCCTATGTCGGAGAAAACAGCCTCACCCCGCATCAGGTCAAATCGACCAGCGATGCCACGCTCTATCTGGGCGCAAAGCCCTGGCGGGGCGGCGAAGTGTGGGCGAACCTTGAGATCGATCAGGGTTTCGGCCTGTCGAACACGTTGGGCGTGGGCGGCTTTCCCAGCGCCGAAGCCTACAAGGTCGGCAAGATGAGCCCTTACTTCAAGCTGCAGCGTGCCTTCGTGCACCAGACGATCGCGCTGGGCGGCGATGTGTTGAGGCTGGATGCCACGATCAACCAGTTGCGCGAAACCACGTCAACCAACCGCATTGTCCTCACAGCAGGCAAGATGGGTGTGGGCGACATCTTCGACACCAACAGGTTCGCCCACGATCCGCGAGCCGATTTCCTCAACTGGTCGTTGGTCGACACCGGCAGCTTCGACTACGCTGCCAATGCTTGGGGCTATACCTATGGCATCGCGGCCGAATGGTATCAGGGTCCGTGGACGCTGCGCACGGGGCTCTACAACCTGTCGAAAGTGCCCAATGGCATCGAACTGGAGAGCAATTTCAGTCAGAATGCGCTGATCGTCGAGGGTGAACGTCGCTGGCACATCGGCGACCGCGATGGCGCGGTGCGGGTTACGGGTTTTCGCAACCGCGGCCGGTTCGCGCGCTTCGACGATGCGCTTGCGCTGGCCCGCGCCTCTGGCAACCCGCCAGACCTTGCGCTCGTACGCCGCAAGCAGAATCGCTTCGGCCTTGCAGTGAACGCCGAACAGGATCTGACTGCCAATCTCGGCATGTTCGTGCGTGCCGGCACCACACAAGGCGCCATCGAAACCTATGACTTTACCGACATCGATCGCAGCCTTGCCGTGGGCGGTGCGCTGAAAGGTGCGGGCTGGCGCCGCCTGCAGGATACGGTAGGATTTGCAGCGGTGGTCAACGGCATTTCAGCCGCACACCAGCGCTGGCTGGCAGCCGGTGGGCTGGGTGTGCTGGTCGGCGATGGCGCGCTACGCAATGCCGGCAGCGAAACGATCATCGAAGCCTACTACGCGTTCCGACCGGTGAACTGGGCCGCGATCACGCTTGATTATCAGCACATCGCCAACCCCGGCTACAATCGGGATCGCGGACCTGCCAATGTGTTCGGCGCCCGCTTTCACGCAGGATTTTAAGCTGATGCACGTCGATCCCTCCCGTAGTAGCAAGGCAAGCGCATGAGCCCGGACAAGCATCCCGTTGCCATCCTGCCGTCCTTCTCACGGATATTGCGGCTGACGCGCCCCAACCGCGAAGATGCGATTGCCTTCATCATCCTGTCAGGGCTGGCGGTCCTGATCTTTCGTGCGGCGGAGGGAGCGGTAGCCCCGCTCTCGACCCTGCACCTCGAACCGGTCACGCTCGATCCGTCCAATCTGCCCTACTATGCGCTGCGCACGGTGCTGCGCATGTTCGCCGCGCTGTTCGCCTCGACGGTGTTCACGCTGGTGTTCGCCACGCTGGCGGCGCGCAGCAAGCATGCCGGGCAAATCATCGTGCCCGCGCTCGATATCCTGCAATCGGTCCCGATCCTCGGATTCCTGACCTTCACCGTCACCTTCTTCATGAATCTGTTCCCCGGCAATGTGCTGGGGGTGGAACTGGCCAGCGTCTTTGCCATCTTCACCTCGCAGGCGTGGAACATGGCCTTCAGCTTCTATCAGTCGTTGCGCGGCCTGCCCGATGATCTGGAAGAGGTGTGCGAAGGCTTTGCCTTGTCGCCCGTGCGCAGGTTCCTGCGGCTCGATCTGCCTTTCGCCACGCCTGCGCTGGTGTGGAATGCGATGATGTCGATGTCGGGCGGGTGGTTCTTCGTGGTTGCCTCCGAAGCGATCACCGTCGGCAACACCACCGTCACCTTGCCGGGGATCGGTTCCTATCTGGCGCTGGCGATCGAGCATCAGGATTTCCGCTCGGTCGGCTGGGCGGTGGGGATGATGGCGCTCGTGATCCTTGGCTATGACCAGATGTTCTTTCGCCCGATCGTCGCCTGGGCTGATCGCTTTCGCTTTGAGCAGACCGCCAGTACCGAGCAGCCCGAAAGCTGGGTCTATGATCTGCTGCGGCGCACCAGAACGCTGCCGCTGCTCTTCGCCCCGTTTTCGACGATGGGGCGGTTGCTGCTGGCGCTTGAGCCGGCACGGCGCGAACACAAACGAGCCAAGGCAGGCGCCCCCCATCTGTGGTTCGAACGCGTGTGGCAGACGCTGATATGGATCGGCGTCGCAGCGGCGCTTGGCTGGACAGGCCATTACGTAATGACCACGTTGAGCCTGCTCGAAATCGGCACCGCCGTTGGTCTTGCGCTGGTAACGCTGGTGCGGGTGGTCGTGCTGATCGTGATTGCCAGCGTGATCTGGGTACCGCTGGGCGTGATGATCGGCCTGAGGCCCCGCCTAGCCGAGCGGGTGCAGCCCATCGCCCAGTTCCTCGCCGCTTTCCCGGCCAATGTGCTGTTCCCCTTTGCGGTCATTGCCATTGTCCGCTGGAACCTGCTTCCCGACATCTGGCTCTCGCCACTGATGATCCTGGGCACGCAGTGGTATATCCTGTTCAACGTCATCGCCGGGGCCAGCGCCATTCCCAACGACTTGCGCGAAGTGGCGGGCATGTTCGGGGTCAAGGGCTGGCAATGGTGGCGCCAGGTCGCCCTGCCCGGCATCTTCCCCTATTACATCACCGGCGCGCTGACCGCATCGGGCGGCTCTTGGAACGCCTCGATCGTGGCCGAAGTGGTGGCTTGGGGTAGCCACCGTCTCGAGGCGCACGGACTTGGTGCTTATATCGCCAAGGCCACAACCGCGGGGAATTATCCGCAGGTGGCATTGGGCATCGGGGTGATGAGCATGTTCGTGCTTGGTTTCAACCGCATGGTCTGGCGACCGCTTTACGCCTTTGGCGAGCGCCGCCTGCGCCTGTCCTGATCTTCCGGGAGCTTTCTCATGGCTACTCACGCACTTTCGGGCGCAGCGACCCAACCACTGATCGAGGTCAGCGGCCTGAACCATTATTACGGGCCGCCACCCGGAGGCCATCTGGTGCTCGAGAACGTCGATCTCACGCTTTACCAGAACGAGGTCGTGGGATTGCTTGGCCGTTCCGGCTCGGGCAAGTCGACGCTGTTGCGCACGATCGCCGGCTTGATCCGCCCGCGGACGGGTGAAGTGCGGCGCATCGCCAGTCAGGATTGCGCGGAACCGTCGGTGGCGATGGTATTCCAGACGTTCGCCCTGTTTCCCTGGCTGACGGTACAGGAAAACGTGGAGCTGGGGCTTGAGGCGCAGAAAGTACCCGCCGACGAGCGCCGCACCCGCGCGCTGGCCGCGATCGACCTGATCGGCCTCGATGGCTTCGAGAACGCCTATCCCAAGGAACTGTCGGGCGGCATGCGCCAGCGTGTGGGGCTGGCGCGCGCGCTGGTGGTCAACCCTTCGCTGCTGCTGATGGACGAGCCGTTCTCGGCGCTCGACGTGCTGACCGCAGAAACGCTGCGCACCGATCTGCTCGACCTCTGGTCCGAAGGGCGCATGCCGATCAAGTCGATCCTGATCGTCACCCACAACATCGAGGAAGCGGTGCAGATGTGCGACCGCATTCTGGTGTTCTCGTCCAACCCCGGCCGCGTGGTGGCTGAAATCAAGGTCGAGATCCCGCGCCCGCGCGACCGGCTCGATCCACCGTTCCGCGCGCTGGTCGATGACATCTACGCGCGCATGACGGCAAAGCAGCCTTCCTCGCAGACCGCACGCGATGGTGTGTTTCCGGGCACGGGCATCGCGATGGTATTTCCGCATGTTTCGACCAACACGCTGGCGGGCTTGATCGAAGAAGTGGATGGCACCCCCTTCAACGGGCAAGCCAGCATGGCCGATCTGGCGGACTCGCTGAATCTGGAAATCGACGATCTGTTTCCGATGGCCGAAACGCTGCAACTGTTGCGCTTTGCCGAACTGCGCGGTGCCGAACTGGTGCTGACGCCGTCTGCACGGCGTTATGCAGGCGCTGAGGTCGACGCCCGCAAGGCCATGTTCGGCGAGGCGCTGCTGGCGCACGTCCCACTGGCCCAGCACATCCGTCGCATCCTTGACGAACGCACCAGCCACAAGGCCCCCGCGCGCCGCTTTCGTGACGAATTGGAAGACCACATGAGCGAGGACTTTGCCGACGAGACGCTCAAGACCGTGACCAACTGGGGCCGTTACGCAGAAATCTTCACCTACCACGAAGATGACGACCAGTTCAGTCTGGATGATCCACAGTGAGCAGCATGGCCACCCCACCCCTTAGGCGGCGTGGACAAATTCCGCAGGTCTGACCGCCAGACGGCCGTCGGGGCGAGGTCAGGACTCTCTGCACGATCAGGGGATCACTCGTGCCTTTTCTGGTCGCGACGCCAGCATTGACTATCGCCCCGAAACCAAGCAATAGCGCGCTTCCGCGAAAGCGGGCGGTTAGCTCAGTTGGTAGAGCATCTCGTTTACACCGAGAGGGTCGGCGGTTCGAGCCCGTCACCGCCCACCATCGCCTTCAGCCATCGGCAACCCTGTTCGACAGCAAGTTGGGCGACAACGGCTTGTTCGCGGGGGAATGATCCCCTCGGAACGCACCGGTCGGCGCCGGTTTGGTGGCGAACCTTGGCGCTTTTGTAGCGATTGCGCGTCTGGCAAGCCCGTGACCTGCTGCTGCGCGCAAATCTGACATTGGCAATGGAGCTGACTTTTCCATAGGCGGGACCACCGAGCGGACCAGATCGGCGCTGGCGTGGGCGAATTCCGGCCAGATCGTGCGACGGCCGACCGCATAGGCACGCCGCCGCGTTTCCATCAGCAATGCCCGGTCATCAAGTAACGCGTTGATCGCACGCGCCAGATCCTCGCTCGAATCCGGCTCGACCAGCACTCCGGCACCGTCGGCCAACAGTTCGCGCGCATGAAGATATGGCGTCGAAACCACCGCCTTGCCCAATGCGACCGCATAACTCAGCGTGCCCGACGTCGATTGCTGCAGGTTGGGATAGGGCGTGACGTAGATCTCGGTGGCTTCAAGCTGGTCAAGCAGGTCGTCGGTATCGAGGAAGCGGTTGTCCCAGGCAATGTGATCTTCCACGCCAAGTCGCTGCGCCAGCGCCTCAATGCCCTCGCGGTAGGCCTCGCCCTGATGCGCCACCAGATTGGGGTGGGTTGCGCCAATGATGCGATAGAGCACCTGCGGATGGCGCTCCACGATCGCGGGCAGTGCCTCGATCATCCGTTCCAGACCTTTTCCGGGACCAATCAGTCCGAAGGTTGTGATGACATCGCGGCCTGCCAGTCCGAGCCGCGCCTTGAACATGTCTTCACGTCCGAAGGGGCGGTCCGGCGCACCATGGGCGATCACGCGTACCGTCGCAGGATCGGCACCATAGCGCGTGACCAGCAAGTCCCGGCCATGCTGCGACATCACCATGATCGCGCTGGCACGGCCGATCAGAAACCGCAAGATATGCTCCTGCTCTGGCGCCGGAGCGGCCAGCACGGTGTGCAGCGACAGCACGACCGGCGCCATTATCTGCTCGACCAGATCGCAGACATAAGCTCCGTCCGGGCCACCAAAGATGCCGAATTCGTGCTGAATCCATACCACATCCGCACAACTTTCGTTGATGCGCCGCGCCGCCAATGCATAATCGGCAGGCTCCCGCCCGGCCACGATGCCGGTCGCGCCGGGATAGGCTATGGAGCTACCCGGTTGCGCCAGCGCGTGGACATCAACCGTGACTTCGGGATGATAGCGCGCCAGCTGCGTCCGCACATCGGCCGTGAATGTCGCGATCCCGCACTTAAGCGGCGCATAAGTGCCGACCAGTGCCACCCGCAGCGGATGCGGATCGGCCGAGGCCGCCGGTCGTGCAAACAGGGAAGAGCGGGCAGTCGCTTCGTCAGCCAGTGCCGGAGCGGGCGCGATGCTGCCAACTGATTGTGGCTTGCAAGGTAGGCCGGTAAGGCGGCTGGCGACTGCGGCTGGCGCGGGTGCTGGCATGAAGTCTGGTTCCTGTGCTGTGCGGCGTGAGCGGCAACCCCGATTGCGCGGTGGCAGTTCGGCTGTTCTGCATTGGGAAACGGGCCGCCCCGCGCACTGTTCCGTGCAGTATGCCGACTTGTGCGACGAACCGCTGCGAACTTGCGCCAAACACCGGCAAAGTGCTGTCAAATCGGCATAAACCCGGCATAGAAACCCCTCTGACCTTGCGCTTCGGCAGCTTTCGTGTGCCTTTGCGCCCGGTCTCTGCGCGATTTAGGGCAGAACTGCGGGAACAACCGCGCCATTCAGCACATTAACAGGCGGGGATCGGCATCACAGGCGGGCCACCCCCGGACCCGACGGCGACTTGTGCGCCGGAAATGGAGAATACATGCCACATATCGTGGGCCTGACCGAACGTGCCGATGCTCTGGAACCCAGTCCGGACGGAATCTTGCGGCTGTTCCCGCTGCGCCTTCATGCCGACCCGTCGCGCGTGGTGATCCGCCCATTCCATCTGGGCTGGCAGGCGACGACGGCCAACACCTCGCGCGCGGAAAAGCTGGTTGCCGACATCCTCGACCTTGATGAGACCACGGTCGAATCCGAATATGCCGGGATTCTCAACGATTTCGCGGTCCGCCACTGGCAGATCGAAGCGGTGTTCGAGGAACGTTGCGCCGAGGTGGCATCGGCCATCGAAGTGCCGGATTTCATCTCGACCGCCCGCCGCCGCCTGATCGGGGCCTATTTCTGCCACGAATACAGCTATGCCGCCGCGGCACTGATGAACCCCAGCGTGGTTCCTCACCCCGATCAGTCTGACATGGGCGAAGGCGAAGTGCGCTTCATCATGTCGATGCGCGCGGTCGGCGAAGGGCACATCAGTTCGATCGCTTTCCGTGAGGGCATCGCCTCGATCCACACCGGCATCGCGCTGTGGCCGCAGCCGCCGATCGCGACCGCCGCCACGCTCGACGCCCCCGAACAGCCGCTGGCGCATCATGCCGTGCGCATCCACCGCCACGCCGATTGCACGTTGTCGGGCACGGTGATCTTTCCGATGACCGACGCGCAGCGCAACGGGCTTGAGGATTTGCGGCTGGTGCGCTGCACCGATGAAGATGGCGCGCATTGCTGGATCGGCACGTATACGGCCTATAACGGGCGCGAAATCCGGTCGGAACTGCTGATCACCGAGGACTTTCGCAACTTCACCTTGCAGCCGATCTCGGGCCGGGCCGGGCGCAACAAGGGCATGGCGCTGTTCCCCGAAACCATCGGCGGCCGTCACTTCATGCTCGGTCGGCAGGACGGCAAGAACCTTTATCTGCTGTCATCGGACCGCATCGACCACTGGAACGATGAAGGCATTCTGCTGCTCGAACCCCGGTTCCCGTGGGAGTTCATCCAGATCGGCAATTGCGGAAGCCCGATCCTGACCCGCCACGGCTGGCTGGTACTGACCCATGGAGTCGGCGCGATGCGCAAGTATTCGATCGGGGCGCTGCTGCTCGACCGCGATGATCCGTCGATCGTGCTGGGCCGCAGCGCCATCCCGCTGCTGGCCGCCAAGGATCAGGACCGCGTCGGCTATGTCCCGAATGTGGTCTACACGTGCGGCGCAATACCGGTCGGGAACCTGCTATTCATGCCCTATGGCATTTCGGACAGCGCCATCGGCTTTGCCTGCGTCGACATCGACGAACTGGTCGCCACGCTGGTATGACTCCGCGGCGCGGCAATCACAGGCCGACCAGCAAATCCCGGTTGATCGCCGAAACGCGTGTCAGGCCGCATTGCGCCATGGCCAGCTCGAATTCGGTGCGCAGGATGTGCAACATGTGCGCCACCCCGGCCACGCCGCCCACGGCCAGTGCGTGCAACTGGGGCAGTCCGACCAGCACCGCATCGGCACCCAGCGCCATGGCCTTGAGCGCGTCGCTGCCCCGGCGGACCCCGCCGTCGAACAGCAGCGGATAGTCCGGCCCTGCGGCCGCGCGCGCAACGGCGAGCTGGGTCAAAGCGGGTGCCACGCCATCGACCACCCGGCCGGCATGGTTCGACACGATCACGCCGTCGGCACCCAGATCGCGCGCGCGCAGCACATCGGCCGGATGCATCAGCCCCTTGATCACCAGCGGCAAGCCGGTTTCCGCGCGCAACCGCTCGATCGTGGCCCAGGTCGGCGCCTGAGCGGCTAGCGCGCTGCCGAACACGCCCCCTGCCCCGACCGCTGCGCTGTGCAAGGGCGCCACTGGCTCGTCGGCAAGGTTAGCGGCCCGAACGCCGGGAGGCAAAGTGAACTCGGCCCGTTTGATCGCGGCATCGACCGTGACCACCAGCACGCCATACCCGGCCTGCTCGGCGCGCCGGACAAGCGCCAGGCTGCGCGCGAAATCGGGCTGCAGATAAAGCTGGAACCAAAGTGGCGGCGGTGCGGTGCGGCGCAGTTCCACCGCCGCGGCTTGCGCAGTGGCGGCGATGTCCTCCAGCGTGACGCTCGACAGCGTGCTGGCCACCGTCGTCGTTTCAAGTGCGGTGGCGGCTCGCACCGTGGCCAGCTCGCCTTGCGGATGCACCAATGCGTGATAGGCGACCGGGGCCAGCAGCAACGGCGCGGCGTGGGCCTGTCCGAACAGGGTCGTCGCGGTCGATCCACCCGCCGGATCGGCCAATGGCCGGGGAAGCAGGCCCCAGCGTCCGAATGCGGCCCGATTGGCTTCGCCCGCACCGTGCGCGATATGCTGCCAAACCGACGGATCGCAGCGCAATGCGGCATGGCGTTCGTAGTCGGCCAGGCTGGCAAGATCGGGCGGCAATGCTTGCACCGGGCCATGCTCCGGGGTCACGTGACCGACCAGCGCCGCAGCAGATTGTGATAGACCCCGGTCAAGGCCGCAACCGATGGATGATCGGGAGCATCGCCCGACAAAGCCTGAATCGCCTGATCCAGTTCGAACAGGCTACGGCGGTCGGCTTCGGCTGGCACAAGGCTTTGCGTCCAGAAGAACGCCGCCAGCCGCGTGCCCCGTGTCACCGGCGTAACATGGTGATGGCTGGTGCCTGGGTAGAGCACCATGTCGCCCGCCGCCAGCTTGACCCGATGATCCCCATAGGAATCCTGCACCACCAGTTCGCCCCCCTCGTACTCGTCGGGATCGGACAGGAACACGGTGGAGGATATGTCGGTTCTGACATATGTATCGCTGCCCGGCATCCGGAACAGCGCGTTGTCGATGTGCGAACCATAAGTGCCGCCACCTTCGTAGCGGTTGAAGCGCGGCGGCAGCACGCGCAACGGCAATGCGGCGGCGATGAACAGCGGGGTCTCGCCCAGCCGTTGCAGGATGCGCTGGCCAAGCGCGTGGGCCACCGGACTATCGAGCGGCAACTGCAGGTTGGCCTTGGCCTGAACCGCCAGATGCCCGGCGGTGGCGCGACCGTCCTGCCATTCGGCTTGGGCCAACGCCTCGCGCATCTCGGCCAGATCGTCGGCATTCAGCACGCCGGGCACGCGCAGCATCATCGCCGCAGCCTCAACCCTGCAGCACGAAGGGAATCTGCACCAGTCCCTGCACCATCATCGCGATCCCGGCTTCGCGCGTGGGCGACCAGCGCCACTGCCGTACCGCGCCCAGCGCTGCGCGATCGAGCCGGTCGAAGCCGCTGCTGCGCGACAGCGAGATCGCCGCGACTTTGCCATCCAGCCCGACGGTGACGAGCAGCACGACCGTACCCTGTTCGCGGTTGCGCCGCGAATCGATGGGATAGCGCGGGGCCTGCGCCGCGATCAGGTTGGCGGTCAAGTCGCGCCCTGTCGCCATCGTCGCAACGGCGGCCGGAGCAGGTGCGGGTGCAATCACCGGCGCAGGAGCGGCTGCCTGCACCGGAGCGGGCGCACTCGGTTGCGGGGCAGGCGCGACGGGCATTGGCGCTGCGATTTCGACCGGGGCGGGCAACGATACCAGCGGCGGCGGCGCAGCGAGCGGCGAAACCGGGCGGTCAGGACGCAATGCGCTTGCCTCTGCCGGCGGAGGCGGAGGGGGCGGCAGGTCTTGCGACAGACGCACCGCCGTGACCACCGTCCGCTCGGCCTTGCCGCCGATCACGCCCGCCGACATCAGTGCGAGGAACAGCCCGCCGACGACCGCCAGCGCCGCTGCGCCCGCTCCCAGCCGACTGCGCGAACCGGGCGTGTAGGCAGACGGTTCCCAACCGTCGTTCGCAGGCACGACAACGCGCACCGGCACCTCGGACTGCGAGGCCGGACGAGCCAGCGCCATGCGCGGCGGAGATGCGAGAACGGCAAGACTGCTCATGATTCGCGACCTGTCCAATTGGCAAAGACCGTTATTGAGAGTCATTCTCATACGCGACTTGAGTGCAGACGTCGAGAGGCGTTCGCAAATTCATTGTCACGCACGACATCGTCGAAGCGCGCATCGAGCCCGTTTGCCGGGTCAAGCAATCGAGCCGCCCGAAATTTGCGTGACAAACCATTGCCTTTGCATGGGACCGGGTTGCTATTGCAAATGACTCGCATTAAAGCCCCATTCAGACAATCGGCCTGTCACCCGCTCCCCCCGCGCGGCGCAGACAGGCCATGCAGGCAGACGGTCGGCGGGACCGGGCTGCCGCAGACATGCTCCCGCCCAGACGCGAAGGACCATAGTGTGAGGGAATCGATCGAAACTGCCGCACCAGCCGCTGCCCGCGCGCAGGCCACCACTGCCGTGCAGGACGCACCGCGCGCAGCGTCATCCGCGCGGTTTCTGGCGCTTGGCTGCATCGGGCTGATCGCGGCCAGCGCGCCTGCCTTCGCGCAGGATCAAGCCTCACCTTCCAACGCGACGTCGGGCACCAAACCCGAAGCGTCGGCCAAGGTTCTGGGCGCTGTGACCGTCACCGATACGGCGATCACCGACGGCAGCTACAAGGCCGACAAGGCGGCATCGCCCAAGTACACAGCGCCCCTGCTCGATACGCCGCGCGCGGTCACGGTGATCCCGGCGCAAGTGCTGGCCGACACGGCGACTGCCTCGCTGACCGAAGCGCTGCGGCTGGTGCCGGGCATCACGCTGGGCGCGGGCGAAGGCGGCAACCCCCAAGGCGACCGGCCTTTCATCCGCGGTTCGGATTCGCAGAACAGCCTGTTCGTCGATGCGGTGCGCGACATCGGCACCCAGTCGCGTGACACCTTTGCGGTCGAAAGCATCGAAGTGGTCAAGGGTGCAGACAGCACCATGGGCGGACGCGGCAACGTCGGCGGCGCGATCAATCTGGTGTCGAAACTGCCCGAAGATGCCCACTTCGCCAAGGCATCGGTGGCGCTGGGCACCGCCGCCTACAAGCGCGCCACGGTGGATGTGAACCAGACGCTGGGCAACGACATCGCGGTGCGCGTGGCAGGCCTCTACCACGATCAGAAGGTGGCGGGCCGCGATGCGGTGTGGCAGGATCGCTGGGGTATCGCGCCTTCGATAAAGGTCGGCCTGACGGGTCCGACCAGCCTGACGCTCAGCTATTACCACCTGCAGGGCCACGAATTGCCCGATTCGGGCATTCCCTACCACTATACGCCGGCCACCGCGCCTGCGGGCGTGACCGAAACGACGGTAGCCGACGTGCCGCGCGGGACGTTCTATGGCCTTGCCGCGCGCGATTTCCGCGACACGCTGGTCAACACCGGCACCGCCCGGATCGAACACCATTTCGGCAAGGATCTGACCTTGCGCAACACCACGCGCTATGGCGTCAGCAGTCAGGGCTATGTCCTGACCCAGCCCGACGACAGCCAGGGCAACGTCGCCAACGGGCTGGTCTGGCGGCGCGCCAACACGCGCTACAGCCGCACCGAAGGACTGATCAACCAGACCGACCTGTTCGGCAGCTTCGCCATTGGCAAAGTGAAGAACAGCTTCACCGTGACCGCCGAACTGAGCAGCGAGAAGGTCGGCGTGGGTGCCTATGTCGCCGATCCCGCCACCGGCACCGCGCTGGCGACGGGGATCAATGCCACCGGCGGACGTTGCGGCACGGCGGCGCAGGCGCGGTTCAACTGCACCTCGCTGACCAACCCGAACCCCTATGATCCGTGGGTCAGCTATCTGTCCGATGGCTCATCCACCCTCGCCCCGATCCAGCGCTCAGCCGAAAAGACCTGGACCCGCGCGCGCGCGCTGACGCAGGCGGTCTCGGTGCTCAACACCGTGACGTTGAGCGATGCGCTGCTGCTCAACCTCGGTGGACGGTTTGATCGCTACATCACCCGCGTCAGCCCCGGCCTTGCCGCCACCGCCGCCGATGAAAGCGGCCGGGTGTGGTACACCCGCCGCGACAACCTGTGGACTTATCAGGCTGGCCTGACGTGGAAGCCGCGCCCCAATGGCAGCGTCTATGTTTCGACCTCCACCGCCGCGACCCCGCCTGGCTCTTTCCTGGCCAATGGCAGCGAATCCAACGCGGTCAATGTCACCAGTCAGGCGCTTACCGACGCGCTGAAGGTCGAACGCACCCGCAACTACGAGATCGGCACGAAGTGGAACCTGTTCGGCGAGGGCCTGTCGCTGACGCTGGCGGCTTTCCACGCCGAAACCAGCAATGCCCGCGCCACCGATGCCAATGGCACCGTCGCCTTCATCGGCAACAAGCGGATCAAGGGCATCGAGTTCACCTTCAGCGGGAACATCACCGAGCGCTGGAACGTGTTCGGCGGCTATACTTACATGGACTCGACGATCGTGTCGGGCGGCATGACCGCGACGACCGTCGGCTCGACGGTGTACCTTGCGCCCGCTGCAAACAACGGCAAGCGCTTCCCCAACACGCCGGAGCACAGCTTCACCGCCGCCACGACCTACAAGGTCAGCGAGGCGTTGAGCGTGGGCGGCAACGCCGCGTACATGGGCAAGGTCTATGGTGGCTATGCCGACTTGCGCACGGTCAGCGGCGGGGTGCTGGTAGTTAGCAAGCCGATCGACCGCTATGTACCGGCCTATTGGCGGTTTGACCTCAACGCCAAGCTGCGGCTGAATTCGCGCGTCGAATTGCAGGCCAATATCAACAACCTGTTCGACAAGCGCTATTACGACAAGGCCTATAACTCGCACTTCGCCAGCCAGGCCACCGGGCGCACCGCCATCGCGACGATGAACGTTTCGTTCTGAACGGAAAAGGACTGCGGAGCCGATCGAGCCCCGCAGTCCTTTATCTTTTCAAGCCAATTTGTGGATCAGGCTTAATTTGCTGATCAAGGACGCCGCGGACCACCCTTGCCGCGATGCCCCTGACCACCATTGCCTTGCGGACGGGCATAACCTTGCGGACGAGCGGCGCCATTGGCACCGCGACCGCCGCCAGCATTGCCAGCCGGACGCGGCGGCGCTTCGGGCGAAGGTTCGATGCGCACGCCTGCTTCGCCTTCGTCGCCATCGCGCCAGGTCCGCTGCAACGCATCGCGGAACTTGGCTTCGATATTGCGCGGCACCTGGAAATAGGTTTCGTTGGCGGCGATGCGGATCGCGCCGATGGCATCGCGGGTGATATGCCCGCGACGGCACAGCAGCGGCAGGATCCAGCGCGGATCGGCGTTCTGACGGCGGCCCACATCCATGCGGAACCACACCACATCCTCAAAGCCCGGACGGTGCTGTTGCTCGCCCGCACCAGCCCCCGCCGAACCGCCCAGATCGATCAGATCCTCGGGCTCGGGTAGCGCCTGACGGTGCGCCTGCACCAGCGCCAGCGCCAGATCGGCCGGATCGCGCCGTTCAAGCAACTGTGCGGCCAGCGCACGGTCCTGCTCGCTGGCATCCTCGATCGGGGCCGACAGGCGTTCCAGCAGCCGCTCACGGTCGCGCTCGCGCACGTCGGATGCGCCGGGCACCGGCACCCATTCGGCCGCGATCTTGGCACCGCGCAGCATCATCTCGACCCGGCGACGGCGCGGAATCGGCACGATCAGCACCGCAGTGCCCTTGCGCCCGGCGCGACCGGTACGGCCCGAACGGTGCTGGAGCGTTTCGGCATCGCGCGGCAGTTCGACGTGAACCACCAGCGTCAGCGTGGCGATATCGATCCCGCGCGCGGCAACGTCGGTGGCGACGCAGACGCGGGCGCGGCCATCGCGCAGCGCTTGCAGCGCGCTGTTGCGCTCGTTCTGGCTATGCTCGCCCGACAGCGCGACGGCAGCAAAGCCGCGCTCCATCAGCACCGCGTGCAGCCGGCGGACCGATTCCCGCGTGGCACAGAACAGCATGGCGGTGGGCGCTTCGTGATAGCGCAGCAGGTTGACGACCGCATGCTCGATATCGGCCGGAGCGACCGCCACCGCGTGATAGGCGATGTCGCCATGGCCACGGTTGGAATCGAGCGTGGTGATCTGCAACGCGTCGGTCTGATAACGACGAGCCAGCGCCAGGATCGGCTTGGGCATGGTCGCCGAAAACAGATACGTACGGCGGCCATTGGGCGTGGCGTCGAGCAGTTCTTCCAGATCGTCACGAAAGCCCATGTCGAGCATTTCGTCGGCTTCATCGAGCACCGCAAAGGCCACGCCCGACAGGTCGAGCGCGTTGCGTTCAAGGTGATCGCGCAGACGGCCCGGTGTGCCGACGACGATGTGGGGGCGGCGCTCCAGCGTGCGGCGTTCGCGCACCGGGTCCATGCCGCCGACGCACGTGGCGATCCGCAAGCCCGCGGTGGCATAAAGCCAGGTCAGTTCAAGGCTGACCTGCAACGCCAGCTCGCGGGTCGGCGCGATCGCCAGCACCAGCGGCGGACCGAAATCGCCGCGTTCGGCGACCAGCGCAAGCAGATCTTCGGCCATGGCGATGCCGAAGGCGACGGTCTTGCCCGATCCGGTCTGCGCCGAAACGATCAGGTCACGGCCAAGTGCCTGCGGTTCAAGCACGGCGGCCTGGACGGGGGTGGGTTGGGCATAGCCGCGTTCGGTGAGCGCGGCAGCGATGGGCGAAGGCAAACGGGTAAAGGGCATCGGTCTCGATTCAACTGGGCTGGCAGGCCAGGGATGGGGCGGCCGTCAAAAAAGCGGCACGCTTCAAGCCGGACAGGCGCTCGCACCCATGGCGCGAATCAGAATCCGGACGCGCGGCCCTAGGCGATTGTTGCGGACAAAGCCAGCGCCGAATGCAGCCACCGCACTGCGCGCCTTGGCATGATGGGCGTTGCCGCTAGCGCAGGTTCGCCCTAGCTTCGGGAAAAACCGCAAGAGAGGATAGGCGAATGGATCTGCAACTCAACGACAAGGTGATCCTTGTGGCCGGCGCCAGCCGTGGCATCGGCCTCGGCATCGTCGAGGCCTGCCTTGCCGAAGGGGCGCGGGTGGCGATTGCCGCACGCGGGGCCGAGGCGCTGGAGGAACAGCGCGCCCGGCTGGCCGACCAGTACGGTGCCGACCGGGTCTGGGCGATGGCAGGCGACTTGCGCGACACCGCCACGATCGAGGCGATGGTGACAGGAGCCGAGGCCGCGCTCGGGCCGATCTGGGGCGGCGTGGCCAATGTCGGGCTTCACCCCTGCCCGCCGGGCTTCGAGGTGGACGACGAAACGTGGGACGCCGGGATCAACCAGAACCTTGACTCAGCCTTCCGGCTGTCGCGTGCGCTGCTGCGGGTGATGACCCCGCGCAAACAAGGTTCGATCGTGCTGATAACCTCGATCGCGGGCCTTGGCGCGCTGGGTACACCGCTGACTTATGGCACGGCCAAGGCCGGGATGAACCATCTGGCGCAGGAACTGGCGCGGATCGCGGGGCGCGACACCGTCCGCGTCAATGCGCTGGCGCCGGGCAACATCATCTTCCCCGATGGCGAGTGGGAAAAGCGCACACAGGGTGAACGCGGCGAGGCATGGTGGAACTGGATCCGCCGCGAAGTGCCGCTGCGCCGCTTCGGCACCCCGCAGGAAATCGGCGACATGGCGACCTTCCTGCTCAGCCCGCGCGCCAGTTTCATCACCGGCGCGGTGGTCCCCGTCGATGGCGGCCAAACCCGCTGATCCCACGCTACCTTCGCGCGGAGGCGATTGACCGTCATCGCTGCGAGGGGTATATGTGATCACAATGTTGACGTCTCGTTCCATCGAGAGGGCAGGCCCTAGCGGCGAGGACACGCGCCGCCATCCTGAATCCTGGTATGCGGCCACCGCGCCACACCCCCCTGCGGCCAATCCGCTGCGCGAATCCGTGATCACAGAATACTGTGTGGTGGGCGGGGGCTTTGCCGGTCTCGGCGCGGCGCTGCGGCTGGCACAGTCCGGCAAGGAGGTGCGCCTGATCGAGGCTGGGCCGATCGGCTGGGGGGCATCCGGGCGCAACGGCGGACAAGTTCACATCGGCTGGAACAAGGAGCAGCCCTGGCTGGAAAAGCATCTGGGCAAGCCCGCCGCGCATGCGATGTGGGACATCGCGCTGGCGGCGCGCGCAAATCTCGACACCCTGCTTGCGCTCGACCCCGATCACTGCGAGTTCCGCCCCGGCCACATCCACGCCGACCACAAGCGCGGCTTCGTTGCCGAAACCCGTGCCCACGTCGCACATATGCGCGAAGAATACGGCTATGACGCCCTGCGCGCGGTCGATGGCGATGAAATCCGCACGCTGGTCGCCAGCGCCAACTACCATGGTGGTAGCGTCGATGCGGGCGGAGGCCATCTTCACCCGCTCAAGCTGGCGCTGGGCATGGCCCGTGCAGCGGTTGCAGCCGGGGCAAAGCTGCATCCGCACAGCCCTTGCCTGTCGATTGAACGCGATGGCAAGGCGTGGCGCATCACCACTCCGCAAGGCACCATTCGCGCGCACAAGGTGCTGATGGCGACCGGCGGCTACGCCAAGGGCTTACTCGGCGAGGTCGATGCGCACGTCCTGCCGATCAACAACTACATCGCCACCACCGCCCCGCTCGACCCGGCGCGCGCCGCCGCGCTGATCGCGGGCAACCGCGCGGTTTCGGATTCGCGCTTTGTGGTCTATTATTTCCGCGTCACATCGGACCACCGGCTGCTGTTCGGCGGGGGTGAGAGCTACAGCTACGCCATGCCTGCCGACATCGCCGGCTTCGTCCGCCCGCACATGCTGCGCATTTTCCCGCAGTTGCACGACGTCGCCATCGACCATGCATGGGGAGGCACACTGGCGATCACCCCGCAACGCCTGCCCTATGTGCGCGAAGTGCAGCCGAATCTGTGGGCCTGCAATGGCTTTTCGGGCGTTGGAGTGGTGTTGGCTCCCTACCTTGGCGCAGCGCTGGGCGAAGCGATGGCCGGGATCGAGAGCGCGGCGTTCGAAAGTCTGCGTCGGCTGCCCGCGCCCCGCTTCCCCGGGGGGCCGCTGCTGCGCTGGCCGACCATGGTGGCGGCCCTTAGTTTCTTTGCGCTGCGCGATCGACTGTAAACGAACGCCTGTAACAGTGGCCTGACTGTGGCATGGTCTGTCGATCGCAAGGCTGGTCCGTTGACGAACCCTTTGAAAGACAAACCGATGACCGTACCGACCGAACAGGACCAATTCGCCGAATGGCTGCGCGCCAAGGGTATCGGCGAGGTGGAATGCCTGGTGCCCGACATCAATGGCGTGGTGCGCGGCAAAGTGTGGCCCGCCGACAAGTTCATCGCCTCGGTCGGCAACATGAGCCTGCGCCTGCCCTCCAGCGTGTTTTCGGTGACGATTACCGGCAACTATGCCGATACCGACGCCGACGACTTCCTTTATCGTGACCCCGATGTCACGCTGGTGCCCGACATCAACTCGATCTGCGTTGCGCCGGGGTTCCGCACCCCGACCGCCTTTGTCGTGGCCGATGCGATCCACCGCAACGGCGAACAGTTCGAGGTCGCCCCGCGCTATGTGCTCAAGCGCATCCTGGCCAAATATGCCGAGATGGGCTGGGAGATGGTGGTCGCGCCCGAACTGGAATTCTATCTGACCGAGGTCAATTCCGACCCCGATCTGCCAATCGTGCCGCCGCGCGGACGTTCGGGCCGCGCTGAAAGCAGCCCCCAGCCCTATGGCCTTGAATCGGTGACCGAATTTGAGGACATCATCGAGGAAATCTACGACAACTCGGAAATCGCCTCGCTGCAACTCGACACGATGATCCACGAAGGCGGCACCGCGCAGTTGGAGATCAACTTCAACCATGGCGAGCCGGTGGCGCTGTGCGATCAGGTGGTGATCTTCAAGCGGATCGTGCGGCAAGTCGCGCTCAAGCACGGGGTCTACGCCACATTCATGGCCAAACCGATGGAAAGCCAGCCGGGCAGCGCCATGCACCTGCACATTTCCGCGCAGGACAAGGACGGCACCAACCTGTTCGGCACCGCCGAGGGGCTGACCCCCGAATTCCACCACTTCGTCGGCGGGCTGCAGCGCTATCTGCCCGAGGTCGTGCCGCTGTTCGCGCCCAACGTGAACAGCTTCCGCCGCATGCGCCCGGCCCATTCCGCGCCGATCAACGTGCAATGGGGGCTCGACAACCGCTCGTGCGGATTGCGCATCCCGGTTTCCAGCCCGCGCAACACGCGGATCGAGAACCGCCTGCCGGGCGCGGATGCCAACCCCTATATCGCCATCGCCGCGACGCTGGCTGCGGGCTACATCGGCCTGCGCGACAAAGTGGAGCCGCTGCCGCTGATCCACTCCAACGCCTATGATCAGGCGCGCACCTTGCCGCGCAATCTGGACGGCGCGCTCAAGCAGATGATCGGGTGCCAGCCGATCATCGACCTTTTGGGCGAAAGCTTCATCAACGCCTTCTACCAGATCAAGATGAACGAGCTGGCCGCCTATGACGAGGTCATCAGTTCGTGGGAGCGCGACCACTTGTTGCTCAAGGCCTGAGTTCGGCTGTAAGGCGCGTTGTGTCCCTCTCTCCCGGAGCTTGCCGCACGATGGCGCAGACCCGCCGCAACTTCCTGTCCGACCTTGGCCTGGCCGGGATCGGATTGAGCTTTACCGCGGGTCTTGCGGCCTGCGGCAAGGCTAAGCCGGAGCGGGCGCTCAACCTCTATACCTGGGATACCTATCTGGGCGCCCACACGATCGAGGATTTCAACAAGGCGGCGGGCGCGGGGGTGAACATCAGCCTGTTTGCCAACAACGACGAACTGTTCGCCAAGCTGCGCAACGGCAATCAGGGCTACGACGTGATCGTGCCCTCGAACGATTTTGTCGAACGGTTCCACGCCGCCGGACTGCTGACCGAACTGGACCACGCCAAGCTGCCCAATCTCAAGAACATCGCGCCCGAATGGCTTGATCCGCCGTTCGATCCGGGGCGCAAGGTTTCGGTTCCGTACACCTGGATCGTCACCGGCATCGGCTATCGCAAATCCAAGGTCGATGGTGTTCCCGATAGCTGGAAATGGGTGCTCGATTCCGATCGCTACAAGGGCCGGATCGGGCTGCTGGCCGAGGCCAGCGAACTGTTCGAGATCGGCGCCAAATACCTTGGCCTGCCCGCGAATACAGACGATCCGGCGACCATCGCGCGGGTGGAAGCGATGCTGCTGAAGCAGAAGCCCAGCATCCAGGTGTTCCACGACGACAACGGGCAGGACTTGCTGCTGGGCGGCGACATCGATCTGGTGATCGAATACAATGGCGACATCGCGCAAGTGATGCGCGACGATCCCGACATCGGCTTTGTCGTTCCGCGCGAGGGCGGGATCATCGCCAGCGACAGCCTGTGCATCCCCAAGGGCGCGCGTCATCCCGATCTGGCCTATGCCTTCATCGACTTCGCGCTGGGGGCAAAGGCCGGGGCCGACATCGCCACAACCATCCGCTATCCCACCCCGAACAAGGCCGCGCTGGCGCTGATGCCGCCGGACTACCGCGACAACGCCGCCATCTTTCCGCCCGCCGCCGCCTTGGCCAAGTGCGAATACTCGCGCTATCGCGGCCAGGAGATCAACGCCCGCTACGAACAGGCGATGACGCGGGTACGGGCGGGCTGATCACCGCATCGCGGCTGGGCAAGAAGGATGCAGGGCGGCGCGCCCCTCAAAGGCTGAACAGCAGGTTGTCGATCGTCGGCCACAATGATCTCGCTTTGGTGTGGGCTCGGACGCGGGCGAGCGAGGAAGGCACCGCATCCTCGACGTAGTACCACCAGAAATATCCGCCGGTGAAGCGCGGGCCGACTTGCGCGGCAAGCGTTGGCTGCATCCCGAAGTAGAGCCGCGCGATCCGCTGTTTTTCGGCCAGGCTCGGGTTGGCGCGCAGCCCGTCGGCCCGACCCTGCGCACCGATCTCGCCGATGCCCAGCCGCGCCTTGGGGAAGATCGTGCCCAACTCGTTCAGCATGGTCGCAACTTGCGCTGCGGTGGGCTTTTGCGCCGGATCGCAGGCGGTTTCATAGATGCTCAGCAACACGTAATCGAGCCCTGTGCGCATCTCGGCGGGCATCGCGCGCGCGAACGCCAGCGTATCGTCCCACTTGTGATCATAACACTGCGGTCCGGCCCAATAGTTGAGCGTGACAGCGGTGCGCGCGTGGAACTCGTTGGCGATCACCCGGTAAGCGCGCAGCGCCTTGGCATTGATCTGCGCCGGGCTGGAGCCGACCCAGTCGCCGTTCAACTCGTTGCCCACCTCCCACACGTCAACCTTCGGCCCCAGCGCGGCGGCATAGCTGCGCGCGCGGGCCTGCACTTGCGCGGCGGTGTATTTGGCCATGTCGCTGGAATCGACCAGTTGCCCCATGATGTAAGCCTGCGGTCGCAGCCGTTCGATAGTGGGCGCGTAATAGGCGGGTGCATTGCCGGGGTCGAACACCACCCGCACCGTGGGTACGGCGCGATGTGCCGAGACAGACGCCAGCACCGCGCCCGCCTGCTCGACCGCATCGACGGTGATTCCCCGCAAGGTGGGTGGAAGCGGGCGCCCCGCATCGACCGGCAAGGCGGCATGGCCCGCTGCGACCTCAGCCCCAGCCCCAGCCCCAGCCCCAGCTCCAGCTCCAGCCCCAGCTCCAGCCAGCGCCACCGTCCCGCCAAACAACAACGCACCAGCCAGCACCATGCTGGCCCAAGCCATCACTCTTGCCGTCATCCGCATCCGCGCCTCACGCTCTGCACCGCCCCCATAGTGGCGGCGCAGCGGCCCGACTGCAAAGCCCTATCGCCTCCGTCTTGGCCCTAATCAGACGGGTTCGTGGCGGCCCAATACCGCTTGCAGTTGCACGACCACGGCGGGATCGTCGATCGTCGGCGGAGTGACGAAATCCTCGCCGTTCACAATCTTGCGCAGCAAGTTGCGCAGAATCTTGCCCGAGCGGGTCTTGGGCAACTGCGGCACGGCATGTGCGGTCTTGAGCGCGGCAACCGCCCCCAGTTCGGCACGCACCGCCCGGATGGCAGCGGCCTCAAGCGTCGCGGGATCGGCAATCCCGGCGCGCGCCACCACGAACGCGACCGGGACCATGCCCTTGATCGGATCGTCGGCGCCGATCACCGCGCATTCGGCCACGCCATCGATGGCCGCGACGATCTGCTCCATCTGTCCGGTCGACAGGCGATGCCCGGCCACGTTGATGATGTCGTCGGTGCGGCCCATGATGTGAAGGAAGCCCTCCTCATCGATGAACCCGGCATCGCCCGTCTCGTACCAGCCGGGAAAGGTCGCGAAGTTCTTGGAATAACCGGCGTGGTTGTTCCACAGCGTACGGAATGCGCCCGGCGGCAGAGGCGCGGCAATGGTGATGGCGCCGCTTTGCCCCGCAGGAACCGCCTGCCCCGCTTCGTCCAGTACGGCAAAACGATAGCCCGGCACCGGAAAGCCCGCGCTGCCCCGTTTGCGGCGCAGATCGCCAAGCCCGGCGCAACTGGCGATGGCGGGCCAGCCCAGTTCGGTCTGCCACCAGTGATCGATCACCGGCAGGCCCGATTGCGCCTCAAGCCAGCCGATCGTGTCGGGATCGGCACGCTCGCCCGCAAGGAATATGGCCTGGCATTGGCCGGTGCCGATCGTGCGCAGGAACGTGGCGTCCGGGTCTTCCTTGCGCACCGCGCGGATGGCGGTGGGCGCGGTGAAGAAGGTCTTGACCCCGTGTTCGGCGATGATCCGCCAGAACGTGCCGGGATCGGGGGTGCCCACCGGCTTGCCTTCGAACAGCACCGTGGCAGCGCCCACCAGCAGCGGGGCATAGACGATGTAGCTGTGCCCCACGACCCAGCCCACATCCGACGCCGCCCAGAACACGTCGCCCGCGCCGATGCCAAAGATGTTGGCCATCGACCATGCGAGCGCGACGGCATGACCGCCGTTTTCGCGCACCACGCCCTTGGGCGTGCCGGTGGTGCCGCTGGTGTAAAGCACATAGAGCGGATCGTCCGCCGCCACCGCCACCGGCGCGGGGACCGGTTCGGCCAGCGTTGCGGTGCGCAGCGCCTGCCAATCAAAGTCGCGCCCGGCTTCGAGCGTTCCCGTCACTTGCGGCCGCTGCAGCAGCACGACGTGCTGGACCTGATGGTCGGCCAGACGTAGCGCTTCATCGACCAGCGGCTTGTAGGCGATGGTCCGCGCGCCCTCGATCCCGCACGACGCGGTCAGCACCAGCTTCGGCGTGGCGTCATCGATGCGCTTGGCCAGTTCCAGCGGCGCGAAACCGCCGAACACGACCGAATGGATCGCCCCCAGTCGCGCGCAGGCGAGCATGGCAAAGACCGTTTCGGGGATCATCGGCATGTAGATGACCACGCGGTCGCCCTTGCCGGTACCCAGCGCGCGCAGCATCGCCGCCACGCGCCCTACCTCTTCGAACAATTGCGCATAGGTGTAAGTGCGCTTGGTTCCGGTGACCGGGCTGTCGTAGATCAGGGCCTTGCTCTCGCCCCGACCGGCGGCGACATGGCGATCCACCGCATTGTGGCAGGTGTTGAGCGTGGCCTCGGGAAACCAGCCGCGCGTTTCGTCAAAGGCGCGCTGCGGGGCTGCGCTCCAGTCGATCGCGCGGGCAGCGTCGAGCCAGAACGCCTCGGTATCCCCAACGCTGTTGCGCCACGCGGTGGTATAGGCTTCGGTCATGTCCCCGTTCCCGTTCTTCCGGCCCCGTTGTTCCGGCCCCGTTTGTCCGGCTGTTGCGCGGCACCTTGCGCCCCTGCAAAGTGCCGCGCCAGCCAGACCTTAGTCGTCAATGCTGCGCTTGTAGGTTTCGGGCAGGAAGATCGCGCCGAACACTACGGTAAACGCCGCGATGATCACCGGATACCAGAACCCGGAGTAGATGTTGCCGTTGGCGGCCACGATGGCAAAGCCGATCGCTGGCAACAGTCCACCCAGCCAGCCGTTGCCGATGTGATAGGGCAGCGACATCGAGGAGTAGCGGATGCGGCTGGGGAACAGCTCGACCAGCAGCGCCGCGATCGGCCCATAGACCATCGTCACCATCAGCACGAGGTAGAACAGGATCGCCACGACTTTGACCTTGTCGATCCGCGCCGGGTCCGCCTTGGCCGGGTAGCCGACCTTCGCCAGTTCGCCGATGACGGCTGGCTTGGCCGCAACTGCAGGCTTGCCATCGGCGGCGGGCTTGGCCGGGGTGGCGGCGCTGCCGACCACAGTGGCGGTGAAGGCGGCGATGGCAGCCTTGCGGTCATCACCGGTCAGCCTGGCGGGATCGGGCGCGAGGATCGTCTGGTTGCCGATGGTGATCGACGCGACCGTGCCGGCCGGGGCAGCCACGTTCTCGTAGTTCACCGCCGCCTTGGCCAGCGCGTTCTTGACGATGTCGCAACTGGTGGTGTCGAACTTGTTGGTGCCCACAGGGTCGAACTGCGACGAGCATTCGGCTGGGTTGGCGGTGACGGTGACGGGCGCGGTCGCCTGCGCATGAGCCAGCGCCGGGTTGGCGGCTTCGGTCAGCGCGTGGAACACCGGAAACAGCGTCAGCGCCGCAAGGGCCGCACCGCCAAGGATAATCGGCTTGCGCCCGATCTTGTCCGACAGTGTGCCGAACACCAGAAAGAACGGGGTGCCCAGCAGCAACGCGATCATCACCAGCGAGTTGGCGACAAGGCCATCGACCTTGAGCAGCTTTTCAAGGAAATACAGCGCGTAAAGCTGCCCTGTGTACCAGACCACGGCTTGGCCTGCGATGGCGCCGAAGAACGCGATCAGCACGATCTTGAGGTTCTCCCACTTGCCGAACGCATCGCTGAGGGGGGCCTTCGAGCCGGTGCCTTCATCCTTGATCTTCTGGAACACCGGCGATTCATGCAGCTTGAGCCGCAACCACAAACCCACGATCAGGAACAGCCCCGAAGCGAGGTAGGGAATGCGCCAGCCCCATGCCTTGAACGCTTCTTCGCCCACGCCGGTAACGGGCGAGCGCACCGCGATCACGATCAGCAGCGCCATGGCCAGCCCCGCCGTGGCGGTGATCTGGATCCAGCTTGTATAGAAGCCGCGCTTGCCCTCGGGCGCGTGCTCGGCAACGTAAGTGGCCGCGCCACCATATTCGCCGCCCAGCGCCAGTCCCTGAAACATGCGCAGCACCACCAGCAGGATCGGCGCCGCCACGCCTGCGGTCTTGTACGTCGGCAGCACGCCGACAAGGAACGTGGACAGGCCCA
Organism: Novosphingobium sp. FKTRR1; assembly: GCF_020404405.1. Classification (GTDB taxonomy): domain Bacteria; phylum Pseudomonadota; class Alphaproteobacteria; order Sphingomonadales; family Sphingomonadaceae; genus Novosphingobium. Next base: position 12,614 of record NZ_JAIZDA010000032.1, on the reverse strand, counting down.
TCACCAGCAGCGTGATGATGAAGGTATAGCGCCGCCCGAACAGGTCACCGATGTGGCCGAACACCAGCGCGCCGAATGGACGCACGATGAAGCCCGAGGCAAAGATCAACAGTGCCAGAATGAACGAGGTGGTCGCGTTCAACCCGGTCAGGAACTGCGCCGCGATGATCGCGGTCAGCAGGCCGTAGAGGTAGAAATCGTACCATTCGAACACGGTGCCGAGCGAAGACGCACCGATGACGAGCTTCTCGCTCGCGGTCGCCCGGTGGTGTTTGGGTAATCCGTCCGGTAAACTGGCCATTGCCTGGTATCCTTCCCCTGCTTTTTGCTATGATTCAGAAACTGTACTTTGCGGCAAAGTCGAAGCGCTCGACATGGCCGTTGAGCCCGTTGACCAGATGGCGCTCACCATGCCGCACTTCGATGCCCAGATCGACGTTCTTGACCGGCGAAGTGAACACGTTTCCGGCCACGCTCCACCCTTCGCGGTTGTACATCGCAATACCGGCGGCGGCAGTGCGATTGATGTCGCCCGCGTATGAGATGTGCTGATAGCTGCCCATCAGGTTGACGCGCCATTGATCGCCAAGGGCAATGCGCGCAGCACCGAACGCGCCAAGGTTGCGCACCCGGCCCAGTTGGCCGGACGCCTGCAGCACCGCATCGGGCCCGAAGTTGAGGCCGAGATAACGCCCGATCCCTTCGCCATATGTCGCCTGAAAACGCAGGTCGCTGGAATGCTTGTCGTTCAGGAAAAGCTTGCCCCCGGCGCTCACCCCCCAACCGAAGCGGGAATCGGTGATGCGGGCGGCATTGGCCTTGGCATTGTCGACGCGCAACTGGCGCCCCAACGCGGCGAAGTAGAGGAACCCCGGCTTGCCACCATATTCCAGCCGCGCGGTGAAGTCTGGCGCATGATCCTGCCCGTTCTCGATCAGCGCGGCCGAGCCAGCGTTGGCCGAAGCGGTTTCAGGGTTTTCGGCGGCAAGGTGCAGCGTCACCCCCTTGCCAAGTGGCAGGCTGTAGCGGGCCATCGGCTGGCGCACGAACACCAGACCATCCACCCCGCCGACATAGTCGGTGCTTTCCGGGAATACCGCCGGATTGGAAAAGTTGGTGAAGTCCTGCCCGAACAGCCAGCGGTCGAACTGGACGAAGGCGCGGCGCATCGCGAGGTCATAGGCATTGGTCGTGCGCTGCGTGCCTTGTCCCAGCGCCTGCGGCGTACCCGGCGCGGCCTGGAAGTCGAACTCGATATAGGCCTTGAGCGCGTGGCTGCCGACTTTGGTGTTGGCGTCGACCCAGAAGCGTGTCTGCTTGGCGGTAAAGTCGGTCACGTGGGTCGGGCTGGTCGGGCTGGCCGGATTGAACACCGGGATCGACTGCGGAAGGTACAGATCGCGACCCAAGGTGTTGCTGGGATCATCGCCCCCGCTGTAGCGCGCGCTGCTGGCCAGCAGCTTGATATAGCCCGACAGCACGACATTGGAATTGCCCGAGCGGAAGCCCTGCTTGGGCGCCGCCTCGACCGCGCTGGCCAGCCTTGCCGACGTCTCGGCGCTCGTGGCCTGTGCTGCCTCGGCCGTCCGGGTGACGAGCGCGATCTGCGCTTGCGCGGCCGCAATGGCCTGATCGGCGCGCGCATTGGCGGCGGCTACGTCGTGCTCCTGCTGATCGCGCGCCGTATGCAGGTCATCGTGCAGTTGCCGGACTTCGGCCTCAAGCTTTTCGAGCCGCTGCGCCAACTGTGCCGCGCGACTGGTTGTTGCCGCCGTCGCCGCCACCGGTGCCACCATCGCCGACGCAGACAACAGCCACAATGCGCCCCTGATCTTGCCGTTCATTGCCCTCACCTCTCCCGGTGCCGGTTTTTTGTGGCACCTTTCGCGGCAAGCTTCGGTGGATCGGGGCTTGGCAACCAGCCCCAAGATCGTCTTACATCTACGACCATTGTATAGAAGCGCGCCTGCCCACATCTGCGGTAGATGGCGATCAAACGATATTCATGAGGAGGCCATGATGGGCGAGGCAGTGTATCCGGTTCCGGCCGAGTGGGCGGCAAACGCGCTCATCGACGAAGCGCGCTACAACGAGATGTATCAGCGCTCGATCAGCGATCCCGACGGGTTCTGGCGCGACGAAGCGCAGCGGATCGACTGGATCAAGCCGTTCACCACGGTGAAGGAAACCAGCTTTCACGAAGCCGATTTCGGCATCCGCTGGTATGCCGACGGCACGCTGAACCTGTCGGCCAACTGCCTCGACCGGCACCTTGCCACGCGCGGCGATGACATCGCGATCCTGTGGGAACCCGATTCTCCTGACGAGCCCGAGCGCCGCATCACCTATCGCGCGCTGCACGAGGAAGTATGCCGCTTTGCCAACCTGTTGAAGGCGCAGGGCGTCAAGCGCGGCGAACGCGTGACGATCTACCTGCCGATGGTGCCCGAAGCCGCCGTCGCCATGCTGGCCTGCGCGCGGATCGGTGCGGTTCACTCGATCGTGTTCGCCGGGTTTTCGCCCGACGCGCTGGCCGGGCGCATCACCGACTGTGACAGCCGCATCGTCATCACCGCCGACGAAGGCTTGCGTGGGGGGCGCAAGGTACCGCTCAAGGCCAACGTCGATGCGGCGCTCGAACAGTGCCCCGACGTATCGAGCGTGATCGTGCTCAAGCGCACCGGCGGTGCCGTCGGCGTGGTCGCAGGCCGCGACATCGACTGGCACGAGGGCATCGCGGCGCAAAGTCCCGACTGCGCGCCCGAGGAAATGGGCGCCGAAGACCCGCTGTTCATCCTCTATACCTCAGGCTCCACCGGCAAGCCCAAGGGCGTGCTGCACACCACCGGCGGCTATGCGGTGTGGACCTCGCTGACCCATCAGTACGTGTTCGACTATCGTCCGGGGCAAATCTACTGGTGCGCCGCCGACATCGGCTGGGTGACCGGCCATTCCTATGTGGTCTATGGCCCGCTGGCCAACGGCGCGACCACGGTGATGTTCGAAGGCGTGCCCAACTTCCCCGATCCCAGCCGGTTCTGGCAGGTGGTGGACAAGTTTGCGGTCGAGATCTTCTATGGCGCGCCAACCGCTTTGCGCGCGCTGATGCGCGAGGGCGACGACTGGGTGAAGCAGACCAGCCGCGCCAGCCTGCGGCTGCTGGGATCGGTGGGCGAACCGATCAATCCCGAGGCGTGGGAATGGTACCACAAGGTGGTGGGCGACAACCGCTGCCCGATCGTCGACACCTGGTGGCAGACCGAAACCGGCGGCGCGATGATTACCCCGCTGCCCGGTGCCACCCCGCTCAAGCCGGGCTCGGCCAGCCGTCCGATGTTCGGCGTGCAGCCCGCGCTGGTCGATAACGACGGCGCGTTCCTTGAAGGTGCGGCCGATGGCTGTCTGGTCATCACCGATAGCTGGCCCGGCCAGATGCGCACCGTCTGGGGCGATCACGAGCGCTTTTTCCAGACGTATTTCACCACCTTCCGGGGCCTGTACTTCACCGGCGACGGCTGCCGCCGCGATGCTGACGACTACTATTGGATCACCGGCCGAATCGACGATGTGATCAACGTGTCGGGCCACCGCATGGGCACGGCCGAGATCGAAAGCGCGTTGGTTGCCCACCCGAAAGTAGCCGAAGCCGCCGTCGTCGGTATGCCGCACGAGATCAAGGGTCAGGGCATCTACGCCTTCGTCACCTGCAATGCCGAAGTCGAACCCGACGATGCGCTGCGCAAGGAACTGGTGGCGTGGGTACGGCATGAGATCGGTCCGATTGCGACGCCCGACGTTATCCAGTTCGCCCCCGGCCTGCCCAAGACGCGGTCGGGCAAGATCATGCGCCGCATCCTGCGCAAGATCGGCGAGAACGATATCGGCAATCTGGGCGATACCTCGACCCTGGCTGACCCTTCGGTGGTCGACAACCTGCTGGCCAATCGTCCGCAACTCGCTCCGGCCTGACCTGTAACGGCAGGCCGGAGGCGTACCGCCTGCCCGGTTGTTGTTGCCCTGCGCTGCCAGTGCGGTAGTCTGGGCAACAGAACCGGCAAGCGGTCCAACATTTGCTGGCGGGAGGCACAGTGAGCGGATCAGTCCTGATAGCCGACGACCACCCACTGTTTAGGCAGGCGCTGGCGCTGGCGCTCGCCGCCGTTGCCCCTGCGGCGCGCGTAGTCGAAGCCGGTACGCTGGCGGCGGCGGCCAAGGCTGCGGCCGAGGCCGAGGACTTGCGGCTGATCATGCTCGACCTGAAAATGCCCGGCGCAATCGGGTATTCAGGCATCGCGCTGCTCCATGCCGAGCGGCCCAAGGTGCCGATTCTGGTCGTGTCTGCGACTGAAAGCGGCAACGCGGCCGAAGAAGCGCGCGCCTTCGGTGCGGTCGGCTTTCTGCGCAAGGACAGCGACCTGTCGCGGATCGAGGATGCCATGCGCGCCGCGCTCGACGGTGTGGCGCTGCCTCCCTCGGGAACTTCGCCGGTGGACAAAGTGCGTGGCGAAGTGGCCGGGCTGACCCCCACGCAATTGAAGGTGCTGCTGGCCGTGCTCGATGGCAAGCTCAACAAGCAGATCGCCCACGACCTTGGTATGAGCGAGGCGACGGTCAAGGCGCACATGACCGCGATCATGCGCAAGCTCGATGTCCAGAACCGCACGCAGGCGGCGCTGGTGGCGCGATCACTGGGGCTCGACCTCGCGCGGTGAGCCGACTTCGGCAAGGAACGCGGCAACGGCCGCCGGCGCTGCGGGCTTGACGATCACCGCAATGCCACGAAGCCGGGCCGCCTCGCGCAGTTCAGCGCCACCCTCGGCGGTCACCAGCGCCAGCGTCAGCGCCGGGTGGGCAGCGCGCAGGCGATCGGCCAGATCCAGTCCGTCCTCGCCATGGTCGAGGTGATAATCCAGCAACGCGACGTCGGCACGCCCCGCCACCGCAAGAGCATCGGCCATCGTCGTCGCAACGATCGGGATTTGTCCCATCTCCCCAAGCAGCGCCGCCGTGGCGTCCAGAATGTCGCGTTCGTTGTCCACCACCAGCACGCGCAGGCCATTTGCTGCTGGCAAAGCGGTGGTTCTGGTCGATGGCACGGCCGCCGATGCGACCGCCTCAACTGAAACCGGCACCAGCACGCTGAAGCGACTGCCCCGCCCCGGTTGCGAGCGCACTTCGATCGACAAGCCCAACAGCCGCGCAATGCGCTCGACGATGGCGAGGCCGAGCCCCAGCCCTTCGGCATCGACCGTGCCCAGCCGGGTGAACTCGGTGAAGATCGCGCGCTGTTCGGCCTCGGCAATGCCGACCCCGGTGTCGACCACATCGATGCGCAAGTGGTCGCCACGTCGGCGCACCCCGATCAGCACTGCGCCCCGGTCGGTGTAGCGAACCGCGTTCGAGACGAAGTTCTGCAGGACCGAGCGCAATAACCCGGCATCGGTGTGGACAACGCCGCGCAGTGGCCCCGTGCGCAAGGCCAGCCCCTTGTTCGCAGCCAAAGGCCGCATCCCTTCGGCAATATCGCGTAGCAATGGCCCAAGCTCGACCGGCGTCAGGTCAGGTCGTACACCGCCTGCATCCAGTCGCGAGATGTCGAGCAGCGCGCGTAGCAGGTTCTCCGCACCGGTGATCGAACGGTCCACGCCAGCCACCAGCGATTGCACGCCTTCGTCCGCCTTGCGCGCCAAGGCCCCGGTGAACAGCCGCGCAGCATGGAGCGGCTGCAACAGATCGTGGCTGGCGGCGGCAAGGAAGCGAGTCTTGTCGCGGGTCGATTCGGCCAGCATTTGGTTGGCTTGCGAAAGGGCGACCGTGCGCTCGGCCACGCGCTCTTCCAGTTGCTCGAGCGTCGCCTGCAATTCGGCGCGGGCCTGCGCTTCGCCGGTCACATCAGTGAACGAGGTCAGGTAACCGCCGCCCGGCATCGGCCCGCCGACCGACTTGATCACCCGTCCATCATGGCGAATGCGTTCGGATACGTAGGGCTGCCGATCGCGCAACCGCGCCAGCCTGCGTTCGACTTGCGCATCGGTCGGTCCGGGAAAATCGCCGCGCACCACGTTGAAGCGGATCAGGTCCGCAACCGGCACGCCCACCCGCACCATGCCCGGCGGATAGCCGAACAGCGCGATATAGGCCGCGTTCCACGCCACCAGATTAAGCTCGGCGTCGATCACGCTGATGCCCGAAGGCAGATTCTCGAGCGTCGCCGCCAGCAGCCGCCGCGAAAACTGCAAGGACTGCCCGCCTTCATCGAGCAACCGGGCTATGTCGTGAATCCCCAGCGATCCCCCAGCCAGCGCCGATGCTACCAGCGTTCGGGCAGAGGCCGCCCCCACCACTTCGGCCACCAGATCCTGCGCCCGCCGCGCCGCGATCCGATCGACAGGAGCATTGTGCAGCGCGGGCGGGAACGCCACGTCCGCGCGATCTTCGCCGACAAAGCGCGCGGTCAGGCGGGCCAGTTCGCCCTGATTGCGCACCGGGCGCTGCCCGCGCAGCAGGCGCGGCAGACGGATCGCCCGGTCCTGCCGCGCCGAAGCCAGCGTCAGAACCGCCAGGTTGATCGTCAGGCTCCACGCTACGCCGTGCACCAATGGCGATGCATGGCCAAGTCCGAGCAGGTGCAGCGGGTCGAACGGCGTGCCGCTCAACGCCGCCAGCCAGCTCTGCGGCAGCACCGGCGGCAAGGCGAGCGTCCATAGCCACAGCCCAAACCCCGCTCCCAGGCTGATCCGCCCGGCCAGCGGGTCGCGCCCCTTGGCCAGCACGCCAAGGATCAGGTGCGGCGTGAACTGCGCCATCGCCGAAAACGCGACCAGCCCGATCGAGGCCAGCGAACTGCGCGATGGCAGCAGCAGTCCCCACGCCAGCGCCAGCCCGATGATCGCGACGATCGCCAGCCGCCGCGCGGCCATCATGCGATAGCCCAGTGTTCCGGCCGCCTCATTGTCCTGCGCGCGGCGCAGCACCGCCGGGAAGATCAGGTCGTTCGACACCATCGTCGCCAGCGCGGTCGAATCAACGATGACCATCGCTGCGGCCGAACTGATCCCGCCCAGCAGCGCGAACACCAGCATCCACGGCTGGCCGACCGCCTCGGGCAGTTCGAGCACGAACAGATCGGGTGAGGCTTGTTGCGGCAGGATGGCCAGTCCGGCCAGCGCAATCGGCAGGACCAGCGCCGCCATGGCCGCGATATAGCCAGCCAGAACCAGCCGAGCGCGTGGCAGGTCGGTGGTGTCGCGCGCCTGCGTGAACGCCATGTAGAACTGGCGTGGCAGAGCCAGCATGGCCAGCGCCGATACCACCGAGATGGCGATCACATCGGGGATCGACATGGCTTGCGGGGCGAACGCTGTCGCCAGTCGGTCCCAGCCGGCTGTTACCTGAGCCTGCGGTGCATCCATGACGATCACGATGGCCAGCCCGGCAACGAGCACCATCGCCAGCAGCTTGATCACCGATTCGAGCGCCACCGAAAACAGGATGCCCTCGCTTCGCCCGGCGATCTCATAACGCCGCGTGCCGAACAGGATGGCAAAGCCTGCCAGCGCTACCGATGCCGCGATCATCACCGGCGCTTCGACCGGGCGGTGCGAGGCGACCGCGATGGCCGAGCCGATCGAGCGCAACTGCAGCGCGACATAGGGCACGATGCCGCAGACCGCCGTCACCGCCACCAGTTGCGCCATCATCGGGTCATGCCCGAACCGCGCGGCGATGAAGTCGGACAGGCTGGCTGCGCGCTCCTCTTCGACCGCCTCGGCCAGACGTCGCATGAAGCCCGGCGCGACCAGCAGGACAAGGCACGGCGCAAGATAGATCGGCAGGTAATTCCAGCCCTCGCGCACCGCGCTGCCGACCGCGCCATAGAACGTCCAGCTTGAGCAATATACGCCAAGTCCCAGCGCATAGGCGAACTGGCGCAAGCGGGGCCCGGCCTTGACCGCACGCATGTCGACCGCGGTCGCCACGGCAAACAGCACGATTACCAGTGCCAAAGCCAGCAGGGTTGCCACGGTCAGGCTCATCGCAATTGTTCGCTCGTCTCGATCATGGCCGCCCGCACATGCCGCACCAGTCGCGGACAGATCAGCACGATGGCACGATATCGGGCGCTTTGACAGCCGCGCAGCGCCGATACGCTGCTTGCGCCATGACGCATCACGATGGGGGCTGGACCAAGAGTAACACCCGGCGCGGTGCGATTTTTCGCATCCTCTCCCAAGACCGCGCCGGGCGAACGTCTCTGACGGTCTACGTCGAATAGCGTATGGAACTTTGCTCGTCAGTCCCAATCTGCAAGCCGCTGCAAGTCAGTTGTCAGATGATGCCAACCTGCAACAGGTAATGCCACACCCTGATGATGTGGCCGACATCTTCACGCCCACCTTGGCGTTTGCGCGTAGGACCGGCGCAACACCACCTTTGCACGCCAAGGTTAGGGTCAGGCAACCATGACCCATCCGCGCCACCTGATCCCGTTGCTGCTGCTGCTTGCCTTGCCGGGCAAGGCGGATGCGGAAAGCCCCGTGCACGCAGGCGCCGCCTACATCGTCGATCTGCTTGGCGTGGTCGATGGCGGGCGTCAGCGCGGACAGGCTGCCGAAGGCCGCGTCGATGCGTGGATCGATGTGGATGGCACCGCGCTCGGGCTGGAAGGCGTGACCGTCCACATTGACGCGATGGCCATCCACGGGCCCGACTTTTCCGGCGCAAAGGCCAACACCTATCAGGTGCTCAGCAGTGTCGAGGCGGGAACCTTCGCTCACCTCAACGAGGCCTGGGCCGAATGGCAGGCAACGCCGGGGCTTGCGGTAAAAGCCGGGCTGATCGACCTCAACAGCGAGTTCGACGTGACCGAAACCGCCAGCTTGTTCCTCAACAGCGCACACGGCATCGGCCCCGAATTTTCGCAAAGCGGCGCAAATGGCCCTTCGATCTTTCCACGCACGGCGACCGCCGTGATCGTGCGCGGGCAAAGCGGTCGCAAGCATCTGCGACTGGGCGTGTTCGATGCGCTGGCGGGATCGCGCGCCGAACCCTTGCGCGCAGCATTGCGCCTGCCCGGTACGACCGGCGCGCTGCTGGTTGCAGAGGCCGAACTGCCATTGGGCAAGGGTCAGGTGCAGTTCGGCGGGTGGCATTACACCAACCACTTCGACGCGGTGACCGAAGGCGGTGCGCCAGCCGTATCACAAGGGGCCTATGCGATGGTCGAAGGCCCCGTCACGCAAGGCATTTCGGCTTGGCTGCGGGTAGGCGTTGCCGACCAGCGCGCAAACCCGATCGCAAGCTATGTCGGCCTTGGCCTTACGACCGAGCAAAAGGGCTGGACGTTTGGTGCAGCACTGGCTCGCGCTGCATTGAGCCGCCCAGCTCGCGATGCAGCGGGCAACGATCCGGCGCTGCGCAAGACGGAAACCGTTTTCGAATTCACCGCCGCGCGCGCCGTGCGGCCATACCTGCTGCTCCAGCCCGACTTGCAATATGTAATGCATCCGTCGTGGGATCCGACGGTCCCCGATGCGCTTGTTGCCGGATTGCGGATGAAGCTGTCATGGCCGGCAAAATAGCCACCCCCAAAGGGCCGCCTGGCGCAACTCAATCGATGGCGCCGACGGTGACCGTGACGGGCCCGGTCACATCGGGCCGCTCGACCGGCAGAACGACCGAAAAGGTCGCGCCACCACCGCCGACCGCGAATGCGCTCGAACGGACCGAAGCGGACTTCGCGCCGCCTGCAGAGACGCTGACCGGAACACCGGCGCGCGTGGCCCGTCCGGCGCCCTGATGCAGACGCCCGGTCACCGCAACGCCATGGTCGGTCATCCGCGCATGAACCCATTCGAGCGAAATGGCCGGAGCCAACCCATCGGCCCGGACGACAGTAACGCGCGTCGCAGCCACTTCGGCAGCCAACGCGGTAAAGGGCGCCAGCACGAACAAGCACACCGAAAGCGCGGAAATGGAAATACGTTTCATGGTAACCTGCGACATAAGGAAATCACCTTTTCGATCCGCAATTCCTATCCGAGCCGTAAACGGAATAACAAGATTAACGGCGGCCTCGGATTTCCCGAAACAGGACGCTGCGCACCCGGTAACCATGCTGCATAGCAGCAATTGCCGCAGTGCACCTCCCGCGCAGCATAAATGGTGAAGACCGACCGAACCCATCGCCCTGAATCGGGACATGACCGGCACGCGGCAAAGCCCGGACTGGATGGGACCGGAGCCTGCCGTTGCCCGGCCCATTTCATGCTGCAAGTGCACACTTCGTCCGAAAATCGACCCGGCAAGCCGCGTTTTCGCCCCACTGGTCTGGTCCGAATCGCATTTGCCCGGACATGATCAAACAATCATGTCTGACCGGTCAGGACACCAAACTTCTGACCGCGATGGCAGCGAGGCAGTCGCATCACCGTGATTAACCAAGCCTTTTAGGCTAGCCAGCCGTAGAGTAGAGCAACCGCGAGCATCAAGTCTGGAAGGTGCACCGATGTTTGACGGGCCATTGCAGTTCGCGCCGCGCAAGCACCGGTCAGGGCTTGGGCCAAAGCATGTGCAGGCCCTTTATCAAACGATCAGCGGCCGCGCGGTTGTTGAACATTCGACGGGATCCTCGCTGGATTTTCCTCACTGTTCGCGGCGAAGATTCTGGTTGTGCAAAGCAGCATTTACTGCCATCAAAATCGTAGTGAGACGTTCGATGCTCCTTGACGTTGCCGCCAACTTCTTGGCCGCCGGTCGCTCGTTTGATCGGCTGGTGAAGGAGTTTTGGAAAGCAACGCAAAGGCAATTTCGCGTGGCCGCCGCTAGATTTGCTGCATCGCAACAGGTAAATGACGATTGTTCGTTTGCCGTTCAGGCCGTTTTTGCTGCACAATTATGACAGGTTGCACAAACGACATCATGAACGACATGACGCTACCTTCACCGTCGCTCCCTCCGCTCAAAGTCGCGATCATCCATGACTGGCTGGTGGTTTTTGGCGGGGCAGAGCGCGTGCTCGCCCAGTTTCTGGACCTGTTCCCCGACGCCGACGTCTATGCCACGGTTTATGACGTACCCCCCGAACAGGCCTCGTTTCTGCGGGGAAAAACGCCCAGAACCACGTTCATCCAGAAGCTGCCCTTCGGCAAGACCAAGTACCGGACGTATCTGCCGCTGATGCCGCTGGCGATCGAGCAGCTGGACATGTCGGGCTATGATCTGGTGATCAGTTCTTCGTATTGCGTTGCCAAGGGCGTTCTGACCGGCCCCGACCAGAAGCATTTGTCCTACGTGCACAGCGCGGCGCGCTATGCGTGGGATCTCCAGCACGTCTATTTGCGCGAAGCCCGCATGGAAAAGGGGCTCAAGGGCATGTTGGCGCGCATCATGCTGCACTATTTCCGGATGTGGGATGTTCGCACATCGCACGGCGTCGATCGGTATCTCGCCAATTCCGACTTTGTGGCGCGGCGCATCCGCAAGATTTATGGCTATGAGGCCAAGATTGTCTACCCGCCGGCCGAAATCGATCGCTTCAGCTTGGGCACGGGCAAGGACGACTTCTACCTCACCGCTTCGCGGATGGTTCCCTACAAGATGATCCCGCTGATCGCCGAAGCGTTTGCCAGCATGCCCGACCGCAAGCTGGTGATCATCGGCGATGGCCCGGAAATGGCCAAAGTGCGCGCGAAGGCGGGACCGAACGTCGAAATCCTGGGATATCAAAGCGAGCAGGTCATGATCGACCACATGCAGCGGGCCAAGGCATTCGTCTTTGCTGCCGAGGAGGACTTCGGCATCGTTCCACTCGAAGCGCAGGCGTGTGGCACGCCGGTCATCGCCTATGGCCGCGGTGGTGCACTTGAAACCGTGCGCGGGCTTGATGCGCCTGCACCGACCGGGCTGTTCTTCAACCAGCAGACCGTCCCCGCGATCGTCGATGCCGTCGCGCGGTTCGAGGCAGCGTCCGATCGCTTCACGCAGGAAAACTGCCGGAAGAACGCGCTTCGGTTCAGCCCGAAAAGCTTCAAGGAAGCGATCATGGCCGAAGTCAGCGCGCTGCTTGACCGTCCCGAACTCTTACCGTCCCTCACCAAGTCGGCATAGTGCCACACAAGGACTCTAGATCGCACCCTTGATCACAGAACGTGAGTTACAATGGATCGGGACGCACGCCGCCTGGTCTGCGAAAACAGCCCGATTGGAGACAACAAGGTGAATGCCATGGTCATCCCGGTAGTATTGTGCGGTGGTAGCGGGACGCGGTTGTGGCCGCGTTCGCGCAAGGTGAAGCCGAAGCCGTTTCTGCCGCTGGTGGGTGACACGACGCTGTTCGAAGCGACGTTGCTGCGTTGCCACGGTTTTGCCGGGTTCGGTGCGCCGGTGATCGTGACCGGCGCGGTGCATCTTGAACATGTCGAGGCGCAAGTTCCCGATGCGGCCAACAGCCGGATCATCGTCGAGCCGCAAGGGCGCAATACGGCGGCGGCGATCGCGCTGGCGGCGCTGCGCTTGCCTGCCGATGCGGTGATGCTGGTGTGTCCGAGCGACCACCACATCGGCGATGCGGCGGCGTTTCGCGCAGCGGCGCAGGCAGCGGCCGCGCTGGCCGC
>NZ_JAIZDA010000031.1 GCF_020404405.1 Novosphingobium sp. FKTRR1 | reverse complement strand
AGAAGATATTGGTTCCCACGAAATCCGCGCACGCATGGCCAAGCTCGCCAAACGCCGCGCCTCCGGCAAAGCCGCCCACACCATCAACATGGCTCGATAAGCAAGGCGGCCCTCAGGCCACGCTTACTGAGTTGGTCGGATATGGCCAACTGCAAGTGGCCACTCAGATAATCGAACTTTAGGTTTCGGCACGTCGTGCGGAGCGCGATAAGATCGAGTAAGATAAGCGTGCAGCCCTGATGGCAATCCGAAAAGGCAACTTCCAATGCTGGTTCTAGATCGGGCGTATCCCTCGGCTTCGAGCATGGGTAACGCTCGCAAAGAAACCTGCGCATTCTTGCTTTGAAGTACAGTTCTCGCATTCAGGCAGGTAGGTCTGCTTCCAATCGCTGATCGATCGGCGTGCGTAAGGCCTAACCTCCGTTGGCATAACGCAAAGCTGGCTGTTATAGACGGACGTCCTGATACCTGCACCAGCTAGAATTCGAACCGCTGCACTGAGCTCGTTGGCGTAGTCAACTGGGTCGGCCCAGATCGCTTCGAGATTCGCCCGCGCGAAGCCCGTCGGTTCAAGCCCCATCAGCGCGACGTGGTCCACGAACAGCAGGTTCCGCGAAATGAACCGAGCGAGATTCGGCAATCGTCCCACTGTCTGCGCCTGCAATACCACCCTGATTTCAACCCTGACGCTGCTGGCCTTCAGCGCCAGTATTCCCCTGACCGTCTCGTCATACGCGCCATCCGCTTGGACAACATGGTCGTGGAGGTGGGCTAAGTCAGAGTAGAGCGGTATCCCCAACATCAGATCATGATGGCCGATTGAAGCGAGCTTTGCCGCCAGCCTGCCATCAGCAAACTGGCGGCCGTTCGAGAGGATATGAAGCGCGGTGCGCGGCAAATGTGAGGCTGCTGCCTGAACGAGCTCAAGGAAGCGCTCACCCAACAGGGTCGGCTCGCCTCCCGTGAATCCGATCTCAATTGCATCTCGGCTGACGAGCGGGATTGCCCGCAATATCTCGTCAACAATCCAGCCGTCTTCAACATCTCGCGGCGGTTGCGAGCACATCAAGCAATAGTTGTTACAGCGCTCTGTCAGGAGAAAATGATTGTACGGCGAGCAACGGCGATAGAGCACTCTCAGTGCTTTGCGCTTGGGGTCGACCGCGATGACGTCGCCTTGGCCCAAGAACTTCGTTTGGTCCGGCGCGACTACGGCCTGCGCATTGCCGGGTAGGCGCACCAAGTCATCAGCGGATGCAAGCAGGTACCAGGCAAAGCCGTTCGGAACTGCCTCGGCGCCGACGACATATCCTTCCTGTGCTCTGACAACTTCAGGCCTCTCAGGCGATAACGAAACCCGAACAACATCAGCTTGCCCGACTGGAGCGTTGTGGAACTCGAGCGCACGAGCACGAAGGGGAATCATACCCTGTTCGCCCACTTCTGAAAAAGTGCTCTGACGTCATCATCCGCTTCCATCCGGGTTATCAGGCCGCGGAAGAGCGCCATGTTTCGCGTACAGAATGCTGACAGCGGCTTCTTGCCTACTGCATCGCCCTGTGTGGCGTGATGGAACACCGGGTCCGCCCCGCACCACGGCTCAAATGCGCAAGAGGAACAGCCGGGTACCGACCCGGCAAATGACTGCATCAGGGGCTCAATCAAGGCATCGCCAAGCATGATCTCCTCAAACGAGTTCTGATGGACGTTTCCTAGCGCGAACGTCGGATCGCCCATCTCCGCCAGCATGCGGCTTTCATCGGATGCGTAGACGGTGCCATCATAGTTGTAGACGATGGCAGCAATTCCGATTCCGGCGGGGCTCATCAGATCCACGTAGCTGGTCTGAAGCGGGGTCAACATTTTCTTGAGCACCATCGCGGCATAGTGCTCAATGAAGTCAAATCCCTGCCGGTTCAGGGCGATAATGTAATCGAGACCCTCGAAGTAGAACTCCAGCCAGCGCTCACGGCTGTAGGCAGCGTACGACTTGGTTTTGATGGCGAACCCATAGGGCGACAACGGACGAAGAAAAATCCCGCCAAAGTCTAGGCGCAGATACTCGTCAATGATCGCTTTGACCCGGTCCAAGCTGGCCGAAGTCGTCGTCATCAGTGCGCCTACATTGTAATGTCCAAGTGCGCGGCGCGCTCGGTGAATACCGTCTACTGCCCGCTGATGTGAGTCGCGCCCTGGTCGGGGACGATTGGCATTATGGAGATCTGCGGGACCATCGAGTGATGTTGAAACGAGAATGTTCTCTGCCTTAAAGAAGGCAAGTGCCTCATCGCTCAAAACGGCGAGATTGGTGGCAACGACAAACGCGAGTTCGCGTCTGGCTGTTTCGTTGCGGCGTTTCGCCTCTTCGACAATCGCCTTGATCAAGGGCAGATTGAGGAGGGATTCTCCGCCTTGGAACTCAATCTTGAGCGCTGGCGAGGGGGACCGAAAGACAAGATCGAGAGACTTCATCGCGGTATCGAGCGACATGTCGAACTCGCCGCGGTCATTGTTCGCCCTCGAGACCTGACAGTACGGGCAACTGTGCTCGCAGCGCAGCGTCACAACAAAGATGTGCAACGCGGTGAAATTCGCGAGCGGGGCAAGCTTGGTCCTGAGCTTGAGCGCAAGCAGATCAACCCCTACACCTGTGTCGGCATCGATCAGAAAGTGGCGCGCTTTCAAAGCATCGTAGGCCGGATCCTGGGGCGTCAACTCTTGGCGCGCAAACTTGCCGATTGTTTCCCTGTCGAGGACGAGATGTTCGCCGACCAGGTTTGTCGCGACATAGCGCTCATTTTCATCCAACGCGGTGAAGCGCCAGGGCAGCATGGTGTAGGGTGCATTGGCTGAAGCATCGAACGCATCAGCTGGACGAAACTTAGCCACCCTGTAAGCCCGTCCGCGAGAATGCCAGGCCCAGAATCAGATCGCGATAGGCGCTGGTTCGTTCTTCAATCACGAGGCGGAGCTGGTGATCTGTAACTTCTCGGCGAAAGGTAAGTTCTGCATCGGCAGCGCTCGCTTTACCGAGCACGTGCAGTTCGCAGACAATCTCTGGTTCGGTCGCCAGAATTCGCACGTCGATTGTAGCCATCATGGCATAGGCTGCTCGGTGCACGGCTTCGACCGAATATGCAGAACCGCACAGCGAAACGCGTTGCGCAGCCTGCGGATCAGGCGTCGTGACCGTTTCGGATTTCACAACTCAAAATGAGCTGGAAGAGTGAGAGCTGTGGCTCGAATGGCTCGAATGGCTCGCGTGACTCGAATGACTGGCGTGCTGCGCATCAGCTGTCATTACGTCAGTCGAAACGCCAAGGATCAGTTCCGACATATTGGTAGCCATCGCAGCTTGCGAGACCTGCTCAACTGCATTGACCAGCTGAGGATCATGGGCCGCCTGCGCCTGCGTGGATACGAGCAAAGTACTGACGGTCAGCGCAAACGGCTTTAGAAAATTCTTGCTCGACATGGTGGTCCCCATATGTACACAGCGCGACGACCATCATCTACCAGAGTTGACGGGTCAAGAGTGGATACCTCCAATTTCATAACAAAAAATTGCAGAGAGGTACCCGGACACAGAAACAATCGTTTGTAGTTCGCCTATTGGCTCGCATCGGAATACAAGTCGAGCGATCGACCCTTACTTCCCCGATCTGACTATTACCGGCTATTCACCTAGCGAGATGGCGCCTAACGTTGCCGCTGTTTTTGAGCCGCTGGAGCAAGCAGACTTGTCTTCCCCTTTCAGGAGGATGACGATGTCGGAGATTGTCACAAGCCCACCCCACCGCTGCGCCATCTACACACGCAAAAGCACCAACAGTCGCCTAGATCACGATGTCAATTCGCTGACCACACAGCACGAGATCTGCTCGGCCTATATTGCCAGCCAGCGGTATCGCGGCTGGACTGAACTGGCACAGCGCTACGATGACGGTGGTCACTCAGGCAGTGGTCTCGAGCGGCCAGCGCTTGCTTCTCTCATGAAAGACATCGAAGCCGGCGAGATCGACACCGTCGTCATCTACAAGATTGATCGCCTGACCCGCAGCCTGCTCGACTTCGTAAGGTTGATCGAAATTTTCGACAGGCGGTCAGTTGGACTCGTATCTGTGTCGCAAGCGTTCGATACGGCCGACAGCATGGGCCGCATGATCTTGAACGTCCTGCTGACATTTTCCCAATTTGAACGGGAACTGATCGCCGAGCGTGTTCGGGACAGCATACGGACTCGCAAACGCCATGGCCGCATCCATGGCGGGCTCGCACCGTTCGGATATGAATACCGAGAGGGGGAACTTGAGATCGTCGAGGCCGAAGCTGAGATCGTCCGCTTCATTTACGCGGCATTCCTCAAGCATGGAACCTACACTGCCGCAATGACGGCTGTGCGGGAGGCCGGACTCTGTAGCTCGCGCAAGGCATCAGGAAAGGGAGGAACGAGAGGTGGAAATCCTATCAGCCCAGGGTCGGTCTACAACATTCTCCGCAATCCCATCTACGTCGGCGAGATCCGAGGTCATGACCGCACATGGCCAGGCCGGCACGCAGCAATCATCGATCGGAGCACCTGGGAGGAAGCGAGCTCCTTAGTGGCCAGCCGTACTCGCAAGAGCCCATCAGCTCTTGGTACTGACCACGTCTTGGCGGGAGTTCTGTGGGACGATCACGGGCGCCACATGTTGCTCGATGCCAACTGGGTCGACGGACAGCCCTACCACTTCTACGTGTCGAGCAACGCGCAGTGGTCACAGGTGTGGACCGGCGTGCAAAAGGGACCCCGTTAGCGGGGTGATCGGCGTCTAAAAGGGACCCCTCATTCCGATGGTGTAGCGGGCCGCCTGGTATTCCAGGTGGCGAGATCGGGATGTTGGTGGTGGAGACAGTCGTTCGGATCCGGCGCGAGCACGCGGGTGGGAAGGCGATCAAGGCGATTGCGCGGGATTTGCGGTTGTCGCGCAAAGTGGTGCGCAAGGCGATCCGGGCGCCGGAAGGCGCGTTCGATTACCATCGCACGGTCCAACCGCTGCCCCGGCTTGGGCCGTTCCAGGAACGCCTCGATACGCTGCTGACGGAGAACGAGGCGCGGCACCGGCGCGACCGGCTGCGCATGACGCGGATCCATGATCTGCTGTGCCGGGAGGGGTTCGAGG
This sequence comes from Novosphingobium sp. FKTRR1, assembly GCF_020404405.1. Taxonomy (GTDB): domain Bacteria; phylum Pseudomonadota; class Alphaproteobacteria; order Sphingomonadales; family Sphingomonadaceae; genus Novosphingobium. The sequence continues at coordinate 38,943 of NZ_JAIZDA010000031.1, read as the reverse complement.
GATCCTACGATGCGGTCCGGCGCTACGCCCGGCGCTGGGCGGAAGCGCGGCGCAAGGATGCCGGTGACGGCGCCCCGGCGTTCATTCCGCTGCTGTTCCAACCCGGCGAGGCATACCAGTTCGACTGGAGCCACGAGGATGTGGAGATCGCCGGCAAGCCGATGCGGGTGAAGGTGGCGCACATGCGGCTGTGCGCGTCGCGGGCGATCTATGTCCGGGCCTATCCGCGCGAGACGCAGGAGATGGTGTTCGATGCCCATGCCCGGGGCTTCGCCTTCTTCGGCGGCGTTCCGTTGCGGGGGATCTACGATAACATGAAGACGGCTGTCGCCGCGGTCTTCGTCGGCAAGGAACGTGTGTTCAACCGCCGGTTTTTGGTCATGGCCGACCATTACATGGTCGAGCCCACGGCCTGCTCGCCGGCAGCGGGGTGGGAGAAAGGTCAGGTCGAGAACCAGGTCCAGACCATCCGTGGGCGCTTCTTCCAGCCCCGCCTGCGCTTTACCAGCATCGAGGAGCTCAACGGATGGCTGGAGGCCGAGTGTCTGCGCTGGGCCTCGTTGCATCCCCATCCCGAACGGAAGGAACTGACCGTGGCTGAGGCACTGGACCTCGAGCGGCCAGCCCTGCAGCCCATGCTGGCGCCGTTCGACGGCTTCCACGAGACCACGCATGCCGTGACTGGCACTTGCCTGATCAGCTTCGACCGCAACCGCTATTCCGTCATGGCCAAGGCCGCGCGGCGGGCGGTCCAGGTCCGCGCCTATGCCGACCGGATCGTCGTGCGCCTCGGTGACGAGGTTATCGCCGAACATGCCCGGCACTTCGGCCGTGACCGGACGATCTACGATCCCTGGCATTATCTCCCCGTTCTGGCCAACAAGCCCGGCGCCTGGCGCAACGGCGCCCCCTTCCAGGGCTGGGACCTTCCGCCGGCACTGGCGCGGCTGCGCCGCAAGCTGGGGAGCGGTGATGAGGCCGATCGGCGCTTCGTGCGGGTGCTGGCGGCCGTGCAGACCGATGGCCTGGACGCGGTCGAGGCCGCGATCCGCGAAGCGCTTGATGCCGGCGCCGCCAGCGACGAGGTGATCCTCAACATTCTGGCGCGATACCGCGAACCAGCGACTGACCGGCCTCTCGACGTGGTCGTCGACCTCAAGCTCAGCCATCCGCCGATCGCGGACTGCGCCCGCTACGACACGGTGCGAGGCCTCGATGCAGCGGCATGAGATGATCGAGGCGATGCGCGGGCTCGGCCTCAGGGGCATGGCCGGGGCGTTCGACGAGGCTGTCACCACGGGGCTGCTGCGCAAGCGCACGACCCACGAGATCCTGACTGACCTGCTGCGGGCGGAAGCGGCGCATCGTCATGCCGCCTCGATCCGCTACCGCATGACCGCAGCCAAGCTGCCGGTGGTCAAAGACCTCGATGCCTTCGTGTTCGAGGGCACGCCGATCAACGAGGGCCTGGTGCGCTCCCTCCACGCTGGCTCATTCGTGCCCGCACGGCGCAATATCGTGCTCATCGGCGGCACGGGCACCGGCAAGACTCACCTCGCCACCGCGATCACCGCCAGCGTCGTCTGCGCCGGAGCCCGCGGGCGCTACTTCAATACGGTTGACCTCGTCACCCGGCTCGAGGAGGAGGCTCGCATCGGCAAGGCCGGCGCCATGGCCGCCCAGCTAAGCCGGCTCGACGTCGTAGTCCTCGATGAGCTGGGCTACCTGCCGTTCGCCAGATCAGGCGGCCAACTGCTGTTCCACCTCATCAGCAAGCTCTACGAGAAGACCTCGGTCATCATCACCACCAACCTGGCCTTCGGCGAGTGGCCTACCGTCTTCGGCGATCCCAAGATGACCACCGCGCTGCTCGACCGCATCACGCACCATTGCGACATCGTCGAGACCGGCAACGACAGCTGGCGCTTCAAACACCGCAGCTGAGACACCCCAGAGAACGCCTTCGCGCTGCTGCCGCCTCCGGTCGGGCTACGCCCTCCCTACGCCGCCAGCAGCGCGAAACCTGCGCCCAGCATCAGCCGATCCACGCAACCGCAAGGGGGGCCCTTTTGCGCGCCGATAGGGGGTCCCGATTGGACGCCGATTGACAGTCACAGGCTCAATTTCTGCGCGCTTATCGGTCGCGAGCTGATCGGCTCGATGCTGTCGTCCTGGCAGCTGTCAGTGCATTTTTCGGTGATCGCAGCAGGCTTCGCGCAGCGCTTCGTGCACATGGCATTATTGGCGCTGAGCTTGATCGGTTGACTGGCTTGGGGCCGATAGCTGCTTCACGGCTTAGCGGCGCCACACCGATGCAGATCTCAGCGTTCGTCGCCGCCTTGTTTGTCCGAGTTGAGGTTGCACCGGAGAGCGTCGCGATCGAGCTTCGCCCGATCGAGATCAGGAGGCTTCTCGAATGGGACGGCCAAGGGACTTTTGTCGGACGGCCATCGGAATGGCCGACCAGCAACGCACGCTACGCACTGGAAGTCCCTGTAAGTGTGATCTCGGCGGAGCGCTGGCCATCATTTACTGTTGGCCCTCGCGACCCAAATGCCAACGCCAAACCGGACAAGCAGCTCAAGATCCTGCTCCGAGATGCCCGAGCAGCTCAGGCGCTGTTCGATGGCAATCGAGATCTTGATTTGCCTGGCTTGGCTCTGCGCTTTGGCCGGTCTCCGGGCTATTTCTCCCGCCTCATACGGTTGAACTACCTCGCACCCGATATCGTTGCGGCAATCGCCGACGGGACACAGCCACCAAGCCTAACTCGGAAAACCTTGGCGTCGGCGCACATTCCACTCGATTGGACCGTCCAGCGCCGCATGTTCGGCTTTCCTGAACCAACCCGCCCTGTCACGCCACGCAACCTGTTCGGTCGCGGCATGTGGCCGCTCTCTGAGCCCGCACGCAGCTGAATTCCGCACTCCAGCCAACAAGTGCGCAGTTCGGGATGACTTTCCCGTTCGACACTGACAGGATCAGGTACATGGATGAGATAGTGACGCCATGCTTCTAGTCCTCGCAGCAGTGGTTGTCTCCGCGGGCCAGACCTTCACTTGCACCCCCACGCATGTCTACGATGGTGACGGACCCGTTTGGTGCGCTGAGGGCCCCCATTTGCGTATCGGCGGGATCGCGGCGCGTGAGATGGATGGAACTTGCCGGTCGAACCAGCCCTGCCCCGCCGCAACGGCAATCGAGGCGCGCGATGCCTTGGTCCAGTTGCTCGGCGGACCGCGCGGAACACTAGAGACTGGTCATGTTATCGTCGCGGGACCAAGACTTGTCTGCGAATCTGTGGGTTCGGCAGGTGGCAACAGAACAGCCGCGTGGTGCCGCTTTCCGTCTGGTGCTGACCTCTCATGTGCCATGATCAGGACCGGCACTGTGCTTCGCTGGGATCGCTTTTGGAAGGGCCCAGCTTGCAAGTGAGCAGCACGCAACGCCTCGCAGGCATCATCGAAATAGGACCGGGTGGTCTCGTCCTCAAGTCAGATGGCGGTGGCACTTGGCAGCTCGAGAACGCCAGTGCAGCGCGCAAGCTCGTCGGTTCACACGTCGAGATTGTCGGGCAGCGCTGTGGGTTCAACGGACTGGTTTGCGACGAGATCCGGGTTCCGGGTGAGATCCGCCGGGAGGGTTTGAAACTGCGCCTCGAGTTTCTGATTGCAGCTGCGCTCGTTGCCTACGGGTTATACGCGATCGCGATCGCTTTAATCACGACGCTCGGCTGATGCTGAGCGACTGGGAACTCTTGGCCTGTGCCAACGAGGTCCTCAAAGCACACGGCGACGGGGCAGCCCTCTTTGTTGCTGAACAGATCGGCGCGCTCGTTCTTGCTGGTGATCAAAACAGCATCACAATCTGGCAAGCGATTGCACGAAGGATAACCGAACTCTCTAATGTTCAAGGATCACCAACGAAACAGTGATCGCACTTGCGCCCACAAGATACCTCAGTCGTCCAGCGGCACCTCCCTCGGCCCACCCTAGGTCTCACGCGAACGCGCTGGGTCGATTGCGCCCGAGGGTCGCAGGGTACACTGCTGAGCGTCGAAACCATCTTGAGTTCACATTTTGTTCCGTTTATGGATCCTTCCTAGCTCTAGGATAAAGTCCTAGAATCGCAGGAACGCAAACCATGAACGATCCACGCGCAGTGCTCGACGACTTGATCCGCCAGCGCGGCGTAAACTACTCGTCAATCTCGCGGCTGCTTGGCCGAAACGTTTCCTATATCCAACAGTTCCTCCGCAAAGGCAGCCCTCGCCACCTCGACGAGCGGGACCGCCAGATCCTGGCGCAGTTTTTCGGTGTCGATGAAACTGTCCTCGGCGGTCCAGTCGCGCGGCACACCCCAGTGATCCAGCTCGTTCAGATTCCAGTACTCGATGTCGAGGCTTCTGCGGGCCACGGTGCCTTGGCCGGCGCGGAAAGCCAGGCCGGCCAGTTCGGGTTTGACGAGAAGTGGTTGCGCAAGCTGACGCAGGCAAAGCCCGCTAGCCTCTCGATCATCAAGGTGGTCGGAGATTCGATGGAGCCAACTCTGCATGATGGCGACGAGGTGCTGGTCGACGTTGCGGACGATCAGTCCAAGCTGCGCGACGGGATTTATGTCCTTCGCATGGACGGCGCACTCAACGTCAAGCGGATCGCGATCGAGCCTCAGGGGCGGAAGATTTCGGTGGTCAGCGACAATGCGGCCTATCCCAGCTGGCAAGGGCTGGACCGCCGCTCGGTGAACATCGTTGGCCGTGTGCTCTGGTTCGGCCGCAAAGTCTGATCCCGCCCGTTCAGATCCCCATCTCGAACGGCTTGACCATCGCTTTCTCGCGCTCAGGCGGTTCCTTGAGCACGGGAGGCTCGCTCTGCAGCGCTGCCTCGGACTTCCCTCTCGCAAGACCGGAAGCGGCTGCCTCGCGCAGCAGGCCCACGGTTTCGAGGGCAGAACGCTTCATGCCCGTGTTGCGAGCGATGGCCGCGCCAAGCCGCGAGGCATCGTTGACGAAGAGGGTTAGCCCATCGCGCAGGCGGGTGACGGTCACGAGGAAGGTCTGCTGGTTCGAGAGATTGCGTTCGCGGCTGTCCATCACCGCGATGCCGCGGTCTGACGTGAGCCCCTGCGCCATATGGGCATTGAGCGCATAAGCCAGATCAAGCCGCTTCAGCATCGGATCGCTGGCCGGCAGATCATGCGCAATGCCCGTCGAGGTCACCAGCGAAACCGTATCCCGGCCAATCGCAGTGATGCGCGCCTGGTCGGCATTGACGAGCCCGCGCTTGTGGTCGGTTTCGGTCCAGCGAATGCGGTCTCCTGCATGGAGGTCCAGGCGCTTGACTTCGAACAGCCTTAGCGGATCGTAGTCACCATTGGGACGAAGGCGATCAACTTTCAGCACTGTGCGCTTCCCGCCTGCCCCCTCCAAGGTCACCGACCCGCGCTGCCTGTCGCTATCGATAACCGTGTACGAGCCCTTGCCCACCTTTTGCGCCCGATTGTCGCGGTCGAATACGGCGACCATCCCCGGGCGATAGCTGGATGCATAGCGCAGCTCCTCGCGCGTTGTGTTGACGCGTGAGAGCACGTGCAGCCTCAGTGCCGTCTGACCCAGTTCGCCATTGGCCTTTAGCCCGGTCTGAACAGCGGCATTGACCTCGCTGCGCAGAGCACGGCCAGAGGCATAGATCGCAGTTCGCTCGCGCTCGACAGGCGCAAGCGAGAGCCACGCCGCCGCCGCCTCGATCGCTGCCCCTTCACCGACCTCGACGACATTCTTGCCGAGGTGCCGTAGCGCGTCATCGATCCGCCCGCCCTGCGCCGCCTGCTGCGCAGCACGCAAGGCCTTGGTGCGGGCGCGGATGTTGGCATCCATCGTCGCTGTTTCGATGCCGGAGCGCTGCATGACATCGAAAGGCTTGCCTGCGTCGACCGCGCCCAGCTGCTTGCGATCACCGATGCTGGCGAAGCGGTCGACACCGAGAAGATTGGCGAGAAGGACCAGCTTTTCCTTGTCGGCATTGCCGACCATGGAAGCCTCGTCGAGCAGGATCACCGCGCCCTTCATCTCTGCCCGCGCTTCGGCAAGCCGGGCCGGATTGCCGCCTTCGAGCAAATCCTGATGGCGGCGCAGAAACCGCGCGACGGTCATCGACGGGATGCCGGTGTCGCGCTCGAGCATCTGCACCAGAGTGTTCTGCACGGCTAGGCCCAGCACCACCCTGCCCTCCTCGCGCAGGATGTCGGCCACAGGCTTGAGCACCGTACTCTTGCCGGCGCCGGCGACGCCCTGAATCGCAACAATCCGGTTGGTCGAACCCAGCAGTAGACGTCCGGCAGCCTCCTGCCCGGCATTGAGCGTGATGCCGTATCGCATCAGTGAGAGGCCCTGCAGCCGCACACCAGCGGCTTCCACCGCGACGATCGGCGAGACCTTACCCCTGCCCTCCTCCACGGCTGCCACGATGCGCTGTTCGGATGCGACCGCGTCTTTCGTGGTCAGCATGCCCTGGCTGACCCCGGCACCCCGCTGCAGCGCGCCCTGCCGGACCAGCTGCTGCACCCGCTGCTCGATCGCCGGCAAGGCTGCGGGAAGGCCAAAACCCAGCGCTGCGCGGTAGAGATCGACTTTCGAGAACGCCGCTTCGCGCTCGGCGAGATGCCGCACGGCGGACGCCACGGCGTGGGCAGCCGCGACCTGTTCGGGCGACCGCTTGGCGAGATCCCGAGGCATCAGCGGATCGCCTTCCCTGAGCCCAAAGCGCTCGGCGAGCGCGGCCGCAAGGTCCTGCGCCCTGGTCACGGTCCCGCGCACGATCGAGGTCAGCTTGCCGACCTCGCCAAGGCCCTGCGCCGCGCGCGCATTCGCCCTCGCCATGACAGCAGATGGATCGAAGCCGATGGATTTTGCCTTTTCCTTCCAAGCGCTCACCAGCGCGGAACGGTCCTCCACCGTACTCTTTTCCGAGCGGGTGATGAGGTTCGCGGCGCTGCGCGCGGCGAGGCTGCGCGAGGCCATCCCCTCCAGTTGGCCGAGGATTTCTGCGCGGCGCGAGCTGAAGGCATCGCGTACGGATTTCGGGACACCGACCGCTTCGAAGTTGCCGTGCTTGCCGACTTCGCCAACCTCATAGCCGAGGCGCTCGACCGAGATGCGGAAGCGGGCCATCGTCATGGCGTTGAGCAGGGTATTGTGCTCCCACAGCTTGTCATTGCGAAGGGCACGCCACTTGCCGTCCGGCCCCTGCGTCGCATTGGCGACCACCGCATGGATATGCGCGTTGGGCTCCTGATTGCGGTTGGTGTCGTGCATGAAGAGGGCGACGGTGAGGTTGCCGGTGGCGACGGCCTTGTCCTTGCCCCTCACCTCGATCCGGGTCTCGGCAAGGTTGCGTTCGGCCCACGCGAGCGTCTCTTTGACCGCCTCGGTATAGGCCTCAAGGATACGCCGGTCGCCGCCCACCAGGGCAAGCAGCGACCAGCTCTTGGGCATCGAGAACGTAAGGTCGGTTCCTGCCCGGTGTTCGCGCCTGTCGGTGCCAAGGCGGGTCCCATTGGGCAGAAACCCCTTGAGGATTTCCTCGAAGGTCTTGGCATCGACTTCGCCGGAAAGCCCCAGCTTGTCCGCGCCTTTGCCCAACCATTCACCCGAACGATCGGCATCAGCGCGGGTGTAGTAGTTGTCGGCGGCGAAGTAGCGGGCGGCCCCGCCGGCGGTGCGGACATTGGCAACGGAGAGCATGGGCAAGGCCCCCGATCAGAGGAAGCTGATGCTTCAGATCTCGATGTCGAACTCTCCGACATCGCGAGGCTCGCGAGGTGCATGACGCACCTCAGATGCGTCCCCTTCGAGTGCCATCCGGCGGGGGTCGGTCAGCGCCAAGGGTGCCTCTGCCAGAGGCTGATCTGAATGTGCCGGATTGGTGTCAGTTGCCGACGACCTGCCATAGATTGGCGCCGACATGTCAGGCACTTCACCGTCGCCACTGGCCTTCGCAGCTTCCGGGCTGGTACCGCGGGTCGGCACAGACCCTGCACCTTGAACGCCCGCCATCTCGTCTGCGGATTGACCCTCGCGCGGCACACCTGGGCTGGTAGCATCCCCCTTCGCCAGACCGATATCAGCGGCCTGATCTGTCAGACTGCCGCGATGCTGGACGCGCTCGTCACCCCCACCGTTCTCCGGCTCGCGGGGAACAAGCGGCAGCAGACCCTGGCGCGGATCGAGCCTTCTGCCCGCGCCATCATCATTGGATGACGGGTGCTCCTGAGCCGAGGATCCCGTCCAGTCCTCGCCGGTGCTTCCATCCGCCAATTCTCGCGCAATCGGCCGATTCGGGAAGGGATCAGCTGGCCTGCGAATGAACGCTTTCGAACGCATCGGACGGTCGACCGGCGTGAGTCTGACCTCCGCTGCGGGAAAGCCATCGGGAAACTTGAGGTACCCGACAAGGCGAGGCAGGTCCTTGATGTCGTCGGGAAGGAGCAGACGCTGAATATGCCGCCGCGTGGTCAGGCTGACGGCATCACGGGCATTGTTGAAACCGTAGGTGTAGCCCTCGTCCATGTCCCGCACCTCTCTCTGGCCGATGAAGTCGGAGCACCATGTGGCGGTGTCGGCATCGCCGGTCCCGAGAACGAGTTTGGTTCGGGCAAGCGAGGACAAGGTCATTGCCATGTTGTCGCCGTAGACTTCCTTCAGCTTGGCATAGGCGTGGATGCCTGTGACGATCGCGCCGCCAAAATTGCGCGCGGTCTGGAGGCCCTTCTCGAGCGCAGGGAGGCGGTGGAGCGCCCCCAGTTCGTCGATGAAGAACCAGATGCGCAGGTCGCGGGTGCGATCGAGGGTCATCAGCGTGTTCATCGCCAGGTCCAGCCAGACGGTGAGGAGCTGCGAGCACACGCTGAGATCGACGTAGCGAGCCGAAATGAAGACGAACCCACCACCGTCATCGGTGCTCTCGATCCATTTGCGCATCGAGAAAGGCTTCCCCTTTCGGGGGAGCATCTTGAGAGCCTTGGCATTCGCATTGAACACCGCGCGGATGGATTCAGCCATGCGCGCGGCCTCGGGTGCGGTCAGCGGATCGGCGATTGTGCCACGCATGAGCTTGTGCACTTGGGCGAGGTCTGCCGTCATCAGCTCCCTCGCCAGAGCGTCGTTGCTATCGGCGCCGCGGGCGCGGAGCTTGAGGCACATCTCGACGAACAGCAGGCGCGCGGCGAGCACCCAGAACTGTTCCGAGCCGCCCCCATCGTGGGGCACCAGCGCCTCGGCAGCGGCCGTGAACTCAGCCTCGTCGCGGCATTCGTCGAACACACTCCAGCGCGGGCAGCGCGCATCGAGCGGATTGAGGATTACGTCACGCGAGGCATCGTAGAAGTGCTCAATGAAGTGTCCGGTGAGGTCAAAGATCACCGCGCGGTGTCCGCGCTCCCGGGCCTCCTCGATCATGTCCGAGAGCGCAACGGTCTTGCCCATACCGGTGGTGCCGATGAGCATGGCGTGGCTCTGTTCCAGCCGCCAGGGATAGGTCACCCCGGCAATGCTCGAAGGCCGATAGGGAAACGCGCGTGCGAGTTGTGCAGCACTGCAAAAGCGCCACTCGTTGCCAAGCTTCGCGCTCCACTCCTTGCGTTGCTCCGTCTTGTTATGCCTCCGGATCCGGGTTTCGAGATCGCGGAGACTGGTCAGCTTGGCGCCGCGCTCATGTTGGCGCTCCTTGGCCTTGCCGCCAAACCGCGAGGCGAACCAGACCCACACCACAAACACCGGCACAAGGATCACGGTCGACCAGGCCAGAGCGATGCCGACCAGCTTCAGCAGATGATGCCACGCGTGCACCACGGGCGGGTAGATATCGAGCAGGGATATGGGAAAGGTCACGGCCCTTCCCCACGCTGTCCGGACCGTCACATCGTGCGCCGGATCGAACTCCATGAAGCGGTAGCCGACGCCGTAGACATGCATCCACGCGAGGTAGACTTCGTGGTCGGACATGCCTTGCGAGACGGTCCACCATGTCATCCAGCACATAACGATGAGGGAAATGATTAGCGGGCCTTTGAGGCCCGCTGCGAACATGAAGCCGAAGTGCTCGATGAGCTGGCTGCCGCGAGTGAAATTGCCGAGGTCACGCTTCATGGCCGCCTCCCTCGTCGGTGGTTTCAGCGACACCGGCGGCGCGGCAGCGGGCAGCGAAAGCGGTATGCACCCGCTCGCGCAAAGCATGATCGCTATGGCCCGCGAGGAGGGCATCAACCCCAACCATGGCGAAGAGCGACTGGCGGTAGAGCCGGAGCATGACGCTGCGATCACTGGCGACCGAGAGGTCGCTATCGCAGGCGCGGACGATGACTGTGCGCAGCCATTCGCTGAGCGCGAGCCCGTTGGCAGAAGCTGCTGCGCGGGCACGGATAGCAAGCTCGTCAGAGACGTAGGCTTGGAGACATTTGGGACGTGACATTCGACAGATTCCTTCAACTGAAGGAGCCTGGTCACTCTGCGAAAGTGATGAGCAGACTACGTTGGCATTTGGAACATGTCAAGAACATTGAAGGCAGGGAACCCTGCCGTCTTTGCCTCCCCCCACGGTAGACTGACGTGCTACGCGGCCCTGTAGGTCAAAGTGACGGAAAAGCACCAAAGGGATCGAAATCACAGATTTTAGCATCTATTTCTGATACTTCCTACCTGCGACATGTCGCGTACGGTGTGCCCACTTCCCTTCCTTTGCAGAGGCGTTCCAGGTGGTCGGTTGGAAGGACAATCGGGTCAAGGAGTACCGGACTGGAGGGGCCTCGGCTGCCCTCAGGCGCTGGCCTGATCTGCTCCCGTCAGTGCCGTCGAACGGCTCGAGGTCAACCTCGAGGCCGGGTGCCGAGCTGACCTGCCTGGGTGGCCTGGATGCGCGTGGCGATCCGTCGCGAGTGACGATCGTCACTTTGATTTCATCAAAGCGATGCTAGACCGTGTCTGCGACCCGAAGGGTGCCATTCTGGTGCTCTCGACCTCAACCCCGCCGAGCCCAAGCGGTTCGGCGGGGCTTTTTCGTCAGGCGAGCCAAATCGCTCCGCACCTGCCGAATACGCTCCCAGTAAGCGGTCCGGTGAACGAGCATAAAAAAGAGAGAGCGCCCTGACGGACGCCCTCCCTCTAATGGTGCCAAAGTGCCTAGAACTCGTCGCTCAGCTTGCCGCAGACAGCATCGATGACCCGTCCCTCAAGCTCCGCCGGTAGTGCGCCGTAGTCGCCCTCGTCGATGACCAGATAGCCCCTCTGTCCATCGATCAGGATGTACTGCGTAAAGTAGCTGTGCTGGGCCCGCGCGTGAGCCTGATCGAGAGCCGCGATCCAGGCGCTGTTGTTGTCGAATACGGCTTGCTCGGCGTGTGCTGAAATGATCATGATCGTATCCTCCTGATTACGATGCGTCGCATCAGGAAGCTCGCGATGGTGCCGACGGGCCGGGTCAGGGACCGCGCGAATGCGCGGCCGCGTAGCGGTGATGGGGGCAACGATTTTGTCGGGCTCGTCCCGGCAAAATGGTGGGGCCCCGTCGTCCTTGACGCGGCCCCAAAGGCACCATCATGCTTGGCAACTCTGCGAGAGAACCTTCCAACCTCTCAGGGAGCCGCGACGATCGGAATAGCGGTCTGCCCTCTTGAAACACCGCGCCGGCATGGCAAGATTGAAAGCGGAGGGGTCCAACGGCCAGATCGAAAGGACCCTGATTATGGCCAGGTCAAAGCCCAGTGCACGTGATGCCCTCATCAAGCTGAGGGCAGAGCGCGAAGAACTTGCAACTCGCGAAACGAGGCTGCGCGAAGAGGCTGCAGCCGAACTCGGCACAGTGCTCCTCGAATGCGGTGCTGAAGTGCTCGAACCGGCGCAGCTCAAGCAGCTGCTGCGGTTCTCGATGACACTTGGCATCGACACCGCCATCAAGCGGTTGTCTGCAGCTTAGCAGGTAGTCCCGGCGGCGCGTGGGGCGCGATGCCCCCCCGCCGCCGATAGCGGCCAAAGCACAAATAAGGCCCCCGCTCGGGGTTTTGCGTTGGTCTCCTGTGCCGGGCGGGGGGGGGGGGGGGCCGCCCCCCCCCCCCCCCCCGATCGCGGCCAAAGCACAAAGAAGGCCCCGGCAGATCGCTCTGCCGGGGCCTTGTTGGAGAGGGGACAAGCCCCTCAGTCTTCGTCGATGTCGGGGGCGCTTTCGCCGGAGGTGCCGCGGCCCTTGGTGAGGAAATCGACCTTGTCGGCGATGATCTCGCAGCCGTAGCGCTTGGTGCCGTCCTGGTCTTCCCACTGGGTGTAGTGGATGCGGCCCTCGACCGTCACCAGCTGGCCCTTGCTGCAGAACTTCGCGACGTTCTGGCCCAGGCCATTGAAGCAGGTGATCCGGTGGAACTCGCTGTCCTTGGCGGTGTAGCCGTTCTCGTCCTTGTAGGTCTTGCCGTCCTTGCGGGCGGGCCGGTCGGTCACGACCGAGAGGCTGGTGATGCTGGTTCCGCCAGTGGTGGTGCGGGTTTCGGGATCGCGGGCGATGCGGCCGACGAGGATAACGAGATTGGTCATGGGTCTTCTCCTGAGGCTGCAGGTCCGGGACCATCCCGGCTGCGAACTGACCGTCAGAAGGGGGCGGCAGACGCTCGCACCGGACGGCGCCAAGGGCGACGGGAGGGGAACCTCGAACAGGACGGGTGGTGCGGGCAGACGCGCGCGTAGCGCGCGGCAACTCGGCCGGCCGGATCGGGGTTGCGAGGGTCAGGCGCCGCCTTCAGGGAACGGTTCGCGAAGAGCCGGATGGCCGCGGGCCTGTGCCGGTGAGATAGGCCGCCATTTCGTGGCATTTCGCGGTTATGCCTGGCCCTGAACTTGCCACACTTCCAGGCCGCGCACCTGACCTCGGTGGAGCGCTTTCGTGCCGCCCACGACGTCAGATCTGCAAAGAGGAGGACGCCGCCGAAGCTGGTGTATCCAGATCTTTAGAATGGCTCTGCCCAAGCGGTGCCTGTCAGCACAGGCCCCTGGCGCTGGCCCCGGTTCAGGGCACCATGACAGGAACTGAAGACCGTCCCTTGGCGGCTTTGGCCAGCTTGAGATCGAAGCTCAGAAAGGCAATGCAACCATCAGCCTTGGCAAGATGCAGCGCGTCCGCGAAGTCCATGCCGCCCGCCATACCATCAAGAGCAAATGCCAGCGCAAGCGGATCTTCAACGGCAACGCCAGGCAGCCCGGCCAGACCGGCAAGAGCAGTGCCGATGGCTTCACTGGAGAACCCGTACCCGCTGCGCAGAACCCATTCGGTTTCGAGAAGAACGGTCGTTGGAATGAAGATGTCGCCAGCCTCGATGGTCCGGCGCGCCACTGCCGCCTGAGCGGTATCGTCCGCCGTCAGGAAGCGGACGATCACATTGGTATCAATCGCGCGCACGCCGCTCGGCCTCCTGCGCAACGGCTGCATTCATGTCGTCGATCGACAAAGCTGGTCCCTCATGCCGCATAGATCCGAACAGCGTATCGATGCTGGATGGGGGGAAAACCGGTGTGGATTTGAGAAGTACACCATCGAGCGTGTTCTCAACCGTGAGACGCGTTCCGGCGCCCCAGTGCAGCTGGTCGCGGATTGCCTTGGGCAAGATAACCTGGCCCTTGGTCGAGACGACAGTCGTCAGTCGGTCATGAACACCCACAAAACTTTTCCTCAGGTAAGACAGAGGTAAGATAACCTCTGATGCGACAATCGGCAAGTGCTGATCGCCAGCGTCCGGCGGGACGCTGGCGATCAAACCACCATCGTCAGGTCGCCGCTGCTCCGCCCTGAGCCTTGGGGCAAGTTCCCAGCGGCCCGCGGCGATCAACGACAGTGATCCGCCGTGCCTTCGCCTCGATCACAAGCCGTTCGAGCACGCCGTTGCCGGGGAATGCGACGACGTAGCGGGGATCAAGGCTGAGCATCCGCTCGTTGCGCTGGAAACCGGCGCGGCTCCCAAGCCGCATGTCGAGTGCAAAGACGACCTGCGGCACCTTGTGCCGTTCGGCCCAGGACGATGCGAGGCGGTCGATGCCCTTGGTATCCCCGCCATGGACCAGCACCATGTCGGGAACGCGGGCACGGACCTTGTCGAGCGTCGCCCAGATGTTGTCGGCAAAGGCGAGCGCATCGGCTTCGCTGCTGCGGCCCATCCGGCCACCGGCAAAGACAACCGGCGTGCCCTCAGGCTTGGCAGCCCGTCGCTTGGCTTCAGCACGTGCGCGGAGGAAATCCCGGCCCTGAACGAGCGCCGAAGTGAGGGTCGCGCCGTGGTTGAGACGAGAGCTGGAAACCGGTTTCCAGGACGAGCCGAACTCGTTGAGATAAAGGGAAGCGGCGATCTCGCGCATTTCTTCGAAGGCGAGCATGGCGCTCTCAGCGCATTGCGCGCGCTCGACCTGCGTTTCGAGATCATGCGTGTGAACCTCCGAGCCGTCGGCGGTTGCCACCAGCGCGCGGACCTCGTCGGTTGCCCGGTCCAGAGCCACTCCCTTGCGCTCGGCGGCACGGTGAAACAGGTTCACGAAAGCCCAGCCCAGATCCTCGGCATCGGCTTCCAGCGCGGTGCCGGTCACAAGGGCGAAGAGATCGGACCAGACCGCTTCAAGCGTCTGAGTGGCGGCCTCCCGAGGCGGAAAATCGGTCTCTGTGAGCGGCGCAGGACCGATCGAGAAACCGGAGAGATCGAGACCGGAAAGCTGGTCGGCAAAGGACGTGTGCATGGGGTACCTCCTGACGGTGTGAGACCGGCAAGGAGCGTCGTGCTCCCCGGTGCCGGCGAGAGCCCGTCAGGGTCGGTCAAGCCCCGCGTCCTGCACGCCCGAAGGGCGGAAACCCGCTTGGCGCAGCTGGTGCGGGCAGGCGCGCTGCAGGCGCGCCAACACGGGCCGTGCCAAGCCGGGTTGCGGGGCGGGGGCGACCGGCCCAGGGCCTCTCTCGCGGCACCGGAGAGCTGATGCGTTAGCGCGCGAATCCGTCAGGATACCCAAGGAACGGGCAGCCGATCAGGCTGCCCGCTTGCGATAGACGCCCTCCCCGTTCGACATGTGCCCGAGGCATTCGTACTCGCCGAACAGGTCCTCGAAGCGCGGTGCGATCTGGGCCAGCCAGCGGCGTGCTCGGCCGGTTCGGGGATGGCGCCAGTCGCACTCCCAGTAGGGGCCGTCTTGGCGCTCGGCGATCCAGACGGCGACGAGGCTGCCATAGACCGACATACCGAAATCGGCATAGGCGTTGCGCAGAAGAATCCGGTCCTCACGGCCGCGCCAGCCCTGCTGCGGCTCGAGCGAGGGGAAAGCAGCCCTCGCCCGCTCGATCAGGTCTTCGCGCAGCCATTCAAGCTCGAAATCCCAGTCGCCATCGTCATCGACATCCAGAACCTGGAACGCCACGGCCGCGCCGGATGGATAGCTGACAGAACGTCCCATCGTCGTTCTCCCGTCAGGCTGCGAGTGCATCGGCAGCATCGCTGCCGGGCTCTGCGTCATCTTCAGTGTCACCAGGAACCGCTCGACCGCCGAGCTTGAGCAGAAGCCCTGCAGCTTCCTCGGCGCGCGCCGCCGCAGTCAGGATCGCACGGTCATTGTCCTTCAGCAGTTTGAGCCAGTGCTCGATATAGCTGGCATGACTGTGGAGATGCGCCACCGGGAGGCCGAGCTCGGCACCGAGCATCGCGCTCGACAGTTCCGCGACATATCCTGACAGTCCAGCGCTAATGTGAATTCCAGCGCCATTTTTTCGAACCTGTTTCACGCCGCCATCTCCTCGGCCTGAGGCTGCTGGGCATGCATCCAGTCGGCTGCGGCCTGGGCCTTGCTGGCAGCTGTGAAAATCGCACGTGGGTCATCCTTGAACACGCGCAGCCAGGACGCGACGTAGGCGGCGTGATCGGGCCGTGGGTGATGGGCGATACCGAGATCCGCGAGGACGAACGATGCGGTAAGTTCGGCGCAAATCTCCTCGATCGCGAGGCTGTCGCGCTTGAACCGTTCGGCGAAGTTGCGGTCGAGCCGGTGCTTTGCGCCAGTGGCGTGACCACATTCGTGCAGCAATGTGCCCATGTGGGCCGACGCGTCGCGGAATGTGGCAAAGGTCGGCATGAAAATCTGGTCGAGATCGATCCGGTAATGCGCGTCGTATGCCCCCTCGATGACCGGAATCTTCAATGCAGAAACGAACGCCTCGGCGTGCGCGAACCGTTCGCTCTCGGGCAAGACCGCGACCGGTGCAGGCTCGTAGCCTTCCACCTGAGCGAGGTTGAACACGGTGAACGCGCGGGCGAACATGCGCCCGGGGCCGGCTTCGCCCTCATCATGATCATCGTCGGCGCGCGATGTAGCCTGCTTCCAGAATACGACCGTGGTGCCGTGCTCCCCTTTGCGAACCTGCGCACCGAGAGCCGCCCACTGACGGTAGGTGCCCCACAGACCGCTGGAATAAGCAGCCGCTTCGGCAGCAATCCAGAGCGCCAGCACGTTGACGCCCCGATAGCGCCGACGAGAGGTGACATTCTGCGGCCGGGTGGTGGCCGCGCCGTCGTGATGCCACGGCATGCGCCAGTCACCGGCACCGGCTTCGATGGCATCAACGATCTCGGCGGTGATGCGTGAATAGACGTCGGCGCGCGCCGATGCTGGGTGGGATCGGGTCATGGCAGGTCTCCGCGACGGTCGGAGGGAAACTCTCTCCCGCTCCTTCAGTCCGTCACCCCAAAACCGGCATCCTCTTCCTCTCCCGCCACACCGGCATGCGGTGTGGCGGTACCGGGCACGATCTGAGCGAGAACTGTCTCGATCCTTGCGACTTCGGCCTGAAGCGTGACCCGCTGCGGCTCAGGAAGCCGCTTCTCGCGCAGCAGCATGCGCGCTTCGTCGGCCCCGCGCTGCCAGGACGCGCGATGCCGCGCGGTGAGGCAGGCGTTGGGGCAGCGGAGCGGTTCGCACATCGAAATCATCGGTGCTGGCGGGCCGGGCTGTGTGATCCGGTTGAGGCACAGGGCCGTTGCGGGATCGAAGAAGCAGTCGGCCAGCGGGCCGACATGCAGTGTTCGCGCGAGACTGGCGAGCATGGTGCGCAAGCGCTGCCGATCGGCGATCATGGCGGGCAGCGGCGCCAGCTCGCTTGCGACGACATCGAGCCCGGTCCCGACGCGGTTCGCGGCAGGGCCACCCAAGCGGGCACCACCTTGCCGCTCGTCGAAATAGGCCAGGATGTCGTCGATCTGGCCGAGCGCACGCTGGGCTTCAATCTCGCCGCGAAATCCCGACCGGCTGCTTCCAGCATAGCCTTCGAAGGCGGCAACACTGGCGTGCTTGTACTGAATCATGCCGGCGATCGTCCCGAAGGGCCGGTTGGCGATATGCCAGGCAATCGTGCGGCGGAACTGACGGGTGGTCAGCCGCCAGGGTGTGCCATTGGGTCGTGGAGGAATCACCGGCGCATCAGGCGATCCAAACTGCTGGTTGAGATGGTCACGAAATCGGTTGAGCTGGCGGACGATCTCGGCAGAGACATGAGTCTTGGTGTTGGCGCGAAGTGACAGCACAGGCCAAAGCGTCGTAGTGCCCCGCGCTCGTCCGGCCCGCTCGGACAACTGCTCGAGCACAGCGACCGCGTCGGCAACG
Source organism: Novosphingobium sp. FKTRR1 (assembly GCF_020404405.1). Taxonomy (GTDB): domain Bacteria; phylum Pseudomonadota; class Alphaproteobacteria; order Sphingomonadales; family Sphingomonadaceae; genus Novosphingobium. The sequence goes on along the minus strand of NZ_JAIZDA010000031.1, from coordinate 21,287 downwards.
GGCGCGATCGTAACCCACTCCGCTTGTTCTCCGCCTCCGCGCTTGCCCTTGTACGCGACCGACTTGATGCGGTGACGCAATATAACGCCGTCTTCGTCTCTGACGATGGATAGGCATCCACGCTTCATTGCCTGGATCTCGCTGTCGCGCATACCCGACAGATAGGCGCAAACAATATAGGCTGCGGACTGTAGCATGACCTCTTCCAGAGCCAATGCCTTGACATCGAATCGGCTGCGCCAGGGCTGACGGGTCCCGGGATCCACGGCGATCGGTGCATCCATCCCCCCGACTTCGGTGCCGAGTTCCGTGATGGCGGCGGCGATCAGGTCTGGTGCACCGGTCGTCAGACTGAGGTGCATGGCGGGCTCTGCCTGCGCATCGACGCCGGCGTGGAGATGAAGGAGATGGTAGTTGATCGGTGGCAGGTGTTCGCCGGTCAACGGATCGGTGCGGACAGCAGCGTTGTACAAGCCGGTCCAGATGGGAACGCCGCGGCCCTGCCGCCGCAAGCCCGTGAGGTATGCGGTTAGCCGTTGCCGTTGCCGCGCGCGGCGTTCGGCCTGATCGAGATGAGCCTCGCGCGCAATCAATCGGCTGCGCCTGGCTTCGAGACGCTCAAGCTCCCGGCGCGCAGCGAAAATGTCGGGCGCGAAGTGGGTCACATAGCGCAGCGACCATGCCAGCAGCGGCGTCATGATCTCTTCGGGAATGCGTGGCGTCCGGTTCTCACCGGGGATGTACCGGGCACCGGCGACCGAGAACGGGCTGCGCCCGGGCCACGGATCGATACGAAGACGGGCCGTTGGAAGGTGGCGGCGCAACTCGTGAAGGTCGAAGATGACGCGCAGCAATACTGCGACCGCAACCGGACGTAGCCCCTCACGGCGCTTCGAACGGGCAAAGCGGTCAAGCAGAGACTGATCGACCCGCGCAAGATCGAAGCGCCCAAGGTCGGCCTTCACGAAGTTGAAGAAAAGCAGGGCCCGGTTGGCCTCACCCCGCACGGCTGCTGGCTGAAGCCGGGGGCGATGGCCCGGCAGATCGACATTGAGCCGCGCATGGAGAAACTGGCGCAGGGCATCGGCAATGGCTGGGTCTTCGATGCTGCTAAAATGCACGGTGACATGGCAGCGCCGGGCGTTATCGCGAAAGACGCCCGGCGACAGGTCCCAGGTCGGATCGCCGTAACGCGAGAGATCGGCGCGGTTGCAGCCAGGCCGCAACGGGACCGACATGAGTACGGGAAGCGTCTCACGCGCCCTGCCGTCATGGGCCGGCAAGGATGCGGCAGTCATGCCCGGGCCTCGGGCGGCAGATAGACAATGGGATGCTGGGCGGCGAGCCGCGCGCGAGCCTGAGCCACAGCGTCATCGCCGAAGGCAGGCAGGATCTGGCGGACGATGCGTTCACGGGCGTGACCAAACTTGGCCGCCCACTCGTTCGTGTTCATGCCTGCGCGCTGCTCATCGATAAAGGTGAGAAACGCGAGGATCGCTGGCAACTTGCGCGCAGTGATCACCGCGTTTTTGCAATCGAGGCAGCCCCAGAACGGCGTGGGACATGGAGAGCCGACAGCTGCGGCAAAAGGGCTTGCGTAGAAGCCGCCGCAGCTCGCCAGCCATACGTCCTGTTCTCCGTCGAGCACGGCAACCGATGGCGCATCGGCAATCTGGTCCGCGCTTGCGGCTCGACTGCGCAGATGATCTTCCTCGGAGGGAGGAATGACTCGGGGACCGGCGACTGCCTCCTCGAGGGCGTCGGCGACGGTCTGCTCATGCAGGGGTCTGAGCGAGGGAACATCGGCATAGTGCCGCGCTGCGATCTCGATCGTGTGGCCGACGGCGAACCGTGCCATGTGCCCTTCGGTCTTGAGATACCAGAGCGCCTTGTGCGTTTTACGGAGCCGGGACAGGCGCAGATACAGCGGTCTGCCCGTGTCATCGGCAATGGCGTGGCGCGTGGTCCATGCATCGATGGTCGAGCGCGGATGGCGAATGCCGTGGACGATCTCACCGGTCTGGTAATAGACCCACAGGCAATCGCTGGAATTATGGGCCCGCGCGCTTGCCGAGAGTGCGATGATGCGCCGGATCAGCCCTCCCGGCGTCGACGAGGCACCGTCTCGCACCCTGATGGTCTTGTGTTCGGCGCCATGTGCGCGAAGCTTGGTGTAAGCGATCTCCACCGTACCGCCCGAGGCGTTGCGCAAACAATCGACGGTCAGCGTTTTGCAGCACTCGAGCTCAAGCCCGGTCTCCAGCGAAAGCAGGACCAGCAGCGGCACGATATCGACGGACGTCAGGTAATGAGCGCTGTGCAGCGTCATGCTGAAATCCGCGTTCCAGAGGCCGCGCTTCCAACGCCTGGCATAGAGTGCCATCCACTCAGGGTCGCGATGCCTGAGGACCCCACGCGCCTCTATCGCGGCGTGCGCCTTGCGGGCAGTTGCCTCGATCTCCCGAATCTCGCCAAAGCATGGGCCAGCCCGCAATCTGGCCTCGATCGCGACCAGATCGATGCGGGCCGCGTCGCGGAGCTGGCGGGCAACGAACGGGCTGTAGGCGTCGCGTGGGCGGGGCGGGGCGTAAGGTTGCGAGCTGACGTAGCGAAGCCGCTCACGCAAGCCCGCCTCGATGACATCCGGCTGATCGGAAGCGATCCGGCGAAGCACGGAAACGACCTTGGCGACAAAGGTCGGCGCGTGGCCCCGCGACTTGCCCTGAGCTTCGAGCCACGCTTCGTATCCATCGACGTGGCTGGCTCGCAGGTCGGCCGGCCCGGAGATCCGATCACCAGTCCTGGCAAGATAGGCAAAGAAGCTCGGCAGCTGGGTCATGTATGTCTTGATGGAGGAGCGAACCGCTACGGGCCCGCGTGGAGCGACCAGCATGAACAGGCCTCGGGCAAAGGCGAGTGCCAGTCCCCGTGGGTGCAGTCTGGTGAAATCGACAAGAACCTCGCCCCCATACGGCGGGGCGATCGTGAAGCGCAGCGTGCTGATCTGCAGCCATGGGTCGGCCTCGGGCTCTGTGGTCTGGCCCTCGAACCCGACCTTACGGCCTTTACGAGGAGCGGCGGTCATGGCCGGAGATAGCCCGGCACACGCGCAAGCAACTCTTCCACCGCCGCATCGACGGTATCGGCACGAGTGGCAATGTGATCGAGATAGATCGACGTGGTGGCAAGGCTGGAATGGCCGAGCAGGCGTTGCACCTGCTGCAGCGGATCACCGAGCAACTGGCGATAGCCGTCCATGGCGCCTGCCGGTGCAGCAACTTCGCCGAGGCGCCGCTGGATCAGCATCGCCAGCATGTGCACGGCGAACGAATGCCTGAGCTGATGGGGGCTGACGCGAACGGAAATACCGGCATCCGTGCATCGACGGCTCGCCCGGGCAAAGATCGCTTCCCACGAGTTGGGCAGCACCGGTTGCCCGACCTCGGTGAGCCAGAGGACTGCCGCCTCACCTGGCGTGCCATCGTCGGCGCAAATCACGAGCCTGGCCCGTTCATCCGGTGTGACGACTTCCATATCCATCATGCCGCCGCCCACGAGGTGCAAAGCGGTCGGTGCGGTGGGTGGGCGGTGTATGAAGATCGGGCGGTCGATGGCCTCCCAACCTCGACGTGAGGCGAACTTGGCCACCGCCGATGCGCGCTCGACCGCAATGTATGCATCGAATGCGGGCAGCAGGCGACGCGGTAGCAGCATGGTCCGGCCCCGGTCGCCCTTGGTCAGGGCCGCCGGCAGTTCTACCCGGCGTTGGCGCTCTACACGAACATCGCTGCCGGGAATCTCCGCTGCGAGAAGGAAGGATGCTTCCTCGAGACGCAAACCGGTGGTGACCAGCAGGTCAGCGAACAGCGCGTTGCGTGCACCATTGCGGTCGCGCGCTCCCGGGCGCTCAGCTCCCTCGACGGTCAGGCCGCGCAGGCCGACGTCTCGGAATACATGGTAGGCGGGAAGATCGACGAAGCGCACATCGGACCGGCGCGCAGCCCGCTCATAAGCTTCGTTATGCTCGGCGATGGCAGCGCGCCGACCGCCGTGCGATCTTCGCCAGATCTGCCGATGGGTGAATGGCGTACGCTCGACCAGGCCCTCGCGCTCGGCCCATCGATAGAGCTTGTCCAGCGATGCAACCGCCCGGTTCCACGACGAGGCTGATATCCGGAACTCGGCGTCACTACGCCGGCGTGCCCGATGATACGCACCGACATCATCGGTATCGGCTTGCCAGACTGTCTTGCGGCGAGCCGAACCCAGAAACCGCAACCAAACCAGGACATCGTAGCCGTGTGCCCGCAGCGAGTGGCGCGAACGCGCGCCGTTGAGCGGCAGATCGAGGAAGTAGCGATCGAGATCAGGATCATAGATCGTACCATCGCGCAGGATGATCGGAATGTGGGCGTCCAGTCCATCTGCTTCGCGGCGTTCCTGGATGGAGATCGGTTCTTCTGAAATATCCACAGCTTGCCAGTCCCTCCCCCGGACCCCCTCCCGAATCCAGAACGCACCCATTGCGCGCCTGCGGGACGGTGGTCATCAGGCCGGACTACGCCAGCTTATGGATAGCGCTTCATCCGGCCTGATGACCCCCTGCGTTGCGCCAGAACATACCGTTCAATGAAGCGTCAGGCACGGTGCAGACTGTCCAGATAAGGCGACAAGTTCTTCGGCAGCATAGGCCGCAGAGCCGAAGCGGTTCTTGAGATTGCGCCCGAGCCGGCTCGCATGCCCGGTCCAGTGCGACAGCTCGTGCGCGAGCGTCGCGTAGTAGTGATCGAAGCCCGTGAACAGGCTCACTGGTGGCATCGTGATCCGGTCGATGCCGGGCTCGTAGTAGGCTTCTGCACCGTGTGTCCGCAGCTGCGCCGGGATCGACGCAAAAAAGGCATCAAGCTCCGCCTCGCGGCCTTCGGGTTCGACGAGATCGAGGGTCGCGGCTGGACGGAAGTGCGACGGTAGCCCTTCGACCTGATCGGCATTGAACACCGGGTAGGACTTGAGCACGCGGCGTGCCTCCTCGCTGCGCTCGCCGGTATCCGGGGCCTCGACCTCCTTGGTGTAGCTCTTGTAGAAGATCGCGATCGTCGACTTCTCGCCCTTGCGGACCTGCCCGCCGAGTTCCTGGGCCTGCCGATAGGTCATCCAGAACGGTGAGGCGTAGCCGCACATGTCGGCGACCATCCAGAGCCAGAAGCAATTCATGCCCTTGTAGGGAATCCCGCAGGCCCGCAGGGGCCGCGAGACGGGCACGCCGCGCCAGGGCTGGACCCAGGGCTTGGTCCCTGCCTCAAGCCGGGCGATGATCTCCTGGGTGATGCGGGCAGCGGGCGAGAGGGCATTGCTCACGCGCGAACGGAACTTGGTCATGGGTGCGTCTCCTGATCGGTCACCCGTGGGCGCTCCTGCCCACGGCTTCCGCCCCCAGGGGCGCCTCCTCTCCTCTTGCTGAACGAACGAAGCCGCCCCTCGGGGATTGCCCGAGGGACGGCTTCGAGGGTCCGCGACTGTCAGCCTGTCAGGAGGAGGTCAGGCTGCCAGATCGCAAGGGGAGGCTTCGGATGGGCCGGCGTTCGCCATGCCATCCGATGGATCAGGCTGCTGGTCTTCGGCCAGTGCCTTGTCGACGTCGCTCTGATCGTCGACCGCCGCAGCGCCGCCGAACCGCATCACATCAGGCACCCACGCCAGCGCGCGCTCGCGTTCGGCGACCTCCGCGATCGTCGCTCCGGCGAAGATCCGCTCGGCGCTGGCCGCAAGGTCCGACTTCTTGACCGACATGTAGCGGGACGCGAGTTCCGCGCCGCCGACGTCGCCCAGCGCTTCGAGGATGACCTGCTTGGGCACACGGTCGAAGTAGTTCGCCGCCGTCGGCCGCCACCACTGCGCGATGTCGATGCCAATCAGCGCGCCGAGGTGATCCTGGAACGGGACCCGGCGCTCGCCGCTCATGTTGAGGCTGGCTTCGAGCGAGCGGGCAACGACATGGCCGAGCCATGCCGCGCGGGCTTCGTCCGGGAGCGCGCGGAACCGGTCGAACCGTTCGCACTGGTCGCGCCCACTCCGCCAGGTCTCATCGAGACCGGCCCTGAGCTCGACCAGCGCCCGCGTCGCCGCTGCATCGGCAGGCTCGAAACCGACCAGCGGGCCACTGGGCAGGCCGCCCCGGATCGTGGAGGCCGTGCGGGCCTGCCAGTCATGGCTGTCGGCATCGGCCAGCGTGAAGACCATCACATCGAGCGCCAGCGCGGGATCGGACGCGAGGTGCAGTGCGAGGACATCGCGCCGCTGCATGGCGAGCTCGTCGACCAGGCGCCGCGACAGCGTGGCGCGACGGGGGCCTGCCTCGCCATCCGAGCTCACCACCTCGATGCTGTCTTCACCTTCTGCAGCGGCAACGTTGCGCTCCCCGTAGAAGACCGGCTGCAGGACCGGCTTGCCTTCGCGCGACAGCGTGAGGATCATGCCGGCAGAGCCCTTATGGTCGTCGGGCAGGACCGGCGGACGGTTGCGGATGTCCTGCGTCTCTCGCTCGATCGCCGCGATGGCGGCTTCGGCCGCCTCGATGGCTTCGGGCGCGCTGTCCTCGTCCTCGAGGACAGCGGCATGCTCGTCCCACGACGCATCGAGTTCCTCGAGCCGGGCGGTTTCGGCCTCACTCAGCGGCGCCGGCTCTGCCGGAAGCCGTACGAGGCCTTCAACAAGGTCGTGGCTCGCATAGGGATCGAGCGTCGGCTTGACCCACGCGAGACCATTCTGCTCGGCGAGCGTTCGGGCTTCTTCCGCCATCTTCTCGGCCGCGAGCGATTCCAGCAGCGCCACGTCGACCCAGCTCTCGGTATCGGCATTGTCGAAGAGCTCGCGCTCGATCCGACCGCCTGCGGCGACGTAGGCGTCGCGGCCGACCAGCCTCGCCCGCGGATCGCTGCCACGGACCGTGCCGGTGAGGACCATGCGGCGGATGCTGTCCGGGGTCGGCGAATAGTATGCCCCGGAGATCTCGGTGAAGACCCGCGCCTGGATCTGCTGGTCCGAGGTCGCGCCATAGGCCTTGGCCATATCGAGCGTGATCTCGCCTGCCGCGAGGGCGTCGAAAACCACCGGCGCCAGCGTGGCAAGCCGAAGCCGCCCTTCGACGAAGCGGACCGTCAGCCCGAAACGGCGCGCGACCAGTTCGGTCGTTGCTCCGCCTTCAATGAGTGCGGCAAACGCCTGCGCTTCGTCGGCAGGGTTCATGGCGAGACGGTGGAAGTTTTCCGCGAGACTTGCTTCCGGCGCAGCTTCATTGTCCGCACTGAGCACGAGGCACGTGACCGCATGATCGCGGGGCAGCACCTTGTCTTCGGCAAGCGCCAGCATCGCCCGGCGGCGGCGCTCGCCGGCTTCGACCTCGAACTTGCCCTTGGCGCCCGCACGCACCACAAGGTTCTGCAGCAGCCCATGCGCGGCAATGCTGGCCTTGAGCTCTGCATCCGCAGCGGCATCGGTGTGGCGGCGAACATTGCGCGGCGAGGCAACAAGCTTGTTCAAAGGGATTGTCTGAAACATCGGCTTCACTCCTGACTGTGAACCCATGCCCGACGCCGACCATCGACGCCTGACAGGCTCATCAGGGCAAAGCCCCCTCCCCTCTCTCCATCCCAGAAAGGCGGTATTGCGGCCTATCCGTGGTGGGAAAATTCGTTGCGAATATTTCGAATATATGCGATCTATTATTCCCAGCTTTTTCGAGGATGCCATGACCCTTCCAGCCCATGCCGAGCCTTTCGGCGGACGGATGCCTTCGGCCGATGATCGCCAGATGGCAAACCAGTTGCGTCGGATTCTGGCGGCACAGAAGGCAGGCGAAGCCGCGCTGCGGCTTCGTGCGCCCGGAGATCCGAGCCCGGTCGACGTTACCTTGACGCCCGCCATGTCGGACCTGTTTCTGGAGCTCTTGCGACATGTCGGCAGCGGTCACGCAGTCACGCTGGTGCCGATTCAGGAACTGCTCACGACGCAGCAGGCTGCCGACCTGCTCAACGTCTCTAGGCCCCACCTGATCAAGCTACTCGAGCAAGGCGCGATGCCCTATTCACTCGTTGGTCGCCACAGGCGGGTCAGGGCTCAGGATGTCTTCGACTACAAGGCAAAGCGCGACGAGGAGCGAACGCAGGCGCTCGACGCCCTGATGGCTGACGATGCGCATCTGATCTGAAAGGCGATGTTCGCAAATCGCTACACCGCGCTCATTGACGCCTGCTCGCTCGTCAGCGTTTGGCGGCGCAATCTCCTCCTCAGCCTTGCCGAGGCAGAGTTCTTTCGCGTCAGGTGGTCACCTCGGATCCTTGCGGAAACCGAGCGAACATTAGCGCGGCTACAAGCCGACCGGGGGTTCGCCGACGCGCGCGAACGCGCTGCGCGCGCCATCGCGAGCATGACCCGCGCCTTTCCGGAAGCACTCGTCGAAGATTTCGACCGGCTGCTCGGCAATCCTGTTGGCCTTCCCGATCCGAATGACGAGCATGTCGTTGCCGCAGCGCTCAAAACGCAGGCTCAGGCCATCGTGACCGAAAACCTTCCCGATTTTCCGGCAAGCGTTCTGGGCTCGCTCAACCTCGAAGCGCGCAGCGCGGACGAGTTCATCGCTGACACGATCGCGCTTGAAGAAGGGCTCGCGATCTCGGCCATTCGCAGATTGCGTCAACGACTGCAGCGGCCCGAGATGCAGCCGGAGGATCTGCTGCGCTCACTCGAAGCGCACGGTCTTTTGGAGACCGCTTCGATCCTCGCGCCGCATCTCGGAGCCCTTTGATCAGCGCAGCGGGTTTCCTTCAGCAAGCCGCTCCAACACCTGTGCTGCCCCCTCCAGCGGCACGAATAGCCGGGTCTGGAAGCGGATGATTTCCGTGAAGCAGCCTTGGGCCTTGTACCAGTCCAGGCGGCTCGCAGACCAACCCGTGAGCTCCAGTCGCTGCGAACCATTGACGAGACGGCGCTGGAGCATGAGCGCTTCGCGAGCTTTGACCGCTATCGGCCGGCCGCCGGCGAGCACAGCCCGCACGAGGTCATCCGGTGCGATTGACGGCGCAGCATCAAGTCCCAGCGCGCCGCAAATGTCTGCGACGGCATGGAGCGGCACCTCCCTCCCGAGCAACGACTGACCGTCGCTGGCCGATATCCGACAGACCCGGACATGGTCCGCCGGGAGCTTATCCCAAACGGGAAGCAGCAAGCCCGTCGCGAGATGCAGGCGCTCGCGCTTCAGCGATGACAGCGCTTCGTCAACCTCGGCTTGCCATGCAGTGCGGAAAGCAACGTCATCAACAGGTTCCCAGCGGCTTTCCGCAAGTTGGTCAGCAGTCAGATGACCGCGCTTCAATGGACGGACCAGTTCGTAGCGGGTGATGCGTGTGCCGTCATCGCCAAGGAGACTTCGGGCCGGAACCAGCAGCGCGGCCCTTCCTGAGCGCACATTGCGAAGGAAATGCTTGCTGCCCCGCGCGCCTTCCAGTTGGTTGAGACGCTCCAGCGTGAGCGGTTTGAGCGCGCGGGCGATCTCCAATTCGAGGAGATGCGTTGTTGCCCCGGAGACACTGTCGGTGCGCAGCAAGGTATCGGAGAGAACCTCGAAGCTTTCGACCGCGATGGTCTCGAGCCCGAGGTCGAGCGTGCCCGCAGCTCGGGCCGCATCGATGCGGGCCTCGACCAAGCCCAGAAACTCGTCAAAGATCCCGTTCTGCAGGGCGATGGGCAGGGCAAGGATGCGATTGAGCCAACGCTGGATCGTGGGCAGGTCGTCGACCATACCGCCATCGGGACCTTCGATCCTGAGCCCGGTCAGATCCTGAAAGCGTCCAAGGCTTACGGCTTCCAGCTTTCCGGTGAACAGAAGCCCGAACCAGCGCTGCAGAGCATCCTTGGCATAGACACTTTCGAGGTTGTCGGCCGGATCGAACAGGTTCTGCCCGCCAGTCTGGCGCTGGCCGCGTGTCAGGGCACCGAGGCTGTCGAGACGTCGCGCAATCGTCGAGATGAAGCGGCGCTCGCCGCGAACATCGGTCGTCACTGGCCGGAACAGCGGGGCTGAGGCCTGATTGGTACGGTTGGTACGGCCAAGCCCCTGGATCGCCGCGTCGGCCCGCCAGCCCGGCTCAAGCAGGAAATGGACGCGCCGAGCCTGGTTCTTCGCCGCGAGGTCCGCATGATAACTGCGGCCGGTACCGCCTGCGTCAGAGAACACGAGAATGCGCTTGTCGCCATTCATGAAGGCCTGTGTCTCGGCGATGTTGGCCCGCGGTGTCCGTGATTGCAGCCGCTGCCGCCCATCGGAGCCGACAACGAGACGGCGTGTCCGACCCGTGACCTCGGCCACGTTGTCCGTGCCGAAGCGCTCAAGGATCGCATCGAGTGCCGTGGCAATCGGCGGCAGGGCGCAAAGCTGCTCGACCATCCGGTCGCGCGCCGCGAGCGCGGTCTGGCAGAGGACCGGCGCGCCATCGGCATCGCTCATCGGTTCAGAGCGGGGATTGCCGTTCTCGTCGGTGAAGACGGCCATGAGCCGCACCGGAAAGCTCTTCACGAGGTAATCGACGACATATTCTTTGCAGTCGCAGTTTATGTCGAGCGTGGCAGCGGGAGGCGCGGGTTTCCTTCGGTTTTCCATGATTTCACTCCAGATAATATGAGTGCCAAGGGGTTGTCCGGAGACGGGCTAGGCCCGCCTTCGAACGTCGGTGAGCATGGTGATCAGGGCATCGGATGGCGGCTTGAATCGCCCGGGTTTGATGGCAGGAGCGCCGTGCGCCGCGAGAATCTGCAGCTTCTCCTCGGGATCGGCGCGCAAATACGTCTCGGTGCTTTGGATGCTGGCATGGCCGAGCCACAATGCGACCTTGCGAATGTCCCCGGTCGCCGCAAGCGTGTGCATTGCGCAGGAATGTCGCAGCACGTGCGGTGTTACGCGCTTGCCAAGGATCGACGGCTGCTTCTCTGCTGCGGCCTTGACGTGCTGGGCCAAACGGAACGCAAATCCGTCGCGGGTCATGGGTTGCCCGCTGGCATTGAGGAATATCTCGGTGACCTCGGCTTCGGGGCGGATCGCAAGCCATGCGCGTAATGCGAACTGGGTCTCCTTCCAGAGCGGCAGGACCCGTTCACGCCGACCCTTGCCCATGATGTGCACGGTGGACAGGGAGCGGTCCGGGAAATCGCGCAGTTGCAGCGTTACGAGTTCCGACACCCTCAGCCCGCCAGCATAGGCCAGATGCAACATTGCGCGATCGCGGGTGCCAAGGCGTGTCCGCGGATCTGGGGCATCGAGCAAAGCCTTGATCTCTGCCCGGTCGAGATAGTCGATCAGCGCCTGGTCAGTCTTCTTGGTCGGGATCGATCTGACGCGGAGAGCCTGGTCGAGGCAGGCCGGAATCCGATATTCGATGTACCGGAAGAAGGATCGGATCGCGGCGAGCCTGCCATTGCGGGTCCGCACGCAGCTGCCTCGGCCGGTCTCGACATAGTCCAGGAAGGCCATGATCATGTCGGTGCCGAGATCCTCGATCGCGAGGTCGGTCGGCCGGCGCTTCAGCCGATCGGCAGCGAACTGGACGAGGAGGACGAAGCAGTTGGCGTAGGTCTTTACCGTGTGTGGGCTGACGGCGCGTTCGCGCGGCAGATGCTCACGCAGGTATGCCGAGAGATGCGGAGCGAGCGCCGTCATGCCGCTTCTCCCCGGTAAAGCTGCTCGCTCGCAGCCGCGATGTCGCGCAGCAGCACCGGGGTGGCCTCGAGATACCAGTACGTGTTGGCGACCGACGCGTGCCCCAGATAGACGCTGAGTCCTGCCATGTGGTGTGCGATAGCTTCCCGGTCGGGCGGGCAGGCCTCAAGGGAACGCACCGCAAATGTGTGCCTGAGGTCATGGAGTCTCATGCCTGACTTGCCCGTCGGTCCTCGATATCCGAGGTGACGCGCAAGCCTTACGAAGACAACGTGCGCTCTCGTCTTAGTCGGCGCTCGTCCCCGGATGGAAACGAATAGATCGCTGCCCGTGGCCCCGAGCTTCTTGCGCATGGCGAGGTAGGCTTCGAGTGCTTGGCGGGTCGATGGCTGCAATGCGATCAGCCGCTGCTTGCCGAATTTGCCATTGCGGACGATCAGGCCATCCTCGACAAGGTCTGTGCATTGTAACGCCAGAGCTTCGGATATCCGCAGGCCCGTCGCTGCGAGCAAGCCGAACAGGTAATGGTAAGTGTGGGGGCTGATCATGTCCTGCGGCGGAACGTCCAACGCCGCCGTCATGATCGCCCGCACCTGATCCGGTTCGATGATGGTAGGCGTCGGACGAGGTCTCTTGCCTCGACCGAAGACACCCGCGGGGGGAACCTCGTGAACTGGATCATCAGCTTGGATAAAGCGGCTGAAGTTGCGAACGGTATCGAACCTCCGGCGGGCCACATTTTGCGAACTCGCCGTGTGGCACCAGTCGTAGACCCGCTGGACTTGGATGTGCCGGTCGCCGAACCCTCCGGCGTAGGCGGCGTACAGGCGCAGCAAGCGTTCCTGTTCGGAGAACTTCCGTCCCAAGCTGCGATGGAGCGTGACGTATCTGGAAATGTGGATGTTCAGCATGACTGTTCTCCCGGCCAGGGCTGCGCGATCTTCATGAGCATCGGCAGATCGACCTTGGCGTAGATGGCAGTGGTCTCGGGCGAGCTGTGACGCAGGATGGTCCCGACGGACTCCAGGCCTGCGCCCGCTCGCAGCAGGTTGGTGGCAAGCGAATGCCGGAATATGTGTGACCCGGTCGGCACCCCATCGATCCCACCGCGGTCGCGCGTACGGGCGACGATGCCGGCGATCTCGGCGGACGAGCGGAATGGCCGAAACGGGGCTTGTGCGCGCAGAAACAAATGCTCTTCGGCGGCCTTCGGGCGGGCTGTCGCGAGATATGCCAGGATCGCGTCACCGACATCCTGCGGCAACGGCAGTCGGTCCGGCCGACGCGCCTTGCCCTTGACCGTCAGGTGGCCGGATCGCCAGTCGATATCCTCAAGGCGCATGTCCTGAATATCACCGGCGCGCAGCCCAAGTCTGGCGAGCAAGAGTATGATGGCCTTGTCCCGGACCTCCACCGGACGATCTGTTGGACAGGCCGCAATGATCCTCTCGATCGTTGCCGGGTCGACGTGGCGCGGCAGCTTCGAAAGGCGGTAGCGCTGCACCGATGGAACTGCATGCAACAATGCAGGCCGGCACTCACCACGCACGACCAGAAACCGGATGTAGCTCCTCATTATCGTGACGAGCAGCGATGCCGAGCCCGGCGTCTCCTTGCTTCGTCGCTGGAATGCGCTCCTGAGTCCGGCGGCATCCCATAGCGAAGGCTCGCCAAGCATTGGCATCAGCCGTCTGATATCGGTCCGGTAGCGCCGGATCGTCTCGTCCGTGGCGCCGCGGTGTTGCTTGAGCCATGCCAGGTAAGCCGACATGTGCGGGTTATCGTCCGCCACCGGTTCAACCAATGGGATGGCGTCTCGGCCTCGCAGGAACACAACGAAGTGCCGTGCGCATCGCCCCCGCCGCTTGGTGCCTGTTGCGACCAACTGGCCCCTCTTGCGCCAGACCGGGCATCGGCAATCATGCGCGGCGTACTCGTCGATGATCGTGTCGTCGATATCGATCCATTGGCGTCGCGTAACACGAAGCCAGGCCACGACATGCTCGGCCTCGGATCGATAGGACTGCGCCGGGCCCTCGGCGAGTTGCAGGCAATCGATCGCATCGGAATAGTCAGCGAGGTGCCGTGGCAAATCGTCGATCCCGTCGTCGACTTCGACGTAGCCTTGATCCTCCAGGAACCGGACGAACCGCCTGACCCTTGCTGCTTGGTCAGCCTTGTAGTGCGCTTGCTGTGCCGAATACCGGTGGCACCGGCACCGATGCTTCTCGAACCGCCGAACAGTCCGGTCGTCGATCGTGCGGATCGCGATCCCGTGCAGGTCCAGCCAATGCAGGAAATGGCGGACCGCCGCGCCAAACAGAACCGCGCAGCCTGACCTCTCGTCGAGCGACAGAGAGGAGAGGAATGCGGTGAAAAGGGTGCTGTGACTGGTCGGGTCTTCGACCCGGAGCGGGGCCGCTCGAAACGGCAATGGTGATCTTGTTCGCATGTTGGTTCCTTCGACTTGCTGAGGTCGACGGAACCGTAGTTATCTGGAGTGAAATCATGGAAAACCGAAGGAAACCCGCGCCTCCCGCTGCCACGCTCGACATAAACTGCGACTGCAAAGAATACGTTTAATGTTGAGCTCAACATTAGACATACTCGCGCGGGCTGAGATCGATCTCGAGCGCTTCGCGTTCCTCGTCGGACAAGTCGGCAAGGCGGCGGTCGAGCATGGCTTCCGCCGTCGAGACGAGCTGGACCACCACGGCATTGCCCTCGGCGACCGCGGTATCGATGGCAGGCAGCAGGCTTGGCAGCTTCATCGAGAGGAGCAGCTGCGCGAAGAAGCGCTGCTTGGTGCCTTCGAAGACCGAGAACGCGGCAGACTTGGCGCTGCTGTTGAGCGTGCTGCCGGTATCGGCATCGACTATCCGCGTTGCCTCGAGGGCATCGCGCAGATTGGCGTGGATGATCGCCCAGGCATCGGCGTAGGCGTCGTAGACCGCGATCTGGTCGGCGCTCAGGGTGTGCTCGAGGATTTCGTACTCGACACCGGCGAACGACAACGCCCGCGCGGTGTAGAGCCCCAGTGCCTTCAGGTCACGAGCCACGAGCTCCATAGCCGCGATACCACCAGCGCGAATGTCGGTGACGAACTCCTCGCGGGTCGCGAACGCGGTCTCGGGTCCCCAGAGACCGAGGCGGGTGGCATAGGCGAGATTGTTGACGTCCGACGCACCGGTCGCTGAAGCATAGAGTACACGAGCGCGCGGCAGCATGTTCTGGAGCCGCACGCCGGCCACGCCCTGCTCAGACCCCTTCACCTTGCCGCGCGAGCCTTCACCGCCAGCGGCATTGGCCATTGCGTGCGCCTCATCGAAGACGATGACACCGTCGAAGTCCTCGCCGGCCCAGGCGAGGATCTGATCGAGCCGGGTCGCATCTGAGCGGCCCGAGCGAAGCGTCGGATAGGTCACGAAGAGGATGCCTTCCGGCATCATCACGGGACAGCCGAGCTTCCAGGTCGCCAGGGGCTGGATGTCGATGGGGAGGCCTCCGAGCGCGGCCCAATCGCGACGCGCATCTTCGAGCAAGGCCTCGTTCTTGGAAATCCAGATATGCCGACGCTCGCCCTGCACCCACCGGTCGAGAATGACGCTGGCAACCTGGCGGCCTTTGCCGGCACCGGTGCCGTCACCGAGGAAGTAACCCATGCGATAGGCCTTGCCCTCGGCGCTCGGCACCAGAATGCAGCCCTTGTCCTCGGGCATGAAGAGACCCGGCAGATCGCGCGCATGGGCGCTTGCTGCGTAAATGAGGGTCTCGATCTGTGCGGCAGACAAGAGTCCTTTGGCAACGACGTGACCGGGGAGCCTGGGAACGACGGAAGGGACGGGCGCAGTGATCGATCCCATGGCGACCGATTCCACAAGCGGTGTCGGATGATCGGCTGCACCTGGTATCGCGATGCGGCTCGGGCGGTAGGGCAGATAGTGGCCGACCTGCTCTGGCGTCGCGGCCGGGACTTCGAGCGCAGAAAACGCAACCGGCGCAGTTGCCCCAGACCGCGATCCTGGATTTGCCGCGAGTGGCATCGGCCGTGCAGAGGGCCGAAGGAGCGGGATAGCCTTTAGCGGCCGGGGCGGCGTCGCGGTGAGCGATGGCGGCGATGAGCGAGCCGGTACTGTATCGACGAGCGCACAGAGGTCACGGAAGTCAGATGCACGGCCGGTGACTGGCTCGCTCGTCACATCGAGCTTGTCTATCACCAGCAGCCTGGTCGTGATGGAGGTACCGTGCATAACGAACCCGCGCTCGATGATGAGATCGAGGCGGATGGCTGCAGGCTTGGCCGACCGGGCCAGGAAGCCTGGCAGGTCGAACCACTCGGGAAGGATCGCGGCAAGGCGTCCTCCTGCCGCAAGCCGGTTCCATGCCGAGCGCAGATGCCGCGCCGCGGTCCGGCCATCCCGCCCGCGTTCCGCGCTCCACGAGTATGGTGGGTTCATCAGGACGGCCTGCGGACGGATTGCCCGTGCAAGAAGCTCGTCGATGAGCTCACCATCATGGCTGGAAACGCTGGCTGCGGGGAACAGACGAGTAAGGCAGTCGCAGCGCAGCCCGGAGATCTCGTTAAGCGCGAGCCGCGCGCCAGCCTTGTCCGCCCAGACAGCAAGCATGCCGGTCCCAGCGGACGGTTCAAGCAGGAGCTCGCCGCGTGCAGGTGCACAGGCTCTGGCCGCCAGCCAAGCCAGACGCGGCGGTGTTGCGAATTGCTGGAGTTCGATCTGCTCCTCGCTGCGGACAGTCTGGCGGGGAACCAGAGCTTCCAGTTGATCGAAGTGCCTTGCGGCCTCGCCCGGCGTTGATCGGACATCGAGATCGGACCTCGACTGAAGCCAAAGGACCTGCGCAAGTTCGAGAGCTGCGTGGGCGTCGCGCACCGACCAGCGGCCCGCTGCGTCACTGCCGCCGAAATGTGCGGCCAGTTCGGCATTGAGGATCGATCGCGAAATCGCATCGCCGCGATCAAGTCGGTCGGCGAGCACTTGCGCTGCCAGAAAGACAGCAGGCTGGCCTGAAATGGGCAAGGCAAGAACGGGGAGAGTGGACATGGAAGCCTCCTGACGACACCCGCGCCATGGGGGTCTCAAGAAGCTCCAGGCCTCCTCCCCTCTCTTGTCCGGATCAGACTTCGATCTGCTGCCGGGCCATCAGGACATCGTTGAAGTCGGCGCCCGGTTGTTCGGGGCGATGCGTAAAGATCACGCGCCCTTCCCGCTCATAAGCTGCGCGCGCCTTGCGTTCAGCCAGCTCGCCAGCCGCATCGTGGTCGATGAAGAGATGCAGCTCGCTCACGCTCTCCGGGATCGCAACCAGCCCGAAGCGCTCGGTTCCGAGCGTCGCCCAGCAGGGAATGCTGAACAGCTCCTTTGCAGAAAGCGCTGTCTCGATCCCCTCAGCGAGCCCAAGCGTTCCGCCGCGAGGGCCGTGAAGTCGCACCGCGCCGCGGCCAAGAGCACCAAGCGCGCGCTTGGGCCCATCAAAGCGGGCAACGCGGAAGGTCTCAAACTCAAGAAACGTGCGATGAAGCGCAATGACGCCGAGATCGGTACGCACCGCGGCGAGAAGCGATGGGTGAAACCGCACCGATCCCTTGGGTCCGAGCGGCGTGCGCGGGTGATAGCGCAGATCGGGAGAGCCCGTGCGGATGGCTCGTCCTGTGAGATAGCGCTCGGCAGGGCTGTCGACGAGGCACGTCGCCTCGCGCCAAAGCCGCTGGACATGCTCGCTCGGCACAGCTTCTGGCATTGCAGTCCGGACGGGCTCGGCTCGCCCGTCGAACAGCGTCGATGACCTCACGCCGCGCTGCGCGAGCGCCGCCAGAACAGCGGCATTGGAACAGCCGGCAAAGCAGTGGAACAGGATCGCCCGCGAACCAAGCGTCACGCTGAGCGAGGGTGTGCGGTCATCATGGGCAGGACAGCGGCACATGCCGCGCGAGCCTGACCAGGAACCGTCAAGATCGGCAACAATCTGGCGAGCTCGGGCTTCAAGGCGATCAGCAACAAAGGCATTCGACATCAGGCATCTCCATCACGGATGCCACAGCCCGCGCAGCCTCCACTCTGCGCCCATCACAACGCGCTTTATCGCGCCCTATGTTCTATATATGTTCTAACTCGAGTCGGCTAGAGAAAGGTTAGGTATGACCCGTCTGCTGCTAATTGCGTTGCCAGTCGCATTGGCTGCGGCCTGGCCTTCCCGGGCATCAACTGGTGCTACTGCTCCGAATGTTTCGGCCATTGCGGCGACAGGAAGTTCGGGCGTAACGGTTCAAACCGGCGAAGGCGGTTTTGCGCTTTTGAGTTTTGGGATGTGGCCAGCACAAAAGTCTGATCGCCAGCGAAGCCGAGACCGGTCGATCGTCGAACTATCGAAACCCGCGCTAGTCTCGCACAGCAAAGTTGGCAGCTTCAGACGAGCGATCTATCTTCCACACGTTATGGCCGCAGAACGGCAATATGCCCTCCCCCCAGGCCTGCTGGATGCGCTGATTTGGACGGAATCCCGATACAACCCTTTCGCGCTAAGCAAGGCAGGCGCGGTCGGTTTGGGACAGCTGATGGCAGGAACAGCTCGACAGGTTGGAGTGCGCAACCGCTACGATCCCCTGTCAAACGTGGGAGGCGCAGCATTGTACCTTCGGACGCTGCTCGATCAATTCGGCATGGTGCATCTGGCCGTCGCCGCCTACAACGCTGGTCCGAAGGCCGTTACGCGGGCTGGCGGAATTCCACGGAACGGAGAGACGCCAATTTACGTGCGCCAGGTGCTGCGTTACTGGCGCTTGTGAATGGGAATACGTGTGAGTCAGGGACGAATTAGAGTTTCAGGAACGCTAAGCTGGGCACCGCGTGGAGCGCTTATCACGACGGTCTCCGATGAGGTATGGGTTGTAGAGGGAGACGAAGTTTCCGAGGCCCTGATTGGAATGAAAGTGACCGTCGAGGGTGTGATTACGGGCCTAGATCGTCTTCATGCGGACTGGATCGGGGCCGATAGTCAGATTTCCTGATCCTTCTCCGTTGGATACTTCGCCACGATCTGCAGCACCTCACGACCCCAAAGCGAAAGCGCCTCCCGCTTTTCGTTGGTGTATTGATGCCGGTGATAAACGCCAGCGACGCCGGCCATCGCAGTTCCGGACTGGTGGTTTAGTACAGCCTCCGAAACGACCAGAGCGATACCAAGGCGCTGCAAGCCCGTCGCGACCGTCCGGCGAATATCGTGCATGGTGAAGTGTCCGGCCTCGTAGCCTAGCTTCTCGTCCACGCCCGCTCTGATCCGCTTCCAGGCCTTGGATAATCCGCTGACACTGTTCGTATTTGTGACCTTCGAAGCCAACAGAATCCGGGATTGCTTGTGAGCATCGTCGGGATCGATGCCAGCAGCCCGGAATATCTCGGTGATCACTGCAAGAGCCTGCGTGGATAATGGCACCAAATTGGCCTTGCCGTTTTTTGCTCGATCACCTGGGACAGTCCAGACCTTGGCTTTGAAATCGAACTCGTCGCACGCCGCATCGAGCACTTCGCCTCGGCGTTGAGCCGTAAGGAGAAGCATCTGCACGAGATGACCGAACGGATATCCATCCTCGACCGCAGATTGCCACAGCGCAGCAAGCTCACGGTCACTGAGTACACGGTCCCGAGGCTCATTCCGCTTCGGCCGCCATGCATCCCGGCAAGGATTGGCGGGCATATGCTCCAATCTGGTAAGCGCCCAAGTGTAGAAAGTTGAAAGATGGCGATACACGATCCGCGCCATCGTCAGGGTTTCCTTGCCCCGCTCGAACGCAATTTTCTCAACGAAGCGGCTCACGTCACTTCGAGTTATGGAGTCCGCGAGCCGGTCTCCAATTTCAGGCTCGATGTACTTTCGGAATACCCGATCGAACTCCCTCGCGCTCCGCTTTTTGCCCTCGATCTGCTGCGCAAGGTACGTCTCGTAGAGCTCAGCGACTGTCCCGACGCCTTTTGACCCCTTCCTCTTTGCACCCGCTTTTCTGGCGATGCTCTTACCTTGCTCGACATCCACGAGCAGATCGCGGGCCTTCTTGCGGGCATGAGCCAGTGTAAAGCTCGGGCCATGGCGTCCGATCGTCACATTCAACCATTTGCCCTGCACCCGCTTGCGCAGAATGTACGTCTTGATACCACTGGCACCCATGCGGAGCCTAAGGCCGGAGACGATGCCATCGGCGAGCTCAATCTGACCCGCAGTCGGCGCCTTCAGCCCTGCGATCTTAGCATCCGTCAAACCTACTTTGTTCGCCATATGTACCTGCTACCTTAGGTAGCTTTTTGTAGTGGATACCCGCGAACATTTCAAGAACAATGCGGACTCTGAATCGCAGAATTCCGCCATTCTTGGACACGTACGGATGTGCTAGGACCCTCTGATCATGGCTCTTAATCAGCGGGTCCTTGGTTCGAGCCCAAGTGCGTCCACCATTTTTCAATAACAATAACAGCCGCTTACGCAGCACCTTTGCTAGGCCTACGCGGCGCTACGTTTTGCGCTCTAGCGCATTTCTAGCGGCAGCGGCTCACAGCAACGCCCCGCACCCGAGGGCGCGAGGCGCTGCGCAATGTCCGAAAGTGGGTGGGAAGCGGACGTTTTTCAATCGTCCTCTTCAAGGCGTATGCAAGCGCGGAAAGCACCACCCTCTTTGTCTTGCCGGTGCCAAATCTCAACGACCTTGTAGTATCTGAAATAGCCGGGCGGGGTATCGATTGAGAGATATTCGCCGATGCGGGGCAAAAACTCGAACTCCGCCATAAACAGCGGTTCCAAGGCGTCTACGTGGTCAAAGGCTTCTACCACCGGCATGCCGATCCCTAATCAAGGCGCGGGAAGGTCTACAACTGGGCGGAGGCTGCCTGTCTCGTTCTGGTGGGAAGCGGACGTTTCCTCCTCCAAACCCCCGTCGCCCCGTGCTTGACACGGGGCTTGGCTTTCCTTGCGGCCTCGCGTTTGGCATGACTGCCCGATGGAAAAGGGCGGCTGGGTCTATATCATGGCGAACCGCTATCGTGGCGGGATGTACGTTGGCGTCACCGCCGATCTGATGCGGCGCGTGTGGCAGCATCGTGAAGGTATGGGCTCAAGCCACGTAGACGACTTTGGCAAGGCGAGGCTGGTTTACGCCGAGCGCCACGAAGAGATCGAACCCGCCATCGCTCGTGAGAAACTGGTCAAGAAGTGGCGGCGGGAATGGAAATTCGCGCTGATCGAAGCCGACAATCCCGATTGGTTGGACCTTTGGGACCAGTGGTATCCGGCGGCGAATGCGCTGCGCGGCGACGTGAAAAAGTAGCCAAGCCCCGTGTCAAGCACGGGGCGACGAAGGTGTTGCGTTTTGGTGCGTTGACGTCCGCAACCGGGCGTTTGCAGACATACTGACTCTGCTTGTCCCGCCACGCTGGTTCACCGTCAGCGTGTCAATCGGCGTCCAATCGGGACCCCCTATCGGCGCGCAAAAGGGACCCCCTTTGCGTTGCGAGGATCGGTTGATGCTGGGCGCAGGTTTCGCGCTGCTGGCGGCGTAGGGAGGGCGTAGCCCGAC